>NZ_BAAAZD010000001.1:0-692500 GCF_039536725.1 Sphingomonas humi
TGCGATCATCGCCGCCTACGGCTTCTATGCGCGGCGGCCCGCGTCAGACCTGGCTTGAACCGCGGACCTTCAAGGTGACGGGAAGGAGGCGCGGCTCGCTTTCCTGACCGTCGATCTGCTCGATCAGGGCTTCGATGAGGGCCGCCCCCGCAGCGCGCGCATCCTGTGCGATCGTGGTCAGCGGTGGGCTGGCGTAACCGGCGGCGGCGAGGTCGTCGAAGCCGACCACCGCCACGTCTTCGGGGATCCTGCGACCGCGTTCCTGAAGCGCCTTCATCGCGCCGATCGCGGCAAGGTCCGATACCGCGAACAGGGCATCGAAATCCTGCCCGCGCCGCTCGAGTTCGGCGATCGCGGCGCGTCCTTCTTCCTCGCTCGGACCGGCGTCAACGCGCAGCCGTTCGATGCGCAAAAGCCCGGCCTCTTCGTGCGCCCGATTGTAGCCGAGGTAGCGGTCGAGGAACTCGGGGTAAGCGGGGCTTACCGACCCGATAAAGGCGATGCGTTGCCGGCCGAGTTCGATCAGGTGAGTGGTCGCCTGATAGCCACCGGACTCGTTGTCAGAGCCGATCATGAACCCGTATTCGCTGTTGTTGGGATTGCCCCAGCAGACGAAATGCGTGCCGCGGCGGACCAGCGCTTCGAGCCGCGGGCGATATTGCAGATAATCGCCGTAGCCGAGCAAGATGATGCCGTCGGCCTTGCGGCTGTCTTCGTAATCGACGTGCCAGTCGTCGCTCAGCTGCTGGAAGCTGATCAGCAGGTCATAGCCGTGCGACGCACACGCGCGGACCATCGATCCGAGCATCGACAGGTAGAACGGATTGATCAGCGTTTCGTCGGGCGTCGGGTCCTCGAAAAACAGCAGGGCGAGCGTGCGGCTGTGCTGCCGGCGAAGGCCCGAGGCGTTCTTGTCGACCTTGTAATGAAGCTGTTCGGCAGCCGCGAGGACTCGGGCGCGGGTGTCGGCACTGACCGCCGGATTTCCGGACAAGGCGCGGCTCACTGTCGGCTGCGAAACCCCCGCCAAAGCGGCGATATCGAACGATGTTGGGCGCCGCTGCGTCATTGCTGCCACAGTGTAACGTGCTGAATACGTATGTATAGCTTCCTGTCATTCTGTTCACCCTGAAAATGGCTGGTAGGTTTCAAACCGGTGACATGGCTGCCGCCAAAAGGCGTGCGCCACGTCCGAGGAGGGTGACGAGACAATGACTGCTTCGACCATGAATGGCCGCCTTTGGCTGGCGGCGAGCTCGCTGGCGCTGGGCGCCGCGCTGATCGCGACCCCGGCTGCCGCGCAAGACGCGACCGGCGCTTCCACTGCGGAGAACGCGCAGGACGCCGCCAAGCCCGAGCAGGACGACGCGATCGTCGTCACCGGCTTCCGCCGCGCGCTCGAGAACGCGATCAACAAGAAGAAATACTCCGAGCAGATCGTCGAGTCGGTGTCGGCCGAAGACATCGGCAAGCTGCCCGACGCGTCGATCGCGGAATCGATTGCGCGTCTTCCGGGCCTGACCTCGCAGCGTCTCTCGGGGCGTTCCAACAACATCTCCATCCGCGGGTTCGCCCCGGACTTTTCGACCACGTTGCTGAACGGCCGTGAGCAGACCTCGACCGGCGACAACCGCGCTGTCGAGTTCGACCAGTATCCGTCCGAAATCATCAACCGCGTCGACGTCTACAAGACGCCGATGGCGAGCGTGATCGGCCAGGGCCTGTCGGGCACCGTCGATATGCGCACGATCCGTCCGCTCGACACCAAGAAGCGGGTCATCGCGATCGGCGCGCGCGGCAGCTATGCCGATCTGGGCAAGCTTAATGCGGGCTCTGACGACAAGGGCTATCGCATCAACGGCCTGTTCGTCGACCAGAATGACGCCGGCACGCTTGGCGTCGCGCTCGGCGCGTCGTGGGTGGACGAGCCCTACCAGATCGAAGAATTCAACGCCTGGGGCTATCCCAACGTCACCAACAACGGCCCGGTCGTGATCGGCGGTTCGAAGTCGTACATCACCTCGACCCAGCTGACCCGCCTCGGCCTCAACGGAACGCTGCAGTTCCGCCCGGATCCGCGCTTCACCTCGACGCTCGATGCGTTCTATTCGGACTTCAAGGACGATCAGATCAAGCGCGGCATCGAGCTTCCGCTGTTCTGGTCGGCGGCGCAGCTGCAGCCGGGCTTCACCGTTGCCGACGGCCTCGTCACCAGCGGCCGATACACCGGCGTCAAGGGCGTGATCCGCAATGACGCGTTCCAGCGCAAGGCGAAGCTTTATTCGTTCGGCTGGAACAACCGCTTCGAGGGCGACAACGGTTTCAACCTGACCGGCGACATCAGCTATTCGCGCACCAAGCGCAACGAGCTCAACGTCGAGACCTATGCGGGCACCGGCCGCGCGGCGGCGGGCGCGTCGGACACCATCAGCTTCACCAGCGGCAAGAACGGCACCGTGTTCAAGCCGACGCTGAACTATGGTGACTTCAACACGATCCTGCTCACCTCTCCTCAGGGCTGGGGCGGCAACCAGACCGACGCCAATGGCCTTCGCATCGTCGGCAGCCAGGACGGTTACTACAACAACCGCATCGTCAACGACGAGATCTGGCAGGGTCGCGCCGAGGCCGAGAAGGAGTTCACCGACAGCTTCCTCAAGTCGGTTCAGCTCGGCCTCAACTACACCGACCGCTCCAAGAGCCTGCGTCCCGACGAATACTTCCTTGGGCTGAAAGCCAACACCAACGGCACCACCAGCGTTGCCGTGCCTGTCGATGCGCGGGTCGGAACCAGCGACCTCGGCTTCCTCGGCCTTGGTCCGCTGATCAGCTATGATCCGCTGAAGCTCGTCAACAGCGGCATCTACAACCTGGTCCGCAACGTCTATCCGGACGTGGTCGCCAAGAACTACAGCATCTCGGAAAAGGTCTGGACGCCGTATCTCCAGGTCAACATCAAGTCGATGGTTGGCGCGTCCGAGCTGACCGGCAACATCGGTGTTCAGGCCAATCACACCGACCAGAGTTCCAACGGCACCCGCGCGACCCTCCTCGGCTTCAATGCCAATGGATCGCCGAACGTGACGTCGACCCGCAACACCGACGGCGACACCTATTGGGACGTGCTGCCAAGCGCGAACCTGTCGCTGCGCATGCCGGGTGACTTCGTGGTCCGCATCGGCGCCGCGCGCGAGATCATCCGTCCGCGCCTCGTCGACCTGCGCAACTCGTTCGACTACGGCGTCAGCAACAGCGATCCGGGCGATCCCGCGCGGTTCACCTGCCCGACCGGACGGGTCTGCCGCACCGTCACCGGCAACCTCGGCAATCCGTCGCTGCGGCCGTTCCGCGCCAATGCGGTCGACGTGACGTTCGAGAAGTATTTCGGGACCAAGGGCTATTTGGCGCTGCAGGGCTTCTACAAGGACCTCCAGAGCTACATCTACAAGCTCGATTCCCCGTATAATTACACCGGCTTCACCTTTGCGAACCCGGGCACCGACAACAACAACCTGCCGATCATCATCAATCCGTTCGGACGCGTGAACCAGCCGATCAACGGCAAGGGCGGCAAGCTGTACGGCATCGAGGCCGCCGGCACCCTGCCGTTCGACACCTTCGTGTCGGTGCTCCAGGGCTTCGGCGTGACGGGCAGCGTCAGCTACACCAAGACCAAGGTTTCGCCGGCGCCGGGTGCTCCGGCGACGGATCTTCCGGGCTACAGCCGGTGGGTCGCGAACGGCACGGCCTATTATGAGAATAACGGGTTCAGCCTGCGCGCAAGCGCCCGCCACCGCTCGAGCTTCATCGGCGAAGTCACCGGCTTCGGCGGCGAGCGCTTCAACCGTCGCGCCCGTCCGGAGACGATCATCGACGGCCAGGTCGGCTATGACTTCGGGCAGACCGGTACGCTGAGCGGGCTGTCCCTGTTCCTCCAGGGCCAGAACCTCACCAACGAGCCGTTCGCGACGGTAAACCCGAATGCGGACAACCAGGTGATCGACTACCAGCGTTACGGTCGTCGCTTCCTGGCCGGTTTCAACTACCGGTTCTAAGCTCTTCGTGGCCGGCGTCGCTCGGGGCGGCGCCGGCATACGAGCGAAAGGACTAAGCTGATGGACGTGCGCTTGCCGCACATCGTGGTTGTCGGCGGCGGAACAGCCGGCTGGATGACCGCGGCCGCGCTTGCCCGTTTTTGCCTGCCGGGCGGCAAGGTCACACTGGTCGAGTCCGACGAGATCGGGACGGTCGGCGTTGGCGAAGCGACCATCCCGGCGATCCAGCAGTTCAACCAGGCGCTGGAGATCGACGAAGCCGAATTCGTCGCGGCGACGGGCGGCACCTACAAGCTTGGCATCGCCTTCCAGGGCTGGGGCAAGCCGGACGAGGGCTATGTCCATGCCTTCGGGCAGGTCGGCCGCGGCATCGGCCTGTTGCCCTTCCACCATTACTGGCTGCGTGGCCGCGCGCTCGGCTATGCCAAGCCGTTCGGGCATTACCTCTTCAACACGGTGGTGCTGGCGGGCAATCGCTTCGCGCATGTGACGCGGGCCGATGGCAATCCGCTGCCGCCCCTGCCCTATGCCTTCCATTTCGACGCGTCGCTCTATGCCCGCTTCCTCCGCTCCTATGCCGAAGAGCGCGGCGTGGTGCGGCTGGAAGGCCGGATCACCGGTGTCGAGCGGCATGGCGAGAGCGGCGACATCGCCGCGGTGCTGCTCGCGGACGGCACGCGGGTCGCAGGCAACCTGTTCGTCGACTGCTCGGGTTTTCGCGGCCTGCTGATCGAGCAGGAGCTGCAGGCAGGCTATGAGGACTGGACGCACTGGCTTCCGTGCGATCGCGCGGTCGCGGTGCCGTGCAGTTCGGTCCAGCCGGTCACGCCCTACACGATGGCGACCGCACGCAAGGTCGGCTGGCAGTGGCGCATTCCGTTGCAGCACCGGATCGGCAACGGGCGCGTCTTTTCGTCTGAATTCCTCAGTGAGGATGAGGCCGCCTCGGAGCTTTTGCGCAACCTCGACGGCAAGCCGGCCGCCGAACCCCGCACCCTTCGCTTCACCACCGGCAAGCGGCGTAAGGCGTTTGTCCGCAACGTCGTCGCGATCGGCCTGTCGTCGGGGTTCATCGAGCCGCTGGAATCGACCAGCATCCACTTGATCCAGACCGGCATCAACCGCCTGCTGGAGCTGCTTCCGGGCGGGCCGGTGAGCGACCGTGCGCGCGACGATTTCAACGCACGCTTCGACCGCGAAATCGAGTCCATCCGAGACTTCGTCATTCTTCACTATCATGCCAACCAGCGGGTCGGGGAGCCGTTCTGGGACATGGTCCGCGCGATGCAGCTGCCGGACAGCCTGCAGCACCGGATCGAGCTGTTCCGCGCCACCGGTAACGTCGCGCCAAGCCTTGATGAACTGTTCGACCAGCGCGGCTGGGTGCAGGTGCTGATCGGCCAGAACATAATGCCCGAACGCTGGCATCCGCTGGCCAATCAGGTCGAGGAAGCGCGGCTTGCCGAATTCTTCGACCTGACCGAGGGCGCCTACATCCAGGAGGCCGCGCGAATGCCCGACCACGGCCAGTTTGTTGCCCATTTCGCGCCGATGAAGACCATGATGAAGCAGGCCTCGTAAAACCCATGATCCTATCGACACTTGCCGCCGCGTCGGCGCTGGCTCAAGCGACCGTCCCGGCAGCCGACTTTCGCAGCCGGTTGCCGCAAGACGAGGTCATCTACTTCCTGCTGCCCGACCGCTTCGAGAATGGCGATTCCAGGAACGACCGCGGGGGCCTTAAAGGCGACCGGCTGGCGACGGGCTTCGATCCGTCGAGCAAGGGCTTCTACAATGGCGGCGACCTCAAGGGGCTGATCAAGCGGCTCGATTATCTGCAGAACATGGGCGTCACCGCTATCTGGTTCGCGCCGATCTTCAAGAACAAGCCGGTGCAGGGACCCAAGGGCCAGGAAAGCTCGGGCTATCACGGTTATTGGGTGACCGACTTCACCCGTGTCGATCCGCACTTTGGCGAGAATGCGGATTTCAAGGCGTTCGTCGACGCGGCGCATGCGCGTGGCATGAAGGTCTACATGGACATCATCGCCAACCACACCGCGGACGTCATCAAGTTCGCCGAGTGCGAGGCGGCCAAGGCGTGTCCGTACCGGTCGGTCGCCGATTATCCCTATCAGCGCCGCGGCGGTCCGAGCGGCGCTCCGATCAATCCCGGCTTTGCCGGTGACGGGGTGCAGACCGCGGAGAATTTCGCCAGGCTGACCGACCCCAATTACGCCTACACGATTAGCACGCCCAAGTCCGAATTGAACGTGAAGGTGCCGGCCTGGCTGAACGATCCGATGCTTTACCACAATCGTGGCGATTCGACCTTCAGCGGGGAAAGCACCACCAAGGGTGATTTCGTCGGCCTTGACGATCTCATGACCGAGCATCCAAAAGTCGTCGCCGGCTTCATCGACGTGTTCGGCAGCTGGATCGACCGGTTCGGAATCGACGGCTTCCGCATCGACACCGCGCGGCACGTCAATACGGAATTCTGGCAGGCGTTCGCACCGGCGATGATGGAGCGCGCAAAGGCGAGGGGTATCGCGAACTTCCACATCTTTGGCGAAGTCTATGACGACAGCGGCGAAGCGGGGCGGCTGGCGCATTACACCAAGCGCGACCGGCTGCCGGCGGTGCTGGATTTCGCCTTCTTTGCTACTGCGCAGAAGACGATTGCCGGCAAGGCTCCGACCGAGCTGTTCCGCAACCTGCAGCTGCAGGACGTTCTTTATGCCAACGGCGAAGCGACGGCGAAGCAACTGCCGACCTTCCTCGGCAATCATGACGCGGGCCGCTTCGCCGGGTTCGTCAAGCGCGACAATCTCAAGGCAACCCCGCAGGAACTCCTGCAGCGAGTGATGCTGGGCCACGTCCTGCTGTTCACCTGGCGCGGCGTTCCGACCGTTTATTACGGCGACGAGCAGGGGTTCGTGAGCGATGGCGGCGACCAGGATGCGCGCGAGACGCTGTTTGCGTCGAAGGTCGCGTCGTACAATGACAATGTGCTGCTTGGCAGCGACCGCACCACCGCGACCGAAAACTTTAATCCGCAGCATCCGCTCTACAAGTTGGTCGCGGAACTGTCGGCGATCCGCCGGGGCAGTGAAGCATTGCGGCGCGGTGACACGGCGCTGCTGGCGACCGAGGACAAGCCGGGCCTGCTGGCCTTTTCCCGCACGAGCGAGAGCGAGCAGGTGGTGATCGCGATCAACACCTCGGCCGAGCCGATCACGCGCAACATTGCCGTTCCGACCAACATCACGGGCCTTGCATCGCTGTCAGGCCCCTGCCCCGCCGCCCCGGTTGCCCCGGGGACTGTCCGCGTCACTTTGCCCGCCTTCGGCCATGTCATCTGCCGCGCCTCACGCTGAGCCGCTCGAGCGCGTGGCGACGGCCGTCGAACCCTGGTGGCGCGGCGCGTCCATCTACCAGATCTATCCGCGTAGTTTCTGCGACAGCGATGGGGATGGGATTGGCGACCTGAGGGGTATTACCGCCAGGCTGGATCACGTTGCGGACCTGGGTGTCGATGCAGTGTGGGTGTCGCCCTTCTTCACCTCACCGATGCGGGACTTCGGCTATGACGTTGCGGACTACCGCAATGTCGATCCGTCCTTTGGCACGCTGGCAGACTTCGACGCACTGGTGGCGCGGGCGCATGGGCTTGGGCTGAAGGTCCTGATCGACCTGGTCTTCGCGCATACCAGCGATCAGCATCCATGGTTCGTCGAAAGCCGCAGCAGCGCCGCCAACGACAAGGCGGATTGGTACGTCTGGGCCGATCCCAAGGCCGATGGTTCGCCGCCCAACAACTGGCAGTCGGTCTTCGGCGGCCCAAGCTGGACCTGGGACGCGCGGCGCGAGCAATATTATCATCACAACTTCCTGAAGGAGCAGCCGCAGCTCAACGGCCATTCGCCCGGCGTGCAGCAGGCGCTGCTCGACATCGTGCGTTTCTGGCTGGAGCGCGGCGTCGACGGCTTCCGCTTCGATGCCGTCAACTTCATGATGCACGATCGCAAGCTGACGGATAATCCGCCCGTCGCCAGCCCGACGCAGCGGACGCGCCCGTTCGATTTCCAGCATCATTTTCACAACCAGTCGCAGCCCGAAATCCTCGACTTCCTCGAACGTTTGCGGGCCCTGTGCGACAGCCATGGCGCGGCCTTCGCGCTTGCCGAGGTGGGCGGCGAACAGGCGCGCGAGGAAATGGCGGACTATACCGCGCCCGGCCGTCTCCACAGCGCCTACGGCTTCGATTTCCTCTATGCCGATCAGCTGACCCCCGCGCTGGTGGCCGAGAGTGCCGGCCGCTGGCCTGACCGTCCCGATATGGGCTGGCCGAGCTGGGCGTTCGAGAACCATGATGCTCCGCGCGCGCTGTCACGCTGGGTAGCACCTGAACATGCGGCGCAATTCGCGCGGACCAAGATGCTCCTGCTCGCGGCGCTGCGCGGATCGATCATTCTTTACCAGGGCGAAGAGCTTGGCCTGACGCAGGTAGAGGTGCCCTTCGAATTGCTGCAGGATCCCGAAGCGATTGCCAACTGGCCGCAGACCTTGAGCCGCGACGGCGTTCGGACGCCCATGCCGTGGCGCGCCCGCGAGCCCGGATATGGCTTCACCAGCGGTCGCCCCTGGCTGCCGTTCGGGGCCGACCATGCGGCCTTGAGCGTCGATACGCAGGCTGCGGACAGGCATTCGATGCTGCATCATACGCGCGACGTCATCGCTCTTCGCAATGCCCATCCGGCGCTCCGCTGGGGCTCGCTCGAAATCATCGAAGCCGGCGACCAGAAGCTGGTGTTTGAGCGGCGGCGGCGTGGCGGCGAGCGGCTGCGCTGCACCTTCAACCTGTCGGCACGACCGGTGACTTACGTGCCTGCAGGCCGGACGACCTTTTCCACCGGCGAGCGGGTCGGAAGTGAACTCAAGCCCTATGCGGCCTTGATCGAGGAATTGACGATTTGACGCGCTTCCTTCTTGGCCTTGCGGCCCTTACCCTTTCGGCGCCAGTGCTCGCGCAGACCACGGTCGCCACCGCATCCTCGCCGTCGGGCACCCTGACCCTGACCGTCACGACCAGCGGGGACGGCCGGGTCGGTTATGCGGTCTCGCGCGGATCGACGCCGGTGATCGGTGAAAGCCATCTCGGCTTCCTCTTCAGCGATGCACCCCAGATGCTGCGCAACATGCAGCTGAAGGGCGAGACCAAGGCATCGACCGACGAAACGTGGGAACAGCCCTGGGGCGAGTGGCGCAAGGTACGCGACCGCCACAATGAGATCGCGCTGACCTTTCAGGAAAGCGACAAGCTTCGCCGCACCATGCGCGTGCGCTTCCGGTTGTTCGATGATGCGGTGTCGTTCCGCTATGAATTGCCCGAGCAGGCCAATCTCAAGACCGCCAACATCGCCGAGGAGCTGACCCAGTTCAACGTGCTGGGCAACGGCCGTGCCTGGTGGGCACCCGCGTTCGAAAGCAACCGCGAGGAATATCTCTACAACGATACCCCGATCAGCGGCATAGGCACCGCGCAGACGCCCTTTACCATGCGGCGCAACGACGGCATCCACCTTGCCATCCATGAAGCCGCGCTGGTCGACTATTCGGGCATGAACGTTGCGCGAGTACAGGACGGGCTGATGAAGGCGGTTCTGACGCCTTCGTCGAGCGGCTCCAAGGTCGTTCGCGACACGCCGTTCGAAACGCCGTGGCGGGTGATTTTGATCACCCCGGATGCGCCGTCGCTGTATTACGCGAATACCGTGTTCCTGAACCTGAACGCGCCCAACAAGCTTGGCGACGTCAGCTGGGTAAGGCCGCAAAAGTATGTCGGCGTGTGGTGGGGGATGCACCTCGACACGCAAAGCTGGGCTTCGGGGCCGAAGCATGGAGCGACGACCGCCTACACCAAGAAAATGATCGACTTCGCCGCGAAGAACGGCTTCCGCGGAGTCCTGGTCGAAGGATGGAACGTCGGCTGGGACGGCGACTGGTTCGCGACCGGCGACGACTTCAATTTCAGCAAGCCCTATCCCGATTATGACATCAAGTTCCTCTCCGATTATGGACGCAGGAAGGGCGTGCACCTTATCGGTCACCACGAGACCAGCGCCAACATCGCCAATTATGAGCGGCAGCTCGGCCCCGCGCTCGACTTTGCGCGCAACCATGGGATGGAGGCGATCAAGACCGGCTACGTGTCAGATGCTGGCGGCGTGCAGGCGGTGGACGGCAACGGTCGCAAGACCTTCGAATGGCACGAGGGCCAGATCATGAGCCGCCATCACCTGAAAGTGGTGGAAGAGGCCGCCAGGCGCCACATCGCGATCAACCCGCACGAGCCGATCAAGGACACCGGCCTTCGCCGCACCTATCCCAACTGGGTCAGCCGCGAAGGCCAGCGCGGCATGGAATATAACGCCTGGGGCGTTCCCAAGAACCCGCCGCACTATGACACCGAACTGGTATTCACCCGGATGCTCGGCGGACCGATGGACTTCACTCCCGGCATCCTCAGCCTGATGGGACGCGGCAATACGCCGATCCCGTCGACCCTGGCGCGGCAGCTGGCTTATTATGTGACGATCGCCTCGCCCATCCAGATGGCTGCGGACCTGCCCGAGAATTACGAGGCGAATCCCGGTCCCTTCCAGTTCATCAAGGACGTGGCGGTCGACTGGGACGATACGCGCATGCTGGCAGGCGAGGTCGGCGACTATGCCGTCTTCGCGCGCAAGGAGCGCGGCAAGCCGACCTGGTTCATGGGCGGGATCACCGACGAGGAAGGCCGCGACATCGATCTTCCGCTAAGCTTTCTCGACGCGGGCACCCGCTACCGGGCTGAAATCTACCGCGACGGCGATGGCGCCGACTTCCGCACGAACCCGCGCGCCATCGCGATCGAGAAGCGCACCGTCACCGCCGCCGATGCCATGAAACTTCGCATGGCGCCGGGTGGCGGGTTTGCGATCCGTTTCGTAAGACTGGGGCGATGACACGCATCCTTCTCGCGCTTGCCGCCCTGTTCGCTGCCCTCGCTACCCCCGCCACCGCGCAGGGCCGCTTCGTTGAATTCGAGCAGCCTGCCGATATCGGGCAGGTCCATGTCACCGTCTGGCTTCCGCCCGGCTATGACAAGGAGACGAGGCGGCGTTACCCGGTGCTCTACATGCATGACGGGCAGAACACCTTCTTCCCCAAGCGATCGAACTTCAACAAGGTCTGGGCGGCCGACAAGGCGGCGCTGGGCCTCATTAACGCCCGCAAGGTCGCACCGTTCATGATCGTCGCGGTCGATCATCCCGGTCCCTCTCGCTTCCTGCGCTATTTCCCGACCCGGGTCGCAAGCGCTCCGCTGCGGCAGGGCACCGAGGCTTTTGCCAAGGGCAAGCTTGGTGGCGATGAATATCTGTCGTTTCTCGGTGACACGCTGAAGCCTGTCATCGACGCGCGCTATCGTACCCGTCCGCAGCCTCGATACACCGCGGTCGCGGGAAGCAGCATGGGCGGGCTGATCAGCCTGTATGCGCTAACCGAGCGCGCCGACGTCTTCGGCAAGGCAGCGGCGGTCTCGACCCATTCCCCGCTGATCGACCCCGAGCTGCTGCAGAAGCAGCCGATGATGGCCGCCGGGGTCAAGGCCAACTGGAAGCGCTATCTGTCGACCCGCCTTGGCGCGCCGCAAGGCCGCAAGCTGTGGATGGACCACGGCACCGCGACGCTGGACGCCTTCTACGATCCGTATCAGGCGGTGCTGGACCAGGGCGTGGCTGACGCCGGCTGGGTGCGCGGCAAGGATTTCGAGAGCTGTGTCTACAAGGGTGCGGCGCATGAAGAAAACGCCTGGGCCGCCCGCCTTCCGGAAGTGCTGGGCTGGTTGCTCGCGGACTGGAAGCGCTAATGCCCGGCGGGTCCGACAAGCCGACCAAGGCGACGACGCTGATCCTGTTCGGCGCGACGGGCGATCTCGCCGCGCGGATGCTGCTTCCTTCGCTTTACGGTTTGCACCGGGACGGGCTGCTTCCCGAAGCGTTGAAGATCGTCGCCACCTCGCGTTCGGCGCATGACGATGCGAGCTTCCGCGACCACGCGCGGGAGGCGCTGGGGGCTCACGTTCCAGAAGCCTTTTACGAGACCGGAAGCGCAGCGACGTTCCTCGAGCGGGTGAGCTACGTCACGCTCGATGCGACCGACGCGGCGGGATATCAGCGACTGGCCGACGCGGTGCAGGGCGGCGGCGAGATCGCAATCTTCCTTTCGACCGCGCCGTCGCTGTTCAAGCCGACCATCGATAATCTGGAAGCCGTCGGTCTTGCTGGGCCGCACGTTCGCCTGGCGCTCGAAAAGCCGCTCGGTTCCGACCTTGCATCAAGCTGCGCGATCAACGACGCGGTCGCCAAGGCTTTCCCCGAAGAGCGGACGTTCCGGATCGATCATTACCTCGGCAAGGAGACGGTGCAGAATCTCCTCGCGCTGCGCTTTGCCAACCTGCTGTTCGAGCCGGTGTGGAGCAGCGCCCATATCGACCATGTCCAGATCACCGTCGCCGAGACGGTCGGGCTCGAAGGCCGGGCGGATTATTATGACGGCGCAGGCGCGCTGCGCGACATGGTGCAGAACCACATGCTCCAGCTTCTTGCGCTGGTTGCGATGGAGCCGCCCGCGAGCTTCGACGCGACCGCGGTGCGCGACGAAAAGGTCAAGGTGCTTCGCTCGCTTCGCCCGATGCGGGCAGAGGACAGCGTGATCGGGCAGTTCACCGCTGGCGCGGTCGGCGGTAAGCCGGTCCCGGCCTACGCCGAAGAATTGGGCAAGCCGAGTGGCATCGAGACCTTTGTCGCGCTGAAGGCCCATGTCGACAACTGGCGGTGGGCGGGCGTCCCCTTCTATCTTCGCACCGGCAAGCGCCTGCCCCAGCGGCGGACCGAGATCGCGATCCAGTTTCGAGCATTGCCTCATTCGATGTTCGCATCGGGCGGGGCCAAAGCGGCGCCCAACCGGCTGATCATCGCCATCCAGCCCGAGGAGAACATCACGCTGGAGCTGATGGCCAAACAGCCAGGCCTCGACCGTGGCGGAATCCGCCTGCGCGAGGTTGAGCTCGACATCGAAAAGGCCGACGCGTTCGCCGACGTGCGCCGGCGGATCGCCTACGAGCGGCTGCTGCTTGACCTCATCGAAGGCGATCCCACCTTGTTCGTGCGCCGCGACGAGGTGGAAGCGCAGTGGCAGTGGGTCGATCAGATCCGTGCTGCCTGGGAGCAGGCGGGGGCCACTCCCCGGCCCTATGCTGCCGGTAATTGGGGTCCCTCAGCGGCCATCGCGCTGATCGAGCGCGACGGGAGAAGCTGGAATGACTAGGCTTGATCCGCGCATCGCGGCGGTGACCGACCGGATCATCGAGCGGTCGAAGCCGGGGCGGAAGCGCTACCTCGACCTGATGGCGCAGCAGGCCGAGCGCGGTATATCGCGCGGGCGAATGAGTTGCGGCAATTTCGCTCACGGTTTCGCTGCAGCGGAGGGCGACAAGGACAGTATCCGCACCATCGCCGGCCCGAATATCGGCATCGTCACCGCCTACAACGACATGCTGTCGGCGCATCAGCCCTACGCGCGCTTTCCTGAGCAGATGAAGATCTTTGCCCGCGAAGTCGGTGCGACCGCGCAGGTCGCTGGCGGCGTACCGGCGATGTGTGATGGCGTTACGCAGGGACAGGACGGGATGGACCTGTCGCTCTTCAGCCGCGACGTGATTGCCATGAGCACCGCGGTCGCGCTCAGCCACGGGATGTTCGATGGCGCGGCGTTGCTCGGCATCTGCGACAAGATCGTGCCGGGACTGCTGATCGGCGCGCTTCGCTTCGGCCATCTGCCGATGCTTCTGGTGCCTGGCGGGCCGATGCCCTCTGGCCTGCCGAACAAGGAAAAGCAGCGAATCCGCCAACTCTATGCCGAGGGGAAGGTCGGCCGCGACGAACTGCTGGCGTCCGAGAGCGCCAGCTATCACTCGCCCGGCACCTGCACCTTCTACGGCACCGCCAATTCCAATCAGATGATGATGGAACTAATGGGCCTCCACATCCCCAACAGCGCTTTCGTCCAGCCCGGCACCGGCCTGCGCCAGGCGCTAACCCGCGCTGCGGTGCACCGGGTGGTCGAGCTTGCCAGCGCAAAGGAGCGACCGTTGGCGGCGTGCGTCGACGAGCGTGCGATCGTCAATGCGATGATCGGGCTGATGGCGACCGGCGGGTCGACCAATCACGCGATCCACCTGCCGGCGATCGCGCGGGCGGCGGGCATCCAAATCGATTGGCAGGATTTCGACGACCTCTCCGCCGCGGTGCCGCTGCTTGCGCGCGTCTATCCCAACGGATCGGGCGACGTGAACGACTTCCACTATGCGGGCGGCATCGCCTTCGTCGCGCGCGAGCTTGGCGCCGCGGGTTTGCTGCACACCGACATCCTGGCGGCGGGCGCGGACGACTTCAGTGAATGGTCCGCGCACCCCGAGATGGAAGGCGACAGCCTGGTCTGGCGCGAGGTGAAGGAAAGCCGCAACGACACCATGCTTCGGCCGGTCGCCCAGCCTTTCCTGCCCGATGGCGGCATGCGGCTGGTCAAGGGCAACCTCGGCCGCGC
Source organism: Sphingomonas humi (assembly GCF_039536725.1). Taxonomy (NCBI): domain Bacteria; kingdom Pseudomonadati; phylum Pseudomonadota; class Alphaproteobacteria; order Sphingomonadales; family Sphingomonadaceae; genus Sphingomonas; species Sphingomonas humi. Next base: position 14,709 of record NZ_BAAAZD010000001.1, read on the forward strand.
AACGCTGAAAACCAGTGCGGTCGATCCTGACCGCTGGACCATCGAGGCGCCTGCGCGCGTCTTCTCCGACCAGAATGAGGTGCTGAGGGCGTTCCAAGCCGGCGAACTCGAGCGGGACGTGGTGGTGGTCGTCCGCTTCCAAGGTCCACGCGCCAACGGCATGCCCGAATTGCACAAGCTGACACCGCCGCTTGGCGTCCTGCAGGACCGGGGTTTCCGCGTCGCGCTCGTGACCGACGGCCGGATGAGCGGCGCCAGCGGCAAGGTGCCGGCGGCCATCCACGTATCGCCAGAAGCCCTGGGCGGCGGACCGCTCAGCCGGTTGCGGGACGGTGACATGGTGCGGGTCTGTGCCAACGAGGGGCTGCTGGAGGTGATGAGCGTCAACCTTGACGCGCGTGAGCCCGTCTCGCCGCCACCGCCGCCGATCGGCACGGGGCGCGAACTGTTCGCGCTGATGCGCGGCACCGCCGACGATGCCGAGCGCGGCGCTTCCGCCATGCTTCACGCGATGGAGACCGAAGAAGCATGAGCCGCCGGATCGTCAGCGCCGACATCGGCGGCACGCACGCCCGCTTCGCGCTTGCCACCATCGACGGCGGCAAGGTGGTCGCACTGGACGAGCCGGTGACCCTGCGCACTGCCGACCATGGCAGCTTCCAGCTCGCCTGGGAGGAATTCGCTCGCCTCAGCGCGGAGCCGCTGCCGCCTGCGCTTGCTATCAGCTTTGCGGGCCCGGTGGGCGGCGAGCTGTTGAAGCTCACCAACAATCCGTGGGTGATCCGCCCTGCCCTGATCCCGGAAAAGCTTGGCGTCACCGACTATATCGTCGTCAACGACTTCGGTGCCGTGGCCTCCGCCGTCGCCGCGTTCGACGGCAGCGCTTATACCCATCTGTGCGGCCCTGACGAACCGCTCCCGGCGGAGGGAATGGTCACCATCCTTGGTCCCGGCACCGGGCTTGGCGTGGCCGGGCTGCTGCTTGGCACGAATGGTGCGCAGGTCATCGAAACCGAGGGCGGGCACGTCGACTTCGCTCCGCTCGACGCGCTGGAGGACCGCATCCTTGCCGAACTGCGCAAGAGCTTTCGCCGCGTGTCGGTTGAACGGATCCTGTCCGGACGCGGGTTGATGAACCTCTATGAGGCGCTCGCAAGTATCGAAGGACGGCCAGCGACGATTCACGACGAGAAAGAATTGTGGACGGCTGCGATGGCCGGGAGCGACAGTCTTGCCGCTGCCGCGCTCGACCGCTTCTGCCTGACGCTGGGCGCGGTCGCGGGCGATCTCGCCTTGGCGCAGGGCGCGGCGGCCGTAGCGATTGGCGGCGGGCTTGGATATCGTCTCAAGGATCATCTACCACGCTCTGGTTTCCGGGATCGCTTCATTGCAAAAGGACGCTTCGAGCGGCGCATGGACGCGTTGCCCGTCAAGCTCATCACCCATCCGCAACCGGGCCTGTTCGGCGCGGCGGCGGCTTTTGCTAGGAAGTTTGCATGACGATCGAAGACGTGATGCAGGCTGCGCCGGTGATCCCCGTCCTGGTCCTAGACGGAGAGCATGATCCGGTCGCGCTCGCCGAAACGCTGGTGGAAGCGGGGTTACCGGTGCTGGAGGTGACGCTTCGTACGTCGCAGGCGCTCGACGCGATCAGGGCGATGTCGCGCGTGCCCGGCGCGATCGTCGGCGCGGGCACGGTCCTCAACGAATGGCAATTGTTCGAAGCGAGGGAAGCAGGGGCGCGCTTCATCGTCGCCCCGGGGCTGACCGAAGCGCTTACCCGCGCGGCGGTGGCGACCAGCCTCGCCTATCTTCCCGGGGTCGCTACCGCCGGCGACATCATGCGCGGGCTGGAGCACGGGCTGAACCGCTTCAAATTCTTCCCTGCCGAGTCTTCTGGCGGGCTCCCGGCGATCCGCTCGCTGGCCGCTCCGTTCGGAAATGTGCGCTTCTGTCCGACGGGCGGAATAACCGAAGCCTCCGCGCCCGACTATCTCGCCGAGCCGGCAGTCAGCTGTATCGGCGGCAGCTGGATGGTGAAGAAAGGCATGAGCCTTGCCGCCATCGGCGAGGCGGCACGACGCGCGGCGAGCTTAGCCCGGTAGTGCACCCAGCTCGCCCCGCGCGCGAGCCTTGCGACCATAGACTGCCTCGAACAGGGGCGAGGCCATGAGCGTTGTGATCACCGCCATCAGCACCATGATCGAGAAAAACTCGACCCCAATCACGCCTTTCTGAAGGCCGATGTTGAGGATGATCAGTTCCATCAACCCACGCGCGTTCATCAGTGCGCCGATGCCGAGCGCGGTGTCGTTGTCCTGACCCGTCAGCCGTGCCGCCGCCCAGCAGGCGCCGAACTTGGCTAGGATCGAGGCGGTCAGAAGCACGATCGTCACCCCGATCAGCGCCGGGCTGGCAAGCAGATCTAGCTTGGTGTTGAGGCCGCTGTAGGTGAAGAACATCGGCAGCAGCAGAACGACGGTGATCGGCTCCAGCTTCTCCTTCAACTCGTTCACGAGACGGCCTCGCGGCATGGCGATGCCGAGGAGGAAGCCGCCGAACACCGCGTGCATTCCCGCCCAGTCCATAACGAAGGCGGCGAAGAGGAAGGCCATCAGGACGATCGCGAGCAGGCCCTGGTCCAGTCCCTGGCGCTCTGCCCTAGCGCCGAGCGGACGAAGCAGGGCGCGGCCGGGGCCGAGCACCAACAGCGCAAAGCCAAACGCGCCGGCAATCGCCTTGATCGCAAGGCTCGAGTCCCCGCCGAAGGTCGCTAGGACGATCGCAAGCATGATCCACGCCGCGGCATCGTCGATCGCGCCGGCCGACAGCGACAACGAGCCGAGCGGAGAGCGCGACAATCCGCGCTCATGGATGATCCGGGCGAGCATCGGGAATGCGGTGATGGCGATGCATGCGCCAAGGAAAAGCGTCGCCTGGAAGGTGCCGAGGTTGGGCGCGAAAAGGCCCTCACGGCGCATCAACCACGGGGTCAGCAGCACCGCGACCAGAAACGGCATGGCCATCCCCGAGATCGACACCGCGCCCGCGCTCTTCACGTTGCTGCGGAAATGCGAGCGGTCGAAGCCGAGGCCGACCAGGAACATGTAGAGCCCGACGCCGAGCTGGGCCCCGACGAACAGGATGCTCTTGGTTTCGGCGGGGAAGACGGCGGCCTGAACGTGCGGCAGCAGCAGTCCGAACAGCGAGGGCCCGAGCACCACGCCCGCCACCATTTCGCCGACCACCTGCGGCTGGCCGAGGAAGCGGCGGCATAGCCAGCCCACGCCGCGCGCCGCCGCGACGATCAGGCACAGCTGGCCAAAGAAGATGATGCTCAGTTCGGCTGGCGACACGACGCTTTCCCCCTGCATCAGTCGTTAGCCACTGAAGAGCGGAGGCGGAATATCTCCCTGGGGGCAGCCAAGCTTTCCCGGGCTACCGCGGCAGAAATGCGTCAGCGTAGTTCAGGCGAATTGGTCGCGGCGTTCGACGATGGCGAAGCAGGTCACATTTTCTGCTTCTCCCTGGAGATCGCGGGCAAGGATATCGAGACCGTAGATGGCGGCGGCGGCGTCCGAGCCTAGCGCTGCGCGCGTCGGATCGCTGGCCGCGGACACCTGCCGCGCGGCTTCGGCGGTGCTTTCGGTCTCGATCAGCTTCCACGGGTGCTGTGACAAATAGGCGCGGCACTGGCCGAGCGCGGCCGGATGGCTCGACACGCGCCGGATCCGGTCGATGGTCGTTCCCGGTGCGGCAAGCAGGTGCAAGCGCACGCCGAGTACTTCTTCCCCGACGACGCGCAATTCGGGATGGGCAAGCAACGTCTGGACGGAGGCAATCGGGCCGACCCGGCTGTTCGAGACGGGAAGCACGGCGATGTCCGCCGACCCCTGGCAGACGGCCCGGGTGACCGCCGCGAAATCGCCAAGTGGCATGAGGGCATGGGAGGGCACGAACCGGCGGCACGCCTCCTCGGAAAAGCTGCCGTGCCCGCCAAGGTAAGCGACGATGCGGGACGACGCGGCGGCGCTCACGCGGCGCACCCCAGTGCGGAGGCGTAGGCAGCGACGACGCGGGCCGCCTGCCCGGCATTGAGGCGCGGATCGCACAGGCTGTCGAACGGACGGTCGGTGGTCGCCTCCTCGATTCGGTCGACGCATTCGAGGACGGGACGCGGGGTGACCTCGAGGTGGAGGCCGCCCGCGTGGATCCCCATCCGCCGGGTAATGCGAGCGAAGGCCTCGGCCTCGGCGATGATGTCGGGAACAAGGCGAACCTTGGTGCCATTGGCGGCGTGATTGTTGCCGTGCATGGGGTCGCACAGCCAGAGTACCGGGCAGCCGGCTTGCGCGACAGCGGCGATCAGCAGGGGGAGGCGCTGCTCGATCAGGTCGCGCCCGAGCCGTGCGACAAGCATGATCCGCCCGGGAACGCGCTGAGGATCGAGCCTGTCGAGCAGCGCCAGCAGCTGTTCGGGCGTCATCCGCGGGCCGCATTTGATGCCGAGAGGATTGGCGATACCACGAAGATATTCGACATGCGCGCCGGAAGGATCGCGGGTCCGTTCGCCCAGCCACAGGCTGTGCGCCGAGCCGGCCCAATTGCGGCCCCTAGCGCTGCGCGTGAGGGCGGCTTCGTAGTTCAACAGCAGGCCTTCGTGGCTGGTGTGGACCCGCGATCCGCCAAGCCAGCCATTGACCCGGCGGGCCTGTTCACGCGCCAGCAGCAGGCGGTGCGGGTCGGCCGTCCGTTCGCCGGGGCAGGCCGCAGCGCCGTTGACCGCATCGCCGCGGTAAGTGGCAAGGCGAGCCTCGCCGTCCCCTTCGGTGGCCTGCGAACGCGGCTTGGCCCATTGGCCGCCCATTCGCCCAAGACGGATGGCAGGAAGGCTGGACAACGCTTCGAGCTGATCGCCTAGCGTGCCGACGAGCGCCGCCATGGCGGTCACTTCCTCGCTGGAGGCGGTGATGCTTTCGGCGCAATCGCCGGCCTGGATCAGGACTCGGTGGCCACTTTGTGCCTCGGCCACGAGCGACTGCAGATGCTCGACCTCGTCAAGCGCCACGATGGCCCCGCAACCGGCTAGCTCCGCCTCGGCCTCAGCAGCAAGCCGCGGGTCGGGATAGGCGGGTAGCTGGTGGTGGACCTTGCCCTTCCAGCTGGTCGGGCTCCATGGCCGGATCCCCTGCCCGTCCCGGTCAAGGCGACCAAGCTCAAGTGCCCAGGGATGTTCGATACAGCCCGTCGGGTGCTGGCCGATGAGGTCGAGATCGGCGAACTCGGACGTGCGGTTATCATCGGTGGCGACCAGTACGACCGCTTCGCCGCGCAAGGCATGAACGAGCGCGGCCTCGCGGTCATTGGTCCATTGGGCGGTAATGCCCTCGCCATAGCGCGCAGCCGCCAGCGTCAGCAGTGCTAGCCGCGCCGATTCCGGCCCCACCGCTAGAACCCGGTAGGCGCGCTGGTGATGCGCGCTGAGGCTGAGGATCGAACGCCAGATCTGCGTCACATCGCCAAGAGGAACATGGATGGCGCGGGCAGTCAGCCGGTCGAGGATGCTGGCTTCCCGCTCGGGCCGGATGGCGAGTGCCTGGTCGCCGTCGCGGGTTTTGGCCCAGGCGACCCGCTTCACCACCGCGTAGCGTTGCTCGAGGAGGTCGAGGATCTGGTCGTCGATCCAGTCGATATCTCGCCGTAGCACGTCGAGGACGGGCGGGATGGGATTGATGATATTTTGCGAATTGGGACTCATTTTCTTGCCTCGCCACGCTTGTCCGCGGCGGGAGGCAAGCGCTCAGATCAGGTGTTAAGCATCACGTCCGGCACCCCGTAGGAATGCCGGCCTGTAAAGTTCACCATGACCCGGTATCGAAGCATCGTGCTCGTTGGTCCCTCGGCCGCCGCAATGGCTGCCTTGACCCAAAGCTGCCTTCTTTTGCGGGAAGGCGCAAGAGGTCCGACACAAAAATTGGATCCCAAATTGACTCGGTGGGTCAGATGTGGCCAATAAGGCGCATCCATCGAGACCGGCTGAGGGACAGGCCCGAAGAAGCCGGGGCAACCGGGGACGGACGCAAGTCCGGACCAAAGGTGCCAAGTCCTGCGGGAGCCCTCGGGCTTGCCGGCAGATGGTCCGGATCGCTCCGATGAAGGGGCGCGTTCCGTCCAGATGCCGATCCGTTCGGACCCTCGGAGGACGAGGGAGTGACGAACGTGATGGCAGCCAATGCTCTTACCAGGCAGGAAGTAGGCGCGCCGCCCAGCTATGAGGGCGAGTGTATCGCATGGCTGCCGTTCGTCACCGGTCCGGCCGCGCCCGTCACCATTCGGTACGAACTAAGCGGTGACCCCGACGCACCGCTGCTGATCCTGGCCGGCGGGATCTCAGCGGATCGCCACGTCATCGCGAGCGAAGCATCGGCGGCGTGCGGCTGGTGGGAGTGCCAGGCGACCGTCTTGAGTCTATATCGGCGGCTAGCCATCGACTGGGTGGGGGCGGACGGCGCGCTCGACCGGCCGATCCATCCCGAGGATCAGGCGCGGGCCATCCTGCTGACGCTCGATCATCTCGGCATCGACCGCGCGGCGGTCTTCATCGGTGCAAGCTACGGGGCAATGACCGGGATGCAGCTTGCCGCGATGGCACCCGAACGCATCGGCAAGCTGCTGGCGATCAGCGCGGCGCATCGCGCGCATCCATTCGTCAGCGCGCAGCGCGCCCTACAGCGTCAGGCGGTGGAGCTTGGCGAGCGGCTTGGTGGCCCGGGCGCCGGGGTCGCGCTCGCCCGCAAGATCGCGATGCTGGGCTACCGCACGCCGGAAGAGTTCGCCGATCGGTTCAAAGGTCCGCCGACGCTGGCCGATGATGCGCGGGTGAGGTGCGGCGCTGAAGCTTATCTCGATGCACAGGGCGAACGCCATGCGGCGCGGGTCAGCGCGGTGGCCTATCGCCGCCTGTCGGAATCGATCGACCTGCACCGCATCGACCCTGCGCGCATCGTCATACCAGCGGTCTTCGCGGCGGCGCTGGACGATCGGCTTATCCCGCACGAGGATATTGCCGACCTAGCTGCCAGAGTGCCGGACGGACGCTTCGTGCCGCTGCCGACGCGCTTTGGGCATGACAGCTTTCTGAAGGAACAGACGCTGATCACTGCCCTGCTTCACGATTTTCTCAACTCCTTGGAGTGCGACGCATGACCGATCGGCAATTTTCGACTGCGGCGGTCCGCGCCGGCATCGATTGCGACACTGCGTTCGGAGCGGTCACGCCGCCGATCGTCCTTTCGTCGAACTTCACCTTCGCGGGCTTCGGGGAGAAAAGGGCCTACGACTACAGCCGAAGCGGCAACCCCACCCGCGACCAGCTCGCCGATGCGCTCGCAGAACTGGAGGGTGGCGTCGGCGCCGTGGTGACCGCCAGCGGTCTTGCCGCCGAGACGCTTGCGCTCCACGCGCTGCTGAAGGCGGGCGACCGGCTGCTCGTTCCGCACGATTGCTATGGAGGCAGCTGGCGATTGTTCGACGCGCTGTCGAAGCGGGGGATATTCGCGCTGTCGACGGTCGATTTCACCGATGCCGAGGCACTCGGCCGAGCCCTGGCGGAGCGGCCGGCGCTGGTGTGGATCGAGACCCCGTCCAATCCTCTGCTGCGAATCACTGACCTTGAGTCGACGATTGCCGCCGCCCACGCCGTCGGCGCGCTGACCATTGTCGACAACACGTTCCTGTCGCCCGCCCTGCAGCAGCCGATCGCCCTTGGCGCCGACCTCGTGCTGCATTCGACGACCAAATACATCAACGGCCACAGCGACGTGGTGGGCGGGGCGCTGGTCGCCAAAGACAAGGCGGTGCTGGAGCTGATCAGCTGGTGGGCGAATGCGCTTGGCGTCACCGGCTCGCCGTTCGACAGCTTCCTGACGCTGAGAGGGTTGAGGACCCTCCCCGCGCGTATCCGCAGCCATCAGGAGAATGCCGCCGGCGTGGTCGAAGTGCTGAGAGCGCATGAGACGGTATCGGCGCTCCACTATCCCGGACTTGCCGACCATCCGGGTCATTCCATCGCCGCGCGCCAGCAGCGCGGGCCAGGCGGGATGATCTCCTTCGAACTTGCTGGTGGTGAGCAGGCCGTCCGCGCCTTCGTCGATGGCCTGCACTTCTTCAGCCTCGCCGAATCGCTCGGCGGGGTGGAAAGCCTGGTGGCCCATCCAGCCACGATGACCCACGCGGCGATGAGCGCGGATGCGCGCGAACGAGCAGGGATTGGCGCTGGACTGTTGAGGCTGTCGGTCGGGATCGAAGACCTTGGCGATCTTCGCGCCGACCTTGGCGCGGCCCTCGACCGGGCGGCAGCGTGGTCGCAGGGTTCGGCGGACCGCCGCTACGCCTGAGCGGCGCCTTTCTGCTTGGGCTCGTCGAAGCGCTCTTCAAGCCCGAGGCTGCGGCGGGCGGCGGCCGAATGACCGCGCATCAGGCTTTCGGCGAAATCGGCCTGGCCGGCCTCGATCGCGTCGATCATCGCATGGTGCTGATGCTGCGCCGACATCAGGATCGGAAAGATCTCGTCGGCGGGAATACGGTTGAAGGCGACCACGTCGGGCGCGACGAAGGGGATCGAATAGACCCGCTCGATCATGTCCTGGAGAAGGCTGTCGCCCGCCCCGCTGACGACGAGGTGATGGAAGCGGCGGTTCATCGCGGCGTAGCGATCCTCGTCCTCCCGCTCGACATAGCCCTTGGCAAAGATGGCCTCGCCGTCGGTCATGGCCGCGCGCAGGTCGGCGACGATTGGTGCGCGGTCTTCGCGCAGCGCGAGCTTGCGGGCGGCATAACCTTCCAGGACGCAGCGAAGCTCGGTCGCCGCATAGCTTTCTTCCTTGGTGAAGGCGCGAACCGCAAAACCGCGCTTGCCGACCGGCTCGAGCAGGCCTTCGCTGGCGAGTACCGGAAGCGCGTTTCGGACGGGGGTCCGCGACACGCCGAGCCGCTCCGCCAGCGCCGCTTCGGCGACCCGCGTTCCCGGCTCCAGCGTTCCTTCGACAATCAGTTGGCGGATGTGCCGGGCCACGCGGCCGGCCGCACCATGCCCCTCCAGTGTCATAAGCGATCAAAACCCTTAACTTGTTGCCCTTCTTAGGCGGACCACCGCTATCCGTCCATGCTGTGGCGCGGTCCATAGGGATCCCAGATTTGTGGGCATCTTCAGGACGATAAGCCTTCCAAAAGAGAAAAACGCCGGACGTGGGTTGACAGGCCATCGGCCGACTGACAGGTTTGGGATCCCATGCAAGGCCAGCCTTTCCTCGCTCTTGTCTCCGCGCCGACCGGCGCCATGGGTTCGCGCGCCGCTGCGGCCGCCTTCATCATGACCATGATCATTACATCGCACCCGTGGGGCGCGAGCGGCTGATCCAGGTCTAAAGAACCGGAAACTCAACCGACCCGCTCCCCACCCGGAGAGCGGGTTTTTTCTTGTCTTCTTGCCACCGAAAGCGAACCCAGACGATGCTTCACTCCCTCGATTGCCAGGCCCAGCTACAAGCCAAACGCGCCGCCGCTTTGTGCGTACTCAAATTCGGAAGCTCGGTCGTTCGCGACGAGCGCGATTTCCCCCGCGTCGTGCAGGAAATCTATGCCCACGTACGCCAGGGTGAAAAGGTCGTCGCGGTGGTTTCGGCGCTCGCCGGCGAAACCGATGCGCTGCTTGCCGAGGCCTTGAGGGTCGGAGGCGAAGGCGCGCCTGCGCCGCTGGTGGCGCGGCTGGCGAGGGTAGGGGAATTGCGCTCCGCCGCGCTTCTTTCACTTGCACTGGCCAAGGTAGGGGTGCGCGTCGCAACCCTCGATCCACACGAAATGAAGCTGGTGGCCGAGGGCCCGGCGCTTGATTCGAACCTCGTCGATGTCGATGCAGCGCACGTGCTCGACGAGCTCGCGCGCCACGAGGTGGTGGTGGTGCCTGGCTTCATTGCCGATCATGCCGAGCACGGCGTCGTGACCTTGGGCCGCGGGGGCACCGACCTCAGCGCGGTCTTCTTCGCCGATCGTCTGGCGGCGCATAGGGTTCGCCTGATCAAGGATGTCGACGGGGTCTACGACGCCGATCCCGCCTCCGCCGCCGGCGCCCACCGCTTTGAGCAATTGAGCTATGCGGAGGCCGAGGTCGCCAGCGACGGCTTGATCCAGGACAAGGCGATCCGCGTCGCGGCGGAAAAGAAGGTGCTGATCGAGGTCGCGGCGCTCGGCGGGGGTGAGGCGACCACCATCTCCGACGTCGCCGCCAAGCACTCGAAGCCGGTCCGCGCCGATGTGGTACGCGTCGCCCTGCTTGGCTGCGGGGCGGTGGGTGGCGGCGTGCTCCAGCTGCTGCAGGACCAGCCCGAACTGTTCGAAGTCGGCCCGGTGCTGGTCAAGCAGCCCCGGGACGCGAAGCCCGGCGAGTTTACCCACCACCTTGATGAAGCCCTCGCGGGCGAACCCGAACTGCTGGTCGAGCTGATCGGCGGGAACGACCTTGCTGCCGACGCGATGCACCAGGCCCTTTCACGCGGAGCCGAGGTGGTCACCGGCAACAAGGCGGCACTCGCGCGTCACTGGGATTCGCTCCACGCCTGCGCGGCGCGGCATGGCGGCGGCCTGCGCTTCTCCGCAGCAGTGGGCGGCGGCGCCCCGATCGTCGAGACCCTGCGTCGGCTCGAAGGCGAGGTGGCTTCGGTCGAGGGAGTCATGAACGGCACCTGCAATTTCCTGCTGAGCCGCCTTGGCGAAGGCTGGGAGTTCGACCGCGCGCTTGCCGTCGCGCAGGAGCTTGGCTTTGCCGAAGCCGATCCGTCGGGCGATGTCGATGGCAATGATGCGGCGGACAAGCTGTCGATCCTGGTGCGCGAGGCGTTCGGCGTGGCGTTGCCGCCCCAACAGATCGCCAAGCAATCGCTGCGCGACCTTGCTCCTAGCGCGGCGGCCGAAGCGAAACAGCGCGGCGAGGTGCTGAAACAGGTCGGCCGTTGCTGGCTCGGCGAGGATGGTTCGCCGCTGGCCGAAGTGCGGGTGGTGGCGCTCCCCGCGAGCCATGCGCTGGCAAACGTGCACAATGAAGAAAACCGCTTTCTTGTCGAAGACCGGGCGGGCAATCTGCACCAGGTTCATGGGAAGGGTGCTGGCCGATGGCCGACGGCAACTGCGGTTCTGGCCGACGTGCTCGACGCGCGGGCCGCGATCCTGCGCAAGGCGAAGCCGGCAAGAAGCCCGCTCAAGCTGAGCGCGTGATGCCTGTGACGGTTCGTTCGGCCTCGGCCAGCGCGCCGGCAAGCATCGGCAATGTCGGCGTCGGCTTCGATATCCTTGGACTCGCCTTCCCGTCCGCCCACGACATCGTCACCGCGGAGGAGGTCGAGCGTCCCGGGGTGCACCTCGCCGAGGTGACGGGCCTGCTGTCCAGCCTGCCTGAGGAGCCCGCGAAGAACACCGCCCTTGCCGCTGCCAGGGCAGTGCTGGAAGCGGCAGGCTCGCCGTTCGGTGTGTCGCTGGTGATCACCAAGGGCATACCGCTTTCGGCAGGTATGGGGGGTTCTGCAGCCTCGGCGGTCGCGGCCGCGGCGGCCGTGAATGCGCTTCTCGGCGACCCGTTCTCGACCGAGCAACTGCTCCCCTTCGCCATCGAAGGCGAGCGGGCCTCGTCGGACCCGCCGCCATGGGACAACGTAATCGCGAGCCTGTTTGGCGGACTGGTCCTCGCCGGCCGCGAAGCACCGCCGCTGATCCGCCGCCTGCCGATCCCGCCGGGGCTGGTGGCAATCTTGTTTCATCCTGCGACCAGGATCGAAACCCGCTCGGCCCGCGCACTGCTGAAGGCAGAAGTCCCGATGCAGGTCGCGGTCGAGCATAGCCGCCGCGTGGCGGCCTTTGTCGCGGGCTGCGCGACTGGCGACATTGACCTCGTTCGCGCAGGCTTCGAGGACCTGCTGGTGGAGCCGCAGCGACAACACCTCCTGCCGCTTCTTCCGGACGTCCAGGCCGCGGCCGATGGCGCAGGCGCGCTCGGCTGCTCCTTTTCCGGTTCGGGCCCCTCGGTTTTCGCGCTTGCCGAAGCCCGGCACGCCGGCGCGGTCGAACGGGCGATGGCAAGCGTTTTTGCCGACGCAGGCATGCCCGCCACCCCCTATCGCGGCGCGCTGGGTGGGGCCGGGGTCAAGGTTCTTGCGCGGGACGATGGACGCGCTGCGGCATGAAATTGCTTAGCACCTGTGACCGCGACGCCGCCTTTTCCTTGTCGGAGGCGCTTCGGCTTGGCGCAGCGCCAGACGGCGGGCTGTTCATGCCTGCACATGTGCCGGTCCACGTTCGCGGCAGCGTGCCGTCCGACCGGTCGCTCGCGGAATTTGCCGCAGACTGGCTTCGCCCTTTCTTCGCTGACGATACCCTGGAAGGCGAGTTGGACGCCATCTGCGCCGAGGCCTTCACATTTCCTGTCCCGTTGGTCGCGCCGCTCGGGACCGACAGGAGCCTTCGCGCGCTCGAGCTGTTCCACGGGCCGACCGGTGCGTTCAAGGATTTCGGCGCGCGCTTCCTGATGGGCTGCTTTGACCGGCTTGCTGGATCCGAGCCGCTGACCGTGCTCGCCGCAACCTCCGGGGACACCGGGGGCGCAGTCGGCTGCGCAGCGGAAAATCGCCGCTCGGCCCGCGCCGTTATTCTGTTTCCCGCCGGTCGCGTGTCGCCATTCCAGGAGCGCCAGCTCACCTGCTGGGCGGACAACGTCACCGCGGTCGAGGTCGAGGGCGATTTCGACGACTGCCAGCGCCTCGTGAAGGCGGCGTTCGCGCAGCCGCACTTGAGCGCCGCGCATCGACTGACATCGGCCAACTCGATCAACCTCGGGCGGTTGCTCCCGCAGGCGGCCTATTGCGCGCATGCCGCATTCCGTGCCGCCGAGAACAGTGGGGAGCTACCGGGCTTTATTGTCCCCAGTGGCAACCTTGGTCACGGCTTCGCGCTTCTTCTGGCCCGGGCGATGGGGGCGCCGGTGGGGCCGGTGATCCTGGCGACGAATGCGAACCGCACCCTTCTCGAATGGCACCGAACCGGCCGCTACGAAGCCCGGCCATCGGTAGCGACGCTCGCAAACGCGATGGACGTCGGCAATCCAAGCAATTTCGAACGCGTGGCCGCACTCGATCCCGGCGCCGCCGAGGTGACCGTTGAGCTCGTCAACGACGATGCGATCAAGGCGCGCATCGCGGCCGATTATGCCGCCAGCGGCTATGTCTGGTGCCCGCACTCGGCAATTGCCGCCGAAACCTGGCATCGGCTCGGGGCGAAGCGGCAGGGTGAGCGGGCGTGGGTCACGGCCGCCACCGCCCACCCCTTCAAGTTCGCCGAAACCGTTGAACCCCTGATCGGCAGCGCGGTCGAACCGAGCCCTGCCCTTGCCTCGATCGAAGGCCGATCGACGGCCAAGCAGCACATCCCGGCGCGGCTAGAGGCGCTTGCCGAGCTACTCGACCGGGAAAAGGTCGCCGCCTAGCCCCGGAAGGGTCACCGCCCCCAACGAGGCCGAGCCGACGCTTGCGGCATATTTAGCGAAGGCACCCGTTGCTTCTGGCGACACCGGCCACTGCCGCGTCGGCCGGGCGGAGAGGTCGGCGCTTGTCTCGACCACCCGCCGCTCGACATCGATCAGGATCGTGTCGCCGTCCTCGACCAGTGCGATCGGGCCGCCACGTGCTGCTTCGGGTGAGACATGGCCGACCATGAACCCATAGGTCGCGCCCGAAAAGCGGCCGTCGGTGATGAGGGCCACCTCGTCGCCGAGGCCCCTGCCTTGAATGGCGGCGGTGACGCCCAGCATTTCGCGCATGCCGGGCCCGCCCGCCGGCCCCTCGCCGCGAATGACCAAGACGTCGCCCGCCTGTATGGAACCGGCAGTAACGGCGGCGAAAGCGGCTTCCTCTCCGTCGAATACCCGCGCAGGCCCCTCGAAGCGCAGTTTGCCGTGGCCGGCGAGCTTCACCACGCAGCCGTCGGGCGCGATATTGCCGTAGCAGATGCCGAAGCCGCCGCGCTCCTTGATCGGACGGTCGGCGGTGACGATCACTTCCTGGCCGGGCGTTTCGGCCGCGTCCCGGAAATGATCGAACAGGCTGCGGCCGGTGACGGTCGGCGCGTCCTCGATCAGGCCAGCCTCCATCAACCGCTGACCGAGCAGCGCCGTCCCACCCGCCGCTGACATGTCGGGCGCCATGAAGCGGCCGCCGGGCTTGAGGTCGGCGATCACCGGGGTTGCGCGCGACACTTCGTCGAACAGATCGATCCCGAAGTGGGCCGCAGCGATGCCGGCCTCACGCGCGATGGCAAGGAGGTGGAGGATGAGGTTGGTCGAACCCGCCGTTGCCGTCCCCGCGACAGCTGCGTTGCGAAGGCCCGCCGCGGTGATCATCTGCCGCGCATTGCGCCCGGCCCGCAGCGCCTCGACGGTCATCCGCCCCGCCTCGCGCGCTGCCGCGGCCTTTTCGGCAAGCACCGCCGGAATGTCGTTGAGGCCGATCGGCGAAAGGCCAAGGAAGCTCATCGCCAGCGCCATCGTGTTGGCGGTGAACTGGCCCCCGCACGCCCCCGCCCCCGGGCAGGCGGCGGCTTCGACTTCCGCCAACTCCGCGTCGTCGATCTTCCCGGCACTATGCGATCCGACCGCTTCGAACACGTCCTGGATGGTGATCGCCTTGCCGGCGTGGCGGCCCGGCAGGATCGAGCCACCGTAAAGGATGACGCTCGGCAGATCGAGGCGGGCGGCCGCCATTGCGGCAGCGGGGATGGTCTTGTCACAGCCGACGATGAACAGCACCGCGTCCATCGAATGACCGCGCACAGCGAGTTCCGCGCTGTCGGTGATCACCTCGCGGCTCATTAGCGAGGCGCGCATTCCGCGCGTTCCCATGGCGATGCCGTCGGTGACGACGATGGTGTTGAACTCGATCGGAGTGGCGCCTGCAGCCTTGATCCCCTCGGCCGCGTGCGCCGCAAGGTCGCGCAGGTGCATGTTGCACGGCGTGACGTTGGAGTAGCTGTGGACGATCGCGACCATCGGTTTGGCCAGCGCCGCCGCGTCGAAACCAGCGGCATGCAGCATTGCCCGGGCCGGCGCGCGTGCTGGTCCCTCCACCATCTCCCGCGAGGGAAGCTGCCTGTCCTGTGTCATGATCGTCAGTTCACCCTTCGAAGTCGGCTTCAGGGCTGTTGAAGCACGGCAACGGTCGGGTTGGAAAGAGCCAAACGGGACACGATTACTTAACTACGCGCTTGCAACTTGCG
The DNA here is from genome assembly GCF_039536725.1 of Sphingomonas humi. Taxonomy (NCBI): domain Bacteria; kingdom Pseudomonadati; phylum Pseudomonadota; class Alphaproteobacteria; order Sphingomonadales; family Sphingomonadaceae; genus Sphingomonas; species Sphingomonas humi. The sequence continues at coordinate 30,018 of NZ_BAAAZD010000001.1, forward strand.
GCATTCACCCGCATACGATCTTCATTCGGGATCCCAAACGGGCCTGAATTCAAGGACTGGATCGCACTGGTGCACAAGCCGACTGCCGCCTCGAATATTACGATTTTTGCGACAGTCGACGTGCGCCTTCCCCTCGTCACGCTTGTACTTACCAGCCGACATAGAGGAGCGACCTGAAGTCCCAGTCCGACCGGACACACGGAATTCAAGGCCCCCGCTCCTCACCGGAGCGGGGGTTTTCTTTTGCGCAAAGGAAAGCCCGATGGAACGCATCTACTCCGACGACGACGCCCGCACCGATGCGCTGAACGGCGCCACCATCGCTGTCATCGGCTATGGCAGCCAGGGGCGCGCTCACGCCCGCAATCTGCGCGACAGCGGCTATCACGTGATCGTCGGCGCCCGTTCCGGAGGCGAGGCCGAGCGCCGCGCCTGGGCTGACGGCTTCGACACCTATCCCGCAGCCGAAGCCGCGCGGGCGGCGAAGCTGGTCTGCCTGCTCACCCCCGACATGAGCCACCGCAAGGTCTATGCGGAGGATATCGCACCCAATCTTCAGCCGGGCGATGCCCTGCTCGTCGCCCACGGCTTCTCGGTCCTTTATGGAGAGATCTCGCCGCGCGAGGACGTGGACGTCATCCTGGTAGCGCCGAAGGGGCCCGGCGACCTCGTCCGCCGCGAATATGAGATCGGTCGCGGCGTGCCCTGCATCTTCGCGGTGGAGCAGGATGCGAGCGGCGAAGCCCGCGCCCGTGCCCTTTCTTATGCCAAGGGCATCGGGGGCACTCGCGCCGGCGCCATCGAGACCAGCTTCCGCGAGGAAACCGAAACCGACCTGTTCGGCGAACAGGCGGTCCTGTGCGGCGGCGCGACCGAGCTGGTCGCCGCCGGCTTCAAGACTTTGGTCGACGCCGGTTACAAGCCGGAGGTCGCCTATTTCGAATGCCTCCACGAACTGAAGCTGATCGTCGACCTCATGTACGAGGGCGGCTTCACCAAGATGCTGCACTTCGTGTCCGAGACGGCGAAATATGGCGACTTCGTCTCGGGACCGCGGGTCATAAACGACGAGACCCGCGCCCGCATGGGCGAAGTGCTGGCCGATATCCAAAGTGGCGCCTTCGCCCGCCAGTGGATCGCGGAAAACGAGGCCGGCAAGTCCGAATATCAGCGCATGTGGGACGCCGACCTCCAGCAGCCGATCGAGCAGGTCGGAGCCAAGATGCGCAAGCAGATGGCGTGGCTGCAGCAGGAACGTTCAGCCGACGCGCCGGGCAAGGCGCACCAACCTCAAGCAAAGGCGGCCTGACTCATGGCTTCTCCAGCGCATCATTCGCCCGCTCCGCAGCCCGAACAGGTGTCGGGCGCCCGGCTAGTGGTCGAGGCGCTGGAGCGCCAGGGGGTAGATTACGTCTTCGGCTATCCGGGCGGCGCGATCATGCCGGTCTACGATGCGCTGACGGGGTCACCCCTCAAGCACATCCTGGTCCGGCATGAACAAGCTGCGGCGCTGGCGGCGGACGCTTACGCGCGGGTCACCGGCCGTCCAGGCGTCTGCCTCGCAACCTCGGGACCCGGCGCGACCAACCTCATCACCGGCATCGCCAATGCCTTCATGGACAGCGTGCCGATGGTGGCGATCACCGGTCAGGTCGCGACACCGCTGATGGGCACGGATGCCTTTCAGGAGATCGACATCTTCGGGATCACGCTGCCGATCGTGAAGCACAGCTTCATCGTTCGTGATGCGGCCGACATCCCCACGGTGTTCGCCGAGGCCTTTCGTATCGCCAGTTCGGGACGGCCGGGGCCGGTGCTGATCGACCTGCCGAAGAACGTGACCAACGGCATGGCGGAGCGGAGCGAGGCTGTGGAGCAGCCTGCCGACAAGATGCCGTTCGATGCCAAGGCGATTGCGGCGGCCGACGCGCTGATCGCTTCGGCCTGCAGGCCCCTGCTCTACGTCGGCGGCGGCGTCGCCATCGCAAAGGCCGAGGCGTCGCTGCGCCGCTTCGTCGAGCGGACGTCGATACCCTCCGTGGCGACCTTGAAGGGCTTGGGGAGCATTCCGACCGACGACCCCACCTTCATCGGTATGCTCGGGATGCACGGAACGCGCGCCGCCAACAATGCGGTTCACGAGTGCGACCTGCTGATCTGCGTCGGTGCCCGCTTCGACGACCGTGCAACCGGCAAGCTCGACACCTTCGCCCCCAATGCCAAGGTCATCCATCTCGACGCCAATCCGGCTGAGATCGGGAAGTTGCGCCGGGCCGAAGTCGGCTTTGCCGGCGACATCCGCGCAGCGCTCGATGCGTTCGAAGCGCGGCCAGACGTCGCCGCATGGCTGGCGCATTGCCAGGGGCAGCGCCGGTTGTGGGCACCGCGCTACGACGCGCCCGGGCAGGGCGTCTATGCTCCGGCATTGCTCAAGACCTTGGCCGACCGCGCGGGCGAACGGGCGATCTTCACCTGTGATGTGGGTCAGCACCAGATGTGGGTCGCGCAGCACTGCCGCTTCTCGCGGCCGCAGGCGCACCTCACGAGCGGCGGGCTGGGGACGATGGGCTACGGCGTCCCGGCCGGCATGGGCGCGCTGCTCGCCGAGCCGGATGCGACCGTCATCACCGTGTCGGGCGACGGCTCGTTCATGATGAACGTGCAGGAACTTGCCACGCTTCGGCGCTATCGCCTTCCGCTCAAGATCGTACTGATCGACAATTCGCAGCTCGGCATGGTTCGCCAGTGGCAGGAATTGTTCTTCGAGGAGAATTTCTCGGAGATCGACCTCAGCGACAATCCCGATTTCTCCGAAGTTGCGCACGCCTTCGGGATCGAGGCGTTCACCATCGACCGGCGCTCGCAGGTGGCTGGCGGAATCGACCGCCTGCTCGGCACCAGCGGACCCATCCTGATGCACGTGCGGATCGACCCGCGCGAGAATGTCTGGCCGCTGGTTCCGCCCAACAGTCCCAATGTCGAAATGCTGGAGAAACGCTGGTGACCGCGCGCTTGAATGTGGATTTCGTCCCAACCGAGGGAGCAATGCTGCGCATCCTCGGCCTGATCGAGCGACGTGGGTTCCGGGTCCGCGAGCTCAACCTCGGTGAACGGCAATCCTCCTCGTCGCTCTCCATCCTGATCGAAGCGCGTGACGCCGGTCGACAGGTCGAGGTCGTCGCGCGTCAGATCGCCGGGCTAAGCGACGTCTCGGCGGTCGAAGTCACTCCCAGTCAAACCATGGTGCCCGCATGAGCCGTATCTTCATCTTTGACACCACGCTGCGCGACGGCGAGCAGGCTCCCGGCTTCTCGATGCAGCCGGATGACAAACTGCGGATGGCGCGCGCGCTCGCCGCGCTCAGGGTCGACGTGATCGAAGCAGGCTTCGCCGCCTCCTCGCCCGCCGACGCGCAGTCGATCATGAACATTGCCGCTGCGATCGAGGGACCTATCATCTGCTCGCTGGCGCGGGCGACGAGGTCCGACATCCTCGCCGCGGCGACCGCCCTCGCCCCCGCTGCGCGCAAGCGAGCCCACGTCTTCATAGGCACTAGCCCGCTCCACCGCGAGGCCAAGCTGAGCATGAGCCGCGCGCAGGTGCTCGAGGCCATCCGATCCTCCATCGCTTTTGCCCGCGACCATTTCGAGGACGTGGAATTCTCCGCCGAAGACGCGATCCGGACCGAGCGCGACTATCTGGCCGAGACGCTTTCGGTCGCCGCGGCGGAAGGGGCGACGACGCTAAATGTCCCGGATACGGTCGGCTACACCACGCCCGAAGAGATCATTGACCTGTACCGCTTCCTCGACGGCGCGGTTGATCGCCGGGATGAGGTGATCTTCTCCACCCACTGCCACGACGACCTTGGCATGGCGGTCGCCAATTCGCTGGCCGCGGTCCGCGGGGGTGCGCGGCAGATCGAATGCGCGGTCAACGGCATCGGCGAGCGAGCGGGCAATTGCGCGCTGGAAGACGTGGTGATGGCGCTGCGGACCCGGCAGGATTTCTACGGCGCCGACACCAACATCGATTCCACCCGCATCATCACGGCAAGCAGAACGCTTTCGCAGATCACCAACGCGCCCCCACCGCGCAACAAGGCGATCGTCGGCGCGAATGCCTTCGCGCACGAGGCGGGCATCCACCAGCACGGCGTGCTGCAGAATCGCGCAACCTACGAGATCATGAAGCCCGAGGACATCGGCCTCGTCACCGAGAGCATCGTGCTGGGCAAGCACAGCGGTCGCCACGCGCTGGCGGCGAGGGCGCGGGCGCTCGGTGTGGTGCTGGAAGGCGAGCAACTCGACCGGACCTTCACCGCCTTCAAGCTGGTCGCGGACGAGGTCGGCATCGTCGACACCGCCAAGCTCGCGGCGTTGCTGGCCGAAGTCAGCACGCAGCGCCCGCAAGCCCTGTGGAAGCTGACCAAGGTCGATATCCGCAGCCCTATCGCCGCCAACGCGTGGCCGGTCGCCCGGGTCGAGCTCGATCATGGCGAACGCGGGCGGGTTACCGACATTGCCAGCGCGCCTGGCGCCCTCGACGCGGCCTTCGCGGCGGTCAGCCAGATGATGGGAATGGCGGCGCGCGTCGACAGCCTCGAGATGCAATATATCGCAGCCGAGCGTGACGTGCCCTCGACCGACGGACAGGGCGCGAGCGTTCTGGTCGAAATGACGGTCGAGGTTGACGGCGACGTTTATGCAGGCCGCGCCCGAGCCAGAGACATCCTCCCATGCTGCGTGTCGGCCTATATCGACGCCGTCAGCAACGCGCAGGCCATCCAGGCACTTTCGGCGGCGGGGCGCTCCTGCCCGCAGGAGCAGGCGGCATGATCAACATCGCAGTCTTGCCCGGTGACGGAATTGGGCCCGAAGTCACCCGCGAGGCGGTCGAATGCCTCCGCTTGCTGTCGGCCAGGCGCAATCTCGGGCTGCACTTCACCGAGCATGATTTTGGCGGCGTCGCGATCGATCACCACGGCACGCCGCTGCCCGAAGCGACGCTGCATGCGTGCCTCGCGGCCGATGCGGTGTTGCTCGGCGCAGTGGGCGGCGACCAGTGGAACGACTGCCCTGTGCGCCCCGAAGCCGGCTTGCTCGAGATCCGCCAGCAGCTCGGCCTTTATGCCAATCTGCGCCCGGTAAAGGTGATGCAGGGCGGGCAATGGTCGCCGCTGCGAAGCGACGTCGCGGCCGGTTCGGACATTCTCGTCGTTCGCGAGCTGACCGGCGGCATCTATTATGGCGAGCATCGGCTGGCCCCGGGCGAGGCATCCGACCTCTGTACCTACACGCGTGAGCAGGTCGAGCGCGTCGCGCACGTCGCCTTCAAGGCTGCCCGCGCGCGCAGTGGAAAGGTCACCCAGGTCGACAAGGCCAACGTCCTTGCCACCTCCAAGCTGTGGCGGAGCACGGTGACCGATGTCGCAAGAAACTATCCCGACGTCGCGCTCGATCACCTCTACGTCGACGCCTGCGCCATGGCGGTCGTTACCGAACCGCGCCGCTTCGATGTTGTGCTGACCGAGAACCTTTTCGGCGACATCCTCTCCGACCTGCTCTCGGTCATCGGCGGGTCGATCGGATTGCTCGGCTCGGCCAGCCTGGGCAATGGCGGGCCCGGCCTGTTCGAACCGATCCACGGTTCGGCCCCGCAGATCGCCGGGCTCAACATCGCCAATCCGGCCGGCGCCATCGCCAGCGCGGCGATGATGCTCGACGAACTGGGGCTCGGCGATGGCGGCGCGGTGCTTCACGAAGCGCTGGAGGCGACGCTGATGGCGGGCTGCCGCACCCCCGACCTCGGCGGCGATGCCAGCACCAGCGGGTTCGGCGAGGAAGTCCGCGACCGGCTTCGGGTCCGCTCGCGGCGCGATCATGGCCTCAGGAACCTGTTCATGACCGACCGGGGATGCTGCGGATGACCGCTCGTCCCCGTACGCTCTACGAAAAGATCTGGGACGCCCATGTGGTGGAGCGGCGCGCCGATGGCACCTGCCTCCTCTATATCGATCGCCACCTCATTCACGAGGTCACCTCGCCGCAGGCCTTCGAAGGGCTTCGCGCGGCCGGACGCAAGGTGCGCCGTCCCGATCTCACGCTTGCGGTCCCCGATCACAACCTTCCCACCACCACGCGCCAGCGGCACAATGGTGGGCCCCTACTGATCGAGGATCCTGCAAGCGCGGCGCAGCTTCAGGCGCTGGAAGAGAATGTCGCTGAGTTCGGCATCCCCCATATCGACGCGCTCGCGGCCGAGCAGGGCATCGTTCACGTGGTCGGCCCGGAACAGGGGTTCACGCTTCCGGGCACCACCATCGTCTGCGGCGACAGCCACACGGCTGCGCATGGCGCACTCGGCGCGCTGGGATTCGGCATCGGCACGACCGAGGTCGAACACGTGCTGGCCACCCAGACCCTTCAGCTCAAGCCTTCACGCACGCTTGAAGTAAGGGTCGACGGCGAACTGGGGCCCGGCGTGACGCCCAAGGACCTAATCCTCGAAATCATCGCCCGGCTAGGGGTCGGCGGCGGCGCTGGTCATGTCATCGAATTTCGTGGCTCGACCTTCGAAGCGATGAGCATCGAGGGACGGCTGACGGTCGCCAACATGGCGATCGAGGCGGGCGCGCGATCGGGCCTGATCGCGCCCGACGAGAAGACATTTGCCTATCTAAAGGGGCGGCCGAAGGCGCCGAAGGGCGCGCAATGGGACCGCGCGGTGGCGAAGTGGCGCGAACTACGTACTGACGAGGGCGCAACGTTCGACAAGTCGCTGTGCTTCGCCGCCGAGGAGGTAGTGCCGACGGTCACTTGGGGGACCTCCCCGGATCAGGCCTTGGCGATCACCGGCCGTGTTCCCGACCTGTCGTCCTACAGCGACCCTGTGCGCCGGCAGGAGGTTGCCCGAGCGCTTGCCTACATGGGCCTTGCGCCGGGACAGCGACTGCAGGACATCAGCGTCGACCATGTGTTCATCGGCAGTTGCACCAACAGCCGGATCGAGGATCTGCGCGCCGCCGCCGCCATCCTCGAGGGCCGCCGCCGCCATCCGCGTATCCGGCAGGCGCTGGTCGTCCCTGGATCGGGCCTGGTGCGCCGGCAGGCGGAAGCCGAGGGACTCGATCGCATCTTCATCGACGCCGGCTTTGAATGGCGCGAGCCTGGCTGCTCGATGTGCCTTGCCATGAACCCAGATAAGGTGCCGGCGGGTGAGCGCTGCGCTTCGACTTCCAATCGTAATTTCGTCGGCCGGCAGGGGCCGGGCGCGCGCACCCACCTGATGTCGCCGGCAATGGCGGCGGCGGCGGCGGTCGCCGGGCGACTGACCGATGTCCGCGACCTCCCTCCGGCCGGAGAGGTGCTCGCCGCATGACGCCCTTTTCCACGGTGACCGGGCGGGCCTATCCGCTGCCGCTCGACAATGTCGATACCGACCTCATCATCCGGGCCGAACATCTGAAGACGGTGACGCGCAGCGGTCTTGGCCGCTTTGCCTTCCAGGCCTTGCGAGCGGATACCGCCAATGTCTTCGACGACCCGGGGTTCGCCGGCGCGCCGATCCTGCTCGCGCTCGCCAATTTCGGCTGCGGGTCGAGCCGCGAACATGCCGCCTGGGCCCTTACCGACCTTGGCATCCGGGCCGTGGTAGCGGTCAGCTTCTCCGATATCTTCGCCAGCAACGCATTTAAGAACGGTATCGCGGCCATCACTCTCGCGCCCCAGGCGGTCGTAGCGCTGATCGATGCGGCGGGCGATCATGCGATCACCGTCGACCTCGAGCAGCAGTTGGTGCGATCGGGGAACGGGCACTCCTTCCCGTTCGCCATGGACCCCTTCCGGCGCGAATGCCTGCTCGCCGGTCAGGATGAGATCGCCCTGACCCTGAAGAGCGAGGCGGCGATCAGCGCCTTTGAGGTGGTGCGGAAGGACTGGGCGGCCTGACGCTCAGGCCGCGCTGAGCGCCTCGTGCACGGCGGCGGCGCAATCGCGTCCTTCGCGGATCGCCCACACTACCAGCGACTGGCCCCGGCGCGCGTCGCCACAGGCGAACACACGCGGGCGATTGGTCGCGAAGCGGACGGGATCGGCCGCGATCGCGCCACTCTCGGCGGCAAGTCCAGCCGCATCGACCGGAAATGGTGTGCCGGTAAAACCCATGCCGAGGAGAACGAGATCGGCCTTGATCTCGAAGTCCGAGCCTTCGACTTCCTCCAGCCTGCCGCCTTCCCAGCGGATCCGCTTGCAGCGCAGCGCCTCGACGTGGTCGCTGCCCCGGAATTCGCTCGTCAGCACCGCGAAATCGCGCTCGCAGCCTTCTTCCTGGCTTGAGGAGGTGCGCAGGCGCATCGGCCACAGCGGCCAGGTCAGTTCCTTGTTCTCGCGCACGGGAGGCTGGGGCATGATCTCGATCTGCGTGACCGACGCGGCGCCCTGACGATTGGCGGTGCCGATGCAGTCGGAGCCGGTATCGCCACCGCCGATGACGACGACATGCTTGCCCATCGCACTGATCGTGCCGCCGGTCGCCGCCCTTTCCTCGGAATCGCCGGCGATCCGGCGGTTCTGCTGGGCCAGATAGTCCATCGCGAAGTGGATGCCCGGCAGGTGGCGGCCCGGTACGTCCAGGTCGCGCGGAAGCTCTGCTCCGACGGCAAGGACCACCATCTCGTAATCGTCGAGCAGGCGGTCGAGGGGCAGGTCGCCGCCTACTTCGACATTGGTGCGGAACAGTACGCCTTCTCGCTCCATCTGCGCGACGCGGCGATCGATCAGCGCCTTGTCCATTTTGAAATCGGGAATGCCGTAGCGCAGCAGTCCGCCGATCCGGTCGTTCTTCTCGAACACGGTCGCATTATGCCCCTGCCGCGCCAGTTGCTGCGCACAGGCGAGCCCTGCCGGGCCCGACCCGACGATCGCGATCCGCCGCCCGGTCCCGCGCGGGGCGAGCCGGGGTGTCACCCAGCCCTCCCTGAAACCGCGATCGGCAATCTCGCATTCGATCGTCTTGATGGTGACCGGCTGGTCCTCGAGGTTGAGGGTGCACGCCGCTTCGCACGGGGCGGGACAGACACGGCCGGTGAATTCCGGAAAATTGTTGGTCTGGTGCAGCCGGTCGAGCGCGGAGCGCCAGTCGTCATCGGTGACAAGGCTGTTCCAGTCCGGAATGAGGTTGTTCACCGGGCAAGCCGAGTGACAGAAGGGAATGCCGCAATCCATGCAGCGCTCCGCCTGGCGGGCGACGGCGTTGGCGGGAAGCGGCTCGACGAACTCGCCCCAGCTCTTGAGGCGCTCGGCGATGGGGCGATAGGCGCGGTCCTGCCGCTCGACGTCGAGGAAGCCGGTGGGGTTGCTCATGATCCTACTCCGCCGCCTCGGCGAGCGCTAACGCACGGCGATATTCGTGCGGCATGACCTGCACGAACTCGCCCGAGGCACGCTCCCAATCGTCGAGAATCTGGTCCGCGACCTTGCTTCCGGTGGCGTCGCGATGCTGCTCGATCAGGGCGCGGACGAACGCCGGGTCCTCGATGGCCTCGAGCGCGACGCCCGCCAGGTTGCATTTCGCCTCGATGCGTCGGTGCGGATCCCACACATAGGCGATTCCCCCCGACATGCCCGCCGCGAAGTTGCGTCCGACCGCGCCCAGCACCACCACGTGTCCGCCGGTCATATATTCGCAGCCATGGTCGCCGGTGCCTTCGACCACCGCGATGGCCCCCGAATTGCGGACCGCGAAGCGTTCCCCCGCGACGCCCGCGAAGAAGGCCCGGCCCGACGTCGCCCCATAAAGGCAGGTGTTACCGACGATGATGTTCGCCGCCGCCTCGCGCGGGCTGTCGACGGGCTGGCGCACGATCAGCCTGCCACCGCTGAGGCCCTTGCCGACATAGTCGTTGGCATCGCCGGTCAACTCCAGGGTCAGGCCATGGGCAAGGAATGCGCCGAAGCTTTGGCCCGCGGTCCCGGTCAGGCGGACCCGCAGGCTGTCGTCGGCAAGGCCGTGGTGCCCGAAACGCCGCGCGATCTCGCCCGAGGCGAAGACGCCGACCGATCGATCGGCATTGCCGACCGGAAGTTCGAGCCGGGTCGGCAACTGCCCGTCGAGTGCCTCCACGATCGCATCGTCGATGCGCTGGTGAATGGGCGCGCGAACGGTCCGACCAAAGCGCCGCGGCGCCTGCGGATCAGCGCGGTGCAGCAGATGCGACAAATCCACGCCCGCCGCCTTGGCGCCTTCGACGGAAAGCCGCGGACTCAACAGGTCGGTGCGCCCGATCAGCTCGTCGAGCGAGCGCACGCCGAGTTCCGCCATGATGCCGCGCAGCTCCTCGGCGACGAAGAAGAAGTAGTTGATTACATGCTCGGGCGTCCCGCTGAACTTGGCGCGGAGGCGCGGGTCCTGCGTTGCAATCCCGACCGGGCAAGTATTGAGGTGACACTTGCGCATCATGATGCATCCGGCTGCAACCAGCGGCGCGGTCGCAAATCCGAATTCATCCGCACCCAGCAATGCCGCCACCGCCACGTCCCGCCCGGTGCGAAGCCCGCCGTCGGCCTGCAGCACAACACGGTCGCGCAGGCCATTCAGGACAAGTGTCTGCTGCGTTTCCGCAAGGCCGAGTTCCCACGGCGATCCGGCATGGGTGAGGCTGGTCAGCGGCGACGCGCCGGTTCCGCCGTCATAACCAGAGATCGTGATGTGGTCGGCGGTGCACTTGACCACGCCCGCAGCCACCGTGCCGACCCCGGCTTCTGACACCAGCTTGATCGAGATGCGCGCGGAGGGATTCACTTGCCTCAGGTCGTGGATGAGCTGCGCGAGATCCTCGATCGAATAGATGTCGTGATGCGGCGGCGGTGAGATGAGGCCCACGCCCGGCGTCGAATAGCGAACCGCGGCGATGTGCGCGTCGACCTTGTGGCCGGGCAGCTGCCCGCCCTCGCCCGGCTTGGCGCCTTGTGCGATCTTCACCTGCAACTCGTCGGCGTTGACGAGATATTCGGCCGTTACCCCAAAGCGCCCTGAAGCGACCTGCTTGATCGCCGAGCGCTCGTCGGTGGTGAAGCGTTCGCGTTCTTCGCCGCCTTCGCCGGTGTTCGACTTGCCGCCGATGCGGTTCATCGCCTTGGCCAGCGTCGTATGCGCCTCGCGGCTGATCGACCCGAAGCTCATCGCGCCGGTGACGAAGCGCCGCACGATCGCCGAGGCCGGCTCCACCTCGTCGAGCGTGACCGCCGGTCCCGCGGGCCGAAACTCCAGCAGGCCGCGCAGGCTGAGCATGCGCCGGCTCTGCTCGTTCACTTCCGCGGCGAACGCGCGGTAGCGATCGGGCAGATTGCCCCGAACGGCATGCTGCAGGTTGCCGATCCCCTCGGCCGTCCAGGCGTGCGCCTCGCCGCCTTTGCGCAGCGCATATTGCCCGCCGACACCGAGCGGCCGCTCCGCAGGGGAATGCGCCTCGCGATGGCGTTCGGCGCTTTCGGCCGCGATCTCCGCCAAGCCTGCGCCCTCGATGCTGGTCGAGGTGCCGGTGAAATAGCGCTCGATAAAGCCGCTGTTGAGCCCGACCGCATCGAAGATCTGCGCCCCGCAATAGCTCTGGAAGGTCGAGATCCCCATTTTCGACATGACCTTGAGCAGGCCCTTGTCGATCGCCTTGATGTAGTTGGCGCAGGCCTTGTCGGCCGGGACCGCGATCTTGCCGCGCGCGCTCAGATCCTCGATCACGTCGAAGGCGAGCCACGGATTGATCGCCTCCGCGCCATAGCCCGCAAGCACACAGAAGTGATGGACCTCGCGCGCTTCGCCGGTCTCGACGACGAGGCCGGTCTGCATCCGCAGCCCCTGCCGGATCAGGTGATGATGGACCGCGCCCGTAGCCAGCGCGGCCGGAATAGGGATGCGTTCGGGCCCCTCGCGGCGGTCCGACAGGATCAGGACATTATTGTCCGCAAGCACCGCCTCGGTCGCTTCCCAACACAATCGCTGGACGGCCGCTTCGAGCGACTGGGTGTCGCCGCCGCTCGGCCAGGTGGCGTCGAGCGTGACCGTCCGGAAAGCGCCGTCGAGCGTGTTGTGGATCGAGCGGATCTTCTCGAGATCCTCGTTGGTGAGGATCGGCTGCGACACCTCCAGGCGCTTGTGGGTGCCGGCGTTCCGGCCCAGCAGGTTCGGCCGCGGCCCGATCATCGAGATCAGGCTCATTACCATGCTCTCGCGGATCGGATCGATCGGCGGGTTGGTGACCTGCGCGAAGCTTTGCTTGAAATAATCGTAGAGCAGCCGCGGCCGGGCGGAGAGCACTGCGAGCGGCGTGTCCGTGCCCATCGATCCGATCGGATCGTCGGCTTGCGCGGCCATCGGCCCCAAGAACAGGCGCACGTCCTCCTCAGTGTAGCCGAAGCTCAGTTGCGTGCGGCGGAACACTTCTTCGCTCGGCGGATGAGTCAGCGGGTTATCGCCCGCCGGCAGGTCCTTCAGGTTGAACTGCGTCTCGCGCAGCCATTCGCCATAAGGCGCGGCATTCGCCAGTTCGGCCTTGATCTCCTCGTCCTCGACGATGCGCTGCTTGGCAAAGTCGATCAGCAGCATCCGGCCCGGCTGGAGCCGCCACTTCCGAACGATCTTCTCCTCCGGGATCGGAAGCACGCCCGATTCAGAGGCCATGACGACAAGATCGTCGTCGGTGACGAGGAAGCGCGCGGGCCTCAGACCATTGCGGTCGAGGGTCGCGCCGATCTGGCGGCCGTCGGTGAACGCGATGGCTGCCGGGCCGTCCCACGGCTCCATCAGGGCGGCATGATATTCGTAGAAGGCGCGCCGCTTGGGATCCATGGTGTCGTTGCCGGCCCAGGCTTCCGGGATCAGCAGCATCACCGCATGCGGCAGCGAATAACCGCCCGCCAACAGAAGCTCGAGCGCATTGTCGAGGCAGGCGGTGTCGGACTGGCCGTGCGGGATGATCGGCCACAATTTGTCGAGGTCGGCGCCGAGCAGCGGGCATTCGAGCGTCCGGCGCCGCGCGTTCATCCAGTTGACGTTTCCGCGGACCGTGTTGATCTCGCCATTGTGGGCGATGAACCGGTACGGGTGGGCCAGTCGCCAGCTGGGAAAGGTGTTGGTCGAGAACCGCTGGTGGACCATCGCCAGCGCCGACTTCGTCAGCGGATCGCGCAGGTCCCGATAGAAGGCGCCGACCTGGTCGGGCAGCAGCATTCCCTTGTAGACGAGGGTCCGGGTCGAGAAGCTGGCGATGTAGAAATCGGTCAGGCCCTGCAGATCCCTGGCCTTGGCGAGGGCGGCCAGCGGATTGAGCGTCTGCTTGCGGATGGTGAGGAGCTTGCGCTCGAACGCATCCTGATCGCGCACCCCCACGCCGCGCCCGACGATCGCCTGGCGGATGACGGGAACCGTCTTGCGGACACTCGGCCCTAGGTCGCTGATGTCGACCGGCACGTCGCGCCAGCCGAGGAAGATCTGTCCCTCCTTCTGGACCAGATGCGTGAAGCGTTCGTCCGCCAGCGCACGGCTTTCCTCACTCGTCGGGAGGAAGCACATGGCGACCGCATAATCGCCCGGCGGCGGAAGCGTCAGGCCGCTCGCATCGGCCCATGCCCGCAGGAGGTCGTCGGGCATCTGGATGAGGCAGCCAGCACCGTCGCCCATGTCCGGATCGGCACCCACGCCGCCACGGTGATGAAGGTTGGCGAGGATCTGGAGGCCCTGCGTGATGACGTCGTGCGACGCAGCGCCTTTGACATGCGCAACGAAGCCCATACCGCAACTGTCATGCTCGTGCCTGGGGTCGTACAGTCCCCCCACTGCGTGCCGCTCCGCCAACTGCTTGTCCCTATCGAATCGAGCCTTGCTCCTGCCCTGCACCCATGTTGTTGCAGCGCAGCAAAGGTGCACGATTGGATCCCGTTCGCATAGCAAAAAAGTTTGCTGTGATCGACGGCAGAGCGAACGGCTTGTCGCGCAAAGCGTGGCGCCGGCCTGACGGGATGCAGACCGGCGCCCTTGGCTTCACAGATTATAGGCGCGTTCCCCGTGCGACGAGATGTCGAGGCCTTCGCGTTCGGCGTCTACCGATGGGCGTAGGCCAATGGTCTTGTCGATCGCGATGTAGAGCAGGAACGACACGCCGCCCGACCACAACAGGGTCACGCCCACCGCCTTCAGCTGAACGAGCAGCTGCGCCGCCATGTCGTAGGTCCCCGGAACCGCGGGCATCACCGTATAGTCGAAGAAGCCCTGCCCGCCGAGCGCCGGATCGGCGACGATGGCCGTCGCGATCGCCCCGACGATCCCGCCGACACAGTGAACGCCGAAGACGTCAAGCGAATCGTCGTAGCCGAGGCGGTTCTTGACCTTGGCGACGAAGAAGAAGCAGACGGCCGATGCCACCGCTCCCAGCAGGATGGAGGTGCCGGGCGCCCCGAACCCTGCCGCCGGGGTGATGGCGACAAGACCCGCGACAGCTCCGGTCGCGCCCCCGAGCAGCGACGACTTGCCATGGACGATCTGCTCGATCAGCGCCCAGGCGAGCGCCGCCGCCGCCGTCGCGACGAAGGTGTTGATGAAGGCGAGTGCGGTAACGCCGTTCGATTCGAGATTTGAACCCGCGTTGAAGCCGAACCAGCCGACCCACAGCAGCGACGCGCCGATCATGGTCATGACCAGCGAATGGGGCGCCAACGGCTCGCTGTTATAGCCGATACGCTTGCCGATCACGAGGCAGCCGACCAGGCCGGCGATGCCGGCATTGATGTGAACCACCGTGCCGCCCGCGAAGTCGAGCGCGCCCCAGCCGTAGAGAAGCCCATAATCACCGGGTTGCGTCGGCAGGAAGTCGGGACCCGCCCAGTACCAGACCATGTGTGCCAGCGGGAAATAGACCGCCGTCAGCCACAGCACCACGAACAGCATCAGCGGCCAGAAACGCACCCGCTCGGCGAACGCACCGACGATCAGCGCCGGCGTGATGCAGGCAAAGGTCATCTGGAAGACGACATAGGCATATTCGGGAATGTACACGCCGTTCGAGAAGGTCGCAGCGAGCGTGGTCGCATCGACCCCCTTGAGGAACGCCTTGGAGAGCCCGCCGATATACGGGCTGCCCCCGGTGAAGCTGAGGCTGTAGCCCCATCCCACCCACACCAGCGCCGCGATGGCGACGATCGTCAGCACCTGCATCAGTACCGACAACATGTTCTTGGCGCGGACCAGCCCGCCGTAGAAGAGCGCAAGGCCCGGCACGGACATCATCAGCACCAGCGCCGACGAGATCAGCATCCAGGTCGTGTCGCCCTTGTCGGGTACCGGCGTCGCGGCCGCTGCCGCCGCGGCTTCCTGCGCCAGTGCCGGCGAGGCGGTAAAGGCGGCCAGCGCGAGCATCGCCGCACCGCCGCCAACGAGCTTCGCAGCGTTCATTCCCCCCCTGCCCTCACAGCGCATCATGGTCAGTGTCCCCCGTGCGGATGCGAAGCGCGCTCTCGAGGTCGAGAACGAAGATCTTCCCGTCTCCGATCGAGCCGGTCTTCGCGACTTCGGTGATGATCTCGATGACGCGCGGCGCGAGGTCGTCGGACACAGCGACTTCGATCTTGATCTTCGGCACGAAGGTCGTGTTGTACTCGGCGCCCCGGTAGAACACCGGTTGGCCCTTCTGACGCCCGAAGCCGCGCACTTCTGACACGGTCATGCCTTCGACCCCGGCATCCTGCAGGGCCTCGCGGACCGGTTCGAGCTTGAATGGCTTAATCAAGGCAATGATGAACTTCATGGCTGCGCCCCCTCCGTCAGAATGCCGCGCCAATTGATGCGACCAGCCCGGCCTTGCTGGCGTTCCGGCCGCTCGGCGTGATGAAGGTCGCGTCCGTATCGACGTAGGCGAGGCCGAGCGTCAGGCTCTTCCACATCGCACTGGCGCCGAGGCTCCAGTCGGTGTGTGCCTTGCCGAGCGTGATATAGCTTGGCCCGAAGCTGCGTCCCAAGTGGGCGGACAGGGTGATCGGCGACTTGGGCACCGCAAAGCCAAGATCCCCCGCGAGGTAGAGATTGTCCTCGGCGCCGGAACCGACCGACAGCCCTTTTTGCTTGGGAGCGTAGGCGGCAAAGGCCTTGGCGGTGACTTGACCGACCGTGTGGCTGACCGAGACGAACGGTTCAGCAAAGTCCGTGTTAGCCCCGCCGGAGCCCGGATAGTAATAATACAGCACCCCGGTATCGACGGTGGTCGCACCGAAGCTCTTGCGGAAGCCAAGCGTCAGGTCGATTTCCTGGTCGCCGCCATTGGCGACATAATCATCGATCGAGCTGCTCCACACGCTTCCATAAATCCCGCTCGTGTGCGCCAGTGTCAGGCTGGCCTGGACCGCGGGCCGGCGGTTGCTCTGCGAAACGCCGCGATAGCGATAATCACTCACCAAGGTGGCGCCCCCGCTCACCGTTACTGCTGGAGCCTTGCTTTCCTCGTCGGCGGCGCGGGCCACGGCGGGAACACCAAGCAAGGCGCCAAGGGTCAATGCCGTTGCAAATCCTCGCATCGTTCACCCCTGTCGCTGACCGATCGAGAATCGCGCAATTGCGACATTCGTCATTGTCAGTGGCGCGATGATGCACAGCCTTGCTGCACTGCACAATAATGCTGCGACCGCGTGCGAATATCTCGCACGACGGCTTCGTTGGCCGTCGCGACGTATGGGCGATTAAGTCATTGGAATGGCGGAGAGGGTGGGATTCGAACCCACGGTACCCGTTAGGGCACGCCGCATTTCGAGTGCGGTGCTTTCGACCACTCAGCCACCTCTCCGCAAGGATCAAGACGTGGACCCGGCGTGTCCGCCGGGGGTCGCGGGCGGCTCACTAGCAGCGCCTTCCGGACTTGCCTAGCGGCAAAACGGGCCGACGGGACAGGTTGGCGCGACGAAGCCTGCGCGCCATGACGCAGGCATGGACACGGTGATCATCGGTGCATCCGGCGGGATCGGCGCCGCGCTGAGCGATTTGTATGAAAGCCGCGGTGATCAGGTGCACCGCCTGTCGCGACGCGATGGCGGGATCGACCTTGCCGATGCCGGTAGCATCACTGCCGCGGCCGAAGCCGTTCCCTTTGCCGCCGTCGAGCGGCTGGTGGTCGCGACGGGGCTGCTGCACGGCGAGGGCGTCGCTCCCGAACGCTCGCTGCGCGATCTGGACGCCGATCGACTGCAGCGGAGCTTTCTCATCAATACGATCGGACCCGCGCTGGTCCTGCGTCACTTCCTGCCGAAGGTCGCGCGATCGGGCCGGGTCGAGATCGCTTGCCTTTCGGCTCGTGTCGGCAGCATCGGCGACAACCGACTAGGCGGCTGGTACGGGTATCGCGCAAGCAAGGCAGCACTCAACCAGTTGGTGCGGACCGCCGCCGTCGAACTTGCGCGGTCACGGCCGGAAGCGGTGATGGTGGCGCTGCACCCGGGTACCGTCGATACCGCGATGAGCCAGCCGTTCCAGGCCAATGTCGCGGAGGGCAAGCTCTTCTCCGCCGCCCAATCGGCATCCTGCCTGGCCGGGGTGCTGGATAAGCTCACCGCCCGCGATAGCGGCGGGTTCTTCGACTGGAAGGGCGAACCCATCCCCTTCTGATGCTCCCTTGCAGAGCGTGGCCGATGCCCTAAGTTGCAGCCATGCCGCTTTCGACGCGTTCTTTGTTCATGGACGAGGTTTCCGCCCCTCCCATCGCCTCTGCCAGGTTCGGCATCGGCGAGGTGGTCCGCCACCGGCTGCTCGATTTTCGGGGCGTGATCTTCGACGTCGATCCGGTCTTTGCCAACAGCGAGGAATGGTATCAGGCGATCCCCGCCGAGATCAGGCCCTCCAAGGACCAGCCCTTCTACCACCTGCTCGCCGAGAATGGGGAGGGCAGCTACGTCGCTTATGTGTCGCAGCAGAATCTCGTAGCGGACGAGGAGGATGAGCCGGTCGACCATCCAGCGATCGACAACCTCTTCGAAGCGTTCGAGCCCGGCCGCTACAAGCTTCGGCCTGAGCATCGCCACTAGGGACGTCGCCGTCATAGTGAAATGCAAAAGGGCCGGGACCGCAGCAGCGATCCCGGCCCCATTTATACCGGCCTAGAAGTTGAAGCTTACCCGGCCGTAGAGGAAGCGGCCGTTGAAGCCGAAGGGTGAGAAGTTCGAATAGGGCAGGAAGGCCTGCGTCACCGGATAGACGCCGCCGACCGCTGCCGGACGCGGGCCGAACGGAAGGCGATCCGGGTAGACGTCGAACAGGTTGTTCGCCCCCAGCGCCAGCTCGATTGCCTTGACCGGCGAGACGCGGACTTCGAGGTCCGTGATCCACTTGGGGCTGAGGAAGATATCGTCGGGGCCATAGTCCGTCAGGCTGGTCGGATTGCTGATCGGATTGGCCGTGTTTGGCGACACCACCTTGCCGTAGCGCGTGGTGCGCGCGGTCAGCCCGAACATGTCGAGCCGCCCGTCGGCCGACAGCACGATCTTGTCGCGTGGCTGGCCCTTTTCGAAGCGGATGCCTTCGACGCGGCCGAACAGCACGATGTTCTGGGCGGCGGCGAGCGGTCCCAGGTCAACGATGCGGCGGTCGATCTCTGTCTTGTTGTAGTTATAGGCTGCGGTCAGCGACCAGCGGCTCGGCCCGATCCCGAGACGGTAGGTGCCGACGACGTCAACACCGCGGGTGGTGGTATCGAGACCGTTGATGAAGAAGCGGGCGGCGCCGATCGACGTATCATTGATGAGCGACCGGGCTAGATTGTCGGTCGGCGTGTTGCCCGACGCGCCGAGGTTCTCGGTCAGGACGATCCGGTCCTTCAGCTTGATCTGGTAGGCGTCCACGGTGACCGTCAGCCCGCGCAGGGGATTGGCCGTCGCGCCGATCGACAGATTGGTCGATTTCTCAGGCTTCAGAGCGCGTGCCCCGAGCCGTTGCGCGACCGGATCGCCGACACCGAGCGTCAGGATGTCGACCGCCACACCCGAAATGAAGTTGGTCGAAACCGTGGTGAAATATTGCTGCTGCAGCGATGGTGCGCGGAAGCCATTCGAGATCGCGCCGCGCAGCGCAAAGCCGGGCGTGATTTCGAAGCGGGTAGCGAACTTGCCCGTCACCTGCTCGCCAAAGTCCGAATAGCGCTCGAACCGGGCGGCAACGGTCGTGGTCCAGCCCGGAAGCGGGTCGGTGTCGAGCTCGAGATAGGCCGACACGTTGTTGCGATCGACGTCGCGCTTGGCGCTCGCCGGAAAGCCACCGAAGCCCTGGCTGCGCGGGGCGGCCGCACGGCCCGGGAAGGTGCAGGTGGTACCCGAAAGGACGCCCCCCGCCGCAGTGCAGGAGGCGGCGTTCGAGTTGAGGATCGGCGCGATGTAGAGCGGCCCGGCGGCGTAGGAGGCGGGTTCACCTGGACGGATCTGGAAATCCTCGCGGCGGAACTCGGCACCGACGGCAACGCTCAGCGGCTTGGCAAAGCCCGCGTTCAGCTCCCGGCTGAAGTCGAGGTTGGCGACCAGCTGGCCATAACCGATGCCGCCTGCGTCGAAGACCCGCGGCGAGGATGCGCCGAGCGAAGCATTTATGGTGTTGGCGATCGTGTAGTCGAAGGTGTTCTTGCCGTACTGGATCGAGCCGTCCGCCTTCCAGCCCGCGATCTCGCCGCGCACGCCGCCGGTCGCGGAATAATCCTCATAGTCGGTCTGGATCAGCGGCAGGTAGCCGTCGGGCGTCAGCGCCGTGAAGTTGGCGGCCGTGGGCGTCGTGCTCGGCGTGATGGTCGAATAGTCGCGGTTGGCACCGCCGGCGCCCGTCACGCCGTTCGACTGCTGGCGCCAGTTGGCCGCGCTCTCGCCGTCGCGCTTGTTGTAGGAGCCGAAGGCGTAGAGCTCGGCCCCACCAAGCGGCAGGCCGGCATTGGCGAAGAAGCCGAAGTCTTCGGTCTTCGCGTCGCCGTAGCGGAAGTTGATGCGATTGAAGCTCACCTCGCGTGGATCGAAGGTAGTCGAGGTCGGGCGAACGTAATTGGGGCGGATGTCGAAGCCTTGGCGGTTGGTCAGGCCGCGATCGCGATATTCGGCGGTGAGGTTGATGAATCCGTCGGCCATGATCGGAATGCCGATGTTGGCCCCGATGGTCCACAGTTCACCGTCGCGCACCTTGCGCTCGCCGTTCGATGTGACCGCGAGATAGCGGTTGTCGGTCGGGTCGAGGCTCGGCTGTCCGCCGGTCAGCACCAGGCCGGTGACGTTGGCGACGCCGTCGAGGGTCGTGATGTACTTGCCGAAGCTGGCCTGCGCCTTGCCGCCCGACGACGCCCTCTTGAGCCGCACGTTGATCACGCCCGCGATGGCGTCCGAGCCATATTGCGAGGCAGCGCCGTCGCGCAGCACTTCGATCCGGTCGATGGCGAGGCCGGGAATATTGTTGAGATCGACGGCGGCCGAACCACGGCCAATCGTGCCGTTGATGTTGAGCAGTGCCGCGACGTGGCGGCGCTTGCCGTTCACCAGCACCAGAACCTGGTCTGGCGACAGGCCGCGCAGCGAGGCCGGGCGGACCGCATCGGTGCCGTCGGCGATGGACGGCTGCGGGAAGTTGAAGCTCGGGACCAGGTTGTTGAGGATTTTGTTGGTTTCGCCGAGGCCCGACGAGGTGAGCTGGTCGGAGCCGATGATGTCGACCGGCACGGGCGACTCGGCGACGGTGCGGTCGGTACGGCGGGTGCCGGTGACGACGATCGTGCTGTCGGGCGCCGGGCTCGGATCGGTCACGGGCGCGGCGGCTTCCGGCGTCGGCGCTGGAGCGGGCGCCGTCTGGCCAGCGGCAGGCGCGGCGGCGAGCAGCGCCAGCGGGCTGATGGTGAAGAGGAAGGCGGAAAGCCGGCTGGTCATGATGGAGCCCCCGATCATTAATTGGCCGCACGCAGGGCGCGGCGGAATGACCAGACAATGGACTAAGTGAACGGGCCGCCAATACATGACGGCGCCGGAGCGTCGCTTTCGGCCACGTTGTAGCACAACAGCAACATTGTAGCGGCGCCGGGTAGCGATGAAAAAGCCCCGGCACATCACGGGGATGTGTCGGGGCCAGTGATCTCAAGGGTACGAAGACAGAGGGAGGCCGCCGCGGAGGTGACCGCGGCGGCCTGCCATCCCAAGTTGGAATAATCTTGCGTGCTCTGATCAAGACTTCATCCGCTCGGAACATCCTCAAAATGCCTTCGAATATAGAGGCAGGCAAGGGGCCGCAGCAAATAACAAGCAGGATGCAGGCGCCCTTGCGTTTGTGCAACTTCATGCTCAAAACCCGCGCACGATGAAAATGGATCAGACCGATCTCAAAATCCTTGCGATCCTGCAGGAGGATGCGACCCTGCCCGTCGCCGAGGTCGGCGAGCGTGTTGGCCTGTCCCCCACCCCCTGCTGGCGTCGAATTCAGAAGCTTCGCGCGGCCGGCGTGATCGAGAAGACGGTGGCACTGGTCGATCCGCGTGCGCTCGGCCTCGGGCTAATCGTGTTCATCGAGGTGGAGGCGCGCGACCACAGCCCGGAGTGGCAACAGCGCTTCCTCGCCGGAGTGTCGGTGCTGCCCGAAGTGCTGGAAGTGGTGCGGATGGCGGGCGAAACCGACTATTGGCTGCGGGTGGCGGTGCGCGACATGGCGCATTTCGACGATTTCTACGGCAAGCTGATCGCCGCCGGGCCGCTCAAGAACGTCACGTCCAAGTTCGCTATGGAACGCTGCAAGACTTCGACCGCCTATCCGGTCCTGACGCAACCACTCGGTTGACGTGTCCGCCATCCTAACCTAGGGGGCACCCTTTCCCGCGCGGGTCGGCGCCACGCTGCCGCATGGGTCAAGAAATCAACGCTCTTGAGCAAAAGAAAAGAGAAGAGGCCCATGTTCGCTATCGTGCGCACCGGCGGCAAGCAGTATCGCGTGTCACCGGGAGACAAGATCGTCGTCGAGAAGCTGGACGGCAATGCCGGTGACAGCATCACTATCTCCGACGTCCTGCTCGCCGGCGACGGTGGCGACCTCAAGGGCACAGATGGCCTGACCGTCGCCGCCGAGATCGTCGCGCAGGCCAAGGGCGAGAAGGTCATCGTCTTCAAGAAGCGCCGTCGTCACAACTATCGCCGCAAGAAGGGTCATCGCCAGCAGCATACGATCCTGAAGATCGTATCGATCGGCGGCGAGAAGCAGCAGAAGGCCGCCGACGGCGAAGCCAAGGCCGCTGGACCCAAGAAGGCCAAGGCCGCTCCGGCTCCGTCGGATATCGACGAGAGCAAGGTTGCTTCGAGCGAAGGCGTGGTTCCTGCCGACGCCGGCATCGAGGCCACCCAGGACGCCACCAACTCGACTCAGGATGCTGCGCCTGCTAAGGGCAAGGCCAAGAAGACTCCGAAGGCTTAAAACACCATGGCACATAAGAAGGCAGGCGGCTCGTCGCGTAACGGCCGTGATTCCGAGAGCAAGCGTCTCGGCGTGAAGAAGTTCGGTGGCGAAGCTGTCGTCGCCGGCAACATCATCGTGCGTCAGCGCGGCACGCGCTGGTACCCGGGTGCCGGTGTCGGCCTCGGCAAGGATCACACCCTGTTCGCGCTGACCGACGGCAAAGTCGAGTTCCGCGACGGCCGCCAAGGCCGCAAGTACGTCCACGTAGCGGCGCTTATTAATGCGCCGATGGCGGACGCAGCCGAATAGGGGTTGGTCGATAAAGGGCCGCCTCATGAGGGGGCAGCCCAGCACAAGACCGAACTCAACAGCGGACTTGGAAAGGGAGAAGAGGGAAGCCCCCTCTTCTCCCTTTCTTTTTCTTCTCCCGAAATTGTCACGAGGCCCTGTCAGGGGTCTCGCTCAGGGGAGATAACCATGTTCGCGCGGACCGAAAGATTGCTGTTGCGGCCCGGCTGGGCCGAAGACGCGCCGGCGCTGGCGCGGGCGATTGCCGACGAGGCGATCGTCCGCAACCTCGCGCTCGCACCCTGGCCCTACGGCCTCGAGGAAGCGCGGGCGTTCCTGGCGAAGCCTGCCGACGACCTCCTGCCAAGCTTCCTGCTGTTCCGGCGCACCAGCGGCGATCCCGAGCTGGTCGGCGGCGCGGGGTTCGCGCGCAAGGCCAATGGCGCGGTGGAGATTGGCTACTGGATCGCCCGCGCGCACTGGGGCAATGGCTATGCCTATGAGGCTGGCCGGCAGCTGATCGAGATCGCCCGCACCCTTGGCCTGCAGCGGCTGGAGGCGGGGCATTTCGCCGACAATGCCGCGAGCGGGCGCGTTCTGGAGAAGCTCGGCTTCCGGCCGATCGGGCGGACCGTGCCGCGGCACAGCTGCGCCCGCAATGCCGAGGCGCCGTGCAAGCTGTTCAGCCTCGACCTCGCGGCGGGTGACGAGGTGATGGCGGCTTGAAGGTCAGGCCGCCCGCCGCACCCGGCGCGCGGGCGGTTCCTGGCGATAGTCGTAGGTCGCGTCCCAACCCTGGATGAGCTTGCGGTCATCTTCCTTCCAGGGGTGGAAGCCAGGTAGGAAGTAGCTGAGCCACGCCGCGCCGACCTTGCGGAAGATGCCGGGCCTGCCCCACATCACCCACAGGGCACCGGCCCAGGCGCGGACGCCGGTGATGCCGTCCTGGCGGAGCAGTTCGAGCACGCCTTCGGTCCGGTGCTGGACGAAATTGCGGGTGACGAGGAGCATCAGGATGCTCTTCACCTTCCAGCGCTTGTAGCGGGTCCAGCCCTTGGTCGCGGCGAGCCAGGTGTCGTAGGCGACGCCTTTGTGCTCGATCTCCTCGACCGCGTGCCAGCGCCACAGGTCCGCCGTCGCCTGGTCGGCATTGGCAAGGTGGCGCGGATTGGCGAGCAGTTCGTGGGCGATGATCGCCGTGAAATGCTCCAGCGCCATGGTCGCGGCGAGGTCGAGGATTGGCGGGCGGCCCTTCAGCAGGTCGAGGCTTTCCTGCACGGTCTGTTCGAGCGGCGCGAGGTCGTAGCCCGACTCCACGGCGCGGCGATTGAAGGCGAGATGTTCGCGGCTGTGAATCACTTCCTGCGTGGTGAAGGCGCGAATCTCTCCCGCCAGCTTTTCGTCGGCCTGATCGCGGAAGGCGCGAATGCTTTCGATGAAATAGGCCTCGCCCTTGGGAAAGGTTGCCGACAGCGCATTGTAGAGCGCGGTTTCGAAGGGCGAGTTGTTGAGCCACCAGCGCGGGGTTTTCTCGTCCCGGCCAAAACGACGGTCGCGCGGCGTAATGGTGAGGTCTTCCGGGGTCACCGAAACACGCTCAAGGCTTGCCACGCTCACCATCGTTCTCCACTCCTTCTCGGCAACGATAACTGGCGATAACTTACAATAATGTCAATAAGTCCACTGACGCGGCGGCGCGTATCGCCGGAAGAGAGCCGGGCTGCGGCCTTGTCGGCAGCGCGCACCTTGCTGCAAAGCGAGGGCGCGGCGGCGGTGACGCTGCAGGCCGTGGCGGCGCGCGTCGGGCGCACGCATGCCAACCTCCTCCATCATTTCGGTTCGGCAGCCGGACTGCAGCGGGCGCTGGCCGAAGATATCGCGCTGACCGTCTCCTCCTCCATCGAAGGGGTGATCAAGGAGCGCCGGGCGGGCCAGGCGACCGAGCGGGATGTGATCGACGCGATGTTCGAAGCGTTCCGCCGCGAAGGGGCCGGCGAACTGATCGGCTGGGTCGCGCTGACCCGCCAGCGCGAGGCGCTGGAGCCGGTGGTGGCGACGATCGAGCGGATCATCCGCACCATGCGGGCGCTGGGCGACCCGCGGCCGGTCGACCGGATGACCCTTGCGCTGACCCTGCTGGCGATCGGCGACAGCCTGGCCGGGGAAGAAGTGGCGCGCGCCTGCGGCCTCGACCGCGGGGCGATTCGCGAGGTGGCGGCGGCCACGATCGAAGGCCTTGCAGGAAGCCCGTTGCGGGACTGACCGGCCCTCGGAAAATAAAGAAGGAAGCGGCCGCGTCCAGTTCGTCCACTTTCAAAATTGCAGGTGCGTGACGTCGGACCAAGGCTCATCGATAACCATTCTGGTTAGTAACCCAGAATATCCTACAAGGCCAGACTGACGGGCGAAGTGGACGGTCGTGCGCCGATCGGTCGCATAAATAGCCGCCGCCGCGAAAGCGCTGGTCCAAGGGGTAGACCGAAACGGGTTCAAGCGGCGGCGGCCCGGAGCGATACGACAGGGGGGAACGACCGCTCCGTTGATCAGCATTTGGGTACTTTGCCTTGAACAATCAAATGACTTAAGACGGCCTCATTGATCGATCGGGCCAATGACAACTTTCCTTCCTACTCTTCGCCAGCTGCAATATCTGGTCGCCCTCCACGACCACGGCCATTTCGGCCGCGCGGCGGAGAGCTGCTTCATCACGCAATCGACCCTGTCCGCATCGCTGCGCGAGCTGGAAACGCTGCTTGGCTCGACACTGGTCGAGCGGTCGCGGCGGGTCACGCGCTTCACGCCGCTGGGAGAGCGGATCGTCACCAAGGCCCGGCTTGTCCTGCGTTCGGCCGAAGAGCTGGCGGAGATGGCGGAAGCCGAGCGCGAACCGCTGACCGGCGACCTCAGGATGGCGGTGATCCCGACCATTGCTCCCTTCCTGCTTCCGCCGCTGCTGCCCAGGCTCAGGGCCGCGCACCCGAGCCTCAAGCTGTTCCTGCGCGAGGAGACCAGCGGCGCTGCCTGCGACGGATTGCAGCGCGGCGCGGTCGATTGCGTGCTGCTGGCGATGCCGTTCGACTGCGGCGACGTGGAGGTCGACGTCCTGTTCGAGGACCGGCTGCTGGTCGCTTCCGCCGGGGGCGAGATGTCGGGCGCCAGCGTTCGGCCCGACGAGATCACCGCCAGCCGGATGCTGCTGCTCGAGGACGGGCATTGCCTGAAGGATCATGCCTTGAGCGCGTGCAGCCGCCCCGACCTGCGCGCGTCGGCGATGATGCTCGGCACCAGCCTGCACACGCTGGTGCAGATGGTCGACAACAAGCTGGGATTGACGCTGGTGCCGCAGATGGCGGTCGATGCGGGCCTGCTGGAGGGGACCAGCGTCGAGGCGCGGCCGCTGGAGTCCGAGGATGCGAAACGCGACATCGCGCTGATCTGGCGGCGTGGCAGCGGGCGGGAAGCCGAATTCCGTCTGCTGGCCGAGGAATTGAGGCGGCTTCGTTAGAGTCGAGGGCCGCCGGTCTTCGTCGATGCGACGTGGCCGGGATGACGCGGGTGGTGGGGCAGTCGGTGGAATGCGCCGTGGATTGCTTCGCCTGCGGCTCGCAATGACGAATGAGAACGGGACCCCGGCTCAAGTCCGGGGTCCCGTTTCAGTTCTGGGGCCTCTTACGCGCCCACGTAGGAGGCGTCGCCGGCCTGGTCGGCGGAGACCTTGCGGGTCGGCAGCAGGTCGAAGCGATCGGCGTTCATCACCTTGACCCAGGCATTGATGAAGTGCCGCACGAACAGCTCTTCATTGCCCTTCTCGGCATAGACTTCGGCGGTGGCGCGAAGCTGCGAGTTGGAGCCGAAGATGAGGTCGGTCCGGGTGGCCTTCCACTTCGGGGTCTTGCCGGCGCGGGTGAAGCCGATGAATTCCTCGTCGCTCGACGTGTCGACCAGTTCCCAGAAGGTGTCGTTGTCGAGGAGATTGACGAAGAAGTCGTTGGTCAGCTGACCCTTACGGTCGGTGAACACGCCTTCGGGGATATCGCCGTGGTTGGCGCCGAGAACGCGCAGGCCACCGACCAGCACCGTCATTTCGGGTGCCGAAAGGCCGAGCAGCGCGGCACGGTCGAGCAGCAGCTCTTCGGTCCGCACCGGCTGGTGCGTCTTCAGATAGTTGCGGAAGCCGTCCGCCTGCGGCTCCATCCACTTGAAGCTGTCGACGTCGGTCCATTCCTGCGTGGCATCGCCGCGACCCCCGGTGAAGGGGACGGTGGCGTTGAAGCCAGCATCGCGCGCCGCCTTTTCGACCGCCGCCGTACCGGCGAGGACGATGGCGTCGGCCATGCTGAGCTCACCGCGCAGCTCGTCGATCTTGGCGAGGATCGTCTTCAGCTCTTCCGGCTCGTTGATCGCCCAGTTGACCTGCGGATCGAGGCGGATGCGGGCACCGTTGGCGCCGCCGCGGTGATCCGAACGGCGATAGGTCGAGGCCGAGGCCCAAGCGGTCTTGACCAGCTGACCGATGGTCAGGCCGGAATCGAGGATCGCCTTGCTGAAGCGTTCGATCTCGGCCTTGGCCGGCTCGCGGCCTTCGGGAACCGGATCCTGCCAGATCAGCGTCTCTTCCGGGACTTCCGGCCCGAGGTAGCGGATCTTCGGACCCATGTCGCGATGGGTCAGCTTGAACCAGGCGCGGGCGAAGGCGTCGTCGAGCGCCGCCTGGTCGTCCCTGAAGCGAAGCGAGATCTCGCGGAACTCGGGGTCCATCTTCAGCGC
Source organism: Sphingomonas humi (assembly GCF_039536725.1). Lineage (NCBI taxonomy): Bacteria > Pseudomonadati > Pseudomonadota > Alphaproteobacteria > Sphingomonadales > Sphingomonadaceae > Sphingomonas > Sphingomonas humi. The sequence goes on from NZ_BAAAZD010000001.1 coordinate 57,492, forward strand.
CATGTCGGCGGTGGTCATCATCGTCGGCACGCGCTTGTTGGGGTCGCGTGCGTCGGGGGCCATGTCCTCCGGATCGGGATTGACCGGCTGCCACTGCTTGGCACCGGCCGGGCTCTCGACCAGCTCATAGTCATATTTGAAGAGCAGGCGGAAATAGTCGCCGGTCCATTTGGTCGGGTTGTTGGACCAGCTGCCTTCGATCCCGCTGGTGGTGATGTGGCCCGCGCCAATCTCCTCCTCGTCGGTGAGCCAGCCGAGGCCCTGGAGGTGGACGCTTTCGGAGGCCGGATTCTTGCCGAAGGTTTCGCCCGGCTTGGCACCGTGCGCCTTGCCGAAGGCGTGGCCGCCGGCGGTGAGCGCGACGGTTTCCTCGCTGTTCATCGCCATCCGGCTGAAGGTCGCCCGCATGTCACGCGCCGACTGCAGCGGGTCGGGGTTGCCGCCGGGGCCTTCCGGGTTGACGTAGATGAGGCCCATCTGGATCGCCGCGAGCGGGCCTTCGAGCTCGGTCGCTTCCTCGGTGATGCGGGTCGGGGCGCCGTCGCTGACCCACAGCTCCTCGGTGCCCCAGAAGGTGTCGCCCTCGCTCTGGTAGACGTCGGTGCGGCCACCGGCGAAACCGAACACCGGCCCGCCCATGCTTTCGATCGCGACGTTGCCGGCGAGGATGAACAGGTCGGCCCAGCTGATGTGCTTGCCGTACTTCTGCTTGATCGGCCACAGCAGGCGACGGGCCTTGTCGAGGTTGCCGTTGTCGGGCCAGCTGTTGAGCGGTTCGAAGCGCTGCTGGCCGCTGTTGGCGCCGCCACGGCCGTCGGTCACGCGGTAGGTGCCGGCGGCGTGCCAGGCCATTCGAATCATGAACGGTCCATAATGGCCATAATCGGCCGGCCACCACGGCTTGCTGTCGGTCATCAGCGCGGTGAGGTCGCGCTTCACGGCATTATAGTCGAGCGCATTGAAGGCTTCGGCATAGTCGAAGTCCGAGCCCAGCGGGCTGGGCGAGACCCCGTTCTGGTGAAGCATGTCGACCGGCAGCGCTTCGGGCCACCAGTCCTTGTTCTGCCGGCCGAGGAGCGAGCGCGCCTTGCTTGCCTGATACGGGCAGCCTCCGGAAAGTTCGCCGGTTTTCGCGTCCATGTGTCTGGGCCTCCTGCCAAGGTGATTCTTGTAAGCGTCCCCTAGCTTTGCCCGGAGCGCGACCCAAACAAATCATCTTCGGCGGACTGAGCGGATTTTCCGATCATGCGATGCCCTGAGGTAGTCGCTGTGTCGGGTCGCGAACGTTGCCCTCGGTCAACAGCCATGAGACCCTTCCGGTTCCAGTGCCGCTTTCGAGTCGGAAGCGTCACGAAGTCGCGGGGGAAGGGATGCGCAAGCCAGGGGTGGGACCGCCCTTGCGACCCATGCCGAACGTCTCGTCCGCCATCATGGCGGCGATCGTGCTCGTGTGCGGCCTCGCCGGGTTGATCGCCGGCGGGGAGTGGCGCTGGCTGGCGGTGCCATCTTGCCTGTTCCTGGGCCTCACCATCCTCTGGTCGTTGAGCGGCTGGCGGCAATCGGCCGAGCAATTGAGCCAGACCGAGCGGCACCTGCTCGACCTGGTCGACTTTCCGACGCTGTCGCCCTTCCTGACCGACGCCGAGGGCGGGTCACTCTACCGCGGATCGCTGTGGACCACCTGGACCGGGCAGGAGGAGGACCGCGCCGGGGTGCGCTGGCTGGAGGCCGTCCACCCCGACGACCAAGATGCGATCGGGCTGGCCTGGTCCGAAGCGCTGGGCAGCGGCAAGCCCTATGATTGCGAATATCGGGTGCGCTTTCGCAGCGGCGATTATCGCTGGCTGCGGGCGCGGGCCTTTCCGAGCCATGACGATAATGGCGAAGTCACCCACTGGGCGGGCATCCTCGAGGACGTGCACGACCGCCGCACCGCCGAGGAGCAGCTGCGGCAGACCGCGACCTTGCTGGAGCTGATCGGCGCATCCACCGACACCATCATCTACGCCAAGGATCGCGACGGGCGCATGCTCTACCTCAACCGCGCGCTCGAGCAGCTGTCGGGACTGCACAAGGAAGATATCCTCGGCCGGACCGACGACGAATGGAACCGCAACAGCGCGGAAGCCGAGGCGCTGAAGGCGGCCGACCGGCAGGTGATCGAGACCGGACACACGCTCGACCTCGAGGAGATGTTCACGGGGCAGGACGGCCAGTCGCGCTATTACCAGACGCTGAAGAGCCCGCTGCGCGATCACACGGGCGAGGTGATCGGGGTAGTCGGCGTGTCGACCGATATCTCGGCCGCCAAGGAAGCCGAGCAGCGCGAAAAGCTGCTGAGCCGCGAGCTCGATCACCGGGCCAAGAACCTGCTGGCGGTGGTGCAATCGGTGGTGTCGCTGACCCGCGCCGATACGCTGGTCGACTTCAAGAAGGCGGTCGAAGGCCGGATCCAGTCGCTCGGCCGCGCGCACAGCATGCTGGCGGCGTCGCGCTGGGAAGGCGCTGAGCTCGAGCGGGTGCTGTCCGAAGAACTGGCCCCCTATCGCGGTGCCGAGCAGGGGCAAGTGATCCTGTCGGGCCCGCCGATGCTGCTCAAACCCGCGGCGGCGCAGAGCCTTGCGCTGGTGTTTCACGAGCTTGCGACCAATGCGGTCAAATATGGCGCGCTGTCGGTTGCCGGTGGCGAGCTGGAGGTGCGCTGGGGGATCGAGGAGAAAGCGGGGCGCAGCGCGCTGCTTCGGCTGCGGTGGGAAGAACGCGGGGGGCCGTCCGTGCCGCCGCGGACAAGCGTCAGCCGGAGCGGCTTCGGGAGCCGGGTCATCCGCAGCAGCATCGAGCGGCAGCTGGGTGGCTCGCTGACCCTTGACTGGGCCGCGACCGGGCTGGTGGTGACAATGGAGGTGGCGCTCGACCGTTCGCTCCATGATCCGGACGGCGGCATGCGCGGCGGGGCGCCCCAGCCCTGACCGATCCTCGGAACCGCCCGGCACCTCTTCCGGTTAGGTAGATGCAATGACCGCGACACCCGACCAGCGCCGCGCTCGCATGACCGCATTTTGCGGCATCCTCATCCTCGTGATCGCGGGCGCCGCCCTGCTGCTGCCGGAAGTCGGGCGATCGAGCGGCGCACTGGTGGTCGGGCAGATGCTGCTGTTGTCCGGTCTCCTCGAACTGGTCGCCGCGCAGGGCCGGCGCGCGGCGCGGGTCCCGGCGTCGCTGGCCGGGCTGGCGACACTTGCCGCCGGGGCGATGTTCCTGGCGCGCGAGGAGACGCGGTTCCTGCCCAACATCACCGTCATCACCTTCTGGCTGCTGCTGCGGGTCGGCCTGCTCGTGATGGCGACGCTTCAGGCGGCAGGTTCGGCGGTGCGGCGCTGGACAGGGCTGGCGGCCGCGACCGACCTCGTGCTGGCAACGATCCTGATCCTCGGCCTGCCGCTGGCCAGCATCATCGTCGCGCTGTTCGGCACCACCAGCGACCTGGTCGCGAGCTTTTCCTGGGTGCTGGCGCTGAGCTTCGTCGCGACGGGTGCGATGCTGTTGCAGATCGCCTTGTGCGAGCGGGAAGGCGCGGCCTAGTCCAGCGCCGCGCGGGTCACCACAAAACCCTTGCCCTCGAGCCGCTTGACCAGCGCCTCGATCGCTTCGGCGTCGCGGGCCTCGCATTCGACCTCGATCACCGTGTCCTTGGCCGGCAGCTTGGAAAAGATGCGCTGGTGGTTGGTCTCAATGATGTTGACCCCCGCTTCGTGGAAGCAGGCGGTGATCGCGGCGAGCGCACCGGGGCGATCGCGGGCGCCGATGCGGAGGCGGGCGATGCGGCCGCAGCGGACGAGTTCGCGGATCAGCACATTGGCCAAGAGGTGTGTGTCGATGTTGCCGCCGCACAGCACCGTGCCGACCTTGCGCCCCTTGTAGCGGTCGGGGTCGGCGAGGAGATGGGCGATGCCGGCCGCCCCTGCCCCTTCGACCACGGTCTTTTCGATCGCGACCAGCAGCGCGACGGCATGTTCGAGATCACGTTCGGAGACGAGCTCGATCCGGTCGACATGCTCCTTGATGATGGCGCGGGTGAGCTGGCCGGGTTCCTTGACCGCAATGCCTTCGGCCAGCGTATCGCCGCCGATGGCACCAGCGCCGCCTTCGACGACATTCTTCATCGAGGGGTAGAGCTCGGCCTCGACCCCGACGATCTCGACGCCGGGCTTCACCGCGCGGGCGGCGATGGCCATGCCGCTGATCAGCCCGCCGCCGCCGATCGGTACCACCAGCGTGTCGAGGTCGGGATTTTCGGCCAGCATCTCGAGCGCGATGGTGCCGGTGCCGGCGACAATCGCGGGGTCGTCGAATGGATGAACGAAGACAAGGCCTTCGGCCGCCTCCATCTCGCGGGCACGGGCATAGGCGTCGTCGAAGCGGTCGCCGTGCAGCAACACCCTCGCCCCATGTTCCTCGGTCTGCGCGACTTTCATCAGCGGCGTCGAGACCGGCATGACGATGGTGACCGGAATACCGAGCCGGCGGCCATGGTAGGCGACGGCCTGGGCATGGTTGCCGGCGCTGGCCGCGATCACGCCGCGGGCGCGCTCCTCGGCGGTCAGCTGGAGCAGTTTGTTGAGCGCGCCGCGTTCCTTGTAGGCGGCGGTGAACTGCAGATTCTCGAACTTCAGCCAGACCTCTGCGCCGATGATTTCGGACAGGGTGCGGCTGTGGAGGAAGGGGGTGCGGATGACCGCGCCGGCGATTCGGTCGGCAGCGGCGCGGATGTCGTTGATATCGGGCGGTGTCATGCGGTGGGCAGCGCTACCCCTTCCCTGCGGCCGCCACAATGCTACGCCTTGCCGTCATGAAGAAGCTTTTGCTGGGCGCTGCTGCCGCCCTCCTCATCCCCGCGCCGGCGCTGGCCGACCTCCTCGTCACCAATGTGCGCGGGGTACGCGCGACGCCGGACCGGCAGGTCGAGCGCTTCACCGGCTTGCTGGTCGGCGACGATGGGCGGGTGAAGCGCGTGCTGCACGGCGAGCAGTTCAAGCTGCCGGCCGGGACGCGGGTGCTCAACGGCGGGGGCAAGGCGCTGATGCCGGGCCTGATCGACGCGCACGGACACGTGATGGGCTATGGCCAGTCTCTCGGGCAGCTCGATCTCGTCGGCGTGAAGAGTCTGGCCGAATTGCAGCAGCGGCTGCGCGATTATGCGGCGGCGAACCCGACCCTGCCGTGGATTACCGGACGCGGCTGGAACCAGGAGCTGTGGGCGGACAAGAGGTTTCCGACCAGCGCCGACCTCGACGCGGTGGTGAAGGACCGCCCGGTGTGGCTGGAGCGGGTCGATGGCCACGCCTCGGTCGGCAACAGTGCGGCACTGGCAGCGGCGGGCGTGACCACGGCGACCAAGGCACCGAGCGGCGGCAAGATCGAGAACGGACTGTTTGTCGATGCCGCCACCGGGCTGGTGGATCGGCATGTGCCCGCGCCGACCGCCGCCATGCATGATGCGGCGCTCCGCCGGGCGCAGGAGGCCCTGTTGTCGCGCGGGCTGACCGCGGTGGCCGACATGGGGACCACCCTCCCCGAATGGCAGGCGATGAACCGGGGCACGCGCGACGGCGCGCTCAAGCTGCGCATCTTCTCTTATGCCAGTCAGGGTGTGCTGCTGGATTCGCAGAAGCCGGGTACCGAGGGGCTTGGCGAAAAGGCGATGCTTCTGAAGGTAACCGGCGTGAAGCTTTATGCCGACGGCGCGCTCGGCTCGCGCGGGGCTTGGCTCAAGCAGCCGTATAGCGACGCGCCCGGCACCCGCGGCCTGCCCCTGCTGACGCCCGAACAATTGCGGGTGCAGGCGGCGGCGGCTCTGGCGCTCGGCCGGCAAGTCGCGGTGCATGCGATCGGCGACGCGGCGAACGAGATGGTGCTGTCGGCCTTCGCCGCGGTCGGCTGCGGGACCGGCGACAAGCGCTGCCGGGTCGAGCATGCGCAGATCATCGACGTGCCCGACCTCCAGCGCTTCGCGGCGGGCAAGGTGGTCCCCTCGATGCAGCCGGTGCACCAGACCAGCGATCGGCTGATGGCCGAAGCACGGCTGGGGCCGAACCGGCTTGGCGGGGCTTATGCCTGGCAGACGCTGGCGAAGAGCGGCGTGCGGGTGCCGCTCGGGTCCGATTTCCCGGTCGAGGATCCGAACCCCTTCCCCGGGCTGGCCGCGGCGATCAGCCGGCAGGGGATGGACGATCAGCCGGCGGGCGGGTGGCGCCCACAGGAGCGGCTGACGCTGGGTCAGGCGCTGGCGGGGTTCACCCGCGACGCCGCGTGGGCGAGCTTTGCCGAAAAGGAAATGGGCGGGCTCGACGTCGGGCAGAAGGCCGACTTCATCCTGGTCGACCGCGATCCGGCGGCGGTGTCGGCGCACGATCTGGCGCGGACCCAGGTGCTGGAAACCTGGATTGCGGGTCAGAAGGTGTGGGAGCGAAAGGCCGCGGTCACGCCCGAGCGGGGGTGATCAGCGCTTCACCGCGCTCGCCCGCTCGATCAGCATGGCGGGGGTCAGGACCTGCGGCAATTCTTCCGGCTCGGCGGCGCCAGGCGCGTACCAGAGGTAGAGGGGGATGGCGCCGCGGCCGCGGCTGTCGAGGAAGCGGGTGATCGCCGGGTCGGCGTTGGTCCAGTCGGCGACGAGGACTACGGCGCCCGCGGCCTTGAGCGCGTCCCGGACCTCGTTGCGGTCGATGGTGCTGGCTTCGTTGACCTTGCAGCTGAGGCACCAGTCGGCGGTGAAATAGACGAATACCGGGCGGTTCTGCGCGCGGGCGGCTGCGACCCTGGCCTCGCTCCAGGCTTCGCCGTGATTGCCGCGCTGGCCGACTGCCATCTCGCCGCGACCGATGCCCAGCAGGGGTACGGCGACGAACAGGAGGAGGGCGGCGACGACCGGACTGAAGGCGGGGTGGCCGCTGTTCTGGCGACGGCCGGCGAGGAACAGCGCCGCGACGAGGATCGCGGCGGACAGCAGGCCCAGAAGCACCGCGCTGGTCCCGCCCTGGCGCCACAGCAGCCACAGCGCGGCTAGGGCGGAGAGTGCCATGGGGATGGCGAGGATGCGCTGGAGGCGGGCCATCCACGGGCCGGGCCTCGGCAGGCGTTTGCGAAGGGCGGGCACGAAGGCGAGCAGCAGGAAGGGGAGCGCGAGCCCGAGGCCGAGTCCGGCGAACACCAGCAATGCGCCGGCGGCGGGAAGCAGCAGCGCGGTGCCGAGCGCTGCACCCATGAACGGGCCAGCGCAGGGGGTGGCCACGAACGCCGCCAGGGCACCGGTCGCAAAGCCGCTGCGCGGATTGCCTTCGCCGCCGAGCACCGGAAGCTTGAACAGGCCGAGGAGGTTGAGGGTGATCGCCACCGCCAGCAGGAACAGGAACAGGACGGTGCGCGGATCCTGCAGCTGGAAGGCCCAGCCGGCCGCGCTTCCCCCGGCGCGGATCAGGAGGAGGATGGCGCCGAGCGCGCCGGTGCCGACGATCGCCCCGGCGGTGTAGCCAAGCGCGTCGGCACGGGCTTCGCGCTCCGCGCCCCCCGCTCGGGCCAGAGCCAGAGCCTTGAGCGCAAGGATCGGGAAGACGCAGGGCATGAGGTTGAGGATCAGGCCTCCCAGGACGGCGCCGGCGAAGGCGAACAGAAGCAGGCGCCAAGCCTCCCCGCCGCCGATGGTGCGGCCGCCGTCGGGCACGGGGCCGGGCGCGGCAGCAAAGCGCAGGGCACGGCCGGTGCCGAGGTCGATGACTCCCTCAAATTCCCCCGAGGGAGCGGCGGCGAGCGGGAGCTCCGCGATGAGGCGGTCGGCGGTGCGGCGGAAGCGTTGCGCCTCGGCGTAGCGGACTGCGTCGCCGGTGATCGCAAACAGGTGCGGTTCGCCGACCGCAACATTTTCCGGAAGCGGGATGGCGACCTTCAGCCGGTCGGCTGCAATAGCGAAGGTGGCGGGGCTGCCAAGCGGCTGGGGAAGCTTGGCCCGCCACGCGTCGAAGCGAGGGTCGGCAGCCCCGGTGCCGACGGGCAGGTCGAGGGCGACCGTGCCGCGTTCGGGAACGCAGATCTGGTCGGTGCAGACGAGATAGTCGAGCGTGGCGCGGATCGGCAGCGAGCCGCGCGCGTCGGCCGGCACCTTGAGGCGGGTGAGGACGGCGTACGGACCCTTGAATACGTGGTTCATCAGGCCGGCGATCACCAGCTTCGCCGGTACGGGGTAGCGCAGCGGACCTGCCGCGGCGAAGGGCGGTAGCTGCCACTCGACCGTCATCGGCTTCCCCGCGTCGCCGGGATTTTCCCAATAGCCGTGCCAGCCTTCCTCCGGGGTCATGACCAGCGCGAGGTCGACCTCGCCGCCCGGCGTGGCGGGCCGCTCCGCCACCACTTCGACCGCCATGTGCGGCGGCCCGCTGCCGAGCTGGGCGGCGGCGGGGACGGCGAGGAGGAGGGTGACGAGGAAGGTCAGGAAACGAAGCATTCGCCCGCTCTCTACGTCATCGCGCTGGCGAAGCGAAGCGACCCGCTGGACCGTAGTGCAGCGCCTCAGTCGAGATTAGGGCGGAGCCAGCGGGCGGCGGTGTCGACATCGACGCCCCGGCGTTCGGCGTAATCCTCGAGCTGGTCCTGGCCGATCCGGGCGACGCCGAAATAGGCGCTGTCGGGGTGCGCGAAATAGAAGCCCGACACGGCCGAGGCCGGAAGCATGGCGAAGCTTTCGGTCAGCCGGACGCCGGTCGCCTCACCGCCGCCGAGGAGGTCGAGGAGCAGCGGCTTCAGGCTATGTTCGGGGCAGGCTGGGTAGCCGGGCGCCGGGCGGATGCCGCGGTAACGCTCCTTGATGAGGTCCTCGTTGGAGAGGTTCTCGTCGGGGGCATAGCCCCAAAGCTCAGTGCGGACATGCTGGTGGAGCCGCTCGGCAAAAGCTTCCGCGAGGCGGTCGGCGAGCGACTTCAGAAGGATGTCGCTGTAATCGTCCTTGTCGGCCTGGAAGCGTTCGAGGTGCGGTTCGATGCCGTGGATCGCGACCGCAAAACCGCCCAACCAGTCGTCGGCTTCGGCGACGAAATCGGCGAGGCACATGTTCGGGCGGCCCTCGCGCTTGCGGACTTGCTGGCGCAGCATCGGCAAACGCTTGCCCGAGACCAGGATGTCGTCGCCGTCGCGGTGGGCGGGCCACAGGCCGACCGCGCCGCGGGCGGTGAGCCACTTTTCCTCGATGATGCGGTCGAGCATCGCCTCGGCATCGTGGAACAGGCTGCGGGCTTCCTTACCGACGATGGGATCGTCGAGGATGGCGGGATAGACGCCGTGTAATTCCCATGCGCGGAAGAAGGGTGTCCAGTCGATCACGCGGCGGAGGTCGGCAAGATCCCACGCGTCGAAACGGTGGAGGCCGGGGTGGAGCGGCTGGGGGCTCGGGCCGGACGCATCGCCGACGAAGCGATTGGCGCGCGCTTCGGCGAGCGTCGCGAGATCGCTCTGCCCCCTGCCCTCGCGCTGCTCGCGCAACTGCTGATAGTCGCTGGCGGTGCGGCCGATCAGCTCTTCCTTCTGCGGGCCGTCGCTGACCAATGCGCCGGCGACCCCGACCGCGCGGCTGGCGTCGAGGACGTGGATGACCGGCCCGGAATAGCGCGGGGCGATGCGGAGCGCGGTGTGGGCGCGGCTGGTGGTGGCGCCGCCGATCAGCAGCGGGCGCTTCATGCCGGCGCGTTCCATCTCCTCGGCGACGGTGACCATCTCGTCGAGCGAGGGCGTGATCAGGCCAGACAGGCCGATCATGTCGGCGTTATTCTCGTTCGCCGCTTCGAGGATCTTGGGCCACGGCGTCATCACGCCGAGGTCGATGACCTCAAAGCCGTTGCACTGCAGGACCACGCCGACGATGTTCTTGCCGATGTCGTGGACGTCGCCCTTGACGGTGGCCATCACGACCTTGCCCTTGCCGGCGCTTTCGCCCGCGACCTTTTCGGCTTCGATGAAAGGGAGAAGGTGGGCGACCGCCTTCTTCATCACGCGGGCGGATTTGACGACCTGCGGCAGGAACATCTTGCCCGACCCGAACAGGTCGCCGACGATGTTCATCCCGTCCATCAGCGGCCCTTCGATCACCTCGATCGGGCGCTTGACGGTGTGGCGGGCCTCCTCGGTATCGTCGACGATGTGGGCGTCGATCCCCTTGACCAGCGCATGGGCAAGGCGCTCGCGGACCGGCCAGCTGCGCCACGCGGCTTCGCGGATCTCGACCGCGGCGTCGGTGCCGCGGAAGCGTTCTGCGAGCGTGATGAGGCGCTCGGTCGCGTCGGGACGGCGGTCGAGGATGACGTCCTCGCACGCTTCGCGAAGCTCGGGATCGATCGCGTCGTAGACGTCGAGCTGGCCGGCGTTGACGATCGCCATGTCGAGCCCGGCGGGAATGGCGTGGTAGAGGAACACCGAGTGCATTGCCCGGCGCACCGGTTCGTTGCCACGGAAGCTGAAGGACAGGTTCGACAGGCCGCCCGAGAAATGGACGTGGGGGCAGCGGCGCCTGATCTCGCGCAGCGCCTCGATGAAGTCGATGGCGTAGCGGTTATGCTCCTCGATTCCCGTCGCGACGGCGAACACGTTTGGATCGAAGATGATGTCCTCGGGCGGGAAGCCGATGCCGGTGAGGAGCTTGTAGGCGCGCTCGCAGATCTCGACCTTGCGTGTCGCGGTGTCGGCCTGGCCGACCTCGTCGAACGCCATGACCACCACCGCGGCGCCATAATCCATGCAGGCGCGGGCCTGCGCGAGGAACGGCCCCTCGCCTTCCTTCATGCTGATCGAATTGACGATCGGCTTGCCCGACACGCATTTCAATCCAGCCTCGATCACGCTCCATTTGGAGCTGTCGATCATCACCGGCACCCGGGCGATGTCGGGTTCGGCCGCAATGCGTTTCAGGAAGGTCGTCATCGCGAGTTCGCCGTCGAGCAACGCCTCGTCCATGTTGACGTCGATCACCTGCGCGCCATTCTCGACCTGGTCGCGCGCGACCTCGACCGCAGCGTCATAGTCGCCCGCGAGGATCAGTTTCTTGAATTTGGCCGAGCCGGTGACGTTGGTCCGCTCACCGATGTTGACGAAGGACGAACCGGAAGGAACGGAATTCACGCGGCAATCACCATCGGTTCGAGACCGGCCAGCCGGGTCTTCACGGGGACGCGCGGCAGGGCACGGGGCGGCAACCCGCGAACCGTCTCGGCGATCGCGCGGATATGCTCGGGCGTCGAGCCGCAGCAGCCGCCGAGAATGTTGACCTGCCCGCTGCGCGCCCATTCGCCGACGAGGGCGGCAGTAGTTTCGGGACGTTCGTCGTAGCAGCCGAGTTCGTTGGGGAGCCCGGCGTTGGGATAGATCATTACCAGCGCGTCACAGGCGTCGGCCAGAGTGCGGACGTGCGGGCGAAGCTGTTCCGCGCCGAACGAGCAGTTGAGGCCGATGGTGACCGGCCGGGCGTGCCGGACCGCGTGCCAGAAGGCTTCTACCGTGTGGCCTGAGAGATTGCGGCCGCTAAGATCGGTGATGGTCATCGACAGCATGATCGGCAGGTCGCGGCCGAGCGCCTCGCCAGCCTCGAGCGCGGCCTTGATCCCGGCCTTGGCGTTGAGCGTATCGAAGATGGTCTCGATCAGGATGAAGTCGACGCCGCCTTCCACCAGCGCGTCAATCTGTTCGCGATATACGTCCTTGAGATAGTCGAAGTCGATCTCCCGGAAGCCGGGATCGTTGACGTCGGGCGAGAGCGACAGGGTCTTGTTGGTCGGCCCGATCGCCCCGGCGACGAAGCGGCGGCGGCCGTCGCGCGCGGTGAATTCATCGGCCACTTGGCGGGCGATACGCGCACTTTCGAAATTGATGTCACGAACCAGATGCTCGGCGCCATAGTCGGCCTGGCTGATCCGGTTGGCGGAAAAGGTGTTGGTTTCCGCAATGTCGGCACCGGCCTCGAAATAGGCGCGGTGGATGCTTTCGGGGACATCGGGCCTGGTCAGCGCGAGGATGTCGTTATTACCCTTCTGGTCATGGCCGAGCCCGAGCGACCCGGCGTAGCAGGCTTCCGACAGGCCCTTGTTCTGGATCTCGGTCCCGAAGGCGCCGTCGATGACGAGGATGCGTCCGGCGGCAGCGGCGAGGAGGTCCTGGCGCGCGCTCACTTCACGGCCTGCGCGGCTTCGCAGGGCGCGCGGACGCCGAGCAGGTGGCAGATGGCATAGGCAAGCTCGGCCCGGTTCAAGGTGTAGAAATGGAAGTCGCGCACCCCGCCGGCATAGAGCTGGCCGCACAGTTCGGCCGCGACGGTGGCGGCGATCAGCTGGCGGGCGGCGGGAAGCGCGTCGAGGCCTTCGAACATGGCGTCCATCCAGGCCGGAATCTCGGCCCCGCACAGGCCGGCGAACTTGCGGGTCTGCGCGACATTGCTGACGGGAAGGATGCCGGGAACGATCTCCGCGTCGATCCCCGCGGCGGCAGCGCGATCGCGGAAGCGGAAGAAATTATCGGCCGAGAAGAAGAATTGGCTGATCGCGCGGGTCGCACCGGCGTCGATCTTGCGCTTCAGATTGTCGAGGTCGCTGTCGGGGCAATCGGCCTGGGGGTGCACCTCGGGGTAGCAGGCGACGCTGATTTCGAAGGGGGCGATCTTCTTGAGGCCCGCGACGAGGTCTGCGGCATTGGCATAGCCTTCGGGATGGGGGACGTAGTCGCGGCCTTCCTCGGGCGGGTCACCGCGCAGCGCTACGATGTGACGGACACCGGCGTCCCAGTAGGCGCGGGCAATCTCCTCGATCTCGCCGCGGCTGGCATCGACGCAGGTCAGGTGCGCGGCGGCCGGGAGACCGGTTTCGCGAACGATGCGGGCGACGGTCTGGTGGGTCCGCTCACGGGTCGAGCCGCCGGCGCCATAGGTGACCGACACGAAGCGCGGATGAAGCGGCGCGAGCATCTGGATCGAGCGCCAAAGCGTTTCGTTCATCGGATCGGTCTTGGGCGGAAAGAATTCGAAGCTGACGCCGATGTCGCCGCGGGCATGCGCGAACAAGGGCGCGGGCTCGCTGGCCGGAAAAGGGACGAGCCTGGGGGCGCTGCTCATGCGGCCCTCCTTTCGTGATCGTGGCGAGCGGGGCGGACCCCGGCCCAGAGCGTGACGGTCAGTTCGCCGCCTTCGAGGTGGCGGACCACCTTGCCGTCGAGGCCCGCCCCGGAGAGCCAGCCGATCACCGAGTCGTCGGCAAAGCCGAGGCGGGCATGCTGGGCGGTCTCGCGCAGTTCCTCGCGTTCGTGGGGCGCGAAGTCGATGATCAGCAGCCGTCCGCCCGGGCGGAGCAGCCGTGCCCCCTCCGCGATCGCTGCGGCGGGCGAGTGGGCGTAGTGCAGCACCTGGTGGAGGAGCACCACGTCGGCTTCCTCGTCCGGCAGTGGCAATGCGTACATGTCGCCCTGGCGCAAGGAGACCGCCTCGACGCCCGCCTCCTCCAGCTTGACGCGGGCGAGGCGGAGCATTTCAGTCGAGCGGTCGATCCCGATGCTGCGGGTGGCGGCGGATCCGAACAGTTCGATCATCCGGCCGGTGCCGGTGCCGATATCGACCAGCTGGCCGATCGGGCCGTCGCCAAGCGCTTCGCGGATCGCCGCTTCGACCTGCGATTCGGCCACATGGAGCGAACGGATCTGGTCCCATTGCGCGGCATGGGCGGTGAAATAGCGGGCGGCCGCTTCGGCCCGGTCGGACCGGACCGCGGCAAGGCGGGCGCGGTCGGCGGCGAACTGGCGGTTGCTGACGGGGTCGTCGACCGCATCCCACAGCGCCACCAGCGCATCGACCAGCGCCGGCTCACCAAGCTGGAGGAACACCCAGCTGCCTTCCTTTCGGCGCTCGATCAGGCGCGCGTCGGCGAGGATCTTGAGGTGGCGGCTGACCCGCGGCTGGCTTTGCCCGAGCACCTGCGCGAGTTCGCCGACGGTCAGCTCCATTTCCTTGAGCAGCGCCAGGAGCCGCAGCCGACTCGGGTCGGCAAGCGCCTGGAACAGGTCGGCCAAGGGAAGCGGAGCATTCATGAGATAAGGATATAAAGATATCTTTATATCTACAAGCGCGGAAGTGCTGGATGGGCCGCGAAACTCGGTTCGTCGCAAAAGACAATTGCGTGAAGGCTTGCGCTCACCTAAATCCGCGCGCTGGCCAGACCCAAATATGGGCGGGTCGCTTGGGTACCGGACCTCGTCTCAAGGGGAGGAAAGGACCTGAAAACAAAGGGATGGAAACCGTTATGAAGAAGATTGCGCTCGCCGCTGTGGCGGTTCTGGGTCTCGGCCTCGCTGCTTGCCAGGACAATGCTCCGGACAACAATGTCTCGACCGAGAACACCATCGAGACCGAAGCTGCGGCTGACACCAATGCCGCCATCGACGGCACCGAGAACCTCGGCGCCGCCGCCGACAACGCGCTCGACGCCGCTGGCAACAGCCTGTCGAACGCCGGCAATGCCGTCAGCGATGCCGCTGCCGACGTCGCCAACGGCCAGGACAACGTCGCCGGCCGCTAAGCGCCGCGACGCCTGATCAAGGCAAAAGGGAGGGCCGTCCGGGAGACCGGGCGGCCCTTTCCTTATCAGCCGACCGTCGCCTTCAGCACGTCGAGGCATTCGGGATCGATCGCACTGCCGCTCGCCTCGGTCATGATCCGCAGCGCTTCCTCGACCGGCAAGGCGGCCCGGTAGGGACGGTCGGACACCAGCGCATCGTAGAAATCGCAGGTGGTGATGATCCGGGTCGAGCGGCTGATCGCCGCGGCCGGCAGCGCGAGCGGATAGCCGGTGCCGTCGAGCCGTTCGTGATGGGCGGCGGCGATATCCGCCAGGTCGGCGAAGGCGCCGATCCGGCCCAATATCTCGCGGGTGTGGGTGGCGTGACCGCGCATCGATTCCCATTCGCCGTCATCGAGGCCCGAGGGCTTTTCGAGGATGGCGCTCGAGACGCCGAGCTTGCCGACATCGTGCAGCACCGCGGCACGGCGCAGCCAGCCGCTTCGTTCGCGATCGAACCCGAATGCCGCAGCCATTCGCTCGCTCAACGCGCCGACCCGCTGCGAATGGCCGGCGGTGAACGGGCTCTTGGCGTCGATCACCTGGCCGAACGCATTGGCGATGGCGTCGAGATAATCGTTGTCGAGCGGATGGGCAGCGCTTGCCGGGGCGAGGCGGACGACCCGGCTTTCGAGCGTGGGCGAGCGGAGGTGATCCCAGAATTGCCGGGACTCGCTCACCTGTTCGAAGGCGCGGACCAGCGCGGGGTCGAACCACACGCCGCTGCGTCGCCGTACCTCGTCCTGCGCAGCGGTCGCGCCGGCGTGGGAGTGGAACACGTCGGCGACCTGCGCCAGCAAAGCGATCCGCGAAAAGAGAGGGATGGCGGTGCCGCGCAAGCGGTCGGGGCGGCCCGACCCGTCCCAATGCTCATCGAGATGATAGATGCCCTCGCACACCGCGCCCGAGAACCTGAGGGTGCGGGCGATGTCGGCCCCGCGCGTGCAGCGCGACACGATCAATTCCTGGGCGATGGCATCGCCGTTGCGCAGGATATTGCCGATCGCCGCCGCGCGCTGGCGGAGGGGACGGCCCTGCGCGGTCTTGCTGAAGATGAAATGGAGCGTCGCCGCGAGGCTGGTGCCGACCGTCTTGTAGCCCTGCTTGAACGCGCGATCGTCGGCGTCGTACAGTTCGCAGATGCGCGCGGCATTGCTGCTGCAGCCGAGATCCTTCAGCAGCAAGGCATAGTAGAGCTCGCCAAGCTCGGTTTCCGACAGGCCGAGCGTGCGGCCGACCTGCATCCCGATCCAGCAGGTGCGGACGCAATGGCCGACGGGCTGCCCTTCGGTGAGGTCGAGCGCATGGCTGAAGGCTGCAATGACTTCCGCGCGGGTGGCGGCGGAGGCGGCGATGGGCTGATGCAGCATAGAGCCTGTTAAACAGCCGCGGCTTAGCGCCGTCTTCAGGGGCGTGGTTAAGGCCAGGTAAGCGGTTGAACCGAAGCGGGGCCAGACACGCCAACGCCCGACTGCTTGCGGCAGGCGGGCGTCGGTTGTCGAAGCGGATGCTTAGCCCTTCGGCATCAGCACCGTGTCGATGACGTGGATAACGCCATTGCTGCAGGCGATATCCGCGCTGGTCACCTTGGCGCCGTTGACGGTCACGCCATTGGTGCCGTTGACGTCAAGCGCCTGGCCGTTGACCGAAGCCGGCGTCAGGCGCTGGCCCGACACGTCCGATGCCATCACCTTGCCGGGGATGACGTGGAGCGTGAGGATCGAGGCGAGCTTGGCCTTGTTCTCCGGCTTGATCAGGTTTTCGACGGTGCCGGTGGGCAGCTTGGCGAAAGCGTCGTCGCTGGGGGCGAAGACGGTGAACGGACCATCGCCCTTCAGCGTGTCGACCAGGCCAGCAGCCTTGACGGCCGCGACGAGGGTCGTGAACGAACCCGCTTCAATGGCGGTGTCGACGATGTCGGTCTTGGTGAGGGTATCGGTTGTCATGGGATGTTCCTAATGAACAACCCCGAGGCGGGTGCGATCTACTTCAATCGCATACAACATTCGGAGCCGGTGAGGCAGAGCTCAAACATCGGCCTGGAATGAGGCAAATACTCGTCTGTTGCAGTAATATGGGACCGGCCCGAAGATTAACAAGCTGTCAGGAATAATACTTTCCTAGACTTGTGCGTCATCACAAAGCCGGCACTTCAGCGCCTTCGAAAGAGCAAAAGAAAAGGCCCCGGCAACTGGTGCCAGGGCCTTCCCTTGTTCGCGTATGAAAGGCGGGACTTAGAAGTCCATGCCGCCCATGCCGCCCATGCCGCCGGGCATGCCGCCGGCCGAGGGCTTGTCGTCCGGAAGCTCGCTCACCGCCGCTTCGGTGGTGATGAGCAGGCCGGCGACCGAGGCCGCGTCCTGGAGAGCGGTGCGAACGACCTTGGTCGGGTCGATCACGCCGGCGGAGACGAGGTTTTCGTAGGTGTCGGTCTGGGCGTTGAAGCCGAGGTTCGGATCGTTGCCGTCGAGCAGCTTGCCCGAGATCACCGCACCGTCATGACCGGCGTTGGACGCGATCTGACGGACCGGCGCGTAGAGCGCCTTGCGGATGATATCGACACCGCGGGTCTGGTCGTCGTTCTCGCCCTTGAGGCCTTCGATCGCCTTGGTGGCGTACAGCAGGGCCGTACCGCCGCCGGGGACGATGCCTTCCTCAACCGCGGCGCGGGTCGCATGCAGCGCGTCGTCGACGCGGTCCTTACGCTCCTTCACCTCGACCTCGGACGAACCGCCGACCTTGATCACGGCAACACCGCCGGCGAGCTTGGCGAGACGCTCCTGGAGCTTCTCACGGTCGTAATCGCTGGTGGTGATTTCGATCTGCTGGCGGATCGCGGCGACGCGGCCCTCGATGCCTTCCTTCTGGCCGGCACCGTCGACAATGGTCGTGTTGTCCTTGTCGATGGTGACGCGCTTGGCGGTGCCGAGCATGCCGACAGTGACGTTCTCGAGCTTGATGCCGAGATCTTCCGAGATCATCTCGCCGCCGGTCAGGATCGCGATGTCCTCGAGCATCGCCTTGCGGCGATCACCGAAGCCCGGCGCCTTGACGGCCGCGACCTTGAGGCCGCCGCGCAGCTTGTTGACGACCAGGGTCGCCAGCGCTTCGCCTTCGATGTCCTCGGCGATGATCAGCAGCGGACGACCGCTCTGGACCACGGCTTCGAGGATCGGAAGCATCGCCTGCAGGTTCGAGAGCTTCTTCTCGTGGATGAGGATGTAGGGGTCGCTGAGCTCGACCTGCATCTTCTCCGGGTTGGTGATGAAGTAGGGCGACAGGTAGCCGCGGTCGAACTGCATGCCTTCGACGACGTCCAGCTCGAACTCGAGGCCCTTGGCCTCTTCGACGGTGATGACGCCTTCCTTGCCGACCTTGTCCATGGCCTCGGCGATCTTCTCGCCGACTTCACGGTCGCCGTTGGCCGAGATGATGCCGACCTGGGCAACTTCCTGGCTGTTGGCGACGGGCTTGGAGCGGGCCTTGATGTCCTCGACGACCTTGGCGACGGCGAGATCGATGCCGCGCTTCAGATCCATCGGGTTCATGCCGGCTGCGACCGACTTCATGCCTTCGCGAACGATCGCCTGGGCGAGCACGGTGGCGGTGGTGGTGCCGTCGCCGGCGAGGTCGTTGGTCTTCGAGGCCACTTCGCGCAGCATCTGCGCGCCCATGTTCTCGAACTTGTCCTTGAGCTCGATCTCCTTGGCGACGGTGACGCCGTCCTTGGTGATGCGCGGTGCGCCGAAGCTCTTGTCGATGACGACGTTGCGGCCCTTGGGCCCCAGCGTCACCTTCACCGCGTCGGCGAGGATGTCGACGCCGCGGAGAATGCGCTCACGCGCGTCGCGGCTGAATTTCACGTCCTTGGCTGCCATGTGGCTACCCTTTCAGTTTCTGTAAGTTGTCGAAGTTGTCGTGGTTGGAAGGTCGCGAGAACGATCCCTTGCCGTTGGCGTCAGCCAACAATGCCGAGGATGTCGCTTTCCTTCATGATGATCAGGTCTTCGCCGTCGACCTTGACCTCGGTGCCCGACCACTTGCCGAACAGGATGCGGTCGCCGGCCTTGACCTCGAGCGGGGTGACGGTGCCCTGGTCGTTGCGCGCGCCGGTGCCGACGGAGACGACTTCGCCTTCCTGCGGCTTTTCCTTGGCGGTGTCGGGAATGATGATCCCGCCCGCGGTCTTCGCTTCGGCCTCGGTCCGGCGGACGAGAACGCGATCATGAAGCGGCCTGAAAGCCATGTGCTAGCCCCTTTGAAGTTGCTCTGATGAATGGTTCCGCTGGCACTCGCTTGGGGAGAGTGCCAGCGACGTCTCGCATATGGTTCGAGGGGCCCGCGGCGTCAATGGGTGGGCGCGTCAGTTGCTTCCAAGCGGCTGAAAGAGGCCAAGTTTTTCCCGCCGCGACCAGCGCCACAGCATCAGCGCGGCGACGATCGCGAGACCGAGCGCGAGGCCGATCCAGATGCCCCGGCCCTTGAGCGGCGTTTCGAACGCGAGCCAGGCGCCGACGCCGATCCCGACCGCCCAATAGCCGAAGGCGGCGAAGAACATCGGGACGCGGGTGTCGTGAAGGCCGCGGAGGATGGAGGCGCCGACCACCTGGGCGCCGTCGGCGAGCTGGAACACGGCGGCGATCAGCAGGAACTGGACGGCCAGCGCGAGGACCGCTGCGCTTTCGGGCTTGCCCATGTCGAGGAACAGGGCGGCGAGCTCGGCCGGGAACAGCCACATGGTCAGCGCCGAGGCGAGCGCGAACAGCAATGCGAAGGCGATGGCGACGCGCCCGGCCCGAGTCACCCACAGCGGATCGCCCGCACCGTGCCCGTAGCCAACCCGGACGGTGGCGGCCTGGGCGAGTCCCAGGGGCACCATGAACATGAAGGCGGCGAGCTGGAGGGCGATGACGTGGGCGGCGACGCTGGTGGTATCGATCAGCCCCATCAGATAGACGGCGGCGCTGAAGACGCCGACCTCGAAGCTCCAGGTCAGGCTGATCGGAATGCCGAGCTTGGCCAGTTCGCGGAAGCGCGCCCAGTCGGCCCGCCACCAGCGCGCGAACAGATGCATCATTCGCAGCCGGGGGAGGCGGACCGCGGCGAACACCTGCGCCGCGAGCATCGCAAGGTTGGTGAGCACGGTCGCCAGCGCGCTGCCTTGCATGCCGAGCGCGGGCAGCCCGAAGTGGCCGAAGATCAGGCCGTAATTGAGAAAGGCGTTGAGCCCCACCCCGCCGAGCGCCACCAGTAACGAGACCCAGGCCCGGTTGAAGGCGGTCAGCAGGTTGCGCATCAGGAAGCCGAGCAGTGTCGGCCACAGCGCCCATTGCAGCACCGCCATGAAGCTGCCCGCCGAGCGGCTGAGCGCGGGGTCCTGGCCCATCAGCAGGAACAGGGGTTCCGCCAGTGACAGGAGAGCGGTGCCGGCCAGCGCATAGAAACTGACCAGCCAAAGTCCCATGCGGAAGCTGCGCCGGCTGTCGCGTGCGGCGCCCTTGCGGCGGCCGAGCGCGGCGGCGATCATCGGGGAAATGGCGACCGACAGGCCGACACCGGTGAACAGCAGCAAATTGTAGAGGTTCACCGCAAGCGCCGCGGCGGCCAGCGCTTCGGGGCCCAACCGCCCGAGCATCAGCACATCGGTGGTGGTGATGGCATTGGCGGCGAGGTTGGAAAGGATGAGCGGCCAGGCCAGCGCGAAGGTCGCCGCCGCTTCTTCACGGGTCGAGCGCGGAGCGGTGGGAAGCGTCGGCATGGCGGAGCGCTTAGCCGCGCTTGGGCTGAAGGACCACCGGCCAGAAGGCGAGGCCCGCAGGGGCTGCGGAACCAGCCTTGGCGGCGGCGGTTGTTGCGGCACCCCCGAACGCCTGGACCCGCCACTACTGCGACAGTGGCGGGTCCGTTTCATTTTGGCAGTGAAATTTGCGGAACACCCTTGCTCCGCGAACGCTGGGGCCGCCATGGCAAAGCTGACTTACGACAAGCCGAGCGACGTCGTCGCCGAAGAGGGCCGGGTTCTGGTGGACGGCCCCAACGACGTCGATTTCGCTTTCACGCCGGATGCCGCGCGCGAGACGGGCGGCCGGCTGATCGATGCTGCGGCAAGCGCCGAAAGCCAGATCATCGTCACAGACGGCGCCGACGAGCAGGCGATCGACGAACCTTTCGCCGACTGAGCATTTTCGAGAGGCTGGGCCGGCCCGCGTCAGATCGCGCAGCCTGGAGCAGGTCTGTGGAGCTTCGCTGGTGCCTAGAGCAGGCCGAGGCGCCGGAAGCTGGTGCAGTCGGGTCCGGCGAAGACCAGATGATCGAGAACGGTGAGGTCGATCGCTTCGGCGGCGATGGCCAGGGCGCGGGTGGCGACCTTGTCCGAGCGGGAGGGCGTGCACTGGCCGCTGGGATGGTTGTGGGCGAGGATGACGCCCGCGCTGTCGAGCCGGATCGCATCGCCGATGATCGAGCGGACCGGTATGTCGACCGATTCCTCGTCACCCTCGTAGCTGGCGAGATGGATGCAATGCGCATCCTCATCGAGGTGGGCGACCCACAGGCATTCGGTGCTGGACGACACGAAGCAGGGGGCGAAGAAGGTCCGGCTCGCCTCCACGCCGGTAAGTGCAACAGGGTATTCGGCACGCTGAAGCATGAGGGCAAGCTATGGACCCGAAGCAGCCGCCGCCAGCACAAGCGGGTCCGCTCTGGAGGTATCGCTGGCAAGGTTGATCCGCTCTGGAGGAACTCGCCGGCCCGCTGCATGGGCAGTGGAAAGACGAGCAGGCAGCCGCTAGCGTTAGGCGATGCAGGCTTATCACGATCTCATGGCCGACGTGCTGGCGAAGGGCGTCCCCCAGGCCGACCGCACCGGCACCGGCACGCTGTCGCTGTTCGGGGCGCAGATGCGGTTCGACCTTGCCGACGGCTTCCCGCTGGTGACGACCAAGAAGCTCCACCTGCGGTCGATCATCGTCGAACTGCTGTGGTTCCTGAACGGCGACACCAACGTGCGCTGGCTGCAGGACCGCAAGGTCAGCATCTGGGACGAATGGGCCGACGAGACGGGCGACCTTGGTCCGGTCTACGGCAAGCAGTGGCGCGACTGGGAAGCAGCGGACGGGCGGCACATCGACCAGATCAGCGAGCTTGTCGCGCTGATCCGCAAGGACCCGGCGAGCCGGCGGCAGATCGTCACCGCCTGGAACCCGGGCGAGATCGGGCGGATGGCGCTGGCCCCCTGCCACTGCCTGTTCCAGACCCAGGTCGCGGCGGGACGGCTGAACCTCCAGCTTTATCAGCGCAGCGCCGACCTGTTCCTGGGCGTGCCCTTCAACATCGCCTCCTATGCGCTGCTGACCCACATGCTGGCGCGCGAATGCGGTCTGGAACCGGGGACCTTCGTGTGGACCGGCGGCGACGTGCACCTTTATTCCAATCACCTCGACCAGGCCCGTCTGCAACTGAGCCGCGACGTTCGCGCGCTGCCGCAGCTTCGGATCAAGGACCGCGGGCAGGACCTGTTCGGCTACGAGCTGGAGGATTTCGAAGTGGTGGGCTACGATCCCCACCCGCATATCGCTGCGCCGGTGGCGGTTTGAGCCGGATCAGCGGGACCGCTTGAAGGGGACGACCTTGCCGTCGTCGAGCCCGACCAGCCGGTTCAGCGCGGCCGACAGGTCGGCCTGGCGGAACGGCTTAGCAAGCTGCGGGACCTTGAGTTCGAGGTCGCCGCCCGAGTAGCCGGTGACGATCATCACCGACAGGGCCGGGTAGCGCTTCTCGATCCGCTCGGCGAGTTCGGCGCCGTTCATCCGCGGCATCATGTAGTCGGTGATCACCGCATCGACCTGGAGCCCAGCCGCAAGCATGGCCAGCGCCTGCGCCCCGCCGCTCGCCTGGTGAACCGTATGGCCGATTTCGCGGAGCATCTCAGCGGTGCCGGCGCGAACTAGATCCTCATCGTCGACCAGCAAAACTTCGAGCTTGCGGATGGGCGCGACCACTTCGTTCCGAATGGGACCGAGCGGGCGGGCGGCGGCCTGCGCCACCGGAAGGTAGAGGTCGGCGCGGGTCCCCTGCCCGACCACGCTGCTGAGGTCGAACGCACCGCCAAGCTGGGCGGCCAGGCCGTGCACCATCGAGAGGCCAAGACCCGTGCCCTTGCCGATCCCCTTGGTCGAAAAGAAGGGCTCGACGGCGCGGGCCAGGGTCGCCGGGCTCATGCCCTCGCCGGTGTCGATTACCGAGATGCGGATATAGGCGCCGGGCTTGAGCTTGCCGCGGTCGGGGCCGACCACCGCATGTTCGGCAGCGACGGTCAGGACGCCCGCGCCGTCCATCGCGTCACGGGCGTTGACGCACAGGTTGAGGAGCGCGAGTTCGAGCTGGTTGGGATCGGCCACCGCGGCCGGAAGCCCGTGGCCCGGCGACAGGCGCAATTCGACCGCCGAGCCGATCGAGCTCACCACCAGATCGCGCATTCCTTCGAGGAGCGAGGCGATATCGACCGCGTGAGTTTCCAGCGCTTGGCGGCGGGCGAAGCCGAGCAGGCGGCTGACCAGGATCTTGGCCCGCTCGGCCGATTGCAGCGCGCCGTCCAGCAGGCGCGCCATGCGCGGGTCGTCGGCGCTGTAGCGGCGGTTGAGGAGGTCGAGCGCCCCGGTGATGGGCGTCAGCAGATTGTTGATGTCGTGCGCGACGCCGCCGGTCAGCTGGCCGATAGTTTCGAGCTTCTGAGCCTCGTGCAGCTGCGAGGTGGCGATCTCGCGCTGGGCGACCTCCTCCTCGACCCGCCGCTCGAGCGTCTGGTTGAGATCCTTGAGCTCGCGTTCGGCCTGCTTTCGGGCGGTGACGTCCTGGAAGATCACCGCGACCTCACGCCTGCTTGCAGGCTCGACCCGGAAGGCGGCAAGTTCGAGATGCCGGTGGGTCGCTTCGAGTTCCCGGTCGAAGCGGATCGCCTCGCCAGTCAGCAGAACCGGCCGCAACAGTTCCAGCCAGCCATCGGCCTCGTCGGGGACGACTTCACTGATGTGCTTGCCGACAACTGCCTTGATCCCGGTGTGCCGTTCATAGGCGGGATTGGTCTGGAGGTGGGTATAGTCGTTGAATTGGCCGTCGGGCCCTTCGATGAATTTGAGGACGGTGAAGCCCTCGTCCATCGTTTCGAACAGCGTGCGGAAGCGTTCCTCGCTGTCGCGCAAATTCTCGAGCGTCGCGCGCGCCTCATACTGGCGCTTGCGGCCGCGCAGCGCGGACTTGGCGAGGCTGAGGAGCGTGGTCGGATGGAACGGGCGTTCGAGAAAGGTGACGTTGCCGAGCACGTCGAGATAGCGGCCGGCCGCCGGATTGCGCTCCAGCCCGCCGCCGCGATTGGTCAGTAGGACGAAGGGCAGGTCGGACCATTCCTGCTGGTCGTCGATCCAGGCGGCGAGGCCGTGGAGGTCGGCGTGGGCGATCGCTTCTTCGGTGATGAGGACAAACGCCGCCCCCTTGTCGAGTTCGACGACCAGATGTTGCAGGTCGTCGCATGGCATCGCCTCGATCCCGCCTTCGCGCAGCATGTTGCTGGCGATGGCCGCGTCACGGCCGCGAGGAGCAAGGATCAGGGCCCGTTCCGAAAGGGTGGTGCGCTTCACGCCCGCTTTGCACCACTGCCGACGGCTTCAGGAGCGATCAGGATCGGAATGCCGCGCAGGATGCCCTGGAAGCCCTCCAGCGGCTCACCAAGTGCGACGCCTTCGCTGCCGATCCGGTATTCGCGGATGCTGTCCTCGTGCGGGCCGGTGCGCTTCTTCACCACCGACATGGCGCGCCGGACGTGCCCGGTGGCTTCGAAGTAGCGCAGCAGGATCACGGTATCGGCTAGGTAGGTGACATCGACCGGGGTCGACATCTGGTCGAGCAGCCCGTGCTGGGCGACGGTGAGGAAGGTCGTCGCGCCCTGCCGATTGAGATATTGCAGCAGCTCGTGGACGTGGAGCACCAGCGCATGTTCGCCCGGCATCGAGGCCTGATAGCCATTGAGACTGTCGATCACGACCGTTCGGGCGCCATGATCCTCGACGCAGCTTCTCACCCGGGCCGAGAATTGCCCGGGGGTCATCTCGGCCGCATCGACCTGCTCGAGGATCAGCTTGCCGCTCTCGACATAGGCCTTAAGGTCGATGCCGATCGGCCGTGCCCGCTCGATCAGCAGGCCAAGCTCCTCGTCGAACACGAACATGGCGGCGCATTCGCCCCGCTCGATCGCCTTCTTTATGAAGGTGAGGGCGGTGATGGACTTGCCGGTGCCGGCCGGGCCGAGGATCAGCACGCTCGAACTGCGCTCGATCCCGCCGCCAAGCAGGGCATCGAACGGCTTGTTGCCGGTGCTGATGACGGTGCGGTCGAAATTGTTGCGATGCTCGGCCGAGACGAGTCGCGGGTAGACGCGCACGCCGCCGGTCTCGATCGCAAAGTCGTGAAAGCCGCCGCGGAAGCGCCGGCCGCGATACTTGATCACCCGCAAGCGCCGCCGCTCGGGGCCATATTCGGGCGCCGACTCCTCCAGCCGGATCACGCCATGCGCGACCGAGTGGACGGTCTTGTCGTTGACGTCGGTGGTGAGGTCGTCGAGCATCAGGACGGTTGTGTTGCGTTTGGCGAAATAGTGCTTGAGCGCGAGGATCTGGCGGCGATAGCGGAGCGAACTCTGCGCCAGGAGCCGGATTTCCGACAGGCTGTCGACGATCACCCGGTCGGGATTCATCTGTTCGAACGCCTCGAAGATGCGCTTGGTGGTCTCCCCCAGCTCAAGGTCGGAGGAATAAAGCAGGCTCTGCTGCTGCTCCTCGTCGAGCAGGCTTTCAGGCGGGACCAATTCGAAGACGGACAGGCCGTCGAGGTTCCAGTCGTGTGACGTCGCGGACGAGCGTAACTCGTCCTCGGTCTCGGACAGTGTGATGTAGAGGCATCGCTCGCCGTGTTTCGCGCCGGCGAGGAGATATTGCAGCGCGATCGTTGTCTTGCCGGTGCCGGGGCTGCCTTCGAGAAGGAAGACCCTGCCCCGTTCGAACCCGCCATTCAGGACGTCATCAAGGCCCGCAATGCCCGTATCTGCTTGTGTCGTCCCGGCCTCCCTCGGCGCCCTGGCCGCAAACCCTGCGACCTTGAGCAATGCTCAACCGCCGCAGGCCACGATATGTTCCTGCCAGGACGTTTCGCGGGCGAACTTATTTCTTCGCCGGCTTGAGGTAGCGGTCGAGCCAGTTGGTCATCTCCCACAAAGTGTGACCGACGCTTTCGCGAGCGCGATAGCCGTGCGCCTCATAGGGAAGGACGACATAGCGGACATTGGCCCCCGAGCCTTTCAGGGCGGCGTAGAAGCGCTCGCTCTGGATCGGGAACGTGCCGGTATTGTCGTCCGCCTCGCCGTGGATCAGCAGGATCGGCTCCTTGATCTTGGGCGCGAAGGTGAACGGGCTCATCCTGGTGTAGGTGTCGACCGCTTCCCAATAGGTGCGCTGTTCGGCCTGGAAGCCGAAGGGGGTGAGCGTGCGGTTGTAGGCGCCTGAACGCGCGATGCCGGTGCGGAACAGGTCGGTGTGGGCAAGCAGGTTGGCGGTCATGAAGGCGCCGTAGCTGTGCCCGCCGACCGCGATCCTGTCGCGCGAGGCGACGCCGAGGTTGACCACCGCGTCGACCGCAGCCTCGGCCGAGGCGCTCAACTGCTCGATATAGGTGTCGTTGGCTTCCTTTCCGTCGACGCCGACGATCGGCATCGTCGGATTGTCGAGGACGGCATAGCCCTGCGTCAGCAGGAACAGGTGGCTGATTCCGCCGGGACGGGTGAACCGGTTGCCCGTGTCGACCACCTGGCCGGCCACGCGCGGATCGGTGAATTCGGTCGGATAGGCCCACATCACGAGCGGCAGCGGCCCGTCGCGTTCCTTATTGTAGCCGGCGGGCAGGTAGAGTGTCCCCGACAGATCGACGCCGTCCTTGCGCTTGTAGGTGATGAGCTGCTGGGTCACCCCGGCGAGCTGCGGTGCAGGATCGGAAAAGCTGGTCAGGCGGCGGGGCTCACCGGCGCCGATGGTGCGGACGAACAGGTTGGGCGGCTCGTTCCGGCTTTCGCGGCGGGTGACGAGGCGCTTGCCGTCATTGTCGAGCACCGCGACGATTTCCTCGTAATAAGGCGCGGCGCCCTGCCACAGGCGGGTGGCCTTGCCGTCGGCGAGGCTGACGCGGTCGAGGAACGGGAATTCGCCCTCGCGCCTCGCGCCGGCGCCCGACTGATAGAAGCTGCTATTGTCAGCAGTGAACATCATCACCGGACGTCCCGCGGCATTGGGCCTGGTCACCGGTTCGCCCGGATCATTGTAGCGATCCTGGAAATTACGGGTGAGCAGCGAGCGGCTGGTCCCGGCGGCGGGATTGAGGAGGATGCGCTCCTCCCGGCGGTCGTTCCACCATTGCGTGGAAAGAAGCGCCGCATCGTCGCGGCCCCAGACCACGCCGTTGAAGCGATCCTTCATGTCGGCAAGGGTCCGCGGGGCGGCGGTGAAGGGCGCGGCCAGTTCGTACAGCCGGTCGCGCACCGCGACCTTCTTGCGCGTGTCGCCGCCGTCCTGCGCTTCGACCCAGGCCACCGTGGCGGGCTTGTCCGAACGCCACTGCGCCGAGCGCGGCCCGGGCGAGACGGCGTCGAACTGCGGCGGCACGTCGTCGCGCAGCGGCAGGTCGGCAAGCTGCTTGACCGTTCGGCCAGTCAGATCGGTGATCAGGATCTCGGTCGGGAACAGCGCGGCAGGGACGTTGTAGCTGTAGGGCCGCTTAGCGCGGGTCAGCAGCAGGTAGCGGCCGTCGGGCGAAGGCGAAGCGCCAAGGTAGACGCCCGGCTGGGCGACCTTGCGCGAGGCGCCGTCGGAAACCGACACGAGCAGCGGCTGCGATGTGAAGTAATAGTCGAACAGGCGCTCGTCCCCGCCGTTCTTCAGGAGATCCTGATAGGTTCGGTTGGGCGCGGCGCGGCCCTCGTTAACCTGGACGATCGGCGCCGGCTGGGCCTGCGCGGCCGGCCTGGCGCCGCGATTGGCGACGACCGAGCGGACGAGGATGGCGCGGCTGTCAGGCATCCAGGCGAAGGCGGCGCCTGCAACCGCGGCATTGACGATTGGCGCGGTCAGGTGCCGGGCCTTGCCGGTGGCGACGTCGGCCACCCACAGTTCAAGGCCGGCGGGCCTGTCGACGAGGAAGGCCAGCCGCTGCCCGTCCGGCGACCAGGCGGGGGCGGTGAAGCGGGTGCCCGCGGGAAGCGCGACCAGGCGCGCGGTCCCGCCCGCGACGTCCTGAAGCGAGAGGCCGGTCAGCCAGGCGACGCGGCTGTTCGCCTGCCCGTTGTTGCGGGGGTTGATGCGGTAACCCGCAAGCTTGAGGTCCGGCTCGGCCAGTTCGGCGATCGGCGGCAGGTTGGCGCGGTCGAACAGCGCCATGCGGCTGCGGGTCGGGTCGACCAGCGTGGCGGGCGTCGGCTTGCTGTCGAGGATCTGCGCGATCGGTGCGGGCGGCTGCTGGTAGCCGCTTGTCTGGGCGAAGGCGGGAGCGGTCATCGCCAGCGACAACGCACTGAGCAGCAGGAATCGGCGCATCACGTATTTTTCCCCCAGGTCGACGAATGACGCGAGCATGGCCGAGCCTGGCCCTGAGTGGAAGCCGCCTTTTCCTTTGCAGACGGCGGCCGCGCGTGCGAGCCTCCGGCGGATTCAGGGGGGACCGACATGAACATGATGATCAGCCGCCGCGTGGCCATGACCGGGCTGGCCGCCGCCACCGCGGCGCTGCCGGTGCGTGCGCAGGTGTTTCCGCCGGCCGGCTATGGCACCCCGGCAGGCACCGCCCCCTTCCCGCCCGGCGTGTTCCAGGAACGTCGCCGGCGACTGATGGAGAAACTTGGCGGCGGCGTCGCCTTGCTGTTCGGCGCGGGCAAGCCAAGCGGCATTTCGGCGGTCGAAAGCCCGTTCACCCAGAACGCCGATTTCGCCTGGCTGACGGGAATCGTCGATGAGCCCGATGCGGTGCTCGTTCTGGCCCCAGGTGAACGCAACGTCCGCGAATATCTGTTCCTGCCGTCCCGCGATCCGGAAGTGGAACGGTGGGAGATCGAACGCCTCCCGCTCGGTGCGGAACTGGAGCGGCGGACAGGCTTCCAGCGGGTGCAACGCGCCAGCGCGGTCGGATCGGTGGTCACCGCGCTCGCCAGCCAGAACAAGGAGCTTCATTTCCTCGGCCCGGTGGTCGGTCCCGATTCGCCGATGCCCAAGGTGCTGGAGATGTACGGCAAGGTCGCGCAGCGCATGCCGGGGGTGAAGATCACCGACAGCAGCAAGATCCTGACCGGGATGCGGCTGGTCAAGGACCCGGCGGAGCTGGCGCTGATCCGCCGCGCGCTGGCGGCGACCGCGCGCGGCCATATGGCGGGCATGCGGGGGGTGAAGCCCGGCATGAGCGAACGCCAGTTGAAGGACATCATCGAAGCCGGCTTTCGGGAGGGCGGCGGCGAAGGCCTCGCCTACAGCAGCATCGTCGGTTCGGGCCGCAACGCGGCGTCGCTGCATTATGTCGGCGGGGGCGGCGCGATCCGCGACGGCGACCTCATCCTGGTCGATGCGGCGGCGAGCGTCGGCGGCTATGCGACCGACATCACCCGCACCTTCCCGGCGAACGGGCGTTTCAATGCGCGCCAGCGTGCGTCCTACGACCTGGTGCTTGCAGCGCAGGAAGCCGCCGCGTCGCGGCTGAAGGCCGGGGTCTATTATTACGACCTTGCGGAAGCGGCCAAGGAGGTGTTCCGCAAGGCGGGGAGGATCGACCAGTTCTACCACGGGCTCGGGCACCAGGTCGGGCTCGACGTCCACGACGCGTGGGACCAGTCGCTGCCCATTCCCGCGGGCGCGGTGATGACGATCGAGCCGGGGCTCTACTCGCAGGTCGACAATGAAGGGATCCGGATCGAGGACATGTACCTCGTCACCCAAACCGGCGCGCAGCGGATGAGCACTGCGATCCCGCGGACGGCCGACGAGGTCGAGCGGTTCATGGCTGGGCGAAGCTGACCGGTCCGCCGAAGTCTTATTGGACGCGGCGGGCGGTGATCCGGCGGACAGCGCCGTGGATTGCTTCGCTGCGTTCGCAATGACGACTTGTGGGGATCGTGGCGCGATCCCTGCGGAATGCTATTCGGCGGTTACTTCCGACAGGTTCAGACGCTCGCGCATTTCCTTGCCGGGCTTGAAATAGGGCACTTTCTTGGCGTCCACCGCGACCTGTTCGCCAGTGCGCGGATTGCGGCCCGTCCGGGCATCGCGACTGCGGGTCGAGAAGGCGCCGAAGCCGCGCAGTTCGACTCGGCCGCCCTTGGCGAGCTGCGCCGTGATTTCGGTGAAGATGCCGGTGACGACCAGTTCGATCTCGCGCTGCGAAAGATCGGGAAAGTCGTGGCAGAGTTTGCTCACCAGTTCCGAACGGATCATCATCTACCCCGCATATGCGCTTCAATCACGGGCCCCCACCCGCGGCTTTGAGCAAGCTGTCAGATTGTGCCCGCCACCGCAAGTGCCCGCCGCGACTTGTTAAATTATGGCACAGGCCCCGAAGGCCGAGCGCCGCAGCCGCCGCCTGGCCGCGATATGAAAAGGGCGGCACCCGAAGATGCCGCCCCGTTCAGGCTTACTTCTTGTTGGCGCGCTCGAGAGCGGCACCGAGGATGTCGCCGAGCGACGCGCCCGAGTCGGACGAGCCGTACTGCGCCACTGCCTGCTTCTCTTCGGCGATCTGCATCGCCTTGATCGAGAAGGTCGGCTTCTTGGACCGGTCGGTGCCGGTGACCATGGCGTCGAACTTCTGGCCGACCTGGAAGCGCTCCGGACGCTGCTCGTCGCGGTCGCGGCCGAGGTCCGAGCGCTTGATGAAGCCGGTCGGGCCATCCTCGTCGACCTGCACGGTGAGACCACCGTCCATGACTTCGAGCACGGTGACGGTCTTGACCTCACCCTTGCGCGCGCCGTCGCCGCCGGTCGCACCGCCCGCCGCGACACCGCCGCGCTCGAGCTGCTTCATGCCGAGGCTGATGCGCTCCTTCTCGACATCGACGTCGAGCACGACCGCTTCCACGGTCTCGCCCTTGCGGTGAAGCTGAAGCGCTTCCTCGCCCGACACGCCCCAGGCGATGTCCGACATGTGGACCATGCCGTCGACGTCGCCTTCGAGGCCGATGAACAGGCCGAACTCGGTGGCGTTCTTGACTTCGCCCTCGACCTGGCTGCCGACCGGGTGCTTCTCGGCGAAGTCGCTCCACGGGTTGGTCTGGGCCTGCTTGAGTCCGAGGCTGATGCGACGCTTTTCGCCGTCGACCTCGAGAACCTTGACCTCAACTTCCTGCGAAGTGCTGACGATCTTGCCCGGGTGGACGTTCTTCTTGGTCCAGCTCATCTCGGAGACGTGGACCAGGCCTTCGATGCCGGCTTCCAGCTCAACGAACGCACCATATTCGGTGATGTTCGTGACGCGGCCCTGGAACACGCCGCCGACCGGATACTTGGCGGTGGCGCCTTCCCACGGATCGCTCTCGAGCTGCTTCATGCCGAGGCTGATGCGCTGGGTGTCGCGGTTGATGCGGATGATCTGCACCTTCACGGTGGCGCCGATTTCCAGCACTTCCGAAGGGTGATTGACGCGCTTGTAGCTGATGTCGGTGACGTGCAGCAGGCCGTCGATGCCGCCGAGGTCGACGAAGGCGCCGTAGTCGGTGATGTTCTTGACGACGCCCTCGATGACCTGGCCTTCGGCGAGGCTCTGGATCAGGCCCGAACGCTGCTCGGCGCGGGTTTCCTCGAGGATCGCGCGGCGCGACACGACGATGTTGCCGCGGCGACGGTCCATCTTCAGGATCTGGAACGGCTGCGGCAGGTCCATCAGCGGCTGGACGTCACGCACCGGGCGGATGTCGACCTGCGAACCCGGAAGGAAGGCAACGGCGCCACCGAGGTCGACGGTGAAGCCGCCCTTGACGCGGCCGAAGATCACGCCGTCGACGCGGTTGCCGGCAGCGAATTCGCCTTCTAGCTTGTCCCAGGCGGCTTCGCGGCGGGCGCGGTCGCGGCTGAGCATCGCTTCACCCTGCGAGTTCTCGACGCGGTCAACGAACACTTCGACCTGGTCGCCGACCTTCAGCTCGGCCTTCTGGCCGGGGGCGGCGAACTCGCGCAGCGGAACGCGGCCTTCGCTCTTCAGGCCGACGTCGATGACCGCAAGGTCGTTCTCGATCGCGGTGACGGTGCCGATGACGACGCGGCCTTCGAAGGCCTCGTTCTCGCCGCCAAGGCTTTCGTTGAGGAGCGCGGCGAAATCGTCGCGCGTGGGATTGGCAACAGTGGCCATGAGTATGGGTAGTCCTTTTCGTGCTCGGTCAAGTTTGCCGCCAGCCTTCCCGTAATGGGCAGGCTTTCCATAAGGCGGACCTGGCAAGCGTTGCTGTAAGGCCGTTCACCCGCCTCATGCGGGACGAACGGGCCGTGCCGGCTGGCATCGGGCGCGGCGCCGGACCGAGCGATTGGCCGTGGTAAAGGACGACGAACAGCTGCTGACGGCGCGCACCCGGGTTCTTCCACCCGGAACGACGAGCGCGCCCTTAGCCGAAGAGAGCGGGAAGAGCAATCGCCCTCCCCACCGCGGCGGTCAGCTCAGCAGGGCGAGGAGGCGGGCGAGCCAGCCCTGCCGGGGGACCGCAGAGACCGGGCGAACGTCGGCCGGACCGCAGGCGAGACAGCGTGCCTGGATGGTCGGGCCGCCAAGCAGCAGCTCGGCCTCCTGCAGCACCGATGCGGCAAGCGCATTGGGATTGGCGCGGATTGACGCGAAGGGGTCGTTCTCGCTCGCTTCATCGTCGTCGTTACGCAGGAGACCTGCCAGTTCGGCACGCCAGCTGCCCTTGCGGTCGAGATAGGTGAGCCCGCGATTGTCGGCATCGAGCCCGGCCATCTCGGCCGCCTTGGCGACCGCTTCGTCCATCCCGCCGAACTGGTCGATCAGCCCGATCTGGCGCGCCTGCCCGCCCGACCAGACGCGGCCCTGGCCGATGGCGTCGACCTGTTGCGGGGTCTTGCGGCGGGCTTCGCCGACGATATTCAGGAACTTGCCGTAGGTGCTTTCGACACCGAGCTGGATCAGCTGGCCGGCTTCGGGCGAAATCCCCTTGAACAGGTCGGGCTGCCCCGACAGCGGTGTGGTGGCGACGCCGTCGGCGTTGATGCCAAGCTTGCTCAGGCTGCCCTGGAAGCTGGGGAGGATGCCGAACACGCCGATCGAGCCAGTGATGGTCGAGGGCTCGGCGAACACATATTGCGCGCCCGACGCGACCCAATAGCCGCCCGAGGCCGCGACATTGCCCATCGAGGCGACGACCGGGATCTTCTGCTCGCGCGCAGCCAGCAGGGCCTGGCGGATGCGTTCGGAGGCAAGCGCGGACCCGCCGGGGCTGTCGATGCGGACCACCAGTGCCTTGATCTTGCCAGACCGCAGGCCCTTCTCGATCGTCTCGACGATGCTGTCGCCGCCCGCCGTGCCAAGCGGCGCCTTGCCGTCGACGATGTTGCCCGCGACGGTCACGACACCGATCGGCCCCGTCCCGCGATCGGGGCGGACTTCAGCCGCGATATAGCGATCGAGGCGGATCCGCTTGTAGCCGCCGGCGAGCTTTTCATCGACGCCGCCGAGGTCGGCGAGGCGCTTGTCGAAGGCGCGGCGATCGCCGACCGTATCGACCAGCCCCGCCCGCTTCGACGCCGCCGCGAAGTCGCCGCCCGAAGCCTGCACCAATTGCACCGGCTGCTTGAGGGCGAGATCGACGTTCGCCTTGGGCCGCGACTTGCGGATGTCATCGCGCCAGGTTTCGAACAGGGCGCCGGCCAGCGCCTGCGCGTTTTCGCGGGCTTCGGGGCTCATGTCGGAACGGGTGAAGGGCTCCACCGCGCTCTTGAACTTGCCGACCTTGAAGACATTGGCGGTGACGCCGAGCTTTTCGAGCAGGCCGGCAAAATAAAGGTTGTTGCCGCCCGGGCCGCTGAGCTGGACGCCGCCCATCGGATTGACCCAGATCTCGCTCGAATGCGCCGCGAGCTGATAGCCACGATCGGCATAGCCGGTGGCGTAGGCAAGCACCGGCTTGCCGCTGCGCCGCACTTCGTCTAGCGCCTCGCCGATGTCGGCTACGACCGTCTGCCCGGCCGAAAAACCGTCGAGGTCGAGCGCGACCGCTTTCACCCGGTCATCGCTCTTGGCCTTGAGGAGCGCGGCGCGCACGTCGCGAAGCGCCAGGGGACCCGGTCCCGAACTGCCCCCGGCGAGCGCGAAGGCATCCTGTTCGGCGGGCTGTTCGACCACGCCTGAGCGCAGGTTCATCACCAGCACGCCGTCGCTGACCGAGGGCGTCGGCCGTGCGGACAACAGGGCGTAGAGCCCGAGGAAGAAGATCAGCATGAAGAGGAGGACAAGCGCGTCCTTGACCCCGACCAGGAGCCCCCAGATGGCTTTGGCTACGCGCATGTCTGCTGTTCAACCCCTACTCTATGCCTGGCCCTGAGATAGGAGTGATGCCGGCCGTAGGGAAGCCGGACTTGCGGCCCTAGTGCATCCGCGCGCCGTCGGGGACCGGATGATCGGGCGCGAGCAGTGTAATGCGGCCGTCCGAATCCGACAGGCCGAGCACCAGCACCTCGCTCATGAAGGGGCCGATCTGGCGCGGCGCGAAGTTGGTGACGGCGATCACCTGCCGCCCCACCAGTTTCTCGGGCGTGTAGAGCGCAGTGATCTGCGCCGAGCTGCGGCGGGTGCCGATCCCGGGACCGAAGTCGATGGTCAGCTTGAACGCGGGCTTGCGCGCTGCGGGAAAGGATTCGGCGGCGACAATGGTGCCGGCGTGGATCTCGACTTTGGCGAAGTCGCCGAAGGCGATGGTCATTCGGGCATCGCGCAGGGTTTGATCGCGGCGGGCGCGGGGCGCGGTGCGGCGATGCGGAAGGCGGCGAAATAACTGTCCCCGCCCGGAAGGCGCTCAAAGCGCTGCAGGCTGAGGCCGAGTGCCGCGAGTTCGCACTTGAGGCGCGCGGGAGGAATTCCGTGGCGCTTCACCGGCCGGTCGGCGTCGACCACCACCACTTCGCCGCCCTGCCGCAGTCCGCCGATGAGGTGCCACAGGAAGGCGTATGGGTCGGTCACCTCGTGATACATGTGCACGAGGAAGATGCGGTCGAGGCTGGAAGGAGGAAGGCTGGGATCGCTCGGCTCTCCGAGGCGCACCGCGACATTGTCGAGCTTTTCGCGCTGGACGCGCTCGGCCAGCCGGTCGCGGACTTCGGGCACGATGTCCTGCGCCAGCACCCGTCCGCGGATTCCGACGAGGGGGGACAGGCGCACGGTATAATAGCCCTCGCCAGCGCCGATGTCGGCGACCGACATGCCGGGCTTCACTTCGGCCGCGGCGACCACCGCCTCGAATTCGCCGACGCGGTCGCGCACGTCCTCGGTCGAGAAAGCATCGGAGACGATCGGCGCGACATCGCGGCCGGCGGGCGGAAAACTCGCCGGCTCGCTCTGGGCGCGGCAGCCTGCGAGGAGGGCGCATCCCAGCAACAGCACGTTTGCCCTGAGCGAATTCGAAGGGCGTCTGCGCCTGCGTCCTTCGACTTCGCTCAGGACGAACGATGATTGCTCATGCATCCTAGTCGACGTCCTCCACCTCGACCTTTTCGCCGGTCACGCGCTGGCTGAGCGCAGCGGCCATGAAGCGGTCGAGGTCGCCGTCGAGCACGTCGCCCGGCGCGGTGGAGGTGACGCCGGTGCGCAAATCCTTGACTAGCTGGTAGGGCTGCAGGACGTAAGAGCGGATCTGGTGGCCCCAGCCGATGTCGGTCTTGGCCGCCTCGGTCTTGTTGGCCTCGGCCTCGCGACGCTGCAGCTCGGCCTCGTAAAGCCGGGCCTTGAGCTGCTTCATCGCCTCGGCCTTGTTCTTGTGTTGCGAGCGCTGGTTCTGGCACTGCACCACGATGTTAGTGGGCAAGTGGGTAATGCGCACCGCCGAGTCCGTCGTGTTGACGTGCTGCCCGCCGGCGCCCGAGGCGCGGTAGGTGTCGATCTTGAGGTCGCCTTCGTTGACCTCGATGTCGATGTCGTCGTCGACTTCCGGATAGACCCAGACCGAGGCGAAGCTGGTGTGCCGGCGCGCCGAGCTGTCGTAGGGGCTGATCCGGACGAGACGGTGGACGCCGCTTTCGACCTTGAGATTGCCATAGGCATTTTCGCCCCTGATCAGCAGGGTCGCCGACTTGATACCGGCCTGCTCGCCGGCGTGGAAGTCGACCAGTTCGACCTTCATCCCGTGGCGTTCGGCCCAGCGGCTATACATGCGCTGGAGCATGCCGGCCCAATCCTGGCTTTCGGTGCCGCCGGCGCCAGAATTCACCTCGACGTAGCTGTTGTTGGCATCCGCCTCGCCCGCGAGGAGCGCCGCGACCTTGTCGCGCTCGGCCCGTTCGGCAAGGTCGGACAGCGCGATCATGCCATCGTCGACGAGGCCCTCGTCGCCCTCGGCTTCGGCCATCTCGATCAGCTCGACCGTGTCGGCGAGCTCGCTTTCGAGCTTGCGCGTCGCGGCGATCGCTTCTTCCAGCCGGCGGCGTTCGCGCATCACCTCCTGCGCGGCCTTGGGGTCATTCCACAGGGCCGGATCCTCGACCTTGCCGTTCAGCTGCTCGAGCCGCTTCAGCGCGCGATCCCAGTCGAGGAAGCGGCGCAGCAGGGCGGTGGCGGCATTGACCTGGTCGATGTGGGCCTGCGCTTCGGCGCGCATGTCAGAGAAGTCCTTTCACTCAGGCACCGCGCGGAGCCGGGCGCTCGAACGAGCGGATGCTGGCGGCGTCCTAGTAGATTCCGCCCTGCCTTGCCAAGAAGTCCTCTTGGGCCTTGGCGGGTTCGGCTGGTTTCACCGCCTGGTCGCGTGGGCGCGGCGGCGCCTTGCGGCGGGGAGCGGCCTTGGCTGCGGCATCGGCGAGTTCGGTTTCCTCGCCGGCGCGGCGAAGGGTGCGGCGCGGTTCGCTCTCGGGCTGGAAGGCTTCCCAGATCACCGCCGACTTGGGATCCTCGCGGACCGGGAAGGTGCCGAACACGCGGCGCCCGGT
Organism: Sphingomonas humi; assembly: GCF_039536725.1. Classification (NCBI taxonomy): domain Bacteria; kingdom Pseudomonadati; phylum Pseudomonadota; class Alphaproteobacteria; order Sphingomonadales; family Sphingomonadaceae; genus Sphingomonas; species Sphingomonas humi. The sequence goes on from NZ_BAAAZD010000001.1 coordinate 94,327, forward strand.
GACGCGGTCGATGCGGACCATGCGGATACCCTTTGGCGCGACGAAGGGCGTCGGTGGCACGTCCTTGAAAGCCGCTTGCGCCCATTGCTTGAAGATCGGCGCGGCGATGCGTCCGCCCTGCGCCGCTCCGCCGAGCGAGCGCGGCTGGTCGTAGCCGATATAGGTGCCGGCGACGACGTCGGGGGTGCCGCCGACGAACCATACGTTGGTCGGGCCGGTGGTGGTGCCGGTCTTGCCGAACAGCGGGCGACCCAGATCGCGCAGCGTGGTCGCGGTGCCGCGTTCGATCACGCCGGTCATGACGTGGACCATCTGGAACGCGGCCTGCGGTTCGAGCACCTGCCGCGAGCGGCTGGGCGGACGGGGCATGGCGCCGCCGTCCCAGTCGGGCGCATTGCAGCGGCCTTCCATGATCGCGCAGCGATTGTCGGTGCGGAAGATGACCTTGCCGTCGCGATCCTGGACGAGATCGATGATCGTGGGGATTACCGCCCGGCCGTGATTGGCGAGGATGGCATAGGCGTTGGTGAGCTTGAGGACGGTGGTGTCACCGGCGCCGAGCGCGATCGACAGATAGTTGGGATAATCGCCGACGCCCAAGCGGCGGGCGGTGTCGGTCACCTTGGCCATCCCGGTCTGCGAGGCCGCACGCACGGTCATCAGGTTGCGCGATTGTTCAACGCCCCAGCGAAGCGTCTTCGGGCCGGCATAATTGGCGTCGAAGTTGCGGAAGCATTTGTTGCCGAGGCCAGCGCCCTGCCACACGCAGAAGGGCGCGTCATCGATCAGCGTCGCCGGGGTCATGCCGTTGGCGAGCGCGGTGTAATAGACGATCGGCTTGAAGGTGGAGCCAGGCTGGCGCTGTGCCTGCGTCGCGCGGTTGTAACTCGCGCCGATCGCATCGAATCCCCCCTGCATGGCAAGCACGCGGCCGGTGCGCACTTCCTCCGCGACGAAGGCGCCGCCGACCTCAGGGATGGACCGGATGGCGTAATTGTCGCCCGCGACCTGCTTGACGATGATCACCATGCCGTCGCGCAGATTGGAATAGGCGCTGCCACCCCCACCCCGCTTGGGCATGATGGCATTGCCCGCCGCAAGCGTGCCGGTCGATCCGTCCGTGAAGCCGATCCGTGCGCTGATAGTACCCTTGTCGAGCACCACCGCCTTGCGCCAGTCGGGAAAGCCGGTGCCGAGTGCGGCCCGGTCGAGCTGCCCGCGCCAGTCGCCATTGGTGTCGATGGAAAGCCCGGTGTCGCGCCAGCCGCGTCCGCCATCGAAGGTGGCAAGCCCTTCGCGCAATGCTTCGGCCGCAGCGTCCTGCATGAGCGGGTTCATCGACGTGCGCACCCACAGGCCGCCGGCATAGACGCTGTTCGGCCCGGCCTTGGCATCCTCGCCATATTTGCGCAGCAGTTCGCGGCGTACTTCTTCGGTGAAATAGCCGCCGACTTCGCGGAACTTGGCGTTGGAGCCGAGGCGGATGGTGCCGAGCGGCGAGGCGCCCGCGGCGCTGGCGTCGGATTGCGAGATGAAGCCATTGTTGACCATTTCGCGCAGCACATAGTTGCGGCGGTCGAGCGCGCGCTGGGTCTGGCGCAGGGGATCGTAATTGCTCGGCGCCTTGGGCAGGATCGCGAGGTAGGCGGCTTCGGGCAAGGTCAGGTCGGTGACGTCCTTGTCGAAATAGGCCCGCGCCGCCGCCTGCACGCCATAGGCATTACGGCCAAGGAAGATCTGGTTGAGATAAAGCTCGAGGATCTGTTCCTTGGTCAGCGTATTTTCGAGCCGGAAGGCAAGGATCGCCTCGCGGATCTTGCGGCTGACCGCATATTCGTCGTCCTGCAGAAGCGCCTTGGCGACCTGCTGGGTGATGGTCGATCCGCCGCGGGCACGCGAGCCGCCCGTCGCCTTCTTCAGCGCGAAGTCGCCGACCGCACCGACGAGGCCGGGATAGTCGATCCCGCCGTGGCTGAAGAAGGTCTTGTCCTCGGCCGAGATGAAGGCCTGGATCACCATCGGTGGATATTCGTCGTAGCTGAGTTCGACCCGCCGCTCGCGAGCGAAGGTGCCCACCGGCTGCCCGTCGACGCCGCGGATGTTACTGGGAAGGGGCGGCTGATAGGCGAGCAGCTTCTCGCTCGACGGCAGGCCGGCCGCGAAGAACAGCCACACCAGCACGAACAGGAAGTAGAGTCCCAGCACGCCAAAGCCGAGCAGCCGCAGCCACCTCTTGCCCGCCCAGGCAGCACGCAGGCGGTCGGCGGCGGCATGGTGGCGGTCGAGCCAGGCCGGGGTCGAAGAGGTCGCTACGGCGTCCATGGGGGGCGGCTCTACTCGCTTGGCAAGACGGGGGAAAGCGCTTCTCTTATCAACGCGTGGCGGCGACTTGCGCTTCCACCGCGCGGGCCAGTGCCTTCACGATCTGGCCGCGCTTGACGGGGTCGAGAAGCGTCGCCTCGTCCGCCGCATTGCTCATGTAGCCGGCCTCGAACAGCAATGCCGGGGCGCCCGAGCGGCGGAGCACGCGGAACGCGGCGAAGCGATGCGGTTCGGGGCGAAGGAGGACGGTTCCGCGCGCCTCGCGCAGAACGCGCAGCGCAAAGTCGGCGCTGGCATCCATTTCGTCGCGCGCGGCAAGGTCGGACAACAGGCCGCGGACGGTGGGTTCGGGCACGCTTGCCACCGCCCCTTCCCCGTTCTGCCGCGCGGCGAGCATCGCGGCATCGGCATCGCTGGCGACTTCGGACAGGGAATAAACCGTTGCCCCGCGCGCCGAAGGGTTGGGCGCACTGTCGGCGTGAATGGCGATGAACAGGCCGGCACCGAGGCGGCGGGCAATCGCCGCGCGATCGTCAAGGGTGAGGTAGGTGTCGCCGTCGCGGGTCAGCGCGAGCCTGACCCGCCCGCGGCGCGCCAGTTCGTCGCGCAGTTCGCGCGCGATCAGCAAGGTGACGTCCTTTTCGCGGGTAGCCCCGCTCGCGCCCGGCGCGCCGCCGTCGCGGCCACCGTGACCGGCATCGATCACCACCAGCGGCCGTCCCGGCGTTCGCGCCTCGATGATGCGGACGTCGGCGACCGCCGGCGACAAGGCGATGCTGAGGCCGCCCTGGCGCGCTTCGCCAGCGACGGCGAGGTCGAGCCCGCGCTGTTCGCCTTCGCGGCTGAACAACACCGTGGCCGCGAGCGCGACCACGCCCGCGCCGAGCAGCGACAGGAGCAGAACAGTTCGGGACGGGCGGCGCATTTGCGCGACCCTAGCGCGGCGTTGCTCCGCGGCAAGGAGGCTGCTACGAACCAGTTTGTCCGTACCGGCCATCCTTGGCCTGGGCCCGGATCATAGCCGGGGGTCCGATGACAGGGCGGCACTACCGGCGTCGTACAGGTTGATGCTGATCCATGAAGTTCAAGAACGCGCTTGTTGATCCTGCCGAAGAGAGCAGCGACGCGCGTTTTCCGGCGATCGCCGGAGAGCAAACATCAGCAGATGCACCCACTTTGATCGCCATTTCCGCCGGCCCTACTGCGCCGGCGATGGCCGCAACACGCGCGCGCAGACTGACCCTGTTCAGGGCGCGCGCCCGGAGACTATTCAATGACCACGCGCATGCTGATCGACGCGCGCCACCCGGAAGAGACCCGGGTCGCCGTCGTCCAGGGGAACCGGATCGAGGAGTTTGACTTCGAATCCGCCGAGCACAAGCAGCTCAAAGGCAATATCTATCTCGCCAAGGTAACCAGGGTCGAACCGTCGCTTCAGGCGGCCTTCGTCGACTATGGCGGAAATCGCCACGGTTTCCTCGCCTTCAGCGAGATCCATCCCGACTATTACCAGATTCCCAAGTCCGACCGCGAAGCGCTTCTGCGCGAAGAGGCCGAACATGCCGCGGAAGAAGAGCGCCTGCGCTCCGAGGCCGAGGATCATGACGAGGACGAGGACGGTCCGCTCGACCCGCACCACGAGGACGACGGCCACGACGATCGCCCCGAAGAGCCGGAAGGCGAGCTCGACGGCGAAAACGACGACAACCAGGGCGATCCGGAAGACGGCGAACGCCCGCGTCGCGGCGGCCGCCGCAGCCGCAAGGACGAAGCCGCCGACGAGGTGCGCCGCAAGCGCCTCAATCTGCGCCGCCGCTACAAGATCCAGGACGTCATCCAGCGCCGCCAGGTGCTGCTGGTCCAGGTCGTCAAGGAAGAGCGCGGCAACAAGGGCGCCGCGCTGACCACCTACCTCAGCCTCGCAGGCCGTTACTGCGTGCTGATGCCCAACACCTCGCACGGCGGCGGGATCAGCCGGAAGATTTCCAACGGCTCCGACCGCAAGCGGCTGAAGTCGATCATCTCCGACCTGAAGCTGCCGGAGACGATGGGCCTGATCGTCCGCACCGCGGGCCTCGAGCGCACCAAGACCGAGATCAAACGCGATTTCGATTACCTTGCCCGGCTGTGGGACGAGGTGCGCGAGAAGACCCTGTCGTCGAGCGCGCCCGCGCTCATCTACCGCGACAGCGACCTGGTGAAGCGCGCCATCCGCGACCTTTACCACCGCGACATCGACCAGGTGCTGGTCGAGGGCGAGGACGGCTACAAGGCGGCGCGCGGCTTCATGAAGCTGCTGATGCCGAGCCACGTGAAGAAGGTGCAGTCGCACAATGATGCGACCCCGCTGTTCCAGCGCTACGGCGTCGAGGATCAGCTGGCGGCGATGTATCATCCGCTCGTCCAGCTGAAGAGCGGCGGCTACATCGTCATCAACCCGACCGAGGCGCTGGTCTCGATCGACATCAACTCGGGCCGGTCGACGCGCGAGCATAATATCGAGCAGACCGCGTTCGCGACCAACCTCGAGGCGGCGCAGGAAATCGCCCGCCAGCTGCGGCTGCGCGACATGGCCGGCCTCGTCGTCATCGACTTCATCGACATGGAACAGAACAGCCATGTCCGGAAGGTCGAGAAGGCGATGAAGGAGGCGCTGAAGAACGATCGCGCCCGCATCCAGGTTGGCCGGATCAGCAGCTTCGGCCTGATGGAAATGAGCCGCCAGCGCCTGCGCACCGGCGTGCTGGAAGCCTCGACCAAGGCCTGCCCGCATTGCGAAGGCACCGGCCTGATGCGTACCGCCTCGTCGGCGGGCCTCAGCGCGCTGCGCATGATCGAGGACGAAGCGGCCCGTGGCCGCGGCGACCGGGTCTGCCTGCGCGCCGGAAGCGAAGCCGCGGTCTATGTCCTCAACAAGAAGCGCGCCGAACTGGCCGACATCGAAGCGCGCTATGGCGTTTCGGTCGAAGTGCTGGTCGATCCCTCGTTCGAGGGTGCGCGCATGGCGGTCGACAGTTCGGGCCCGCGCCCGATCGTCCCGGTGCGCCAGCTTGCGGCGCCCGCCCCGATCGACGACGAGCCCGAGGTCGACGAGGAGGAAATCCTCGACGAGTTCGAGGAAGACGAGATCGAGCAGCGCGAAGAGCGCGGCGAACGTGGTGCACGCGATGAAAGCGACGAGGACCGCTCGCGCCGCCGCCGCCGCCGCCGCCGTGGTGGCCGCAACCGTCGCCGTGATGGCGAAAGCGAAGGCGGCGAGTTTCAGCAGGCCGAAGGTTCCGACGAGGACGAGGATCGCCAGCAGCCCGCCGAGCTCGATGCAGAGGGCGGCGACGCTCCGGCAGTCGAAGACGAGGCCGGTAGCGAAGACGAACGGCGCAAGCGTCGTGGCCGTCGCGGTGGTCGTCGCAGGGGTGGCCGCGGCCGTGACCGCGAGGAAGGTGAGCGCCAGGAAGGCGGCGAGGACCTCGCTCCCGAAGCGGGCGAAGCGCCGATGGTCGAGCCGGTTCCGAGCGAAGACCCTTCGCCCGAGGTCGTCGAGGCCCAGCCCGAAGCCGAGCCGGTTGCCGAGGAGAAGCCCAAGGCGCGTCGTCGTCCGCGGGCGCGCAAGGCCGATGCGGTTGCCGCCGAAGCGGAGGCTCTCGCCCCCGCGCTCGAGGTGAGTGCGCCCGAGGCTCCGGCCGATCCCGCGCCGCAGGAAGCTGCCGCCGAGGAGAAGCCCAAGCCCAAGCGCCGCTCGCGCGCCAAGAAAGCCGAAGCTGCCCCGGAGCCCGAAGCTGCGGCCGAACCTGCCGCTGAGCCGGTCCTCGAAAGCGTTGGTGCGACCGACGAGGTTGCTTCCACTGCGCCGGAAGCAGGACCCGAGGAAGGATCGTCCCAGCCCGCCCGCAAGGGCTGGTGGTCGCGGACCTTCGGCTGATGATGGTGCCCCGGCGAGAGCCGGGGCCACCTAGGCGGCGAGCGCCCTGATCTCGCGGTTGTGATGGATAAAGCGCCCCGGTTGCTCGCGGCCGGCAAGCGCTGCCATTGCCCGCGCGACCAGCCCGGCGTCGATTGCCGCGTAGCGATCGAGCGGCCCGCGCAGCAGTAGGTTGAGCACCGGGCCGAGCGCCTGGCCAGCCGCCTCCGCCGGGCGGCGTTCGGACCGCTCCCCAAGCAACAGCCCAGGCCGGAATACGTCCACCCGCTCGAACCCGAAAGCGGCGATGGCCTGCTCGACCTCGCCCTTCAACCGCAGATAATCGTTGCGGCTGTCTGCGTTCGCGCCCGACGAGGAGACAAGGAGGAACTGCCGCGCCCCGGCCTCGCGGGCGGCAGAGGCGAAGGCCAGAACGGCATGCCGGTCGACTGCCTCGAACGCCGCCCAGCTGCCAGCAGCCTTGCGGGTCGTACCGAGCGTCGAGATCGCAACATCGATATTCTCGCCGCTGAGAAGCCCGGGCCATTGCGCCATGTCGCCGATCTTCTCGTGCGCCGCGCCGCTCGGGCGCCTTCCAAGCGACAGCAGGGCGTGACGGGCCTGCAGCAACGGCCACAACTGCCGCCCGATCAGCCCCGTCGCACCGATCATGGCCGCTCGCATCAGAACTTCTCCGGAAGCTCGACCGGGCCGATCAGGGCTTCGTGACGCTTGATCGCGAAGGGGTCGGTCATCCCCGCGATATAGTCGGCGATATTGCGGGCGGTGGCGACTTCGTCCTCGCCGCGGTGCCAGGCGTCGGGCAGCAGGCGGGGGTCGGCGAGGTAGGCGCGGGCGAGATTGCCAACCACCCGCTGCGCCTCGATCCGCACCGGCTGCAGCGCCGGGGCATTATAGAGGTTGGCGTAGAGGCACTTCTTCAAGGCCCGCTCCTCCGCCGCAAGTTCGGCAGAGAAGCCGGCCAGCGGCCGACCCGCGGCGCGCACTTCGGCCAGCGTCTCGACCCCAGACTCGGCCACCCGGCGGCGGGTCTCGGCCAGCAGGTCGCCGACCATGGTCCCGATCTGGTCGCGGACCAGCGCTTTGATCTTGCGGTCGAGCGGCAGGTCGGGCCAGCGCTGCTCAATCGCCTGCCAGTGCCGCGCCACGAACGGAAGCTCTAGAAGGAGGTCGAGCGGGAGCACGCCTGCCCGCAGGCCATCGTCGATGTCGTGATTGTCGTAGGCGATGTCGTCGGCAATCGCGGCGACCTGCGCCTCGAGGCTGGCGTGCGAGCCCAGCTCCAGCCCCACCGCGGCATCGACCCCGGCCAGCGCCCATTGAGGGTTCGCCACCGGGCCATTGTGCTTGGCCAGCCCTTCGAGCGTCTCCCACGTCAGGTTCAGCCCGTCGAACGCCGGATAAGGTGTCTCCAGCGCGGTCACCAAGCGCAGCGTGTGGCCGTTGTGATCGAACCCGCCCGCCGCCCGCAGCGCCTCGTCCAGCGCATCCTCGCCAGCATGGCCGAACGGCGGATGGCCAAGATCGTGCGCAAGGCAGAGCGCCTCGGTCAGGTCCTCGTTTAGGCCGAATGCTCGGGCGATGGTGCGGCCGATCTGCGCGACTTCGAGGCTGTGGGTCAGTCGGACGCGGTAATGATCGCCATCCGGGGCGACGAACACCTGGGTTTTGTGACGCAGGCGGCGGAAGGCGATCGAATGGACGATCCGGTCGCGATCGCGCTGGAAGGCATCGCGGGGACCGCGCGGGCCGTCGTCTGGCTCGGCATGAAGCCGGCCGCGACTATCGGAAGGACGCGCGGCGATACCGGAGGGCAATTTCACTTCGATGCGAGCTTCTCGAGCTTGAGGCCGGCCGGTGCGTTCCAGACGAAGCCTTCCAGCTTGGCGGCGTGTAGGTCGTTCACGAATTCCTGCGCCTCATCGGCGTCCTTGAACGGCCCGATCACCAGCCGCGACCAGCCCTTCACCGCCGACACCAGCGGCTGGCGAGTCCGGAACAGCGACGACTTGGTCTTGCGGATGCGCTCATATTCCTTGCTCATGCGGTCGGCATTGGCGCCGCCCGCAAGCTGCACATAGATGCGCGACGAGGAAGCGCCAGCCTTGGCCGGCTTGGCCTCCTCCTCCTCCGCCTTGCCGCGGGTCTTTGTGTCCTTGTCCGTTTTCGCGGCCTTGACGGCGTCATCCTTACTGTCCTTGGCCGCAAGCTTAAGCGGCTTGGGCTCGACCTTGGTGCCGCGCTTGGTGACCTTGAGGACGGGGTCATCCGACGCCGGGCGGCTGGCGAGTTCGCGCTCGGGTGCCGGCGTCCGGCGGGTCAGGCGCTCGACGATTGGCTTGGGCGCGGGCGGCGGCGCGGGAAGTTTCACCAACGTGCTCTCGATCGAGGCCAACCGATCTTCCTGCGGCTTGCTGGCCGGCGGGGCTTCGTCGGTCTTGGCGGGAGCAGGCTTGACCGACGACGCGACGCGCACTTGCCGGACCCTCGCCTCACGCACCGGCTGAGGTGACGATACGGGTGCCGGCGGCGTTTCTGCCGCCTGTGCGGCCGCGAGCGCGGCCCCCTCGGCAGGCATGATCCCGAGGTGAACCGCGGCCGCTTTCTGTCCCGGTCCGAGCGAGGCAAGGCGGCGAAGGAAGGGATCAAACCCATTGCTGGCACCCGGCAGCAAGGCAGCGATTGCCGCTCGCGCGCCGTCGAGATCCCCGCCGAGCGCGAGGATGAAGGCGCGCGTCCGCCGGGCGGCGGCGTCACGGCGGGCAAGCAAGGGATCGAGCGTTGTCAGCGCCTCGGCCTTGCGGCCCGAAATCGCGAGGCTGAGCGCAAGCCGGCGGCGGGCTTCTTCCTGGTCGGGCCCGGCGAGCACCGCGCGATAATCGCTCTGGGCTTCGGCCTGCCGACCTAGCAAGTCGAATGCCAGCCCGCGGTCGAGCGCGATCAGGCTCTGCGTCGCGCCGAGCGCCTGCGCCTGTTCGAACAGGCCGAGCGCGGCCTGTGCTTCGCCCATCTGCGCCATTGCCGAGCCCTGCCCCGCCTTTGGCGCCCAGTGATTGGCGTTGATCTCCTCGGCGCGGCCGAAGAAGCCGATCGCCGCCTGCGCATCACCGAGGCGAAGCGCTGCACGGCCGGCCCCGAGCAGGGCATCGTAATTCTTCGGATTGATTGCGATCAGCCGCACGTTGCGGGCGAGCGCCGCCTCCGGGCTTTCGACCATTCCGGCCACCGGCGCGGGCGGCGGCTCGGGCGGCCTCCCTCCGATATACTGGGCCGCGGCCGCCTGCGGCAAAAGCGCAGCAGCCACCACCAATGCTTTGTATGTCATCCCCATCCCGTCGCCGGGTCTAGCTGAGCCTTGGCTGAGCGGAAGCTACCGGGGCGATGAGGCGAGGGCTCCAGCGGACGAGTTGAAGCTGTCCCGGAAACAAGAAGGGGCCCGGCGCTACCGCCAGGCCCCTTCTCATACGATCCCTTTCCGCTCGCGGCGGATTGGGCGGGATCTTGCTCTTACTGGTTGCCCTGGCGGTTGAGGAAGCGCGGAATGTCCAGCGGCTCACGGCGGAGGCTGGGGGTCGGCTCTTCCTCGATCTTGCCGCCGGCGCGGGCCATGCTGCTCATCCGTTCGAACAGTGTGCCAGCCTCGCGCTTGGGCGCAGGAGTGGTTTCCTCGTCGACCGGCGGGGCGATCGGCGGGGTGCCGACCGGGCTGGTCAGGATGTCCTCGCTGTCGAGCAGCAGCTCGTCGCTGTCGTCACTGGTGCCAAGGTCAAGCGGTGCCGGAGCGGTCGCGGTCGGCGCAGCCGGAGTGGCGGCCGTCGGCGCCGGGGTCGCCGCGGTGGAGCGGGTCGGGAAGGTGAACACCTTGGTCGGCGGAGTCATCATTCCGCTGGTGCTCGGGGTGGCCTTGGTGGCCTCTTCAGCCTCGATGCCGGTCGCAACGACCGACACGCGGATCTTGCCGTCGAGGTCGTTGTTGAACGCCGAACCCCAGATGATGTTGGCGTCGGGGTCGACCAGTTCCTTGATGTGGCTGGCGGCCTCGTCGACTTCCATCAGGCGCATGTCTTCGCCGCCGGTGATCGAGATGATGACGCCCTTGGCGCCCTTCATCGACACGCCGTCGAGGAGCGGGTTGGAGATCGCCTTCTCGGCGGCTTCGATCGCGCGGTTGTCGCCCGACGCTTCGCCGGTGCCCATCATCGCCTTGCCCATTTCGCCCATCACCGAGCGGACGTCGGCGAAGTCGAGGTTGATGAGGCCGGGCATCACCATCAGGTCGGTGATCCCGCGAACGCCCTGCTGGAGGACCTCGTCGGCCATCTGGAACGCTTCCTTGAAGGTCGTGTCCGAGTTGGCGAGGCGGAACAGGTTCTGGTTCGGGATGACGATCAGCGTGTCGACGTGCTGCTGCAGTTCGGCGATGCCGGATTCGGCGGCGCGGGTGCGGCGCGAGCCTTCAAACGCGAACGGCTTGGTGACGACGCCGACGGTCAGGATGCCCTTGTCGCGGGCGGCCTTGGCCATCACCGGAGCGGCGCCGGTCCCGGTGCCGCCGCCCATGCCGGCCGCTATGAAGCACATGTGCGCCCCTTCGAGCGCGCGCTCGATCTCTTCCATCGCCTCTTCAGCCGCGGCGCGGCCGATTTCCGGACGGGCGCCGGCGCCAAGGCCTTGCGTGATCTTGTGGCCGAGCTGGATGCGGCGATCGGCGAGCGAGGCGTTGAGCGCCTGCGCGTCGGTATTGGCGACCGCAAAGTCGACGCCCTGGACGTCGGCGCGAATCATGTTGGCAATGGCGTTGCCGCCCGCACCGCCGACACCGATCACGGTAATGCGCGGCTTCAGCTCATCCACAGCCGGCCGGACGAAATCGATGCTCATGTGGTGGGACCCCCGCTCGTCAACGCGTTGAACTTGTAAGCGTGAATCTATGATTCACCGCTCTTTGCGGCACAAGCGGAAAAGTTAACTCTTGTGCCGATTTTCGGGCGAAGCGTGTCTGGAGAGACTCAGCCGTCCCGCGATGGGACGATCAGGCCCTGCCCCGCCGGAAGGTAGAAACCAGCCGGTTGAGCAATCCGCCGCCGCTTACCGCCGGCTTCTTGCCGGGCAGCGCGAGGTCGATGAGGCCATCGGGCTGGGTCGCCAGCATAACCAGCCCGACCAGGCTGCTGAAGGCCGAACCGCTGTGCGCATCGGGCAAGCCGGTGATCGCCCGCGGCCTTCCGACCCGCACCGCGCGGCCGAGCACGCCCTGCATGTAGTCGGCGATATTCTTGAGCTCCGCCCCGCCCCCGGTCAGCACGACCTGGCGCCCGACAGGCTTCACGAACCCCATGTCCTTCAACGCATCGTCGATCTCGGCAGTGATCCGCTCGACCCGCTGGCGGATCACGGTCATCAGTTGCGCGCGGCTGATGCGGAGCGGTTCGGCCCCGTCCTCGGCGCCGATCGGCAGCGCTTCGACCACTTCGTGATTGTCGCGCGGGCTGGTCATCGCGGATCCGTGGAAACATTTGATCCGCTCCGCGTCGCGCCGGCGCACTCCGAACGCCGCGGCGATGTCGTCGGTGATGTCCTTGGCGCCCAGCGGGATCGAGCGCAGCGCCACCAGCATTCCGCCGATGTGAAGAGACACGTTGGTGACCTCGGCCCCGAGCTCGACCAGCGCGACGCCGATGTCGCGTTCTTCCTGGCTGAGGCAGGCCAGCGCGGCGGCGACCGGCGAGGCGACAATCGCGCGAACGCCAAGATGCGCCTGGCGGATGGTGAGGTCGACATTGCGCAGGGGCGCTTCGTCGGCGGCGATGACGTGGATATCCACGCCCAGCCGGCTGGCATGCATCCCGACCGGCGAGCGGACGCCCTCGACATCGTCGATGGTGTAAAGGGCAGGATTGGCGTGGAGCGTGACCTGCCCCGGCCGGTCGACGGCCTGGCGGCCGCTTTCGAGCAGCGCATCGACGTCGGCAGGCTCGACCTGATGGCCGCCGATCTCCACCTCGACGGTGGCAAGGCCGCTGCTGAGGCCGCCGGCGCCGTAGCTCGCCCAGACGTCCTCGATGGTCTGGCCGCTCATCCGCTCGGCCTGCTCGACCGCTTCGCGCACCGCCACTTCGGTCGCTTCCATGTCGGTGACGAACCCGCGCTTCACGCCGCGGCTCTGGCGCTGGCCGGTGCCGAGGACGCGCGGACGGCCTTCCTCGTCCAGCGTGCAGACGAGAGCAGAGACCTTGGACGATCCGATGTCGATGGCGCCGATCAGGACTGGCGCGTCGCGACCCGCCATTATTGCGCCGCCTCGGCATTGGTGGCGGGCGGCGGCGTGGCACCGGGCGGCACGCGGACGATCATCTTGCCAGGGACGCGAAGGTCGAAGCGGATCATGTCCCGCCCCAGGAGGCCGGTCGAGCTGTCCATCTTGGCGAAGCGCTTCAGCGCCCGCGCGGCAGCGGCATCGGTTTCAGGCAGGGACACGGTTTCTCCGGTAGCAAAATTCAGGTCCCAGCGCCGCCCGCCGATCCAGCTTGCCGAAACAAGCTGCGGCTTGAGGGTGGGCACGCTGTCCATCATGCGGCGGAGCGGCACCGCCTTGGCATTGGCCCCGGGCCCGATCAGCAGCGGCAGGTCGGGCATGCGGTCGACCGGCACGGCGTCGAGCACCACCCCTTCGCTGTCGATCAGGCTCAATCGGCCCTGGTTCTGCCAAACCGCGCTCGGCGTTCGTTCGACGAGGTCGATGACCAGGCTGTCGGGCAGGCGGCGCGACACGCGCGCGTCCTTGACCCAGCCGAATTGCAACAGGCTGTCGCGGATGCAGTCGAGGTCGACCAGTGCCTGTGCCGGCTCGTCGGTCCCGATCGGCGCTTCTTCGGCAGCACGGCGAAGCTCGTCGGTGACGACCGCATCGACCTTGCGCCGTTCCATGTTCTTCAAGCCGACGATCTGATAGCTCGCGACCTTGAAGCCCGCTTCGCCCGTCGCCGCACCGGTCGCGCGCAGGGCCTTGCCCGGCAGGTCAAGCGCGATCAGCGCGACGATTGCCATGATCGCGACCAGCGCCAGGAAGGCATAGCGCGCGAGCTTGCCGCTTCCTGCGGGCCAGGGCGACGCCGCCGCCGCACGGGCCGGGGCCTTGCGCGCAGCCGGCTTGCCCCGCCCCTTGCCGGAAGCCGGGCGCTTGATAGTCTGCGCGTTCATTGCAGCGCCTCGGCAATGATGCGCTCGACCAGTTCGCCGTACGAAATGCCGCGCTGCCGCGCCTGTTCGGGGACCAGGCTGAGCGGCGTCATCCCCGGCTGCGTGTTGGTTTCGAGGAGGTAGATCCCCTTGTCGCCGTGCGCATCGTCCCAGCGGAAGTCCGAACGGCTGGCGCCCTTGCAGCCCAGCACCCGGTGCGCGGTCAGCGCCATGTCGAGCATCGCCTGCGCAATCTCGTCCGGGATCTGGGCCGGGCACACATGTTCGGTCATGCCGTCGGTATATTTGCTGTCAAAGTCGTAGAAGCCCTGCCGCGGCTTGAGCTCGGTGACGCACAGCGCCTCGTCGCCGAGCACCGCGACGGTAAGCTCGTGACCGGCGACGAACGGCTCGGCGAGCAGTTCGTCGAAGTCGTTCCACGGGCCCGCGGTGTCGCGTCCGATCGGATTGCCGTAATTGCTTTCGTCGGTGACGATCGCGACCCCGACCGAGGATCCTTCATTGACGGGCTTCAGCACATAGGGCCGCGGGATCGGGTCGCGCTCGAACAGCGTCTCGGACCGGACCATGGTGCCTTTGGGCATGCGAACGCCGGCCGGCACCAGCAGCAGCTTGGTCAGCTCCTTGTCGATGGCGATCGCGGACGTGCTGAGTCCGCTGTGGGTGTAGGGAATGCCCATCAGATCGAGCATGCCCTGGACGGTGCCATCCTCGCCGGGATGGCCGTGCAGCGCGTTGAAGACGATGTCGGGTCGCAGTTCCTCGAGGACGCGGGCGACATTGCGGTCCATGTCGACCCCGGTGACCCGGTTCCACCCGCGCTCGCGCAGGGCCTCGGCGACGCCCTTGCCGCTCATCAGCGAGACCTCGCGCTCGGACGACCAGCCGCCCATCAGCACGACAACATGAAGGTCCCGGTTCACGCACTCACTCCTACAGAGCCTTGTTTGGCGTGGTCGGCATAGATTCCGACACGCTGGATTTCCCACTCGAGCTCGGTCCCGCTGTGCGCTCGAACCCGGGCGCGGACCTCTTCGCCAAGGGCCTCGATGTCCGCACTTCTCGCGGTACCGAGGTTGAGGAGGAAGTTGCAATGTTTCTCGCTGACCTGTGCTTCGCCAATGGTCAGGCCGCGGCAGCCGGCAGCGTCGATGACTTCCCACGCCTTCTTCGGCAGAGGGTTCTTGAAGGTCGATCCGCCCGTCTTGCTGCGCAGCGGCTGCGAGGCTTCGCGCGCGGCGGCGATACGGTCCATCTCGGCCTGCACCGCGGCTGGTTCGGCCGGATGACCCCGGAAGATGGCGGACACCACGATCGCGCCGGCGGGAAGGTCGGAATGACGGTAGGTGTAGCCAAGATCGGCGTTCGTCAGCGTTACCAGTTCGCCCGAGCGGAGGACGACGGTGGCCTCGACCAGGATATCCCTGACCTCGCGTCCGTAGGCGCCGCCGTTCATCCGCACGAAGCCGCCGACGGTGCCCGGAATGGAGCGAAGGAATTCGATCCCGCCGATTCCGGCGTCGCGCGCCGAGGAGGAGACGAGGATGCCCGAAGCGCCGCCGCCACATTCCAGCGTCACGGCGTCCACCTGGCTGACTTTGGCGAACGGCTTGCCAAGGCGGACCACCACGCCCGGGACCCCGCCATCGCGGATGATGAGGTTGGACCCGAGGCCGAGCGCCATAACCGGCGTGGCGGGGTCGAGCGCGGCAAGGAAGGCCTGCAGGTCGGCGACGTCGGCCGGCTCGAACAGGCGTTCGGCGGCTCCGCCCGACTTGAACCACACCAGGGGTGCGAGCGGGGCTTGCGCCGTCAGGCGGCCGCGCACTTGCTGGCCCAGGGTCTGCGCCTCGCTCATCCCTGGTCGCCTGCGGTGCCGGGTGGCGGAGCGGCCTTGAAGCTGCGCTCGTTGCCGATCGCCTTGGCAAGGCCGGCTGCCCATTTGGTGATGTCGCCGGCGCCCATGCAGATCACGATGTCGCCATCGGCGGCGAGGTCACGCAGGGTGCGGGCGAGGTCGGCGGGGCCGTCGACGGTCTGGACCATGCGATGGCCACGCGCCCGGATGGCTTCGGCGAGGGCAAGCGCATCCGCGCCCTCGATCGGATCCTCGCCGGCGGCATAGACCGGGGCGACCAGCACCGTGTCGGCTTCGACAAAGGCGTTGGCGAAATCCTCCATCAGCCCCGCGAGCCGGGTGTAGCGATGCGGCTGGACGACCGCGATGACCCGCTCGGAGGTGCTGTCGCGCGCAGCGGAAAGGACGGCGCGGATTTCCACCGGATGGTGGGCGTAATCGTCGATGATAACGGTTCCGTCGACCTCGCCGACGCGGGTGAAGCGGCGCTTGACCCCGCCGAACCGTTCGAACCCTCCGGCGATGCAGCTATCGGACAGGCCAAGCTCGAGCCCGACCGCGATCGCGGCCAGCGCGTTCTGGACATTGTGGCGGCCCGGCATCGGCAGCGTGACGCCCTCGATCCGCCGCCGCTCGCCCGAGCGTTCGAGCACCAGCGCGTCGAAGCGGGTCACCCCGCCTTCGGTCGTGACGTTTTCGGCCTTGAGGTCCGCCGCCGCCGAAAAACCGTAGGTGACGACCCGCCGGTCCTTGATCCGGCTCAGGAGGTTGGCGACCTCCGGATGGTCGATGCACATCACGGCGAGACCGTAGAACGGCACGTTTTCGACAAATTCGACGAACGCGTCCTTGGCCTTGTCGAAGTTTCCGTAATGATCGAGGTGCTCGGGATCGATGTTGGTGACCACCGCGATAGTCCCGTCGAGCCGCAGGAAGCTGCCGTCGCTTTCGTCGGCCTCGACCACCATCCAGTCGCCCTTGCCGAGGCGCGCATTGGAGCCATAGGCATTGATGATGCCGCCATTGATGACGGTCGGGTCGAGCCCGCCCGCATCAAGCAGCGCCGCGATCATGCTGGTGGTCGTCGTCTTGCCATGGGTGCCGGCGACCGCGACCGTGTTCTGCATCCGCATCAGCTCGGCCAGCATTTCGGCGCGGCGGACGCGCGGGATGCGGCGGCGGGCGGCTTCCTCGACTTCGGGATTGTCGGCGCGAATGGCGGTCGAGCAAACGACAACTGCCGCCTCGCCGAGATTGTCGGCGCTCTGGCCGATCATCACGTCGATGCCGACCTTGCGCAGGCCCTCGGTGACGTAGCTCTCGCTCGCGTCGGAGCCCTGCACCTTGTAGCCGAGGTGATGCATGACCTCGGCAATGCCCGACATGCCGATCCCGCCGATCCCGACGAAGTGGATGGTGCCGATGTCGGTGCCGACCGCCTTCATGCCGTCGCTCCCGCCGGAGCGAGGCCAATCGAGGGGGTCGCGGCCTTGATCGCGGGGCCGACCAGCGCCGGGCGGTCGCCCTGCCCGATCCGTTCGACGAGGTCGGCAAGATCGCGGGCCGCGTGCGGGCGGCCGACCGACAGCGCCCGCGCCGCGGCATTGGAGAGCGCTTCGGGATCGTCGGCCAGCGCCTCGATCTGCCGGGCCAGCGCCTCAGGCGTGAATTGTGGCTGCGGGATCATCCGCGCGCCGCCAGCCCGCGCCAGTTCGCGTGCGTTCGCGGTCTGGTGATCGTCGGTGGCGATCGGCAGCGGGACAAGGATCGCGGGGCGGCCGGCCGCCGTCAGTTCGGCAATGGTCGAGGCGCCCGCACGGCCGATCATCAGGTGGCAGGCACCCAGCTTGTCATCCATGTCGCGAAGGTAGGTCGACAGCTCCGCCGGGATGCCGAGATCGCGATAGGTATCGCGAACTCGTTCGATGTCGTCGGGCCGGCACTGCTGCACCACCTGCAGGCGGTGGCGAAGGTTTTCGCTCAATTCGCCAAGCCCCGCCGGCACGATCTCGCCAAGCACGGTCGCCCCCTGGCTGCCGCCGGTGACGAGGAGCTTCAGGGGCGCGAAGGAATCGAAGGCCGGGAAAGGCAGTTCGCCCAGTTTGACGATGCTGGAGCGCACCGGATTGCCGACCAGGGCGACCTTGCGTTCGTGTCCGGGCTTCAGCCGCTCGACCCGTTCATATGCTGTTGCGATCGCCGCCGCGTCACCGGCGAGCAGGCGGTTGACCCGGCCCAGCACCGCATTCTGCTCGTGCAGCACGGTCGGGATCCTGAGCGAGGACGCCGCGAGCAGCGCGGGAAAGGCGGGATAGCCCCCGAAGCCGACGACTGCATCGGGCCGGTGTTTGCGGTACAGCGTCTTGGCCTCGCGTCGGCCGGCCATGACCGAACGCATCGCCTTCAGCATGCCCCACGGCGTCTTGGTCAGCCGTCCAGCCGGGAGGATATGGACGGGAACGTCGTCGAACAGCCCCGGGATTCGCGACCCGCGGGCGTCGGTGATCAGGAGGACGCCATGCCCGCGCGCCTTGAGTTCGGCGGCGAGGGCATGGGCCGGGATCATGTGCCCGCCGGTTCCGCCGGCCGCGAGGACGAAGTTCATTCCGCCCGCTTAGCGCCCCTCGCTCCACTTCACCACATAGGGCGATCGCTTCAGGTAGGGGTTGGTGCGGGTGAAGGCGAGCAGCAGGCCCATACCGATCGACAGTGCCAGCATCGAGCTTCCGCCGTAGGAGATGAACGGCAGGGTCATGCCCTTGGACGGGGCGAGCTGGACGTTGACCGCCATGTTGATCAGCGCCTGCAGCCCGAACTGGCAGGCCAGCCCGGCGGCGGCGAGGACGGCAAAGGGCTCGTCCTCGTCGAGCAATTTGACCAGCACCCGGACCACGATGGCGCAGTAGATGACCGCGATCGCCATGCAGGCGATGAGCCCGAACTCCTCGCCGATGACCGAGAAGATATAGTCGGTGTGGGGTTCGGGCAGGTGGAACTTGCGGGTGCCTCCGCCCGGTCCCATGCCGAGCAGCCCGCCCGCGGTCAGCGTGCGCATCGCATTCTCGACCTGGAAATTGTCGCCTTCGCCGAACAGGAAGCCGTCGATGCGGACCTGCGCCACGTCATAGAAGAAGTAAGCCAGCACGATGCCGACGAGGCCGGCGACACCCATCAGGCCAAGCACCCGGACGTTGGCCCCCGCCAGCGCGATCATCACGATCCACACGGTACCGAAGATGATGGTCGAGCCGAAATCGGGCTGGATCATCAGCAGCACCGCGACCAGCCCGGCAAGCCCGCCGGACAGAATCATCACCGGCAGCTTCTTGTCCTTTTCCTTGAGGCTGAGGATCCAGGCCACGGTGACGATGAAGAATGGCTTCAAAAATTCCGACGGCTGCACCTGCGCAAAACCAAAGCCGATCCAGCGCTTGGCGCCATTCACTTCCGGGCCGATCACCGGCACCAGCAGCATCAGCCCGATGCAGCCGGCGCAGCCGAGCAGGCACCATTGCCGCAAGCGCTCGCGCGGCATCATCGAAATGACGATCATCACCGGAATGGAAAGGGCGAGCCAGACCAGCTGTCGATAGAAATAGTAGAGGGGTGCGAAGGTGACGTTGCCGCCCGAATAGCGCTGCGCCGCAGCCGGGCTGGCGGCCGCGACGGCGACTAGGCCGATCGCGATCAGCACCGCGACGAGCACCAGCAGGACGCGATCGATCTCCCAGAACCAGCGCCCCACGGCCGAGCGGTCAGCGCGGCCGTAGCGATTGCTCGTGTCGATCGGAAAGGCCTTCGCCAGAACGCCGTTCATAATGCCCCCACCAAGGCCTTGAAGGCCTCCCCGCGCGCCTCGAAGTCCCGGAACTGATCAAACGAGGCGCAGGCCGGGGAGAGTAGAACCGTCTCGCCAGGAAGTGAATCCCGGGCGGAACATTTCACCGCATTTTCCAGCGTTTCCGACTCGATTACGTCCACCCCGCGCTCGCGCAGGAGCGTGGCGAACAGCGGACCTGCCTCGCCGATGGTGTAGGCGCGGACTACATGGTCGAAATGGCTGGCGGTGTCGCCCAGTTCCTTGGTCTTCGCTTGCCCGCCGACAATCCAGCGAATGCGCGGGTAAGCGGCGAGCGCCGGCGCCGCGGCCTCGGCGTTGGTCGCCTTGCTGTCGTTGACGAACAGGGTGCCATTCATTTCGCGAACGCGCTCCATGCGGTGCGGCAGGCCCGGGTAGCTGCGCAGGCCCGCAGCAATTTCCTCTTCGCCCAAACCCAGCCAGGCCGCCGTCTCGATTGCAGCGGCGGCGTTCTGCTCGTTGTGGGGTCCTTGGAGCGCGGGCCACCCTGCCTGATCGTAGCCGCTTGGCAGGGTCAGGCTGTTGAAGCCCGCAGCAGGAGCAACCAGCCCGCGCTCAAAGAGGCTCCAGTCGACAAGGGCCGTCTGGTCGGGCGACTGCATGGTGAAGAGCCGTGCCTTGCTCGCCGCGTAAGCATCGAAGCTTTCGTACCGATCCAGATGATCGGGCGTGATATTGAGCAATACCGCGACATCGCAGTCGAGGCTCTGGGTCAGGTCGATCTGGTAGCTCGACAGCTCCAGCACGTAGACGCCGCCTTCGGGCAGCGGGTCCTGCGCGAGGATCGGAAGGCCGATATTGCCGCCCATGGTCGCCGGCATGCCGGCGGCCTTGAGGATGTGGTGGACCAGCGCGGTCGTGGTGCTCTTGCCGTTGGTGCCGGTGATCCCGACGACCTTGTGCGGCGGAAGATTGGGCCGGGCGCGGGCGAACAGCTCGATGTCGCCGATAATTTCAACGCCTGCCTCCCGCGCCCGCTGGGCAAGCGGATGGGTGTTGAGGGGCACGCCGGGTGAGACGACGAAACTGTCGAATTGCGAAAAGTCGGCGCTGTTGAGGTCGAGAAGCGCGGCGCCCTCAGCCTGCGCCCGCGCCTCCCCTTTATCGTCCCATGCCGTGACTTGGGCGCCGCTCGCCACCAGCGCGCGCACGGTGGCGAGGCCGGAGCGGGCGAGCCCGTAGACGGCGTATCTCTTGTCTTTCCAGGCCTTGGCCGTGATCACCGCAGCTTCAGCGTCGACAGGCCGGCCAGCGCCAGCACGAAAGCGATGATCCAGAAGCGGATCACGACCGTCGGCTCGCTCCAGCCCTTGTGCTCGAAATGGTGATGGATGGGCGCCATCAGGAATACCCGCCGCCCGGTCCGCTTGTAGACCGCGACCTGGATGATGACGGAGAGCGCCTCTACCACGAACAGCCCGCCGATGATCGCCAGCACGAACTCGTTGTGGGTCGCGACCGCAACCGCGCCCAGGGCGCCGCCGAGCGCAAGGCTGCCCGTATCGCCCATGAAGACCGCCGCCGGGGGCGCGTTGAACCACAGAAAGGCAAGGCAGCCGCCGACCACCGCCAGAAGCAGGACGGTGAGGTCGCCGACCCCCGGCACATGCGGAATGCCAAGGTAAGTCGCATAGCGCGCGTTGCCGCCAAGATAGGCGAGGAGGACGAAGGCGAGCGCCGCGATCACCACCGGCATGGTGGCCAGCCCGTCCAGCCCATCGGTCAAGTTCACCGCATTGCCGAAGGCGACGATCACGAACGCACCGAACAGGACGTAAAACCAGCCCAGCTGCATTGCCGGTCCCTGCACGAACGGCAGGTAAAGGTTGGTGCCCGACACCCGCACCATCAGCCAGGTCGCGAAGCCGGCGATCACGAATTCCAGCAGCAGCCGGACCTTGCCCGGAATGCCGGCGTGGTGCGCCTTTTTCACCTTGTCGTAATCGTCGAGGAAGCCGATCGCGCCGAAGCCCGCGGTGACCGCCAGGCAGGCCCAGACGTAGGGGCTCGCAAGGTCCATCCACAGCAGGCAGGAGATCACAACCGACACCAGGATCAGCAGGCCGCCCATGGTCGGCGTGCCGCGCTTGGCGAGGTGGGTCTGCGGCCCATCGGCTCTGATCGGCTGCCCCTTGCCCTGACGGACACGAAGCATGTTGATGAACCACGGCCCGATCAGCAGGCCGATCAGCAGCGCGGTGGCTGTCGCGGCCCCGGCCCGGAAGCTGATGTAGCGGATCAGGTTCAGGACACCTGGAAAACCGAGATATTCTGCGATGACGTAAAGCATTAGGCCGCGCCCCCTGCCACCCGCTCGACCAGCGAAGCAAGCCCTATCCCGTTCGATGCCTTGACCAGTACCGCGTCATCCGGGGCGAGCCGTGCCAGCAGCGCGGCGGTCGCGGCGGACGCGTCGGCGACCACGGTGACCGGAAGCCTGCCGTCCAGCGCCGCCGCAAGCGGCCGGGTCGCATCGCCGACCAGGATCAGTTCGGCGATTCCGGTTTCGAGGATGATGGGCGCGAGGCCGGCGTGCGCCTCATCGCTGAAGTCGCCAAGTTCGAGCATGGTGCCCAGCACTGCCAGCCGCCGGCCGTCGACATTTTCCGCCGCGAGGCTGCGCAAGGTGGCGCTCATGCTGGCAGGATTGGCGTTGTAGCTTTCATCGATCAGCAAGGCGGTCCCGCCCGCGACGGGGACCTGGTGGCGCGCACCGCGACCCTTGAGGCCGCCCATGTCGCCGAGCGCCAGCCCGGCCGCAGCGAGGTCGGCGCCGACCGCTTCCACTGCGGCCAGCACGGCAAGGCTGTTGCCGACCCAATGCTCGCCGGGCTGAGCGATGTTGTAGGTGAGGTCGGCGGTCGTCAGCCGAGCGGTGACGAGGCTTCCGCCGCTATCGGAGCGGACTGCATGCATCGCCGCCACGTCCGCGTCGCCCGAACCAAAGGTCACGATCGTCTCGGCAAAGCGCCGCGCACCCTTCAGCAGGCGGTCGCGATAGGGCGTGTCGTTGGGGATGATCGCCGTTCCGCCTGGTTCCAGGCCTTCGAAGATCTCGCCCTTGGCGTCCGAAATCGCCTCGAGCGATCCAAGATTCTCGATATGCGCGGGCGCAATGGCGGTAATCAGCGCGACGTGCGGACGGACCATCGCGGCGAGGGCGCGGATTTCCCCGGCATGATTCATCCCCATCTCGAAGATGCCGTAGACGCTGTCGCGCGGCATGCGGGCGAGGCTCAACGGCACGCCGACATGGTTGTTGTAGCTCTTGAGCGAGCGATGCACCTTGCCCGGGTGCCGCCGCGCCAGCGCCGCCGCGAGCGCTTCCTTGGTCCCGGTCTTGCCGACCGAACCGGTGACGCCAAGCACCTTGCCGTCCATCCGCGCGCGGCCTTCCCGGGCCAGGGCCTCGAGCGCTTGCGGGACATCGGCCACGAGCACGTGCGGGCCTTCCACGGCGCGGCTGACCAAGGCTCCTGCCGCACCCAGGCCAAGGGCCCTGGCGACGAAATCATGCCCGTCGGCGACTGTCCCGGGCATGGCGACAAAGAGCCAACCGGGCTCCACTTCCCGGCTGTCGAAGGTGATTCCGGTGACGTCGAACACGGCCGAGGCGGTGCCCCCGGTGGCCGCTTCGATCTCGGCCGAAGTCCACAGCGGGCCGCTCACGCCGCGCACTCCCGAGCGACCTCTGCATCGTCGAACGGCATGACCTGCGTCCCGATCACCTGCACCGTTTCATGGCCCTTGCCGGCGAGCAGGACGATGTCGCCTTCGCGCGCTTCGCCGATGGCGAATGCAATCGCCTCTCGCCGCCCGCCGATCTCGCGCGCACCGGGGGCGCCGGCGAGGACTTCGCGGCGGATCATTGCGGGATCTTCCGTGCGGGGATTGTCGTCGGTGACGATGACGAGATCGCTGCCCGCCGCCGCCACCCGGCCCATCTGCGGCCGCTTGCCCTTGTCGCGGTCACCGCCCGCGCCGAACATCGTGATCAGCCGTCCCTCGACGTGCGGCCGCAGCGCGGAAATCGCCGCTTCCAGCGCGTCGGGTGTGTGGGCGTAATCGATATAGACGGGCGCTCCGGCGGGGGTGATGACCGCCCGCTCAAGCCGCCCACGCACGGGGGACAGGCGCCCGAGGCCTGCAAACGTCTGCGTCCACTCGCCCCCGGTCGCGAGCACCAGGCCCGCAGACACCAGCACGTTCGCCGCCTGATAAGCGCCGATCAGCGGCAGCTTCAGGGTCCAGTCCTTGCCGCCATGGCCCAGTACCAGGGTCTGGCCGAGTGGGCTGGCGGAGCGGCTCTTGAGATCGATCGTCTCGCCGCCTGGGCCGACGGTCATGACCTTGAGCCCGCGCCGGCGGGCGCATGCAATGACATCGGCGCTTTTGGGATCGCCGGTCCAGACGACGGCGGTCCCATGATCATCCACCACCTCGTCGAACAAGCGCATCTTGGCCTCGAAATAGGCCTCCATGGTGCCGTGGTAATCGAGATGATCGCGGGAGAAATTGGTAAAGGCCGCGGCCGATACGGTCAGCCCTTCGCTGCGATATTGGTCCAGCCCGTGGCTCGACGCCTCATAGGCGACGTGGGTGATGCCCATCGTCCTCAGCCCCGACAGATTGCTAAGGAAGGTGACGATGTCGGGCGTGGTCAGACCGGTCTTAACCTGGTCGTCGGCGGTGGTGACGCCGAGCGTTCCGACCGAGGCCGAACGCTGCCCGGCCATGCGCCACAACTGGCGCGTCATCTCGACGGTGGAAGTCTTGCCATTGGTCCCCGTCACCGCGACCACGGTTTCGGGATAGGGCGCGAAGAAGCGCGCGGCGAGTTCCGCGAAGCGTCGGCGCGGTTCGGCGGCGGCGATGTGCAAGGCGCCTTCGACGCGCGCGTCGGGCCGCGCGATCACCGCGACGGCGCCTGCCGCGACTGCTGCAGGGATGAAGTCCTCGCCGTTGAAGGCCGATCCGTGAAACGCACCGAAGACGGTGCCCGGCGCCACCTTGCGGCTGTCGATGGCGAACCCCGTCACATCGGGCGCAGCCGCTCCGGCGCCGGCGGGAACGTCGACGAGATCGGACAATCGCATGGGTTCGCTATTTCTCTTCGCGAACGAACGGCAGAACTTCGCCCATGTTCGCGTCGCGCTTCATGTCGGGGCGGACGCCCAGCATCGGCGCGATCCGGGCCACAACCTTGCCGAAGGTCGGCGCGCTGTTCCAGCCAGCGGTGCGGAAGCCGTACGTGTCGGCGCTCCCCTTGGGTTCATCGAGCATCACCACCATCGCATAGCGCGGCTCGTCCATCGGGAATACGCCCGCGAAGGAGGTGATGTTGGCGGTCTTCGAATAGCGTCCGCCGACGATCTTCTCGGCAGTGCCGGTCTTCCCGCCGACGCGGTAACCGATCGCGTCCGCTTTTTTGCCGGTGCCCTTGGTGACCACGAGGCGAAGCAGCGAGCGCATCTTGTAGCTGGTTTCTTCGCTGAACACCCGGCGGCCCGGGGCGACCGGATGTCCGCGGTTGACCTTGAGCAGAGTCGCGGGGCGATAGATCCCACCGTTGAAGAGCGTCGCATAGCCCATGGCGAGGTGCAGCGGGGTGACCGCGATCGAATGGCCGAACCCGACGGTCATGGTGGTCGCCTGGCTCCAGTTGGAAACCGGAATGGTCAGCGTGCGACCGCGCTCGGGCAGTTCGACCTCGACCTTGTTCATGAAGCCCATGCCCTTGAGGAACGCGCGTTGGCGCTCTCCCCCCACCTGCGCCGCGATCTGGGCGGTGCCTATGTTGGAGCTTTCCATCATGATTTCGGCGACCGAGCAGGGACGACCGAACGGGTGGGTGTCGGTGATGACCCGCCCGCCCGGCAGCGACAGCTTGTCGTAGCAGGGATAGATCTGCCCCATCGACTTCACGTCGCCGGTCTCGAGGGCCATCGCCACGGTGAACGGCTTGAAGGTCGATCCCAATTCGAACACGCCGAGCGTCGCGCGATTGAAGCGGGCTTCGGGGTTCATGTTGCCGGCGATGTTCGGATTGAGCTGCGGCAGCGAGGTCATCGCCAGCACCTCGCCGGTGTGGATGTCGATCAGGACGCCGGCGGCGCCGATCGCGTTGAAGGTCGTCTTGGCCTGGAGCAGCTCATGTTCGAGCGCCTGCTGGACGCGGCTGCTGATCGACAGCGTCAGCGGCTCGCCGCGCTTGGCGGGATCGCTGAGATAGCCGTCCATCGCCCGTTCCATCCCCGACGCGCCATGGCCGTCGATGTCCGTCGAGCCAAGAACGTGCGCGGCAAGGTCGGTCTGCGGGTAAAGCCGGTCGGGCTCGCGGCTGAGTGCGATGCCGGGCTCGCCAAGCGCATTCAGCGCCTGCACCAGGCGCGGCGCGGCGCGGCGCCGAAGATAGATGAAGCTCTTGCCCGAATTGATTTCGGCCATCCACCCGGCCGCATCCTTTTCCGGCATCAGCCGCGCCAGCTCGGCGCTTAGGGCGCGCTTGTCGCCGATGATCTTCGAAGGCTGCAGCGCGACGGTCCAGCTGTCGATCGTACGGGCAAGCGGCTGGCCGTCGCGATCGACGATATCGCCGCGTTCAGGAATCGAGGAGGACGCGGTCAGCTGACGCCCGGCATGATCGCCGAACAAGCCGAGGTAGGTCAGGCGGAGAACGATCGCGATGATCACCGCGCCGAAGATCAGCATCCCGACCATCAGCCGCTGGTGCATGATGGCCAGCAATTGACGGCGTTGTCCGACCAGTCGGAGCCGCTCGGGCCGGGCGACGAGAGCGGGGGTCGGAGCGTTCATTGCCGGGCTTTGGAATCCTTGGAGGCTTGGGTCGTCTCGGGCGGCGCCTTGGCCTTGGCCTTGGGCTCCGCCTTTGCAATGGCCGGGACGATGGTCTTCGCCGTGACCTTGACCGGCGCCGTAGCAGGAGCGGCGAGCGCCTTCACCGGCTTAGGCGTCGCAACCTTTGGCTTATCCACAATTTTTTCAGGTTGCTGCGCGGGCACGTCACGCTTGTAGCTCGCGATGTGCATCAGGTCCTTCGCAGTCGACCCACCCTTGGACTCTGCAGGGTTATCCGCGTCGTCGCTGGTGACCGCCGGGCGCTGCGAAGCGGGCGCGGGCGCCGAGGCCAGCACCACCGGCGCAGCAGGATCGACCTTGCTGGTCGGCGCGGCCAGCGTGGCGAGTTGGAACTCGCCCTCGAGGAATTGCTGCGCCTGCGGAGCCGACAGCGCCAGCACCTTCACGTTCCAGCTTTCAAGCTGTTCGAGGCGGCCGCGCGTGCCGATCTCGGTCTGCAGCACGCGAATGTCGCGCTGCGCCAGGACGATCCGGTTCTGCACTTCTTCCAAAGCCGCGCGCTCGGACGCGACCTTGAGGCTCACCATATAGCAGCCGAGCGCTGTACCGGCGACCGCCGCGACCCAGCCGACTTCGCGAAAACCACGCATCGTCATGCCGCCTTTCTGGGGGTGCAGGGAGCTTCGGTCCGGATCGCGCTGCGCAGACGCGCCGACCGGGCCCGGGGATTGATTGCCAATTCCGCCTCGCTCGGGGCGATCGGCTTTACGACGTTGCTGAAGGTCGGCGCCGGACCGGGCGCCGCCATCGGGCGATGCCGCGAACCCGCTGGCGCGGTGCCGCTGCGGACCTTGAGGAACTGCTTCACGATACGATCCTCGAGGCTGTGAAAGGTGACCACCGCAAGCCGCCCACCGGGCCGAAGGGCGCGCTCGGCGGCCTCGAGACCGGCCTCGAGCTCGGCCAGTTCGGCATTCACGTGAATGCGGATCGCCTGGAACGTGCGGGTAGCCGGGTCGGTCTTCATCCCCGCGTGCCAGCCAAGCACCTTGCGGCAGATCGCCGACAGCTCGCTGGTGCGGGTCAGGGGGCGCGCGGCGACAATGGCTCGGGCAAGGCCGCGCGCCTTGGGCTCGTCGCCGTAGGTGCGAATGACGCGCGCGATCTCGGCCTCGTCGGCGGTGTTGAGGAAGTCGGCGGCACTTTTGCCGTCCTGGCTCATCCGCATGTCGAGCGGGCCGTCCTCGCGGAAAGAAAAGCCGCGCTCGGCCTGGTCGAGCTGCATCGAGCTCACTCCAATATCGAGGGTGATGCCGTCGACCGGCAACAGGCCGCGCTCGTCGAGTGCCTCGGCCATGCGCGAGAAACGCTCGTGGATAAGGGTCAGGCGGGAATCCGGGACGAGTGATGGCCCGTTGGCTATCGCATCAGGGTCTTGGTCAAAGGCGACCACTCGTCCCGCCCCCGCCCGGAGCATCGCGCGGGTATAACCGCCAGCTCCGAACGTGCCGTCGACGTGGATCTCATCTTGGGAAATCTTGAGAGCGTCGACGACTTCGTCGACCAGCACCGGGAGGTGGCCTGTCTTGGGCTTCAGGTCACCAAGAGAAACGGAGGGGGGATTCCCGCTCATGCGAGCCCCCGTTCCTCGAGCCGGTACCGGCAGACGTCCTTGAGGTCCTCGGGGATGCGATCATCGCCGAGGAGCGTTTCGGGATTCCAGATCTGAAAGGTCTCGCCCACGCCCAGGAACAGGACGAGGTCGGAGATGCCACCCTTCCGGCGCATCATCGCGGGAAGCAGGATGCGGCCGGTGCTGTCGTAGGGCACTTCCTCGCTGACCGCAAAGGCGAGTAGGTTGCGCTGCTGGTAGGCGAGCTGGGCGCCCTCTTCCTGCTCGCTCTTTTCGAGCAGGCGCTCGATCTTGCTGTGCTTCAGCGCGGCGTAGGCGGGGTCGTAGGCGCTGAGGCAGGCAAAGGTCTCATGCTTGGCAAGGACGATGGTGCGGGCATCGCCGCGACGCTCGATCACGGAGCGCAGGAAGGCGGGCACGGAAACGCGACCCTTCGCGTCCACTCCGTTCAAGGCACTGCCCTGGAACAGGTGCTCCAATGCCACCGCGCAAAACTCCCCTCGCGCGGTGGACAGATTCCTCCCGTTCGCCGGAACGCGGGGTGACCGCGACCGGCGGCCGGCCCAACAGAAATGGGATCAGCCCCGCGCTATACTCTGTGTGTAACGCGGGTGACCATGGGACTCAATGGGATTTGATGGGAAACCGTGGGAGAAAATGGATTATGGCTGATTTCTGCGACTTTGCTGCACCACTTCCGCGCCGACGTTCCCTCCCCGTTCTCGTGTGTGATGCTGTGGATAAGTCTGTGAACACGAAAATGCCAGCGAATCCCACGTCCGCCCATGGCCGCCCACCCCACCCATGAGTCAGCCCGGCGTTCGGTCGCCCGAAGTTTAGCGCCGCAGCTCGCCGAGCAGCGCGAGCACGGCCTTTCGGTCTGCGGGATCCTCGCTCATCGCCAGGTCGGCGTCGGCGACCAGCGTCGCATAGCCATTTCCGATGCGGCAGCGGGCGACGGCCCGCGTCGGCGCCAGGGTGCACGTGCCCCCCGCCCGCGTAAACGACCCGATATCGGCGGAAGCCAGCCTGATGCCGCGGCCAAGATCGGTCGCCGATCCTTCCGCGCGCGAATCCGCGCCCTCGTCCAGGGTGACGCCCCAGTGGGCGAGGAGGCCCGTATCCGGATAGCGCAGGGGCGGCCGGAACTTGTCGCCGAGCGGGCGCCCGCTGTCGAAGCGCAGGAGCGGATCGGCGAGAAGTACGATCCGACCCCCGTCCCTTACCCATTTATCGAGGGCGACCAGTCGTTCCGCGGTCAGGGCCTGAGGCTGCACGGCGAGCAACAGCCCGCCCGGCCGCAATTGCTCGGGCCCGTCGACCGCCGTCACCTTGTAATCGGCCTCGAGCTCGGCGAGCAGTGGTTGCGCCTGCTGGTCGAGGCCGAAGCGTTCCCCGAACACGATCGGCAGGCTGGTCAGAAGCGCCAGTTCGGGTTTGGGACCACCGCCTTGCGCAGCGCCATCTGCCTTGCACGCGCAGAGCATCGCACCGAGCAACAGGAGCAGGCCCGAGCGCATCAGCGCCGGGGCGCAGTGCCCGCCTCATTTTCGGTGCCGGGGCCGGGTGCAACGCCGAGCTCGCCCAGCGGGTCGCTCGGTGCCTCGACCACATTGGCGGCGGCGGCATTGTTGGCCGGCGGTTCGGCGCTGCGATCGATCGCCGTGCCGATCAGCACCATGATGAAGACGAAGGCCAGGCCGGTCAGGCCATAGCGGATGCGCTGAATTGCGGTTCCTCCTACCCCCATGCGGCCAAATTATGCCCATCGTCGGTGAAAGCAAGTCTAGGCCATTGACCGTTCATGCTGCACCCGCGAAAGGCGAATCATGACCACTCGCCTCACCCTGCTGGCGCTCGGCGCCGCCCTGACCCTGACCGCCTGCAACAACAACGATCACACGATCGTCCAGCAGGGCCCGGTCGATCCGATGGCCAACGAGCTTGCCAATGCGGCTCCAGTCGAGCTTCCCGCCGCCATCCTCGAAAGCAAGAGCTACCGCTGCTCGGGCGACAACAGCGTTGTCTACATCGACTGGCTGAGCAACGGGAAGGCCCGCATCAAGAAAACTCGGGACGAAATCCCCGGCACCGAGATCGATGTCGATGCCGCCAAGGCGATCGGCGATGCCAAGTCGGCGACCATCAAGTATCAGGGTAAGAGCTGCAAGGGCTGACGCCTCGACACCCCCTCACCTCTCATCGGACCCCGGCCCTTACCGGCCGGGGTTTTTGTTTGCGCTGGTCAAGAGTGGACGTCCGGCGTGCAGGGGTCCCTTCCCATGTCCCAAGCCTGGCCGAGACGGAGCGCCGGCAGCCTGAACTCTTCAAGTCCTCGATAGGCGAGACCTGTCGCTTTCCAGACGACGGCCATCAGCACGGCGGCAACCGGGCCATCGACAAAATAATGCCATCCGAAGTGAACCGAACCCACCCAGATCAGAAAGGCATAGCCGCTGAGAACGAAGCCGAGCAGCCGCCCCTTGGCGAATCCCGTCAGGGCGAGCAGCGTTGCCAGCGCAACGTGCATCGACGGCATGGCCGAAATGCCTCCCACCGAATCGAACACGCGGCGGTGATAAAGCTCCAGCAGCATTGGCTGGAATTGCAGCGTCTGGATCGGATTGCCCTCGCTGGCGGCATGGGCCTCGATCGCGGATAAGCGCATCTGGAGCGAGTGATAGTCCGGGTCGGGACCGATCAGGGCATTGTAGAAAACCGGTCCCGCGGACGCGAAATACCAGGCTGCGATCGTCCCGATGAAAATCCAGGCGCCGAGCCAGCTGGCGATCATCTGAAACCGCAGGCGACGGTCATTTACGCAGGCGCCGGCGAAGAGCGGATAAATGAAGATGATCGCCAGCCATGCGCTGTAGAGGGCGTTCAGGAACCTGCTCCCGCCCACCGATCCGAACACGGCGTGGGTAATGACCCACGGCGAGGTTCCGCCAAACAAGGTCCGACCGATGTGGGCAAAGGTCTGGTCCCACAGGAATCCCCGCTGCGGCAGCAAGACTTGCTTGAACATCGCGTAACTTGCGAAGGTCTGGCCCACGACCAAGGTTGCGGTGAGCAGCCAGACCGCCTTGGTTTTCCAGTTATGCCGAAGTGGCGGGTGAAAACGCGCGGCAAGCGCCATGGCGGCCGCGGCTACGGCTGCCACCACTGCAGCCGAGCGCACGAAAGGCGAGGACGCGAGCAGATAGCCCGAAAGGCCGACACCGCTGAGCTTGAAGAGAATGAGCCAGTAGCAGGCGAGGCACAGCAGGATCGTCCCTGCCCCGAGCAATTCCCGCTTTGCCGCCAGCGCGTCTGGCCCGTCATAGGCCCGGGCGACACGCCAGGTGGAGGGAGATTGCTCGAACATGGTCCAACTGTTGACCCGGAAGGACCTAATTGTTGGTTAATTCCCCAGTAATCGATCGATCGCCGTCCCGGAAACACGCGGATTTCTGCCCCGCGTCCAACCGCTTTGTTAAGGGGCAAAGGCGCCAGATACGAAAAAAGGGCCCGGCATTGCTGCCGGACCCCCTTGGATCAGGTTGAAAAGATTTAGGCGGCCTGCGGCAGGAACCGCGCGGTGGCACGACGGCGACGCATCGAGAAACCGATCGCGCCGAAGCCAACCAGCATCAGGGCCCAGGTGCCCGGCTCGGGAACCGCGCCGGCGGCGGCCGAGAAGGTCTGCAGCTGGTTGCCCTGCGCCGAGAAGGAGAACGTGCCGGGGGTCGCATCAAAGCCGGTCATCCGGATCACGCCGGTGCCCTCGAAGTTGAGGAAGCTTCCCGGACGGGACACGCTGGTGATGTTGTTGAGATCGAACTGGATGCCGTTGACAGTCAGCGACATGAAGTTGGCGATCGGGCTGAAGGTCGAAAGATTCGGAATGTCGGTCAGCGTGCCGCAAGAGCCGCTGCAGGTAACGCCGGTGAAGCTACCGGTGCCCGCGCCGACGAAAAACAGCTGACCCTGATAGTCAACGCCGGTGGCCGTGTTCCAGGCGCTCGAGCCGATGGGAGTGGCGAGACCGCTGATGCTAATCTGACCGGTGATTGGCGTCGCGGCATATGCCGGCGTCGTCGCAAGCAGGGCAGCGCCTGCCAGCATGAGCTTCATGCTCGTGTTCATTGACTACCCCTTTGTTGTCGAGTCGGAACGTAAATAACTGATTAACTTCCTGCTGTCTAACAAAGAACATTAATATTATGTTCTGAAATGGGACGTTTTCGGCCGTTTCCGAGGCTTCCAGAAACAGGAGATTTAATTTTTTACGAGGCACGGAACCGATTCTGAATTTCGGAGTTTTTGCTGCCCTCTTTTACCGGATTGGTTTGTTTCGAAAGGCCGCTATTGGAATCGCTTCGTTCGACGCGGTTATGATCCGCAGCGACGACTCGCCTTCCTCCCGCATTGGCCAAACCGGCGCTGCCCGCTAAGGGGCGCGCATGACCGCGATCTCCCGCCAAGTCGTCGCCGACCACGGCCTTTCCCCGGACGAATATGAGCGCATCCTCCATGCGCTTGGACGCGAACCGAACCTGACCGAACTCGGCATCTTCTCGGTCATGTGGTCGGAGCATTGCTCCTACAAATCCTCGCGTATCCACCTGAAGAAGCTGCCGACCACTGCGCCGTGGGTGATCTGCGGACCGGGCGAGAATGCCGGGGTGATCGACATCGGCGATGGCGACGCGGCGATTTTCAAGATGGAGAGCCACAACCATCCCTCCTACATCGAGCCCTATCAGGGCGCGGCCACCGGGGTCGGCGGGATCCTGCGCGACGTCTTCACCATGGGTGCGCGGCCGGTCGCAAACCTCAACGCGCTCCGCTTCGGCGATCCCAGCCACCCCAAGATGCGCCACCTGATCGCCGGCGTGGTCGCCGGGATCGGCGGCTACGGCAATTGCGTCGGCGTTCCGACCGTCGGCGGGGAGACCAACTTCGACCCCGCGTACAACGGCAACATCCTGGTCAACGCGATGACGGTGGGCGTCGCGAAGACCGACAAGATCTTCTATTCGGCCGCCGCCGGCATCGGCAATCCGGTGGTCTATGTCGGCTCCAAGACCGGGCGCGACGGAATCCACGGCGCGACCATGGCGTCGGCCGACTTCGGCGAGGACAGCGAGGAGAAGCGCCCGACCGTCCAGGTCGGCGACCCCTTCACCGAAAAGCTGCTGATAGAGGCCTGCCTCGAACTGATGGCGTCCGACGCCATCGTCGCCATCCAGGACATGGGCGCGGCGGGCCTTACTTCCTCCAGCGTCGAGATGGCTTCGAAGGGAGGCGTCGGCATCCGCCTCGACATGGACGCGGTCCCCTGCCGCGAAACCGGCATGACGCCCTATGAGATGATGCTCTCCGAAAGTCAGGAGCGCATGCTGATGGTCCTGAAGCCCGGCCGCGAGGCTGAGGCAGAGGCCGTCTTCCACAAGTGGGAGCTCGATTTCGCGGTGATCGGGACCGTCACCGATACCGGCCGGATGGAGCTGGTCTGGAAGGGTGAAACCGTCGCCGACATCCCGCTCGGGCCGCTGGCCGACGAAGCCCCGCTCTACGACCGCTCGGCGATGAGCCGCGGGGAATACAAGGCGTGGGCGCAGGTGACGCCGCTGGGCGACATTCCTCAGTCGACCGACATCGCGGGCGACCTGGTGAAGCTCATGGCCTCGCCCCACCTCGCTTCGCGGCGCTGGATCTGGGAGCAGTATGACAGCCAGGTCGGCGGCGACACGGTGCAGAAGTCGGGCGGCGACGCGGCGGTGGTCCGGGTCCACGGCACCGACAAGGCGCTTGCCATCACCACCGATTGCACCCCGCGCTATTGCTATGCCGACCCGTTCGAGGGCGGCAAGCAGGCAATCGCCGAGGCCTATCGCAACCTTTCAGCGGTCGGCGCGACCCCATTGGCGGTCACCAACTGCCTGAATTTCGCCAATCCGCAGCGGCCCGAGATCATGGCCCAGATCACCGGCTGCCTTGAAGGCATGAGCGAAGCGTGCCGCGCGCTCGATTTCCCGATCGTGAGCGGCAACGTCAGCCTCTACAACGAAAGCAAGGCGACCGGCGGTGGAAGCGCGATCCTTCCCACGCCCGCGATCGGCGCGGTCGGGCTGATGGCGGACTGGTCGAAGAGCGCGCCCATCGCTCTGGCCGCCGAGGGCGAGACCCTGCTTCTTCTTGGCCATACCAAGGGGCACGTTGGTCAGTCGCTATGGCTCGAGGTCTGTCACGGCCGCCGTGAAGGCCCGCCGCCACCCGTCGACCTCGCCGTCGAGCGGCGTCTGGGCGAGCTGGTTCGCGATCTGATCGCGCAGGGTCTCGTCAGCGCGGTTCACGACTGCGCCGATGGCGGCGCCGCAGTGACCATGGCCGAGATGGCGCTGACAGGCGGGACCGGCTTCACCATGACGATCGTGCCGGAACTGCCCAATCCCGCCGCCATGCTCTTCGGCGAGGACCAGGGCCGGCTCGTCGTCGCCACTTCCCAGCCCGATCGCGTCCGCGAATTCGCCGCCCAAGCTGAGCTCTTCAGCGTTCCAGTAGGCGTTACCGGCGGCGACGCGATCGTCTTCGATCTGGTCAACCGTGGCGGCGAGCAGCGCGTCAGCCTTGCCGACCTTCGCACTGCGCATGAAGGCTTCTTCCCGGCACTCATGAAGGCGTGACCATCCGGATCGGCGTCGGGGGCTGGACCTACGAGCCGTGGCGCGGGACTTTCTATCCCGATGGCCTCGCGCACAGGCGTGAGCTCGAATATGCCGCGCGGCACCTGACCGGGATCGAGATCAACGCTACTTTCTACAGCCGGCAGAAGCCGGCCAGCTGGCGCAAATGGGGCGATGCCGCCCCCGCCGGTTTCCAGTTCAGCCTCAAGGCCTCGCGCTTTTCGACAGCGCGCAAGGTGTTGGCCGACAGCGCGGGATCGATCGAGGTCTTCCTTGGCCAGGGCTTTACCGAGCTGGGTGCCAAGCTCGGTCCGATCAACTGGCAGTTCGCCGCCACCAAGCCATTCGAGCGTGACGATTTCTCCCGCTTCCTCGACCTGATCCCCGACACGCAGGATGGTGTGCCATTGCGCCACGCCCTCGAGGTCAGGCACCCAAGCTTTGCCGACCCCGCCTTCTTCGCGCTCGCCCGCGCACGCAACATGGCGGTGGTGTTCGCGGACCATGATGAATTCCCTCGCTTCGAGGAGCAGACGGCCGACTTCACCTACGCGCGGCTCCAGCGGAGCGCGGATGCGATACCGGCTGGCTATGATGATGCGGCGCTGGACGGCTGGGCGGCGCAGGTCAGGACCTGGGCGGCGGGCAAGCGCGACGTCTTCGTCTTCTTCACGTCCGGCGCCAAGGTCCGCAATCCCGCCGCGGCGCAGGCGCTGATCGCTCGCCTCGGCGGCTGAGTAGCCGTTTGATCAGGCGGCCCTGACCGGGGCTTCCGCCCGTCCCAGCGCCGCCGCCACCGCGTCCTGCAGGGCGCCGACGGTGAAGGGCTTGCGGAGCATTTCGTAGCCCTTGAGGTCCTCGCCTTCGCCCTCACCGACATAGCCGGTGACGAACAGCACCCCGAGCTCGGGATAGCGGTGCTTGAGGTTACGGATCAGTTCGGGCCCGGTCATTCCGGGCATGATCACGTCGCTGATGACAAGGTCGAAGCGGCCGGTTTCGAACGCGGCCAGCGCTTCCTCGGCGTTGGCGCAGGCGACCGGCTGATAGTCGAGGTCCTCGAGCGCGCCGACGGTGGCGCTGCGAACGCGCGGATCGTCTTCGACCAGCAGGATGCGCGCGCCTTCTGGTTCCCGGCGCGGCTCGCTCGCGCCGTGGCTGACGATCGAATGGAACTGGACTTCCGGCGCTTCAACCGTGGTGCGGGGCAGGAACATGCTGACCACTGTGCCAACACCCACCGCAGAATCGATCGCCACCTCACCCCCCGACTGGCGCGCGAAGCCGAATATCTGGCTGAGCCCCAGCCCGGTGCCCTTGCCTACTTCCTTGGTGGTGAAGAAAGGTTCGAAGGCGCGGCGTTGGACCTCTTCGCTCATGCCCGAGCCGGTGTCGGCCACCGCCAGGCGCACATAGTCGCCCGCAGGCAGGCCTGCGATCTCGCCTTCGCCGAGGATGACGTCGCTGGTCGCGATGGTGATGACGCCCTCGCCTTCCATCGCGTCACGACCATTGACCGCAAGGTTGAGGAGAGCGTTTTCGAGCTGGTGCGGATCGACGAAGATCGGCCACTCGCTATTGCCCTGCACTCGCACCGTGATCCGCTCGCCAAGGGTGCGGTCGAGGAGATCGGTAAGGCCGTTCACCAGGTCGGTCGCGACGACGCGTTCGGGAAGCAGCGGCTCGGCCCGCGCGAAGCTCAGCAGGCGGCGGGTCAGCGCGGCGGCGCGGGTGGCGCCGTCCATCGCATTGTTGAGATGCTGCATGATCTCGCGCTTGGGCCCGCCGATCCGGCGCCGGGCAAGGTCGATGCCCCCGACCACCACTGCAAGCATGTTGTTGAAATCGTGCGCGATACCGCCGGTGAGTTGACCAACCGCCTCCATTTTCTGGATCTGGCGCAACTGGGCCTCGGCCAGTTCGCGCTCCTCGGCCTCGGCCCGGAGCGCTTCATTGGCGGCGGACAATTCCTGCGTCCGCATCGCGACCGCATGCTCGAGCGTCTCTGCCTCGCGCCGGGCGATGAAGTTCTGGCGCACCGCCTGCAGGGCGAGGATTCCGAGGCCGATCGCGGCAAGCCCGACGATCACGCCGAGCCACGACAGGTAATCGGTGAGTCGGTCGGCCTGCGCCGAGAAAAATTCGGTCTGCTCCATCGAATTGCGCAGCACCGCCCGTTCGGCGGCGGCAATCTCCGACAATTTGCTGCGCAACTGCGAGCCAAGGGTCCGCGATCCGTTCTGCTCTTCGCGGGTGTAGGTATAGAAAAGTCCGAGCCCTCCCTCGCCCTTCGCGCTCGCCGCGGCCTGCGCCACGCGGGCAAGATTGTTGCCGTGCTGCGTGTAGTAGCCGCGCGCCTCGGCCACCCGCGCCGCCTGCGCCGGATCATGCCGGACCAGCCGTTCGAGCTGGCGAAGCTGGGTTCCGGCAAGCCGCCAT
This sequence comes from Sphingomonas humi, assembly GCF_039536725.1. Lineage (NCBI taxonomy): Bacteria > Pseudomonadati > Pseudomonadota > Alphaproteobacteria > Sphingomonadales > Sphingomonadaceae > Sphingomonas > Sphingomonas humi. The sequence goes on from NZ_BAAAZD010000001.1 coordinate 131,047, forward strand.
TCGTTGGCGTAGATGCTGCCCGAGACATTGACCTGTTCGTCGAGCACGAAGCGGCCGAGCGCCCCTTCCGAGCGCGCCAGCGTCGCGTCGAGGGTGCGCACGAGCAATGTCACGTCATAGGCATGCCGCTCGCGTTCGAGCGCGGCATCACGCGCGCGGTTGCTCATTGCGACGAGAAGCACCATGCCGAGCAGGATGAGCGCCGCAACCGTCGCCCCGGCCGCAGCCCCGAAGCGCCGTCCGGCGAATTCGCTTTCGTCGGTCCTCGCCCTCATGATGAAACAGTCTACGACCCGACACCGCAGCGCACAACCGCTCGTTCATGAAAGCGGGCACAGAAGGCTGACCATGACAGTTCGCCTTGTCCTGCTCGCAGTGCTGTTCGCCGCGGCTCCTGTCCCTGCCCTAGCCGCGGACCCGGTTCGCCTGTCGCCCGAGCAGGCGCTGGCGGCGGACGCGGAGCGCTATGCGAGCATGTTCGGCGTTTCCGCGGAAGAGGCGCAGCTGCGGCTCGACCAGCAGCGTGCAAGTACCAGGATCAGCGATGCACTGCGGGTGCGCTACCGCGAGCGCCTCGCCTCGATCAGCGTGGTGCACCGGCCCGACTGGCACCTGCTAGTGCGACTCACCCCGGGCGAGCGGCCAGCCGACAGCATCGAAAGCGTGAACGGACTGGCGGTCCCCGTGCGGTTTGCGGTGGATGCGGCGGGCACCCGCGAACAGGCGGTGCGCCTGCTCGACCAATATCGCTTCCTGCTGCCAGAGCTCATCCCCGGCTATCGCGGTGCGGGCGTGAACCCGGCAACGGGCGGGCTCGTCGTGATGCAGCGCCCGTCCGCGGACAGTCGTCCGGTGGCCGACGTCGAGCGCCTGCTTCAGGAACGGATCGGCCTGCCGGTGCGGGTCCGACGGCTTGATGCGCAGCTTCAGGACAGCGCAGCAATCGGCGGCGGACGGGTCGAAGGGCCGAACGCCGATGGACGCCGCTTTCGCTGCACCACCGGCTTCGTCGTCCGCAACGCCAGGAACGAACTTGGCATCACCACTGCCGCCCATTGCCCCGACACCCTGACCTGGCGCGCACCCGATGGCGAAGAGCGGCTCCTGCCGATGCTCGGCGCGTGGGGCGCAGCGCAGAACGATATCCAGATCCACGGTGGGGTCGGGCCGGCCGAGGCATTGATCTATTCCGACACCGCCAAAACGACTGTTCGCCCGATCACCAGCTGGGCGACCCGGCCGATGACCCGGCCCGGCGACTGGTTGTGCCTGCGCGGGGAAAGCTCGGGCTATGCCTGTTCCGAAGTCGAGCTGACCGACTTCGCCCCGCCCGCCGACCTGTGCGGAGGCTTATGCACCTCAAGCTGGGTGACGATGCGCGGGCCCGAATGCCGCCGCGGCGACAGCGGTGCGCCGATCTTCCTCGGCTCGATCGCGTACGGCACGCTGAAGGGCGGCGCCTACAATGCAGACGAAAAATGCGCGTTCAGCTATTATCAGAGCGTCGATTATCTCCCGGGCGACTGGCGGGTGCTGACGGTCAGATAACCCCGACGCGCTTGCCGGCGGCTTCGAACATGCCGAGGATCTCGCCGACCTGTTCCTCGCTGTGGAGGGCGCAGAGCGAGCAGCGCAGCAGGGTCATGCCGGCCGGAGTCGCGGGCGGGCGGGCTAGGTTCACGTAAAGCCCCTCCTGCAGCAGCGCTTCCCACATCGCCGCTCCACGCTCGAGGTCGGGCATGATGACCGCGATGATCGCCGATTGAGGCGTGTCGGTGCCGAGGGTGAAGCCGAGGCTCTTGAGCCCGCCATGCAGGCGGCGGCTGTTCGCCCACAGATGCTCGCGCTTTTCCTTGGCGCCGCGCAGCAGGTCGATCGAGGTGGCGGCGGTCGCCACCACGCTCGGCGGGAGCGAGGCAGTGAAGACGTACGGGCGGCAGACAAGGCGCAGGATCTCGAACTTGGGATGGTTCGAAACGCAGAAGCCGCCGACGGTGCCGACCGACTTGGAGAAGGTACCGATGACGAAGTCCACTTCGTCCAGAACACCCTGCTCCTCCGCGACGCCGCGACCGTTGGGACCGATGAACCCCATCGAATGCGCTTCGTCGACCAGCACCATCGCGCCCGCCGCCTTGGAGACGGCGATCATTTCCTTGAGCGGTGCGGTGTCGCCAAGCATCGAATAGACGCCTTCGAGCACGACCAGCTTGCCAGCTTCAGCGGGAAGCCGCTTCAGCCGCTTCTCCAGGGCTTCGACGTCATTGTGGCGGAAGGCGACGATCTGGGCATTGCCGAGCGCGCAGCCGTCATAGATCGAGGCATGGCTGTCGATGTCGAGGATGACGTAATCGTCCTTCCCCGCCATGGTCGAGATGATCCCGAGGTTGGCCTGGTAACCGGTCGAGAAGACCATCGCATGGTCCATGCCGTAGAAGCGCTTGAGCGCCTCCTCGCACTCGCGGTGGCCCTGATAGGTGCCGTTGAGCACCCGGCTGCCGGTCGTTCCCGCGCCATAGGCGTCAAGCGCCTTGTGGCCGGCGGCGAGCACGTCCGGATCGAAGGTCTGGCCCATGTAATTGTAGGTGCCGAGCAGGATCGTCCGCTTGCCGTTGCAGATCGCGACCGTCGGGCTCTCGACTCGTTCCATTACCAGGTTGAACGGGTCGGTGACGCCGGTCGACAGCAAGGCCTCGCGCTGATCGATCAGCGGCTGGAACTTGTCGAACAGGTCGGCGCCGGTGCCGCGCACGCTCGGCTTGCCTGCTTCGGCGGTCATCGCAAGGCCAGGATCGGTCATCCGTTCAGCCCTCGAGCTCGCCGACGGCGTCGATCAGCGCCCCGACAGTCTCGATCTCGGCGGCACGGTTCATCGTGATGATGATATCGAACTCGTCCTCCACGGCGGCGACGAAGTCCATCACGGTCAGGCTGTCCCATTCGAGGTCCTGGGCGAAGCGGATTTCCTCGCTCACCTCGATGCCCTTCTTGTTGAATTCGCCAATGATCCGGAGGATCCGGTCCTTGCGTGTGTCGCGGTCGGTCATGTCATTCTCGCTACGGTTTCCAACCCCCAAGCGCAACAAGGGGGCGAAATCCGGGCAGGCCGCCGCTAAGGGGCGAATTAGATGAGTGACGGACTACCTCCTTACGCCCAGCTGTTGCAGCTGCGCACCGAACTGGGCGCCGACGGGCAGACCCTGTTCATCATGCCGTTCCATGACGATGTGATCGGCCGTCCCGGCTATCTGCACGGCGGCGCAATCGCCGGGCTACTGGAATTTGCCGCTTATGGTGAGCTCAGCCGCGCGCTCGAGGGCCGGAGTCTCAGGCCAAAGCCCATTTCGGTGACGGTCGATTATCTGGTCGGCGGGAAGGAGCGCGACACGTTCGCCGGGGCAACCATCGAACGGCTCGGCGCCCGGATCGCCAATGTCGAGGCGTTTGCCTGGCAGAAGGATCGCCGCACGCCGATCGCCAGCGCGCGGATCAATTTCCTGCTCGCGGCGGACTAAGCAGAGCCTCTTTCCAGGACAATCGCGGAGCAAATGCACCGCGTCGATCTAGCGGATAGCTTCGCTACGCTCGCAATGACGACGTGTTCAGCGGATCGCGCCGCTGCGCAGCAGCCTGGGCAACAGCATGATCGCCGCCGCCAGTGGGTGCTTCTTCTGCCAGCCGGTCAGTTCGATCGTCGTGCCGGCGTGGCGGTTGATTTTCCAGGCGATATATTCGGCGCCGCCGGCAAAGGTCGCGCTGGCCTTGGCGAGACGGGCGACGGACAGCAGCTTGCCCTCGACCCGCCGCCGCCGCCACGACCCACCGCAGCGTTTTCCGCAGGCGCGCGCCGCCGCCATCGCAGGCCCGAAGAAGCGCAGGTAGCGCTGGGGATCCTGGTCGACGACGTTGACCCCGCGCTCCTTCTTCTCTGCCCGAAGCTCGGCCGAATAGGTCAGCGCGAAGGCGGCCTTCCATAATTCCAGGGGCGGCCGGTCGTTCGGAACCGCGCTGAGCGCCGCACTGAGCAGGGTCGGAGCTGCGCGCGACACCGCGTCGACTACCCGCTCCCGTGCCTGCGCGTCCTTACTCCACACCAAGCGCGACGGCTGCGCGAAGCGGGCCCACACCGACACGCTGCGGGTCTCCGGACCGTTCAGGCGATGAAAGTCGGCTTCGCTCAGCACCGCATATTTGGCCGCAAGGCCGCCATGCGCGAAAGGGAAGACGTTGGGCGGGATCAGCCAGTTGGCGGCGGCAAGCCAGCGCGCCGGATAGGCTTCCCTGTAATCGGACACGATCAGGTAGAAATCGAGCATCGCGCCTTCGAGCGCTACGTCGCGCAGGCACGAGCCGTAGAAAAGAACGGCGCGAGAGGCAGGGGCGTGGGCCGCCGCGATAGCTTCGGCCATGGCCCGGATGCGGGGGTCGACCGGAAGGGCAAGCTCCTCCGCGACGAGGACGCGCAGCTCGGCCATGGAAGTCAGGCGGCGAGGCGGACGAAGGATAGTGGCGCGGCGCGGGTCAGGGTGATCGGCTTGCCGATCCCCGCCTCGAACATCTCGCCGTCGAGGATGACCGAGCTGCGGTCCCCTTCGATCGAAATCTCGTCGACTTCTTCCAGGTGGACGCCTGATACCTTCTTGTGGCCAAGTCGGCCGCGGACGCTGGCCAGAAGGCCGCCAAGCATCGAGCTCGCCCGGTGCTCGACCGCCAGCAGTTTGAGCGCCCCGCCATGCCCGGTCTTGACCTCGCTGCCGAGGAGCAGGCGCTCGAGCGTGGTGACGGCCAGCAACGCGAAACGTCCGCGAAGGGTACCGTGACGCCGGACCTTGACCTCGATCATCGAGGGGAGCGGCGGCAAGAAGCGCGACTTCAGCCCGAACAACAGACGGGCCAGAACCGCAATGGCGGTCAGGACATGGCTGATCCCGTTGGGAAGGCCGAGCGGATAAATCTTGTCCCGGCAATAGAGCATTGTGTCGGCGAGACCCGCGCCACCCAGGAACATGCCAAGCACCGGCCGCGGCCGGCCGTCACTCGTCAGCGCGATCAGTTCGCGCGCGACCAGATGTTCGGAAAGGTTGCCGCGCGCCATCTCGAGCAGGCGCTCGAGCGCTACGACCGGATCGCCCTGCGCGCCGAGGTCAAGCGCGATGAGATTGGTCTTGCCGTTCGGAAGCACCGCGACTGGGGGGAGTTCCTGTTCGAAATGCCCGCCGTTGACCATTTCGGTCAGCGCCGCCTGCACCGTCCCGTCGCCGCCGTTGATGACCAGCAGCTTGGGCCGGACCCGGGCGATGGTGCGGAGCGCTTCTCCGACCTGGTCGGCCCGCTCGACCTCGTAATGAAAGATATCGGGATGTTCTGCGCAAAAGGCCCGAACGCGAGGAAGCTGGGAGCGGTTACCGGTGGAACGGGGATTGCTGAGGAGTGCGATACGCGTCTTTGCCATCAGCGATTCGCGCCCGCAGCAGCGAGGAAGTCCTGGGTCGACACTGTCAGTGCACGGCAGCGCATCACGGTCACGTTCCTCGAATTCTCACAGCCCCGTGATCCGATGGTCAGCCCCGCTTCAGCAAGCCGCGGACAGACATTGGGACACGATCAATTGTGTCGTTGCGCTTGCTTTGCGGCCAAATCATGGTCTTGAGGGGTCGAACCGAACAAACCCATGCCGCTGATCGATCGCTACATTGCCCGGGCAATCGCCATTCCGCTGGCCGGCACCCTGGTGCTGGCGGCGATGCTGCTCGTGCTCGACAAGCTGCTGCGGCTGATGGACTTCGTGATCAACCTTGGCGGACCGGTCAGCGTCGTGTGGCGGATGCTTGCCAACCTGCTGCCCGAATATTTCGCCCTCGGCATCCCGGTCGGCCTTCTGCTCGGTATCCTTCTCGCCTTTCGTGGGCTCGCCATGTCGAGCGAACTCGATGCGCTACGCGGCGTCGGGACCGGTTTCGGCCGATTGCTCCGCGTGCCTTTCGCCTACGCCATCGTGCTGGCGGCGATGAACCTCTTTCTCGTCGGCTGGCTCCAGCCCTGGACCCATTACGGTTATGAGCGCCTGCGCTTCGACCTGCGGTCGGGCGCGCTGGGGGCGAGCCTGCAGGTTGGCGAATTCAACACCCTGTCCAAGCGCTTCACGATCCGCATCGACCGCAGCGAAAGCGGCGGCACCAAGCTCCACGGCCTGTTCGTGCAGGCCGATGACCAGAAGGGCGGCGGCGTGGTCGCCACCGCCGCGCATGGCCAGTTCCTCGCAACGGACGATCCCGACACGATCCTGCTTCGGCTGGAGCAAGGCCGACTGATCCAGCAGAGCCCGCAGTTCGCCACTCCGCGAACGCTCGGCTTCCAGAGTTACGATCTCCCGATCAAGCTGCCCCGCGTCGACAGCTTTCGCGCCCGTGCCCAGAACGATGCGGAAGAGATGACCCTGCCGGAGATCATCCACGCCAGCTACGGCGGCGGTGCGTCAGGCGAGGAAAATCTGGCGGCTCGGGCCAACCTCCATTTCCGCATGGTGGAGGTGATCCTGATGCTGCTCCTGCCAATGCTCGCGGTGTCGCTGGCGGTGCCGCCCAAGCGCTCCAGTTCGAGCCTCGGGATCTTCATCGGGATCGTGATGGTGGTCGCCTATCATAAGATCAATCAATGGGCCGAGGATGCGGGAGCGCGCGGCGACTATCCTGTCGAACTCGTCATGTATTTGCCTTTTGTGCTGTTCGCCGGACTGATCCTGTGGATGTACCTGACCCTCGCGACCAAGCCGGGTGGCCAGCCGATCGGCGCACTCGAGCGTGGCGGCGCCAAGCTGATGCAGTTCATCAAGCGGGTGCTGCCAAAGCCGCGCCGCCACCGGGCGCCGGCGTGAGCTGCCGATGATTAACCTCAATTTCTTCCCGTCCTGGCGGCTCGCCCGCTACACGGTCTGGCTCTACGTCTCGCGCAGCCTCGCGGTGCTCCTGTCTCTCAGCATCGTTCTGATGATGCTGAACCTCCTGTCGGAATCGGGCAAGATCCTGGCGGTGCCCGGCAATGGTGAGGGCGAGCTGTGGAGCTATGTCGGTTACCGTTACCCGCAGCTCCTGTCCTTCGCCTTTCCCTTTTCCTTCCTGCTTGGTGCACTGATCACCTTCACGACGCTCAATCAGAACAGCGAAGTCGTGGCGATGAAGGCGGCGGGCCTGTCCGCGCACCAGTTGCTCGCTCCGCTGATCGCCGCGAGCCTCGCGGTCGCGGGCTTCGCCTTCGCCTTCAACGAGATGATCGTGGTGAAGGGGTCGCGGCAGCTCAGCGCCTGGAGCGACAACAATTACCAGCCCGTTCCACCCGACAGCGGTATCCTCAGCAATGTCTGGGTGGTTTCCGGCGACGACCTCGTCCAGGCGAGGATCGTCACCGGGCGCGGGACCGGGGTCCGGCTGCAGGGCGTGCGCCTGTTCGAGCGTCAGAACATCACTATTAACCGGATCATCGATGCCAAAAGCGCCCGGCCGGTAAATGGCGGGTGGCAGCTGCAGGACGCCAGCGTCTACGATTCGGCGATGAGCGCGGTGTTGCAGCGCTCCACGCTCGACGTCTTGAAGGGTGTCGAACCCCAGCGCTTCACCCTCGCCAAGGTCGATCCGGACGCACAGGATTTCTTCAGCCTGAAGCATGACATCGCCGAGATGGAGCGGGCCGGCGTCAATACGTCCGCCGCCCGGACCGGGCTGTGGCACAAGATTTCGCAGCCCTTGTCGACCATCCTCATGCCGCTGCTGGCCGCCATGGCCGCCTTCGGCCTTGCCCGCTCGGGCAAGGTGCTGCTGCGCGCTGCTGTAGGGATGGCGCTCGGCTTCGCTTATTTCGTGGTCGACAATTTCGCGGTCGCGCTGGGCAACATCGGCTCTTACCCGCCCGCGCTGGCGGCCTGGGCACCCTTCCTTTTGTTCCTGCTGATCGGCGAAACCGTGCTTATCCGGTCTGAGGAATGACCTTGCCAAGCTGTTGGGAAGCAATGACAATGCGTTCGATGAAAGCCGTTCTCGCCGGATTTGCCCTCGCTCTTGCCGCGCCGGCCCTTGCCGCGCCTGCAGCTCCCGCACCCGATCATCGCTCCGCCCTCCTCGAAAGCAGCGACGGCTGGACGTTCGGCAAGGCCGGCGCCCCCCTGCTGACCGAATATGCAAGCTTCGGCTGCCCGCATTGCGGCCAGTATGCCGCCGCCGCGGGCCCGCGCATCGACGCGCTGGTCAAGGCCGGGACGCTACGCTTTTCGTGGCGCCCGTTCCTGATATTTCCGCAGGACCGTGCCGCCGCCGTCCTGACCCGCTGCATCGCGCCGGCGCGCCGGCTGGGGTTTATCGAGGAACTGATGGCGCAGCAGGCTGCGATCCGCGCCGCGCTGACCGCCGCCGACCAGGACCAGAGCCTTCGCGGTGCCCTCTACGAAGCCGAGCTGCGCGGGCCGATCGACCAGGCCAAGGTCATCGCCGGGCAGAGCGGCATGATCCCGCTTGCGGCGCGCTTCGGCGTGACCAAGGCGCAGGCCGATGCCTGCCTTGCCAATCCCGTGCACCACGCCTGGGTTTCCAACGCCGACATGTCCGCCCGCTTGAACGGGGTCACCGGCACTCCCACCTTTGTCTGGAAGGGCGCGCGGCTTCCGGCGGGAACTCCGGACGATCTGCTCGCCCTTCTGCCCCAATAGGTCCTTTTGTCCCATTGTCGCCGCATTGGTGACGCAGGATCATGGGGCAACGGCGTGTTCCCCTCGGGAGCTGCCGCTTTCTTTGTTGAAGACAAGGTCAGGCACGTGAGCAGCAAGGTTAAGCCCGGTATCTGGAGGCGGTCGCATTATCTCGACCGCATGACCCTCAAGGATTTGTGGGTCGCCTATTTCCAGTATCCAGCGATCATCGCCTATCTGGGCCTCGCCGCGGCGAGCATGGTGTTGTTCGCTTATCATCCGGCGACCCTGCTCGAGACCGCGGCCTCGGCCGCCCTGGTCGTCGTGCTCTACCCGCTGGTCTGGTACTGCCTCCACCGCTGGGTGCTGCACAGCAACTGGATGTTCAAGGTGCCCTTCCTGGCGTCGACCTGGAAGCGCATCCACTATGATCATCACCAGGACCCGAATCACCTCGAGGTCCTGTTCGGCGCGCTGCACACTACGCTGCCGACGATCGCCCTCGTCACCGCGCCGGTCGGCTATGCCATCGGCGGGATCGGTGGCGCCGCGGCCGCGCTTGCGACGGGCCTGCTGACGACCTGCGTGTACGAGTTCGTCCACTGCATTCAGCACCTTGCTTACAAGCCGAAGAGCAAGCTCATCGCCGAAATGAAGAAGCGTCACATGGCGCACCACTTCCATGACGAGAGCGGCAATTACGGGATCACCAGCTATCTGTGGGATCGCGTGCTCGGCACCTTCTACGACCGCCCCGAGCGTCCGAAGAAGAGCCCGACCGTCTTCAACCTCGGCTACACCGAGGAAGTGGCGGTGCGTTATCCGTGGGTGAAGAAGCTGTCGGGCGGCATCGTCGCCACCGGCCACCCCCGCAAGCGCGGCGACAACAGCGCTTCGCACGAGCGCGAAGCCGCGTGAGCCATCGCGTGGTCCCGGCAATTGCCGGGACTTCGGGAGGTCCAGGCGCGTGGCTGCCTGAGGCGCCCTCCCGCGCCGAGGCGATGCGATGACGGACCTCGTCCCTGACAGTGAACGGCAGGGCCTGATCGGTGCCCTGCCCGCCGTCGCCCGCCCCTATGCCAGCCTGATGCGGGTCGACCGGCCGATCGGAACCTGGCTCCTCTTCTGGCCGTGTGCGTGGGGCCTGCTCCTTGCCGGCATGGGCGGCCGCTGGTACCTCCTCGGCTGGTTCCTGGTCGGCGCCTTCGCGATGCGTTCGGCCGGCTGCGTTTACAACGACCTCGTCGATCGCGAGCTCGACGCCAAGGTCGCGAGGACGCGGCTTCGCCCGCTCGCCAGCGGTCGGGTCAGCGTCCGGGCCGCCTGGACCCTCATCGCTCTTCTGTGCGCCATCGGCCTGATCGTCCTCTTTCAGTTACCCCTGGTTGCCCAGCTGACGGCGCTCGCCAGTGTCGGGCTGGTAGCCGCCTATCCCTTCATGAAGCGGATCACCTGGTGGCCTCAGGCGTGGCTCGGCCTTGTCTTCAGCTGGGGCGCGCTGGTCGGCTGGGCGAGCATCACCGGGGGGCTCGAGCCCGCCGGCTGGTGGTTGTGGGTCGGCAGCGTCTTTTGGGTGGTCGGCTACGACACGCTTTACGCCATCCAGGACAAGGAGGATGACGCGCTGGTCGGCGTCCGCTCCTCCGCGCGCCGGCTCGGTCGCCGCGCCGCGCTTGGAGTTGGCTTGTTCTACCTCGCCGCATTGGCAGGCTGGAGCATGGCGATCTGGAGCATTCGGCCCGAACCGCTTGCGCTGGTGGCGCTCGTTCCCGCTGCCGCGCATCTCTTGCGCCAAGTGCTGAGCGCGGACCCGGACGACGGCGACAAGGCGCTCGCGCTGTTTCGGTCGAACCGCTTCACCGGGCTCCTCCTCGCCCTCGGCTTCGCCGCGGTAGGGTTGAGCAGCGCGGCTTAACCGCTACATCGCGGCGATGTTGAGCGAACCCCAAGCCGCCGATCTTGCCGCCTCCCTGGTCGAAGCCGCCCGTAAGGCCGGCGCGAGTGCCGCCGATGCGATGATCGGTATCAGCCGTTCGAGCGGCATTTCCGTGCGCCTCGGCGAACTCGAGGACATCGACCACAGCGAATCGTTCGAAGTATCCCTTCGCCTGTTCGACGGGGCGCGCTCGGCGACGGTATCTTCCGCCAGCCTAGATCGCGCGGGCTTTGGTGAGCTTGCCGATCGCGCCCTCGCCATGGCCCGCCAGGCGCCCGAAGACCCTTATGCCGGCCTTGCCGATCCCGCCTTGCTGGGCAGCGGGGAGGCCGCCGATCTCGACCTGTTCGACGCGACAATCGCCCCCTTGGCCGAGCTCGAACGTCGCGCCCGCCTCGCCGAGGAGGCGGCCCGGGCGGTGGCTGGGGTCAGCAACAGCAATGGCGCATCGGGCGGCGCGGGGCAGAGCCTCGTAGCGCTTGCGACCTCGACCGGCTTCGCCCGCGCGGTGCGGTCGAGCCATTTCAGCTGCTCGGCCAGCGTCATCGCCGGTGAGGCGGGTGAGTTGCAGCGCGATTATGCCTCGCACAGCAGCCGGTTCCTCGCCGACCTCGATCCGCCGGATGAGATCGGCCGCAAGGCGGGCGAGCGCACGGTGGCACGCCTCAATCCGGCGCGGCCCGCGTCCGGGTCGTGCCCGGTCATCTTCGACCCGCGCGTATCGTCCTCGCTGCTGGGACATTTCGTCGCGGCCGTCACCGGCAGCGCGATCGCCCGGCGGACGAGCTTCCTTCAGGATGCGCTCGGGACCCAGCTGTTCGCCCCCGGCGTCATCATCCGGGATGATCCGCTGCGCCCGCGCGGCCTGCGCAGCCGCGCCTTCGATGGGGAAGGCCTTGCCTGCCATCCGCTCGACCTGGTCGCCGATGGCATCCTGACCAGCTGGTTGGCGACCAGCGCGGATGCGCGGCAGCTCGGCATCGCGCCGACGGGACATGCCGGGCGGTCCGTCGGCGGGAGCCCCGGGGCGGGTCCGTCCAACCTGATGCTGCTGCCAGGAGCGAAAAGCCGCGAGGAGCTGCTCGCCTCCGTCCCCCGCGCCATCCTCGTCACCGAGTTGATCGGCCAGGGCGTGAACCCCGTGACCGGCGACTACAGCCGCGGGGCCGCGGGCTTCCTGGTCGAGGGCGGTGAGTTAAAGGCCGCGGTGGCGGAGATCACGATTGCCGGTAACCTCAAGCAGATGTTCGCGACGCTCGAAGCCGCGTCTGACCTCGAGCTTCGCCGCGGGATCGACGCACCGACCCTGCTGATCCCCGAAATGACCGTCGCCAGCGCCTAGGGGTCGAGCCGCGCCAACACTGCTTCGGCGAGGGTCCGGAACGCCGCCGCGGCCGGGCCATCGCCCGCCGCCGGTGGCCGCCCCGCGTCACTTTCCGAACGAAGGCTGGCCGACAGCGGCAGACGCCCGAGGAAGGCGACCCCCAGCTCCGCCGCCGCCGCTTCCGCGCCGCCACTGCCGAAGGGATCCGACGTTTCGCCGCAGTGCGGGCATTGATAGCCCGCCATGTTCTCGATCAGGCCGAGCACGGGGACGCCGGTCTTGCCGAACAGGTCGATCGCCCGCCGCGCGTCGATCAGCGCGAGGTCCTGCGGGGTCGAAACCACCACGGCTCCGACCGGCCGCGATTTCTGGATCAGCGAGAGCTGGACGTCGCCGGTGCCGGGAGGAAGGTCGACGATGATGAGGTCGGTGCCGCTCCAGTCGCCCTCGACCAGCTGGGTCAGCGCCCCCGACGCCATCGGCCCGCGCCAGGCGAGCGCGTGACCGGGACTGACCAGCTGTCCGACGCTGAGCAGCTTCACGCCCTGCGCATCGACCGGAATCAATTGCTTGTCGCGCGCTTCGGGCCGCTGGTGCGTGCCGAGCAGGGTCGGCTGCGACGGGCCGTAGATGTCCGCATCGATGATCCCGACCTTGTGTCCCAGCCGCGCCAGCGCGATCGCTAGATTGGCCGAGACGGTCGACTTGCCGACCCCGCCCTTGCCCGACCCGACCGCGATCAGCTTCGGCCCGGCCGGCTTGCTTGCGGTAAAGCCGATGACGACGTCGGTGACGCCTTCTTCGGCCAGGCGCGACTTGACCCGCTCGCCAAGCGCTGCGCGCTCCTCTTCTGAAAGACCGGTGGCGTCGGCGATCACGCGCGCGGTTCCGCCATCCGCTTTCACCTGGCGGATCCGGCTTTCGTCGCTGCCGAACAGGGAGGGATCGAAGGTCATGGGGCGAAGCGCTTGCGACCTGTTGGCACCCGGCACAAGGGCCATTGTTTCACCCCCACTGTTAAAAGCGCGGCCCGCATCTATATCTGTGCGCATGAGTATGACTTCGGGGTGGGCAGCACGCGCGCGCGGCCTTTTTGCGGACAGCAAGGGACCTTGGGGTCCAAGCGGTGGATCAGTGCCGCCATCGAGCGGCGATACCGACAGCCCCGAGCCGCCACGGCCGGGCCCGTCGAGCCCATGGGGAGCGCCGTCCGGCATTCGTCCGGGGATGAGCGGTGCGACGAGCTTCGACGAGCTCATCGCTCGTGGCCGGGCCCGCTTCGGCGGCGGCCGTGGCTCGGCAACCCCTCCGAGCAAGTCGCTGATCGGCTGGGCCCTGCTCGGCGTGGTGCTGCTCTGGCTCCTGTTCACCAGTTTTCACCGCATCGCTCCTGAAGAGCGCGGTGTCGTCACCCAGCTGGGCCGCTACAGCCGGACGCTTGGTCCCGGTATCGGCTTCACCCTGCCAAGCCCGCTCGAGCGGGTGCAGAAGGTCGACGTGGAGAATATCCGTACCGTCGACCTCGGCTCGACCACGTCCGAAACACTGATGCTCACGGGCGACCAGAACATCATCGACATCGCTTATTCGGTGCGCTGGAACGTCCGCGATCCCGAACTTTACCTGTTCGAGATTCAGAACCCCGAAGAAACCATCCAGCAGGTCGCCGAAAGCGCGATGCGCGCGGCACTGTCCGCCACCACGCTGAACGAGGCGATCGGCGAAGGCCGCGGCGCGATCGAGAACCGCGTGCAGGAAACCATGCAGCGGATCCTCGACAGTTATAAGTCGGGCGTCATCATCCAGGGCGTCGCGGTCAAGCAGGCCGATCCGCCTGCCGCGGTCAACGACGCCTTCAAGGCGGTCAGCGCGGCCCAGCAGGCAGCGCAGAGCGACAAGAACCAGGCGCAGGCCTACGCCCTCCAGCTCGCGCAGCTGAGCCAGGGCGAGGCGACCGCCTTCGACAAGGTCTACGAACAGTACAAGCTCGCTCCCGAGGTGACCCGCCGCCGCATGTATTACGAGACCATGGAACGCGTGCTCCAGAACGTCGACAAGACCATTGTCGAGGCTCCGGGGGTTACGCCCTATCTTCCGCTTAACCAGACCCGTCCGCCGGCCGCTGCGGTGGCTGACGGCGGCGCAGCAGCCGCGCAGAGCGGGGGAGCCGGCCGATGATCGACACCCTGTTCCGCCGCCCGTTGGTCGCCGGCTTCATCATTGTCGCCCTGCTGCTGACCCTGCTGTCGAGTGTGGTGATCGTCCCCGAGACCCGCCAGGCGTTGATCGTCCGGTTTGGAAAGCCCGACCGCATCCTCAACCGGTCGCGGGCCGGCGACGTGATCGGGCGCGACGGCGCGGGCCTCGCGTTCAAGGTGCCGTTCTTCGAGGACATCGTCTGGATCGACAAGCGCGTGCGCGACGTCGACATGGAAAAGCAGATGGTGCTGTCGACCGACCAGCTTCGGCTCGAAGTCGATGCCTTTGCCCGCTACCGCGTCGTCGATCCGCTGCGGATGTACATCCGGGCCCGGTCGGAAGAGCGGGTCAGCGACGCGCTTCGCCCGATCCTCGGTTCGGTCCTGCGCAACGAGCTTGGCCGCAGGCCGTTCGCCGACCTGCTGAGCCCAGAGCGCCAGGGCGCGATGGACGATATCCGTCGCAACCTCGACGTCATCGCCCGTCAGTATGGCGTCCAGATCATCGACGTGCGGATCAAGCGCGCGGACCTTCCCGACGGAAGCCCGCTGCAGTCGGCCTATGAGCGGATGAAGACCGCGCGCGAGCAGGAAGCCCGCTCGATCCGTGCCGAAGGTGCCAAGCAGGCGCAGATCATCCGCGCCGAAGCGGACGCGTCGGCCGCGCGCACCTATGCCAACAGTTTCGGCAAGGATCCGGCCTTCTACGACTTCTATCGTGCGATGCAGGCCTATCAGCGGACCTTCGTCGGCGACGATGGCAAGGCCCGTCCGACGAATGTAATCCTCTCTCCGCAGAATGAATTCCTGCGGGAGTTCACCCGGGGGGGTGGGCGCTGAAGCGGTTCAATGCGCGTTCAGGCGACTGACCTAGCAGAAACGTATCAGGCCTCTACTCAAGGGAAGTTGAAGACCATATGAAGTTCGCCAAGGAGTTCCCCAGAGTGCGCTATGCCTATGGTGTCGCGGCTGCCCTGCTGATCGGCGGGAGCGCTTTCTCGGTCGCCACCGGCCCGGTCGGTGCGCAGGTCGCCCAGAACGCCCCCGCGGCCATGCCGCCGCAAGGCGCGCCAGTGTCCTTCGCGGACCTTGCCGCCAAGCTCCAGCCGGCCGTGGTCAACATCCAAACCAAGCAGCGGGTGCCGGTGCGGCAGGGCCAGACCGATCCGCTGGCCGAGTTCCTGCGCCGCTTCGGCCAGCCCGGCGGCGGCGGCGATGCGCCCCAGGGCGAGCAGCCGCAGACCCGCGAGTCCGGCTCGCTCGGCTCGGGCTTCTTCATCTCGGCCGACGGCTATGTCGTCACCAACAACCACCTGATCCAGGGGGCCGGCGGAACCGGAACGGTCGACAGCGTCACCGTGATCATGACCGACCGCCGCGAACTTCCCGCCCGGATCATCGGCCGCGACCCCGCGAGCGACCTCGCCCTGCTCAAGGTCGAAGGGAACAACTTCCCTTACGTGAACTGGGGCGACAGCCAGCGGGCGCGGGTCGGCGACTGGGTCATGGCGATCGGCAATCCCTACGGGCTTGGCGGCACCGTTACCGCCGGCATCATCTCGGCCCTGCACCGCGGGATCACCGGGGCGGGCGCCTATGACCGCTACATCCAGACCGACGCCAGCATCAACATGGGCAATAGCGGCGGCCCGATGTTCGACCTCAATGGCAACGTCATCGGCATCAACTCGGCACTGATCAGCCCGACCGGCGCGAGCGTCGGCATCGGCCTGGCCATCCCCGCCGAACTCGCAAGGCCGGTGATCGACAGCCTGCGCCGGGGGCAGCGCCCGCAGCGCGGCTATCTTGGCATCGGGTTGCAGACCATCGAGGACAGCGACGCCGCCGCCCTCGGCATCCCCAAGAACCAGGGCGAGCTCGTCCGCTCGGTCGTTCCCGGCCAGCCGGCGCAAAAGGCAGGCATTCAGCAGGGCGACGTCATCGTTCGCGTCAGCGGGCGCGACGTTACCCCGGACGAGACCGCTTCCTACCTCATCTCGCTGGTGACGCCGGGCCAGCGCGTGCCGATCGATGTCATCCGCGACGGCAAGCGCCTGACCGTCAACGCCGTGGTCGCACAGCGCCCGACGGACGAGGAACTGGCCCGCATCAGCGGGGCAACCCCGGACGCTCCGGGCTTCGATCCGAACGACCAGAACGCACCGGCGGTCCCGGCCGGCCAGGCGCTCGGCGTCTCGCTCCAGCCGCTGACGGCCGATATCGCCCGCGCAATCAACGTGCCGGCCGACACCCGCGGTCTGGTGGTGACCAACGTCAATCCCAACGGCAGCGCGTCCGATCGCGGTATCCGCCGGGGTGACGTGATCGTGTCGATCGACCGCCGTCCGGTGACCACCACCGCGCAGGTCAGCGCTGCGGTGGACGCCGCTCGCCGGGCAGGCCGCTCTGCCGTGCTTCTGCTGATCAAGCGCGGACAGAACCCCGAGACCTTCGTCGGGGTCGATATCGCCAAGTGATCAGGCGCGTCGTCCCGGCGGGTAGTCGGGACGACGCGTCACGGGCGCTAGGCAACCTAGCATTGCGCAATTAAGCTCGCCGGCATGAGCAGCCTCTTCATCGGTGCCCGCAGCGGCGGTGCTTCGCCCCAGAACCTCGAACTCAAGCGCGCCAATCGCCATGGCCTGATTGCCGGCGCGACCGGGACCGGGAAGACGGTCACCCTGCAGGGGCTGGTCGAAGGCTTCTGCGCCGCGGGCGTGCCGACCTTCGTCGCCGACGTGAAGGGCGACCTCGCCGGCCTCGCCATGGCCGGTTCGCCGACCGCCAAGACCCACGAGATCTTCGCCGCACGCGCCGCCGAGCTGGGCATCACCGACTGGCAGTATCGCGATTGCCCGGTGCAGTTCTGGGACCTGTTCGGCGAACAGGGCCACCCGATCCGCACCACCGTCAGCGAGATGGGTCCGCTGCTGCTGGCGCGCCTCATGAACCTGAATGACGTGCAGGAAGGCGTTCTGACCATCGCCTTCCACGTCGCCGACAAGGAAGGGCTGCTGCTCCTCGACCTCGACGACCTGCAGGCGATGCTGGTCGCGTGCGGCGAACGCGCGGACGAACTGACGCTCGAATATGGCAATGTCGCCAAACCCACCATTGGTGCGATCCAGCGCAGCCTGCTGCAGCTGCGCAGCCAGGGCGGTGATCATTTCTTCGGCGAACCTGCGCTCGAACTCGAGGATTTCCTGAAGCTCGGCGAAGACGGCCGGGGGATCGTCAACATCCTCGCCGCCGACAAGTTGATGGCCAGCCCGCGCTTGTACGCGACCTTCCTGCTGTGGCTGCTGAGCGAGCTGTTCGAACTGCTTCCCGAGGTCGGCGACGTCGACAAGCCCAAGCTCTGCTTCTTCTTCGACGAAGCCCACCTGCTGTTCGACGATGCCCCGCCCGCGCTGCTCGAAAAGGTCGAGCAGGTCGTCCGCCTGATCCGCTCCAAGGGCGTCGGCGTTTATTTCATCACCCAGAACCCGATCGACATTCCCGACAAGGTGGCAGGCCAACTCGGCAACCGGGTCCAGCACGCGCTGCGCGCCTTCACCCCGCGTGACCAGGCCGCGGTGAAGAGCGCGGCCGAGACCTTCCGTCCCAATCCGGACGTCGATGTCGCCAGCGCGATCACCGAACTGAAGGTCGGCGAGGCGCTCGTCTCGCTCCTCCTTCCCGACGGCAGCCCCTCACCCGTCGAACGCGTCCTCATCCGCCCGCCGTCGACTCGCGTCGGTCCGCTCAGCGCGCAGGAACGCGCGATCCTCGTCGGCACCGACGAGATCGGTACCAAATATGACACGCTGATCGACCGCGACAGCGCCGAGGAAATCCTCAAGGCCAAGGCGGGCGAAGCTGCCGCCGCGGCCGATGCGGCGCGCGCCGAAAAGGAAGACGCCAAGACCGCTGCTCTGCAAGCCAAGGAGGATGCCCGGCTCGCCAAGGAGCAGGCCCGCGCCGACGCGCTTGCCCAGCGCGAGGCCGAGCGCCAGCAGCGCGAAGCCGACCGCCAGGCCGAGCGCGAACGGGTCGCCGCCGAACGGGAAGCCGCGCGTCAGGCCCGCGAGGCGGCCCGTCCGACCATGTTCGACAAGGCGGTCCAGTCCGCCGCCCGCTCCGCGGCTTCCTCGGTCGGCCGGCAACTCGGCGGCCGCCTCCTCCGGGGTATCCTCGGCGGCCTCCTCAAATAAGGCGTTTCATGTCCGATCTCGTCATCCGGCCGATCACTTCCAAGGCCGACAAGAAACGCTTCGTCGACTTCGCCTGGGACGTCTACAAGGACGATCCCGCCTGGGTCCCGCCGCTGAAATCGGAAGTCCTTGGCCTGATGACGCCGGGCGAGAACCCGTGGTTCGAACATGGCGAGGCCGCCTTCTTCTTGGCCGAGCGCGGCGGCCGTCCGGTCGGCCGCATCTCGGCGCAGATCGACCAACTGGTGCTCGAGCATATGGGGCCCGGCATCGGCAACTGGGGCATGTTTGAAGTGCTCGACAGCGAGAGGGAGGCCGGCCCGGCCCTGATCGCCACCGCCGAAGCCTGGCTTCGCGAGCGGCAGATGACCCGCGCGCTCGGTCCGATCAGCATCTCGATCTGGGACGAGCCCGGACTCGAGATCAAGGGCTTCACCGATCCGCCGACCGTGATGATGGGCCACCACCGCCCGGGTTACGAAGCGCAGGTCGAGGCCGAGGGCTACACCAAGGCCAAGGACCTCTATTGCTACGCGCTCGATATCCGCGTGCCGCTGGAGCCGCTCGCCCAGCGCCTGATCGAATCGGGCAAAAGGTCGAGCCGCATTCGCCTGCGCGAAGTCGACAAGTCGCGCTTCGACGAGGAAGCGGCGATCATCCTTGGCCTGCTCAACGATGCCTGGTCGGACAATTGGGGCTTCGTGCCGCTGACACCTTCCGAGATCGCCTATGCGGGCAAGAAGCTGAAGCCGATCATCTTCGAGGACCTCGTCGTCATCGCCGAGGTCGATGGCGAACCGGCCTCCTTCATGATCACCCTTCCCGACATCAACGAATTGACCCGCGACCTTGACGGCAAGCTGTTCCCATTCGGCTGGGCCAAGCTGCTGTGGCGGCTGCGCAAGCCGCGGGTGCACCGTATGCGCGTGCCCTTGATGGGCGTCGCCAAGAAGCATCAGGGCGGCCGGCTGGCGGGCACGCTGGCCTTCATGATGATCGAATATTGCCGCCTCAACTCGGTGAAGAACTACGGCGCGAGCCATGGTGAGTTCGGCTGGGTTCTGGAGGATAATGGCGGCATGCTTGCGATTGCCGACCTGCGCGGGTCAGAGCGCAGCAAGATCTACCGGATCTACGAAAAGGCGCTCTAGTCGGCTGGCGGCAGGTCGGCGGTAGCGCCGATGAAACGGATCCCGGCCTCGCCGGCCAGCGCCCAGCGGACCTGCCCGCGCACCCGGCCAATCCTGGGAATGGTGAATTCGAGCACATCGCCGATCCGGAACCAACCTTCGATCCGGCAGCCTTCGAGCGAAAGATTGGAAACGAGCGCGTCGCGGCAGTGCCCGTCGGGATAATGAACCTGCGCCGTTAGAGCGACGTCATGGCGGTAACGCCGGTCGGGCCAGTCCTCGTCATTCTTCACGCAACAGCCCCGTAGGTTGGAGATCGCCCCTCCTACCGCCGCCATTAACTGCTGTTAATTAAAATCGTCGCTCGCGAAGCGATCTAGCCCTTAGGCTAGGGTCACCCAGGTCGGGGCGTGGTCGCTGGCCTTTTCCTGCCCCCGCGCCCAGCGGTCGACGCCCGCCGCCACCAGCCGGTCGGTGACCTGCGGGCTGAGCAGCAGATGGTCTATCCGGAAGCCCGCATCGCGCTGCCAGCAGCCGGCGGTATAGTCCCAGAAGGTGTAGAGTCGGTCTTCGCGCGGGTGCAGGGCGCGCAGGGCATCGGTCCAGCCTTGGTGCAGGATGCGTCGCCACGCCGCGCGGGTTTCGGGCTGCATCAGCGCATCATGCGCCATCGCCGCCACCGAGAAGACATCGCGATCCTCGGTGACGACGTTCCAGTCACCGGCGAGAATCACCGGGCGCTCTTCCGCCAGCAGCCCCGCCGCATGCTCGCGCAGCCGCTCCATCCACCTCAGCTTATAGGGAAACTTATCGGTACCGACAGGATTGCCGTTCGGCAGGTAGATCGACGCGATCACGATGCCGTTCACCTCGGCCTCGATGTAGCGGCTGTGGGTATCGTCCGGATCGCCGGGCAGCCCGACCCGCCGGAGATGAGGACTTTCGCCTCGGGCGAGGATCGCGACCCCATTGAAGCCCTTCTGCCCGTGCCACACCGCGCGATAGCCAGCGCCTTCGATGTCGAGCACCGGAAGCGCGTCGTCGGCGCACTTCAGTTCCTGCAAGCAGGCGACGTCGGGCTTTTCGCGCTCGAGCCATTCGAGCAGGCGGGGCAGCCGGGCACGGATGCCGTTGATGTTGAAGGTGGCGATCTTCATGGGGTGGGCTTAGCCAGCCTCACGCCCCAAGGCGAGGGTCAGATGCCGAAGCTCGACCCGCAGCCGCAGCCGCTGGCGGCATTTGGGTTGCGGACCTTGAAGGCCGCCCCGCCGAGATCCTCGACATAATCGACCTCGCTACCGTCAAGGAGGTCGAGGCTGACGGGATCGACCACTAGCCGGACACCGGCAGTCTCCGCGACGGTGTCCCCCTCCTCCGGTTCGCCAAGGGCAAAGCGATAGGTGAAACCCGCGCAGCCGCCCCCATCGACGGCGAGCCGAAGCACGGCCGGCTTGGCCTGCTTGTCGGCGATCAGCGCGACGCGCCTGGCGGCGGATTCGGTAAGGGTAAGGTTGGTCACGACAGACATGTAGGGCGCCTGCACCGCGCCCTCAAGCAGGACGCCTTAGCGGCGGCCGCGCTCCGGACCGCCGAGCGCGATCTGATCCATGCTGTGATTGCTGCGGTTCTTGATCGACGCGAGATAATCGGTCGAACGCATGAACGGGATCGGGTTCACCGCCCGGCCGTCGATCCGCACCTCGTAGTGGAGGTGGCTACCGGTCGAGCGACCGGTCGAGCCCATGCGGCCGATCAGCTGGCCGCGCTTGACGCGGTCACCGGCCCGCACGCCGATCGCCGACAGGTGGCCGTAGCGGGTCTCGATCCCACGGCCGTGGTCGAGCTTGATAAGGTTGCCGTAGCCGCCGTTGTTGAAGCCGGCATCGAGAACGGTGCCGTCGGCGGTGGCATAGATCGGCGTGCCATAGGGACCGGCAAGATCGATCCCGGCGTGCATGGCGGCGCCGCGACCGAAGGGATCGTTGCGGACACCAAAGCTGGAGGTGAACTCGGCGGTCCGCACCGGCTTGTCCGACGGAACCGCAATCACGCCGTCCTGCAGCGAATCGAGCTTCTTCCAGCTGTTGAATAGCGCGCTGAAGGTCGGGTCGCTCTTGGTGGCGGGCTCGAACGGACCGCCGACAGCAAGACGCTGGGGCGACAGGCCGAGCTTCTTCAATTCGCGGGTCGCAGTCTGATAGCGCTGATCGAGGCGTTCGGCGGCCGCCGCCTCCTGCGCGGTGAGCCTGGCCTCGGCCCGGTCGAGCGGCGCGGCGATCGCGGCCGGCAGCGAACCGGCGTCGCTGACTTCGGGAAGCTTGGCAGGATCGACATCTCCGCCGGCCATCATCGTCGCCAGCATCTTCTGGCGCTGTTCGATCAGGCGTGCCCGTTGTTCGGTGGCGGCGGCGAGCTTCTGGATCTGGGTGGAGTCGCTGACGACTACCGCCGCCCGGTCACCACCGATCAGGTGGGCGGCCGCAAAAGCGGAAAAGGCGGTCAGCGTCACGGCAAGGGCAAGAAGGAAAAACTGGAACGGAGCGGACAGACGGATGCGGCGGAGACGGGTCCCGTCATGCACGAACAGATCGCGGCTGCGGAGCAGTCCCGTTGTTCGAATGGCATGGCTCATGAGACTGCAGCTCCTCGCTCGTTCACGTCAGCGGATCCCCGTTCGCGCCACATCGCTGCGGCGTGCGCGGTATCCTTAAAATGTCAGGAGCTCCCCAGCCCCGACCAGAACGACGATGCCCACGCCGTTCCGGACGCCAGAGAAAGACCCGCTAGGGTTAATGAATACAACCTTTTCGTTCCCGCGAAGGGACGAGCCGGGAATGTCGAGCGGTGAGTTGAGCCGAAGCGGGTCGGATTCCGCCCGATCAGGAAGACTTATCCACAGAATCACCTGTCGGCTTGCGCTGCCGCGGTCATGCTGTACAGCGGCTGCGGGCCACGCCGTCCCAACGCGGCGCGTGCTCTCTGTGAGGAGAGTTTGAAATGACGAATGCAATGCCGGACGTGCGTCCGGAACGCCCCTATTTTTCGTCGGGGCCGTGCGCTAAGCCGCCTGGCTGGAATGCCGCGTCCCTTGCCACCGATAGCCTCGGTCGCTCTCACCGCAGCAAGATCGGCAAGGCACGCCTGAAGCGCTGCATCAACCTGATGCGCGCCAATCTCCAACTTCCCGACACGCACCGGATCGGCATCGTCCCCGGGTCCGATACCGGCGCCTACGAGATGGCGATGTGGACCATGCTCGGTGCTCGCCCGGTCACCGCGATGGCGTGGGAAAGCTTCGGCGAAGGCTGGGTTACCGATGCGGTCAAGCAGCTCAAGATCGATCCGACCGTCATTCGCGCCGACTATGGTGCGCTGCCTGACCTCGGGCAGGTCGACTGGTCGAACGATGTGCTGTTCACCTGGAACGGCACCACTTCGGGCGTCCGCGTTCCCGATGGCGAGTGGATCGCCGCGGACCGCGAAGGGCTGAGCTTCGCCGACGCAACCAGCGCGGTGTTCGCTTACGACATTCCATGGGACAGGATCGATGTCGCCACCTTCTCCTGGCAGAAGGTGCTCGGCGGCGAAGGCGCGCACGGCGTCCTCATCCTCGGCCCGCGCGCGATCGAGCGGCTGGAAAGCCATACGCCGGCTTGGCCGCTCCCGAAGGTGTTTCGTCTGACCTCCAAGGGCAAGCTGATCGAGGGCATCTTTTCAGGCGAGACGATCAACACGCCGTCGATGCTGGCGGTCGAAGACGCCATTGCCGCGCTCGAATGGGTGGAATCGATCGGCGGGCTGGACGGCGCGATCCGGCGCTGCGCCGCCAACGCCGCCGCGCTCGACCGCATCGTCGATGAGCGCAATTGGCTCGGCCACCTCGCCGCCGACCCCTCCTCCCGCTCCAAGACCAGCGTTTGCCTGACGGTCGAGGGCGCTGACGAGGCCCGCATCAAAAAGATCGCCGCCCTGCTCGAGGAGCAGCGCGCCGCCTTCGACGTGGCCGGCTACCGCGACGCACCGCCGGGCCTGCGGATCTGGTGCGGCGCCACGGTAGAGACGAGCGACATCGAGAAGTTCGGACCGTGGCTCGACTGGGCCTACGCCGAAACTGCCTAGGCGCGGGCCGGCGAAGGCCGGAGTCCAGTGCCTTTCTACACCCAGGAACAACTAGGCTCCGGCCTGCGCCGGAACACGGAGCACCAGATGACCCAGCCCAAAGTCCTGATTTCCGACAAGATGGATCCGCGCGCCGCCGCCATCTTCCGTGAGCGCGGCATCCAGGTCGACGAGATCACCGGCAAAACCCCGGAAGAACTTGCCGCCATCATCGGCGATTATGATGGGCTCGCCATCCGCTCGTCGACCAAGGCGACCGCCAAGCTGCTCGACCAAGCGACCAACCTCAAGGTCATCGGCCGCGCAGGGATCGGGGTCGACAATGTCGATATCCCGGCCGCGACAGCGCGCGGAATCGTGGTGATGAACACCCCCTTCGGCAATTCGATCACCACCGCCGAGCACGCCATCGCGCTGATGTTCGCGCTTGCCCGCCAGCTGCCCGAGGCCGACGCATCGACCCAGGCCGGCAAGTGGGAGAAGAATCGCTTCATGGGGGTGGAGCTGACCGCCAAGACGCTGGGCCTGATCGGCGCCGGAAATATCGGCTCGATCGTGGCCAGCCGTGCCCTCGGCCTCAAGATGAAGGTGATCGCCTTCGACCCCTTCCTGTCGCCGGAACGGGCGCTGGAGCTCGGGATCGAAAAGGTCGAGCTCGACCAATTGCTCGCGCGCGCCGACTTCATCACGCTGCATACGCCGCTCACCGACCAGACCCGCGGTATCCTCAGCCGCGAGGCGCTGGCCAAGACCAAGAAGGGCGTGCGGATCATCAACTGCGCGCGCGGCGGGCTGATTGACGAGGCAGCGCTCAAGGACGCGCTCGAAAGCGGGCAGGTCGCCGGCGCGGCGCTCGACGTATTCGAGACCGAGCCGGCCACCGCCTCGCCGCTGTTCGGGACGCCGGGGTTCGTCTCCACCCCGCACCTCGGCGCGTCGACCACCGAAGCGCAGGTCAATGTCGCGATCCAAGTGGCCGAGCAGATGAGCGACTTCCTGCTGCTGGGCGGCGTCACCAACGCTATCAACATGCCCTCGCTCTCCGCCGAGGAAGCGCCGCGGCTGAAGCCGTACATGGCGCTAGCGGAAAAGCTGGGCCGCCTACTCGGCCAGGTGCTCGGCGAGCAGGTCCGCGGCGTCTCGATCGAGGTCGAGGGCGCGGCTGCGCAATTGAACCAGAAGCCGATCACCGGCGCGGTGCTGGCAGGCCTCATGGGCACCTACAGCCAGACGGTGAACATGGTGAACGCGCCCGTCCTCGCCAAGGAACGCGGGCTCGACGTCAAGGAGATCCGCCACGAACGCGAGGGTGATTACCAGACCCTCGTCCGCGTGACGGCCTCGACGCCGGGCGGCGAGCGGTGCGTATCCGGCACCCTGTTCGGCAATGCCGCGCCGCGCCTTGTTGATATCTTCGGCGTGGCGGTCGAGGCGGAGCTTGGCGGCCACATGCTCTACATCGTCAACAACGACACGCCGGGCTTTATCGGCAAGCTCGGCACCGCGCTTGGGCAGGCCGGGCTCAACATCGCAACCTTCAACCTTGGCCGACGCGCTGCCGGCGGCGAAGCGGTGGCGCTGGTGGCGGTCGATGATCCGGTGCCCGCCGAATTGGTCCAGCAACTTTGTGCATTGGACGGCGTGCGCGAGGTTGTGCCGCTCAATTTCTGACGGGCCACGCGCTGGCTTTTTGTCGCTGAAGTGCCATGCTCGTCCCTCACCTTGGGGGATGAGCATGCACGTCAGACTGTCACTGGGGCTTGGCGCCCTGATCCTGGCGGGCAGCGCGGCTTCCGCGCAATTGCAGCCCAGGGACCTGTTTTCGCTCCAGGTCGCTTCGGACCCGCAGGTCCGTCCTGACGGAAAGGCGGTCGCCTATGTCCGCGCCTCGGGTGACATCACCAACGACCGGATGACCCGCTCAATCTGGATGGTCGATGCCGTGACGGGCGTGCAGCAGCCGATCGCTGCGGGACCGGGCCAACATGGCAACCCGCGCTGGTCGCCCGACGGCAAGCGGCTCGCCTATGTCTCGGCCGGAGAGGGCGAAAAGCCGCAACTGCTTGTGCGCTGGATGGACAGCGGGACGGTGGCGACGGTCGCGACGCTGACCGAAGCGCCCGGCAATCTCACCTGGTCGCCCGATGGTCGCTTGATCGCCTTCACCATGTTCGTGCCGCGCGACAGCGTGCGCCTCGGCAAGGCGCCTGACAAGCCGGACGGCGCCAAGTGGGCCGACCCGCCCCGTTATACCGAAAGCCTCGTCTACCGGACCGATTCCGGCGGTCTGCTGCGCCCGGGCGAGAGCCAGGTCTTCCTGGTGTCCGCTACCGGCGGCACCCCCCGCCAATTGACCCGCGAGGAGGGTTCCGACCCTGACACGCTGAGCTTCACTCCCGATGGACGCGCCCTCCTGTTCGCGGCCAATCGCAAACAGGACTGGCAGCGCGACCCGGTCGAAAGCGAGGTGTGGCGGGTCGCGGTCGACGGTGGCCAAGCCGTCGCGCTTACCAGCCGCGACGGGCCGGATGGCGAGCCCGCCGTTTCGCCCGATGGACGGCTGATCGCCTATACCGGCTTCGACGACCGAAAACTGAACGCGCAGGATGCTCATCTCTACGTGATGAATGCCGACGGCTCGAACCCGCGGCTGATCAGCGGCGGCTACGACCGTGCCATTTCGAGCCTGAGCTGGGCCCCCGACGGCCGATCGATCCTGGCGCTGACCACCGATCGCGGCGAAGGCAAGGTTGTCCGCATCGGGCTGGACGGGAAGGTCACCGAAGTCGCGGGCAAGCTCGGCGCGAGCAGCCTCGATCGCCCCTACAGTGGAGGCGCCTATGACGCGGCGGGCGGGACGATCGCGGTCACCACTGCCGATGCAAGCCGGCCGGGCGACATCGCGGTCGTGCGCGGCGGCAAGCTTGCCCGTCTGACCGACCTCAACGCCGATTTCCTGGCGATGCGAAAGCTTGGCGAAATCCGCAAACTGCCCGTCACCTCGAGCCGCGACGGCAAGCCGATCGACACCTGGGTCGTCCTCCCGCCCGACTATCAGCCCGGCCAGAAGCGCCCCGCCATTCTCGAGATTCACGGCGGCCCAGCCTCGTCCTACGGACCAACCTTCGCGACCGACATGCAGCTTTATGCCGCCGCCGGTTACGTGGTCATTTATCCCAACGCGCGGCTCAGCACCTCATATGGCGAGGCGTTTTCGGTCAACCCCGATTCCAAGCGACCCTTCGCCGATTACGACGACTTCATGAGTGCGGTCGATGCGGCGGTCGCGGCGGGTTATGCCGACCCTGCCAACCTGTTCGTCACCGGCGGGTCCTACGGCGGCTATGCCTCGGCTGCGATCATCGGGAAGACCGACCGCTTCCGCGCAGCCGCATTGCAGAAGCCGGTGATCAACTGGGTCAGCAAGATCCTGACCACCGACATCATCGCCGCGCAGTATGAATATACCTATGGCAAGCAGCCGTGGGAAAATCCCGAAATCCTGTGGCGCAATTCGCCGCTGTCACTCGTCGGGAACGTCAAGACGCCCACCCTCGTCGTTGTTGGTGAGCGTGACTATCGCACCCCGATCAGCGAGTCCGAGCAATATTATGGTGCGCTTCAGCTGCGCGGCATCCCGAGCGGGCTGATGGTGGTTCCCGGCGCCAACCACGGCGGACTCACCGCCCGACCGTCGCAGTCGGCGGCCAAGGCAAGCGCGATCATCGCCTGGTTCGACCGCTACCGGAAGAAATAGCTCACAGCGTATTCAGAAAGGCGTCCACCACCGCCGTGCTCGGGTCGCCCGTGGTGCCGAGCTCGCGGTTGAGGGTCATGTGGGTCTTGCCGGCCTGAGGCAGGAGCTCCACGCTCGTGCCCGCCGTGCGCAACGCCGCCGCCAGCTTCTCGCTCTGGGTGCGAGAGTCCTGACGGCGTTCGACAGGCAAAATCAGCCAGCGCCCGGCATTAGGCGCGGCCGCATGGGTGACCGGTGACAGCGCTGCCTGACGCTTCGGATCGGTTGAGAAGGCCTGCGTGTACATCGCTTGCGCGCGGTTGCGGGCATCGCCGATCTGCGCCGGCACGTCATAGCCCGCGCCGTCGAGAAGGACGACACCCTTGACCGCGTTCAGCGGCACGCCGGCGGCCTTCAGGTAAGCCGGATCGCTCGCGACCAGGGCCGCAAGGTGCGCGCCCGCGCTGTGGCCCATGATCACGATGCGGTCCGGGTCGATCCCCGGCTGCCTGCGTAGCAACGCAATCGCCGCAGCCACGTCCGCTGCCTGCTGTTCGACCGTGGCTGCCGGGACCAGTCGGTAATTGGTGCTCGCGAATGCCCACCCCTGCGCGGAGAAATGGGCACCCTTGGTCCCGGCCTCCATCCGCTTGTCGCCGATCGACCACCCGCCGCCGTGCACGAACAGCAGCAACGGGGCCTTTTGGTCGACGCCAGCCGGCATGATCCACTCGACCTTCTGCCGGGGGTCGGTCCCGAAGGCTTCCTCGCGCCACCCGGTCGGCAAGGGACCGGCCCGGCCGGCGGCCCCTTCGCTGATGGCCTTGCGACACTGATCGGGCATATCGGCCAGCGCGCTGATCGCACAATCCTGCCGCAGCGAGCCTGCCAGCATCAGGCACACGCGAAGCTTGGGGGTGATGCACTCTGGCGGAAGTCGCCGTGTCTGCTGCGCCAGCGCGCCATGGCTTGCGATCAGCGCCACACTTGCCAGCACCGCGCCCCCGATCAATGTCCGCCTGCCGCTCATTCCCCTGCCCTCCGCTGGACCTTGCGGCTCCTAAACAATAGGAGCGCGGCTGAATTGCGGCTGATTACGCTGTTCATGGAAGGTTTCGGATGGGTAACGTCACCGTGATCGGCGCCCAGTGGGGCGACGAGGGCAAGGGCAAGATCGTCGACTGGCTTGCCAGCCGCGCCGATTGCGTGGTGCGCTTCCAGGGCGGGCACAATGCCGGGCACACGCTGGTTGTCGGCGAAAACGTTTACAAGCTGAGCCTGCTGCCGAGCGGGATCGTCACCGGCACCCTGTCGATCATCGGCAATGGGGTCGTCCTCGATCCCTGGTGGCTGCGCGAAGAGGTCGAGAAACTGCGCGGACAGGGCGTCCGGATTGAGCCCGATGTCCTGCGTATCGCCGAGACCTGCCCGCTGATCCTTCCCATCCACCGCGACCTCGATGCGCTGCGCGAGGATGCGTCGGGAAGCTCCAAGATCGGCACCACCCGCCGCGGCATCGGCCCCGCATACGAGGACAAGGTCGGGCGCCGCGCCATCCGCGTCTGCGATCTTGCCCACCTCGACAAGCTGGACCCGCTGCTCGACCGCCTTTGCGCGCACCACGACGCGCTGCGCGCCGGCTTCGGCAAAGGCCCGGTCGACCGCGACCGACTGAAGCGCGACCTATCCGAAGTGGCCGACTTCGTCCTCCAGTTCGCCCGTCCGGTGTGGGTCGATCTCGAGGAAGCGCGCTCGCGCGGGCGCCGCATTCTCTTCGAAGGCGCGCAGGGTGTGCTGCTCGACGTCGATCATGGGACCTATCCCTTCGTCACCTCATCCAACACCGTCGCTGGAACAACCGGCAGCGGCAGCGGCATGGGTCCGGGCGCGGCGGGCTTCGTGCTCGGCATCGTCAAGGCCTACACCACCCGGGTCGGCTCCGGCCCGTTCCCGACCGAACTCGACGACGAAATCGGCCAGCGCCTTGGCGAGCGGGGCCGCGAATTCGGCACGGTAACGGGCCGCCAGCGCCGCTGCGGCTGGTTCGACGCCGTCCTGGTCCGACAGAGTGCGGCGGTCAGCGGCATCACCGGCGTCGCGCTGACCAAGATCGACGTTCTCGACGGGCTCGACACGATCAGGATCTGCGTCGGCTACGAGATCGACGGGAAGCGCTTCGATTATCTCCCGCCTCACGCCGCCGATCAGGCCCGCGTCCGCCCAATCTACGAGGAAATGCCGGGCTGGTCCGACAGCACCGTCGGCGCACGCAGTTGGGCCGACCTGCCGGCGCAGGCGATCAAGTATATCCGGCGTGTTGAAGAGCTGATCCGTTGCCCGGTGACACTGGTTTCGACCTCGCCGGACCGCGACGACACCATCCTCGTCAAGGATCCCTTCGCGGGCTAGCGGCGGAGGCGTGGCGCGGTTTCGCGCAAGGTCGCGAACACCGGCAGCACGGCGAGCGCCACCAGCGCGATCATGACGCCGGGCGTGCTCGCTTCGCCCGTGCGGTCGATCAGCCGCTGCGCCAGCCACGGCGTTATGCCGCCGAAGATCGCCGTCGCGCCGGTCGCGCCGATGGCGAGGCCGCTCACTCTCCCCTCGCCCGCGAACTGTTCGGCGGTGGCAACCGCGCCGACCGCACTCATCGCGCCCGCGACGCAGGCGAGGACCAGCGCCCCGGCCAGCGCCGCGCCGGGCCCCGCGCCCGCCATCCACGAGAACAGGGTCGCCGGCAGCAGGGCCGAGGCGATCCCCACCCCGATCAGTACCGGCTTCCGCCCGATCCGGTCGGACAGCAGGCCGGTCAGCGGCGTCACAAGGATCACCGCCACCGCCGCCGCGGTCCCGAGCCAAAGGCTGTCGCCTTCGCTCAGCCGGCCGGCGGTGGTGAGGAAGGCAGGGACGTAGGTGATCCCGACGTAATAAGTGATCGACCCCAGCGCCGAGATGCTGAAGGCGCGGAAGATGCCGAGCTTGTGATGCGCAAGGCTGTGCCGCCACGGCGAATCGGGCACCGTCCCGGCCGCAACCTGGCGGATGAATTCGGGCGATTCCTCCATCGACGAGCGCGCGATCCATACGCTGCCCGCAAGCAGCGCCCCGACCAGGAAGGGGATGCGCCAGCCCCAGTCGGCAAGCTGGGCTTCGCTGGTCAGCGCCACCGTCAGCGCGGAGACACCCACCGCGAGCAGCGCGCCAACCTCGCTCGCGGCCGAGGCGAGGCTTGCGATGAGGCCCCGCCTGCCCGGCGCCGCGCCTTCAAGGAGATAGGCGACCACGCCGCTATATTCGCCGCCGACCGAGAACCCCATCACGCAGCGCAGCAGGAACAGGAGCCAGCCAGCGGCGGCCCCGATGCTCGCGGCGGTGGGGAGCAGCGCCGTCGCGAGCATCGCCGCCGTCATCAGCGCCACCGACCACAACAGCATCGCGCGGCGCCCATGGCGATCGCCGACATGGCCGAACACCACCGCGCCCAGCGGCCGCATCAGATAGGCGAGCGCGAAGCTGCCGAGCGTGAAGGACAGCGCTTCGCCCGTGTCGCCGTAGAACAATCGCGCCAGCACTGTCGCGAAATAGAGGTAAAGCGTGAAGTCATACCATTCGACGATTGTCGAGAAGGCGGCCACCGCCAGCGACCGGCGCGAAATGGGGCGGTGCAGCGAGGCGATGGCAGTTTCCATGCCGCACCGTCGCCGCGCCGGACCCTCTCCGCAAGCCCGTTCGGTGCACTACTGGCTGACGCTGCCCGCGCTGGGATCGAAGTCGAAGCCCTGCGGCTGCGGCTTCTTGTTGCCGCCCTGCCCGAAGCTGTAGGCAAAGCCGAACAGCACCGCCCTGCCCCGCACCTTAAATTCCAGCCGGTCGCGGAAGGCCGGGGTGCGAACGACTACATCCTGGCGCGCGCTGTCGAGGATGTTCTGGCCGGTTACCAGCAGCGACAATTTGTCGTCGATCTTGCGGCGATAGCCGACGTTCAGAATCGCGCCGCCGAGGCGATAGCCCTGCGGGATGAGCTGCTTGCCCTGCCAGTTGCCACTGACCTGGAGGAAGTCCTTCGGGCTGGGCTGGAAGTTGATGCTTCCCCGCGCCGAGGCAACCACGTCCGACACCTTACCCGACGTTCCGGCTATCCCGCGCGGGTCGAGCTCCATTCGCTGCACCGTGCCCGACAGCTGATAATTGAGCGTCTTCGACAAACGTCCGTTGAGGATCGCATCGACGCCCAGCCGGCTTCCGCGGCCAAGGTTAGCGCGCGTGGTCAGTAGGACGCCGTCGGGCAGCGTCTGCAGCACCTCGGTGAACATGTCGCGCGAGCGGCGGTAGAAGCCGGTCAGCGACAGGAAGGTTGCGTCCTTTCGATACTGGATCGAGGTTTCGAACGCGTCGGTCACTTCGGGCTTGAGGTTGGGGTTGCCACGCTGGAGGTTTCGGGCGTCGACGTAGAAGGTGTAGGGGTTGAGCTCGAACGGCCCCGGCCGCTGGATGCGTCGGCTATAGCTGGCGCGGATCTTGGTCCGGTCGCTCACCTGCCGGCCGACGTGCAGCGTCGGATAGACGCGGAAATAGTCCTGGCTCGCCGTGCTGCCATCGGTGCGCTGGTTGAGATCGACCCCGACCTGTTCGAGGCGGATACCGGGCAGGAATTCCCACTTGCCCTTGTTGACCTGTGCGGTGGCGTAGAAGGCGTGCACGTCCTGCGAAAAGTCGAAGCGATTGGTGAGGCTCGCCTGCGGCACTAGCGCGTTGAGTGCGGTCCCGCGCGCTCCGAAGGAATCGAAATCGGCGTTCGAGCCTTCGAATTCATAACCGAGGTTGAGTGATCGCCCCTCGCCCAGAGGTTTCTTGTAATCAGCCTTTATCCGCGTCTCGTTGCGATCGATGTCGTTGGCGATGCGCTCGTTTACGAGCGCTCCGGCCGCCGGCGTGATCCGCCCGTCGAGTTCGCGGTTCATGCCCCCGCTGTCGTGCTGAACATCGAACGAGAAGCTGTGGTCCTTGCCCGGCAAGGTCTTGCGCCACGAACCACGCAGGCTGAGGATGCGCTGCCGCATCTCCTGCTCATTGCGGCGGGTGAAGCCCGGCTCCACCGCATTGCCGATGAAGCGTTCGTCCCGGTCGGAATTGAGCTGGTTGCGGCGATAGCTGATCTCGCCCGACAGCCGGTTGGTCTTGTCGAGGTCATAGTCGACCCCGAAGCGGCCATTACCGCCCTGTGCCACATTGTCGTGGAACTGCTCCTGCCGGCTGAGCAGGCTGGGCCCACCGGTGACAAACCGTTCGCGATCCTGGGTGACGATGATCTGATTGGTGAACCGGCGGTAAGACGCGTCGCCCGAGACGGTCAGGCCGGGCCGGCTGCGCGCGACGCTGAGCGCCACGCTGCCGCGACCTTCGAGGCCGGCGTTGGCGCGCACGGTGCCGGTGGTGCCCGCCTGGCGCTGCTTGCGGGTGATGAGATTGATGATCCCGCCCGACCCTTCGGGGCTGTTCGCCGCCGACGGATTGGTGATGACCTCGACCCGCTCGATCTGATTGGCCGGCATCGCCAGCAGCGCATCGCCGCGCCCATCGCCGTTCAACTGCCCCGAGGGACGCCCGTCGATCAGGATCTTCACCCCCGGATCGCCGCGCAGGCTGAGCTTGCCCTCGAGATCGACCTCGACCCCCGGCACATTGCGCAGCGCCTCGGCCAGACTGGCGGTCTGCGCGCCAAGGTCGTTGGCGACATTGAAGCTGAGGCGGTCGGGCGCGTCGATCACCTGCGGACGGCTGCCGGTCACGGTGACCGTCTGTCCCCGGTCGCCCGCGGGAGGCCGTTGCTGCGGCTGGCCAGCGGCAGGCGCGATCTGGGCGGCGACCGGCGCGGAAGCGAGGGCTGCGATGGCCAGGCCAAGGATGCTGGTGGCGGCGGAAAAACGACTATTCATCGGAAAGCTTGCCCCTCGTGTACTACTGCTGCGCCCGAAGAACCCGGACGCAGATGATCGTCATCCGTCGCGCAGGTGAGCGTCATGAGGCAGGGCTGATCATTGGCTGAGCAATGACCGGCCGCTGCCCGGCGGCGCCCGCGGCATCGGCTTTCGACCACGAGGGGATGCGCGAGACGGCGGTGGCGATCACCGTGGCTTCGACGAACAGGCGTCTTGCTTCTATAATACGCTAAGGCGGCGGGCTGGCCCGATCAGCGGATTTGGCTGGAGGCCGCTGGCGCAGGGCCGCGGAACGGATTAGCCTCCGCTCGTTCGCCTCGTGGCCGTCCTGGGCCGCCGGGCATCGGGGGAGAGCTTTTTATCATGAAATCGATCGCGCTCGGGCTGGTTGCCCTGCTGACCTCCACCACGGCGCTTGCCCAGCGCCCGGGCGAGGCGGCGTTCCGTGACACCTACAAGGAACTGGTCGAGACCAACACCACCCTGTCGCAGGGCAGCTGCACGCTGGCGGCCGAGCGGATGGCCGCGCGGCTGGCCGCCGCGGGCATCCCGCAGAGCGACCTCCACCTCTTCTCCGTTCCCGATCATCCCAAGGAAGGCGGCCTCGTCGTCGTCTATCCGGGCAAGGACCCCAAGGCGAAGCCGGTGCTGATGCTGGCCCACGTCGACGTGGTCGAGGCCAAGCGCGAGGACTGGACCCGCGATCCGTTCAAGCTGGTCGAGGAAGACGGCTATTTCTATGCGCGCGGAGTCGCCGACGACAAGGCGATGGCGGCGATCTTCGTCGACACGCTGATCCGCTACAAGCAGGAGAAATACACCCCGCGCCACACGCTAAAGCTCGCCCTTACCTGCGGCGAGGAAACCAACGGCGTGTTCAACGGCGCCAAATATTTGGCCGAGCAGAAGCGCGACCTGATCGACGCGGCCTTTGCGGTGAACGAAGGGGGCGGCGGGCGTCTCGACAAGGACGGCAAGCCCGAATTCCTCGGCATCCAGGTCGGCGAGAAGCTGTCGCAGAACTACACGCTGGAAGTGACCAACCCCGGCGGGCACAGCTCGCGCCCGGTGCCGGACAACGCCATCTACCACCTCGCCCGCGCCGTGACCGCGGTGGAAGGCCTGCGCTTTCCGGTGACCTTCAACGATACGACGCGCGATTATTACACCCGCGTGGCCCCGACCCGCCCGGCCGAGCAAAGGGCCGCGATCACCGCGCTGCTGGCCAATCCGCAGGACGAGGCGGCGCGCACGCTGCTTGAGAAGGATCCGAGCGACAATGCGATCCTTCACACAAATTGCGTCGCGACCATGCTGAACGCCGGCCACGCCACCAACGCCTTGCCGCAGCGGGCGCGGGCGAACATCAACTGCCGCATCTTCCCTGGCGGCACCGCCGAGGAAGTCCGGCAGGTGCTGGTCAGGACGATCAACGATCCCAAGGTCGCAGTGACCATTCCAGAGGTCCGCAACGCGGGCGCCAATCCGCCGCCGCTCGATCCCAAGGTCCTTGGGCCGGCCGAGAAGCTGGCGGCGAAGATGTTCCCGGGCGTGCCGCTGGTCCGCACCATGTCCGCCGGAGCGACCGACGGCGCCTTCCTGACGCCCGCCGGAATTCCGACCTACGGCATCTCGGGCGGGTTCGGTGACGGTGACGGCGGCGGCGTCCACGGCCTGAACGAGCGAATCCGGGTCAAGTCGGTGCTCGACAGCCGCGACTATCTTTATGCGCTGATGAAGGTCTACGGCGACCAGAAATAGGTCGCCGCAAGCGGGTCACACCGTGGCGATGTCGGGCGCGTCTTCGGCCTTCATGCCGACGACGTTGTAGCCGGCATCGACATGGTGGATCTCGCCGGTGACGCCGCTGGCGAGATCGCTCAGCAGGTAGACGCCCGCGCCGCCGACGTCCTCGATGGTGACGTTGCGGCGGAGCGGCGCGTTTAGCTCGTTCCATTTCAGGATATAGCGGAAGTCGCCGATGCCGCTGGCGGCGAGGGTCTTGATCGGCCCAGCGCTGATCGCGTTGACCCGCAGGCCCTCCTTGCCGAGGTCGGCGGCGAGATATTTGGTCGCGGTCTCGAGCGCGGCCTTGGCGACGCCCATGACGTTGTAGTGCGGGATGACCTTCTCGGCGCCGTAATAGGTCAGCGTCACCATCGAGCCGCCGGGCTTCATCAGGCGGGCCGCGCGCTGGGCGCAGGCGACGAAGCTGTAGACCGAGATGTTCATCGTCAGCAGGAAGTTGTCGAGGCTGGTGTCGACGAACCGCCCGCGAAGCTCGTTCTTGTCGGAAAAGCCGATGGCGTGGACGAGGAAGTCGATCCCGCCCCAGCGCTCCTCGAGCGCGGCGAAGGTACGGTCGAGCGCGGCCATGTCGCCGACGTCGCAATCGACCAGGAAATCGCTGCCGAGGCTCTGCGCGAGCGGGCGGACGCGCTTCTCCAGCGCTTCGCCCTGGTAGCTGAATGCCAGTTCGGCGCCTTGTTCGGCGAGCTGCTTGGCGATGCCCCAGGCAAGGCTGCGGTCATTGGCGAGGCCCATGATCAGCCCGCGTTTGCCCGCCATCAATCCACTCATGCTATCTTCCCCTTTTCGGCCGCGTCGACGGCCTCCCGTTCGGTTGCGGGCACTTCCTCGACCTGGCTCGGCTTGGCTGTGACCTTTTCGCCAGGCTCCGGCTCCTCGACATCAAGGCTTGCGGCGTGGGGCCCGGCATATTGCTCGCCCTCTAGCGCCGTCGCCCCGCTTTCCGCCAGCCCGGCGTTGAGTTCGGCGCCCATCACCACCCCGAGCCCGATGATGAAGAAGAACAAGAGCGCGATCATCACCCCGGCAAGGCTGCCGTAGGTCAGACTGTAGCCGCCGGCGAGCGCGATCACCTTGGGCAGCAGGGTCGCGGTGCCCACCCACCAGCTGGTGACCAGCAGCGCACCTGGCCATTTGCGGCAGTGGATCTTGCGGTAGCGCGAGGGCGTCAGCACCACGAAGGTCAGGTAGATTGTTAGATAAAGGGCGGCCCCGGGGACCAGGCGGACGAGCGTGATCGTCCCGGCGACGTCGGCCAGCCCCGGCACCTTGGCGACGATGAACGCCTCGATCGAGCTCAAGAGCACTGTAGAGGCGAGCGCGATCATCAGAAGCAGCACCAGCCCGAGCATGAACAGCGCCGACAGCAGGCGGTATTCCCAAAAGGGCTTGGTATATTTGACCCCGTAAGCGCGGCGCAGGATGTCGCGGATGGTTTCGATGAAGCCGGACGCCGTCCACAGCCCGACGATCGCGCCGAACCACAGGAGCGGACCCTGCCGCGCGGTCAGCACTTCCCTGATCGGATCGCGGATCACCGCCGCGATATCGGGGGGAAGCGAGCGGAGCACGTTGAACACCGCCTGCTGCGCACCGTCGGATGATCCGAACAGCTGCGCCATGGCCGCGGCCAGGATGAAGAAGGGAAACATCGATAGCAGCGACAGGTAGGCAATGTTGCCGGCGTGAATGAAGCCGTCGCTGTAGACGCCGATCGCAACGCGCTTGGCGACCTCGAACGGACGCGTGCCCGGCTTGATCCGCTCGACCACCTGGCTTCCGAAGCGTGCCTTGACCGCCGCGAGCCGCTTGCGCCTCGCTTCCGGGCTTTGGGGGGAAAGGTCCTTCATGCAGGCGCTTAGACGCCGAGACCCGCCCTTGGGTTGCCTTCGCCGCCGCTCCAGCCCTCGACAAAGCGCTCGAGGTCGGCATTCCCAGCGGGCAGGTCGATCATCAGGGTGACCAGCAGGTCGCCGCGGGTCCCCGACTTGTCGGTGAAGCCGCGGCCCTTGACCCGCAGCACCTTGCCCGAGCTTGCGCCCTTGGGAACGCTAAGCATGATCGCGCCGTCGGGCGTGGGTACTTTGACCTTGGCGCCGAGCACCGCCTCCCTGAGGCTGACTGGTAATTCCAGGCGGACATGCTGGCCGTCACGGGTGAAGAAGCGATGCGGTTCGATCGCGATGGTGACGATCGCATCGCCCTTACCTGCCGGTCCGGCTTCGCCCTTGCCTGCCAGGCGGATCTTGGCCCCGTCCTCGACCCCCTTGGGAAGTTTCAGTTCGATCGTCGCGCCGTCGGCCAGCGTCACCCGCTGCGGCGCAAGCGTCGCTGCGTCGGCGAACGGCACGGTCAGCCGGTAGGCGACGTCAGCCCCTTTTACCGCCATCCGCGCGCCGCCGCCGCCGAAGGGCGAGCCACCACCGCGGCGAGCGCCGCCGGCACCCCCGAACAGGCCTTCGAACAGGTCGCTGAGGTCGGGTCCGCCCGACGCGCCGCCGCCGCCGCCCGGAAAGCCTTCGAACCCGCTGGCCCCGCCACGCGCGCCGCCATAATGGCCGCCGCCGCCACCGCCGAAGCCGCCGAACGGGGACTTGGGATTGCCCTCCTCGTCGATTTCGCCGCGGTCGTAGCGGGCGCGCTTGTCGGCATCGGACAGCAGGTCATAGGCCTGCGTCACCTTTGAAAAGCGTTCGGCCGCCTTGGGGTTGTCCTTGTTGCGATCGGGGTGGAGCTGCTTGGCGAGGCTGCGATAGGCCTTCTTGATCTCGGCCTCGGTCGCGCCGCGCTTTACCCCAAGCTGTGCATAAAGATCCATGCCGCCCACATAGGGGAGCGATTGCTTGCCTGCCAAGGCAGGGACCGGATAGAGGCGGCGCGATGTCCCCAACCGATCCTTTCGCCCTGTTCGCCCAATGGATGGCTCTGGCCGAGGCAGGAGAGATCAACGATCCCGACGCCATGGCCCTTGCCACCTCGACACCCGACGGCCGTCCCTCGGTGCGGATGGTGCTGATGCGGCGGCACGGGCCCGAGGGATTCGGCTTCTTCACCAATCTCGAAAGCCGCAAGGGGCAGGAAATCGCCGCCAATCCGTGGGGTGCCCTTTGCATCCACTGGAAGTCGCTGCGCAAGCAGGTCCGCGCCGAGGGCCGCCTGGTCCAGGTCAGCGACGCGGACGCCGACGCCTATTTCGCCAGCCGGTCGCGCAACAGCCAGATCGGCGCGCACGCCAGCGACCAGTCCCGCCCGCTCGACAGCCGCGAGACGTTCGTCCGCCGTGTCGAGGAAGCCAAGGCGCGCTTCGGTGAGGGCGACGTGCCGCGCCCCGAACATTGGTCGGGCTTCCGCCTCGTCCCCGACCGGATCGAATTCTGGGAAGACGTCGAATACCGCCTCCATCACCGCCGCCTGTTCGAACGCCAGGCGGACGGCAGCTGGACCGAGGGCCTTCTTTTCCCGTGAGGGTCGTCGGCCCCGAACGCACGCGCCTGACACAACGCGCCGCCATGGCGAGCGTGGGGATGGCGCTGACTCTCCTGATCGCCAAGACATGGGCGGCGATCGCGACCGATTCGACCGCCATGCTCGGCAGCCTTGCCGACACCGCGCTCGACCTTGTCGCCAGCCTGTTCACTCTTGCCGGGGTGCGCATCGCGGCGCTGCCGGCGGACCATGACCACCGCTTCGGCCATGGCAAGGCGGAAGCCTTGGTCGCCCTCGGGCAGGTCGTGCTGATCGCCGCCAGCGCACTCGGGATCGGGTGGCGCGCGGTCGACCGGCTGCTGAACGGCGCGCCGACCGCCAACGCCGAGCTTGGCATCGGGGTCTCGCTCGCCGCGATGCTCGGCACCTTGCTTCTGCTCAACTATCAGAAGCGCGTCATCGCCAAGACCGGCTCGGTCGCAATCCAGACCGACAACATGCACTACAAGTCGGATCTGTTCCTCAACGGCGCGGTGATCGCGGCGCTGGTGCTCGACCACCTGCTTCACGTTCGCGGCGCCGACGCGGCCTTCGGTGTCGCCATCGCGCTCTGGCTGCTGTGGGGCGCCTGGTCCGCGGCGGGAGAAAGCGTCAATCACCTGATGGATGCCGAGTGGCCGATCGAAAAGCGCGACGCCTTCCTCGAGGCTTGCGCAGACTATCCCGAGCTCAAGGGCATCCACGACGTCCGCACCCGGTCGTCGGGCGTGCACGACTTCATTCAATTCCACGTCTGGGTGCCCGAGGAATGGACGGTGCGCGAAGCCCATGACCGCCTCGACGCGGTCGAGGAGGATCTCCAGCGCCGTTTCCCCGGCACCGAAATCTTCCTCCACATGGACCCCGAAGGGCATACCGACCGCGAGGGCATGCTTCCCCACCATTTGACGGAGCGCCAGTGACCGACCCGATCACGCTTCCCTTTTTCCAGGTCGATGCCTTCACCGATGGCCGGCCGCTGTCCGGAAATCCGGCCGCGGTGATGCCGCTCGACCAGTGGCTGCCGGACGAGATCCTCCAGGCGATCGCGGCAGAGAACAACCTCAGCGAGACAGCCTTCACCGTACCGCTCGACGGGTCCGCGGCCGATTATCACCTGCGCTGGTTCACCCCGACGGTCGAGGTCGACCTGTGCGGCCATGCGACGCTCGCCAGTGGCCACATCCTGCTGAAGGGCGAGCGGGTTCGCTTCCAGACCCGCTCGGGCGTCCTGACGGTGACCCGCGAGGACGGGGTCCTAACCCTCGACCTGCCTGCCAGCCGCCTTACGCAGGCGTCCGCCGACGAAGCGCTTTCCGCACTCGGCGTCGCGGGGCAGGTCTGGCGGGGGGAAGGCGGCAACGGCGCGATCTTGGTCAGGCTGCACGATGAAGCCGCCGTGCGCGCCGTCCGGCCGGATTTCGCGCGCCTGCGCGGGATCGATTCGCTGGTCATGGTCACCGCGCCCGGCGAGAAGACCGATATCGCGAGCCGCGTCTTTGCCGCCTATCACGGGATCGACGAAGATCCGGTCACCGGTTCGGCCCATTGCGCGCTGGTGCCCTATTGGGCAGCGGAACTTGGCCGGAACGCGTTTACCGCCGCGCAGGTCGGCGACCGCGGGGGCCGTTTGTGCTGCCGCCTCGCCGCCGATAGGGTCCGCCTCGGGGGAGAGGCGCTGACCGTGATCGAAGGCACGTTCCGGATTTGACGGCGTCGGCGCTGCCCCGGAAAGTCGGTGCGGGCGGGGCCGCGCTGGTTGCCTTCAACGGAGCGGTCGGCGCGGCGGTCTTCGCCCTTCCCGCGACCCTCGATGCCAGCATCGGCCTGTGGGCAGCGCTGCTGTTTCCCGCAGCCGCGCTGGTCATGCTGCTGATCGCTATTCCCTTTGCCAAGGCGGTCACCGCCATGCCGGGAGAGGGCGGCCCGGTGATTTATGGTTCCGCTTTCGGGCGCGCCGCCGGCTTCGAGCTGGGCTGGACCTATTACATCGCGCGGATGGCGGCGTTCGCGGCCAACGTCCACGTGCTGGTCGACTATCTTCTGCGCTGGACCGAGCTGTCGCCGTCGCCGTGGGTCCGAAGCGCGCTGATCCTCGCCACCATCCTGCTTCTGGCCGCAATCAACATCGCAGGCACCAAGGGGGCGCTGCGCCTGCTTGGCGGGCTGACCCTGCTGAAAAGCCTGCCACTGGTCGTGCTTGCCGCCTTTGCCCTGATCGTCACGCCGCTTCCCGCCTTCGGGCCAGCGCCGCCGCTCGGCGCGGTGGAGGCCAGCGTGCTGCTGGTCTTCTATGCTTTCATCGGCTTTGAAAGTTCGATGGCGCTGTCGGGCGAAGCGCGCGGCGGGGTGCGCGAGATTGCGCGCGGCATGCTGGTGACGATCTTCCTGATCGCGCTGCTCTATTTCCTGGTTCAGCTGGCCTTTTCGGCCGTTGCGCCTCCCGTGCCGGAGGGAGAAAAGGCACCGCTGCTGGCGCTTGGCACCGCGCTCCTCGGGCCGGTCGGCGCCCTGCTGGTCCTGCTTGCGGCGGTGACCAGCCTGGCGGGTAATCTCCATGCCAACATGACCGGCAGCCCGCGCATCAGCCACGCGCTGGCCGCCCGCGGCGACCTGCCGGCCTGGCTCGGCGCGGTGCACCCGCGTTTCGAAACGCCGCACGCGTCGATCCTGCTGATGGCGGGCATCGTCGCCGCGCTGGCGCTAAGTGGCGGGTTCGTCTGGCTTGCGGTGGTCAGCACGCTGGCCCGGATGGCAGTCTATGGCGTCACCATCGCCGCCTGGCTCAGGATCGACCGCCGCTCCGGCGGGGAGAAAGCGTTCGGCGCGCTCGGCATCCTGCTCTGCATCGCGGTCGCGACCCAGGCGACCGCGATGGCATGGGCGACGCTTGCCGCCCTATTGCTGGCCGGGGTGCCGCTCTACCTGTTCGCTCGCCGCGCGCGCCAATAGGCCCTCCAGCGCGTCGAGCACTGGCTGCTGGCTGGCGAGGATCCGGCGGCGCGCTTCTTCCAGCTCCATCCATTCGACCCGGTCGAGCTCGGGGAAGAGCTGCATCCGCCCGGTTTTCGGCGGCCATTCCATCTCGAACTGGGCGCTGACCAATGCCGTGGGATCAAACTTTCCTTCGAGCGCGAAGACGTCGACCAGCTTTCCGCCGTTCTGCCGCACGGTGCAGAGCAGGACCGGGGTTCCGGGTGGGACCGGGCCCACTTCCTCGGCAAATTCGCGCATTGCCGCTTCGAGCGGGTTCTCGCCCGCTTCCAGCGCGCCTTTCGGGACCATCCACGCGCCCTCGTCCTTGCGTGACCAGTAGGGACCGCCCGGATGCCCCAGCATCACCTTGACGATCCCCGAACGGTCCCGGCGATACAGCAGTATCCCCGCGCTGCGTCGGCGCTGATTGGCATTGTTGCTTGGCATGCCTGCCTTTCATTGGCTTTTCAGCCCCGCCGCGCAATGCCATGCTGCGCGCACGACTGGGAGCAAGGGGCGGGCAGGATGCGACGTGCAGGCTTGATGATTGGTGCGGGCGTGCTGGCGGCACTGGCCGGGCCGGCCGCTGCGCAGAAGCTCGATCCGCGGCTGGAAGCCGTGCTGGCCTGCCCGCGCATCACCGACGCCGCGCAGAGGCTGGCCTGCTTCGACGCCGCGGTGACCCCGCTTCGCCAGGCCGCCTCGAACGGCTCGCTCGAAGCCCGCTCGCTTGGTCCCAAGGCGCTTGACGGCAAGGTCCGGGCGACCAAGGGGCAAGGCTATAACAATCTGCTCGTGCAGCTGGAGAACGGCGACCGCTGGCTCCTCACGCTCGAAGGGAACGAGCGTCTGCCCAAGGTCGGATCTGACGTGACCATCCGCCGCGGCGCGCTCAGCAACTGGTGGTTCAAGGTCGACAAGGGGCAGACCTTCCAGGCGCGGTTCCTTGGCCAGCCCGATTAAGCGGCAAGCATCCCGGCTTCGTCGGCCGATACCGTTTCCTCGATCCACCCACCGCCCAGCAGGCGCTCGCCCTCGTAGACGACCGCGGCCTGCCCCGGAGCGACCCCATATTCGGGCTGTCGGAAGCGGATCACGCCGTCCTGCAGAAGCGCCGGG
Organism: Sphingomonas humi; assembly: GCF_039536725.1. NCBI lineage: Bacteria > Pseudomonadati > Pseudomonadota > Alphaproteobacteria > Sphingomonadales > Sphingomonadaceae > Sphingomonas > Sphingomonas humi. Next base: position 173,665 of record NZ_BAAAZD010000001.1, read on the forward strand.
ACCGGGCGGCTCAGCGAGCGGACCTTGACCTCGACCTCGGCCTGCTCCTCGCCAAGCCAGTTCCATGACCCCACGCGCGCTTCGCTGACCGCCAGCGCCTGCTTGGGGCCAACCACCAGCCGCCGCGTATCCGGCTCGATCCGCACCACATAGAGCGGCTCGGCCGACCCGCCGATCTCGAGCCCGCGGCGCTGGCCCACGGTGAAATGGACGATCCCGCGATGCTGCCCGAGCACCCGGCCGCCACGATCGACGATCTCGCCCGGCGCCTCGGTCTCGGGGCGCAGCCGCTTCACGAGACCGGCATAATCGCCGTCGGGGACGAAGCAGATGTCCTGGCTGTCGGGCTTGTCGGCCACGATCAGCCCGGCCTCGGCGGCCAGCGCGCGCACGTCGGACTTGGGCAATTCGCCGATCGGAAAGCGCAGAAGGTCGAGCTGCTCGGCCGTGGTGCCGTAGAGGAAATAGCTCTGGTCGCGGGCCGGGTCGCGTCCCTTGTGAAGCTCCGCCTTACCGTCCCGGACCACCCGGCGGACATAATGGCCGGTGACCAGGGCATCGGCGTTCAGTTCGCGCGCGAAGCCGTGGAGGTCGGTAAACTTCACCCCCTGGTTGCACAGCGAACATGGCACCGGCGTGCGCCCGCGGGCGTAATCATCGGCGAAACGCTCGATCACTCCCTCGCGGAAGCGGCTTTCGTAATCGAGGACATAGTGGGCGATGCCGAGCTTTTCGCACACCTGCGCCGCGTCGTAGATGTCCTGCCCGGCGCAGCAGGCGCCCGACCGCTTCACCGCCTCGCCATGATCGTAGAGCTGGAGCGTGACCCCGATCACCTCTGCGCCAGAGTGCGCGGCGATCAGCGCCGCGACTGACGAATCGACCCCGCCCGACATGGCGACGACGATCCGTGCCGCCTCTGCGGGCCGGTCGAGCTGGAGCGGGGGAAAGATCACGCGACGTCTTTACCCGGCATTCACCCTCTTTCGCTAGTGGTGGCGGGAGGACGGAGAAAGGCAGCGAATTGGCCGAAGGGGTGAAGAGATTGCAGGCAGCGGTTGCACTGAAGGGCGAAGAGCTCGGCGCAGTGCTGGCCAACCTTGGCCCGCACGGGGACGATTCCGATCGTCTCGCGGCCGTTGTTGCCCTGCTCGCCAACCAAGCCAGTTCCTCGACCAAGATGGTCCGCGGCGCCTTCGCGGGGATTACAACCAAAGCGACTGCAACAAAGGTGAGCCGCGCGTTTACCAGCGCGCTTCACGGTTGCTTGAGAGAGCAGCCGGTAAACGCTCCCTCACCGGCAACCACCAGATCCGTCTGAGGAAGCAATGCTAGAGAACCAGAAGTTTCGTCCCCATCAGGTCATCGGTCCGCTTGGCGAGCCGCTGACGCTGGACTCCTTGCCGAAGCCGGGAACGACCCGCTGGGTCGTGCGCCGCAAGGCCGAGGTCGTGGCCGCCGTCGCCGGCGGACTGCTGACGGTGGACGAGGCCTGCGAGCGCTACGGGCTCAGCCTCGAGGAGTTTGCCGGCTGGCAGCGCGCGGTCGATCGCAGCGGAATGCCGGGTCTGCGCGTCACCCGGATCCAGCATTATCGGCAGGTCTACGAGCGCCAGCAACGCTACTAAGTCGGCTCGTTCCGGAACCGATACAGCCGAGCACCGTTCCCTCCTCCGGAACAAGACACTCCTCGGGGCGTCTTGAAGCCGAATGAAGCGCTCGGCGGGCAACGTCCGGGCAGCACAGGAGGGAACGCAATATGGGTATCATCATCTGGCTTATCGTCGGCGGCGTGTGTGGCTGGCTCGCCAGCATCGTCATGCGGACTGACGGACAGCAGGGCATTTTCCTGAACATCATCGTCGGCATCATCGGTGCGGCTCTTGCCGGCTTCCTGCTTGGTGGGGGCGCGAGCCTCAACAACGGGCTGACCGTGACCAGCTTCCTCTACTCGCTGCTGGGCGCCATCGTCCTGCTCGCGATCGTCAACCTCGTCCGCCGCGGTCGGGTGCGCTAAGCTCCCACGCATGTGACGACCAAACGGGGCCGTCCGCTCTTGGAGCGGGCGGCCCCTTTGCGTATGGGAAGCGCATGCCGCTGTCCTGGATCGCCCTTGCTCTCATCGGAGCCGTGCTTGGCTGGCTCGCCAGCGTCATTCTCCGCCGGCAGACGGCGTCCGACGTGCTCGGCCTTGTCGCACTTGGCGCGCTCGGCGCCGTCCTCGGGGCGCTCCTGATCACCCCATTGCTCGCCGGCCGGCTCGAGCCGACCGGTTTCTCACTCCCCGGAGTTCTGCTTTCGCTGCTCGGCGCGTTCATAGCGCTGGCGCTGGTGACGGCGGCGCTCGGGTTCGGGCGCCGCCGCCCGGGCTGACGCCGTCAGCGCCGTTTCAGCACCAGACGATAGATGAACAGGATCAGCACCGCGCCGACGATCGCGGCGAGAAATCCTGCGCCGTCAGTCGGTTCGCGGTACCAGCCGAGCGCCTTGCCGAGAAATCCGGCAACCATCGCGCCCGCAATGCCCAGTAATATGGTCACCACGCAGCCGCCTGGATCCTTACCCGGCATCACCGCCTTCGCGATCGCTCCGGCAACCAGGCCGATGATGATCCAGCTCAGCCAACCATAGTCTGCAAGCATTCATTTCCTCCCGTTTATCTGATCCAAGGCTACCAACCATGTGCGGCTTTGGGCAAACAACTTTCGACATGCCGCAACGGCCCGTTGGTCGAATGAGACTTGCTGTTGATCCACGGAAAGCCTTGGGTTGCGGCTAGTGACTTATGCGTGTAATACAGCTTGTGGCGTCACGAATGCGCCGGGATGGGCGTAATGATCGCGTCTGACGAGAAGGTGATAGGAATGAATCGCGAGACCCGGCTGCAGCGGGATGAAACGATTGTGGTGGTCGATGGCGCCCGGCGCCGTCGCAATCTGATCATCGCGGTGCTGGTCGGCGTGGCCGTCCTCGCCGCGGCATGGTTTCTCTTCAATCGCCAGAATGCGCCGGCCGGCGACCAGCCCGCAGCAGCGGGTGCCGCCAAGGGTGCTTCGGGCGGGCGCGGCGCAGGCGGCGGACAGGCTCCGACCGTGACCGTGATCGTTCCGGGCCGCAGCCAAGTGGCGCGGATCATCACCGCCAGCGGCGCGCTTGCTGCCCGCCGCGACCAGCCGATCGGCGCCGCCGGCCAGGGTGGCCGCGTGACGGCCGTGCTGGTCGATGCCGGGACCTGGGTCCGCGCCGGGCAAGTCCTCGCGACCGTCGACCGCTCGGTCCAGGTGCAGACCACCGCGCAGCTTGCCGCAGCGGTCGAGTCCGCCCGCGCCAACGCCGCGCTCGCACAGAACGAATATGACCGCTCGGCATCGCTCGTCGGACGAGGCTTCGTGTCCAAGGCCGACCTCGATCGCAAGAAGGCGGCCCGCGACCAGGCCAATGCTCAGGTCCGCGTCGCCCAGGCCCAGCTCGGCGCGACCCGCGCGGGCATCGGCCTCCTCGATATCCGTGCGCCCAGCGCCGGTTTGATCCTCCAGCGCAACCTCGAGGTCGGCCAGGTGATCGGCGCCGGCAGCCAGAGCCTGTTCCGCCTCGCCCGTGGCGGCGAGATGGAAATGCGCGCGCAGCTCAGCCAGCAAGACCTTGCCGCCATCCGTGTCGGCATGCCGGCCAGCGTCACCCCGATCGGCAGCACGTCCAACGTTTCCGGTTCGGTGTGGCAGGTGTCGCCCGTCATCGACCCGCAGTCGCGCCAGGGTGAAGTGCGGATCGCCATCCCCTATTCGTCGGGCATCCGTCCGGGCGGGTTCGCCGAAGCGCGCATCTCGACTGGTGCGACCACCGCGCCGCTCCTCCCGCAGAGCGCGGTGCTGTCCGACAATGACGGCAATTACGTTTATATCGTCAACGAGAAGAACGAGGCCGAGCGGCGCAACGTCAAGGTCGGCACCGTCGATGAAAGCGGCGCCACCATCCTTTCCGGCCTGACCGGCCAGGAAGCCGTGGTGCTGTCGGCCGGGCCGTTCCTGAACCCGGGCCAGAAGGTCAATCCCAAGCGTCAGGCAGCCGCGAACTAAGCGCAGCGAAGGGCAGTCAAGGTCATGAGTTTCCGGAACATTTCGGCTTGGTGCATCCGCAACCCGGTGCCGCCGATCGTGCTCTTCATCGCACTGCTGCTGACGGGCATCTACTCGTTTGCGACGATGGAGATCACCAACAATCCGGATATCGATTTTCCGGCTGCCAATGTAGTGATCTCCCAGCCGGGGGCGGCTCCGTCGGAGATGGTCAATCAGGTAACTCAGAAGGTCGAAGCCGCGGTGCGCGGCGTCGATGGCGTCGACGAGATCAATTCGGACGTTCGCGAAGGCAACAGCAACACCTTCATCCAGTTCAAGATCGGCACCCCGACCGATCGCGCCGTCAACGACATCAAGGCGGCGATCGACCAGATCCGCGGCGACCTTCCCGATGGCATCCTGGAACCGCAGGTTTCCCGCGTGAACATCGGCGGCAACGGCTTCGTGTTCATCGCGGTCGAAGCGACCGACATGAACCTCGAGGACCTCAGCTGGTATGTCGACAGCGTGGTGTCGCGCCGGCTCCTCGCCCAGCCGGGCGTCGCGCAGGTCAGCCGCGAGGGCGGAGTCGAACGGCAGATCCGCGTCATCCTCGATCCTGCAGCGCTTCAGGCGCAGGGCATCACCGCCGCGCAGGTCAACCAGCAGCTGCGCGCCATTAACGTCGATGCGCCGGGCGGCCGGGCCGAGATCGCGGGTTCCGAACAGACCGTCCGCGTTCTCGGCAATGCCAAGAGCGCAGCCGCGCTCGCCGACACGCAGATCGCGCTTCCCGGCGGCCGCTTCGTCCGCCTCGGCGACATTGCGCAGGTGCGCGATTCCTCGGCCGAACCGCGCTCGTTCACCTCGCTCGAAGGGCGGCCCGTGGTCAGCTTCAACGTCTCGCGCGCCAAGGGTGCGTCGGACGTCACTGCTTATGACAATACGTGGAAGGAATTGCGCAAGATCGAGAAGGACGATCCGCGCATCAAGTTCACCGAGATCAACAACAGCGTCGACTACACCAAGGGCCAGTATTCGAGCTCGATGCACGCGCTGATCGAGGGCGCGGTGCTGGCGGTGCTGGTCGTGTTCCTGTTCCTCCGCGACGTCCGCGCCACGGTCATCTCGGCGGTCGCCATTCCGCTCTCGGCGATCCCGGCCTTCTGGTTCATGGACCTCATGTCCATCAACCTCAATTTCCTCTCGCTGCTGGCGCTCGCGCTGGTGGCGGGCGTGCTGGTCGACGACGCGATCGTGGAGATCGAAAACATCGTTCGCCACATGCGGATGGGCAAGAGCGCCTACCAGGCCTCTATTGACGCGGCGGACGAGATCGGGCTGGCGGTGCTTGCTACCACCATGTCGATCGTCGCGGTGTTCCTGCCCGTGGCACTCATGCCCGGCATCTCGGGCCAGTTCTTCCGCAACTTCGGCTACACTGTCGTCCTCGCGGTCTTCATGAGCTTGCTCGTCGCGCGCATGATCACCCCGCTGATGGCGGCCTATTTCCTGCGCAGCGGCGGGATACAGGAGCATGCGTCGGGCAAGTGGATGCAGCGCTACCTGTCGACGCTCCGCTGGACCATCGACGACAGCAAGGCCAAGGCCGCCAAGGCCGAAGCGCGTGGCTTCGCCGGCCGCCGCCTCGCCCGCCTGCGCGATCACCGGCTGTGGATGGTCGGCGTCGGCTTCCTGATCCTTGCCGCCACCGGCTTTGGAATCAGCATGCTGCCGATGACCTTCCAGCCCGAAACCGACCAGCCGAACAGCACCATCCGGGTCGGCCTCGCGCCGGGCGCTACGCTCGACCAGACCAAGGTCGTGACCCAGAAGGTCACCGACATCGTCCTCAAGAACCCGAACGTGCAGAACGTCTTCCAGCGCAGCTTCACGTCGACCGCCTTCGTCAACGTGGTCTACAAAAAGGACCGCGTGAAGAAGAGCCCGGAGATTGAGCGCGACATCGGGCCGCAGCTTGCGTCCATTCCAGACGCCCGCGTCAACTTCCTCAACCAGAATTCGGGCGGTCCCGGCGGCGGCGGACGGGCGATCACCCTTTTCCTCGGCGGCGAGGACCCGGTCAAGCTGACGCAGGTCGCCAACCAGCTGAACGAGGAGATGGGCACCATCCCCGTGCTCGTCGCGCCGCGCGTCGCCGGCGACGTCGTCCGTCCCGAAATCCGGATCAAGCCGCGCTTCGATCTTGCCGCCGATCTTGGCGTCAGCACCCAGGCTTTGGCCCAGACCATCCGCATCGCGACCATCGGCGACATCGACCAGAACAGCGCGCGCTTCTCGCTGTCCGACCGCCAGGTCCCGATCATCGTCAGCCTCGACAAGTCGGAGCGGCGTGACATCGCAACGCTCGAGAACCTGCCCGTGCCGACGACGAGCGGCGGCTCGGTCCCGCTGAAGTCGGTGGCGGAGCTCACCTTCGGGTCGGGCCCCGTGGTCGTGAACCGAACCAACCAGATGTACCGCATCGCGGTTGGCGCCGACCTTACCCCCGGAACGGTCAGCAGCGTCGCCTGGAAGCAAATCGAGCAGCTGCCGACGATGAAGAACCTGCCGGCGGGCGTGCAGCGCCTGACGCTGGGCGACCAGAAGTGGCAGGGCGAACTCGTCCAGAACTTCATCCTCGCGGTGATCGCGGGCATCAGTCTCGTGTTCGCGGTGCTGGTGCTGCTCTACCGCCGCTTCCTTGCCCCGCTGGTCAACCTCGGCTCGCTGCTGCTGGCGCCGCTTGGCGCGGTGATCGCGCTCCACATCGTCGGCCAGCCGCTCAGCCTCCCGGTCTTCATCGGCCTGCTGATGCTGTTCGGCATCGTCGCCAAGAACTCGATCCTGCTGGTCGATTTCGCGGTCGAGATGATGGACCACGGCATGACCAAATATGAAGCCATCGTCGAAGCGGGACACAAGCGCGCGCAGCCGATCGTCATGACCACGGTCGCGATGGTCGCGGGCATGATCCCGATCGCGCTCAGCCTGACCGGCGACGGCAGCTGGCGCGCGCCGATGGGCGTGACGGTGATCGGCGGCCTGCTGCTGTCGACCTTCCTCACCCTGCTGCTGGTCCCAGCCTATTTCAGCATCGCGATCGACATCGAGGCGTGGATCGGCCGCAAGTTCGGCCGGCACCTGCGGGCGACCGCGCACGAAATCCCCGATGCGGTGGAAGAACCGCGCGCGCCGGGCTTCTTGCCGCAGCCGGCGGAGTAATTTTCGAGGCCTCGGCATTGCGAGCCAGGGCGAAGCATTTCATGGGTTGCGCCGTGGATTGCTTCGCTTTGCCCGCAATGACGTTATGTAGGCCATGGTAGCGCTTTCCCGTTTCAATCCGGTCCAGCCCGGTGCCCAGGGCATGAAGGTTGTCGCGACCGGCCTGCTGGTGGTCATGGCGGCCATCTTCGTCGTCACCCGGGCGCTGGAGCCGCGCTATCCGTGGCTGGGCCTCGTCAAGGCGTTTGCCGAAGCGGCGATGGTCGGCGGGCTTGCCGACTGGTTCGCGGTGACCGCCCTGTTCCGCCACCCGCTCGGCCTGCCGATCCCGCACACGGCGATCATTCCGCGCAACAAGGACCGGATCGGCCTCACCCTCGCCAGCTTCATCCGCGACAATTTCCTGGTCGCCCGGGTGGTCGCGCGGAGGATGCGGGGGATCGATGTCGCCGCCGCTGCCGGCCGCTTCCTTCGCGCGCCGTCGGGCGAAGGCACCCGCATCCGCCGCGGCGCCTCCCGCCTGATCGCCGACCTGTTTGAAAGTCTAGACGACGAACGGCTGGGCGGCATCGTCAAGGGCGCCATTTCCCAGCGGATTGCAAAGACCGAGGTCTCCCCCCTCCTCGGCGCCGCCCTTGCCTCGGCGATCGAGGACAATCGCCACGTCCCGATGCTCGAAGCGGCGATCCGCGCTCTCTCCCGCGCGCTCGACGCCAATGAGTCGCTGATCCGCGATATGGTGAAGCGCCGTGCCAGCTGGGTGCTGCGCCTCGCCGCCCTCGACGAGAAGCTTGCCGACGCCATCGTCGATGGCCTGCGCAAACTGACGCTGGAAGTCAGCACCGACCCCGATCATCCGATGCGCGCCAAGATGGTCGAAGCGCTTACGGCGCTGGCCGACGATCTCCAGCACAAGCCCGAAACACGTGCACGGGTCGAAGCCTGGAAGGAAGAGTTGCTTGCCAACCGGTCGGTTGCCCAGTGGCTCGATCGTCTGTGGCAGAAGGGTCGCGCCTCGATCATCGCCGCCGCGCGCAACCCCGACGCGGCGCTGGCCGGGCGGATGGGCGAAGTGCTGCGATCGGCCGGCACCACGCTGGAGGGGGATCCGCGCATCCGCAATGCGGTGAACCAGTTCGTCCGCCGTGCCGCCGCGGGCATGGCCGCAAGCTATGGCGGATCGATCGTCAGCCTGGTCAGCGACACCATCCGCGGCTGGGACGCCCGCACCGTCACCGAGCGGCTAGAATCCGCCGTCGGTCGCGACCTTCAGTATATCCGCATCAACGGCACCCTGGTCGGCGGCTTCGTCGGCCTCGTCCTCCACTTCCTCGACACGCTGTGAGCGAGGAAGGCGACCGGCTTTCCGACATGGCCCGCAATCGCGGCCTGAAGCTCTTGCGCTCCAGGGTCCGCACGCCGGGCAAGCCGGGCTTCGGCTGCTACGGCCTCGCCGACCAGCAAGACCAGCCCGTCTTCGGCGTCCGCGGCAAGCGCGCCCTTCGCGCGTCCGCGTCGGAAATCGAGGAATATCTGCGCGGCGTCGAGACCGGCGACTGGAAGAAAAGCCTGCGCGCTGCCGGCGGCCGGCCCAAGGCGGCGAAACCCAAGCCACCGCCACCCGTGCCGCCGCCCCCCGCCATCCGCGCAGCGACCAAGGCCGATGCCGCCCAGCTCGCGGGACTGTTCGCCCTCCTCGACCACAGGATCGAACCCGCGCAGATCGCCGCCAATCTCGCGAAGATGGCCAAAGTGGGCGACCGGCTGGTCGTTGCCGCTCAAGGCAAGACGCTGGTCGGCGCATGCGGGGTCCAGGCGACGGTCCACCCGCACCGCACGGCACCGGTCGGGCGAATCACCATTCTCGTTGTCGCGGAAAAGCATCGCGGCGGCGGGCTTGGGCGCGCGCTGGTGGAGGAAGCCGAGCGCCTGCTCGCCGGCCGCGGCTGCACCCTGGTCGAGGTCACCAGCAACGATCGCCTGGCCCCGGCGCACCGTTTCTACGAGCACCTCGGCTACCAGCGCACGTCGCTGCGTTTTGCGAAGTCGCTCGGCACGGGCTAGGGCGCGGTCCATGTCCACTGAGCCCCGCACCTTTACCGTCGCCGCGGACGACGACGGCATCCGGCTCGACCGCTGGTTCAAGCGCCACATGGGCGAGGAAGTCAGCTTTAATCTCGTCTCGCGCTGGGCGCGTACCGGGCAGCTTCGCGTCAACGGCGAAAAAGCCACGCCGGGCGACCGGATCCTCGCCGGTCAGACGATCCGCATCCCCCCGCGCGATGCGCAGCCCGTCCGCACCGCCCGGCCGCAGCGCGTGCTCGAACCGCTGACCGACGACGAACGAAGCTTCGTCCAGGAAATGGTGATCGAGGCGACGCCCGATGCCTTTGTCCTGAACAAGCCCCCCGGCCTCGCCACCCAGGGCGGGACCAAGACCGACCAGCATCTCGACCGCCTGCTCGACGGGCTCGCGGACGAGGAAGGCAACCGGCCCAAGCTCGTCCACCGCCTCGACAAGGATACCAGCGGCGTCCTGCTGGTAGCCCGCTCGGCCCGCAGCGCGGCCTATTTTTCCAAGAGCTTTTCGGGGCGCACCGCGCGCAAGGTCTATTGGGCGATCGTGGTCGGCGACCTCAGCCAAGACGAAGGGCTGATCGATGCTTCACTCGCCAAGCAGCCCGGCACCGGGGGCGAGAAGATGCATGTCGCCGAGGACGGTCAGCCGGCTCGCACCCGCTTCCGGGTGATCGACCGCGCCGGCACCCGCGCCGCCTTTGTCGAATTGCAGCCGCTCACCGGCCGTACGCATCAGCTGCGCGCGCACATGGCCCACCTTGGCCATCCGATCGTCGGCGATGCCAAATATGGCGGTGCCGAAGCCTTTTTGACCGGCGGGGTCAGCCGCAAGCTCCACCTTCATGCCCGCCGGCTCAAGATCGACGCGCCGGGCGGCAAGGAGATCGACGTTTCCGCCGAGCTTCCCGCCCACATCGCCGAATCGCTCGCTACCCTCGGCTTTGAGCCGCGCGACGGCGACAACATGCCGCTGGACCGGCCCGATCCAGCCAAGAGCCCCGAGGTCCGGGCGCGCCGCCAAGCAGCGGCGGCGAAGACCGCCCGCAAGGAGCGCAAGGGCGAACGGCGCGGCCGCGGATCGACCCCGCCGCCCCCTAAGGGGACCCGCGCCAAGGGTCCGCCCAAGGGCCGCGGCCGGTGATCCGCTGTGCCATCTTCGACTGCGACGGGACGCTGGTCGATTCGGGCGGCACCATCCACCGCGCGCTCGGCCTCGCCTTCGCCGAGCATGGCCTTGAACTGCCGCCCCGCCAACAGGCGCAGCGCGTGATCGGCCTGTCCCTGGTCGAAGCGATGGCCGAACTTGCGCCGACCCGCGACGCCGACCTCCACCAGCGCATGGCAGATACTTACAAGGACGCTTTCGTCACCCTGCGCGGCCAGCGCCAGGTCGAAGAACCGCTGTTCGACGGCATCCTGCCGCTGCTCGATGCGCTGGAGGAACGCGGCTGGCTGCTCGCAGTTGCCACCGGCAAATCGGATCGCGGCCTCAGGCACTGCCTGACCTCGCACGGCCTTCATGCCCGCTTCCTGTCGCTCCAGACCGCCGACCGCCACCCCTCCAAGCCGCATCCGTCGATGGCGCTCCAGGCGCTTGCCGAATGCGGCGCGACGGCGGAGCGTTCGGTGGTGATCGGCGACACCGGCTGGGACATGGGCATGGCCAAGTCCGCCGGCTGCCACGCGATCGGCGCCCTGTGGGGCTATCATGACGCCGACGAATTGCGCGCGGCGGGCGCCGACACGCTTGCCCGCGCGCCCGCCGACGTCCTTGACCAGGCCGAACAACTGGTGAGCGCCGAAGCATGACTCCTGACGAGGAACTCTGGCGCAAGCGGTTCGGCATCTTCGCCCTGATGCGCCTTTCGGGCCTGATCATGTTCCTGGTCGGCATGGCGATCATCTTCAGTGACCTGCTCCGGCCCGGCGGCGCACTTGGGCTCGGCATGGTGGTGGTCGGCTGCGGGCTGGTCGAAGCATTGCTCGGCCCCGTGCTGCTTCGCCAGCGGTGGGAAAAGACGGACTCCAGGTGAAGCGTTTCTGGAAGCAGGCCGAAGCTGTCGCGGCCGACGACGGACGGTGGCGCATCGAACTCGATGGCCGTCCGCTCCGCACCCCTGCCCGGGCGATGCTGCTCCTGCCCGGGGCGGAGCTCGCCGCCGCCGCCGCCGCCGAATGGCAGTCGGCCGGAGAGACGGTCGATCCGCGCGCGATGCCGCTGACCGGCCTCGCCAATGCCGCGGTCGACCATGTCCAGCCCGATCCCGCCGCCTTCGCCGACAGTCTCGCCCGCTACGCCGTCAGCGACCTCCTCTGCTACCGCGCCGATTCGCCCGACAAGCTGATCGCGGTCCAGGCGGCGGCGTGGGATCCGCTGCTGCAATGGGCTCGGCGCCGCTTCGATATCGACTTTCGCGTCACCCAGGGCATCGCGCCGGTCGACCAACCGCGCGAGACGATCGAGCGCCTGACCCAGGCCGTCCACGCGCAGGACCCGTTCCGCCTTGCCGCCCTGTCACCTTTGATCACAATCGGAGGATCGCTGGTGGTCGGCCTCGCCCTCCTCGAGGGCGCGACCAGCGTCGACCAGGCCTGGAGCGCGGTCAGCCTCGATGAGCGCTGGCAGCTGGAACAATGGGGCGCGGACGAAGAGGCGGAGAAAACGCTTGCCCTGCGCGAGGCTGATTTCCGCTCCGGCGCCTGCTTCCTCTCGCTACTGCCCGACGCCGCCTAGTTGGGCTTCTCGACCAGGTGCCGGACGAAATTGAGCAGGTAGGGCTGCCGCTCGCGGCGTAGCCGTTCAGCCTCCACGATCGCCTTCACCTTCTCGGCGCAGCGCTCGACATCGTCGTTGATGAGCACATAGTCATATTCGGCCCAATGCCCGATCTCGGCCGCGGCGCGCTTCATGCGGAAATCGATCACCGACAGTTCGTCGGTCCCACGCCCTTCGAGGCGCCGCTGCAATTCGACCATCGACGGCGGCAGGATGAAGATCTTTACCAGATCCGTGCGGAACGCATATTCGAGCTGCTGAGTCCCCTGCCAGTCGATATCGAACAAGGTGTCGCGGCCGGCCTTCAGCGCTTCCTTGATCGGCTCCTTGGGGCTGCCGTAGCGGTGTCCGAAGACATAGGCCCATTCTGCCAGCTCATCGGTCTCGATCAATTGTTCGAACTGGGCTTCGTCGACGAAATGATAGTCGACGTCCGCGACCTCGCCTTCCCGCATCGGGCGGGTGGTGGCGCTGATCGACATGGTGATGGTGGGGTCGTCCTCCATCAGCATCCGGCTGATCGTCGACTTGCCCGCGCCTGACGGTGACGACAGCACGATCAGCAGGCCGCGGCGGGTGCGCTGGTAAAGGTCCATGCGCGCACTTGCCCCGGTGAGGGCTTCAGCGTCAATGCTGCAACTGCGAAGAAAGCCCTTGATTTGTTGTGCACCGCACTATATTGTGCACTGCAACAAGGAAAGACTTATGACCGACAACGTGAACGACGAAACCTTCACTGCCGCTGCCGAGACTGCCGAGCCCGTCGAGGCCTCCGTCGTCGAAGCGGTCAAGAAGGTCAACGCGCGCCGGGTGAAGACCGAGCGCAAGCCGCGTGCCCGCAAGGCCGCCGGTACCACCAACGCGCCGCGGGGCCGCAAGGCCGCTGCCGCCGCCACTCAGGACGTCAGCGCCGATACGGCCGCCGCGTTCCAGCCCAAGGAAAATGTCATGAACTTCGATCCGACCAGCTTCACCAGCTTCCAGCCGTTCGCGAATCTTCCGGGCGCCGACCGTTTCCAGACCCTGTTTGCCGACGCCGGCAGCCGTGGTCAGGAAGTCATCGAGAAGGGTCGCAAGACCGCCGAGGATTTCGCCGAACTGACCCGCGCCAATGTCGACGCCGCCGTCGAAGCCGGCAAGATTGCCGCCAGCGGTGCAAAGACTGTCGGTGAAGACGCCCTGCAGCGCGTCCGTCAGGGCCTCGAGCAGAACGTCGCCGAGTTCAAGACGCTGGCCCAGGCCTCGTCGCCGACCGAATTCTTCCAGCTGCAGAGCGAGATCGCCAAGCAGAACTTCGACCGCATGGTCGCCAGCCTCAGCCAGCTGACCGAAGCTTCGGTCAAGCTCGCCGGTGAAGCGATCCAGCCGCTGTCGAACCGCGCTGCGCTCAACGCCGAGAAGCTGAACGAGTTGACTGCCTGATAACTCCTCCTCCTGTCAGGCATTCATGCGGCCGCTCCCAGGCGTACCTGGGGGCGGCCGCTTTATTTTCAGCGATGAATGGACCCATTGCCCGCCTTGGCAATGCCGCTCCTCGTCCACTATCTAGGCGGACAATGATCGAACGCATCATCATGGCAGGCGAAGACGACCGTCCCGGCAAGTCCGACGGCGTGGAGGAGATCGAGCGCGGGGTCGTCACCCGCACCCGTCCCAAGACCCGCAAGCCCAGCAACTACAAGGTGCTGATGCTTAACGACGATTACACTCCGATGGAGTTCGTCGTCCTGTGCCTGCAGCAATTCTTCTCGATGAGCATCGAAGATGCGACCCGGGTCATGCTCCAAGTCCATCAGCAGGGCGTCGGGGTGTGCGGCGTCTTCACCTACGAAGTCGCCGAGACCAAGGTCTCACAAGTCATCGACTTCGCCCGCGAGAACCAACACCCCCTCCAGTGCACCCTCGAGAAGGCCTGACCTTCAGCGCGCGCGGCTGCAGGGACTTCATCTCCTGCAGGTAGACGTTTCCCCGGGCTCGGCCTTCCCGAGGAGGAACCAGCGGGACAGGGATTGCACCCCCGCAACGAAGCCCTAAACGCGCCTTTATGGATTCCATCGTCATCCAGGGCGGCAAGCGGCTCGAAGGCACCATTCCCATCTCGGGCGCCAAGAACAGCGCGCTGACCCTTCTCCCCTGCGCGATTCTCACTGACGAGAAGCTGACGCTCAGCAACCTGCCGCGACTCGCCGACGTCGACAGCTTCGGCCACCTCCTCAACGAACTTGGCGTTTCGACCAAGATCGAGGGGCTTCAGCCCGGTGAGATCGGCCGGCGCATGACGCTTCGGGCCAAGAAGCTCATCTCCACCACGGCGCCCTATGACATGGTGCGCCGGATGCGCGCCTCGATCCTGGTGCTTGGCCCGCTGCTCGCCCGGTCCGGCGACGCCACGGTGTCCCTCCCCGGCGGCTGCGCCATCGGCGACCGTCCGATCGACCTCCACCTCCAGGCCCTCGAAGCGATGGGCGCGCAGATCGAGCTGGCCGCCGGCTTCGTCCGTGCCACCGCCCCGCGCGGCGGCCGTATTCCAGGCGGCGACTTCACCTTCCCCGTCGTTTCGGTCGGCGCGACCGAAAATGCGGTCATGGCCGCCGTCCTCGCGAAGGGCCGGACCAACCTCTACAATGCGGCGCGCGAGCCCGAGATCGTCGACCTCTGCCGGCTGCTCCAGAAGATGGGTGCGCAGATCCAGGGAGCTGGCAGCCCGCACATTTCGATCGAGGGCGTCGAGAAACTGAACGGCTGCACCTATGCCGTCATGCCCGACCGGATCGAAGCCGGCAGCTACGCCTGCGCGGCGGGTATCACTGGCGGCAGTCTCGACCTGATCGGGGTTCGCGCCGAGGATATGCACGCGACTACCAATGCTCTGGCCCAAGCCGGCCTGATGGTCGAATTCCACGACCGCGGAATGAAGGTCAGCGCCGACGGACCGCTCAAGCCGCTAGCGCTGTCGACCGCTCCCTTCCCCGGCTTTGCGACCGACATGCAGGCGCAGTTCATGGCTATGCTGTGCCGCGCCAAGGGCGAAAGCTTCCTCGAGGAGACCATCTTCGAGAACCGCTACATGCACGTGCCCGAGCTTCGCCGGATGGGTGCCAACATCGACGTGCGCGGCCGCTCGGCAATCGTCCACGGAGTCGATCACATGACCGGCGCCAAGGTCATGGCGACCGACCTTCGCGCCTCGATGAGCCTGATCATCGCCGGCCTCGCCGCCGAGGGCGAGACCGAGGTGCTGCGCGTCTACCACCTCGACCGCGGCTACGAACGCCTCGAAGAGAAGCTTTCCGCGGTCGGCGCCACCATCGAACGCCGCGGCGGCGGCTGAGGAAGACAAGCATGAGCGAACGGACGATCTCCCACGAATTTCGCGGCGAGCAGCTGCAGAGCGTCCATGTCGGTACCGGCGGCGCGGTGCGCGGCACCGTCATCATCGTTCCGACCTTTGCCGGCGTCAGCGACCTTGAAAAGGGGTTCGCCCGCGACATGGCCGGGCGCGGCTATGCCTGCCTGATCGCCGACCTGTGGGGCACGACCTACAGCGGGCCCGACCAGCGCGACGCCGCTTTCGGCCACATGACCCGCCTCAAGTCCGACCGGGCAGCCTTACGCGACCGGATGCTCGACATTGTCGACCTCGCCAAGGCGCAGGACGGCACCGATCCCCAGAAAATCGCGGCGATCGGCTATTGCTTCGGCGGCCTTTGCGTCCTCGACCTCGCCCGCTCGGGCGCGGATATCGCCGGTGTCGCGAGCTTCCACGGCCTGTTCGATGCTCCCGACCTTCCGCCGCAGCCGATTAAGGCCAAGGTCGTCGCCTATCACGGCTGGAACGACCCGATGGTCCCGCCGGATGCGGTCGTCGCCCTGGCGAAGGAACTGACCGACGGCGGCGCCGACTGGCAGATCCACGGCTACGGCCACACCGGTCACGGCTTCACCAACCCCAAGGTCGGCGCGCTCAATATACCCGGCGTCGACTACAATGCCGCCGCCGCCCGCCGCAGCTGGGCCGCGCTTCACGATTATCTGGACGAGCTGTTCGGGTGACTGCTTACGTCGCGCTGCTCCGCGCGGTGAACGTCGCGGGCACGGGCAAGCTGCCGATGGCGGACCTGAAGCGCATGGGCGAGGAATGTGGCTTCGGGCAGGTCCGCACCTTCATCGCCAGTGGCAACCTTCTTTTCACCAGTGACGAGAGCGAGCGCCAGGTACAGGACCGGATCGCCGCCAAGGTCGCCGCCTTCTTCGGCCGCGACGTGCCGGTATTCGTTCGCTCAGGCCAGGAGATGGCAGAGCTCGCCGCTCGGAACCCGTTCTCGGATGAGAATGGCAGCCGGGTCGTCGCCTACGTCATCGATCAGACGCCGACGCAGGCGATGCTGGACGAGGCGCGGCACGTGAACGACGAGCGCATGGCGCTGGGTCCCCGCGCGCTCTACATTGCGTATGGCGAGGGAATGGGCAGCAGCAAGCTCGCGCTCCCGGTGTTCGCGATGGGAACCGCGCGCAACATGAACTCAGTCGGCAAGATTGCGGCGTTGCTGAGCGAGATGGCATGACCGAAGCCGAAGCCGGCCGCCGCCTGCGCCAGCTGGCGAAGGAAATCGCCCGCCACAACAAGCTCTACCACGATCAGGACGCACCGGAGATCAGCGACGCTGATTATGATGCGCTGGTTCGCGAGAACAATCAGCTCGAAGCCGACTTCCCGCATCTCGTCCGCGCCGATTCGCCCAACGCTCAGGTCGGCGCCGCGCCGTCCACCGCGCTCGCCAAGGTCACCCATGCGCGGCCGATGCTCAGCCTCGAAAACGCCTTCAGCGCCGAGGACGTTCACGACTTCGTCCGCCGCGTCCGCCGTTTCCTCAGCCTTACTGACGACACCCCCGTTGCGCTGACCGCCGAACCCAAGATCGACGGCCTGTCCTGCTCGCTCCGCTATGAGGGCGGGACGCTGGTCCTCGCCGCCACCCGCGGCGACGGCGCGGTGGGGGAGGACGTCACCACCAACGTCCGGACGATCGCCGACATCCCGCAGCAGCTCAACGGCGCTCCCGACATCCTGGAGGTGCGCGGCGAGGTCTACATGTCCAAGGCCGATTTCGCCGCCTTGAACGAGCGCCAGGCGGCAAGTGGCGGCAAGACCTTCGCCAATCCCCGCAACGGCGCCGCGGGCTCGCTTCGTCAGAAGGACCCCGCGGTCACCGCCGCGCGCCCCTTGCGCTTTCTCGCCCACGGCTGGGGCGAATTGTCGGAACCGCTCGGCGCCACGCAGGCCGAAGCCGTCGACCGCCTCCGCGCGCTCGGCTTCCCGGTCGACGAGCGGGTGCAGCTGTTCCCCGACACCGATGCCGCGCTCGCCCATTATGCCGCGATCGAGCATGCGCGCGCCGACCTGCCGTTCGACATCGACGGCGTGGTCTACAAGCTCGACCGCCTTGACTGGCAGGAGCGCCTGGGCTTTGTCGGCCGCGCCCCGCGCTGGGCGATCGCGCACAAGTTTCCGGCCGAGAAGGCCGAGACCACGCTCGAACGGATCGAGATCCAGGTCGGCCGCACCGGCAAGCTTACCCCCATCGGCCGGCTCACCCCCGTCGGCGTCGGCGGCGTGATCGTCAGCAACGTCACCCTCCACAACCGCGACGAGATCGCGCGGCTGGGCCTTCGGACAGGCGACCGCGTCCGCATCCAGCGCGCCGGCGACGTCATCCCGCAGGTGGTCGAAAACCTCACCCGCGACGTGGACCGGCCCGCCTTCATCTACCCCGACCACTGCCCCGCCTGCGGCTCCGAAGCCGTCGCCGAGGAAGGTGAGGTCGACATTCGCTGCACCGGCGGGCTCATCTGCCCCGCTCAGAACCTCGAGCGCCTCAAGCATTTCGTCAGCCGCGGCGCGATGGACATCGAGGGGCTGGGAGAAAAGACCATCGTCGAATTCGCCGACGCCGGCTTCCTCGACAAGCCCTCCGACATCTTCCGCCTGACGCGCGAGCAGATCCTCGGCCGTGAGGGCTGGAAGGAACGAAGCGTCGACAACCTCATTGCCGCGATCCGCTCACGCCGGGGCTTCGACAGTGCTCGCCTGCTGTTCGGCCTCGGCATCCGCCACGTCGGCATCGTCACCGCCCGAGACCTCCTGAAATGCTTCGGAACCATCGAGGCACTCCAAGCCGCCGCCGAGGGCGAGAATGGCATCGCCGAACTTTCCGCGGTCGAGGGTGTTGGCCCGGTCGTCGCCGAGGCGGTGCACGATTTCTTCCACGAGCCCCACAACCGAGAAGAAGTCGCCGCACTCCTCGAACTCGCCAGCCCGGCGCCCTTCGTCAGCCAAGCGCGCCAGACCGAATGGAGCGGCAAAACTATCGTCTTCACCGGCAGCCTCGAGACGATGAGCCGCGACGAGGCCAAGGCCCAGGCCGAACGCCTCGGCGCCCGCGCCGCTGGCTCGGTCAGCGCCAAGACCGACCTTGTCGTCGCCGGTCCCGGTGCCGGGTCCAAGCTCAAGAAGGCCGGGGAACTCGGCATTCGAGTCGTGGACGAGGCCGAATGGGCGCGGATCGTCGCCGACGCCTAGGGCGCCGGCTGCTCGCCCTGGCACGCAACGCATTTGCAGCGTCTTCGCCACAGCGAAGAATCAAAAGCCGTGCCCGGCATGCGGAAACTTTACAGCTTTGTTACATTATGGTTTCTTAGCGATGACATAGAAATCCGAGGAGACGGTGATGCGCGCATTTGTCCTGGCTGCTTCCCTGCTGACGACGGCGGCTCCCGCCCTCGCCGAGCCGGCCGACACGCTGGTGGTGCAGGCCAACGTCGCGCTCACCGACAGCAGCCGCATCGTCTCCTATGCCGACCTGCAACTCGGCACGCCCGAAGGCCGCGCCGCGCTTCACAAGCGGGTCGCCTTTGCGGTCTCCGACCTGTGTGACGCGCGTCGCTTCTCGGTGGCCGAGCCGACCGATTCGCTGAAGTGTTCGGCCGAAACCTGGGCCTCGGTGAAGCCGCGCCTCGACGCGCTCGCCCCGCGCTACGCGTCGCGCTAGGCGCTTCGCTCCAGCGTCAGCACCCGCCACTCGCCACTGCCGGCATCGACCAGCCGGCAGCCCTTCGTTTGATAGGCATCGGCGACCGCCTCCGCCTGCGTATCCAGCAGCCCGGACAGCAGCAGCATGCCGCCCGTCTCCACGGCAACGCTGAAGGCTGGGGCCAGCTCGATCAGGGGCCCGGCCAGGATATTGGCGATCAGCAGGTCGAACGGGGCCCGCTCGGCAAGTGCGGGATGGTCCATCCCGTCGGCCACCGCCAGCGCCAGCGCGCCGGCACCCTCGCCGATCGTCACCCCGTTCGCCCGCGCATTGTCTGCGGTGACGTCGATGCTGATCGGGTCGATGTCGGTCGCGATCGCCCGCGCTTCCGGCCACAGCGCCAGCGCCGCGAAGGCGAGCAGCCCGGTTCCCGTGCCGATGTCCGCGACATTGCCGAAGCGCCGCCCGCCAACCGCCAGCCGGTCCAGCGCATCGAGGCAGCCGCGCGTCGTGTGGTGATGCCCGGTCCCGAACGCCAGGCCCGCGTCGATAAGGAAATTGATTGCCCCCTCCCGTGCCGCGTGCGCGGGGGTGTGGACGAAGAAACGCCCGGCGCGAATCGGCTCGAGCCCGGCCTGGCTGACGGTGACCCAATCCTCGTCGGCCAATAGCTCGACCACAGGCTCGCCGCTTGCGAGGCCCTGCAGCACCGCAAGGTCGGCCGCAGTCGGCTCCCCCTCGAAATAGGCATGGATGCGCCAGTCGTCGGGGCAATGCTCGTCGGGTTCGTCGGCGACGATCACCGGCGGCGACGGATGATCCGGAAAGGGATCGTCCATCGCGCCCACCGCCTCGCCTTCGGCCCGGTTGCACGCGAGCGTGACGCGCCAGCTCATTTGCCCGCAGCCTCCTTGGCCAGCCGCTCGTCGAGCTGCTTGGTCTTCGCCGCCGCATAGGTGCGGCAGCCGGCGGAATCGAACAGCGCCGCCTTGCCGGCGAACCGCGCGCTCATGTTGCTGGCCGACGGATGCGGAGTCAGCAAAATGTCGCATTCCAGCGCCGCAACCCTGGCGATGCTCCTGCGGAAATCCGCGACCACCTCCGGATGGTCAGTGAACCGATAGGTGTCGCTGCTGACCGGGCTCATGCTGTCGGCATAGACGAGGGTGCGGCAGACGCCGCCGTCGCAGCTTACCCACCACCAGCTCAGCGCGCCCTTGGTATGCCCCGGGGTTTCCAGCGCCGTCAGCTGGATCGGCCCGAGGCGCAACGTGTCGCCGTCCTTGAGCGTCCGCGCGATCGCCACCGGCGCCATCTTGGGAAGGCTTCCGAATTGCGGATCGGCAGCCGCTGCCGTTCCACTCCGCAGCACCGGGGCTGCATTGACCGAGGCCGCGATCTGGCCGCCGGTCAGTTGCTGCACCCGGGCAAGCCCGCCGACATGGTCGTGATGTTCGTGGCTGTGGGTGATCCAGGTGACGTCCGACAGCCGGAAGCCAAGCGCGCGGATGTTGGCCGCGATCAGTTCCGCCCCCGCCTCGGTTCCGGAATCGATCAGGATATGCCCTTCGCGTCCGGCGATCAGGATCGCGCTGATCCCGCAGGTTCCGACATAATAGCTGTTGCCATGGATACGCACCGGCGGCGCCGGATCGTCCCACCCGTCCTTGCCCTCGCAGGCGCGGGCGAAGGCAGGCCCCGACACGGCGATCGGCGCACGCACGCGCTCGACCGGCTTGCCGCCGCCAAAAGGGATCACGACCTGTTGCGCAGCGAGCGCCAGCGCGATCAGGCTAGCGGACATAGCTTGCCCCGTTGACGTCGATCACGGATCCAGTGGCGCTGGCGGGAGCCTCTGTGGCCAGCCAGCGGATGGTCTCGCCCACCTCGGCGGCGCTGGCGACCCGTCCCAGCGGAATGTCGGCGAGGATCTTCTCGCCGCCGCGGCTGGCGAGATATTCCTCAGTCATCTCGGTTACCGTGAAGCCCGGCGTGACCGCATAAGCGAGGATGTTTTCGCGCGCATAGCCCCGCGCGATCGTCTTGGTGACGGCGACCATCGCGCCCTTGGATGCGGCATAATGCCAGTGCTGCGGCGAATCCCCTCGATAGCCGGCGCGGCTCGCGACGTTGACGATCCGCCCGCCGCCATTGTCCCTGAAATGCGCGATGGCGAGGCGGCTGAGATCGGCAGCGGCCTGCAGGTTGATCTGCATCGTCCGCGCCCAGGTTGCCTGCCACTCGGCCTCGAGGGCGTCGTCGGCGATGCCTTCGAACACCCCAGCATTGTTGACCAGCGCATCGATCCGGCCGACCCGGCGGATCGCTTCGGCCCAGCAGGCTGCCGCAGCGGCGGGGTCGGCGAAGTCAGCGGCGATCAGCCCCTCCCCGCCACGGGTGGAGGTGCCGATCACTTGGTGTCCGGCGGCAGTGAGCGCGTCGGCAGCGGCCTTGCCGATGCCCCGGCTCGCGCCGGTGATGAGGATCTTCATAGACGCCGCTGTGTCACCTCGCGGCGGCGCCCGCAACGGCGAACAGGCGTCAGGCGACCTTGGAGATGAACTCCGCGGTTGCCTGGCGGAACTGGCCGATCTGCTCGGAGAAGCGGTCGAAGCCCTGCTCCACCCCGTCGATGTCGCGAGCGACATTCTCGGTGTCGGAGCGGATCGCGGCGATGGTCGAGCTCATCGAATCGGCCGCCAGCGCGGTCTCGTCGACGGCCGCGGTGATCATGGTCACCGTCTGCGCCTGCAGCTCCATCGCCTGTCGGATGCGGTCGGCGGAGCTTTCCACTTCTTCGACCGTGCCCTGGATCGAGCTGTTGGCTTCGACCGTCTGCTTGGTCGCCGCGGTGATCGCGCTGATCTTGGCGGTGATGTCGTCGGTCGCCCGCGCGGTCTGGCTGGCGAGGCTCTTCACTTCCTGCGCTACGACCGCAAAGCCGCGGCCCGCGTCCCCGGCCCGGGCCGCTTCGATGGTCGCGTTCAGCGCCAGTAGGTTGGTCTGGCCGGCGATGTCGCGGATCAGGCCGAGAATCGATTCGATCGCTTCGACATGGGTCGACAATGCCTGGCTGATCTTCACGGCCTGGCTCGCCTGATCGCCTGCACGGCTGGCCACGCCCGCCGCGATCTCAACTTCCGAACGGGCGTCCTCGATCGCGCGGATCAGCCCGGCCGCGGTATGCGCCGCTTCGCGCATCGCCACCGCCGACTGCTCGGCCGCCGCCGCCACTTCGCTGGTCTTGCCGAGCATTCCGCGGGCCGCCGCAGCGGTCTGGCTCGCCTGATTGCGAAGCATGTCGCTATCGCTGCTGGCGCGCGCGACCGACGCGACCACCCGGCTGTTGAATTCCTCCGCCTTGGCCTGGCGCTCCTGGTCGTGCGCCTGCTCCTGCCAATGGATCGCATGGGCGACGAACACATCGGTCTCGATCATGATCATCTCATGCGCGGTCTTCGACGCGGCGGCGCGCTCTGCCGGATCGGCGACCGTCTCGCGGACGATGCCCGTCAGTTCCTGCATCGCCCCGCTGAGGCCCGCCAGCAGCGTGGTCAGCGACACCTTCGAGGCCATCGCCGATTCGACATATTCGCGTGCGGTCTTGACCCACGCCGTGTCGCCGATCCGCAGATATTTGTCGCGCATGTAAGGCAGGATCCGCTTCGACAGCGCTTCCAGCTTGGCATCGTCGAACCCGCCGCGCGCATCGGCACATTGGCGGTAAGCGCTCCAGAACGCTCGGGCGAGCCGCATCTCGTGCGGCTGGCCAAGCTCGTTCCACAAGCGCTCGGCCCGCTCCGGCAGATCGCCGCTATGATCAAAGGCGCGCAGGCGGCGCTTATGGCTGACTTCGGAAGCTGGCATCGACGTCAATCGCTCCTGACTGCAAGGGCATTACTCTTGGCGTTGTGCCTAGCCGCGATTGGTTAAGAGCGGGTTAGACTGCCGCCGTCCTGCCGACTTTGGACCGCCTTGCCTCGCGCGCGCCTGCGGCCTAGGTGGACCGGCATATCCCTCGACCCTTCTGCCGGAGCATTCGGACGGTCTCATGGCGCGTAATACTGCAAGGCCCTTGTCGCCCCACCTCACCATCTGGCGCTGGGGCCCGCACATGCTGGTCTCGATCCTTCACCGCGGCACCGGCATGGCGCTCAGCATCGGCGGCCTGTTTCTGCTGACCTGGTTCCTGCTGGCGCTGTCCGGATCGGCCCAGTCGTGGGAGACCTTCACCGGCTTCCTCGGCTGGAAGCTCGGCCCCGTGCCGCTGATCCTGCTCGGCCTCGTCGCCCTGACCTGGAGCTTCTTCCAGCACGCCCTGTCCGGCGTCCGCCACCTCGTAATGGACGTCGGCGCCGGTTTTGAACTGCGGACCAACAAGACCATGGCCTACATGACCATGATCGGTTCGGTCCTCCTGACCGCCCTGTTCTGGGCCGTTCTCCTGGGGAAGGGCGCATGACTGGTCCGAAGCAGATGGGTAAGCACGATCGCAGCGCGGTTGCCGACGGCAAGACCGCGCTCGGCCGCGTGCGCGGGCTCGGCTCGGCCGGCCACGGAGGCGAGCACTGGATCAAGGAACGCGTGTCGAGCGCTGCCCTGCTCCTGCTCGGCACCTGGTTCCTGGTCTCGTTGCTGCTGCTCCCCGACCTCCAGCCCGCGACGCTCAAGGCCTGGCTGGCGAGCCCGCTCGGCTTCGTGCCGATGGCCTTGTTCACCTACTTGAGCTTCGAGCACAGCCTCGAAGGCGTGAAGGTGATCGTCGACGATTATCAGGGCGATGAAGGCGGCCGGATGACCTGGCACTTCGTCAGCCTTTTCCTCCATGTCGGTGCCGGGGCCCTCGCCCTCTACGCCCTCGCCCGTATCGCGTTCGGAGCCTGATCCTGAAATGAGTGCCGCCTACAAGATCATCGATCATGTCTATGACGTCGTCGTCGTCGGTGCCGGCGGTGCGGGCCTGCGCGCCACCATGGGCGCGGCCGAAAAGGGCCTGAAGACCGCCTGCGTCACCAAGGTCTTCCCGACGCGAAGCCATACCGTCGCGGCACAGGGCGGGATCGCCGCCAGCCTCGGCAACATGGGTCCGGACCATTGGACCTGGCACATGTACGACACCGTGAAGGGCTCCGACTGGCTGGGCGACCAGGACGCGATCGAATATCTCTGCCGCGAAGCCCCGGCGGCGGTCTACGAGCTCGAGCATGCGGGCCTGCCCTTCAGCCGCACCGACGAAGGCAAGATCTACCAGCGCGCGTTCGGCGGCATGACCCAGAACATGGGTGAAGGCCCGGCCGCGCAGCGCACCTGCGCCGCCGCCGACCGTACCGGCCATGCGATGCTGCACACACTTTATCAGCAGAGCCTGCGCTACGACGCCGACTTCTTCGTCGAATATTTCGCGCTCGACCTGATCATGGTCGACGGCGAATGCCGCGGCCTGATGGCCTTGTGCATGGAAGATGGCTCGATCCACCGCTTCCGCGCGCAGGCGGTGGTACTGGCAACCGGCGGTTACGGCCGCTGCTATTTCTCGGCAACCTCGGCGCACACCTGCACCGGCGACGGCAACGCGATGGTGCTCCGCGCCGGACTTCCGTTGCAGGACATGGAATTCGTCCAGTTCCACCCGACCGGCATTTACGGCGCCGGCGTCCTCATCACCGAAGGCGCGCGCGGCGAAGGCGGCTACCTCACCAATTCCGCCGGTGAGCGCTTCATGGAGCGCTACGCCCCGTCGGCCAAGGACCTAGCAAGCCGCGACGTCGTGTCACGCTCGATGGCGATGGAGATCCGTGAAGGCCGCGGTGTCGGCAAGGAGAAGGATCACATCTTCCTTCACCTCGACCATATCGATCCCAAAATCCTGGCCGAGCGCCTCCCCGGCATCACCGAGACCGCCAAGATCTTCGCCGGCGTCGACATGACCCGCGAACCGATCCCGGTCACGCCTACCGTCCACTACAACATGGGTGGTATCCCGACCAATTATCACGGCGAAGTCGTGACTCTGAAGAACGGCGAGCCCGACAGCGTCGTCCCCGGCCTGTTCGCGGTCGGCGAAGCGGCCTGCGTGTCGGTCCACGGCGCCAACCGCCTCGGCTCCAACAGCCTGATCGACCTCGTCGTGTTCGGCCGCGCCGCGGGCCTTCGTCTGGGCGAAATCCTCAAGCCCAGCGCCGCGCAGAAGCTCCTGCCGCAGGACAGCGCCGACCTTGCGCTTTCGCGTCTCGATCATTTCCGCAACGCCGACGGAAGCACGCCGACGGCCAAGCTGCGCAACGACATGCAGCGGACCATGCAGGCTGACTGCGCCGTGTTCCGGACCGAACGCACGCTCGATGAAGGCGTCGGCAAGATCGACGCCATCTACCGCGGGCTTGGCGACGTGAAGGTCAGTGACCGCAGCCTGATCTGGAACACCGACCTCGTCGAGACGCTCGAACTCGACAACATGCTCGGCCAGGCCGTTATCACCATGCACAGCGCCGCCAATCGCAAGGAAAGCCGCGGCGCCCACATGCACGAGGACTTTCCCGACCGGAACGACGGCGAGTGGATGAAGCACACCATCGCCTGGTTCGATGGCTGGGGCGGCAAGGGCGGCAGCGTCGCGATCGATTATCGCCCGGTGCACGATTACACGCTCACCGACGAGATTGGCTACATCAAGCCTAAGGCACGCGTTTACTGATCGATACCGGCCTCAGCCGAGCAGCTGCCTATTGCAGGTCGCGGCTAAGCACCGGAAGATCGCGCCGGCCCCAGCGCTGGTCCCACGGCCCACTCTCGTCGGTCGCCTCGCGAAGGTAGGTGGGCGCGACCCATTTCTGGCTCACTACCTCGGGCCGGGCTTCGGCGAGCTGGCGAAGATCGAAGGCGCCCTCGAACTGCAGCCCGGCGATGTTCCCGCCGGACCAGACCACGCTCGCGAACACCGTTCCGGCCTCACTGAGATCGAGCAGCAGCTCGGTCCCGACCGTCAGGTCCACCGACGCCTCGATCAGCGCGCCGTTCACCGAGATGTTGCGCAGCCGCACCGGCCACGTGTCGTGATTGTAGTGGATGAGCCCGGTCCAGATCAGCGGGTGACGAACGCCGCGCTCTTCGCGGACCTTTGCCCGGCCGTCTTCCTCGTCTGACCGGTCGCTGGCCGACGCTTCTTCCGAGGTCTGCTCGGTCTCCGCATCCGCCGATCGCTGCAGTTCCGGGAATGATCGCGCAATCACCAGGCGCAGGGTTTCGGAAAGCTCTTCGTCCGATGCTTCGAGCGTCGTTTCGTGAGCAAACTCCATCCCGTAGCGGTCACCCTTGATCCACCGGACGACCGCTTCCACCCGGCTGCTGGGGCCGAGTTGCAATTCCACCTGGTCCCACAGCTGAAGCGGCTCCTGGCACTCGATCATCGCGCCGCTGCTGGACAGGTTGACGAGCTTGCACTGGTGACCGCGTCCGATCTGGACGACGTTCACGGCCTCACCGACCGGGTGACGGTCCCCCGCGCGCTGATTGACCTGCCGCGAAACCTCACGCGCGACGGGAACCGCGGTCAGACTGCTTGGCTCCTTCGGGACCGAAGGCTGGGACGGCCGCGGCTTGACGCGCAGAAGCGCGACCTCGACCTGCCTACCCCCTAGGACCTGTTCCCGAAACGCGTTCATGCTGACTTGTTCCTCGTGGCCGGAATAGGCTGGTTAATCAGCGCAATATCTTACGATAAGGCTAAAACCTGCCGGTCCGGTGACGATCGCGCCCTTACTGCGACTGCAAGACATCAGGGCGAGGGCGATCAGGCCCACTGCGCACGATGGTGACGACATCGCCAACTTGGGCCTGTTCGAACAGGCGGTTCGCAAATTCGGTCGGGATGCCCACGCATCCATGCGTCGCCGCGCCCCAGCGGACATTGCTGCCGTGGATCGCGACGCCGTCGTCGGTCAGGCGGAGCGTGAAGGGCATTGGCGCGTCGTACAGGCTCGATCGATGATCGCGCCCCTTCCAGCGGATCGGGAAGCTCCCCAGCGGAGTGTCCTTGCCGTCTTCGCCATAGAGCACGACGGCGGTCCCGATCTCGTGTCCGCCGCGCAGGACGCTCATCAACTGCGTGCTGAGATCGACCCAGATGATGATGGGACCTTCGGGAATGCCAGCGTCATTCCAGACGAACTCGCCATAATGCAGCCGCCGATCGACCCGGAGGAGGGACAAGGGGACTTGCCGGAACCGACCCGTGGCCGCAGCCTCGTAACGCTGCGCACGGTCGAGATAGATGCGAAAGGGAGATTGCTTCGGCGTGTGTGCTCCGCTCGCCTGGGCAGCGGAAACGGGATTGGCTCCGCTTCCCACCCACGCGCCGGCGATCGACTGGTGGACGACGAGGCAACCACCAACGGCCGCAAGCATGGCGATGGTCATCCAGCGCATCGGCGGCCTCAGGCCATGGCCTTGGTGGACCGCCGGCGCTGGCGCGACATGGCGGTTCCCACCATTCCAAAGCCCATCAGCATCATCAGCCAGGTCCCCGGCTCGGGAACCGCGCTACGGATTGGAACGGAGGATCCACCGATCTGCGGCGCGAAGGACGTGACCTGCCCCGAACTGCTACCGCCGATCGACGTCGTGCCCACCGGGGGAAGGGTAAAGGGGAGCGTGTCCGGCGGCGTTGCATCCACCACGAACGGCACCGGTTCGGCCGGGATGACGACCTTTGCGAACTCCTCCAGCGCTGGGGTCGGCGGAGTCACGTTCCGGGCCGTCCGCTCGGTCGGCGTCTCGGCGCGATGAGGCTTGTTCTTGGTCTGGGCGAGAGCGCCACCGGAACGCTCGCCGGGCGACCGGGCGTCGAGCAGGGCGAGCAGGCTGCTCGCAGAGGCGAACTGCCCGAGATCGAAGCCGTTCGGCTTCAGCGCGGCGAGCATGAGCGCAGTCATCATTCCCGCGATCAGACCGCTAAGGCCGATCGTCGCAGAACGGAGCCTGGTAGCTCTACTCGACATTAAAGAAGGTCTCCGCAAGGTCATTGAACTTGCGGCAAGAATTAAACCTTCTTTAAGTTTTGAAGGAGTCGCCAGTTCGAACTGTGCCCGTGTGGGACTGTTTCTGGTTAACTGGTCCGTCGGCAGGATGATCGCTGCTCATACGGCGACGCACAGGTGTCCCAGCTCGAAGCGAAGCCAGCCTTGCAGATGAGGCCTGACGCGCACCAGCGGCCGGTTGCCTTGGCGGTGATCCAGAACCGCAAACCGCACCGAGTCGCGCCGGCAACCAACCTAAGTTCTTGGGTTGCGCGGCCACCTCGGCTAAGCGCGACCGCTTATGACTGATCCAGTACCCCCAAAGCGCATCTTCCCCGATGCCAAGCGCGACGCCGAAGCCGCCAAGCACATCCCGTCCTCGCCCCAGACCGAGGATCCCGCCTATCAGCTCGCGTTCCAGGACAAGGACTTTCTTCTTCGTCCGGACCTCAGGCCTGTCCGCTTCCAACTCGAGCTGCTGAAGCCCGAACTGTTCCTCGACGAACAGCAGATCGGCTCCACCTTCGTGTTCTACGGTTCGGCCCGCGTGCCCGAACCCGAAAAGGCCAAGGCCGTCCTCGCCCATGCCAAGACCGACAAGGAGAAGCTCATCGCCGAGCGCCTCGTCGCCAAGTCACATTATTACGACGTCGCGCGTGAGCTTGCGCAGCTGGTCAGCAAGACCGACCGGGCCGAAGACGGCCTGCGCCACTTCGTCGTCTGCTCGGGCGGCGGTCCCTCGTTCATGGAAGCCGCCAACCGCGGCGCGCAGGACGTCGGCGCGGAAAGCATCGGCCTCAACATCGTGCTTCCGCACGAACAGCTGCCCAATCCCTACGTGACCCCGTCGCTGAGCTTCCAGTTCCACTATTTCGCGCTGCGCAAGATGCATTTCCTCCTGCGCGCCCGCGCGGTGGCGGTGTTCCCGGGCGGGTTCGGGACCTTCGACGAGATGTTCGAACTGCTGACCCTGATCCAGACCGGCAAGGTCCGCCCGCTCCCCATCCTCCTCTACGGACGCGAGTTCTGGGAGCGCGTGGTGAACTTCGAGGCGCTGGTCGAGGAAGGCGTCATCTCCGAACGCGACCTCGATCTCATCACCTGGTGCGAGACCGCCGAAGAAGGCTGGGCGCACGTCTGCGACTACTACGCCGCGGAAGAAGCTCCGGCCCGCGCGGCCTCGTAGGTCGCAAGGAACTGCTCGACCGGCATGGCGGCGATGGCTTGGGCGATCGCCGCCTCGTTCAGTGCCTCGGCCCTGGTGAAGCGTACGCATCCCTTGCCCATGTCGAGCTTCTGCCCGGCGTCGGCATAGGCCTTTCGGAACACCGCGTCGTGCGCCGGGCTCATGTAGAGAAGCGGCAGGTGCAGAGCATTGTGCCCCTTGGTCGCGGCCAGCGCGGCGAACATCAGCGGCTGCTTGTTGTAGGTCTTGGGAAAGCGGGCGAGCGGCACCGACCAGCAGATCATCCGCCCGCTGACCGCTTCCTCATAGCCTTCAGGCATGGCGTCGCGGACCAGGCGGTACACGGTGCGGAGGGCGCCGGCCCGCTCGGGCGTAAGCGGCGCGCAAAGCTCGTCGAGGAGGGCGGCGCCGGCTGGCCCCGCCGTCACCCTTACTTCTTCTCGGCCGGGGTCGCCGTCGTGCCCGGCGCGCTGACCTTCGGGGCGCCTTCGCCGCGGACATTGGCCATGCCGCCCTTCTGGGCTTCCTGCTCGGTCAGCACCGGCTCGTTCTCGGCCTTCTGCGCGCCGACGTCATCGGCCTCCGCAGCCGCCTTGTCGGGCGCCGCACCCGCGGCGGTCGCGGCCGGCGCTGCCGGAAGCGGCAGCGGTGCGGGGCTGTTGGAATTGAGATAGGCGATGACGTTGGCGCGGTCCTGCGGGTTGCTGAGGCCGGCGAAGGTCATCTTGGTGCCCGGGGCGAACTTCTTGGGGTTGGCCAGCCACTCGCCGAGGGTCTTCCAGTCCCAGGTGCCGCCGTGGCCCGCAAGCGCGTCCGACCAGGCAAAGCCGCGGCCCTTGCCGACCGGCTCACCGACCACGTGATAGAGATTGGGCCCGAGGCCGTTGGCGCCGCCCTGCTCGACATTGTGGCAGGCCTGGCACTTCTTGAACACTTCCGCGCCCTTGGCGACGTCGGCGCTGGCAAGGTAGAATTCGATCGGCTGTTCGGCTTCGGCGGCGCCGGCGCCGCCTTCCTCGACCACGCCCTCGATCGGATAGCCCATCTTCTCCGGCCGCTCGCTCTTGAAAGCGATGCCGGTAGCGAGGGTGCCGCCCAGAGCGACGATCCCGGCGAACAGAACCCAGCCGGCGATGGTGTTGTTATTGTCCTGCATGGAAGGTCTTTTTCAGTCCGATCGGAGGGGATTTCCGGCGCTCTTTAGAGGCGGCTCGGCGCTTCTTCAAGCGTTCAGCCAGTGGGCGAGCAGGCTATGAGCGATCGCGAACGGCGGCGGTGCCGCGAAGCTCGCCCCTTGCGCGCCTGCCATCGCCGCCGCGACCTCGTCCCGGCTGAACCAGCGCGCGTCTTCAAGCTCGGTGTGATCGATCGTCAGCGCGTCGTACGCCGCTTCGGCGGTGCAGGCGATCATCAGCGAGGACGGGAACGGCCAGGGCTGGCTCGCGACGTAGCGCACACCGCTGACGCGAACGCCCGATTCCTCGAACAATTCGCGCGCCACCGCCGCCTCGAGGCTTTCGCCGACTTCGACGAACCCAGCCAGCGCAGAATAACGCTGCGGGGGAAAGCGCGGCTGGCGGCCCAGCAACACGCGGCCCTCGTGCGTCGCAAGCATGATAACGACTGGATCGACCCGCGGATAATGTTCAGTCCCGCACGCCCCGCATTGCCGCGACCAGCCCCCGCGCACGATGCCGCTCGGCTGGCCGCAATTGGCGCAGAAGCCGTGCCGCCGGTGCCAGCTGGCAAGGCTGGTCGCGGCGGCGAACAGCGGCGCCTCGGTTGCCGACAGATAGCCCAGCGCACCGAACTGGGCCCTGAGATCACCGCCGCCAGCCGCGACCGGCGAAAAGCGCGGGCGGTCCCCGTCGAGACCGAGGAACAGCGCCGGGTCGGTAACCAGCTCCCAGCACAGCCGCCC
Source organism: Sphingomonas humi (assembly GCF_039536725.1). Lineage (NCBI taxonomy): Bacteria > Pseudomonadati > Pseudomonadota > Alphaproteobacteria > Sphingomonadales > Sphingomonadaceae > Sphingomonas > Sphingomonas humi. Next base: position 204,955 of record NZ_BAAAZD010000001.1, read on the forward strand.
CTCGGCGTCGAGCGCGGGAAGCCCGCCGTCCCACACCAGTTGCCGCGCGTCGGGTGACTGCGCGAATTCCTCCAGCCGCGCAGGCTCGCCCCGCAACGCATCGGCGCGGTCGAGGCCCGGCCCGGCAAAGAATACATCAGGCGGCAAGTCGCGGCTCCCGTTCGGCGGCCAGCGCGGCCTGGGCAGCGCGGCGGTAAAGCGTCGGCAAACCGGCCGACCCGAGGTGTGACAGATCCTGCCACCAGCCCTCGCCTTCCGGCGGTTCGGCGGCGGGCACGACCATCAGGTCAAGCGTGAAATGCGTAAAGCCATGGCGGTGGATGGCGACCGGGTTCACCGTCGGGCGCTGGTCGCTCCATTCAGGCCCGGGCAGCGCCGCCATTCCGCCGAGCAGTCCCTTTGCCGGCCGCCGGACCAGCCACACGTCCCCGCCCCGTCGGATCCACCAGGCGATTCCGAAGCGATGCGGCCGCTCCTTCTTCACCTTGGGCGCGGGAAAGGCCTCGGGCGTACCGAGGGCGAACGCCGTGCATGCGCTCGAAATCGGGCAGGCGGCGCAGTTCGGCGCCTTCGGCCGGCAGATCGCGGAGCCCAGATCCATCAGCGCTTCGGCAAAGTCGCCATGGCGGCCCTCGGGGAACCAGCCGCGAGCGGCCTCGCCTGCCGCCTGCCGGTCGGCAATCCCGAACACCCGCGCCGCAACCCGCTCGACATTGGTGTCGATCGCCACCGCATCCTCGCCAAAGGCGATCGCCGCCACCGCCGCCGCTGTATAGGCACCAAGCCCCGGAAGCTTGCGCAGCTCAGCCTCGGAGCGCGGAAAGCTTCCCCGCAAAGCCACTTCGCGGGCGCAGGCGATGAGGTTGCGGGCGCGAGCATAATAGCCAAGCCCCGCCCACTCGCCGAGGATCTCCTCGTCGGCCGCCCCCGCGAGCGCTTCGACCGTCGGCCAGCGCTCCACGAAGCGGAGGAAACGCGGGGTCACCGTCGCCACTGTCGTCTGCTGCAGCATCACCTCGCTCAGCCAGGTGCGATAGGGATCGCGCGGGCTGGTACGCCACGGCAGGTCGCGGGCATTGCGGGCATGATGGTCGAGCAGCAGGCTCGCCGCGGTAGCGTCCATGCGCGGCCTATGGCATGGCTGCCCGCGATGTCGAAGAAAAAGCCCGAGCCCAAGGAAGCGCCGCGCCAGGGTCGCGCCCGCGCCGCGGGTGAGCTTGCGCTCGACATCGGTGGGCTTGCCTTCAAGCGCTTCGGCTTCGTCCAGGGCGCAGTCGTATCGCGCTGGACCGAGATCGTCGGCGAACGCTACGCCAAGGTCTCGACCCCCGAATCGATCCGCTTTCCGACCGGCCGCAAGAGCGGCGGGACCCTGACGCTCGCCGTCGACGGCGCCCACGCGCCTTTGCTGCAGCACCTGGCGCCGATGATCATGGAGCGGGTCAACGCCTTCTTCGGCTACGAAGCCGTGGTGAAGGTGGTGTTCCGCCAGGGCACGCGGGCGCGGCCGGCGCCGCGGCCGGAGCGGCCCAAGCCTGCACCCGTCCCGCGCGAACTTGGCCAGGGCCTGCGCGAAATCCCGGACGCGGAGCTTCGCACCATGCTCGAAAGCCTTGCCGGCAAGATCGCCGCGGCCGAAGGCCCTCCGGCTATTGTCCCTGCCCCTTTCTCCCTCAAACCGCGTATTTCCCGGAGTGATCAGGACGTATGAAGAAGCTCACCCTCGCCGTTGTCGCCAGCCTGGCAGTCCTCGGCACCACCGCCTGCAAGCAGCAGCCCGCCGCGCAGAACGACAATCCCGCCGCGGCCCCGGTGCAGGCGCCCAATGGCGACTGGTCCAAGCTCGTCTCGCAGACCACTGAGGGCGGAATGCTGATGGGCAACCCGCAGGCCAAAGTGAAGGTCGTCGAGTTCGGCTCGCTGACCTGCCCGCACTGCGCCGAGTTCGCGGAAAAGGACCAGCCCAAGCTGATCAACAATTACGTCAAGACCGGCAACGTCAGCTTCGAATTCCGCAATTTCGTGCGTGATCCGCTAGATATCACCATGTCGCTGATCACGCGTTGCGCCGGCGCGACCCCGCAATTCTTCACGCTGACCGACGGCATGTATGCCGATCAGAAGAGCTTCTTCGACCGCATCCAGGCGGTCCCCGAAGCGCAGTTGACCGCGCTGCAGAGCATGACCCCGGCGCAGCAGTTCGCGAAGATGGCCGAATATGCCGGCGTCCAGGAATGGGCGGCGCAGCGCGGCCTGCCCTCCGCCAAGACCAGCCAGTGCCTCGCCAACCAGGCCGAGATCGATCGCATCGTCCAGATGAACAGCGACGCTTCCTCGTCCTACGACATTCCGGGCACGCCGACCTTCCTCGTCAACGGCGAGGTCGTGAAGGGCCAGGCGGGCCAGGACACGTGGCAGGGCGTCGAGGCCGCGATCAAGGCCGCGCAATAACAGCGGGGCCACGTCAACGCTGCGGGGGGAGTGACGACAAGCCATCATGCGGTTCCGCCGCCTAGTCCTGACCGGCTTCAAGAGCTTCGTCGAACCGGCTGACCTCAGGATCGAACCGGGGCTGACGGGCGTCGTCGGCCCCAACGGCTGCGGCAAGTCGAACCTCCTCGAGGCGCTGCGCTGGGTGATGGGCGAAGGCAGCCCCAAGTCTCTGCGCGGCGGGGGGATGGAGGATGTTATCTTCGCCGGCACCGCCAGCCGGCCGGCGCGCGACTTCGCCGAAGTGTCGCTGCTCATCGATCGTGGGCCCGAAGGCGAAAGCGAGGTCACCCGCCGGATCGAACGCGGCGCCGGATCGGCCTATCGGATCGACGGGCGCGACGTCCGCCAGAAGGACGTCGCCCTGCTGTTCGCCGACGCGGCGACCGGCGCCCACTCCCCAGCCCTCGTCAGCCAGGGGCGGATCGGGGCGATGATCGCCGCCCGCCCGGCCGAGCGTCGCCAGATGCTCGAGGAGGCCGCGGGCATCGCCGGCCTTCACGTCCGCCGCAAGGACGCCGAAACCAAGCTGCGCGCGACCGAAGCCAATCTCCAGCGGCTCGACGAATTGCTCGGCGACCAGGAACAGCGCGTCGCCGCGCTGAAGCGTCAGGCCCGCGCGGCCGAACGCTATCGCGCGCTGACCGACCGCATCCGGCTGGCCGAAGGTCGCTTGCTATTCAGCCGCTGGGCCGAGGCCGAGGCCGCCGCCGTCGCCGCCGGCAAGGAAGCCGACGCGGCGATGGCCGAAGTCGCATCGCTGACCCGTGCGCTTGAGGCCGCACAGGAAGCGCAGGGAGCCGCTGCCGCCCTGGTTTCCGAGCGCCGGAACGCCGCGACACGCGCGCGCGAAGAAGGCCAGGAGCTTGCGCATCGTCTTGCGACCGCCCGCGCCGCCCTCGACACCGCGCGGCGCCGGCTGGTCGAGCTCGGCCGCTTGTCAGGGCAACTGGCCCAGGAACGCGACCGCGAGGCCGCGCTGGCCGCCGATGCGGGGACCGCGACCGAGGCCTTGGTTGCCGAAATGAAGGCGATCGCCGCCCGCCTCGCCACGGGTGAGGAGCGCCAGACCGCCCTCGTCCTCGCGCTGGCCCGGGCCGAGGATACCAATCGTGCCGCCGAAGCCGCGCTTGCCGGCCTCCTCACCCGCGAAGCCGCGCTTCGGGCCGAACGCCAGGTCGCGATCGCCGCGCTCAATGCCGCGCGCAGCCACCTCGTCCGTCTCACCCAGGAGCGCGACGGGCTGACGCGGTCGCTCGATGCACTGGGCTCGAGCGAAGCGGGGAGCACGGCTCTCGAACGCGCCCGCAAGACAGTCGCGGACCTGACCGCGGAGAGTGCGCGGGCAGAAAAAGCCATCGCCGCTGCGGAAAAGGAGCGGTCGGAAGCGGCAATGGCGCGCGAGGGCGTCGATCTCCGCTTGGCCCAAGCCCGCACCGCTCATGCTGCCGCCAGCAGCGAGATTGCCGCGCTCGACCGGGCGCTTGGCGCGGCTCCCGGCCGCGGCCTGCTGGCCTTGCTCACGGTTGCACCCGGTTACGAGAAAGCGCTTGCCGCTGCACTTGGCGAGGATCTGGGCGCACCGCTCGGCTCCGTGGGCGATCGTGGCTGGACCGGCACTCCGCCGGGCGCAACCGACCCGCCCCTCCCCGCCGGCCTCGCCTCCCTTGCCGACCATGTCGATGCCCCCGCCGAACTTGCTCGCCGCCTCGCCCAGATCGGGGTCGCCGAGGTCGACGAGGGCCAATTGCTCGGTGTCGGCCAGCGCCTCGTCACCCGCGCTGGACATCTTCGCCGCTGGGATGGGTTCGTCAGCAAGGGCAGCGGGTCGGCGGCCGCGGACCGGCTTGAACGGGTCAACCGGCTCACCGCGCTCCGGGCAGAGCTTCCGGCGCTTCAGGCCGCGCTCGACTCAGCAAAGGCCGAGCAGGAGCAGGCCGTGACGAGGACAACCATTGCGGCGCGCGCTGTCGATACCGCCCGCGCCGCCTTCACCGCGGCCGAAGCAAGGCTCCGCCAGGCCCGGCGCGACGAGGATGCGGCGGCCGCCGCCCTCGAGCGGCAGGGTCAGCAGCGTCACGCGCTGACCACGCGGATGGACGAACTCGCGCCGGTCCTTGCTGCCGCCACGAGCGCCGTCGGCGAAGCCGAGGCCACCCATACCGCGCTTCCTGCCGAAGACCTCCTTGCCAGTGAAGTCGCCGAGGCTCGGGCCGCGGCGGCCGAACGGGGTCGTCTCCTTGCCGAACGCCGCGCCGACCTCGCCACCGCGGCCCGCGCTGCCGCCACCGATCGCGAGCGCCAGCTTGCTGCGGCGGGCGAACAGGCCGCGTGGCGCGAGCGGGCCGCTGCGGCCGCTCGCCGGATCGACGACGTCGCCACCCGCGCCGACCGCCTGTCGGCCGAACGCAGGGCGCTGGAGACTGAACCCGCCCGCCTCACCGGCGAGGTCGCCCGCATCGAACAGGCCGCGGCCAGTTCGGGCGCCCTGCTCGGCGCCGCGCTCGCCGCCGAACGTGAGGCCGAGGACGCGCTGTCGGCCGCTGGCGCTGCCCTTGCCCGCGCTAACGAAGCCATGGCGGGCGCCCGCGAGCGCCGCGCCGCGGCCGCCGCCCGCGCCGAAGCGCAGGTCGCCCGGCGCATCGAATATGGCCGGGTCTGCGGCGAGAAGTTCGAATGCCCGCCGCCGCTCCTTCCGGCCAAGCTCGGCTTCGACCCCGCCGACCTTGCTGCCGCGACCGACGAAAGCCAGGCGCTCGAGCGCGCCACGGCCGAGCGCGAGCGAATCGGACCGGTCAACCTGGTTGCCGAGCAGGAGCTTGCCGAACTCGAACAAAGCCGGCTTCAGGGCGCCGCTGAACGCGACGAATTGCATGAGGCGATTATTCGCCTGCGCGGCTCGATCGGCAGCCTCAACCGCGAAGGCCGGGTCCGCCTCCTTGCGGCGTTCGAAGCGGTCGACCGCCACTTCCGCAGCCTGTTCACCACCCTGTTCGACGGCGGACAGGCGCATCTCGCGCTGATCGACAGCGATGATCCGCTGGAAGCGGGGCTGGAGATCATGGCCCAGCCGCCGGGCAAGAAACTTTCCTCGCTCTCGCTGCTGTCGGGCGGCGAACAGGCACTGACCGCGGTCGCGCTCATCTTCGCCCTGTTCCTCACCCGCCCTTCGCCCATCTGCGTCCTGGACGAAGTGGACGCACCCCTCGACGATGCCAACGTCGAACGCTTCTGCGACCTACTCGTCCGCATGACCGCGGAGACCGACACCCGCTACCTTATCGTCACCCACAATGCCGTGACCATGAGCCGCATGCACCGCCTGTTCGGAGTGACGATGGTGGAGAAGGGCGTGAGCCGGATCGTCTCGGTCGATCTTGGCGGGGCCGAACAGCTCCTCGCCGCCGAATAAGGCAAAACCGATTGGACGCCCGTCGGTGATGAACAATCCCGATCATCCCGGCCGGGTTGTTGCGAATAACTCTCATTAGCTTTAGCAAGAGCTCAGCGAAACGATCCCGCTTTCCAGAGGATTTCACCCGTGCGTAGCCTTGCTCGCGCCCTTGCTGGCGCAACCCTCGTCATCGTCCCCGGCACCGCCACACTCGCCGCGCCGGCCGAAATCGCGGTTGGTGACGCCGCGGCTGGGCAGGACGCGGCGCAGGTCGTCGTCGTGACCGGCAGTCGCGAGGAATATGGGGTCAAGACCACGATTACCGGGACCAAGACCAACACGGCGGTCCGCAATATCCCCCAGGCCATGTCGATCGTGTCCGAAGCGCAGATCGAGGACCAGTCGCTCCGTTCGGTCGGCGACCTCCTGATGTTCGTCCCGGGCGCGACCCCCGGCACCGGAGAGGCGAACCGCGACCAGTTGACGCTGCGCGGCAACAACACGACCGCCGACTTCTTCGTCGACGGGTTGCGCGACGACGCGCAATATTTCCGCGACTTCTACAATCTCGACCGTGTCGAGGTGCTGAAGGGCCCCAACGCGATGATCTTCGGCCGCGGCGGCGGCGGCGGGGTCATCAACCGCGTCACCAAGCGCGCCGGCCTCACCAACGACCGCCAGTTCATCATCAGCCACGACAGCGAAGGCGGCACGCGCCTCACCGCCGACGACAACATGCGCCTGGCCGGCGCGCTCGGCCTTCGCCTCAACGGCGTGTGGGAGCATGGCGACAGCTTCCGCGATTTCACCAAGATCAAGCGCTACGGGATCAATCCGACGCTCGGCTGGCAGCCCGGTGCCGACACCCGCGTCGACCTGTCGTACGAATATTTCCATGACCGCCGCACGACCGACCGCGGTATTCCGTCGCGCGCCGGCCGTCCGCTCGAGGGCTTCGACAGCGCCTTCTTCGGCGATCCCGCCAATAGCACCAGCAACGCGGACGTGCAGATCGCGACCGCCGCGTTCGAGCACAAGTTCAGCGACACCCTCCTGCTGCGCCATCGCACGCAGTTTGCCGACTACGACAAGTTCTACGAGAACGTGTATCCTAGCGCCGCGGTCAGCGCCGCCGGCACGGTCGCGATCGGTGCCTACAGCAGCCGCAACGATCGCCAGAACCTGATCAGCCAGACAGACGTCGTGTGGGACGGCAACCTCGCCGGGTTCGACCAGACCTGGCTGTTCGGGTTCGAACTTGGCCGGCAGCAGAGCCGCAACCAGCGCCTGTCGGGCCGCTTCCTCAACGGGGCGGGGGTGGTCACCCCCTCGCTCGGCACCGTGACACTCGCCAACCCGACCGTTGCCCGGCGGATCGACTTCTTCCGCGCCGCCAGCGACGTCGACAATGATACGCGGGCCACGATCGGCGCGGCCTATGCGCAGACGCAGCTCAAGCCCACCGACTGGCTGGAGCTGGTCGCTGGCCTCCGCTTCGACCGCTTCCACCTCAAGGTCGACGATGAACGGCCCGAGGTCGCGACCTTCGCCCGGACCGACAATCTGGTCTCGCCGCGCTTCGGCCTGGTGCTCAAGCCGACCAAGACGCTGTCGATCTACACGGGCTATTCGCGGTCCTTCCTGCCGCAGTCGGGCGACCAATATGGCGGCCTGACCCAGACCACCGCCGCGCTGAAGCCCGAGCGGTTCGACAATATCGAGGCCGGCGCCAAGTGGGAGCTGCTGGACGGCCTTCTCGCGACCGCCGCCATCTATCAGCTCGACCGCAAGAACACGCAGGCGCCGAACCCGGTCCTTGGCCAGCCCAACCTGCTGACCGGCGCCACCCGCACCCGCGGGCTCGAGCTGGGCGTTGAGCGCAGTGTCGCCTCGCGCCTGCAGGTGTCGGCGGGCTATGCTTGGCAGGACAGCGAGATCCGCCGTTCGACCACCGCGGCGCCGGCCGGCCGGGCCGTGCCGCTGGTGCCGAGGCACAGCTTTTCGCTGTGGACCAAATATCAGGCGACGCGCGATTTCGCGGCAGGGCTCGGCCTGCTTGCCCGGTCGAAGAGCTTCGCCTCGCTCGGCGGGGCGGGCGCGGTCAGCACCGCCACCGTGCTGCCCGGCTACAGCCGCCTCGACGGAGCGCTCTATTACAAGCTGCTGCCGGGCATCGAGGCGCAGCTGAACGTCGAGAACCTCACCAACCGCGACTATTTCCCGACCGCGCACAACGACAACAACATCGCGCCCGGCGCCCCGCGCACCGCGCGGCTGAGCCTCAAGGCCGACTTCTAGGCGAGCGCCGCAGCGCGGTCCCTGATCCGCACCAGATCCTCGACGAAGCGCGCCCGCTCCTCACGGCGGCGGTCTTCCTCGGGGATGCGGAGAAGGAAGCTCGGGTGGACGGTCACCCAGCATTCGCTGCCGTCCGCCAGCGTCAACGGCGCCTCGCGCGCCTTGGTAATGGTAAGCGTCTTGCCCGTCAGCGAGCGGGCCGCGGTCGCCCCCAGCGCGACGGTCAGCGGCGGGCGGATCAGCGCGCGTTCCTGTTCCTGCCACCAGCGGCAAGCGTCGATCTCTGCGGTGTCGGGCTTGGAATGGATGCGCTTCTTGCCACGCAGCACGAATTTGAAATGCTTGACCGCATTGGTGACGTAAGTGGTCGCGCGATCGATCCCGGCCTTTTCCAGCGCTGCGTCGAACAGCTGTCCGGCAGGCCCCACGAAGGGACGCCCGGCCAGATCCTCCTGATCGCCCGGCTGCTCGCCAACGAAGAAGATGCTGGGGTTGAGCGGCCCTTCCCCGAACACCGTCTGGGTCCCGCAGCGAAACAGGTCGCAGCGGGTGCAGCTCATGGCCTCCTCGCGAAGCGCCGCCCAGGCCGCCTCGACATTGCCGCCGGGCTGCACGCCCGCCGACGGGGCAAGGTTATTCCGGGCTCGTTCGATCATCTCCAGCTCCCGTGCCCGCGCCCCTGCGATCAACGGAGCCACCAGCGCGGTTTCAGGCATATTGTGCCAATATTTCTTCGGCATCTCCTTCAGCATCGCCTTCACCTTGAGGCGCGCGGGGTTGAAGATGCTGGCGTAATAGGTCCGCCACGTTTCCTCGAGCGGGTCGCCGTCGGGCGCCTCGGCACGGGTCGCGCCCGGCCCCTCGCTCAGACGCTCGGTCGCTGGATCCCAGTGGATCGACAGTTCAGGCGAAAGGATCGACCAGCGCATGGTCGCAAAGCGGCGGACGAAGAAGCCGGCTTCGCGCCGGACGATGTGATGATCGGGTTCGAAGAAGGCGACGAAGCGGGTGCCCCCCTCTTCCTCCACTTCGCGGAAGCGGACGAAGGCGTGCATCTTGTGCGCGTCGCGGCGGACTTCCTTGGCGAGCTTCTCGAGCCGGTCGACCAGCGGGTCCGCCCGGTCCTCCAATGCGCGGCGATTGGCCTTGAGCTTCCACAGGAGGGCGTAGAGCAAGGCAAAGCGCTGCGGGTCGGAATGGCAGATTGCAGCCTTTGCCATGTCGATGAAGGGCTTGGGCACCGAGAACATCGGCTTGCCGGACGGCGGCGGCGCGGCACCCTCGTTTCCGAACAGCTCGCCATCCTCGCCGCGAACCTGCCAGACGACCCCCATCGGAGGCACCCCGGCCATGACGAGTTCGCGCGCGGCATCGCGCCAGCCGTCGAAGTCGTCGGGTTCGTCGAGGATGATCTTCAGCGGATCGATCTGCGGCCCGTCAGGAAGCAGCACCCCGGCGTGGCCGCTGACCCCATGGACGGGCGCGAACAAATCCGCTGGGTTGCCGCTGCGGCCGTTGGCGTCGCTCATGCGTGAAGAAACGCCGCAAAAGGCATATCGTCCACTTCGTCCACTTTCTCAGGCAAGCTTGTCAGGTGAGGCAAGGAGCGAAGTGGGCAGAAGCAAGCCGACATCCCGTCCGCAATAGCCTATCTGGTTCATGTAGGACAGCGTTGCCTCAGGCCGCGAACAGTTCGAGCTGGCTCTTCTCCGGCTTGATCCATCGCTTGAGGTCGGCCTTGTCGGTGAGCAGGGTCGGCCGCCAGTCGCTGGTGACGATGAAGGGCCGGATCTTGGCCACGCTGACCGTCAGCCGCGCCACATCGTCGAGGGTGAAGGTGCGGAATCGCCGCGAGCTGAGGATGCGGCCGACCGCCTTGGTGCCGAGCCCCGGAACGCGCAGCAGCTGCTCCTTGCTCGCCTTGTTGATGTCGACGGGGAAGTAGTCGCGATATTTGAGTGCCCAGGCGAGCTTGGGGTCGATGTCGAGCGGCAGCATGCCGTCGGGCTCGGCCGCGCTGACCACTTCCTCGGGCTTGAAGCCATAGAAACGCATCAGCCAGTCGGACTGGTAAAGCCGGTGTTCGCGCATCAGCGGCGGACGCTGCAGCGGCAGGACCGCGCTGGCGTCCGGAATGGGCGAGAATGCCGAATAATAGACCCGGCGCAGGCTGAAGCGATCGTAGAGCGTGCTGGCCTTGGTAACGATGTCGCTGTCGGTCGCGGCATCGGCCCCGACGATCATCTGCGTCGACTGACCGGCCGGCGCGAAGGTCGGCGCAGACTTGTACTTCTTCTTGGCGTCCTTCCCATCCTCGATCGCGCCCTTCATGCCGAGCATCGCCCCTTCGATCTGGCCGGCGCTCTTTTCCGGCGCGAGGCGCTTCAGGCCCGGCTCGGTCGGCAGTTCGACGTTGATCGACACGCGATCGGCGTACAGCCCCGCCTTCTGGACCAGTTCGGGATCGGCGTCGGGAATGGTCTTGAGGTGGATGTAACCACGAAAATCATGTTCCTCGCGCAAGCTGCGCGCGACCTCGACCAGCTGCTCCATCGTGTAATTGGAGGTGGCGATGATGCCCGAGGAGAGGAACAGCCCCTCGATATAGTTGCGCTTGTAGAAGGCAAGGGTGAGGTTGACGACTTCCTGCGCCGTGAAGCGCGCGCGGCGGACGTTCGAGCTCTTGCGGTTGATGCAATAATGGCAGTCGAAGATGCAGCTGTTGGTCAGCAGGATCTTCAGCAGCGAGATACAGCGGCCATCGGGAGCATAGGCGTGGCAGATGCCCATGCCCTCGGTCGAACCGATGCCCTTGCCGCCGACGCTGTTGCGTTTGGAGGTCCCCGACGACGCGCAACTCGCATCATATTTGGCCGCATCCGCGAGGATCGCCAACTTTTCGCGAGTGTCGAGTTGCGCCATTCGTTCGGTATATGTTCTTACCTGCGCCGAGGCAAGCTTATTACCTGTTTATAGCCTCTTAGCCGTGTTTTCCGGCGCGCTGCGGGCGCCACCACAGCAGCAGGATGATTGCCGCCAGCAGGATCAGCGAGGCGACCGGGCGGCTGACTTCCAGCCCCCCTTTCGCAAGCGGCTTGTCGAACCAGTCGCCAATGGTGGCGCCGAGCGGCCGGGTGAGGATGAAGGCAGCCCAGAACAGCATTGGCCGCGGCAGCTTCGTGCGGAACCACAGCAGGGCGACCAGCCCGAGCATTACCGCAAAGATCAGTGCGCTTCCGGCATAGCCCGGCCCGCTGTCGGCCACCCAATCGCCTAGCGCGGTCCCCAGCGTCTGCGAAAAGGTGATCGTCGCCCAGTAGAAGAGTTCGGGACGAAACCCGTGGACGTCATCGACCGCGATCCTCCCCTCTCTCGCGCGCCACGCCAGCAGCGTGCCGATGACGAGGGCGAGCAACAGCATCGAACCGCCGGGATAGCCAAGTCCGATCGACCGCGTCGCGAAATCGGCGAGCGTGGTCCCGAAGGTGGTCGAGGCGATGATGGTCGCCCAGTAGAGCGCGGGGTGGAACTGGCGTGCTCGAATCTGCATGGCAGCGAGCAGCAGCAGGGGCAGGCCGAAGATCGCGGTTCCGACCAGATAGCCGCTAACGGCGGCGCCGGCCGCATCGGGCGTAGTCTCGCCCAGCCAGGTCATGGTGACCGTGTCCCCGGCGGTCTCTCCGAAGGTGGTCGCGAGGATCTTCACGATCCAGAACCACAAGGTGAGTTCGGGGACCTTGGATCGTTGTTCCATTGTCACCGCCTGCGTGCTGTAGCTTCAATCAGACCGGCAGCTTGCTTCGCGCCTTGCGCGCCAGTCCACCGACCGGGACGTCGTTGATCACCCGGAAGCGCGCTTCAATCAGACAGTACAGGCCGAACAACAGCAGGCCGAGGGCGACCACCGTGTCCCATGGCGAGGAAAGCCAGGTCAGCGCTTCTTCCATGCCGCCCGCTTCACCCGCCTTGCGCTTGAAGCCGGCGCTGGCAAGGAAGGCACCGCTAATCAAAAATACCGCCCCGCGTGCCGAATAGCCCGATTGCCCGGTGTAGCGGGCCCACGGCTGGTGGGCGACGCCAGGCTCCAGATGCTTGAGGAAGTCGGCCTGCCACGCTTTCTTGAACTGAAGGATGCCGACCACCAGCAGGGCAAGCCCGGCAACGATCAGCAGCAGCTGGCCGCCGGGCAGCGAGAGCGCCGTCTGCGCCTGCTCCTGCGCGCCGCTGTCGCCGCTTCCGGAGCTGGCGCCGGTGTGCTGGAACAGCCGCACCGCCTGCCAGGCGAGGAACAGGTGGACGAGGCCGCTAGCCGCCGCGCCGCCGCGCTCTGCGAGCCCCTTGCGGCCATGCTCGTGCCGCTCGATGTTGAAGGCGGCGTCGGACAACCGCCACAGCCCGTAGGCGAGGAAGCCCGCGATCATCAGTCCGAGCAGAATCCGGCCGCCGCCCTGCGCCAGCACCGATAGGGCACCGCTGGTGTCCTCGGTGCGGCCGGTGCGCAGGATCAGGAACCCGATCACGAGATAGAGCAATCCGCGCGAAGCGAAGCCGAGGCGGGTCAGCATGGTGAGCGCGGCGCTCGGATCGGTGCGCATTGGGTGGGTTCCTCCTGTCAGCCTCCGTAACGGAAGCGGGCGAACCCCTGTTCCATGCCCGGTGCGGTGGCGGCATCGGCGGGCTGGGTGGGAGCGACTTAGGCAGGGCGCCCGCCACTCCCCCGATCAGGCCTTAGCGGGGCGGCTCGTCCTGCGCGTTCTGCTCCTGCCGCTCGGCGACGCCGCGCAGGATTTCCTTGTTGGCGCAGCCGAAGTCACCGCCCGGGCCGACGCCCGAACAGGTGCCGGGGCCGGTCTGCCCCATGGTGGCTAGCTCCTTCGAGCGGACCCCCCAGCTGGTGCTGAGCTGCGGCGGATCGGCCGGGCGCAGCGCTTCGGGCAGGCGATAGCGATCCTTTTCCGGACGGCGGGCGCAGACCACCACTTCATCGTCGGTTGCGCGCGGGCAGGGATCGGTGCCGAATACGACGATCTCCCGCGTCCGTGCCTGCGCCGTCTGGGCACTGGCGGGAAGCGCGGAGACGAGGCCGCTGCCGATGACGGCGCTCAGCGCCAGAACCAGTCGGGTGTTCATGATACTCGTCCTTTCAGGCGCTTCAGCGCACGGGTCCTTGTCGCGTTCCGTCGGTCAGATCCGCTTGGACGCGGCGATCGCGACCTTGCAGATCGAACGGATGGCGATGCTGAGAAGGGGATAGCCGGGGACTTCGAGCGCACCATGCTCACGCGCGGTGTCGCGGTGCTCGAGCTCCTCGGCCTGGAACTGGCGGATATCCGCGGACAGTTCGGGATCGCACTCGCCAAGCTCGGCCAGCTGTTCTTCGTAGTGAAGGTCGATCTCGGTCTCGACCGCGTCGGTGCAGGCCATGGCGGCCTTTTCGCTGATCAGTGCCGTCGCCGCGCCGAGTGCAAAGCCGCCGATGTGCCACAGCGGCTGAAGCAGGGTCGGGCGGACCTTCCGTTCGGCCAGCAGCTGGTTGAAGCGCGCGAGGTGGCGCTCCTCCTGCGAGGCCATGTGGGTGACGAGATGCGCGGCGCGGGACGATCCGCGCAGCACGGCAAGCTGCCCGGCGTAGATGCGGGTCGCGCCATATTCGCCGGCATGGTCGACGCGCAGCATCGACGGCAGGTCGGGCACCCCGTCGCCCGGCTTCCAGGAGGACTTCAGCGCTTGCGGCTCAGCCATAGGATCGTTCCGGCGGAAAAGAGGGAGATGAGGCCGTTCCACGCGGCCAGCGACAGGCCGAGGAAGGACCATTGGATCTGGTCGCAACGAGTGAGCGGCGTGGCGAGGATCGACTTGAGCAGCTCGTCCGGGCTGGCGCCGGTTGCGACCGACGAGCAGGTCGTAAGGCCTTCCCACCAGCGCTGTTCGACCCCCGCGTGGAAGATGCCGATCGCGCCCGAAACGGCGATCGCAAGCGCCGCCAGGATCACCAGCGGACGCGCCTGCCGCGCCATGACGAAAGACAATGCCGCCAGCCCCACCGCGGCGACGTGCGGCCAGCGCTGCCACATGCACATTTCGCACGGGGTCAGCCCGCCGATGACCTGCGAGCCGAGCGCGCCGAGCAGCAGCGCGCCGGGCACCGCGAGGGCCAGCCACTGCGCCAGCCGCAACCGGCTGTTCGCCGACGTCACCAGTTCGCCGGTGCGCGCGTCCATCAGCGGGCCCTCGGCGCTCCGCCCGGACCCGAGGCGAGGCGCTTCAGCGCCTTCACCGCATAGTCGAGCTGGAAGTCCTTGACGCCCTTCTTCTCAAGCTCGGCGGCGGTCAGGTTGAAGCGCGGATCGACCCCGTCATCCTTTTCCAGCAATTTGTCATCGACCTTGTTCTGGGCGATCAGGTGGCGGCGCAGGTCCGCCTCGCGGATCGCCGGACGATCCTTGTAGTCGGGGTCACTGAGCTGCGGCACAACGATGTCGGGATCGATCCCGCCCGCCTGCACCGACCGGCCGGACGGGGTGTAATAGCGCGCGGTGGTCAGCCGCAGGGCGCGCTCCTGATCGAGCTGTATGACCGTCTGGACCGAGCCTTTGCCGAAGCTGCGTTCGCCCATGACGAGGGCGCGGCGATGGTCCTGCAGCGCGCCCGCGACGATCTCCGCCGCGCTTGCCGACCCGGCGTCGACGAGCACCACCAGCGGCCGCCCGCCGGTAAGATCGCCCGGACGCGCGTAGAAGCGCTCGATATCGTCCTTGGCGCGGCCTCGCTCGGAGACGATCTCACCGCGATCGAGGAAGGCGTCGCTGACCGACACCGCTTGGTCGAGCAGGCCGCCCGGGTTGGAGCGCAGGTCGATGACATAGCCGACCGGCTTGCCGCCCGCCGCCTTGTCCATCGCCGTCAGGGCCGCCGCGACCTGGTCGCCGACATTGGCCGAGAACTGGTTGATGTTGAGAACGCCGACGCCGTCCTTCAGCTCCCACTTGACCGGGCGAAGCTCGATCCGCTCGCGGCGCAGGGTCACGTCGAAGGGCTTATCACGGCCGGGCCGGACGATAGTCAGCTTGACCGCGCTGCCCGGCGGTCCGCGCATCTTGTCGACCGCCTCGTCGAGGTCAAGGCCGTAGAGCAGCTCGCCGTCGAGGTGGGTGATATAGTCGCCGGCCTTGATCCCGGCCTTGTCGGCGGGCGTATCCTCGGTCGGGCTGATCACCTTGACCGTGCCGTCTTCCTGCGTGACCGACAGGCCAAGCCCGCCGTAATTACCGTCGGTGGTGGTGCGCAGCTGCTTGAAGTCCGAGGCTTCGAGGTAGGAGCTGTGGGGATCGAGGCTGGCGAGCATGCCGTCGATCGCGCCCTTGATCAGCGCATGGTCGTCGACCTTGTCGACGTAATTGGCGCGCACCCGCTCGAACACCCCCATGAAGGTTTCAAGTTCCTTGTAGGTGTCGGCATCGGCCGCGGCCTGGGTGGCGGTGGCGACCGGAATGAGGGCGAGCGCCCCGACGAGGGCCAGGGGAGGCAGAAGCTTGCGGATCATCGGTCCATTCCTAGCCATTTCGCCACCCACTTAACAGCGCCGCGGATGAACGCTCGATGAGAATATCGGGCGTCCTGCCCTAACGGGCAATGAGCGCCGCCGGCTCCGCCCGTCCGCCGCGAAACAGTTCGGCGGTGACCGGACCCAGCGCCCGTCCGATTCCCTGCCCGCGCGAGACGCTTTCGCCAACCCGGACCGAAGGCCGCACCCCGGTGAGAAGGCTGGCCCAGCCGCCGCCATGATCGATGATGATGACCCCCGCGCGGGCCCTGAACGGACCTGCAAAGGCGACCTTGCCCGGTGCCGGCGCGGCGACCTCGGTGCCCGTCCCCGCCGCAAGGGTAAGCCCGCGCGAGCGGACGCCGTTGCCAGCCAGTTCGCCCATCCCGACCGTCACGGCGCCGCCGGCGGGAAGGGTCCATTCGAAGGGCGGCGGCGGCGCCTGGCCTTCCGCGGCGAAGGGGCGCAGCTCGGCGGCCGGAAGCTTGGCGAGCGCCGCCGCCAGCTGGCGTGCCGCCTGCCGCTGCGCATTTTCGTCGACCGCGAGCGCTGCCCGCTCGCTTTCGCTCAGCACCATGTCGCCTGCGCTGAAGGCTTGCGCGTCGCGGGTCCGTGCGGTGGCCAGCGCTTCGGTTTCGCGGGCTGCGAAAAGTCGCTGCGCTTCGGCCGCGGCCTGCCGCTCGGCGCCGAGTTGCTGGCGGAGCGCCTGCTGCGACGCGGCGGTTGCGGCAAGTGCCTCGGCCTCGCCACGCAGCGCCGCCGAGCGCCGCTCGACCTCGGGCCCAAGCGCACGGACGAGCGCCGTCAGCCGCACCTGTTCCTCGGCCCCGCCCGCGGTGGCAAGCATCAGCCAGGCCGGGCGCCGCCCCGCTTCGGCAAGACCCGCGAGAAGCGCCGTCGCGGGCCGCCTCGCCTCCGCCAGCCGAGCGTTCAGGATCGCGCGCCGCCGTTCCAGCACCGCAAGCTGCGCCTCGGCCAATTCGATCCGGGCGTCCGCCGCAAGCATCGCCTGCGCTTCGGCCGCTCGCTGGGCCGCAGCACGCTGCGCTTCCCCGCGTGCCGCCGCCGCCGCTGCTTCCAGCCGCCGCTGCTCGGCCGCCGCTGCCGCCGCTTCCTGCTGCGCCACCCGCACCGGGTCGGCCGCCGACACCAGTATCGGCGCAAGCACGAGGAGGAGGGCAAGCCGGCGCATCGCCTCAGCCTTGCCGGTGATAGGGGTGCCCCGCAAGCCAGCTGGTCGCGCGGTACAATTGTTCGGCAAGCATCGCTCGGGCGAGGAGGTGCGGCCAGGTCGCCGCGCCGAAGCTCAGCAGCAGGTCGGCCCTCGCCCGTTCCTCATCCTCATGCCCGTCGGCCGCGCCGATCAGGAAGCGGCATTCGCGCACCCCCGCGTCGCGCCACTTGTCGAGCCGCTCGGCCAGTTCGCTCGACGGCAAGGCCTTGCCGCGTTCGTCGAGCAGCACCGTCACGCAAGGGGAAAGCGGCGGCGGGATCGGCCCGCCGCGGTCGGGAAGCTCGGTCAGCTTGTGCGGCCAGGTCAGGCGCTTCACATAGCGCTCGACCAGCTCCGCCTCGGGCGACCGCCCGATCTTCCCGCGTGCGATGATGTGAAGGAGCACTGGTTGGTGCCGCCGTCTGGCTCAGCCGGCGACGGCGGCCTTTTCATCGCCGAAGGCCCACATGCGTTCCAGATTGTAGAAGCTGCGGACCTCGGGACGGAACAGGTGGACGATGATGTCGTCGGCGTCGATCAGCACCCAGTCGGCGGTCGGAAGGCCCTCGATCCGGACCAGCTTGCCGTAATCCTGCTTGAGCCGGTCGGCGAGCTTGGTCGCCATGCTCGCGACCTGGCGGGTCGAACGGCCCGACGCGATCACCATGTGATCGGCGATGCTCGACTTGCCGGCCAGCGGGATGGAAACGACCTCGACTGCCTGGTCATCATCGAGGCTGCGGAGAACCGCCGCGTGAAGGTCCTCGACGGTAGCCGGCTTGTTGGCGCCGGCCGATTCAGGGGTGTCAGCCAAGGTTTCTCCTGTGATCTGCTGAAGGAATAACGCCCGAACCCGCGTCCGTGTTGCGGGCGAAACGTTCGTGCCAAAAGGGGTCGGCGGCGCGGAGCTGCGTAGCGGAAGTCCGGTCGGGCGGAAGCCTCAGGAAGACGATCGCCGGGGCACTCCAACGCGTCCAGTCCCGTGCCTGGCTTCCGGGCCGGACGAAGCGCCGGAGCCAGCTCGCCACGCGGGCCGTGCGAGCTTGACTCTCATACCCCGGACGGGACAAAACGGCAATCGGCACCGTGGCGGCAAGGCGACGCCAACTTTTCCACTGATGGAATTGCGCCACAGTGTCCTCGCCCATCAGCCAGATGAAGCGGTCCCGGGGGTAGCGCCTGACCAGCGCACCGAGCGTATCCACCGTATAGACGGTGCCCAGCCGCCGCTCGATATCGCTGACCTTGATGACCGAACGCCGCGCCATTTCCCGAGCCGAGCCAATCCGCGCGGCATAAGGTGCCATCCCGGCCTTGGGCTTGAGCGGATTGCCAGGACTGACCAGCCACCACACCTCGTCGAGGCCGAGCGCATCGGCCGCGGCAAGGCTCATCGCCCGGTGCGCGCGGTGCGCCGGGTTGAAGCTTCCGCCAAGCAGGCCGATCCGCCGGGTCATGGTTTTGGGGCTAGCAGTGCGCGGCGCCCTCTGTCACTCTTGGCCGCGGGGAAGCCAAAGCAATGAATATCGTCGAACCGATCGCGGATGCTCTGACCGGCGGCATTGCCGCGCGCGCAGTCGAGCCGGAAACGGGACTGGATCCGACCGGGCACACCGCGGAACAGTCGTGCCTCAATTGCGGAACGGCGCTCGCCGGCGAGTTCTGCCATGCCTGCGGTCAACGCGGCCACGTCCACCGGACCCTCGGGTCGCTTGGCCACGACCTGCTCCACGGCGTGTTCCATTTCGAGGGCAAGATCTGGCACACCCTGCCAATGCTGGCATGGCGGCCGGGCGAGCTTACCCGGCGCTATGTCGCGGGTGAACGTGCCCGGTTCGTGTCCCCGCTGGCGATCTTCCTGTTCTCCGTCTTCCTGCTCGCGACCGTGCTCGCCTCCATGCCCTCGGCGTTGATCAGCGACATCACGGACGGCCTCATCGCCTCCCCGCAGAAGATCGAGGAGGCCGAACGCAAGCTCGGCGAGAAGATCGTCAAGCGCCAGCAGGAGCGATCGGCGATGATCGCGAAGGGCGAGCCGACCACCGTCGTCGACCGCGACATCGCCAAGCTGGAGGATGAGCGAGCCGATCTGACAAGATTGTCGAAGGATGGCCCGGTGAAGGTCGTCACCAAGACCAATTCCCCGGTGAACAGCTGGCTCGACGAGCGCTGGCGGGCGGCCAAGGCGAATCCCCAGCTGCTGCTCTACAAGGTCAAGACATCGGCCTACAAATACAGCTGGGTGCTGATCCCGCTGTCACTGCCGCTGCTGTGGCTGCTGTTTCCGTTCAACCGGCGCTTCTCGCTCTACGACCACGCCATCTTCATCATCTATTCGCTGAGCTTCATGAGCCTGCTGACGGTGGTGCTGGCGGTGCTCGCCCATGTGCCCGCGATCGGCAATGCGGTGGGGTTTGGTTTCTTCCTCATTCCGCCATGGCACATGTACCGCCAGCTGCGCGGGGCCTATTCGCTCGGGCGCGCCGCGGCACTGATCCGGACCGCGCTGCTAACCTTCGGCGCGTTCATGGTGGGGGTCTTCTGGGTGTTCGGGCTGATGCTGCTGGGGGCGCTCTAGGCCGGACAGGGATAGCGCTTGGCAAGCAGGTGGCGCATCGCGTCGGTGGTCGTCATGGTCCGGGCCTGAGCGGCCGGGATGGCGCGCAGCTTCGCCATCAATTCCTTGACGCCAAGCTGATATTTCTCGCCCTTAACCGGGCAGAAGGCCTGTTTTGCCCCGCTCGCCTTGCGCGCCTGATATTCGGCGACCACGGACTTGTTGGCGCCCTGCATCTCGCTTTGCAGCACGGAGATCTCACCGCGGGAGAACAGCGCCAGCGGTCCCTTGCTCTCAAGTTTGGTGGCGCGCTCGACGAACACCGGCAGCGGCATGTTCTGAGCTGCCGCGGGGCCTGCGCGAGCAAGCGTCATCCCAAGCGCCAACAAAGCGTATCGCATTCGACCCCCCGATTTCGTGAAGGACAAGCGGCTCAGCGCTTGCACGGATATTTGCGCTGCAGGACTACCAGCATCGCGGCGCGCAGGCTCATCCGCTGGCGCTCTGCCTGCGGGATCTTCTTCAGCGCGTTGATGAATTCCATGTTGCCGAGCTCGGCGCGCGGCTTGGGGCTGCAGTAGAGGATCGGCTTGCCGGCCTTTTCCGCCGCCTCGCGCTCAAGGCGGATGCTGTTGCCCGCGGCCGTGCCCTCGGCCTGAAGCTTCTTGTAGTCGCCGTCGAACAGGGCAAGAGGCCCCTTGCCCAGCAGGCGGTCGGCGCGGTTGAGGAAATTCTCGGCGCTACCGGCCGGCGCAGCGGCGGCTGGAACGGCAATGGCGGCGAGGAGCACGGCGGCAAATACAGGTCGCATGCACGACTGATGGCGCGTCTTGCCCTGAAGGGGAAGTGAACAAAGGCCGGTATGCGCCGCCCGGCGGCGGCGCATACCTTGAGTAGTGTCAGGCCCCGGCCGGCGCGGCTCCGCCGATGCTCGGCTTGCGGGTCTTGGGAATGCCGGCCCCGGCTGTCGGGATGACCGGCTTGGACGAATGGCCGCGATCAATCGGGCCACCTTCGAGGACGATCTTGATCTCGTCGCCAGACAGCGTCTCATATTCGAGCAACGCCTTGGCGAGCGAGTGGAGCTGGTCCTCGTGAGTGGTCAGCAGCTCGCGTGCCCGGGCATAGCCCGAGTCGACAATGCGGCGGATTTCCTTGTCGATCGCCTGCGCGGTCTCGTTCGACATCTGGCGCTGGCGGTTCATGGAGTAACCCAGGAACACTTCCTCGTCCGCCTCGGCATATTGCAGCGGCCCAAGTTCGTCCGACATGCCCCAGCGGGTGACCATGTCGCGGGCGAGTCCGGTCGCATACTGGATGTCCGACGACGCGCCCGAACTGACCTTGTCGTAACCGAAGATCACTTCCTCGGCGACGCGGCCGCCCATCGCGACCGACAGGTTCGCGTACATCTTGTCGCGGTGATAGCTGTAGCTGTCGCGTTCGGGCAGGCGCATCACCATGCCGAGCGCACGGCCGCGGGGGATGATGGTCGCCTTGTGGATCGGGTCAGACGCCGGCTCGTGAAGCGCGACGATGGCGTGGCCGGCCTCGTGATAGGCGGTCATCCGCTTCTCGTCCTCGGTCATGACCATGGACCGGCGCTCGGTCCCCATCATCACCTTGTCCTTGGCTTCCTCGAACTCGCTCATCGCGACCAGGCGCTTGCCCTTGCGCGCGGCAAGCAAAGCCGCCTCGTTGACAAGGTTGGCAAGGTCGGCGCCCGAGAAACCGGGCGTGCCGCGGGCAATGGTGCGCGCATCGACGTCGGGCGCCAGGGGCACCTTCTTCATGTGCACGCCAAGGATCTGCTCGCGCCCTTCGATGTCGGGACGCGGCACGACGACCTGGCGGTCGAAGCGGCCCGGGCGCAGCAGCGCGGGATCGAGCACGTCGGGACGGTTGGTCGCGGCGATGATGATGATGCCTTCGTTGGCTTCGAAGCCGTCCATCTCGACCAGCAGCTGGTTGAGCGTCTGCTCGCGCTCGTCATTGCCGTTGCCAAGGCCAGCGCCGCGGTGGCGGCCGACGGCGTCGATCTCGTCGATGAAGACGATGCACGGCGCCGACTTCTTGGCCTGCTCGAACATGTCGCGGACCCGGCTTGCGCCGACGCCGACGAACATCTCGACGAAGTCCGAACCCGAAATGGTGAAGAAGGGCACGCCCGCCTCACCCGCGATGGCGCGGGCGAGCAGGGTCTTGCCGGTACCGGGCGAGCCGACCAGCAGCGCGCCCTTGGGGATCTTGCCGCCCAAACGGGCAAAGCGACCCGGATCCTTTAGGAATTCGACGATTTCCTGCAGCTCTTCGCGCGCTTCGTCGATGCCGGCGACATCGGCGAAGGTGACGCGGCCTTCCTTGGGAGTCAGGATCTTGGCCCGGCTCTTGCCGAAGCCCATCGCGCCCGAACCGGCATTCTTCTGCATCTGGCGCATGATGAAGAAGCTGATGCCGAGAATCAGGATGAACGGCAGCGACTGGACGAGGATGATCCACCAGATGCTCGACTGCTCGGCTTCCTTGACCTGCACCTGCACGCCTGCAGCGAGCAGGCGCTCAGTCACCTGTGCGTCGGACGGCGCGGTGGTGCGGAATGTTTCACCGCTGGCAAGCTTGCCGCTGATCAGCTGGTTGCCCGCCTGGGTGACGCTGCTGGTCACCTGCTTGACGTTGCCTTCGCTGACCTGGCGAACGAAGTCCGAATAAGCGATCGGATTGCCTGTCTGCGCGCTCTTCCCGCCTTCGAGCAATTGCGCGAACAGCACGAGCCCGAACAGCACGCCGACCCAGATCAGCAGGCTCTTGGTCCAGGGCCCGCCAGGCTTCTTGTTCTTCTCATCCATGCCCGACAATGTAGGTGAGGCGGGCCCCCTCGCCTAGAGGGGCCTGATGGTCTGTGTCATTCGGGGCCGGCCGCCCCTTCCGCCACTCGGCATTGCGGGTGCCGGCAAGCCATTCGACGCTGCGGCGCTTTGTGAATGGATTGCTTCGCTGCGGTCGCAATGACGAAAGGGCTAGGCCTAAGACTCGACTCGCCGCAGCATCGCAACAGTTCACCGCGCGAGTCCCTCAACTGCTTGTCGGGCAACGGAACTTCATCATAGCGTTAAGCAAGTGTTGATCCGAACGCCGCGATAAAGCGCGGGACTTCGGATCTCTCAAGCCTTGTGGACGGAGCCCAGATGCGCGTTATCGCCTTACTCGCCTGGATTCTCAGCATCGCCGTCGCGAGCCCCGCGCTGGCGGCCAGCAGCCCGCACCTGCAAAGCCTCGAACAGCAGCTCTCCTCCTTGCTCGCCGCCCGCTCGGGCGACGTCGGCGTCGCCGCGCTCGACCTTGCGACGGGCGAGACGATCGCGATCAACGGCGACAAGGCCTATCCGATGGCGTCGACCATGAAGGTCGCGGTTGCCGCCGCCTATCTCGACCAGGTCGAGGCGGGCCGCCGCACCCTCGACACGCGCATCGGCACGCAGAGCGCCCGGGCCCTGCTCGAGGCGATGATGATCCATTCCAACAACAATGCGACCGACGCCCTGATCGGCAACCTTGGCGGTCCGCGCGCGATCCAGGACTGGCTCGACCACAACAACATCCGCGGCATCAGGGTCGACCGCAACATCGCCCGCCTGCTGGCCGACAAGCGCGACCTGTGGGACCTGCGCGACAGCGCCAGCCCGGTGGCGATGGTCCAGATGCTGCGCTCGCTCGACAAGGGCAACATCCTGACCGCATCCAGCCGCGCTTATCTGCTTGACGTGATGAGCCGGTGCGCGACCGGCAAGAACCGCATCCGCGGCATGCTCGACGGCGTTCCGATCGCCCACAAGACGGGAACGCTCAACAACTACACCAGCGATGTCGGTTACCTCACCCTGCCCGACGGGCGCCGTCTCGCGGTCGCCTTCTTCGCGCGGGGCGGGACCGACCGGCCGACCACGATCGCGCAGGCCGCGCGGACCATCTACGACGGCTTCACCGGCTGGGTCCGCAGCATCGCCTTCTCCGACAGCATGAGCCGGGCGATCAGCACCGCCAACTAGGAACGGCGCGGCGGGGCGAGCCGGAAGGTCCAGCGCCCGCCTTCTACCCTGACGAGCACGCCGGCCAGCGTCGCGCTGCCACCGATTTCCAGCATCGCCAGCAACCGGTCCAGTTCGGGCCCGCGGGGCCGTGCGTCGGGCATCAGTTCGCCGATCAGCAGCGCAGCGATCCGCCGCCTCACCTCACGCAGCGGCGACGGCCGGTAGATCAGGGCGTCGCCGTCCTGGCTGACCGCTTCCACCCGCTCGCGCCGCGCCATCGCCTCCAGCGCCTCGGACGCCTCGGCCAGCGCCGATGCGGACCGCGCCAGCCGCTCGGCATCGAGCAAGGGGGTCGCCGCGAGCAGCGCCCGAACCCGCGTCCGGTCGTGCCGTGCGTCGTGATTGGTGGGATCGTCGGCCGCGTGCCAGCCGGCCTCGTCGCAGATGGCGGCCAGTTCCGACTTTCGCCAATTCAGGAGTGGCCGGATCAGCGCCACGCCCGGTACCAGTTCCCGCTGCTCGCGCACCCCGGCCAGCCCATCGACCCCGCTCCCGCGCGCCAAGCGCATCAAGAGGGTTTCGGCCTGGTCGTCGGCATGGTGGGCGGTGGCGACCGCCGCCAGCTGATGCTCCCGCGCCCAAGACCCGAGCGCGGCATAACGCGCCTCGCGCGCCTGTGCCTGCACGCTTGCTCCCGTTGCAACCTCGACCGGCAACAGGTCATGGAGAACGCCGAGATCGGCGCAATAGCTCGCGACCATCACCGCTTCCGCCGCGCTTCCCGCCCTCAGGCCATGATCAACTGTCGCCGCGCGCACCCGGCCCGGCCGCGCCTGGGCGGCGAGCATCAGGAGGGCAAGGCTGTCGGGACCTCCGGACACGGCGACGCCAAGCGCGCCGCCGGGAGCGAGCCGGTCGATCGCCGCCAGGAAGTCGTCAATGCGAGCCAAGCGAAGCAATCCGGCACCCCTTCTGCGCGTGCAGAAGCAAGGATTGCGTCGCTGCTACGCTCCTCGCAATGACGAAATCAGCAGCCGGCTTTGGTCTTGGCCGGCGCTAGCAGCTTCTGCAGGTCGGCGCGGATCGAGGCACCATAGACTTCCTCGAGTTCGGCATAGGCCTTGCACGCCTGCTGCGGCTGCTTGAGCGCCATCAGCGACTGGCCGAGATAGAACAGGCTGTCGGGCGCCCGCTCGCCCTTCGGGTTGCCGCGATAATTAGCCAGCAGCGCTTCGGCTGCGGCGCGCGGCTGGCCGCTGTCGAGGAGGGCGCGGCCGATCAGGTTGTTGGCCCAGCTGACGCGGCGGTGCCCTGGGAAGTTCGCGGGCACGAGCTTCAGCGCGGTGACCGCCTGCGGATAGCGCTTCTGGAGCCAAAGCTGGTAGCCGGCATCGTACGCGGCCTCCGCATCGGCATTCGCATCACCGGTTGGCGTGACCCGCGGCGGCTGGGTCGGCGGCCGGGCCGGGGTCGTGACGACGGGCGCGGGTTGAGTTTCGGCGACCGCGGCAGGGTCGCCCGCGGTGGCTCCGGGAGCAGCAGCGCCGCCACCGGTTTCGAGCGCGCGCAGGCGCGTGTCCATGTCGGTCTTGAGCCGCGCCACCTCGGTCTCGAGCGTGGCGACGCGGTTGCCATTCTCCTCGGACAGCCGGGTCATTTCCGCAAGTTGCCGCTCGAGCGCGTCGATGCGGCCCGACAGCGCGACGACCACGGTCTGGCTGGCGGCGGGCGCATCGTCGAATCCGGCGGTGTCGGCGGGCTGACCCTTGGGGAAGACCTGCCGCTGGAGCTGCCTGGTCTGCCGTTCGAGGCGGTAGAGGCGATCCTCCGCGGTCGGCTGCTGCTTCTGCGCGGCGGCGGGAACGGTGAGCGTGAGGGCAACGAGGCCCAGCAGGAATTTGCGCGTCATGACGTCATGTCCGTGATGCCGACCAGCTTAGCGGTCAATGAACTAGCGGGCTTGCGGCGCGGCTGGGGCGGCTGGCGTTGCCGACGGGCCACGCATCAGGTCGGCGGGCAGCAGCGAGACGTTGCTGACCGTCCGGTCCGGCGCGCCGACCGGCGGCGCATCGGCCGTTCCGACCGAGATGCGGATCGCCTGCGGGCGCCCGGTCCGGAGCACCGGCGCGGTCGCTGTCGCCGGCACTTCGTAGCTCTGGCCCGAGGCGAGCTCGGACTGGAACAGGGCCTTGCCACCGCGTTCGGAAATCTGGATCCACACCGGCTCGTTGGCGGTGATGACCACCGGACCGGCGGCTGCGGCGGCGGGCGCCGGCTGCGCGGCAGGAGTGCCGGCGGCGGGAGCGGAGACCGGCGCTTCGGCCTCGGCGGCCACTTCGTCGGGGGCGGACAGCGTACGGTTGCGGTTCCACAGGAACAGCCCGGCCACCACCACCAGCGCGACCAGCGCCAGCAGCACCAGCCAGCGCGGCATCACCCGAGCGGGATCGGCCGGTTCGAACACCTGCGCCTCGGGGCGGGCCGCAAGCGCGCCGCCGCCCATCTCGGCCCGCAGCGCGTCGCCGACCTCGACGCGATCAAGTCCGACGATGCTCGCGTAGCTCTTGGCGAAACCGATGGTGTAGGTCGGCGCGGGAAGCTTGCCCCACTCGCTTTCCTCCAGGCTCTGGAGGTGGCGCGTCGGGATCCGGGTGCGGGCCGCGACGTCTTCCAGGGTGATGCCCTGCGCCTCGCGCGCGGTGCGCAGCTGCTCGCCGACCGTCACGGCTCCGCCTGTACCTTCTTCCATTACGCGCGCTCACCCTCCCGAGGCTTTGGCGGCTCTTGTTGCGGTCAACGAAGGTCCCGTCAACTTGAAGGACTTAGTCGAGTGCGACGGAGTGCCGCTTTGCCCAGTCAGTCAGCGCCTTGCGCATGTCGCGGGGCGGTTTTGCGAGCAGGGCTTCGACCTTGCTGCGCGCCGCTCCCGCGTCCAGTGAGCGGATCATCGCCTTGACCGGGCCGACCGCCGCCGGGGTGATCGAGAAGTTGTTGATGCCGATCCCCATCAGCGCCATCGCTTCCAGCGGCCGGCCGCCCATTTCCCCGCACACGCGCACCGGCACCCCTGCCGCGGCGGCCTGGCGGGCGACCCGGCGGAGGAAACGCAGGATCGCCGGGCTCAGCCAGTCGTAGCGTTCCGCGAGGCGCGGGTCAGCGCGGTCGGCAGCGAACAGGAATTGCGTCAGGTCGTTGGTCCCGACCGACAGGAAGTCGATCCGCGGCAGCAACTGGTCGAGCATCTCGGCAAGGCTCGGCACTTCCAGCATCGCGCCGAATTCGATCCGCGCCGGGCCGGCCTTGCGCGCCTTCACCCATTCGACCTGCGCTTCGAACAGCGCGCGGGCTTCCTCATATTCCCACGGCTCGGAAATCATCGGGAACATCACCCGAAGCACGCGCCCCTCTGCCGCCTCGATGAGCGCGCGGGCCTGCGCCTTCATCAGCGTCGAACGGTCGAGGCTGAGGCGCAGCGCGCGCCAGCCCATCGCCGGATTTTCCGCTTCGTCGCGAATGTCGGTCAGGTAGGGCAGCGCCTTGTCCCCGCCGATGTCGACGGTGCGGAACACCACCGGCCGATCGCCCGCCGCGTCCAGCACCTGGCGGTAGAGGCGATATTGCGCGTCGCGCCCGGGGAGGGCGGCGGAAACGAGGAACTGAAACTCGGTCCGGAACAGTCCGATGCCGTCGGCGCCCGCCGCGTCGAGCGAGCCCGCATCTTCGGCCAGGCCGGCATTGACCATCAGCGTCGCGCGCAGCCCGTCCCTGGTGATCGGCGGCTGCGAGCGGATGGCGGCAAACTCGGCCCGGCGCTTGATCCCCATCGCCGCGCGGTTATCGAACGCGGTCGCGACGGCGCGGGTCGGCCGCACCACCAGGCTGCCCTGGTTGCCGTCGACCAGCACGCTGTCGCCCTCGGCGGCGATATGGCCGATGTCCTTGACCCGGCCGATCACCGGCACCCCCATCGCGCGGGCGACGATGGTGACGTGGGCGGTCAGCGAGCCTTCTTCCAGCACCACGGCCTTCAGCCGGCGCCGATCATATTCGAGCAGTTCGGCGGGGCCGAGGTTGCGGGCGATCAGCACCGAATCCGCCGGCAAGCCCGTCTGCGCGGCCGTTCCCATCCGCCCGCTGACGATCCGCATCAGCCGGTTGGACAGGTCTTCGAGGTCGTGCATCCGCTCCTTCAGCAGGGGATCGTCGATCTCCAGCATCCGTGCACGGGTCCGCTGCTGCACCCGCTCGATTGCCGCTTCGGCAGTCAGCCCGCTGTCGATGGCGAGGTTGATCCGGCGGACCCAGCCCTCGTCATAAGCGAACATCTTGTAGGTCTCGAGGATCTCCTGATGCTCGCCCGCGGTTCCGAACTCGGCCTCGCGGGTCATATGCTCGATCTGGGTCCGCATCTTGGAAAAGGCGGAAATGACGCGGCTGCGCTCGAGCTCGGGATCGTCGGCGACCGTATGTTCGACCACCACGCGCGGCTGGTGGAAGACCGCCTGGCCCCGCGCCATGCCGGCGACGAGCTTGAGCCCGGCCAACCGGACCATTCCTTCGCGCTGGCCGCCTCCGCCGCGCCGGTCGAACCCGTCGATCAGCCGCGCGCCCGCGATCAGTTCGGACAGCACCATCGCCACGGTCTGCAGGGCTTCGATCTCGACCTCGGCATAAGCGCGCGGATCGGCGTGCTGGACCGCCAGCACCCCCACCCCGCGCTCGCGGAAGATGATCGGAACGCCGGCAAAGCTGTGAAAGCGGTCCTCGCCCGTTTCGGGCCGGTAGGCGAAGGCGGGATGCTTGGTCGCCTCGGCGAGATTAAGGATCCGGCCCTCGGCGGCGATGGTACCGACCAGGCCCTGGCCGGGCGACAGGCGGGTGACGTGCACCGCTTCCTTGTTGAGGCCGTGGGTCGCGAACAGCTCAAGTGAAGCGTCGCGAAGCAGATAGATCGAGCAGACCTCGCTCTGCATCGCGGACGCGATGAGATCGACCGTCAGGTCGAGCTTGGCCTGAGCCGACACCCGCCGGGCCATCAGCTGGTGGAGCCCGGTCAGGATCTCGCGAGCGGCGTTGGCGGCGGTCAGCGGCATGGGTAACGCGCTAACATCAACGCGAAGGCGGGCCAAGCGGCGGCACCCGATGGATTGTCAGGCCACCATTCCGAGGCCGGTCCTTAGTGCTCCCGCAAAGGCCGCCAGCGCCGTCGCCAGCGCCGCCCTGCGGTTGAGGATCTGGGTGCGGTTGAAGGCGACCACAAGCCGGTTCAGGTCCTGGTGATCGAGATGCTCGGTCGCGCTGACCCGCCGCATCTGCCCCCGGCTGGCCTTGAACCAGAGGATCCCGGACGCGGTCGCCGCGACGATGATCAGCAGGTCGAGGGCGAGGAGCGCGGCGGTCATGAGCGTCGATATCTGCAGGTGGCCGCCCGGATGCAATGCCCTTGCAGCTGCGCAACGAACCGGGCGGCGGGACTTCCTTCGCCGCCCGGTCCTATGCCCCTTACTTGGCCCTGAGCGTCAGTTCCTGCATCAGGATGTTGCTGCCCAGCTTGCGCATGCTGACCCGCTGTCCGCTCGCCTGTTCGGCCTGGCGAGTGGTTTCGCGCAGGTTCTTCTCCATCGCCGCATCGCGGTCCATCTGCTCCTTGGCATCGGGAATGCGGGCGAATTCGGTGATGAGGTAGAGGTCCGGCTCGTCCATCCGCTTGTTGACGTTGACGAGGATGCGATAGCCGCTGATCCACCCCTGCGACTTGGCGAAATCCTGGTTGCGCCGATAGCGGTCGGCAACGAAATCCATGTAATTCTCGAACTGGCCGGGCTCGATATAGATGCCCTGTACCGACCAGAAATTGCCCGGTGCATAGGATGACGCCTGCGCCGAGGCCGCCGTCGGCGCAAGCGCGAAGGTGGCAGCCGACAAGGCGGCTGCGATCAGCAATTTCTTCATGTGATATGCCCCTGTCCGGTCAGATCGCAGTTTGACGCGACTCGCGGGACCGGTGGGGTGAGTAGGCGCCTTGCCCGCGACTTGGGCAAGCGCTCAGTTTCGCATGATTTCCGCGACTTCCATGTTGCGCTTCAGATAGGTGTCGCGGCGGCAGCCGTCGTCACGGCAGTCCTGCAGCCGCTTTGCAAAGGTTTCGCGGGTGGCGAGCAGCCGACTGCGCTTGGCCTCGGTCCCGAAGCGCAGGCTCTGGTCGGTCAGCAGTTGAAGGTGCCGCTCGAGCGGGGCGAGGTCGATGCGGGCGAGCGGGGCAGCAGCGAGCGCGGACCTGGGTTCCTCCCGGGCTGGCTGCACCGGGGGCTGTGCCGGGACCCGGGTCGCCGCATTTGCCGGGGACCGATGGGGCGCTGCGGCGGAGCGAGTAGCCGTCTCGATCGGCAGCGGAAGCGGTTCGGCCGTCGGCAGCGGCGGCTTTAGCGGAAGATCGATGGCGAGCCGTTCGTCTGGCCTCACCGGCGGTGGTTCCACCTCGACCCGGGCTTGGCGATGGGCAGCGATCGCATCCTCGACCGGGCGGATGGCCGGTGGTTCGATCGGGGTGGCATTTGCCCGGGGAGCGGTGGCGGCCACAGCCGTTGGAGGCGCCTCATGCGGCTGTTGCAGCGCCCACCAGCCAAGGCCGAGAGTCGCCGCCGCAAGCAACAGGAAGGTGTTGCGCGCCGCAACGCCGCCGCGGGCGCGGGAGGCCGGAATTACCGCGCCGCCGGGCGTGAACCGCGCCTGCTGCGTTTCGTCATAGGCGGCGCGCCTTGCGGGATCGCGCAGCACGTCCCAGGCCGCCGTCACCGACTGTGCGCGCGCCGCATCGGCGTCCCCGCCAGTATCGGGATGATAGCGGCGGATAAGCGCAAGATAGGCGGAGCGGATCGACGCCGGGTCGGCATTCGGGTCGACCCCCAAAGTGCGATAATGATTGGTCATGGCCGCCGCGCCAACGCCCCTTCGCCGGTCCCGTCAGTCCGCCTCATAGGGCAAAGCGGCTGCCCCCGCACCTGCTCTTACGACCGCCTTTCGAGCGCCGCCTCGGCCTCGCCCATCAGTTCGGCGATGATCTCCGCGGTTGGCTGTTCCTTCGTCACCATGCCGACCGACTGGCCGGCCATGACGCTGCCGGTTTCGACATCGCCATCGATCACCGCGCGGCGCAGCGCGCCCGCCCAATAATGTTCGATCTGCAGCTGCGCTTCGGCCATCTCCAGCGCCTTGCCGTCGAGCTGCGCGGCGATTTCGCGCTGCTTGGCGGCGAAACGCTCGGTTTCCTTGTTCTTGAGCGCGCGGACGGGGATCACCGGCAGGCGCGGATCGATCTGCACGCTCGGTATCGCGTCGCGTGCCGAGGCGCGGATGAACGCCTTCTTGAAATTGGCGTGGGCGATGCTCTCGGTCGCGCAGACGAAGCGGGTGCCAAGCTGCACGCCCGCCGCACCCATTTCGAGGTAAGCTGCGATCGCTTCGCCACGGCCGATCCCGCCGGCGACGAACACCGGGATGTCGCCCGCGACATGGGGCAGGATTTCCTGCGCCAGCACGCTGGTCGAGACCGGGCCGATGTGGCCACCGGCCTCCATCCCCTCGATGACGATCGCGTCCGCGCCCGAGCGGATCAGCTTTTTCGCGAGGCTGAGCGCCGGGGCAAAGGCGATCAGCTTGGCGCCGGTCGCCTTGATCCGGTCGATCGCCCCGCTCGGCGGCAGCCCGCCCGCCAGGACGATGTGCCCGACCTGATGCCGCCCGCACACCTCGATCAGGTCGGTCAGCTGCGGGTGCATGGTGATGAGGTTGACGCCGAACGGCTTGTCGGTCCGCTTCCTCGTCTCGGCGATCTCGGTGTCGAGCAGTTCGGGGTTCATCGCCCCGCAGGCGATCACGCCAAATCCGCCGGCATTGCTGATCGCCGCGACGAGATTGCGCTCGGACACCCAGCTCATCGCCCCGCCGAGGATGGCGTAGCGCGTGCCGAGGAAATCGGCGCCGCGCGCCATCAGCTGGTCGAGGCGGCTCAAGCGACCCGCTCCGCATCGAGGCCGAACGCGGTGTGCAGCACGCGCACCGCCAGTTCGGTGTAAGCCTCGGGGATCAGCACGCTCACCTTGATCTCCGAGGTGGTGATGGCGATGAGGTTGATCCCCCGTTCGGCCAGCGTGTCGAACATCTTGGCCGCGATCCCCGCGTTCGACCGCATCCCGACGCCCACCGCGCTGATCTTCACCACGTCGGTGTCGGTGACGATGTCGGTGAAGCCGACGCTGCCCTTGATCTTTTCCAGCTCGGCCACCGTCTCGGGCAGGCTCGCGGTCGGCACCGTGAAGGTGAGGTCGCTCGGCGATCCGGGCCGGACGACCGACTGGACGATCATGTCGACGTTGATGTTCGCCGCCGCCAGCGGACGGAAGATCCCGGCCACCGCGCCCGGCCGGTCGGGCAGGCCCGCCAGCGTGATCCGCGCTTCGTTAAGGTCGTGGGCGATGCCCGTGATGATGTTGCGTTCCATTCCCGATCCTTCGACCGCCTCTTCCCCGGCGATTAGCGTGCCCGGCTTGTCCTCGAACGAGGACAGGACCTGCAGCGGCATGTTGAAGCGCATGGCGAGCCCGACCGAGCGGGTCTGGAGCACCTTGGCCCCGACCGACGCCAGTTCGAGCATCTCCTCGTAGGTGACCATCGCCAGCTTGGCCGCCCGCGGGACGATGCGCGGGTCGGTGGTGTAGACGCCATCGACGTCCGTATAGATATCGCAGCGGTCGGCCTTCATCGCGATCGCCAGCGCGACGGCCGAAGTGTCCGATCCACCGCGCCCCAGCGTCGCCACCTCATTGTCGCCGGTTACGCCCTGGAAGCCTGGGATCACCGCCACCCCGCCAGCCGCAAACGCACGGTTCAGGACGTCGACGTCGATCGTCTCGATCAGCGCGCTGACATGGCCCGACGCGCGGATCGGCAGCTGCCAGCCCATGTAGGAGCGCGCCTTGACCCCCATGCCCTGCAAGGTGATCGCCAGCAGCCCGCTGGTCACCTGCTCGCCCGAAGCCACCACCACGTCATATTCGCGCGGGTCGTAAAGCGGGGCTGCCTCGCGGCACATCTGCACCAGCCGGTCGGTCTCACCCGCCATGGCGCTGACCACCACCGCGACCTCGTGGCCGGCATCGACCTCGCGCCGCACCCGTTCGGCGACGCTGCGAATGCGCTCCATCCCGGCCATCGACGTCCCGCCGAACTTCATTACGATGCGGGCCATCAGTTCTTTCGCTCCCCCGCTCGTTCGCCCTGAGCGAAGTCGAAGGGCGCTGGCGCAAGCGTGCTTCGACTTCGCTCAGCACGAACGTGAAGTGGGATTGTGGCCTGCATCGCGCCGCCCTGTTAGAGACGCGCTATGGCCGAAACAAGCACAAGCATCCGCCCCAACGAAGCCGCGCACTTCGGCGCGATGGCCGCCGAATGGTGGGACCCAAAGGGCAGCTCGGCCATGCTGCACAAGCTCAACCCAGTTCGCCTCGCCTTCGTCCGCGAATGCCTCGACCAGCATTTCAGCCTCGACCCCCGCGCGCTCCGCCCGCTCGAGGGCCGCACCGTGCTCGACGTCGGCTGCGGCGCGGGACTGCTTGCCGAACCGCTTGCCCGCCTCGGCGCCCACGTCACCGGCATCGACGCCGCGCCCGAGCTGATCGAGGCCGCCCGTACCCACGCCGGACAGTCGGTCCTTGCGATCCGCTACGTCGCCGGCGAAGTGGCGGCGCTGGACGGTCAGTTCGACCTCGTCACGGCGCTCGAAGTGATCGAACATGTGGCGGACCCCGCCGCTTTCGTCCGCACGCTCGCCGACCGCCTTGCGCCGGGCGGCCTGCTCGTCATGAGCACGCCCGCGCGCACCGCGTGGTCGCGGCTTCTGACGATCACGCTTGCCGAAGGAACCGGCCGAATCCCGCGCGGCACCCACGATTACGATCAATTCCTGAGCGCCGAACAGCTCTCCGCCCTGCTTGGCGCGGCCGGCCTGACGGTTACCGCCACCCGTGGCATCGCTTTCTCGCCCGCGCGTGGGCTGCAGCTCAGCGACGACCTTAGCCTCAACTATCTCGTCGCCGCCGCCCGCGATTGATCCAGACTGATACAGCCCGGACTCCGACCTTTCTGCTACTGATTGAGGTTAGTAAAAAGCAGCAGATTTAAAAGAACCGGAGAGTCGCTCGTGAACGTGTCGCTGGCCGAAAAGGCAACAACTTCCCTGCCCGTACGTGAAGATCGCCGGCCGGTGGCGCTTCACGGCTGGCTGACCCGCCGGGACCAGGAACAGGCGCACGACTTCTTCATCGACAATCTGTCCTACGGCGGATGCCGGATCCAGTCGGCGGCGCGGCTGGCGCGGGGCGACCAGGTCAATCTCACCGTTCACCGCCGAGGGGTCATTCCGGGCACGGTGCGTTGGCACAACGCCTATGGGATCGGCGTGTCGTTCACCCCCGAAGTGCCCGACCGCACCGAGGTTCCGCGCCGCGGCGACCGACTTCCGCTCAAGGCCGAGGTGATGGTCAGGCAGACCGGGCGCCGCGCCCGTGCGCTGGCGATCAGCGACCTGTCGCGCTTCGGCTGCTCGCTATCGTTCGAAGACCGGCCGTTCGAAGGCGAATGCGTGTGGGTCGCGCTTCCCGGGCTCGCCCCGGTCGAGGGCCGTGTGCGCTGGGCCGACGGTCGCGAGGCGGGCGTCGAATTCGTCCAGCCGATCTACGAAGCCGTGTTCGAGCTCCTGCTGGTGCGCATGGGGCTGACTGCCGCGGAATAGGCCCCGGCCGGACTTACGAGCCGGTCGACCGCCGCTTCAGCCAGTCGCCGATCGGCGCGTAGCCGTCGAGCAATGGGAAGGCGACACCAGCCTCCCGCTCGGCGACCCAGCGCAACTCGCCTTTCAGCGGCGGCATGTCCGGAATTTGGAGGATCACTCGCTCGGCCGGCTTGATCGCGCAGGCGGTGCTGAGCTTCACCCCGCCGTCCGACGCATTGTCGAGCCAGGCGGCATATTGCCGGTTGCCGATCCGGACCCGCACTGGGCAGCGCACCTCATGACGTTCGAAGCGTCGCTGCTCGGCGCTCGTCAGTTCGGCCTCGTCGGCCTCCCCGGCAGCGCGGAACGCCTTATCCATGAACATGCATCGCCTCCCCTGACAATCGACGCGATCATGGGGCAGAAGCCATCAACCGGCGCTTGCGCAGCATGGTTAGCGGCCGCTTATCACCTGGGGCGCGGGGACGCGCGCGCCTAGAAGTCGACCTTGTCGTAATGCTGCGGCGGTACGATCACTTCCATCCGCTCGCCCAGCAGCGGCCGGAAGGCAGGACGCGACTTCATCACGCTGTACCAGTCCTTGGTCTGCTTGTGCCCGCGCCAGTCGACCGCGCCAAGATAGTCGATCACGCTGAGGTGCGCCGCCGCGGTAAAATCCGCCAGGCTCAGCGCCGGGCCGGCCAGCCAGCGCCGATGGTCGAGCAGATAATCGAGATAGTCGAGGTGGTTGTTGCCGGTCTTCATCGCCTCGCGAAGCACCCGCGTATCGGGGCTTTCCTTGCTGACCAGGCGCTTCCGCATCCGCTCCACCATCAGCGGCTCGACCACTTCGCGGAACAGCTTCTCGTCGAACCATTCGGTCAGCCGCCGGATCTCGGCCCGCTGCGCCGCGTCGCCGTGGATCATCGGCACCTTGTCGACCGTCTCCTCGAAATATTCGGCGATCGGCTGGCTGCCGATGAGGGTGATTCCGCGCTCGGTCTCGACCAGCACCGGGGTCTCGCCCGCGGGATTGAGGTCGATAAATTCGTCCCGCCGCTCCCACGGATTCTCGCGCACCAGTTCGGCCGGAATCCCCTTCTCGGCCATGACCAGGCGGACCTTGCGGGAAAAGGGGCACAGGGGAAATTGCAGGAGCTGCCACATGGCCCCGGCTTTAACGCGGGTTCACCGAGGGGCAACCACTTGTCGCGTCATTGCGGGCCGAAGCCGAGGCAATCCTGCTGCGCTGACCCGTGGATTGCTTCGCCATGCTCGCAATGACGATCGTCTGCGGCTAATCCGCCTTCCATGACCCGCCGCAAGAAATCGCACCAATCCTCCCACGGAAGCGCCAATCGTCCGCGCTTTTGGGGCCGCCACGCCGTCGCCGCCGCGCTCGACAATCCTGACCGCCGGGTGCTCAAGGCCTGGGCGACGCAGGAAGCGACGACCCTGATGAACTTCCCGCCCGAAGTGGTCCTGACCCGCGCCGAGGTCACCGACCTGGCCCGCCTCGTCCCCAATGACGCGCCGCACCAGGGCGTGGTGATCGAGGTCGAGCCGCTCGAGGACATATGGCTCGGCGATCTCCTCGCCGAGGCCGACGAGAAGGCGACCCTGCTGGTCCTCGACCAGGTTACCGACCCGCACAATGTCGGCGCCATCCTGCGGTCGGCAGCTGCCTTCGGGGCGATCGGGATCGTCACCCAGGACCGCCACTCGCCTCCCGAAGGCGGTGCGCTCGCCAAGGCCGCGTCGGGCGCGCTCGAGCGGGTGCCGTGGGTCCGCGTCGTCAATCTTGCCCGCGCCCTCGACGAGATGGCGGAAGCCGGCTTCTGGCGGATCGGCCTTGCCGGCGACGCGCAGTCGACCCTCGGCGAAGCGCTCGGCCCGCAGCGGGTGGCGATGGTGCTCGGCGCCGAAGGCCCCGGAATGCGCCAGAACATCCGCGAGCATTGCGACGCGCTTGCCCGGCTGCCGATTACCGACGCGGTCGAAAGCCTCAACGTCTCCAACGCCGCCGCCATCGCCCTCTACGCGGCAGCCGAGGCGGGCAAGTGAAAGACCCGCGCCCAAATTCGTTCGCCCTGAGCGAAGTCGAAGGGCATGGCGCTGCCGTGCTTCGACTTCGCTCAGCACGAACGATAGGCTGAGCCATGGTCCACACCCCAGACAGCATGGCGGAAGCGCTCGCGCACCTGATGGCGACCGAGCCTGCCTTCGTCGCAGCCATCGACCGTCACGGCCCGCCCGACCCGCGCAGTTCGGAACGCGGCACCGCCGCCCTGCTGCGCACCATCGTCGGCCAACAGGTGAGTGTCGCCGCAGCCCAGTCGATGTGGCGCAAGCTGACCGAAGCCTATGGCGACCCGCCCGACCTTGAACGTCTCGCCGCCGCCAGCGACGAGGAACTGCGCGCGCTCGGCCAGTCGCGGCAAAAGGCCGGCTACCTGCGCAGCCTCGCCACCCTCACCCTCTCGGGCGAACTCGACCTCGTCAACCTGCCGCAAGACGATGAGGAAGCAATCGCGCTGCTGACCCGCGTCAAGGGCATCGGCCGCTGGTCGGCGGAAATCTACCTTTTGTTCGCCGAAGGCCGGCCCGACGTCTTTCCGGCCGGTGACCTGGCCGTCCAGATCGAACTCGGCCGCCTGCTCGGGACCGGAGAACGCCCGGCCGAAAAGTGGCTGCGCGAACGCGCGGCCGGCTGGGCCCCCTACCGCGGCGCGGCGGCAGTCCTCGCCTGGCACAGCTACAATACCAAGGTGCTCTAAACGGGCACTACCGGCCTGCGGGTCTGGTTGACCGCACCTATAAAGACGGTCACGGCGCCCCCGCTGGCGATCGGACGGCACTATCCCGACGCAAATGCCTGTCATGCCCGTCAGCAGGCCGCTAGCACGGATGAATCGTTACGGCGCAGGAGCGACTCGGACATTGGCTTACCCTTGTTGCAGGACCGACGACGCACTGTGACCGACGCCGTTCGCCTTGCCCCGCATCCGGACCGCGACACGGCTGCTCCCCGTCACCTGCTCCGGGCGGCGACGCGCAGCGCGCACGACCGCGTCGATGCGGCGTTCGGTGCCTTCGACATGGCGACTGCCGAGGGATACCGTCGATTCCTGAGCGCGCATCAGGCGGTCCTTCCCCCGCTTGAACGGTCTCTCGCCGCGTCGTCGGTCGAGGATCATCTCGCCGACTGGCCCAGCCGCTGCCGGTCGGAGGCGCTCGCCGCGGATCTTCGCGATCTCGGCATTGACGCTAGTGCTGATGGCGGGGAGGCGCCTGTCGCCGCTTTCTCCCCGGCCGAGGTGATGGGCGCGCTCTACGTGCTTGAAGGCTCGCGCCTCGGCGGCGCGATCCTTGCCCGCCACGTCGGCGCGGCCGCCGATCCCCGCTGCCGGACCGCCACTCGCTACCTTCTCCACGGAGAAGGCGAGCGGCTGTGGCCGAGCTTCGTCAGCTACTTCAACGCGTCGGACGTCGTGCGCCACTCCTTGCCGGAGGTCATCGCGGCCGCCCGCCACACCTTTTCCCTGTTCGAGACTGCCGCACGGGACGTGGCGGCGAGATTTCCCGAGGATAACCGATGACGATCACTCCCGCCGCTGTCGCCGATCCTGCGGCCGTTGACCTGACCAACTGCGACCGCGAACCGATCCACATTCCCGGTGCGATCCTCCCGCATGGCGCGATGCTGGTAATCGATCTTGCGACCTGGAACATCGTGCAGGCCGCAGGCGACAGCGTTGGCCTTCTCGGCCGGCCGCTCGACACCCTGGTCGGCGCGCAGGCCGACAACCTTTTCAGCGCCGAGCAGATGGACAAGCTGCGCGCCCTCATCGCCGACAATGACCTCATCAAGCCGCGCCACCTCCTCAATCCCTTTCTGCGGGTGAGCGACGATCGTCCCCTCGATGCCAGCGTCCACAAGACCGACGGGCTGCTGGTCATCGAAGTCGAACAGGCCGACCCGGCCGACGTCCATGCGCAAAACCCGCTCGGCTGCGTGCAGGAGATGCTGCACGGCCTCGACGCGATCCCTACCCTCGACGGTTTCTGCCAGGCCGCCGCCCAGCGCGTGAAGCAGATCACCGGCTATGACCGGGTGATGGTCTATCGCTTCCTCGAGGACGGGGCCGGCTGGGTCTTTGCCGAAAGCCGGGAAGAGCGGCTGGAGCCCTTCCTCGACCTCCATTATCCCGCGTCCGACATCCCCAAGCAGGCGCGCGCGCTCTATCTTCAGAACTGGCTGCGGTTGATCACCCAGGTCGACTACGAGCCCGCACGGCTGGTTCCGACCGACAATCCCGTGACCGGCAAGCCGCTCGACATGAGCCAGGCACTGCTCCGCGACGTCTCGCCGATCCACCGCGAATATCTGCGCAACATGGGCGTCGACGCGTCCATGTCGATCTCGATTATCCGCGAAGGCAAGCTGTGGGGCCTGTTCGCATGCCATCATTACAGCCCGCGCCGCCTGCCGCGGCACTTGCGCGCGGTGTGCGAATTGTTCGGCTCGATGTTCTCGCTCCAGCTAGAGGCACGCGAGCGCGCGGAGCAGTTCGAAGCGCGGCTCGCCAGCCGCAAGGTCCTGCAGCAGCTCATGCACAACCTCGCGGACGACGAGGATTACGGCCAGGGTCTCATCCGCAACACGCCCAATCTGCTCGACTACATCCAGGCGGGCGGGCGGTCCTTGCGCGAAACCGACCCGGGCGGCGTGGCCGTCCGCGTCAACAATGCCATTACCTCGCTCGGGCGGACCCCGACCGACGATCAGATCGCCGCGCTGACCGACTGGCTGACGCAGAAGATCGAGGATAGCGGCGATGGCATTTTCGTCACCGACCGGCTCGGCGAGGAGTGGCCGGAAGCCAAGGCCTATGAGGACGTCGCCTCGGGCCTGCTCGCGGTGTCGGTGTCGCGTGATCCGCGTGACTTCATCCTCTGGTTCCGGCCCGAAGTCGTCGAGAACGTGAATTGGGGCGGCAATCCCACCAAGCCGGTCGAAGTCGGCCCCAACGGCATTCGCCTGACCCCGCGCAAGTCGTTCGAGGTGTGGACCGAGACCGTTCGTGGCCGGGCCACGCCCTGGAACCTTGCGGACAAGGACGCCGCCTTCGACCTTCGCGTTTCGCTCCTCGACGTGGTGCTGCGGCGGATCGAGGTCGCCAACCGCGAGCGCGAGCGCGCCTACCAGCAGGAACGCCTGCTGATGGCCGAACTGGACCACCGGGTGAAGAACACGCTCGCCAACATCTCCGCGCTGATCAGCCAGACCAGCCGCAGCGCCCACAGCCTGACCGACTTCGCCACCGGCCTCAACCGCCGCATCCAGTCGATGGCCAAGGCGCACAGCCTGCTGACCAAGAGCCGGTGGGAAGGCGTCAACCTCCTCAACCTCATCCGGGAGGAGATCGACCACTTCAATTCAGGCGATGCCGGCATGACCATGGTTGGCGGCCCCGACGTCCTCCTCGCCCCCAAGGCGGCCCTTTCGCTGTCGCTCGCGCTTCACGAACTCACCACCAATGCCGCGAAATATGGCGCCCTCTCGGTCCACAGCGGCCGGCTCTCGCTGCGCTGGCAGCTGACCGCGGAAGGCGGGCTCGCCCTCGAATGGCGCGAAACCGGCGGCCCTGCCGTCCAGGAGCCAAAGCGAAGGGGCTTCGGCACCACGCTCATCCAACGCGCGCTCAGCATGGAAACGGGAGGACGCTCGGAAGTCCGGTTCGAACCCGGCGGTGTCGCCTGCGACATTTTCCTCCCGCCCGCGGCCATTGCCCGTGCTTCGGGCTATCCCGTCGAGCCGGTCGCCGAGAAGGCGCCCCCGCCTGCCCCACCGCAGCCCGAACTCGCGCGGCGGATCCTCGTCGTCGAGGACAGCTCGCTGGTCATCATGACCATGGAAGGCGTGATGGAGGACCTTGGCTGGGAGATGGTCGGCCCGGCCACCCGCGTCGACCGGGCGCTTGAGCTGGCCGCCAGCGAAGATGTCGACGCCGCGCTGCTGGACGTCAATCTCGACGGCGAGATGAGCTGGGACATCGCCCGCATCCTGCGCGAGCGCAAAATCCCCTTCGTCTTCACCACCGGCTATGACGGCTCGACCGTCCTCCCCGACGACCTTGCGGACGTCACCATCCTCAGCAAACCCTTCACCGGCGAGGACATCGAGCGGCAACTGCGGCTGCTGCTTTGAGCGAAGGTCGCGCCAAAGGCTGGAGCTAGTTCTCCAGCTGGAGCGCCCGTCAGGCAAAATGGTTGGAATCGCAGCGCTGGAGCGGGTGAAGGGAATCGAACCCTCGTCGTAAGCTTGGAAGGCTTCTGCTCTACCATTGAGCTACACCCGCCCATGTCCAAGGCGCGCCAAGCCCTGCCACGCCCCGCCCGCCGCGGTCAACCGTTTGCCGGGGTCATACGCTAGCGGCGGCGACGTTCGGCGCAGAATGCACTGCCACGCGTCTTTTCGTCGCAGCACCGATCCCCACCCGCTCCGCCACGAGCGACTTGAGATCTGATTCATCTTTCAAGTCCGAACACCGTCTTCACATGCCTGTAGTCGCGAGCTAGTCCGCGGTCATGCCCGCCACCCCAGCCTGGCCGCCGCGCAGCCTTCCTCGCCTGTTCGTCGATCAGCCGCTGGCCGAGGCGATCGCGATCCTCGTCGAGGACAAGCCGGCGCATTATCTTGCCAATGTCCTTCGTCTCTCTGAGGGCGACGAGGTCCTCCTCTTCAATGGCGATAATGGCGAATGGCGCGCCACAATCGAGGCCGCGCACAAGAAGAAACTCGTCCTCCGCGCCCTCGCGCAGGTCCAACCGGCCGAGGCGCTCCCGCCGCTCACCCTCGCCTTTGCGCCAGTCAAGCGCGCGCCGCTCGAATGGCTTATCGAGAAGGCAACCGAGCTTGGCGTCGCAAATCTCCAGCCGGTCATCACCCAGCGCACCATCGTCGAGCGCCTCAACCCGGACCGCCTCATGGCGATCGCGATCGAGGCCGCGGAGCAATGCGGACGGACCCGGCTTCCGGCCCTTGCCGCGCCGATGAAGCTCGATGCGCTTCTGGCCAGCGATCACGGCCACCTCCTGTTCGCGGACGAAACCGGCGGCGCGCCGCTGACCGCTGCGGCCGTCCCCGGGCCGACCACGATCCTCACCGGTCCCGAGGGCGGGTTCACGCCCGAGGAGCGGAGCCGGATCCTTGCCGCCGAGGCGACCGGCATCGGGCTCGGGCCGCGCATCCTGCGTGCCGAAACCGCCGCGCTCGCCGCGATCGCCCTCTATATGGCGGCGGCCGGAGATTGGCGCTAACGCGGCTTCATGACGACCCGCACAGACCTTAGCGACAGCCCCTTGATCGAGGGCCGCGCCGACCTTCTGGCGGAGTTCTCGAAGGGCGAAAAACCCAAGGCTAACTGGCGCATCGGCACCGAGCACGAGAAGTTCGTCTACCGGCTCGCCGACCACCGCGCCCCCTCGTGGGACGAACCGGGCGGGATCCGGGACCTCCTCACCGGCCTGACCGACTATGGCTGGCGCCCAGTCGAGGAAGACGGAAAGATCATCGCCCTGACCGGCAGCGACGGCACCATCAGCCTCGAACCCGCCGGCCAGCTCGAACTGTCGGGCGCGCCGCTGGCGACCCTGCACGAGACTTGCGCCGAGGCCGGCCGTCATCTCGAGCAGGTCAAGGCCGTCGGAGACAAGCTCGGCCTCGGCTTCCTCGGGCTCGGCATGTGGCCAGACAAAGCCCGCGCCGAACTGCCGATCATGCCCAAGGGGCGCTATGCGATCATGCTCCGGCACATGCCGCGGGTGGGCGGTCTCGGGCTCGACATGATGCTTCGCACCTGTACCATCCAGGTCAATCTGGATTACAGTTCAGAAGCCGACATGGTGAAGAAGTTTCGCGTTGGCCTGGCCCTCCAGCCGCTTGCCACCGCCTTGTTCGCCAACTCGCCGCTGACCGAGGGCAAGCCCAACGGCTTCAAGTCCTTCCGCAGCCATATCTGGACCGACACC
Organism: Sphingomonas humi; assembly: GCF_039536725.1. NCBI lineage: Bacteria > Pseudomonadati > Pseudomonadota > Alphaproteobacteria > Sphingomonadales > Sphingomonadaceae > Sphingomonas > Sphingomonas humi. The sequence continues at coordinate 247,280 of NZ_BAAAZD010000001.1, forward strand.
GATCGCCACCGCACGGGCATGCTGCCGTTCGTGTTCGAGGAAGGCTTCGGCTACGAACGCTATTGCGACTACGCGCTCGACGTGCCGATGTATTTCGTGATGCGCGACGGCAGGTACATCGACTGCGCCGGCGAAAGCTTCCGCGCTTTCCTCGACGGCAAGCTCCCGCAGCTGCCGGGCGAAAGACCCACCCGCGCCGACTGGACCGACCACCTTTCCACCGCCTTTCCCGAGGTCCGGCTCAAGAGCTTCCTAGAGATGCGCGGTGCCGACGGCGGGCGCTGGGGCCGGATCTGCGCGCTTCCCGCCCTGTGGGTCGGACTGCTCTACGACCAGGGGGCGCTCGACGCCGCCTGGGACCTCGTCAAGCATTGGACGATCGAGGAGCGCGAGGCGCTCCGCTCCGCCGTCCCGGCCCAGGCGCTCGAGGCTCCGGTTCCCGGCGGCGGCACCGTTCGAGACCTTGGCGCCCGCGTTCTCGAGATCGCCAGCGCGGGCCTTTCGGCGCGCGCCGAGCTCGACACTGGCGGAACCAACGAGGTTGGTTTCCTTGACCCCCTGCGTGAAGTCATCGCCACTGGCGTCACTCCCGCGGACCGCCTGCTCGCCTGGTACAACGGCGACTGGCAGGGGGACGTGACCAAGGTCTACGACGAACTGAGCTTCTGATCCGGGCGGCCTAGAATCCCCGTAGTCCCGGCTTCGCCTTCGGCCGTCCGCTGAGTTCGTGCAGCGCCCAGACCATGGCGTCGGCCCGGTCGGGTGATCCCTTGCCGACGAACCCCGCGGCCGTCAGCTGACACAATTCGTCCTCCAGCTCGGGAAACATTCCGGCCAGCCCCGCTCGGCCGTTTTCAAACAATACCGCGATCGGCTCGGCCCGCGCGCCCTTGCCGGTCGAGGCATTGGCCTTGCGCATCGGCAAATTGACGTCCGCCTGCGTCAGCACCTGAAGCACCATGTCGCCGCCATTATTTGCCTCGACCACCACCAGATCCGCCGCCCACGCCGCCGCGGCTTCGGCGACCTTCGCCGCCCACCCCGCCGGCGACTGTCCGCGGCAGCTAAGGTCGGCTAGCACCATCAGCCGCTTCTCGTCGGTCCGCCCGCACACCACGATCCCGCACGCGTCGCCGGTACTGGTGGCCGGCGGATCGACCCCAATCACCACGCGCACCACCGCGCCCCAGTCCTGCGAACCGATACGGCTCTTCTCGATCAGGTCGCGTGACCACAACGCACCTTCCGCCTCGCTGGTCAGTTCCCCATCGAGCTCGCGCCGGCCGAGCCGCGTCCCCCGGTAGAGCGCTTCCATCCGTTGATGCCACGCTTGCGGCAGGTCGAGGTTGTCCCTGCTCCTGCCGCCGGTCGTCACTGTTCCCGCCTGCGCGGCGATCGCGACCAGCAGCGGGTCGTTGTTTCCGGGCGTCGTCGTCACCACGCTGCGCGGCGCCTCGCCCAGCCGCAGCCCGAGCTGGAGGTTGCTCCAGGCATTGGGCCCATCGGCCCATTTCCCCAGCTCGTCGGCCCAGGCGAACTGATGTTGCGGCCCGCGCAACGCTTCGCCGCTTGCCCCGCTGTAAAGCGTCGCAATCGCCCCCGATTTGAACAACAGCTCGTTCCGGCTGGCAATACAGCGCGGCTCCTCGCCGGGCGGAGCGCAGGCGAGAATTCCGCTTTCGCCCTCCACCATGATCCGCCGCGCTTCCTCGATCGTCGCGCCGGCCAGCGCGATGCGGCAGCCGGGATAAGTCCGCGCCTGTGACAGCACCCACTCCGACCCGACCCGGGTCTTGCCGAAGCCGCGCCCGGCCTGCAGCAGCCAGATCGACCAGTCACCCTCTGGCGGCTCTTGGCCTTCGCGTTCGAACACCGTCCACGACCAGCCGAGCGCGCGGCGGTCGGCCTTCGACAGATAGTCGAGCGGCATCCTGTCGCGCAGCCACCGCGGCCCGTTGGCAAGGTAGCGCAGCGTCTCGCGCGGGGACATTTTCCCGTCCATCGCTCAGCGCTTCCGCTCGGCCCGCTCCTTGCGTCGTTCCTCCATCTCGCGCTGCCGCTCGAGCCGCATCCGGATCAGCAGCGCCTGCAGCCGCGCCGTCGCCTCGCCGGCGTCCGACTTCTGCGGCTTAATGTCGCCCGGCTCCTTGCCGTGCGAGCGTTCATATTGCTCGATCAGCGACAGGATCAGCTTGGCGTCCATCCCCGACAGGGCTGCGTCAGCCGCTTCGTCGGGGCTGGCGGCCTGCAGCAAGGCAAGGCCACGACTAACCATTTCGGCACGAAGCGAAACAACTGCCTGCTCCTGGGCCGCCGCGAAGGCCGCACGGAAGACCGGATCATGGCGCCGACGGTGGTGGATTGTGGAGGTGGCGATCCCGATCTCCCGGGAGCAGTAACGGATATTGCTGGTCGCTGAAAAGAGGGTGAGAAATCGGTCTTGCCGCTCCTGCGTGAACGCTTCTCGCTGATCTTCCTGAAACTGAACCTGATGGCCTTTGGTGTTTCTGATCACCCCGACGTCCCTTGGAAAAAGCACGAAGGCAGTTATCCTTTTTGGTTCGTTTTGTCAAGATTGGCTAACGAGGGTTCGCCCATCTGCTTGCTTTTTATACAAAGGGGCATGCCTTATCTTGCCGGTCACCTGCCCGCGTCGCCCGTCAAGGTCTTCTTCGACGGCGGCGCGCGGCCGAACCCCGGGCGGATCGAGGTCGCAGTCGTCGCTCGGGGCACGGTTCATTTCTTCGATGATCTTGGCGAAGGCTGCAGCAGCGATGCCGAATGGCTTGCGCTGCAGTGCGCGTTGCAGGTCGCGCAGGCGCTCGGCGTTCCCGCCTTCGACCTCCTCGGCGACAGCCGCAATATCATCGCCCAGGCCAGTGGGGCAGCGGCGTGCCGGACCCCGGCCGCCCGCGCTCACCTCGCCCGCTTCACCGCAGCCGCCGCGTCAGTCCCGCCCCGCCGCCTTCGCTGGCTCCCGCGCCACCAGAATCTGGCCGGCATCGCGCTGGACCGGCGCAACAACAGCTGAGGCAGGCCCGCTGCGGTCGCCGACTAGCGGGGATCGATCACGCGAAGGCCGCTTGCCGTCTTGAACTGGACAAAGACGTTATCCAGCACGAACTCGTCAATCGCGCCAAAGCCGATGGTCACGGCCTCGATGTGGAGGACGTTCTGCTCTTTCAGCGTATTCTGCGGGACGAGCAGCGCGTGGCTCTTCCAGATAGGGTAGTGCTGGTTATCGAATTTATAGGTCGGGCCCGCCTTGATCCCCCCGGGGATATCGACGCCGTTTATCCGAAGGATCGCGGTTGAGGGGTTCTGCCGCAACGGATCGTCCCGCCCCAACCTTCCTGAATCGACCCCGACCGTTTCGAATTGCAATATGGCCCATTCGGTGGAAACGACGTTGGGACAGGTAAAGGGAAATTGCTTGGATTGACCGACGAAGGGGGCGTTCCAGTCGACCGAAAATTCCCTCGTTGCGTCACTCGGGGCGCCGAAACGCTGTCGAACGGCTTGGATGACGGTGAAATCAGATGCCATGTCAGCTTCCTCCGGTTCAGATGCTTCCGCCTGCCTCGGCCACACTCCTTCGCTTGCAGCACTGCTGACGGCGCAAGCTCGTCCGCCGTGTCCGCCGCAGCGACCAACCGATCGTCCCGAGCCCGCACAGCATCAGCGCCCAGGTCGCCGGCTCGGGCACGGCGGGGGCGCTCGGGCCGGTGACGGAAACCCGATCGATGTAGATGTCGCTGTTCAAGGTCAGGAAGCTGAACCTGAGCTCGGAAGACGGGCCGGACGCCACGACGTCATAGGTGTAACGCGTCCATAAACTGCCGAAAAACCCGCCAGTCAGCAGTTGTTGATCTCCGAAGCTGACTTCCCAGGTGCGATCGAAACTGAAGCCTGCGGTGTAGAGGTCGAACTGGACGGTATAGCTCGCGCCCGGGGTCGTGCTGACGGTTTGGAAGAGGCCGCCCAGCGACGAACCTGTATAAACGGCGGCGCGGCTCAACCCATCGGTATTGTTACCCACTTGGAGCTGCAGCGATGTCGTGGGGCCGAACGGCGTCCAACCCGTGAAAAAGGGGACGTCATCGAAGCTTCCGTTGACCAGCAAGCCGGCCTGCGCCGGCGCCGCAAGAAATGCGGCGCATACGAGAGCAAGGCTTGCGCGCATGGCCAGCCTATCGCGCTTGCCCCGGCGCGCCGGGGCAATCCTTGTTACAACCTTCTTGAAACTGGACCGGTGCACCGTTTGATTCTCCTTCCTTCGGAGGACCACCGGGCAACCGCTCGAAGCTGGATCACCCGATTCGTGAGGGAAGTCCTCGCACCGGGGTCGTGATACGGGCGTGATTTCAGCGTTAGCGGAGCGTTAAATACGCACTTTGCCCCAGAGCTGGACGCGATTTGAAACAGGATTTCAGCTTTGGAAGGCGCAGCAAATGCGCTGGGCTAGTTATGCCGGGGCGATTGCCTGTAGCTTCGCGCGTTCGCGCATGATCGTCGTTCGAACCTGCCGGCGGATCGACTCGAAGGCCGGCACGGACCGGAGGTCCTTGAACGCCGGCTCTTCGGCAAGATCGGTCGGCTTGGTCCTCGCTCCCGGGAGCCAGCCGGAATGAACAGCCCTCCCCAGTATCTTCAGCGCCTGACCGCGCTCGCCCTGCGCTGCCTTGATGCTTGCAAGATCGGCCAGGTCCTCGCCGCTCAGCTCGCCCCGGGGGTCGCCGATCTCGCGCTCGGCCGCCCGCAGGATGTAGCGTGCTTCGCCGTCCGACCCCTCGGCCGTGAGCGCCATCGCCAGCGTCGGGGCGAGGCCGGTCAACTGCTGCGTCCGCCGCGTTTCCTCGATGAAACGGTCGGCGTCGCCGAATCCGGCGCGGTAAATGTCGACCAGCCGCCGGGTTTCGCCAGCGTTGAACAGCGCCCTGCTCGCCGCGTGGGAGAAATAGAAGGACATCCAGAATTCGGCGGGGGAAATCGCCTTGCCGTCGACACTCGCGGGCGGCCCGATCTTTCCCCGCAGCAGTGCCGGATACCAGGGCGGGCACTCGACCACCTTGTGCAGCCGCTCGACCAGGTCGAGCCGGCCGAGCGCCTGCACCCACGCCAAGAGCGCCGCGGGCTGCGTCCGACCCGCATTGTCGAGACCGCCGCGCGACAGCTGCACCACCGCCCCCGACAGGTCTCCGCCCGCGAGCGCGCGATACCCGCGCAGCGCCGCCATCACGTCCGCTCCCGCCCCGGCCCTCGCGGCCGTGCCGATTAGGCCGTCGACGATTGCCGGCTTTCGCGTATCGGCCGCGATCTCCGCCATCCCGGTCATCGCCGGCCAGTACAGGGGGTCGAGCCGCACCGCCGCTTCATAGGCCGTCAGCGCTGCAGTCCGATCGTTCTGCCGGGCCAGCGCGTCGCCAAGCCACTTCCACGCCTGGACGTGGCTCGGGTCGAGCCGGACCGCGGTCCGCAGCCGCTGCAGAGCGGCCGCCGTGCCGAGCCCCTCGGTAAGCGCCGCTGCGACATGCGCATCAGCAAGTTCGGGCGCCAGCGTCAGCGCGCGCTGGCTTGCCCGGCGGGCTTCCTCGCGCAGCGCCGTATCGTCGATCACGCCCGAATTGACCCGGTAATCGGCCTCGGCCAGCGCAGCCCAACCCGGCGCGTAATTGGGGTCGCTGGCGACCGCCTTCTGCAGCAGGCGCCGCGCGCGGAGCTGGTCCTCGTCCTTGCCGCTGCCAAGCAGCCCCCGTGCTTCGCTGTACAGCGCAAGCACCGCCGACGTGGTCGTGATGTCGATCGCGCGCCGCCCGCCGTCAGGCGCCAGCCGGCTGCGCAGCTGCCCTTCGATCCCCGCCGAAATGACGCTCTGCCGGTCGAGCGGCGCCGCAAAGGATTCCCGCCACAACAGAAGCCCGTCGCTGGTCCGCGTCAGGTCCACTGTCAGCCTGACCGTTCCGCCCTCGCGCGCGACCGTGCCGGCCAGCACGTAATCTGCCCCCGCCCGGCTCTTCCATTCCCCCGCTGAGAAGCCCGCCTTCGCGCCGGCGTCGGTCGTGACCTGGCCAAGCAGCCGCAGCCCCGTGTTGCGCGAAAGCGCGGTGCGCACGTCGCTCCACAGCCCCGTGCCCAGGAACGGCTGATCGGTAGCGCCGCCTTCGAAGCGCAGCACCGCGACGACGGGCGGGGCGGAAATCGCCGTCTCGGCCGATGGGGCCGACGGGGCCCAGCTTATCGCCCCGACCGCTGCCGCCCCCGCGAGTAGCGCAAGGCCGGGAACCAGCCACGGCCGCCGTCGCCGCGACGCAGCGACTTCCTTGGCCAATTCAGGTACGCGGGTCCCGGCACCGGCCGGCCAGTTTGCCTGCAGGTCGGCATGCGCCCTGCCCGTCGCCGCCGAGGGCGAAGCGCCAAGCTCGGTCTGCAACGCCAGCACCAGCCGCGCCCAGCGTCGGTCGAACGCCTCGCGCTCGCCCGCCTGCTGCTCGAGCCTGAGCTGAAGCCGCGCGACGTCCTCGCGGCACGGGTCCAGCGCCTCGATCGCCGCCAGCAGCTCCCGCGCCGCCCCGACGTCAGCCGCCCAGCCCCGCCGCTCGTAGGCGGAGAGGAGCAGGTCGATGGTCTCCCCCGGCTCACGGCTGCGCAATTGCCGCAGCCACTGGTCGAACTCATTGTCGAGGCCGTCGAGATCATCGACCAGGCGCCCCGCAAACCGGTCGGCACCAAGCGCGGCGGTCAGTCCCTCGAGGTCGCCGCTCTCGGCCTTCTCGCGGATCAGCAGCAGGTCGAGCGCCAGCCGCCCCGGCTCGACCACGATGAATTCCCCGTCGGCGCCGATCGGACAGCCATGGCCGCCCCAGTCGAGCTGCCTCAGCTCATGCAGGCACTGCCGCAGGCTGGCCCGCGCCTGGTCGCCGCCGCGGTCGCTCCACAGCAAGGCGGCAACGCTTTCGCGCGACACGCGCGCGCCCGACGCGGTGAGGAACAACAGCAAGGCGCGGGTCTTGCGGCCGCGGACGGGGATGACCGCCCCGTCAGGCGCGCGCAGGCAGAACCGGGCGAGCGTCCCCACCTCGAAGCGGTGGCCCTGCCCCCCGCCACTTGCCCGAACCTTCTCCTGCAGCAATCGCAAGGTCTCCCGAGAAGGACGGAAACATGCCTTTAAATCGCATAATCGTCCACCGCCCCGGCGGCGCTGACCGATGCTAGGACAGCGGAACTAGCTTCGCCATTAAAGTGCGTTAAACTTTTACGGAATAAATCGCGATTGAACCGGGATTTGCCGTGTGCTTTCTTGCGCCGGTCGCCTCACCGGCGGCGTGTAGGGGGCAGTATAGTGGCGCGTTTAACTCTCACCACACCTGGCGAGGATGTGACGATCGGCGGCGACGTCGTGGTCGTCGGGACGACATCCGGCGGTGAGGTCATCACGATATTGTACGGCAATGTCGTTCTCGATCCTTCCTTCAACACGGGTGGCGACACCATCCGATTGCCGTTCAATGCGGCCGACATCTCCGTCAGGAGATCGGGTGCCCAAGTCACCTTCGAAGGGGCGGGCCTAAAGGTCTCCCTTCCCGCGGGTTCTGTCGGGACGGACATATCGTTCAACGACGCCGTGAGGATCCTGTCGGTCGATTCTTCCTCGGGCCTAGTGAAGCTGGGCTACCAGACCATTACGTCGGTGGCCGATGCGGTTGAGCCCGCGGGCCCGCCCCCAACGATCGTCGGCACCGAAGTTGCCAATACGATAAAGGGTACGGTCGGAAACGATGTCATCTACGGCCTTGGCGGCAACGATTCCATCGACGGCGGTGCCGGAAACGACATCATCCGAGGCGGCCTTGGCGACGACACGCTAACCGGGTCGCTCGGCAACGACGAGATTTACGGCGGGCCGGGCGCCGACCGGATCAGCGATTCCGAAGGCGACAGTGCGTTTCTCGACGGCGGCGCCGACAACGACAACATCGTAGCCGTCAATTTCGCGGGCACCGACTTCCGCATCTTCAGCGGAGACGGAAACGACTACATCGGCGTCGCCTTTGGAGCCTCCGGCTCGGCGATGATCGACGCTGGTCCCGGCGCAGACCGGGTCATGATGTCAACTCAGGGCCTGGCGATCTCGCTGTCCCTCGGTTCCGGTTCCGACGAATTGGTCCTTCCTGAGAACGCCCTCGGAACGGGAAATTTCGGCGTCATCACCGTCAAGGATTTCGATGTCGGCACCGCCGGCGACCGGATCGATTTCGTCTATGCCTTGTCGAGCTATCTCACCAACTGGGACCAGATCACCAACCCCTTCGTGTCGGGACATTTGAAGCTGATCGACCGAGGCTCGGCCGCCGTGCTTCAGGTGGATCGCGACGGATCGTCCTCGGCCTACGGCTTCAAGGACCTGCTCGTCTTCGAAAGCGACACCAAAGCCTCCTTCACCAAGGAAAATTTCGGCGGCTACGATCCGCAAGGGTCGCAGCCTCCTTCCACCAATATCTTCGGCACCGAGGGTCCCGATACGATTAAAGGATCGGTCGGAAACGACATCATTGATGGCCTTGGCGGGAACGACTCCATCGATGGCGGTGCCGGGAACGACATCATCCGCGGTGGTCTCGGGAATGACACACTGACCGGATCGCTTGGCAACGACGAGATTTACGGTGGACCGGGGGCTGACCGGCTCAGCGATTACGACGGGAACAGCGCCCTTCTCGATGGCGGAGCCGACACCGATAACATCGTGGTCGTCAACTTCGCGGGTACGGACTTCCGTATCTCCGGCGGCGACGGTGACGATTACATCGGGGTCGCTTTTGGAATGTCAGGCTCGGCAACGATCGACGCCGGCACGGGCACCGATCGGGTAATGATGTCGACCCAGGGCCTGGCAATCTCGCTGTCCCTCGGCTCGGGTTCCGACGACCTGGTCCTCCCTGAAAACGCCCTCGGGACGGGGACATTCGGCGTCATCACCGTTAAAGATTTCGAAGTCGGCCCGATCGGCGACCGGATCGATTTCGTCTACGCCTTGTCTAGCTACCTAACCAACTGGGACCAGATCACCAACCCGTTCGTGTCGGGGCATTTGAAGCTGATCGACCGAGGCTCGGCCACGGTTCTCCAAGTGGATCGCGACGGATCGTCCTCGGCCTACGGCTTCAAGGATCTGCTCGTCTTCGAAGGCGACGCAAAGGCCTCCTTCACCAAGGAGAATTTCGGCGGATACGATCCGCAAGGGTTGCCGCCTGCTGCAGCTATGGCGACGGCGTTCTCGAATGCTTCCCTCGGTGCCAGCGAGGAAGCGTCTCGGATCGAATCTGCCGCAACGTCGACGCCGGCGCTGTTCGTCGTGGGCGCTATCGAGCCACAATTTAGCTGGAACCTGCTCGCACTGGGATCGTAGCCGAAATTGGCTGCCCCGATCGGCGCATGACCGCTTCGGTCAGGCCTGCGTGAACGACCTAATCGGGTTCAAGTCGTCAAACTTCTCCTCCAGCGGCTCGTGGCCGAGCGGGCTCAGCGCTGCCGGATGCTGCTCCGCCGCGATATCGGGAAGCCGGTCGAGGAGATCGCGGATCAGGGTCAGGCGGCCCCGGCGCTGATCGTTGAAGTCGACCAGCGTCCAAGGCGCATGCTTGCTGTGGGATGCCTTCAGCATCGCGTCGCGCGCTTCGGTATAGGCGGCGTAATGCTTGCGCGCCGCCTCGTCGATCGGCGACAGCTTCCACTGTTTCAGGGGATCGACCAGCCGCTCGCCGAAGCGCTTTTCCTGTTCGGCCTGGTCGCACGTCAGCCAATATTTGAAGAGCAGGATGCCGTCCTCGACAAGCATCTTCTCGAACCGGGGGACCGCGTCGAGGAAGGCATCGACCTGCTCGGCGGTGGCGAAGCCCATCACCTTCTCGACGCCCGCGCGATTGTACCAGCTGCGGTCGAACAGCGCGATCTCGCCCTTGCCGGGAAGATGAGCGACATAACGCTGGAAATACCATTGTCCGGCTTCCGCCTCGGTCGGCTTGGGAAGCGCAACGATCCGGCACTGGCGCGGATTGAGGTTCTCGGCGACGGCCTTGATCGCCCCGCCCTTGCCGGCCGTGTCGCGCCCTTCGAAGATGACGAGGATGCGCTGCCCGGTGCTCGCCGCCCATTGCGCCATGGCGACCAGCTCGACCTGCAGCGGTGCTGCAAGCTCCTCATAATCCTTGCGCTTCAAGCGATCCATTCCTGCGCCCTCCACCGGCCACCGATTGCCGATCCGTCCGGCCTGGTCGCCAAAGGTAGCTGAAGCCCGTTCGCCTGCAATGGCGCGCCGGCTGCCGTTAGGCTTCAGGCAACGCCTGCTTGGCCTGTCCCCAGCCCTTCAGACCCCGGCCCGCCGCCCGCTCCAGCAACTTTGCCGCATCACGAATGGTGAAGGCATTGGCCGCCTCGAGCCCGTCCAGTTCCTCCCACGATACCGGTGCCGCGACCGGTGCGCCTTCGCGGGCGCGCGCCGAATAGGGCATCACCGCGGTGCTCCCACGCTGGTTGCGCAGCCAGTCGAGGAAGATGCGGCCGGTGCGCTGGTTCTTGCGGATATTGGCGGTGAAGGTCTCCGGCTCCGCCTCGGCGATCGCGCGGCTGAAGCGTTCGGCAAAGCTCTTCACCGCCGGCCATTCGCGGCTCTGGTCCAACGGCGCGATGACGTGGATGCCCTTGCCCCCTGACAGCAGCGGAAAGGTCTCGAGGCCGAGGTCCGCCAGCAGTTCGCGCAGCCGCACCGCCGCGACCTTGACCTTGTCGAACCCCAGCCCCTCGTCGGGGTCGAGGTCGAACACGAGCCGGTCGGGCTTTTCCAGCGGATCGATCCGGCTCCCCCAGCCATGAAACTCGATGGTGTTCATCTGGACGCATTCGAGCATCCCGGCGATCTCCTCGACGTAGAGATAATCCTCCTCGGTCGTGCCGGCGCCTTCGGTCACCGGAATGTGGAGCACATGCGCGCCCATCGACCCGGTATCATGCTTCTGGAAGAAGCATTTCTTGGCCCTCCCCGACGGACAGCGGATCAGGGTCATGGGCCGCCGCGCGAGGTCGATCATCATGAGGTCGCCGACCGCCGCATAATAATCGGCCAATTCGCCCTTGGTCAGTCCGTCCTCGGGGAAGATCACCTTGTCCGGGCTCGTCAACCGAAGCTTGAAGTCGGCGGCGGTGCGCAGCGGCGCGGCCTTCGCGCCCTTCTTCGCCTTCGCCTCGGGCACGTGGGTCGGCGTTTCGAGCACTACCTGCTTCGCGCCCTTGTCCTCACGAAGGCCAAGGAAGCTCGGGTGCCGCAGCACGCCGTCGCTGGTGAATTCGGTATAGGCAATCTCGGCCACCAGTTCGGGCGTGATCCAGGTCGATCCCCGAAGCGCCGTCCGCGGCACGTCGAGCGCCGGCTTGTCCAGTTTGAGCGGCGCCATCCGCTCGGACAGGCTCTCCAGCGTCGCCGTGTCGAACCCGGTCCCGACCTTGCCGACGTAATGCAGCGCGCCGTTCTCGTTGACGCCGAGGTGAAGCGATCGAAAGCCCCGCCTCTTGTCGCTCGCCTGCCAGCCGACGATCACGAATTCCTGCCGCGCGATGCATTTGACCTTGAGCCAGCATTTGGTCCGAACACCGCGGTAGGGAGCGTCGGCCTTCTTGCTGATGATGCCCTCGCCCCCGTCGGCGCAGATCCTGTCGAACAGTTGCTCGCCCTTGCCAACCACATGGTCGCCATAGATGAGCGGCGCGGACACCCCCTTCATCAAGGCCGCGAGCCGTTGCTTGCGTTCGAGATTGGTGAGCTTGCGGATATCCTCGCCACGGTCGACCAGCAGGTCGAAGGCGTAGAAGGCAAGGTCAGGCCGGTCCTGCCCCTTGCCGCCCTTGATCGTCGATTGCAGCAGGGAGAAGTTCGGCTTGCCGTCGGCATCGAGCGCCACCGCTTCGCCGTCGAGCAGGCATCCGCCCGGCAGGCTCGCCGCCGCTGCCGCCGCCAATTCGGGGAAATAGTCCGACCAGTCCTTGCCGTTGCGGGTCCACGCCACCGCCCCGCCCTCGCCCACGCTGAGCAGCAGCCGGTAGCCGTCATATTTATATTCGTGGATCCACCCGCTGCCCGTCGGCGGGTGGTCGGCAAGGGTCGCCAGCTGCGGCTCGAGGAAAGCGGGCGGCGGAGCGACCTTGCGCTTGGTCCGGCCTCCCTTCTTGCCGCCGCGGTTCGATTCCCAGACATCTTCGCCTGCGGCAATCTCGGCCATGCTCCGGCCAGTCTCGACGCTGGTCAGGCACTGGTCGACCAGTGCGTCGCCTTCGTCCGGCGCGGCGGCCTCGTCGGTTACCTTCTTAAGCATCCACGCCTCGCCTTTTTCCCCCGGTTTGGCCTTCATCCGGAACATGACCCACTCGCCCTTCATCCGCTCGCCTTCGAGCGTGAAGTGCAGATGGCCTTCTTCCAGCGTCTTGCGCGGGTCCTTGTCGGGGTGCGGGATCCAGCGGCCGCGGTCCCACAGCATCACCGTGCCGCCGCCATATTCGCCGGCGGGGATGATGCCCTCGAAGGTGCCATAATCGAGCGGGTGGTCTTCGGTCCGCATCGCCAGCCGATTGACCGCCGGATCCAGGCTCGGCCCCTTCGGCACCGCCCAGCTTTTGAGCACGCCATCAAGCTCCAGCCGGAAGTCCCAGTGCAGCCGGGTGGCGTCGTGTTTCTGGACGACGAAGCTGTCGCCCTTGCCTTTCAGCTTGCGGCCCTTGGGCTCTTTGGTCTTCGCAAAGTCGCGCTTGGCGTTGTAGGTCTCGATATCGAGGCCCCGAATTCCGGAAGCGCGGCGGGCGGCACGGGCCATGGCGGCCTACCTCTTGGCCCCGGCAGCCTTGCGCGGGGTGGCGGGCTTGCGCGGCGCAGCAGCCTTCTTGGCCGCTGCTTTTTTGACCGGAGCCTTGGCCGCGGGATTGTCGTTGCTCTCGCCCAAGCTCTTCTTCAGCGCCGCCATCAGGTCGACGACATTGCTCTTCTTGGGCAGTTCGGTGCTGGCATCCTGAATGACCAGCCCGCCGCCCTTCTTCTTGCGCTTCTCCTCGATCAGGCCGCGCAGTGCATCGACGTAGCGATTGTGAAACTCGCTGGCGTCGAACTTGCCGCTCTTCTTGTCGATCAGCGTCGTCGCCAGTTCGAGCAGGTCGGCATCCGGTTCGACATCGTCGATCTCGCGGAAATAGCTCGACGCCTTGTTGAGCTCGTCCGCATAGCGCAGCGTTTCCATCAGGATCCCGCGCCCGCAGGGCTTCAGCGCAACGACATATTCCTGGCCGCGCATCGCCAGTTGCCCAATCCCCACCTTGCGGGCCCGGCGCAATGCCTCGCGCAGCACGATGAACGCTTCTTCGGCAAGGTCGTCGGCCGGCACCACGAAATAGGGCTTGTCGTAGTAGAGCGCGTCGATCTCATCCGCATCGACGAATTGTGCCAGTTCCAGCGTCTTGCGGCTTTCGAGCTTCACGCTCTCGATCTCCTCGGGTTCGAGCAGGACATATTCGCCCTTCGACACCTCGAAGCCCTTGACGATGTCGTCAGCGTTCACCGGTCCGACACCGGGCGCGACCTTTTCATATTTGATCCGCTTGCCGGTCGGCTCGTGGATCTGGTGAAAGGAAATGCTCGCGCCCGATTTGGACGCGGGGAAGATCTCCACCGGGATGGAGACAAGGGCGAGGCGGATCTGTCCGCGCCAGCTGGGACGAGCGGCCATGTCACAAGGCTCCTGAAGATCGTTACAGGCGTGAATCGCTTGGGGGAGCGGCACGGTTCCGTTAGGATGCCGTCATGGCCAACGCCGGGATCAACGCCGCCCTGATCGCAGTCGCCTCGCAACAGCAGCATGACAGTGACGACCTGACCAAGCAGCTGCGCGCAAAAGGGGCGACCAGCGTCCGAACGGCGGCATCGATCGACCTCTCGGCCAGCGGTGCGGCAGCGACCCTGCGCTCGCTGGTCAAGCAGGGCTATGTTCGTGACGCTGGTGGCGGACCATACTGGCTCGACGAAGAGCATGTCGTCCGGGCCCAGGCGGCTGTGGGACGCTTCTTCCTGATCCTGCTCGCCTTCCTGATCAGCCTCGGCGCAAGCCTCTGGGCGATCAACGTCAGCAGCTAGGCGATGGCTTCCGCGTCCAGCGCATAGCCCGCGCTGCGAACCGTCCGGACCAGGTCAGGCTCGCCGATCGCCATGCGCAGACGGCGGATATGCACGTCGACGGTGCGCAGTTCGATGTCCTCGCTGTGCGGCCAGACCGTTTCCAGCAATTGCTGGCGCGAGAAGACCCTTCCGGGGTTCTCCAGGAAGTGGCGGAGCAGGCGATATTCGGTCGGGCCGAGCGAAATGGTCTTGCCGTCGCGGCGGACCCGGTGCGCGACAAGGTCCATCTCGAGGCCGGCATAGTCGAGCGTCTGCGCCGCCAGCGCCGGGCGCACGCGGCGAAGGACCGCGGCTGCCCGTGCGACCAGTTCCTTGGGGCTGAACGGCTTGGTGATGTAGTCGTCGGCGCCGGTTTCCAGCCCGCGGACGCGATCGTCCTCCTCGCCGCGCGCGGTCAGCATCAGGATCGGCAGGTTGGCGGTGGTCTGCCGCCGCCGCAGCCGCCGGCATACCTCAATGCCGCTGATGCCTTCGATCATCCAGTCGAGGATCATCAGATCGGGACTGACCTCGTCGGCAAGGATCAGCGCTTCCTCTCCATCCCCGGTACGGGTGACCCGATAGCCCTCCCGCTCGAAGTGGAAGGTGATGAGTTCGGCCAGCGAACGGTCGTCCTCGACCAGCAGCAGCTGCGCCTGCCGGGCCATCAGCGGCTCAACCCTTCCGCGCCCTTGACCCGGTCGGCCATGTGCTGCCCGGTCGCGGCGTAATAGACCATCTCGGCGATGTTGGTCGCATGGTCGCCCACGCGCTCCAGGTTCTTGGCGACGAACAGGAGGTGCGCCGACTGGCCGATGATATGGGGGTTTTCCATCATGTGCGTCAGCAGGGTGCGAAAGATGCTGTCGTAGAAATCGTCCACCGCCTTGTCCCGCTGGCATACCCGCACCGCGGCGTCGGCATCGCGCTGGACAAAGGCGTTCAGCACGTCGTGAACCATGCCGACCGCGATCCGCGCCATTTCGGGCAGCAGTGACAGCGGCTCGATCTTCCCGGCGTCCTCCAAGAGGGGCACGCGCTTGGCGATGTTCTTGGCATAATCGCCGATCCGCTCGACCACGCCGGAAATCTTGAGCGCCGCGACCACGTCGCGCAGATCACCCGCCATCGGCGCACGAAGCGCGATCAGCTGGATGACGCGCCGTTCGGTCTCGACTTCCAGCGCGTCGATGCGCTTGTCGTCCTCGATCACCCGCAGCGCGGCGTCGCCGTCGCGCTCGGAAAGGCAGCGCATCGCCTCGATGATCGCATGCTCGGCCCGCCCGCCCATCTCGGTGATGAGCGCGCGCAGCCGGTCGAGATCCTCGTCGAACGCTTTGAGCGTATGTCCCTGGGAAGCCACGATGTCAGTCTCCCTCAGCCGTACCGGCCGGTGATGTAGTCCTGGGTGCGCTGCTCGCGCGGGTTGGTGAAGATCTCCTTGGTCTTGCCGTATTCGATCAGTTCACCGAGGTGGAAAAAGGCGGTCCGCTGGCTGACTCGCGCCGCCTGCTGCATGTTGTGGGTGACGATGGCGATCGCATAACGGCCGCGCAGCTCGTGGATCAGTTCTTCGATCTTGGCGGTCGCGATCGGGTCGAGCGCCGAGCAGGGCTCGTCCATCAGGATGACTTCGGGATCGACCGCGATGGCGCGGGCGATGCACAGGCGCTGCTGCTGCCCGCCCGACAGCGCGGTGCCGCTCTCGTCGAGCCGGTCCTTGACCTCGTCCCACAGGCCCGCACGGCGCAGGCTCTTCTCGACGATCCCGGCAAGTTCGTCCTTGCCATCCGCCAGCCCGTGGATGCGCGGCCCGTAGGCGACATTCTCGAAGATCGACTTCGGGAAAGGATTGGGCTTCTGGAACACCATCCCGACCCGGGCGCGGAGCTGCACCACGTCCATGTCGGGCGAGGTGATGTCTTCGCCGTCGAGCGTGATAATCCCGGTCACCCGCGCCCCCGCGATGGTGTCGTTCATCCGGTTGAGGCAGCGCAGGAAGGTCGACTTGCCGCAGCCCGACGGGCCGATGAAGGCGGTGACCTTGTCGTCGTGCACCTCGATCGAGACGCCCTTCAGCGCTTCCTTTTCGCCGTAATAGACGCGCACGTCCTCGGCCCGCATCTTGGGCGTGGTCGCGACATCGGCCTCGCCCGGGACGATCGTCCGCGCCGGCTCGGCCGGTACCGGCATCGGCGCCTGGACTTCGGGCCTGAGGTCGGGCGTGAGGACGTCCTTCTCCTCCGCCTCCCGCGCGATCGCGGTCGACGGGAAGGGCACCGCCGAATTGGTGAGGATGGGTTCTTTCTCGTCGTTCATGGTCAGGCGGCCTTACCAGCGGCGCTCGAAGCGGTTGCGAAGATAGATGGCGAGGCCGTTCATCAACAGCATGAACAGCAGGAGGACAATGATCGCCGCGCTGGTCTTCTCGACGAAGGCGCGGTCGACCTCGTCCGACCACAGGAAGATCTGCACCGGCAGCACCGTCGCCGGATCGACCAGGCTGCCCGGCGGCGTGGCGATGAAGGCGCGCATGCCGATCATCAGCAGCGGCGCGGTCTCGCCCAGCGCGCGGGCCATGCCGATGATCGTGCCGGTGAGAATGCCGGGCAGCGCCAGCGGCAGGACGTGGTGGAACACCACCTGCATCTTGGACGCGCCGACGCCCAGCGCCGCGTCACGGATCGACGGCGGCACCGCCTTGATCGCGTTGCGACCGGCGATGACGATGACGGGCATGGTCATCAGCGCCAGCGTCAGCCCGCCGACCAGCGCCGCCGAACGCGGCAGCTGCATGGTGTTGAGGAAGACGGCAAGGCCGAGCAGGCCGAAGATGATCGAGGGCACCGCGGCGAGATTGTTGATGCTGACCTCGATGAAGTCGTTCCAGCGGTTCCGCTTGGCGAACTCCTCGAGGTAGACCGCCGCCAGCACGCCGACTGGAAACGCCAGCGCCATCGTCACGAGGATGGTCAGGAACGACCCCTTGAGTGCGCCCCACACGCCGACCTGCGAAGGGTCGGTCGCATCGCTCGCGGTCAGGAACGTCGCGCTGAACCCGCCGAGGCCGCGCAGCGTCATGGTGATCAGCAGGAAGGCGAGGAAGGCAAGGCTGACCAGGATCGCGGCAAGGCCCAGCGCCTTGAACCGGCGCTCGGCGGCGTAGCGGCGCTTGACCCGCCGGGTCATCGCCTCGCTTGCCCAGCGGCTCGCCACTGCAGTGCTCCCCATGCCCCCGGCATGGCTGCGCGCTTCGTTATTCATAGGCTTCCCGGTACCTGCGGACGACTCGCAGCGCGATGAGGTTGAGGGCGAGCGTCACCAGGAACAGCACCAGGCCGAGCGCGAAGGCGGCCAGTGTCTTGGGGCTGTTGAACTCCTGGTCGCCGGTCAGCAGCTGGACGATCTGGGTGGTGACGGTGGTCACGCTGTTGAACGGGTTGGCGGTAAGGTTGGCGGAAAGGCCAGCGGCCATCACCACGATCATGGTTTCGCCGATCGCGCGGCTGACCGCTAGTAGGACGCCGCCGACCACGCCCGGAAGCGCGGCGGGAAGGATCACCTTGCGGATGGTTTCGGACCGGGTGGCGCCCATCGCCAGGCTTCCGTCGCGCATCGCTTGCGGCACCGCCGCGATGCTGTCGTCCGCCATCGAACTGACGAACGGAATGATCATCACGCCCATCACCAGACCGGCGGCAAGCGCGCTCTCGCTCGAGGCCGAGCTGATCCCCAGGCCGAGCCCGAGGTCACGGACGAGCGGCGCGACGGTCAGCGCAGCGAAATAGCCGTATACCACCGTCGGCACACCGGCGAGAATCTCGAGCAATGGCTTCAGCACCTTGCGCAACTTGCCGGGCGCATATTGCGTCAGGAAAATCGCGCTCATCAGCCCAAGCGGAATGGCGACGATCATCGCGATCACCGCGCCGATGAAGATGGTCCCCCAGAACAAGGGGATCGATCCGAACGCCCCCGACGAACCCGCCTGATCTGCGCGGATCGCCACCTGCGGCGACCAGCTGGTGCCGAACAGGAAGTCGCTTGCCGGCACCATCTGGAAGAAGCGGACCGTCTCGAACAACAGCGACAGAACGATCCCGAAGGTGGTCAGGATCGCGATCAGCGAGGCCGCGACGAGGAGGCCCATCAGCCATTTCTCGACACCTGCCCTCGCCCGCAGTTGCACTCCGATCCGCGACCAGGCCCAGCCGGCGCCCGCCAGCGCGAGGAGAAGCGCTGCACCGGTCCCGATCAGGCCATAGCGCGCGCTCGCGTCCCGGTAGATCGGAACCAGCGCCTGCGCCGCCGGATTGAAGGCGATGTCGGAGGACCCGCTCGCGACCGCACGTGCTTCCTCGAGAATCGAATCGCGCGCGAGGTCGAAGTCGGGAAGCTGCTGCCCCGCCGGGCTCGCCAGCACCGCCTCGTTGATCAGCCCCTGCTGGATCGGCGCCCAGCAGGCGAGGAACAGCAGGGCCGGAATGGCCGCCCACAGCAGGGCATAGGCGCCATGGTAGACGGGCAGGCTGTTGAGCCGCTGCCGGCCCTCTCCGGCCGTGCGCAGCGCAGCCGCCCGCCCGCGCGCAAGCACGAAGGCGGCGGCGGCCACGCCGAGCACGAGGAGAAGGCCAAGAGCGAGGCTCATGAGCTTGTGATCGCCCGCTTGCGTTTACTTGAGCGTCGAAGCGTCGAGCGGGGTCAGGCCGGTCGCAACCGCATTGGCCTTCTCGATATCCGCACCGACGAACGGCACCAGGCCGCGCTTCTCGAGCAGTCCGCCCTTGCTCCATGCCTTGGCATATTCGGCAAGGAAGCCCTTGATCGCCGGCTTCACCGCCGCATGCTCGCCCTTCACGTAGATGTAGAGCTTGCGCGCGCCCGGATAGCTTAGGCCCTGGATGGTGGCTTCGGTGGGGAGAACGCCGTTGATCTCGACCGGGCGGATCTTGTCGGCATTCTGTTCGAGGTAGCTGTAGCCGAGAACGCCAACGGTGCCGGGATCGGCTTCGACCTTCTGCACCAGCAGATTGTCATTTTCGCCGGCTTCGACGAACACGCCGTCTTCGCGGACCTTGGTGCACAGGTCCTTGTGCTTGGCCTCGTCGCTCTGCTTGAGCTCCTTCATCGCCGGGTCGCTTTCGCAGCCCTTGGTCAGCATCAGCTCGGCAAAGCTGTCGCGGGTTCCGCTGGTCGGCGGCGGCCCGAGGACGCGGATCTTGATGGCGGGAAGCGCCGGATTGACGTCCTTCCAGGTCTGCGCCTTGTTCGGGCCCTTGCCGTAGGGATTGGCGGCGACTGCGGCATAAATGTCGGCCAGCGTGACCTTGAGCGGTTCGGCCTTGTTCGATTCGATGAGCGTCAGGCCATCGATGCCGATCGGCACTTCGATCACCTGCTTCGCGCCAGCCGCGGCGCAGGCGTCATATTCGCTTTTCTTCATCTGGCGCGACGCGTTGACCATGTCCGGGAATTTCTGTCCGACGCCTTCGCAGAACAGCTTGATGCCCGAACCCGTGCCGGTCGATTCGACGATCACGCTGGTGCCCGCATTGGCCTTCTGAAAGGCTTCGGCAACGGCGGTGGTAAAGGGATAGACCGTCGACGAACCGACAATCTTCAATTGCGAGGCCGAGTTGCTCGAACCCCCGCCACATGCGCTCACCGCCGCCACCAGCGGCAGTGCCAGCCAGAACTTGCTCATCGTCTCATGTCTCCCGCGGGCTGATCCGCCCTTTGCCCGGCGCCTTTGCCCCGCCGTCACGCCGCCCATGTGACCGCGAGGTTACAAGCTGATGACACGGCCTTCGGATCAGGCGCGCGGAATCCGGACTTCGACCTCGGTGCCCTCGCCCGGCTGGCTGCGAATGGCGAGCAGCCCACGGTGGCGCTCGACGATTTGCGCGACGATGGCGAGGCCAAGACCGGTGCCGCCGCTGTCCCGGCTGCGCGCGGCATCGACGCGGTAGAATCGCTCGGTCAGCCTGGGCAGGTGTCTGGCATCGACCCCGTCCCCCCAGTCGCGCACCGTCAGCCGGCACCACTCCCCGTCGCTCGCCACCGTGACAAGGACCCGGCCGTCCTCACCTTTGCAGCCATAGCGGACCGCGTTGCCGATCAGATTGTCGAGCAACTGCCTGAGCTGGGCATGATCGCCGCTGACATTCCCCGCCTCCTCCTCGATCGCCGTTTCGATAGCGCAGGATCGGCTCTCGGCAAGCGGTCCCGCGGCGGTAACGGCCTCGCGGACGAGGTCTCCCAGCGCGACCTTGCCCCGCGGCACGCTGAATCGGTCGGCCTCGATGCGCGACAGGCTCATCAGGTCGCGGATGATGACCATCATCCTCTTGGCCTGGTCGTGGATCTGCGCACCAAAACGCCGTCGCAGCCCCTCGGGCAGCGGAGCCTCGTCGGCCAGCGTTTCCGAGAAACCGAGCACCGCGGCCAGCGGCGTGCGCAGTTCGTGGCTGGCGTTGGCGACGAAATCGACCTGCGCCTTTTCGGCTGCCCGGCGCGCCGAGCGATCGACCAGGCGAACTAGCAGCAGCTCGTCCTCGAGGGCCGTCAGCGTAACCTCGAAACTGCGGTCGACCCCGCCGATGCCGGTGACCTCGAAGCGACCGGCACGGCCGCCGAGGATGGCGTCGAGCGCCTGTGGTTGGCGGATCGCGAAGCGGATGTCCTGGCCGACCAGCCGCGGCCCGAGCAAGGCGAAGGCGGCGCGATTGGCGGCGACCGTCCGTTGGCGCGCGACCAGAAGCGCGGGCTCCTCGAGGGCGTCGAGAAGCGCCAGGACGAGTGACGGGACGGACATGCCGCCCGCTGGCTAGGAGATCACCCGTCCCGAGGCAATGTCGGCTTCGGCCCGCCAGCGCTCGACCGTCTGGGTGCGCAGGGTGCCGATCGCGATCAGCAGGAGGATCGGGTAGGACCAGAAGGCCAGCGCGGCCCCGAACACCCTTCCGGCAAGCACCGGGGAGATCAGCATCATCGGGTGGATGGTCGCCGCGGTCAGCTGCAGTCCCGCGACCCATAAAGGCCAGAACCGCTCGGAGCGAAGGGCGATGGCGAGAAAGGCCAGAAACACGCCGAGGTCGATCACGAAGGCGATGGTCCCGAAGCTTGCGAAGCGAACGGCGCGCGGGTCCGCGGTCACCACCGTCAACGCCGTTCCCACCACGCAGACCAGCGCGGCGAGGCGCTCTTCCCTGCGCCCGCGCCAGAAGGCGAGAGCCGCGACCCCGATCAGGAAGGTGAAGTAGAAGGTGACGCGCAGCACCGGTCTAAGCGGCTCCAAAGATCAGGGCGCCGCCGGCTGATGTGCCGGCAGCGCCCCCTTGTGAATAAGTGTTCGGGCCGTCAGGAGACGACCCGCAGTTGTGCGACCTTGTCGGGACACTCCAGGCCGTCGCCGAACGAGACGGTGCGAAGCCCAGGCACCTGCTCCTTGGCGGTGACCAGGGCCGCATGGCACTGCGCCATTCCACCACGTGCGTGGATCAGGCCTTGCAGCGAGACCACTACCTGCTCGAGCGCGTCATGACCGGTGGCGATGCCGACGCCCGCGACGCTGCGCGCCCGGATCATGCGGTTCTGAAGCTCCGCGAGTTCGATCAGGGCCGCCTCGATGCTGTCCTCGACCGCCCGCACCTGGTGGGCCACATCCATTGCCGTCTGTTCGATTACCTGCCTGCGCATGACCTCTCCCTTGCCGTGAAGCACTATCGCTTCCGGAGTCTGGTTCCGACGCTCGCCGTGAGGTTGGGAAGAGGCCGGTCAGGACCGCACAAGCCGGGACAGGCTTTCCAGTCCCGCAAGCAGCATCCCGACCGAGAAACTGGACATGATCGCAACACCCACGACCGCCGCCAGCCTCTGCCCCACGCTCCAGACGTTGCGCGCCTGTTGTGGTGTCGACCATGGTAACAGAGGGGGCCGGGAGCGGAGCGAACTCTGCTCGGTTTCGAGCCGACCCGTCCCGGTCCCCCCTGTGCGATCAGCGTGCCGAATCTGAGAACTGACCGCCCCCTCTGATTGCGGTTGGTCCGGCGCGGCGTCGATGTGCGGCAATTGATGTATCAATCGCTGATATGCAGTCTTGCCAGGCACTTGGCCGGCATCGTCACCGGCATGAGCGGCTTCATGTTCGGCGATGAGGCGTGCCGCCTCGCTGCGGCGGGAGACGCCGAGCGTGCGAATGGCACCACGAACGCGCTGATCGACGGTATGGCTGGAGATGCCGAGCTCGGCAGCGATCTCCTTCGAACTGAGGTGGCGGTTGACCAGGCAGAGCACCTCGAGCTGACCGCGGCTCAACTGAGCGAAGCGATCATGGGCAGATGCACTGCCAACGCCCGAGAAGCTCGGTCCCCCGACCGACTCCTCTTTACCCGCCGACCCGCGACTTGCTTGCGAAGTCGAGATCATTGGCTCCGAATAGCAGGAATCGTTCATAAACGTTAGTGTCAAAGAACAGACACTTCCGGCCAATTGCAATGCAAAAGCGGGATATTTTGACGATTCGTTGGACTGAAAATCGTTAACGCGAACGTAAGCCCACTTTGGTGCGGATTAGCGATTCGGCTGTGCGCTGGTGCCTGGCGACCAGTGGGGCGCGGCTGGGCAAAAAAATGGTGGAGAGGGCTGGATTCGAACCAGCGTACGCTTGCGCGGGCAGATTTACAGTCTGCTGCCTTTAACCACTCGGCCACCTCTCCACGAGGTCAGGCCGGGCGCCAATGCCGCCCGGGCGAGTGCCTGTCAATCAATAGTCGTCAGCGCCGCACCGCTTCGTCGAGCCGGCGGACGGCAAGCCCGAGCGCGCGTCCCTCGCCGTCCGGAAGCAGCAGCGGCGCCAGCCTGTCCGATCCGGGAACGTCGCGGCCGACCAGGAAGGCAGCGCCGGTGCGCCCCTCCCCCGCAGCGGTGCGATAGACGGCGGTAAAGGCGACCACGGGGACGAACAGCGGCCGCCCCTGCGATTCATAAGCCTGGATCGCGGCGCGCGGGAAACGCAGCTCATGGCTGATCCGGGTCTCGGCCAGCGGCGAAAGCTCGGCCATCGCGGCGGCGGCGGCGCACGGCCGCTCGAAGAAGGCCGAAAGCTCGGCACCCTGCTGTTCGCCGGCATTCACCGCGACCGCTTCAAGCGTGATGTCACCGGCCGGCGCCGTTCCGCCGTTGCCGACGATCAGGTCGACCCGGAACAGCGCCTGGTCGGCATCGTACAGGATTTCCCGGACCACGAGGTCGAGTTCGATCCATGCCCGCAGGCGGCGGCTGACTACGCCGCCCGTGACGGCCGGGGCCGGGACGGGCGGCGGCGCTGCAAGCATCGGCGCGGCCGACCGAAGGCGCGTGGTGACCATGCCGGTCGGCAGGTTCGGAGGGGCGGGTTGTGGCTGGCGAGCCGGTGCGGGCCGCGCGGCAGGGGGCGGCGGAGGCGCAGCCGGCTCTGGCGGCAGCGGCAGCGGCGCTGCAGGCGCGGCCGTCACGCGCTCGAATTCGCCCACCCCACCGACGGTCTCGGCCCGGCGGCGCTGCCGAAGCAGCAGGGCAAGACCGACACCGGCCAGCCCGGCCACCAGTGCCCACGGCCACCAGGCCGGGAGGAGCGAGGACGAATCTTCGCTTCCCGCCTGGGTCACTGACACCGGCGGAAGTTGAATCTGGGCAGTCGGCTCAGTGACAGCCGGCTGTCGCTCACTCGACGCGGTCGGCGGGGGCAGCGGCAATGGGCTGGTCGAAATCGTTGGCGCAGGTTGCGCCTCGGTTCTTGCGCGGCGCTCGGTCGGGGGTGTGGCATCGGTGCGCGGTTCGGCCGGTCGCGGGGTCGTCGCCCGCGTCGGCGCGGTGACCGTCGGAACCGTCCTCGCCACGGGCGGTGGTGCGGGCGAGGCACGCGGGGTTTCTGCCGCCGGTGCCGGCGCCGTGCGCGTGCCCGGCAGCGAGAAATCGCGCAATTGCTCGGGACCGACCGTCCCTTCGCGCGGTGGCGGCGCTGGGGCGACGACGTTGGCGGGCGCCGTGCTGGTCTGCGCCAGCGCGGCGCCGGGAACGCCCAGCATCGCGGCGGCAAGGATAAGGAAATGGGTTCGCGTCACGGTCAGGCCGCTACCGGGTCAAAGCTGAAGGAGGGATTGCCCGCCCTTTGGCTCAGACCCGGCGCCGCGGCAAGCGCCGAAGGGGTCAGCGGGCGTCGACTAGCACCAGTTCGGCGTCTGCATCCCCCTCGATCACGAGGCTTTTCTCGTCCGTGATCGCGATCCCGTCGCGGGCCTTCGCCTGGACGCCGTTAACCCGGACCGGGGCCGAAGAGACCAGATACAGGTGGCGCGCCGGATCGGCCTCGAGCGTGATCCGGCTCCCGCCCTGCAGTGTCGCGCCAAGGATCCGCGCATCGGCATTGATGGTCAGCGCGCCGCCTTCCTTGTTGCCACTGGCGAGCAGCTGGAAAGCGCCGTCGCGGGCATCCTTGGGAAAGGGCATGGCCCCCCAGCTCGGCGGTGCATTGGGCCGGTCGGTCTCGATCCAGATCTGGAACAGCGTCGTGTCCTCGTCCTCGAGATTATATTCGGCGTGGACCACTCCGGTCCCGGCGCTCATCACCTGCACGTCGCCGGCACCGGTGCGGCCCATGTTGCCGAGGCTGTCCTGGTGGGTGATCGCGCCCGTCCGGACATAGGTCACGATCTCCATGTCGCGGTGGGGATGCGGCGGAAAGCCGGACTTGCCGGCGATCTTATCGTCGTTCCACACCCTGATCTTGCCCCAGCCCATCCGGGCGGGATCATGATAGTTGGCGAACGAGAAGTGGTGGCGGGCATCGAGCCAGCCATGATCGGCGTGGCCGAGCGAAGCGAAGGGGCGGATGTCTATCATGCAGCCAAGGTGGCGTTACTGAATGCCGCCCTCAAGTGTCAGGCCTGTAACCGCAATTCGGTCGCATATTCGGCGGCTTTCTGCGCATAATGAAGCGCGCTCGCCTCCAGCATCTGCAATTCGGATTCGGTAAGCGCTCGCACCACCCGGGCCGGCGCGCCGACCAGTAGTTGCCCTTCTGCGAACGCCTTGCCTTCAGGCACCAGCGCGCCCGCGCCGACGATGCAGCGCGCGCCGATCACGGCTCCGTTAAGCACACGGGCGCCCATTCCGATCAGCGCCCCGTCGCCGACGGTGCAGCCGTGCAGGATCGCCTGGTGCCCGACCGTGACCCCGCGGCCGATGGTCAGCGGCGCATGCGGATCGCTATGGCAGACGGCGCCATCCTGGATGTTGCTGTTCTCCCCGACGATGATCGGCGTGTTGTCGGCGCGGATCACCGCTCCGAACCATACGCTTGCGCGCGGCCCAAGGCGGACATCGCCGATCAGGTCGGCACTGGGGCTGACCCAGCTTCCCGGCGCGAGTTGCGGACAGGCATTTTTAAGACAGTACAGCGGCATCAGCGCAGGCTAGCGAATTAATCCGCAATCGCAAAAGTCGCTCTTCTCCTGGGGCATTTGCTCCGCTAGCGCCCTTGGCGATGCCTGCGTTTCTAGATGGCGGCGGCAAGTGTGGCGCCCTGATCCGATCGCGTGATTGGTCCGCGACGCTTGGACCGGTTGAAAACTGGTCGCAAAGCCTGAAGGCCGCGACCGGCCTACTGCTGCGTTCGCCCGTGCCCATGGTCATGCTATGGGGCGACGACGGGATCATGCTCTACAACGATCCCTATTCCGAATTCGCAGGCGGCCGTCATCCCGAGCTGCTCGGCAGCAAGGTGCGCGAAGGCTGGCCCGAAGTGGCCGACTTCAACGATCACGTGATGAAGGTCGGTCTCGCAGGGGGCACGCTGTCCTTCGAGGACCAGGAGCTGGTTCTCCACCGTCACGGCCAGCCCGAGCTGGTCGCGATGAACCTCGATTATTCGCCGGTGCTGGGCGACAACGGCCGCCCGGCCGGGGTGCTTGCGGTGGTGATCGAGACGACCTCCCGCCTCGCCGCCGAACGCGCGCTCAAGGCGCGGACGGAACGGCTCGCCTTCTTCGACCACCTGTCCGAGAGCATTCGCACGCTCTCCGATCCGATCGCGATCATGGGCGTCACCGCGCGCCTGCTGGGCGAACATCTGTCTGCTTCGATCGTCGCTTATGCCGACCTTGACGAGAATGAGGATGCCTTCACCATCCGCGGCGACTGGGCAGCGCAGGGATCGGACAGCATCGTCGGTCGCTACAGCCTCGACGCGTTCGGCGACACCGCGGCTTCGGCCCTCCGTGGCGGGCGCGTCCTGGTGATCAACGATGTCATCGCGGAGCTGGGGAAGGAGGGAGGCGCCACCTTCCTGGCGATCGGCATTCAGGCCACCATCTGCATGCCATTCATGCGCGCGGGCAAGCTGGCGGCGATGATGGCAGTGCATCAGGACCAGCCCCGCACCTGGACCGCAGAGGAGAAGGGTCTCGTCACTGAGGCGACCGAGCGCAGCTGGGCGCACATCGTCCGGGTCCGCTCCGAAGCCACCTTGCGTGAAAGCGAGGATCGCTTCCGCAATATCGCCGATGAAACCCCCGTCATGCTGTGGGTGACCGACGAGAGCGGTTACTGCACCTATCTCAACAAGACCTGGTACAGCTTCACCGGCCAGCGGAAGGGCGAGGGCGAAGGCTTTGGCTGGCTGAAGGCGGTCCATGACGATGACCGGCCCGAAGCCGAACGCGCCTTCCTCAAGGCCAACGAAGAGCAGCGCCGCTACGAAGCCGACTTCCGGGTGCGCCGCTCCGATGGCGTCTACCGCTGGTGCATCGATGCCGCCGCACCGCGCTTCGACGGGTCGGGCCGCTTCCTTGGATATGTCGGATCGGTGATCGACGTCGATGAACGCCGCGAAGCGATCGAGCAGGTGCGCCGCAGCGAGGAGCAGCTTCGCGCGGTGATCGACCAGATGCCGGTCGGCGTCGCCATCGCGCGCGTGCCTTCGGGGCAAATCTTCCTCTACAACCAGGCCCTCGAGGAGATGCTCGGGCATCAGGTCCTGTCCGACACGGCGGAAACATACGACCGCTACGGCGGCCTCGACGAAGAGGGCAAGCCGCTCGCGGTCGAGGCTTATCCGCTGTACCGCTCGGTGGCCTATGGCGAAACCGTCACCGACAACGAGATGCTCTACCGCCGCCAGGACGGCAGGCTGATCACCCTGCTCGGCCAGTCCGCGCCGATTGTCGGCGACGACGGCAAGGCCGATATCGCCGTCGTCGCGCTGCAGGACATCAGTGGCCGCAAGCAGGCCGAGGCGCATCAGCAGCTGCTCATCAACGAGCTCAGCCACCGCGCCAAGAACCTGCTGGCGATCATCCAGAGCATCGCGCAGCAGAGCTTCCGCGGCGATGATCCGGTGCCGGCACAGCTCGCCCGGTTCGAAGGCCGCCTCGGAGCGCTCTCGGCGGCGCACGGCATTCTTACCCAGGAACGCTGGGAGGCGGTGCCGCTGCGGCGGCTGATCTGCGACACCTTTACCGCAGTCTGCTCCGATGATGAGCGCGTGGACCTCGACGGGCCGGACCTTTTGCTGCCGCCCAAGGTTGCAGTCAGCATCGCCATGGCCATTCACGAACTTGCCACCAATGCCACCAAATATGGCAGCCTCAGCAATGATGCGGGCAAGGTCGCCATTCGCTGGCGGACCGACGATGGTCGCCTCAGGCTGGAATGGAAGGAAAGTGGCGGGCCGCCCGTCGCAAACCCGACCCGGCGCGGGTTCGGCACCCGGATGATCGAGCGCGGGCTGGCAGCCGAACTCGGCGGGGACGTCCGCATCCACTATGACAGCGATGGTGTCCGTTGCAGCGTCGATGCCCCCACCCCCCACCATGACTGACGCACCGCGCCGCGTTCTGTTGGTGGAAGACGAGCCGATGATCGCCTTCGCGCTCGAGGATATGGTCATCGAGCTCGGCTACGAAGTGGTTGGCCCCGCCTACCGCTTGCCCGATGCGCTGGAGCTTGCCGGCCGCGAACAGTTCGAAGCGGCGGTGCTCGACGTCAACCTCAACGAGCAATTGAGCTTTCCCGTCGCCGACCTGCTCGCAAGCCTGGGCATCCCCTTTGTGTTCGCTACCGGTTATGCCGAGGGGGGCGTGGGCTGGAGTGGCCAGGCCCCGGTGATCGCCAAGCCCTATGGCCGCGAACAGCTTGCAAGGGTGCTTGCGACACTGCTGCCCTGACCGACGCCGGCGCCGACCCCGTCCTCAGGACCGGGTGTTGGCCGCTTCCACCGACCCTATATGCGCTGGATGGTGACAGTCTGGTTCGATGGCGGTTGTCCGCTCTGCCGGCGCGAGATCGCGCTGATGCGGCGGCTCGACCGGCGCGGGCGGATCGAATTCGTCGATGTTTCCGGCGGTGACACAACGGACTGCCCGATTGATCGCTCGGCCTTGCTAGCGCGCTTCCACGCGCGTGAAGGCGGCCGCCTCCTTAGCGGCGCTGCCGCCTTTGCGGCGATGTGGCGCGCCATCCCCCTGCTCCGCCCGCTGGGCGAAGCTGCACGCTTTCCGCCGCTGCTCGCCCTGCTCGAGCGGGCCTACATCGCTTTCCTCAAGGTCCGGCCAGCCCTCCAGCGCCGCCTCGCCCGATGAGTGGTGACGAAGGACGCGCCGTGCCGCGCGGACGGATCGCGCGGGCCGGTCAGTTCGGCCGACTGGCAGGGGGCGTTGCCGGCGGCATGCTCGCAGAGGGCGCCCGCCGCCTTGCTGCCGGCGAACGGCCCAGCGCCCGCGACCTGTTGCTGACGCCCGCCAACCTCACCCGCCTCGCCGACCGCCTGGCGCATCTTCGCGGCGCGGCGATGAAGCTGGGGCAGATGATCAGTCTCGATAGCGGCGACTTCCTTCCGCCTGAACTGAGCGAAATCCTTGCCCGCCTGCGCAGCAATGCCTTCCACATGCCGCCGCAGCAGCTGGCCAAGGTGCTGGAAGCCGAATGGGGCAAGGATTGGCGGCGGCGCTTCAGGCGGTTCCAGGCCCATCCGATCGCCGCCGCGTCGATCGGCCAGGTCCACCGCGCCGAAACGCATGATGGCCGCGTGCTTGCGATCAAGGTCCAATATCCCGGGGTTGCCGAGAGCATAGACGCCGATGTCGACAATGTCGCCGCGTTGCTGAAGGTGTCGGGGCTGCTCCCGCCCGAGCTAGACATCGCCCCGCTGCTTGCCGAAGCCAAGGCTCAGCTTTCCCGCGAAGCCGACTATGTCCGCGAGGGCCGTGAGCTCCAGCGCTATGGCGCTTTGCTGGCGGACGCGCCGGAGTTCGTGATTCCCACTCTGGAGAGCGACTTCACCACTCCACGCGCGCTGGCGATGAGCTTCATCGACAGCCGGCCGATCGAAGCGCTGGATGCCGCCTCGCAGTGGCAGCGCGACGAAGCCATGACCCGCATCGTCACGCTGGTGCTGCGCGAACTGTTCGAATTCGGGGTGATGCAGACCGATCCCAATTACGCCAATTACCGGCTGCTGGACGACGGCCGCATCGCGCTGCTCGACTTTGGCGCGTCGCAGGACGTGCCCGGCGCCATCCGGAACGGCTATCGCACCCTCCTGTCGGCAGCGCTCGCGGGAGATGGCGAGACGGTGAAGCGCGGGGCGATTGCGGCCGGATTCATTGGCCAGGCGGTCGCCGATCGCCATGCGGCAGCGTTGGACCGGATGGTCGACGTGGTCCTTGGCGAGCTACGCAAGCCAGGCCCGTTCGACTTCGGCGATCGCGCTTTCCTCGGCATCCTGCGCGAAGAAGGGCTCGGCATCGCGGCCGATAAGGCAAGCTGGCACCTACCTCCCGCCGACCTTCTGTTCGTCCAGCGCAAGATCAGCGGCACCGCGCTGCTCGGCGCGCGGTTCAAGGCCCGGGTCGACGTCCGCGACCTGGTAGCGACAGCGCTCGCAAGGTGAGGATGGTGCCGCTTACAGGACTCGAACCTGTGACCCCCTCATTACGAATGAGGTGCTCTACCAACTGAGCTAAAGCGGCAACGATGCGGCCCCTAACAGGCTGTGATGCCGCGCTCAAGCGCCTCATGCAGCCGATCAGAGCGACCAGCCGAAGCGCACCGTCCCGATCAGCAAGGGTTGCGCGTCGGCCAGCCCTCCGGGGTGGCGGACCAGTTGCAGGCTCGGCTGCACCGTCACGGGCCCGAACAGGCGGTCGCGGAAGCTCAGCTCCACCCCGGCTTCCGAGACTGCCGGCCGTTCCCCGCCCGCGGCGATGGAGCGCCGCTCGCCGCCTGACAGAAAGGCCTGGCTCAGGCCCAAGGCGACTTCGCTGTCCTTGCTTCCGAACCAGGCCGGCGAGCGATGCACGCCCGCCTGCCAGCCGCCCTTGAAGCTGCTCGTCCGCCCGTCCGAGACCCCGGCCCTGACGAAGGCCGTGGTCCATTCCCCGATCTTCCTTTCGCCGAGGAGGTAGGCGCCCATCGCCCGGCGCCGACCGTCGGTCGCTTCGTCGCGCACCGGCTGGCGCCGCGAATAGGACCAGAGGCCCGCTACCAGCTTGCCGCCGCTGCCGGCCGACCCGCCCTCGACGATCGCGAGGACCCCGTCGCGAAGACTGAAATCCACGCCACCCCGGTCGGTCAGTGTCCCGGCAGCGGCATTGACGACCGCGGCGCGGATCAGGCCGGTGCGGCCAAGCCTCGCCTCGCCCCGCACGGCGAGCGCGGAATAGGGAAAGATTGACGGTCCGTTCGGCCCGGTCGCGGCCAGTTCGGACCCGATCCCGAACGCCGGTGCAAGCAGTAGGGCCGATCCTTCCGTCGCATAGAATTCGCTGTTGAGGTCATAGGCGCCCGCCCGCACCGACCCGCGTCCGATGTCACGCTCCACCCATGCTTCGAACAGGCGCAGGCCGTCCTTGGGCACTTCGATATTGTTGATGCCCTGGAGCGTCCCTGCCCCGTCGTTGGGTTTTCCGCCGCTGTTGCCGAGCAGGCGCACGAAAGCCCGGCAGCTGCCGCAGCCGACGCGTCCGAGATTGGCCTCCCCGGTCAGATCGAAGCGGTCGAGCCGCCGCGCTCCGCCCCTGCTGCTGGAGGCGAAGCTGAGGTCGATGACATAGGACGCACCGAGGGAGAGCGCCTTGGGCTCGGGCGCCGCAGGAACCGCGACCGGCAGCGCCTCGCCGGCCGCGGCGGGCGAGCAAAGGGCGACGACAATCAAGGCAAGATAGCGGGACATCAGCTTCTCCACCGATGCCGGCGGGAGGTTACCCAGCGGCTTTCCGATCTCCCTCGCAATCATAGACGGGCGCCAACCGCTTCGAGCGCCGCGCCCTATAATGAGGGAGTGGAATGGCCCCCTGGCCCGGTGGAGGAAGCATGACCGCATCGACGTCCCTTCAGGATATGACGCGCAGGGTGCGCCTGTTGATGAGTGCCCTCTTGATCCTGTGCGGCGGGATCGGCGCGGGGTCGGCGTGGTTGCTTCGCGACGTGATCGAAGAACAGGAATCGGCCGCCACGCTGCTGCGCAGTCACATGAATGCCGACATGATGCACGACGCGGTGCGGGGCGACGTGCTCGCCATTCTCCTCTCCCGCGACCCGCAGATGGGCGCCGACGGGTCGCTTGCTCGCCGCAACCTCGAGGAGCGGCTATCCGAGTTCCGGGCCTCCGTGGCGCGAAGCCGCAGCTATCCGCACAGTGTCGCGGTGACCGATGCGCTCGACGCGGTCGCCGCCCCGCTCGCCGCTTATGAAACGGCGGCGCTCACCATTTCCGATCTGTCGGTCCGCAATCCGATTGCCGCCGACCGGGCCCTGCCCGCCTTCTTCGCCCGCTTCGAGCAGCTCGAGGGCGGGATGGCGGCGGTCAGCGATGCGATCGAGGCCGACACCCTTGCCCGAAGTGAGCGGTCTGCCCGGCTTGGCTTGGGAGCGGTGCTGCTGATCCTAGCGGCGATGGCGGGCGCCTTGCTGGTCGCCCACCGCGTCGCCGCTGCGATGCAGGACCGCCTGATCCGTCCCCTCATTTCCCTTGCCGGCGCGATCAAGCGCATGGCGGCGGGCGAGTGCGGCGAGGAAGTGCCGGGGGCTGCGCGCAGCGATGAGCTGGGCACGCTCGCCCGCGGCGTCGAGGCCTTTCGCAACGACCTCAGGGCAGCGGAGGATGACCGGGCCGCGCAATCCTCCCTGATCGTCGGGAGCATCGGCCAGGGATTGGCGGCGCTTGCCCGCGGTGCGCTCGACAAGCCGGTCGAAGCCGACCTCCAGGCACCGTTCGCGACGCTCAAGACCGACTTCAATTCGGCGCTGGAGAGCCTTGGCGCGATTGTCGGCGAGGTCGGCGCGGGGGCGGCGGTGCTGCGCAGCGGGATTACCGAGATTGCAGAGGCGAACAGCGAGATCTCGCGGCGGACTGAGCGCAATGCCGCGAGCCTCGAGGAGACTACGGCCGCGCTGGGCGAGATCGACCAGCATGTGAAGGAAACCGCCGGCGCGGCAGCCGAGACCGTCGCCGTGGCAAGCAGCGGGATGGCGGCGCTGTCGGCCGGCCGCGCGACGACCGACAGCGCGGTGTCGGCGATGAACCGGGTGAGCGAAAGCGCACGGGGGATCGACGCGGTGATCGAGGGGCTCGACAAGATCGCCTTCCAGACGCGGGTGCTGGCGATGAACGCGGCGGTCGAGGCGGGCCGGGCGGGGGAAGCGGGACGCGGGTTCGCGGTGGTCGCCGACCTTGTCAGCGCGCTCGCGATGCGGGCCGAGGAGGAGGCCAAGCTTGCCCGCGAGCAGCTGACCGCCACCCAGACCGACATCGGCGATGCGGTGGAGGCAGTGCGGTCGGTCGACCAGGCGCTCGATCAGATTGCCGGCAACGTCGAGGCGGTGAACGGGCGGATCGCCGGGATCGCTTCGGCGAACGACCGCCAGGCCAGCGTGATCGGCCAGATCCGCGAGGCGATCGAGGCGATGAGCAATGCCACGCAGCAAAGCGCCGCGATGGTCGAGGAAAGCGCCGCGGCGGCAGGCCAGCTGATGAGCCAGGCCGAGCAGCTGTCCGCCGCATCCGCCCGCTTCACCCTGCCCGGCAGCCCCGCCCCGAGAGCCGAGGCCCGGCCGCGGCTTGCCGCCTAGGAGGCGAAGCCGGGATCGAGCCGGTAGGCCTTTCGAAGCAGCGCCGGCCAGGCGAGGAACTGGGCGGCGAGCTTGAGCCCGGCCATGCCCTGTTCGGCGGCGATTTCGGGTGTCCCCTGCGGCGGATTGTTGATCCGGTCGCCAGCGCTCAATGCCATGATCTGCGCCTGGCAGGCGCGTTCAAGGAAGTAGATGCGGATGAACGCTTCGCCGACGGTGGTCCCGACCGCGAGCGTGCCGTGGTTGCGCAGCAGCATCGCATTCCTGGTGCCGAGGTCGGCGACGATCCGTTCGCGCTCGTCATGGTCGGTGGCGACGCCTTCGTAATCGTGGAAGGCAAGGTCGCCGCGCACCAGCATGGCGGTCTGGGTCAGCGGCAGGAGGCCGTCGCCATGGGCGGCCACCGCCTGCCCGTGCGGGGTGTGGAGATGGATCACCGCATTGGCGTCCTCGCGGCTCATGTGCACGGCCGAATGGATGGTGAAGCCGGCCGGATTGGTGATGAACGGCGTCGGGTCGACCGGATTGCCGTTGAGATCGACCTTAATCAGCGACGAGGCGGTCACTTCCTCGAACATGAGGTTGTAGGGATTGAGGAGGAAGTGATGTTCCGGCCCCGGCACCCGCACGCTCATGTGGGTGAAGATGAGGTCGTCCCAGCCATAATGGGCGATCAGCCGGTAGGCGGCCGCGAGGTCGACGCGGAGCTTCCACTCCTCGTCCGAGCATTTGCCCTCCAGGCTCGGGATGTCGACTTCCTGGAGTGCGCGAACCTTTTCCATTCCGGCGCTGATATTGTCGACGCGGTTCACTGGGCACTCTCCTGTCGGTCGGGATGGGCGGCGGCGAAGGCCGGCAGCGCGAGCGCCGAGGCTTCGGCCCGAAGCAGCGTCGGATAGGCGTCCATCGGCACGTCGAAGCGGCGCCCGTTATAGAGCTGGGGAACGAGGCAGATGTCGGCCATCGAAACTGTGTCGCCATAAAGGAAGGCGCCGGCCCGGGGTGCGGCGAGCGCTTCGAGGGCGGTGAGGCCTTCGGCGACCCAATGTCTGTACCAAGCGTCCACGTCGTCCTGTTCGTGACCCAGCGTCCCCTTCAAATAGCGGAGAACGCGAAGATTATTGAGGGGGTGGATGTCACAGGCGACCGTCAGCGCGAGGGCCAGCACATGGGCGCGGCCTTCCGGATCGGAGGGGACGAACGGCGGTTCCTTCACATGGGCGTCGAGGAAGTCGAAGATGGCGAGGCTTTGCGTGACGCGGACGCCGTCCCATTCGAGCATCGGCACGAAGCCCTGCGGATTGAGCGCCTTATATTCCGCCGACTGCTGTTCGTTGGCGGCAAGGCTGACGGGATGCTGCTCGTAGCTGAGGCCCTTGAGGTTGAGCGCGATCCGCACCCGGTAGCTGGCCGAGGAGCGGAAATAATCGTGGAGGACGATCCTGCTCACGCGCAGTCTCCGAGAGAGCGAAGTTGTCGAAGTTGACACGGTACGGCCCTCGCCGGACGGGCGGTGTTGGCGCGGGGTCGCATGCAGCGGCGGCCGAAGCGCCGAGGACCGATGATTGCCGAGGAAATAAGCCCGAGCATGTCGTCACCCCCTTGTCAGATTGCCGGCGTGTAGGACAGCCCCGAACGACGGCCTAGCGCCGCCACGCGTGGAAGCGTTCGACCAGGCGCAGCAGGCCTTCGGGCTTGTGCGCTTTCTTCCATTCGCCGGCGGCATATTTGTTGGCTTCGGTCATGGTCGGATAGGCGTGGATGGTGCCGAGCATCTTGTTGAGGCCGATGCCATGCTTCATCGCCAGCACATATTCGGCGAGCATTTCGCCCGCGCCCTCAGCGACGATGGTGGCGCCGAGGATGCGGTCCTTGCCCGGCGCGACCAGCAGTTTGACGAAGCCCTGGCGCGCGCCTTCGGTGACCGCCCGGTCGAGGTGGCCGAGCGGGTAGCGAACGACTTCGAAGGCTGTCCCGGCTTCCGTGGCCGAAGCCTCGTTCAGCCCGACATGCGCGACTTCGGGATCGGTGAAGGTGGTCCAGGGGATGACCCGGTTGTCGACCCGGAAACTGCGGAAGGTGCCGAACAGCGCGTTCACCGCCGCATACCAGGCCTGGTGCGCGGCATAGTGGGTGAACTGGTAGCCACCGGCGACGTCGCCGCAGGCGAAGATGTTGGGGAAAACGGTCTGCAGCCTGTCGTTGAGGGCAAGCGGCTTGCCCGTATCGATCCCGAGCGCTTCGAGCCCATAGCCGGTGAGCCGCGCCCGGCGGCCGACGGCGACGATGATCTCGTCGAAGGGTAGCGACTTCTCGCCCGCTTCGCCCGCGACGATCAGGGCCTTTCCCTCGCAGCGCAGGGCCTTGTGACCGAGCAACATGTCGACGCCTTCGGAGCGAAGCGCGCCCAGCACCAGTTGCGCAGCTTCGGAATCGTCCTTGGGGAGGATACGGTCGCCGCCTTCGACCAGGGTGACCTTTGCCCCCAGCCGGCCGAAGCCCTGTGCCAGTTCGCAGCCGATCGGCCCGCCGCCGACGATCACCAGTCGCGCGGGCACGGTGTCGCGCCTTGCCATTGCATCCCACAGGCTGTCGCTGGTGAGGGCGCCGGCTTCCTTGAGGCCGGGGAGGTCGGGAACCACCGGTTCGCCGCCCGCGGCGATGACGATCGCGCGGGAGGTCAGCCGTTCCTTCGTGCCGTCATGCCCCGCGATCTCCACCGTCCAGGGATCGACGATGGTCGCGTGGCCGAGGCGGACGTCGACCCCGAGGCCGGTGTAGCGTTCGACGCTGTCGGCCGGTTCGATGGTGGTGATGACGTCGCGCACGCGCTTCATCACCGCCGGAAAGTCCACCGCGGGCGCGGCGGCGGTGATGCCATAGTCGCCGGCCTGCCGCACGTCGTGCGCGGCGCGCGCGCTGCGGATCAGCGCCTTGGAAGGAACGCAGCCGGTGTTGAGGCAGTCGCCGCCCATCTGGTGGGCTTCGACCAGGGTCACCTTCGCCCGGACGGTGGCGGCGATGTAACTTGTGACCAGCCCGCCGGCGCCGGCGCCGATCACCACGAGGTTGCGGTCGAACGAGCGCGGCCGGGTCCAGCCGCGATAGACCCGGCGCCGCTTCAGCCAGCCGATCACCGCCTTGGCGATCAACGGGAAAAGGCCGAGCAGGACGAACGAGCCGATCAGCCCGGGCGAGAGGATGTCGGACGTGCGCTCGATCGCGGCGAGCTGGGTCCCCGCGTTGACGAAGACGAGGGTGCCGGGAAGCATTCCGATCTGGCTGACGAGGTAGAAGACCGGCAACCGCATCGCGGTCAGCCCCATCGCGAGATTGATGAGGAAGAAGGGGAAGGCCGGGATCAGCCGCAGGGTCAACAGGTAGAAGGCGCCGCCTTCGGCAATCCCCCGGTCGATCGCCGCGACCCGGGCCCCGAACCTCGCCTTGACCCAGTCGCGAAGGAGGTAGCGCGACGACAGGAAGGCAAGGCTGGCCCCGATCGCCGAGGCGAAGGAGACGATCAGCGTGCCAAGGCCAAGGCCGAAGATCGCGCCCGCCGCCAGCGTCAGGATCACCGCGCCGGGAAGCGAGAGCGCGGTCGCGGTGACGTAGACGAGGAAGAAGCCGCCGATCACCAGGAGCGGCCGCGCGTCGAGCAGGGCGGCGAGTTCTTCTTTCCGCGCCTTCAGGCTGTCGAGCGTCAGATAGGTGCCAAGGTCCAGCAGGAAGAAGGCGGCGATTGCGCCTACCAGCAGCGCAAGGAGACCCAGCCGGCCGGCCGTCGCGCGGCTCACGACACGAGGCACTCATCCAGGAGGCGGGAGCTTACGTAACTTGGCATGGGCAGGTGGGACTACCATTTCGTGTGCGGGGCGTTGAGGTCAAGTGAGGTCAAGAGACGGTATGGACTGGAACATGACGAAGCGCGGGTTCCTGGGCGGATCACTGACGGCATTGGGCGGCCTGCTGGCCGGCTGCGGGTCTTCGGGCGCGGAGGCGAAGGAGACGTTCGAGGTCACCAAGTCGGAAGCCGAATGGCGGCGCACCCTGTCGCCCGCCGCCTTCGCGGTGCTGCGCAAGGCCGACACCGAGCGGCCGCGGTCGAGCCCGCTCGAGAAGGAACATCGCCGCGGGATCTTCGCCTGCGCGGGGTGCGCGCTTCCGCTTTACCGGTCGGAAGCCAAGTTCGAGAGCGGGACCGGGTGGCCGAGCTTCACCCAGCCGATCGCCAATGCGGTGCGCACGCGGCCCGACGGGATCGGCCCGTTCAAGCGCACCGAGGTCCACTGCCGCCGTTGCGGCGGGCACCTTGGCCATGTGTTCGACGACGGCCCGCCGCCGACCGGCAAGCGTTATTGCATGAACGGCGCGGCGATGGTGTTCCGTGCAGCTTAGGGCGGCGCTCGGGACCGCCGCGCTGGCGGTGATGGCGGCGCTGAGCGCGTGCGGGAGCGATCCGGCGCCGGCGTCCGCGGCCCCTGCCGGCGCACAGCGCGCGACCGCGGTGTTCGCGGGCGGCTGCTTCTGGTGCACCGAAAGCGATTTCGACAAGGTGCCGGGCGTGATCGCCACGACGTCGGGCTATACCGGCGGCAAGCTTGCCAACCCGACCTATGAGCAGGTGTCGGCCGGCAATACGGGACATATCGAATCGGTGCGCGTCACCTATGATCCGCGCAAGGTCAGCTATGCCCAGCTGGCGGCGCATTTCATCCGCACCACCGACCCGCTCGATAGCGGCGGAAGCTTCTGCGACCGGGGCTATCAGTATCGCTCGGCCTTCTTCGTCGCCGACGCCGAGCAGAAGCGCGTCGCCGAGGCGGTCAAGGCGCGCGCGCAGCAAATCCTGAAGAAGCCGGTTGCCACCCTGGTGCTGCCCGCCAGCGCGTTCACCCCGGCCGAGGACTATCACCAGGATTATTACAAGAAGAACCCGGTCCGGTATAAGTTCTACCGCTTCAACTGCGGACGCGATGCGCGGCTGGCCGAGGTGTGGGGCGGGAAGTAAGCAGGCCTGAGTGAACGACCTCAGTCCCTTCAGCGTCGTCGGCGTTGCCCGGCTCGACCCGGCGAAGTTCCGCGATCCCTGCGTGACCGCCCGGGGCGAGCCGCGGGCGCGCGTTGCGCTGACGCGGCTGGAAACGCTGTGGATCAACACCGGGACGCTGTGCAACCTCGCCTGCCGGACCTGCTATATCGAAAGCAGCCCGCGCAACGACGCGCTGGTCTATATCAGCCTTGCCGAGGCCGAGGCGTTTCTCGACCAGGCGCAGGAAGTCGGCACGCGGGAGATCGGGTTCACCGGCGGCGAGCCGTTCATGAACCCCGACATGATCCCGATGATCGACGCGGCGCTGGGGCGTGGGTTTGAGGTGCTGGTGCTGACCAATGCCATGCGCCCGATGCGGCGGTTCGACGAGGCGCTGCTGCGGCTTCGCGGCGACAGGCTGACGGTTCGGGTCAGCCTCGATCATTACAGCCAGGCGGTGCACGAGGCGGAGCGCGGGCCCGACACGTGGGACAAGGCGATCGCCGGTTGCCGGTGGCTGTCGGACAACGGGTTTCGCCTGGCGATCGCGGGGCGGCAGTTGCCGGGCGAGAGCCTCGATGATGCCCGCGCCGGCTATGCCGAGCTCTTCGCCCGCGAGGGATTGCAGGTTGATGCGGGCGATCCCGCGGCGCTGGTCCTGTTTCCCGAAATGGACGCGGCCGCCGACGTGCCCGAGATCACCGAGGCCTGCTGGGGGATCCTTGGCAAGTCGCCCGCCTCGATCATGTGCGCGACGAGCCGGATGGTGGTGAAGCGCAAGGGCGAGGAGCACCCGGTGGTCGCTGCTTGCACGCTCATCCCCTACGATCCCCAATTCACCCTGGGCGAGACGCTGGTCGAGGCGAGCCGGCCGGTGCTGCTCAACCACCCGCATTGCGCGCGCTTCTGCGTGCTCGGCGGGGCGAGCTGCTCCGCCTGAACCTGTCGGTCGTCATCCCTGCCCTCAACGCGGCCGCGCACCTGCCGGGCTGCGTCGCGGCGCTGGGCGAGGTGGACGAGCTGTTGGTGGTCGACGGCGGGTCGGCGGACGCGACGGCCAAGGTGGCGGAAGCGCTTGGCGCGAAGGTGATCGCCGCGCTGCGCGGACGTGGTGCGCAGCTGGCGGCAGGGGCGGCGGCGGCGCGGGGCGACTGGCTGCTGTTCCTTCATGCCGATACGCGGCTGGGCCAAGGGTGGCAGGAAGCCGCGCGTCGCCACATCGCCGAGCATCCGGACAAGGCGGCGGTGTTCGCCTTCGTGCTGGACGAGCCGGCGTGGCAGGCGCGCCTGATCGCGGCGGGCGTGGCGCTGCGCGGACGGGCGCTTGCCCTTCCCTATGGCGACCAGGGCCTGCTGATGTCGCGCAAGCTCTACGACAGCGTCGGCGGCTTTCGCGCCCTGCCGCTGATGGAGGATGTCGACCTTGTCCGGCG
This sequence comes from Sphingomonas humi, assembly GCF_039536725.1. Classification (NCBI taxonomy): domain Bacteria; kingdom Pseudomonadati; phylum Pseudomonadota; class Alphaproteobacteria; order Sphingomonadales; family Sphingomonadaceae; genus Sphingomonas; species Sphingomonas humi. The sequence goes on from NZ_BAAAZD010000001.1 coordinate 287,034, forward strand.
CCTCGGGCGAGGGCGGCTGCGCAGGCTGCCGGTTCCCGCCATCACCTCGGCCGAGCGCTGGCGGCGCGACGGCTGGTGGCGGCGGTCGCTGCGCAACCTGTCCTGCCTTGCGCTTTATGCGCTTGGCGCGAGCCCCGAGCGCATTGCCCGCCGCTACGGCTGACGGCTAAGCGTGCGGTCCAGGATAATCCCGAGCTTTTCGATCATCGACGGATCGCGGGCATCGGGCGCGGTGATCAGCGCGAAGTCGAGGACGGTGTCGACCGGCGAGGGCGTGCGCTCCGCCGGGAGGGAACGCGCCAGTTCGACCACCAGTCGGCGGCCAAGATCGGCGTTTGCGCCGAGGCGGGCGATCACGTCCGCTACTTCGACCTTTTCGTTCGCGCTGCGCCAGCAGTCGTAGTCGGTGACCATTCCGACCAGCGCATAGGGCAGCTCCGCCTCCCGCGCGAGGCGGGCTTCGGGCATGGCGGTCATGCCGATCACATCGGCCCCCCATTGGCGGAACAGCAGGCTTTCGGCGCGCGAGGAGAATTGCGGCCCTTCCATCGCCAGATAGGTGCCCCCGCGTGCGGCGTCAGCGCCGGCGGCCTGGGCGGCATCGGCGCAAAGCGCGGACAGGCGTTCGCAGGTCGGGTCGGCCAGCGAGACATGCGCGACCAGACCGGTGCCGAAGAAACTGGCCGGACGCGCGACGGTGCGGTCGATGAACTGGTCGACCACCACGAAATGGCCGGGCGGCAGTTCCTCGCGGAGGGAGCCGACCGCCGAAATCGCCACCACGTCGGTGCAGCCGGCGGCCTTGAGCGCGTAGATATTGGCGCGGGCGTTGAGTTCGCCCGGCGGGATCCGGTGCCCGCGCCCGTGCCGCGGCAGGAAGACGAAGCGGACATCACCGATCCGCCCGGTCAGCAGCTGGTCCGACGGCCTGCCCCACGGCGTATCGACGTCGATCCAGCGCTGATCCTCGAGCGCGTCGATGGCGTAGAGCCCCGACCCGCCGATGACGCCGATCGTCCAGCCGCTGGTCACTTGCCCGCTTCCAGGTCACGCATGAAATTGCGGACGCGCTTTGCATTGACCCCGATGTCGCTGAGACCGACCCGGCTGATCGAGCGCATGTCGACGATCGATCCGCCACCTAGCGGCTGCGGACGCACGCGGATCACGATGTCGTCCTTGAAGCGGAAGAACAGGGTCGTGGCGGTCGCTTCGACCGTGCCCGCCGCGGGATCGACCCGGGCGATATTCCACCCGCGCTGCCGCACCAGTTGTTCGGCGCGCGCCAATGCCTGTTCGGGCGGGAGATCGAGGATGAGCGGGCGAAGGTCGCCATAGGCTTCGCGGTGAAGCGCCTTCCAGCGTTCTTCCGGCGACAGCGCCTTGAGGTCGGCGCGGCCAAGGTCGGGCACCTTGTCGAGATTGTCCGCCCGAACCTTGAGGACGGTGAACTGCGGCACATCCGCGAGATCGGTGGTCGCGTCGTGGATCATCGGCAGGCTGCGCGCAGTGAAGATCATGTTGCCAAGATAGGCCAGGAACAGCAGCGCGGTCACGAGGGCCAGCGCATTTGGCCAGCCGACACGTGTCCCGGTGCGCCGCGCGACGATCCAGGCGACGATCGCGAGAAGGCCGCCAACGGCGACCGCCGGAAGCACGAAGCGAAGCATTCCGAGCCCGGCGCCATAGGCCCACAGCCCCGTCCCCGTGCCGACCGCCGCGACCAGCGCCGCGGCGATCCCGCCAAGGCTCAGCACCAAGGCGGCCAGCGACAGCCGCCTTGCCCAACCACCCCGCGTCTTGAGTGTATTCATTTCTTTTCCCCCTGTCTGCGGAACGGCTGAACCAGCATCGGCAGGATCCGCAAATCCCCGATCGAACGATGTTCCGGGATACCGATGGTCATGCCCAGATGACCAGCCTCGGGCTGGGCGCGGTAGGTGCCGAACCACCGATCCCACAGCGCGAGGTTGAAGCCGAAATTGCTGTGCGTTTCGCGCGGCACGACCGAATGGTGGGTGCGGTGCATGTCGGGCGTCACGATCAGGCGGCGGATGAGGCGGTCGGCCGGGCCGGGCAGCCGGATATTGGAATGGCTCCACATCGCCGTGGCGTTCAGCAGCACTTCGAAGATCAGTACCGCCAGGGCCGGTACGCCGAGCAGGATGACCGCCGCGAGCTTGATCCCCATCGAAAGGATGATCTCGACCGGGTGGAAGCGAAGCCCGGTGGTGACGTCGAACTCGAGGTCGGCATGGTGGACCCGGTGCACCCGCCACAGCCACGGCACCCGGTGGAACAGCACGTGCTGGGCATAGATCAGGAGGTCGAGCGCGATGACCGCCAGCGCGACTTCGATCCCGGCGGGAAGCGAGGCGAGGTTGAGCAGCCCCCACCCGCGCTGTTCGGCCAGCAGCGCCGCGCCGACCGCGGCGAGGGGAAACAGCAGGCGGACCAGCAGGGTGTCGACCGCGACCAGCGCAAGATTGCCGGGCCAGCGGTTGCGGCGCGCAACGGCCTGCGGACGCCGCGGGACGATCAGTTCGAGCCCGGCGAGCAGCAGCAGGACCCCGGCAAAGGCGCCAAGCCTGATCCACGGTTCGAGATGCGCGGGAAAGCTCACACCGCCCATGTAGGCCATGCGCGCCCAAGTTTCAGTCGCCCCTTGGGCGGGGTTACCCTAGTGCCGACGCCATGCCCCCTGCCCGCCTCGTCATCTTTACCCGTTACCCCGAACCCGGCCGGGCCAAGACCCGGCTGATCCCGGCGATCGGGGCGGAGGGCGCTGCCGCGGTTCATCGCCGGCTGACCGAGCAGACGGTGGCGGCGGCGCGGGCATCGGGGCTGGCAATCGAGGTCCGCACCACCGGCGCGCCGCATGACCGGTTCGCGGACTGGCTTGGCCACGACCTCGTCTTTGTCGACCAGGGCGAGGGGGATCTTGGCGAGCGGATGCAGCGTGCGTCGTCGCCGCTGCCGGTCCTGTTCATCGGGTCCGACCTTCCCGACCTTCGCGCCGGGCACCTGGCCGAGGCGGCGAAGCTGATCGAGAGCGGGCGCACCGTCCTCGGCCCGGCGGAGGATGGCGGTTACTGGGCGCTGGGCCTGACCGAAGCTGCCGATTATCTCTTCGCCGACATGCCGTGGAGCACCGACGAGGTGTTCCGCCTGACCGCCGCGCGGCTGGCCGAACGCGGGATCGTCCCGGCGCTGCTGCCGACGCTGTCCGATTGCGACACCCCCGAGGACCTCGCGCGCTGGCCCGCGCTCAGCCCAGGAACGGCGCAACGATCTCGGGGGTGATGCGCTGCGGCCGGCCGGTCGCCTTGTCGAGCATCGCCCAGGTGGTGCGGGCTTTCACCAGCACCTTTCCGTCGGGCCCGGTGAATTCCATGAAGCGGTCGAACCTTGCCCCCTTGGGCGCGTCGCCGACCCAGGTCTTTCCGGTCACCACGTCACCGACCAGCGCCGGGCGCAGATAGTCGATCTCATGGCGGATCACGACCCACACGAAGGCGTCGCGATATTGTTCGGGCGCGGTTGCATACCAGTGGCTGGTCGCGACCGTCTGGATCCACTGCACCCACACCGCATTGTTGACGTGCCCGAGTTCGTCGATGTGTTCGGGAAGCGCGGTGAGGGTGAGCGAAAAGGTGGGCGTGGTCACTTCTCCACGCCCAATTGCGTCAGCACGAACGCCTGGTCTTCCGCCGTTTCGCGCAGGGAATCCCAGCGTCCGGACTTGCCGCCGTGGCCAGCGCCCATGTTGGTCTTGAGCATCAGGAGGTTGTTGTCGGTCTTGCTGGCGCGCAGGCGGGCGACCCACTTGGCGGGCTCCCAATAAGTGACGCGCGGGTCGTTCAAACCGGCGGTGACCAGCATCGGCGGGTAGGCCTGGCGCTTGACGTTGTCGTAGGGGCTGTAGCTGAGCAGCAGCTTGAAGGCGTCGGGATCGGTGATCGGATTGCCCCACACCGGCCATTCGCCGGGCGTCAGCGGAAGCGTGTCGTCGAGCATGGTGTTGACCACGTCGACGAAGGGCACGTCGGCGATCACCGCGCCCCACAGCTTGGGATCGGTGTTGACCACCACGCCCATCAGCTTGCCGCCCGCCGAGCCGCCCTGAATGGCGATCCGGCCCGGCTTGGCGAAGCCCGCGGCGTTCAGGCCCTTCGCCGCATCGACGAAGTCGTGGAAGGTGTTCCAGCGGTTCTTGGCGGTGCCGTCGAGATACCAGCCATAGCCAAGGTCGTCGCCGCCGCGGATGTGGGCGATGGCATAGGCGAAGCCGCGGTCGAGGAGGCTGAGGCGCGTCGAGGAGAAGCTTGGCGGGATGGCATAGCCGTAGGCGCCATAGGCATAGAGGAAGAGCGGCTGGCTGCCGTCCTTCCGATAGCCCTTCTTGTAGACGACGCTGACCGGCACCTTCTTGCCGTCGCGCGCGGGGAGCATGAGGCGCTCGGTGACATATTGCGACGGGTCGTAGCCCGACGGGATCTCCTGAACCTTGAGCGTGGTCAGCTTCCTCGTCTTGGGGTCATAGTCGTAGACCGTGCCGGGCGTGACCATCGAACTGTAGCTGAGGCGGTAGGCGGCCGGCGCATATTCGGGATTGCTGCCGAGGCCCGCGGTGTAGCTCGCTTCGGTGAACGGCACGCGTTCCGACGCGCCGCTGCGATAGTCGCGCAGGGTCAGCTGGTCGAGGCCATCGACCCGGCTGGTGATCGCGAGATGATCGCGAAAGGCCGTGATGCCGCGAAGGTAGGTGTTGTCGGAGCCCGGGACGACCTCGCTCCACTCCGCCGGTTGCTTGGGGTCGGCGGAGGCGATGCGGAAGTTGATGTGTTTGTCGTTGGTCAGGATCCACAGCTTCCCGTGCGCCGCGTCGGCCTCGTAGAGGCGATTTTCCTGGCGCGGGCTGATCAGCACCTGGGCCGCGAGCGGATCGGCGGCGGGAACGAAGCGCACTTCGCTCGTGCGATTGTCCCCGGCCGAGATGAAGATCGTGCCCTCGTCCTGGCTCTTGGCGAGGCCGACCGAAAAGCCCTTGTCCTTTGTTTCCTCGTAGAGCGTGCGGGCGTTCTTCGGGTCATCGCCGAGGCGGTGGTAGCGGGCGCGGTAGCTGCGCCAATTGTCGTTGACCTCGGTGAACAGCACCGCCTTGCCGTCGGCGCTCCACACCGGGGCGCCGATCCCGACTTCGGTCACGGTTTCGAGGTCCTTGCCGGTCGAGAGGTCGCGGATCTTGAGCTTGAAACGTTCGGAGCCGTTGTCGTCGACCAGCACGGCGGCGAGGCGGCCGTCGGGGCTCACCTCCATCGCGCCGAGGCGGAAATATTCCTTGCCTTCGGCTTCCTTCACCTCGTCGTAGATGAGCTGGTCGGCGCCGCCCGCGACGGGCTTGCGATACCATTGCCGGTACTGCGCGCCGGGCTGGAACGCCCACCAGTAGAGCCAGTCGCCGTCCTTGGTCGGGACCGAGCGGTCGTCCTCCTTCTGGCGGCCCTTCATCTCCTGAAACAGGGTGTCGACCAGCGGCTCGTGCGGCTTCTTCCAGGCTTCGAAATAGGCGTTCTCGGCCTTGAGATAGTCGAGCACGTCGGCGTCATCGACCTTGGGATAGCCCTTGTCGCGCAGCCAGGCGTAGTCGTCCTGGACCTTGATGCCGTGGCGTTCGAAGGAGGTCGGGCGCGGCTCGGCGCGGGGAGGCTGGGGAAGTTGGGTCATCGGGGCTTTCTGGGCTGTGGCCATCGGGGCCGAAACTTGGGTGCCGGCGAGCAGGGCCGCGGCGGCGAGGAACAGGCGCATCGAGAAACCCCCATCTGGTATTGGCGCACCGTGGCGCAAGAGAGGAGCTTTCGTCCACCCCGCCGATGGCGCTAGGACGGGCGGCATGAGCATATATTCCGACCGCCTCGCCGCCCTCCGCCAGCAACTCGCCGCCCAGGGCCTCGACGGCTTCGTCGTCCCGCTGACCGACGAGCATATGAGCGAATATGTCGGCAGCTACGCCCACCGCCTCGCCTGGCTGACCGGGTTCGAAGGATCGGCCGGGTCGGCGGCGGTGCTGGCCGACAAGGCGGCGATGTTCACCGATGGCCGCTACACGCTGCAGGTCCGCCAGCAGGTCGACGCGGCGGACTGGTCGTATCAGTCGGTCCCGGAAACCAACGTCACCGACTGGCTGAAGGCCGAGGCGCCGGCCGGCGCGCGGATCGGCTACGATCCCTGGCTTCACCGCAAGGACTGGGTCGAGCGCACCCGCCAGGTGCTGAAGGACAAGAACGCCGAGCTGGTCGCGGTCGAGGCCAATCCGATCGACGCCGTGTGGAGCGATCGCCCCGACCGCAGCAAGGCCGCGCTGATCGTCCATCCCGAGCGCTTCGCCGGCCGGTCCAGCGCCGACAAGCGGCAGGCGGTCGCCGACTGGCTGAGCGAACAGGGCGCCGATGCGGCGGTGCTGGCCGCGCTCGATTCGATCGCCTGGACCTTCAATCTGCGCGGATCGGACGTTTCGAACACGCCGGTCGCCCTCGCCTTTGCCTTGGTCCATTCGGACGGCACCGCCGACCTGTTCGTCGAGGGCGAAAAGGTCACCGCCGAGGTCCGCCAGCATCTTGGCAACGGGGTCCGGCTGCACGAGCGCGCGGCGTTCGAAGCCATGCTCGGCGAGCTTGGCGGCAAGACGGTGGCGGTCGATCCCGAACGCTCGGTCGCCGCAATCAGCGAGGCGCTGGAAAAGGCCGGGGCGAAGATCATCGCGCTGCGCGATCCCACCGTCCTTCCGCGCGCCATCAAGAATGAGGCCGAGATCGCCGGCCAGCGCGCTTCGCAGGAGCGGGACGGCGCGGCGATGGTCCGCTTCCTCAAGTGGGTCGAGCAGACCGACGGCCTCGATGAACTGAAGGCATCCGACCGGCTGGAAGCGATCCGCCGCGAGGATCCGACGCTCAAGGACCTGAGCTTCAGCAGCATTTCAGCGTTCGGCGGCAATGCCGCGAGCCCGCATTATCATTCGACCGAGAAGAGCAACGTGCCGTTCCGGCCGGGCTCGCTCTACCTGATCGATTCGGGCGGCCAGTATGAGGATGGCACCACCGACATCACGCGCACGGTGGCGGTCGGTGAACCGAGCGAGGAGATGCGCGAGCGCTTCACCCGCGTGCTGCAGGGCCATATCGCGATCGACACCGCGATCTTTCCCAAGGGCACGCGCGGCGGTCAGCTCGACAGCTTCGCGCGCAGGCCGCTGTGGGAAGCGGGGCTCGATTATGCCCATGGGACCGGCCACGGCGTAGGAAGTTTCCTGTCGGTCCACGAAGGCCCGCAGCGTATCGCCCCGACCGGCGGCGCCTATGCCGGCGGCGATGAACCGCTGCAGGCGGGAATGATCCTTTCCAACGAGCCCGGCTATTACAAGGAGGGCGAGTACGGCATCCGGATCGAGAACCTCGTGCTGGTCGTGCCGGTCGAGGTGGCGGGCGCGGACAAGGAGTTGCTCGGCTTCGAAACGCTGACCTTCGCCCCGATCGACCGCCGCCTGATCATGGTCGACCTGTTGAGCCCGCGCGAACGCACATGGCTCAACGATTATCACGCCGAAGTCGTGCGCCGGATCGGCCCGCGGCTCGGCGCGGAGGACAAGGCGTGGCTGGAGGAAGCCTGCGCGCCGCTGTGAGGGGTCGGGCCAAGGCAAGCCGCGAGGGTCCGTCGCGTGGGCAGGGTGCGTTTCTCGCGCCGGTCCTGGCCCTGACGCTGCTCACCTCCTGCGATGAAGCGCGGCAACCTCCCGCTGCCTTCTCGTTCGAAGGCTTGCCGGTAGCCGGCAGCATCGCCGATGCGCAGCGCGCCGGTTTCACCAATTGCGTTTCGCACAACATCGACATGCGGTGCCGCAAGGAAGGCGTGTCGCTGAAGCGGCACGGGCCCTTCAGCGCCGCCGTCGACCTTCAAGGTGGCGGGGGTGAAGGCGGCTTCGACCACCTCATCCTGTGGAATCCCTCGGATCAGAGCGCGCTGGTGGCCATCACTACCCAGCTGCGCGGCGAGGGCTGGAGCGAATGCCTGACGCCCGTAGGGGACGCCTGGAAGGGTCAGGCCATCTACCAGCGCAAGGGCGCACCGATCTTTTACTCGCTGGACTTGACCTACTGGGACCGGCGCACCCTCAAACTATATCCCGCCGCGCCTGCGAAGATTCCAGCCTGCCAGGCAGCGCCGCGCTGACAGGGTTGCCGGCCTTCAAAGCAAGCGCGCGCGGCCGTTTGATCGGGGCCGCACCGCCGGCCTTCAGTGACGCCTGAACCCCTCCGCGATAGCGACCGATCTTCAGTCTTGCGGCGGCTCGGGCGACTTCTCCGGAGGCCTGGCCGGAGCGCCGGCCGCCTTCCGCTTGCGGAGGTTTTCGCGCAACGCTGCGGCGAGGCGCGCTTCTTTATCCTTTTCATTCATTCCTTTTCCTTGACACCTCATGGGGCTGACGGCCATAGGCCCGCCCGTCTCCGGACAGTGCTGCCGTAGCTCAGTGGTAGAGCGCATCCTTGGTAAGGCTGAGGTCGTGAGTTCAATCCTCACCGGCAGCACCATTTTCCCCCGCCGTGGGGTTTCCCGACACCATCGGTGAATTAGTCACTCCGGCCCGGCTTTCGCCCGGCCGGTGCGATGGCTAGAGGCGTAACGCATGCGCTTCTTCTCCGACAATGCCGCGGCGGTTCACCCGGCCGTGTTCACGGCAATGGCCGAGGCCGACCGGCTCGACACCGCCTATGACGGCGATGCGTGGAGCAAGCGGCTCGACGCCGCCTTCGGCGCTTTGTTCGGGCGCGAGGTCAGCGTCCTGTGGGTCACCACCGGGACCGCTGCCAATTGCCTGGCGCTGGCCGGGCTGGTCCCGCCCTATGGCGGCATCCTCTGCCACCGCGAGGCGCATATCCAGGTGGACGAAGCCGGCGCGCCCGAATTTTTCACCGGGGGCGCCAAGCTGCTGTTGGTCGACGGCCCGGGCGCCAAGCTGACCGTCGATGCGCTGGAGGACGTGCGCAGCCGCATTCGCGCCGACGTCCACCAGGTCCAGGCCAATGCCCTGTCGATCACCAACGCCACCGAATATGGGCTGGTCTACACCGCCGGGGAAACCGCCGCGCTCGGCGGCTGGGCGAAGAGCCACGGCCTTGGCTTCCACCTCGATGGGGCGCGCTTTGCCAATGCAGTCGCGTCGACCGGCGCGAGCCCGGCCGCGCTGACCTGCGACGCCGGGGTCGACGCACTGAGCTTCGGCTTCGTCAAGAACGGCGGGCTGTCGGCCGAGGCGCTGGTCCTGTTCGACCCCGAACTTGCAGACGGTATCAAGCGCCGCCGCAAGCGTTCGGGCCACCTGCTGAGCAAGGGCCGCTATCTTGCCGCGCAGCTGCTGGCGATGATCGAAGGCGAGATCTGGCTGGCCAATGCCCGTGCCGCCAATGCCGCCGCGCGCCGCCTGGCCGACGCGGCGGGCGAGCGCCTGGTCTTTCCGGTCGAGGCCAATGAGGTGTTCCTCAAAGTGTCGGCCGCCGAAGCCGCGGCGCTGCGCGCGAAGGGCTTCGACTTCTACGATTGGGGGGTCGGCGAGGCGCGGCTGGTGACCAGCTGGAACCAGGACATGGACGCGGTCGAGGCGCTGGCGCGGGCGATCGAAGCGTTGTGAGCGCGCCGCTCAGCCGGGGTACGGTTCTTCTCTTCTTCTGCACCATCACGCTGATCTGGGGATCGACCTGGATCGTCATCCGCGACCAGCTGGGCGTGGTCCCGGCGCACTGGTCGGTGACCTATCGCTTCGTCATCGCCGCGCTTGCGATGGCCGCCTACACCAAGTGGCAGGGCAGCGGGCTCAAGCTTCCGCCGGGCGCGTGGAAGATCGCGGCGCTGTTCGGCTTCTGCCAGTTCTGCGTCAACTTCAACGCCGTCTACCTTGCCGAACACCACATCACGAGCGGGCTGGTCGCCTGCGTCTTCGCGCTGCTGCTGATCCCCAACAGCCTGCTCGCCTGGGCGTGGACCGGCCACAAGCCGAGCCGCAGCTTCATCCTGTCCGCCATTCCGGCGGTGGGCGGGATCGCTTTGTTGTTCTGGAACGAGGTGCAGAGCGCCCGCGCGCCGATCGACCAGGCCGCGCTCGGCATCGGGCTCACCCTGCTGGGCGTGATGGGCGCGAGCGTTTCGAACGTGCTCCAAACGACCGAGCGGGCGCGGGCGATCGCGCTTCCGACCATGCTGACCTGGGGGATGATCTTCGGCGCGACCTTTGACGGGCTGTTCGCGCTCGCCGTCAGCGGCCCGCCGGTGTTCGACCCGCGCCCCGGCTACTGGCTCGGCCTCGGCTACCTCGCGCTGTTCGCCTCGGCGCTGGCGTTCAGCCTCTACATGCCGATCATCCGTACCATCGGCCCCGGCCGCGCGGCCTATTCGAGCGTCATCGTGCCGATCATCGCCATGGCGCTGTCGACCGCGTTCGAGGGCTATCGCTGGACGGTGCTGGCGGTGGCCGGCGCGGTGCTGGCGATGGCGGGCATGGTGTGGGCCCTGACCAGCCGGCACGAGGTGGTGCCGACCCCGGTCGCCGACTAGGGCGCCTTCGCCGGCAGCGGTGCGGGCCGCAGGATCACGCGCTGTTCGGGCGGCAACTCGTTCAGGTGCCGCGCTTTCCACTCCATCGACATCTTCGCCCGGTTGTAGCCCGAGGGATGGTCGAACATCATCATCTCCTCGAGCTTGCCCGGTTCGAGCTTGCGATATTCGGACAAACGCATGGCGACATGGGCAAAGCCGTCGGGCTCGCGCGCCGCATCGAGGCCGAAGGCGTCCGCCTCCACCTCGTTTATGCGGATGATCGAGTTGGTGATCGGCGTGGCGAGGAACAGCCCGAACGAGAAGAGGATGAACAGGAGGGGCAGCGAGGCGGGGTCGCCGACCTCCCGGACGCCCCACCGCCGCCCGTAGCGCGCCAGCAGCCGCGGCGCGGCCCACCAGGCGAACAGGAAGATCGCCAGGAATACGAGGCCGAAGGTGGCGAGCATCCTTCCGACATGGTTCAGCACATAATGGCCAAGCTCATGCCCCATCACAGCCTTCACCTCGGCAGGTGAGGTGCGGTTCAGGAGGTTGTCGTTGAGGCTGATGCGGATCGTCGGCCCGATGCCGCTGACATTGGCCGAGATGCGGTCGGTCTGCTTGGACGCGTCGAACACGTAGACATTGTCGGCGGGCACCTTGTTGGCCTTGGCCATCGCCAGGATCTCGGTCCGGAGCGGGCCGTCCGCCATCGGCTTGTAGGTGTTGAACAGGGGCGAGATGAACACGGGCGCGAGCAGCGCGCCGAAGGTCAGCAGCCCCAGCGTGACGCCGGTCGCCCACAGCCACCAGCTGCGCGAAAAACGGCGGATCACGGCATAGACCAAGGCGACGGCGAGCGCGCCGAGCAGGAGGTCGATCAGCAGCGAGGTGGCCTGTTCCGTCCCCCATGCCGCGAGGGTCTGGTTCGACATGCCGTACTGATGTTCGCGCGCGAAGCCGGTGTAGATGGACCAGGGCAACAGGATGAGGCTGGTGACGAGAAGGTAAGGCAGCCAGTAGAGCATCGTCCGGACCGATGGGCGGCGCGCCTTGCGGGCGGCCCATGCGCTCCACGCCGCCGACCAGCCGAAGTGCAGCGCCAGCCAGTTCACCGCCGCGCCGATCAGGAAGCCCCACAGAACCAGCCAGTAGCCGCCTTCGAAATAGGCGTCGGAGCGGGCGCGCGTGACGCCCTGCACCATGTCGAGATAGGCGCGCGTCGCGGCCTCGACGTCGAAGCCGCCTGTCGCGGCTGCGGCCAGCATGGTCGTGATCGTCATGAGCGTGATGTTCCCCCTCGCAGGCGCCAGCTTATCGCGGCGGCGATGGTTCGCCACACTGCTTCGACGGGTGGACAGGCAGCAGGTTGTCTTGAGGCGGGTGCGGCGACTAAGTCCTTCCCCATGCTCGATATCCGCTCCGGCCTCGAGGCCGCCGCTGCCGCACCCGCTCCGCCCGTCATCCGCCGCGAGGATTATCGCGCGCCCGACTGGCTGGTGCCCGAGGTGGAGCTGGCGTTCGACCTCGACCCGGCGCGCACGATCGTCCGCGCGCGGCTGAGCGTCACCCGCAACGGCGAGCATGATCGCCCGCTCCGCCTCGACGGCGAGGAGCTGGAGCTGCTGGCGCTGCGGGTCGATGGCGAAGCGCGCGAGGCGAGGTTCGAGGACGGGCGGCTGGTGGTCGACCTCCCAGGCAGCTCGGCCGTGATCGAAACCGACGTCGCGATCGCGCCCGAGAAGAACAGCCAGCTGATGGGCCTGTACGCTTCGGGCGGGATCCTCTGCACCCAGTGCGAAGCCGAGGGCTTTCGCCGCATCACCTACTTTGCCGACCGGCCGGACGTACTGAGCCGCTACCGCGTGCGGCTCGAGGCCGACAAGGCGCGCTTCCCGGTCCTGCTGGCGAACGGCAATCCGATCGAGCAGGGCGATGCGGCGGACGGCCGCCATTTCGCGCTGTGGGAAGATCCCTTCCCCAAGCCCTGCTACCTGTTCGCGCTCGTCGCCGGCGACCTCCAGTGCAACCGCGACAGCTTCACGACGATGAGCGGCCGCGAGGTCGAGCTCGGTATCTGGGTGCGCGAGGCCGACCTCTCCAAGACCGCGCTGGCGATGCAGGCGCTGAAGGACAGCTTCGCCTGGGACGAGCGGACTTATGGCCGCGAATATGACCTCGATCGATTCAACATCGTCGCGGTCAGTGACTTCAATTTCGGGGCGATGGAGAACAAGGGCCTCAACATCTTCAACACCCGTTACGTGCTGGCCGATCCGGAAACCGCGACCGACGGCGACATCGACGCGGTCGCGGCGGTGGTCGCGCACGAATATTTCCACAACTGGTCGGGCAACCGGGTCACCTGCCGCGACTGGTTCCAGCTGAGCCTGAAGGAGGGTCTGACGGTCTTCCGTGACCAGGGCTTCAGCGAGGACATGGGCAGCGCGGCGGTGCAGCGGATCGACCAGGTCCGCACCCTGCGCGCCGCGCAATTCCCCGAGGACGCCGGCCCGCTGGCCCACCCGATCCGCCCCGACAGCTATCTCGAGATCGCGAATTTCTACACCGCGACGGTGTACAACAAGGGGGCCGAGGTGATCCGCATGATGCGGACGATCCTGGGACCCGAGGCCTATCGCAAGGGCACCGACCTTTATTTCGAGCGGCACGACGGGCAGGCCGTGACCTGCGAGGATTTCGTGCGCGCGATGGAGGATGCGAGCGGAGTCGATCTCAAGCAGTTCAGGCTGTGGTATTCGCAGGCCGGGACGCCGACCGTGCAGGCGCGGCTGGAACAGGACGGCGAGGGCACGACGCTGCACCTTGCGCAGCAGGTCCCGCCGACCCCGGGTCAGTCGGACAAGCAGCCGATGGTGATCCCCTTGCGGGTCGCGCTGATCGGGGCCGAGAGCGGTCGCGAGGTGGCGGCGGAGCAACTGGTACTGCTGACCGAAGGCGAGCAGACGGTCGACCTCGGCACGGTTGGCGAGCCTGCCTTCCTGTCGATCAATCGCGGTTTCTCGGCTCCCGTCCTGGTCGACGCGGTGCGCAAGCCCGGCGAGATCGAGGCGTTGGCGGCGGGCGACAGCGACAGCTTTGCCCGGTTCGAGGCCGGACAGGAACTGATGACCCGCGACATGCTGGCGGCAATCAGGAACGGCGGCGCGGTGGAGGTCGAGGCGATCGTCGCCGCGGTCGGCGCGACGCTACGCAGCCAGTCGCTCGACCCTGCTTTCAAGGCCGACGCCATTGCGTTACCGGGTGAAAGCCTGCTGATCGAGAAGCTCGATGCAGCCGATCCGGCGCGCGTCCACGAGGTGCGCGAGGAGGTGCGCCGGGCGATCGGGACGCGCCTCGGCGAGGATCTCCAGCGCGCCTATACTGCTGCAAGCGCGGCCGATCCGACCAGCCTGTCGGGCGCGGACAAGGGCCTTCGCCGCCTTCGCGCGGCGACACTGGCCTTGATCGCAGCCGGCGATGCCAAGCTCGGTGCGAGCCTTGGGCAGCAGCAATATGAAGCGGCGCGGACGATGACCGAACGGCAGTCGGCGCTGATGGTGCTGGCGATGCTGGGGACCGATGCGTCGGGCAAGGCGCTGGACGACTTCTTTACGCGTTTCGAGGACGATCCGCTGGTCATCGACAAGTGGTTCGCGGTGCAGGCGTCGGTGCCGGACGAGAGCAATCTGCATGTGGTCGAGGCGCTGCAGCAGCACCCTGCCTTCACGCTCGCCAACCCGAACCGGCTGCGCGCGCTCGCCGGCAGCTTCGCCGGCACCCCGAGCGCATTCCACCGCGCCGATGGCAAGGGTTACGACTGGCTGGCCGAGGTGATCGTCGCGGCCGACAAGCTCAACCCCCAGACGGCTGCGCGGTTCGTCGCGCCGCTCGGCCGGTGGCGGAAGATCGAGCCGGGCCGCGCCGCCAGGATGCGCGCCGCGCTGCAACGCATCCTCGCCGAGCCGGGGCTCAGCAAGGACGTGTTCGAACTGGCAAGCAAGAGTTTGGGATAAGCGTCGTCCCGGCGAAGGCCGGGACCTCAGGCGAGGTGAAGCTGGTCGGCCAGATTGCGCCACTCGGGATTGCGCTCATGGATCAGCCGCAACTTCCATAGCCGCGGCCACTCCTTGATGCATTTCTCGCGGTGGATGGCTTCGACGATGTCGGAGTGTCGCTCAGCGAACACCAGCAGCGAGCAATTGTAGCGTTTGGCGAATTGCGAGCCGACGCCGCTGAGGTGCCGAGCCAGGCGCTCGCCCAGATTGGCGGTCACTCCCGTATAGAGGACGCCGTGCGGCTTATTGGTCAGGATATAGACCCAGCCCCCTTGCACCTGTGCGCCCTAGCCGATCGAGGTCCCGGCCTTCGCCGGGACGACGGTCATCAGCCGCCGATCCAGCGGGCGACCTGCAGCGCGACGTCGTTGGCGGCGGCGTTGATCGCGGGGCCGACCGTCGCCGCGGTGCCGTCCGCGGGCGCGCTGGCGGTGAAGCGCCGGGTCTGCACCGTGGCGCCGCGGGTTGCGGTCGCGTCATAGGTGACGATCACGCGGCCGCTCGCCATGTCCTGGCCGAAGCGCTGGAGGATGCCCGAGACGCGGGTGCCCGGGTCGATGCCGGTCTGCTTGGGATCGATCACCACGCGGTTGGTGGTGCGCCGGATGGTCTCGCTCAGCAGCTGCTGGAACAGGCGGTCGGGCGTTTCGAGATACTGGACATCCTTGACGTAGGTGACCTGGCCCGGAGCTTCGAGCACCGGCATCCGGACCTGGCGGATTTCCTTGGCCGCGATCGGCAGTTCGATCGTCACCGCTTCGCCTGCCGCGGCGGTCCGGTCGAAGCTGGCTTCGGCCGCGCTCGGAGTCAGGGTCAGCAGGGTCGGCGGGACCTTGGCGCCGCCAAAGCAGCCCGCGAGCATCAATGCGGCGGCAAGGGGGAGGAGCAAGCGCATCAGCGGGACTTTCCAGCTTTGTGATCGGGGAGCTTGGGCGCGCCGAGCAGGCTGCCGGCGCCGCCCTGTTCGAGCCGCGAGGAAACGCCCTCGAGGTTGGAGGTCAGGTCGCGCAGGTCGCGGATCAGGCGGTTGACCTCGGGAAGGGTCGACTTGGTCAAATTCTGGACGCCGGGGCGGGCATCGTTGACCAGGGTGTCGATGTTGGCGGTGGTCCGCTGGATCGACTCCATCGACTTCTGGAGGTTCTGCGTGGCGGGCCGGATATCCTGCTGGACCAGCTGGTTCGAGCTTTCGGCCAGGCGGGCGACGCGGTCGGCGGCGATCCCGGCATTGCGCGCGGCGATGCGGGCTTCGGCCATCGTGTCGCCCAGTTCGGGCGCGCGGTCGGCCAGCACCTTCGAGGTCTTGTCGATATTCTCGAGGATGTCGCTGATCGCATTCTGGTTGCGATCGCTCAGCAGCTCGGTCAGCCGCTCGGTCAGGCGCTGAATGCGCTCAAGCAGTTCCGGTGCCGAATTGAGCAACGCGCCAAGCCCGCCGGACGAGCTCGGCACCACCGGGCAGCCCTGCGGCCCCAGCTGGGTCAGCGGCCGCGCGCCCTTGACCGCGCCGTCCAGCTGCACTTCCGAAACGCCGGTAAAGCCGACGCCCTTGATCTGGGCTGTCGTGCCCTGCAGCACTGGCGTCGAATCATCGACCTCGATCCGCACCCACACGAATTCCGGACGATCGGGCAGCAGCGAGATCTTGGTGATCTGGCCCACCGGAACGCCCGCGAAGCTGACGTTCGACCCGCGATTGAGGCCGCCGACGCCCTGGCTGAAATAGACGTCGAAGCATTTCCGCTTCTCGGTGTTGAGCCCCACGATCCACACCGTGAAGAACAACAGCCCCACCAGCAGAGCCAGGACGACGGTGCCGACCAGCACCTGGTTCGATCGGGTTTCCATCTCTTCTCGCTATGCCGCTGCCGCGCGGCCGCGCGGTCCGTTGAAATATTCCTGGATCCAGGGGTGATCGAGCTTGAGCAGCCGATCGATCGTGTCGACCGCGATCACTTTCTGATCGGCCAGCACCGCGACCCGGTCGCAGATGGCGTACAGGCTGTCGAGGTCGTGGGTGATGAGGAACACCGTCAGGTCGAGCCGCTCTTGCAGACCCTTGATCAGCTGGTCGAAGGCCTGCGCACCGATCGGGTCGAGGCCCGCGGTCGGTTCGTCGAGGAACAGGAGCTCGGGGTCGAGCGCCAGCGCCCGCGCCAACCCGGCGCGCTTGCGCATCCCGCCCGACAGCTCGCTCGGAAACTTCGAGCCGGCCGTTTCGGGCAGCCCGGACATGACGATCTTGTAGCTCGCGATCTCGTCGAGCAGCGGCTGCTTGATGAAAGGAAAATATTCGCGGATCGGGACCTGCACGTTTTCGGCCACGGTCAGCGTCGAGAACAGGGCCCCGTTCTGGAACAGGATGCCCCAGCGACGGCGGATGTTCTTGGCCTCGTCCTCGGGCCGGTCGATCATGTTCTCGCCGAGCACCTCGATCTCGCCCGCGGTCGGGCGCTGGAGGCCGATGATCGAGCGCATCAGCACCGACTTGCCGGTCCCCGACCCGCCGACCACGCCGATGATCTCGCCCCGCCGCACATCGAGGTCGAGGTCCTGGTGGACGATCTGATCGCCGAACCGATTCTCGAGCCCGCGCACGCGAATGATCGGGATTTCGTCGTCGGGGAGGATGGGGGAGGAATCCATCAGATCCACCCTACCGAGCTGAAGAACACCGCGAACACCGCGTCGAGCACGATCACCAGGAAGATCGACTGGACCACCGCCGCGGTGGTCTTGAGCCCCACCTGTTCGGAATCGTTGGCGACCAGCATCCCCTGAAAGCAGCCGGCCAGCGCGATGATGAAGCCGAACACCGGCGCCTTGATGAGGCCGACCCAAACGTCGGTCGCCGGAACCACTTCCGCGATCCGCTGGATGTAGGTGAGCGGCGGGATCTCCAGCCCGATCCAGCAGAACACGCCGCCGCCGATGATCGCGGTCAGCATCGCCCAGAAGGCGAGCAGCGGCATGATGAAGATGGTGGCGAGGATGCGTGGCACGACCAGCGCTTCGACCGGCGACACGCCGATGGTGCGCATCGCGTCGACTTCCTCGGTGATCTTCATGGTCCCGATCTGCGCCGCGAAGGCCGAGCCCGAACGGCCGGCAACCATGATCGCGGTCATCAGCGGCCCCAGTTCGCGCACGGTGATCCGGCCGATGAGGTTGATGGTGTAGACCTCGGCCCCGAACTGCTGGAGCTGGACCGCGCCCTGCTGGCCGATGACGATGCCGATGAGAAAGCTCATCAGGCCGATGATCCCGAGCGCGCGCACGCCGACCACGTCGAACTGCTGGACCAGGGCATTGTAGCGGAAGCGCCTGGGATGGGTGATCACCGCCACCAGCCCGATCAGCGTCGCACCGAAGAAGCCGAGCAGGCCGGTGAAGGTCCGTCCGGCCTCCATCACCCAGTGGCCAAGCTCGCCGACCGCACCGATCTTCTTGGGCCGCCGGACGTCGCCAGGCCTGTCGGCCTGGGCGACCTGGTCGAGCAGCTTGGCGACGTCATCGCTGGCGCCGGTCACTTCGGCGCCGCGGTCGCGGACGGTGCGATGGATCAGCCAGGCGCCGACGGTGTCGATCCGTTCGACCCCAGACAGGTCGATCGCCACCGGGTCGGGGCGCGCATCGATTTCGCGCTGGATCGAACCGGCGCGTGCAATGGTCAACGCACCCATGGGCGCGAAGACGTGAGTGTCCGTATCAGGCAGCGCCGCCGAGGCCATTAATCGGCGACATGCCTGTAAAGCGGGGGATGGGCAAGCATCGCTGAGTTAACGCGAGCAAAAGCGTTTCGGGTCCATTACAATCACCGCTCTCCCCTTGCGCTTTGGCCCTGGCCGTCAAATCTGCCTTGTTCTTGCCAGCATTTCGGGCTTTGCCGAACCTTGACCCTCATGGCCGATGCTCCCGCCTCCCCCGCCGCAGTCCAGTTCGTCGCCGTCGGCGATCCCCCGGTGCGCCTGTTCGGCCGGACCGCCCGGACGCGCGCCGAGCAGGTGGCCGCCAAGGCCGGGCTGGTCCCCGCCGCCAGCGACGACAGCGCGCGCGCCAGGATCGTCGCCGACATGGCCTACGCCTGGGACCCCGCCTGGCTGTCGGAACTGAAGAGCCACCCCGGCTCGGCGCTGCTGCTCGACGGCAAGGCAGTGATGATGCACCTTGAAGCGGGAACGGTGCGCGACGGCTTCGATCCGGCCGGCCTGACCCCGATCGATGCGCGCACCGCGACGCTGAGCTATGCGCTGCTGCGCAAGCGCGACCGGCCGTTCGTCATGCCGCTCGACCCGGGCGATCCGCTGCCGGTCGAGCGCGCGCTGTACGATGCGTCCTACAAGGGCGTGACCGATCTCCTGACGCTTTACCTTTGGCGGCGCCCGGCCTTCTGGCTGACCCGCTGGGCGGCCGAGGCCCGGATGACCCCCAACCAGGTGTCGCTGATCGGCATCCTGTTTTGCCTCGCCGCCTTCTGGGCATTCTGGAACGGCGACTATTGGACCGGCGTCGCGACCGGCTTCGTGTTCATGGTGCTCGACACCGTCGACGGGAAGCTTGCCCGCTGCACCGGCCAGTCGAGCAGGTGGGGCGATATCCTCGACCACGGGGTCGATCTCATCCATCCGCCCTTCTGGTGGTGGGCCTGGCTGCACGGCCTTGGCGCTGCGGGACACCAGCTCGAGGAAGTCTACAAGGGCGGCCTCCTTGCGGTCATCGTCGGCACCTATGTCCTCGGCCGTATCATCGAGGGCATCTTCGTCTGGCGCTTCAAGATGCACATCCACGTCTGGCGCGCGATCGACAGCCGGTTCCGGCTTATCACCGCCCGGCGCAATCCCAACATGGTGATCCTCGTCGCGGCACTGGCAATCGCCCGCCCCGATCTCGGGATCGAGCTGGTCGCCCTGTGGTCGGTGCTGAGCCTGATCTTCCACATGGTGCGCCTGGCGCAGGCCGAGGGACAGGCGGCGCGCGGCCGTCCGATCACCAGCTGGCTCGACCAGTCGTGACGGCCGACCGCGCCGCGACCGGCCCCGAACAATGGACCGTGCTGCTGCTGGCCGGCGCACGGCCGGGCGGGGACGCGCTGACGCAAAGCCTTGGCGTCGACTACAAGCCGCTGCTTCCGATCGAAGGCGAGCCGATGCTGCTTCGGCCGCTCCGGGCTCTGCTCGCCGTCGAGCATGTCGCGGCGGTCCGGGTGCTGACCCAGCAGGTCGATCGCCTCGCCGCCCTCATGCCCTCCGACCCGCGGGTGACGGTCGAACCTTCTGACCAGACCATCGCCGCCACCATGCAGCGGATCTGCGCCGATCCAGCCACCCGCTTCCCGCTGCTGGTGACCGCCGCCGACCATGCCCTCCTCACCCCTGCGATGGTGCGGGAGTTCATCGCCGGCTCGGCCGAGTGCGATATCTCGATCGGCTTCGTCAGCCGCTCCAACATGCTGACCCGCTTTCCCGACGCGCAGCGGACCTGGCTTCGCTTCGGGCAGGAACGCTACAGCGGCGCCAACCTGTTCGCGCTGCGAACGCGCGCCGCCCGCATCGGCATCGAGCGCTGGCGCGCGGTCGAACAGGACCGCAAGAAGGGCTGGCGCGTGCTGCTGCAGATGGGGCTGCCCCTGTTCCTTGGCGCGGTGCTTCGGGTCCGAGACCTCGACGCCACCGCCCGCGGCCTCAGCCGAAGCCTCGGCATCGTCATCAAGGGCATCGTGCTCAGCGATCCCACCGCCGCCATCGATGTCGACAAGCCGGCGGACTACACCCTCGTCAACGACATCCTCGCCGGCCGCGCCTGACAAGACGGACATAGACATTGGACCTGGCGATCTACGACATGGACCGGACCGTCACCCGGCGGCCGACCTACACCAATTTCCTGCTGCATTGCGCGATCCGGCGCGCGCCGTGGCGGCTCGTGTTCCTGCCAATCGTGGTGGGGTCGATGCTGGCCTATGTCGCAAAGCTCATCACGCGGGCGCGGCTGAAGGAGATCAACCACGCATTGCTCCTCGGGCGGAGCATCCGCACCACCGAGCTGAAGCTGCTGGTCGACAGCTTTGCCGACGCCGAAGTCGCCCACAACATTCGGCCCGGAGCGCGCGCCGCCATTGCCCGCGACCGGGCTGAGGGTCGCCGCATCGTCATGGCGACGGCGAGCTACCGCTTCTACGCCGCCGCCATCGCCGACCGACTCGGCTTCGACGACGTCATCGGTACCGGTGCGATGCTCGGCCTCGACGAGCGGCTGCTGTCGCGCATCGACGGGGAGAATTGCTATGGCGAGGCCAAGCTCCGGATGATCGCCGACTGGGTCGAGAAATCGGGCCTGACCGGCAAGCACGGCCATGTCCGTTTCTACAGCGACCATGTCACCGACGCGCCGGTCTTCGAATGGGCCGACGAAGCGGTCGCGGTGAACCCGCACGGCAAGCTTCGCGACCTTGCGGGACGGCGCGGCTGGGCGGTCGAGGATTGGGGCTGAGGATTGGCAAACGGCAAGGGAGCAGGCGGGCGTGACAGCATTTGAGCTACCGTTGCCGCCCGTCGTGCGGGTCCCGGACTTCCTTGCCGGGCACGAACATCGCGCGCTGCTCGACTGGGTGATTTCAGCGAAGGAGCTGTTCCGCCCCGCCACCATTACTCACGAATCGAAGGTCGATCCGACCCGCCGGATCAGCCTGACGACGGCCAAGCTGGGGGGCCTCGAACCCATGCTGCGGGAACGGATGCTGGACGCGCTTCCGCGACTGATGGCGGATACCGGGACCGCCGGCCCGCCGCCGACCTCGCTCGAGCTCGAGCTCGCGGCGCATGGCGACGGCGCCTATTTCCGGCCGCACACCGATATCCAGGTCGGGCGCGGCCGCCACCCGGTCGGCGCGAAGCCGGGTGAGGACCGGGTGTTGAGCGCGGTCTATTATTTCCACGTCGAGCCCAAGGCATTTTCGGGCGGGGAGCTGAGGCTGTTTTCCTTCGGGCCGACCCCCGAGGACGACGATAATGATCGCACCCATGTCGACGTCGAGCCGGCCCAGAATTTGCTGGTCGCCTTCCCGTCCTGGGCCCCGCACGAGGTGCGGCCCGTCAGCTGCCCCGGCAACCGGTTCGAGCAGTTCCGCTTCTCGCTCAACTGCTGGTATTGCCGGACGCTTGGCTGACAGGAACGGCGGCGGCCCGATCGAGCCGCCGCAGGTGAACGTCAGACGGCCCGAAGCGCGTTTTCGAAGTCGGCGATCAGGTCGTCGGCATTTTCGACGCCGATGCTGATGCGCACCAGATTGTCGGTGATGCCGAGCGCCTGCTTGCGTTCGTCGGGCACGCTGAGGTGGGTCATCGCCGCCGGCGCGCTGGCCAGCGTCTCGGTCCCGCCGAGGCTGACCGCCAGATGGGCGATCGTCAGATTGTCGAGGAAGGCGAACGCCTCCTTCTCGCCGCCCTTGAGGTAGAGCGAGAAGGTCGAGCCCGCGCCGGTGCAATGGCGCTTGAAGATGTCGGCCTGGCGGCTTCCTTCCTCGAGGAAGCCGAGGTAGCCGACGCTTTCCACCTTCTCGTGGGTGCGGAGATATTCGCACACCTTGACCGCATTCTCGCCCGCGCGGCTCATGCGCAGCTCGAGCGTTTCGAGGCTGCGCAGGAGCATCCAGGCGGTGTTGGGATCGAGGATGGTGCCGATGGTGTTGCGCATCATGCGCACCGGATCGAGGAAGCGCTTGGCGCCGACGAGGCCACCGGCGACGAGGTCGCTGTGCCCGCCGGCATATTTGGTCAGGCTGTAGACGCTGACGTCGGCGCCCTGAGCCAGCGGCTTGGCCCACAGCGGCCCGAGGAAGGTGTTGTCGATCGCGATCGGCGGGCGCGCATCGGCGCCGAACGCCGCGTCGCGGGCGGCCCGCACCGCCTCGACATCGACCAGCTGGTTGGTCGGGTTGGCGGGGCTTTCGAGGTAGATCATTGCGACCCGGCCCTTGGCCTTGGCGGCATCGATCACCGCGGCGATCTCCTCGCCGGTCGCGCCGCTCGGGAAGTCGAGCCAGCTGATCCCGAACTGGCCGAGGATCTTGGCGATCATCGTCTCGGTTGCGGCGTAGAGCGGGCCCGAATGAACGATCACGTCGCCCGGGCGGCAGAAGGTCAGCAGCAGGGTGGCGATGGCCGACATGCCGCTCGAGAAGGTCAGCGCTTCCTCGGCTTCCTCCCACAGCTTGAGGCGGGCCTCGAGGATCTCCTGGTTGGGCCCGTTGAAGCGCGAATAGACGAGGCCATCGGCGCCGCCGGGGCGCTTGCCGGTGATGCCTTCGAAGAAGCGCTTGCCGTGGGCGGCGGTCTCGAACACGAAGGTCGAGGTGAGGAACACCGGCGGCTTCAGGCTGCCTTCCGACAGCGCCGGGTCGAAGCCGTAGCCCATCATCATCGATTCTGGGGACAGCTGGTGGTTGCCAATCGCGGTCGGGCTCTTCTTGGGGCGGCGCGAAGCGGGCACGCCGCTTATCTGTGCTTCATTTTCCATGCGCGCGCCCTAGCCCAGCCGGGCCACCGGCGAAAGCCGAGGTTGCGCTTTCGCGGGCGCCGCACGACTTGCGTCACATGCGGTTTGTCCCCTTCGCTTTTGCTTCACTGCTGCTCGCGGCCTGCGGAAGCAACGTCCCGCCGATGGCGTCGGAGGATGGCCGCCCCGCGTCGCAAGCCATGCCCGGAATGACGATGCCCACCGTCACCGGCGACCAGGACCGCGATTTCGCGCGCATGATGATTGCCCATCACCAGGGTGCGATCGACATGGCGCGGATCGAGCTTGGGCGCGGCAAGGACCCGGGGCTGCGCCGGATGGCGCGCGAGATCATCACCGCACAGGAGCGCGAAATCACCGAGTTGAACGCCTACCTCGATCGCACCGGCGGGCGCTGAGCTAACCCAGCAGCGGGCCGAGCAGCCAGACGGTTCCGACTAGCAGCGGAACGCCGGCAAGGTCCAGTAGCGCGCCCGCCTTCAGCATCCGCGGCAGCGCGATATGACCGCTGGCCCAGGCGATGGCATTGGGCCCCGTCCCGCTCGGCAACATGAAGCCCCAGCTTGCCGCCCACGCCGCGGGCAACGCGAGCAGGATCGGATCGATGCCGGTGGCGGCGATGATCCCGGCGACCACCGGGATGATGCCCGAGGCGGCGGCGACGTTGCTGGCGAATTCGGTGATTACCACCACCAGCGCGACCAGCACCAGCGCGACCACCAGCGGATGCACGTCCTGGAGCGGCGCCAGCGCCGTGCTCAGCCAGCTGTCGAGCCCGCTCGCCCCGATCCCGGCCGCCAGCGCCAATCCGCCGCCGAACAGCATGATCACGTCCCACGGCGCGCGATTGGCTTCCTTCCAGGTCAGCAGCGGACGACCGGTCCCGTCGGGGATGACGAACAGCAGCAGCGCGGCCGCGACGGCCACCGTCCCGTCGACCAGCACGTCCTTGGGCAGGCGATCGGCGATCAGCGGCAAGGCGACCCAGGCGGCGACGGTAAGCAGGATCACCGGCACCAGCCGCCGCTCCGCCCCGGTCCACGGGCCAGCATCGCCGATCGCCGCCAGCGCCTCCTCGGCGTTGAAGTCGGTCGGGGCGACCTTCTGCACCCGCATCAGGATCAGCCAGCACAGCGGGATCGCCATCAGCACCAGGGGAACGCCGAAGCTCGCCCAGGTGAGGAAGTCGATCCGCAGCCCCGTGGTCCGTTCGATGATGCCGGCGGCGATGGCGTTGGTCGGCGATCCGACCAGGGTCGCAAGCCCGCCGATCGAAGCCGAAAAGGCGATCCCCATGGCGAGCGCGCCGGCAAAGCCGCCCGTCTCCCCCGGCTCGATCCGCGCGGCGCGCAGCACGGCCAGCGCGATCGGCATCATGATAAGGGTCGTCGCGGTGTTGCTGACGATCGTCGAAATGATGGCGGTGGCGATCATGAAGGCGAACAGCATCGCTGCCGGAGTCGCGCCGCCGCGCTGGACGATGGCCAGCGCCAGCCGGCGGTGAAGGCCCGTGCGTTCGATCGCAAGGGCGAGGATCGCGCCGCCCAGCACGAGGAACAGGATCGGGCTGTAATAGGTTGCCGCCGCATCGGTCGCGTTCATCACGCCGAACGCGGGAAGGAGCAGGAAGGGCAGCAAGGCCGTCGCGGTTAATGGCAGCGCCTGCGTCATCCACCACGCGGCCATCAGGGCGGACAAGGCGACGACGCGCCAGGCGGTGAGCGGCATTCCGGCCGGCGCGGGAAGCAGCAGCAATGCCACGAACAGCGCCAGTCCGCCCCACAACCCCCACCGCTGCGCCATCGCTTCTTCCCCCTTGCCCTGCCCAGTCATTGCGAGGAGCGCGGCGATGAAGCAATCCATCGGCACGCAACGCGGCCCGGATTGCTTCGCGACGCTCGTGATGACAGCATGGAGGAATGCTGTCCTTTCTCGCCCTCGCCTTCTCCGCCGCTCAAGCCCCCGCCACGCTCGATGGGAAATGGACGGTCGACCTGTCGAGCGAGCCGGGCAAGCCCTACACCCAGCCGATGGACCTGACGCTCAATGCGGACGGCACCGTCTCCGGAAGTTTCTACAACAGCGAGATACAGGCCGGACGCTGGAAGCGTGCGCGGGGCCGCTTATGCGCCAGTTTCCGGACGACGGACGGGGTCGGTCCTTATCACAGTTCGGTCTGCCTGGTCGGCGAGCGCGCCGAAGGCCAGACCTGGGCCGAGCAGCGCAAGTTCCTGTTCAACTGGAACGCGGTCCGGACCGCTCCCTAGCGGCGGCGGCCTGCGAACAGGCCGGCGGCAAAGCCGAGCGCGAGCGCACCGAACCCGCCAAGGGCGACGGCACCGCGCATGACCCGGCGCTCCTCCTTCGCCAAGGGTTCGGGTGCGGGCCGCGGCGGGCGCAGCTGGCCACCTTCCTCGACCGGGATGCTGTGCACCGTGCGACTGATCGCCTTGATCCGCTCGCGCTTGGCGGCGGCACTGTCGTGGGCTTCTGCATCCATGCCCACGACAACTAGCCGGCGGGTATTGCGGCCCCGTTAAACCCGCTCAAAAATCGAGCGAAATTCGGAGCGCCGCACCCTTGTCGGCGGAAGCGGCGGCAATATGCCCGGGCTGGCGCCGCGCGAACAGGTTGCCACTGATCCAGCCGGTGCCGAGGAAGCGGCGGCCATAGCTCATTTCCGCGTCGAGTTCGCGGCCCTGCGGCACGAGGCTCGATCGCACGATGCTGAAACCTGGGTTCATGCTCGCATAATCGAACGAGGTCGGCAGGCTCATCGCAAAGCCGCCGCTGTCGATCCGCAGCGGCTGCGACAGGCGCAGTCCGAACCGGTCGTCGCTGGTGAGCAATCCGTCGGCCGCGAGGTCGGCGGCGTAGGCGCCGGTGGTGAAGCTGCCCCCGGCAAAACGGGTCCAGCCGCGCCGAGCGGTGACCCCGGCGCTCCACCCGCTGCCGAGCGTCCGCCGGGCCTCGAGGTCGAGGAAATTGGTCGCCGCACCGCCGCCACCAAGCAGGCTGTCCATCCGCCCGCCAAGCAGGCTGCGTTCTTCTTCCAGTCGACCGTAGCCGACCGACAGCCAGGTGCGGCCAAGGCGGCGGTCGAGCGTCGCTGCAGTCCAGCGATAGGGCGACCCGAAGGCGCGGGTGCGCTGCTCGTTTACGACCTCGCCGGTTTCGCCCGAGACGGTCAGGCCGGCAAAGCCAAGGTCGCGCCGAAGCGCCATCGACGAGCCTCGCGCCGCGTCGAAGCCCGGCGTTCCGGCGACATCGCGCGCGATCAGGAACGATCCGGCGCTGACGCCCGACAGGCGGCGCTCCATCGCCTTGGCGCCTTCCGCGAAACCAAAGGCGAGCGCGGTCTTGCGGTCGATCTTGGCAACCGCCGACCCGGCCACCAGTCGCGCCTTGCGCAGGTCTTCGGGACCCACGCCATTCTGGGTAAGGAGGAAGCCCTTGCCGTCGTTGCGCTCGGCGACGGTCATCATCACGCTCAGCGGTCCGGCGCCGACGCCGCCCGCGCGGACGGTGCCGGTGATCGCGCGGCGCAACGGTTCGGATCGCGGTGCGCTCCGCAGCGTGCGGGCAAGATCGACTGCGAAGGCCCGCGAATATCCATCGAGGATCACCGCGCCGAGACCCGTTCCCGATGCGTCGCCCGCCGCCGGAGGGGCGTCCGAGCCGGTGCCCGAGGCCGGGGTCGAGCTTCCGGCCACCGATAGCGTGCCGATCGGCTGGAACGCCCGTTCGACGTTCAGCCGGCCGCGGCCGAAGATGGCGTCGGTCCCGGTATCGCCAAGATCGTCGGCACTGCGGAACAGGATTTCGACGATCTGCGCGCCGGTGAGGTTGGGAAAGGCCGAGGCGAGAAGGGCCACCGCACCGCTGATGGTCGGAGCGGAAAAGCTGGTGCCGCTGTAGCGGACCGTCTGCTCGTTATTGTTGATGGTCCGGACACCCGTGCCGAGGGCGCCGAGGAAATTGTTCGCGCTGCTGCCCGCACGATTGCTGAAGTCCGACAGTTGATCGGTGCTGACTAGCACGCCGCTCGAATCGCGGACGCCGATCGATCCCGCGATGATGACGTTCTTCGGAAAGTTGGAGGCCGGCACTGCCGCAAAGGCATCCGCGGTCATGCCCTTGGTCGCGTCCTTGCCGTCGTTGCCGGCCGAGATCACGATCACCGTGCCCGCATCCACCGCCCGGGCCATCGCGTTGAGGAGGGTCGTCCCGGGGGTCGAACCGCCCAGCGACAGGTTGATGACCCGCGCCCCGGCCGCGACCGCAGCGTCGACCCCGCGGGCGATGCTGCCATCGGAGAATTTGCAGCCCGGATTGTCGCCGGTGGTGGTGGTGCAGCTTCCCGCATTGTCGGCGCGCAGAGCGATGATGGTGGCGTCGAACGCCATGCCATGGATTTCCTTGCCGTCGCGCGCGGCCGCGATCACCGCCGCCACGGCCGAGCCATGGCCGCTTTCGTCGGCCAGCGCGCGGCCGGAAAAGGTGACGTCACGGCTGGCCGGATCGATCCGACCGGCAAGTTCGGCCATGTCGGGATTGATCCCGCTGTCGATGACCGCCGCCTTGACGCCCTTGCCGGTCGCTCCGGCGTTGTAGGCGGCGATCGCCTTCGAAATCACCGGCGCGTTGGAATATTGATATTCGGCGGTGTCGTAATTGACCGCGGTGGTGGTCGGCGGTGGCGGCGTCGGTGCTGGAGTCGTCGGGGTGGTCGGAGTCGTCGGCGCGGCGCTGACCGGGGGAGCAGGCGTGGACACCACCCCGCCGCCCGATCCGCCGCCACCACAGGCGGACAGACCCAGCATGGCCAGGGTTGCGGCCGATCCCAAAAGCGCCTTTGCCATTCGCTGCCCTTCACAAACCGTTAGATTCGCTCAACTTTCAGTAGCACGACTTACTCAATATATCCTTTCCCTTTGCTGACGGATGGAACCTGTTAAGCGGTTGACTATCATGGCCGATTTCGTCCTCGCCAAGCTCCCTCCTCCGTTCGACAAGATCGACAGCTGGATCTTCGATCTCGACAATTGCCTGTACCCGGCATCGACGGGCCTGTTCGCCCTCATCGACGAGCGCATGGGAGCCTATATCCAGCGCCTTCTCGGCTGCGAGGCGGCCGAAGCGAAGCGGATCCAGAAATATCATTTCCGGACCCATGGCACTACTCTGGCCGGGCTGATGAAGGAGCATGCGGTGGACCCGCATGACTTCCTCGCCGACGTCCACGACATTCCGCTCGACCGGGTCGGCGCCAACCCGCGCCTGCGGGCGGGGCTCGGCCGGCTTCCGGGGCGCAAGTTCGTTTTCACCAACGGCAATGCGCCCTATGCGCTGAAGGTGCTGGAGCGGATCGGAATCCACGATCAGTTCGAGCACCTCCACGACATCATCGCCGCCGACCTGATCCCCAAGCCCAATCGCCACGGCTACGACCTGCTCTGCACGCAATTCGGAATCGACCCGACCACCGCCTGCATGGTCGAGGACATGGCGCAGAACCTCAGGCCGGCGAAGGCGCTCGGAATGACGACCGTATGGGTGGACAATGGCTCCGAGCATGGCAATCACGACGCCGACCCTGGCCACGTCGATGTCCGCGTTGCGGATGTCGCCGAGTGGCTGGACGAGCTGCTCGGAGACGCCGCGTGAACGCCAACAACGAACTTGAACCGATCATCGATGCCCTGTGGGAGAAGCGCGACAGCCTTGGGCCCGACGCTCCGATGGAGGCCCGCCAACCGGTCGAATGGGCGCTCGGAATGCTGGATGCGGGCACGGTCCGCGTGGCCGAGCCCAGCGCCGACGGCGGGTGGCAGGTCAACCAATGGCTCAAGAAGGCGGTGCTCCTGAGCTTTCGCCTGACGCCGATGGCGCCGATCCCGGGCGGCCCGGGGGGATCGCACTGGTGGGACAAGGTGCCAAGCAAGTTCGAAGGCTGGGACGCACAGGAATTCGCGACCCGCGGGTTTCGCGCGGTGCCGGGGGCGATCGTCCGCCGGGGTGCCTATATCGCGCCGGGCGCAGTGCTGATGCCGAGCTTCGTCAACCTTGGCGCCTATGTCGGCGAGGGGACGATGATCGACACCTGGGCGACGGTTGGCAGCTGCGCGCAGATCGGCCGCAACGTCCACATCTCGGGCGGGACGGGGATCGGCGGCGTGCTGGAGCCGCTCCAGGCCGGGCCGGTGATCATCGAGGACGACTGCTTCATCGGCGCGCGCAGCGAAGTGGCCGAAGGCGTGGTGGTCGAGCGCGGCAGCGTGATTTCGATGGGGGTGTTCCTCGGCGCTTCGACCAAGATCGTCGATCGCGCGAGCGGGGCGATCAGCTATGGCCGCGTTCCGGCCTATTCGGTGGTGGTGCCCGGCACCTTGCCGAGCGCCAATGGCGGCCCGAGCCTCGCCTGCGCGGTGATCGTCAAGACGGTCGACGAGAAGACCCGGTCCAAGACCGGGATCAACGAATTGCTGCGGGACTGACCCGGTGACCCGCGCGCTGATCGCCCTGCTGCTGCTGGCCCTGGCGGGCTGCGCGACCCTTGGCGGGCGGCCGGTGCCCAACATCTATGTCGTGCGCCACCTCCATACGCCGGCCGGGGTCGCCAATGCGCAGCTGACTCCCGAAGGCCGTGCCGCGGCCGAGCGCCTCGCGGCATGGCTCGAGCGCGATCCGCCGCAGACTATCCTCGTCAGCGATACCGACCGCGCGCGCGACACCGCCGCGCCGACCGCCCGCCGCTACCGCGCGGCGGTGCTGACCTACGATCCCAGGGACACGCCCGCGCTGATCGCACAGGTGCTGGCGTCCAAGGGCACGGTGCTGGTCGTCGGCCATAGCAATACCGTGCCCGATATCGTGGACGGCCTCGGCGGCCCCCGCCCCGCCCCGCTCGTCCACGAGGACTTTGGCGACATCTGGCATATCAGTGGTCCGAAGCGGGTGACGGTGCGCAGCAAGCTGCCCTGATCTTCGGGCCTGTCCCGCAGCCAGAAACAGGCGTAACTTCCCCTTGTTCGCTTTTCGAAGGGGGAAATCGAGTCATGCGTAGCATCGCCGCATTCCTGGTCCTGTCCGCAGCCCTGGCCTGTTCGGCCTGTTCATCGCGGCCGCGATCCTTCGCGCCGCAGCTCGCCGCCCCGGCAAGCGATCCGCAAGCCTTCGATGCGGCGTGGATGCGGTGCCGGGCGGAGGTGGCGGCGCGTACCGACCAGCGCACCGGGCGGTTCGGCTCGGCCGCCGCCGGGGCAGCCGCGGGAACGGGCGCGAGCCTGGCGGTGGGAGCGGCGACCGCGGGCACCTATGCGACCTATGGCGGTGCCGCGGCGGCAGTCGGCGCGACCATCATCGCCGCGCCGATCGCCCTGGTCGGCGGTGCCTGGGGGCTCAGCAAGATCAAGAAGACGAAAAAGGAAAAGGCGATCAAGGCCGCGACCGCGCAGTGCATGACAGCGGCGGGTTACCCGGTCAGGGACTGGCGGGTCCTGCGGAAGAGGGAGGCCCGGGCGATCGACGCTGCAGCGGCGCAGAAGCCGCACGGCTGACCGCTAGCGCGCCTGCCGCAGCAGCTCCGCCGCCTTGTCGCCGGTCCAGTCGACTTCGCCGGAGTAGCGCCACACTTCCTTGCCGTCCGATCCGTAGAGGATGGTGGTCGGGAGGATCTGCGCGCCAAGCCCCGCCGACAGCGCCATCTCGCTATCCTGATAGGCTTCCAGCCCGACCTTCTTCTCTTCGAGGAAGGCGCGGACCTTGTCCGGGGTGCTGGTGTCCTGGCTGACCGCGATCACCTGCGGCCCGCCGCCCTTGTCGGCCAAGGCATCGAGGGTCGGCAATTCCTTGACGCAGGGCGCGCACCAGGTCGCCCACAGGTTGACCAGCAGCGGCTTGCCCCCCGCGATCGCTGCGAGGCTGGTCTCCTCGCCGTCACCGTCCTTGACCGCGACCGCCGGCATCGGCTTGCCCGCCTGGCTGCGGTCGAGGCCCGGGCCGCCCGGCTGCGCGGCGTCGGCCGAGGGTTCACTTTGGGTCGAAGCTTGCCTATCGCAGCCGGCGGTCAGCAAGGCCGCGGCAATCGCGGCGAGGAAGAGAGCACGCATGACAAGGCGCTTGGCCGCGAACGGCGCTCCGCACAAGCTTGGGCTTTGGCCCATCGCGCTTGCGCTTGGCCTCGCGGCATGCGGCAAGGTCGGTGACCTTCGCCCGCCGCCCGGCTCGCCGCTGCCGGTCAAGCCCAAGATGGCGGTGGTGACGCCTACTCCCGAGCAATTGCTGACGCCGCCCGCGATCGCGCGCCCGGTCCGCGTGGACGAGATCCTGCGCCGGTCCGAACCGCGCCGGCCCGACCGCTTCGACCTGCCGCCGCCGAGCGGCGCCGACGCACCGGCGGAACCGGAAGGCGACAGCAGCGCTACGCCGAACAACAACCAGACCCGAGTGCAGGAGCCGCAGTGAGCAATCCGCCGAGCCAGACCTTCAAGCCCGTCCGCAAGGCCGTTTTCCCGGTCGCCGGGCTCGGCACCCGCCTTCTTCCCGCAACCAAGACCATGCCCAAGGAAATGCTGACGGTGATCGACCGTCCGCTCATCCAATATGCGGTCGACGAAGCGCGCGAGGCCGGGATCGAGCAGCTCATCTTCGTGACCGGCCGCGGCAAGTCGAGCCTGGTCGATTATTTCGACGTCTCGTTCGAGCTCGAGGCGACCATGCGCGCCAAGGGCAAGAGCCTGGCGGTGCTCGAACTCAGCCGCGCGGACTATGGCGAACTGATCAGCGTCCGCCAGCAGCAGCCGCTCGGTCTTGGCCACGCGGTCTGGTGCGCGCGCCACGTGGTCGGCGACGAGCCGTTCGCGGTGCTCCTTCCCGACGATCTGATGGCCGGCAGCCCGGGCGCGCTCAAGCAGATGGTCGATGCCTACAACCAGGTCGGCGGCAACATCGTCTGCGCCGAGGAAGTCGCGCCCGAGAAGACGGCCAGCTATGGCATCGTCACGCCGGGCAGCAGCGACGGCAACCTTACCGAGGTCAAGGGCCTGGTCGAGAAGCCCGCTCCCGAAGTCGCCCCGTCGCGCCTCGGGGTGATCGGCCGCTACATCCTCCAGCCAGAAGTCATGGCGGTGCTCGACGAGCAGGAGCCGGGCGCGGGCGGGGAAATCCAGCTGACCGACGCGATGGCCAAGCTGATCGGGCGCCAGCCGTTCCATGCCGTCAAGGTGGATGCGGTGCGGCACGATTGCGGCGACAAGGCCGGGTACGTGCTGGCGACACTGAAGCTCGCGCTGCAGCAGCCGGAGCTGGCCAACAAGGTGCGCGAGGCGCTGGCGGACCTCTAGGCCGAGACGCGCCGCTTTTCGGCTTCGAGCGCGTACATCCGGTCCTTAAGCTCACCGAGCTCGATCGCCTTCATCGCCGCGCGGGCGTCCATCGCCTCCATGTCGGCCTTGAGCGCGGCAATCTGCCGGGCAGCGGTGCGGCGGCGTTCGATGCGCGCGACCAGCACTTCGAAGTGGAAGGGCTTGAGGATCACGTCCTCCGCCCCGGCGGCAAAGGCGCGAACGGCGGGGTCGGCCTCGGCCCGGCTGGCGATCAGCATCACCGGCACTTCGGAAAAGGCGGTCTGCTCGCGGATGGCGCGGGTCAGCTCGGGCCCGCTCATCGGCTCCATCACTAATTCCGCAAGGACAAGGTCGATCGGCGAGCGGTGAAGTTCACCCAGCGCAGCGCGCCCGTCGCTTGCCGTGACGATGCTGTAACCCTCGGCCCCAAGCCGCTTGGCGAGCAGCGCCAGGTGTGAACGATTGGGCGACACCACGAGGAGGCGCGGGCGGGCGGAGGAGACAGGCGGAGCCATAGTCCCGCGAAGGTGAAGGGAAATGGTAAACGAAGTCTTAAACTTCCTGGCGGCGCAACCAGAAAAAGCCGCCGATACAAAGGAGAACCATGATCGCAGGCCCACTGTAGTCCCGCCAGGTCAGTTCCTTGTTCCAGCCTCCGAACGCCTGCAGGAAAACAATGACGAGGCCGGTTAAGACCACCAGTAATCCGTACAGGAATCGGACAAAGCTCAAGCGTCCAGCTCCACGTCCCAGTAGAGATAGTCGCGCCAGCTCTCGTGCAGATAGCCCGGCGGGAACGCGCGGCCATGGTCCTGCAATTGCCAGCTGGTCGGGCGCTCCGGCCAGCGCACGATGTGCATGCCTGCCTGCCGCGGGGTCCGGCCGCCTTTCTTGAGGTTGCACGGCGCGCAGGCGGTGGCGACATTTTCCCACGTCGTCCGCCCGCCCTGTGCGCGCGGGATGACATGGTCGAAGGTCAGCTCCCGGCCCGACCCGCAATAAACGCAGCGGAAGCGGTCGCGCAGGAACAGGTTGAACCGTGTGAAGGCCGGATGCTCGCTCGGCCGCACGAACTGCCGGAGCGCGATGACGCTCGGCAGCTTCAGCGTATGGTTGGGGCTGTGCACCTCGCGCTCGTAGTGGGCGATGACGTCCACCCGTTCGAGGAACATTGCCTTCACCGCGGTCTGCCACGGCCACAGGCTCAACGGATAATAGGACAAAGGGGTATAGTCGGCGTTCAGCACCAAAGCGGGACAGCTGTCCGGGTGGCGGATGAGGTCGGGATGATACACGAGCGCGCAGGTCTCCGTTCGGTCCTGCCGAACGCACCTCTCCAGGCCCTCGTCGCACGCAAGGAGGAGAGACCGTTTTCGGCCGCTTCCCTTGTGACGCACCGGATGCCAAGCCGGTGTGACAGCATGATGAATCGCAAGTTGCCGATTCACCGTCAAGAGGCCAACGCACGGAAGTGATCACAAGGTTCGCGCCCTCCCCGACCGGCCGGCTGCATCTGGGCCACGCCTACAGCGCCGCGCTCGGCCGCCGCCTTGGGACACGCTGGCTCTTGCGGATCGAGGACCTCGATCCCGGCCGCGCCCGGCCCGAATTCGTCGAAGGGATAAGGGAGGATCTCGACTGGCTCGGACTCGCCCCCGACGGGGAGCCGATAGTCCAGTCGCAGCGCACGCACCTCTACGCCGCCGCGCTCGAGGGGCTTAAGGAGATGGGGCTGGTCTATCCCTGCTTCTGCACCCGGGCCGACATCGCGGCGTCACTGACGGCCCCGCATGGCGATGCCGGGAGTGCCTACGCCGGGACCTGCCGCGCCCTGCCCGACGATCCGGAGCGCCGCACGTCGACCCCGCACAGCTGGCGGCTCGATTCGGCACAGGCGATCGCCCGCGCCGGCGGCGTGCCGGGCTGGCGCGAGCAGGACGGAAGCCTGCACCAGGGCACGCCGGACATGATCGGCGACGCGATCCTTGCCCGCAAGGACGCGCCGTCCTCCTACCATCTCGCCTGCGTGGTGGACGATGCGGAGAGCGGGGTAAGCCTGGTGGTGCGCGGCGCCGACCTGCGTCCCTCGACGCCGGTGCAGCGCTTGCTCCAGACGCTGCTGGGGCTTCCCGAACCGACCTATCTCCACCACCCGCTCGTCACGCATGAGGACGGCCGCCGCCTCGCCAAGCGCGACGAGGCGCCGACCTTGCAGGCGATGCGCGAGGCGGGTGTCGACGGGCGCGCGCTCGTCACGGCGCTGACCATGGGCAATCTGCCTACTGGTTATCGTCTCGGCCTGCCTTAAGTAGGCGAGGTTATGAACATCCTCCTCATCATCGCGCTGGTGGTCGCCATGGCGGCAACCGCTTATGTCCTCATCCGCGGCGTTCTTTCCATGGCGTCAGGGAAGGTCGGCAACCAGCAACAGCAGCAGCAATGGATGCGCAAGCGTGTGCTCTACCAGGGCATTGCGATCTTCATCGCCGCTATCATCATGCTGCTTGCCAGCGCGGGCCGCTGATCCTTGGTCAAGCTCAACCGCATCTACACCCGCACCGGCGACCAGGGTCAGTCGGGTCTGGTCGACGGCAGCCGGGTCAGCAAGGCGTCCGCGCGGATGCATGCGATCGGCGAAGTGGACGAAGCGAACAGCGCGCTCGGCCTCGCCATTGCCGAGGTGGACGGTGAGGCCGGGGCCGCGCTCGGCCGGATCCAGAACGAGATGTTCGACCTTGGCGCCGATCTCGCCACGCCCGGTGAGATGGAAGGCGCGCTGCGGATCGTCGCGCCGCAGGTCAAGCGGCTGGAGGCGGAGATCGACGCGATGAACGCTAAGCTTGCCCCGCTCACGAGCTTCATCCTGCCCGCCGGAAGCCGCGCCGTCGCCGCGCTCCACCTGGCCCGGGCCACCGTGCGCCGGGCCGAGCGCTGGACCGTCGCGCTCGGCGAGGAAGAGCCGCTCAACCCTCATGCGCTGGCCTATCTCAATCGCCTGTCGGACCATCTGTTCGTGATGGCCCGCCACGTCGCGGCGGCGAGCGGCGGCGAGGTGCTGTGGAAACCGGGGGCGACACGGGCTTAAGGCCCAGCATCCTTATGAGTGCGTCGACCGTTACGTTCCTGACATATGTTAATGGCAGGAGCAGCGGATGGCGCTGAAGGCGATTGGACTGAATGCGACCCTGAAGGGCAGCAAGGGCGGCGAGAGTTCGTCAACCGACAAGATGGTCGGCCTCGTCCGCGACGCGCTGGGCAAGCATGAGGTCGAATGGGTCGGCACCATCCGCCTTGCCGATCACGACATCAAGCCGGGGGTTAGCTCCGACGAAGGCAATGGCGATGCCTGGCCCGAGCTTCGCAAGCAGATCCTCGATGCCGATATCCTGGTGTTCGGAACGCCGATCTGGATGGGCCAGCTGCCGAGCGTCGCCAAGCGCGTGCTGGAGCGGATGGATGCCTTCCTCTCCGAAACCGACGACAAGGGCCGCATGCCGAGCACCGGCAAGGTCGTCGCGGTCGCCATCGTCGGCAACGAGGACGGTGCGCACAAGGTCTCGGCCGATCTCTTCCAGGGGCTAGGCGACACCGGCTGGACCGTCCCCCCCGGCGGCCCGGCCTATTGGGTCGGCGAGGCGATGGGCAAGGTCGACTTCAAGGATCTGCCGAAGGTCCCCGACAAGGTCACCCAGACGGTGGAGATGCTGGCGTCGAACGCGCACCATCTTGCCAGCCTGCTGGCCGACAAGCCGTTTCCTGGAGTAGAACCCGAAGCGTGAACAGCCACGCGATCCTTGCTCCGGAGTCGCTCGCGCCGCGGCTGCGTGCCACCCGCGCCCTGACCCTCGCGCTGGCCGGGCCGCTCAGCGATGCGGATGCGACGGTCCAGCCGATGCCCGACGCCTCGCCGGCCAAATGGCACCTTGCCCACACCAGCTGGTTCTTCGAAACCTTCATCCTTCGCGACCATCTGCCTGGGTATCGCTCGTTCGACGAACGCTGGGGGTTCCTCTTCAACAGCTATTACGAGGGCGAGGGGAAACGCATCGCGCGCGACCGCCGCGGCATGCTGTCGCGGCCGACGCTCGACGAGGTGCGGGCCTACCGCAGGCACGTCGACGAGGCGCTGGAGACGGTTCTTCCGAAGCTTGGCGAAGACGCGCTGACGCTGATCGACCTCGGCATCGCGCACGAACAGCAGCATCAAGAGCTGTTCCTGACCGACATCCTGGCCACCTTCGCAGCAAGCCCGGTCGAGCCGGCCTATATTCCATTGCCAGCCGACGGCCGGGCAATTCACGGGTCGGCGGATGGATTGCTTCGCTGCGCTCGCAATGACGGGGCGGGCTGGAGGCAGGGCCGCGCGGGGCAGGCCGAGATCGGCACCTCAGACGGCGGGTTTGCGTTCGACTGTGAGCGGCCCCGGCACACGGTGTGGCTGCAGCCACATGCGATTGCCGAGACGTTGGTCACCAACGCCGACTGGGACGCGTTCATCGCCGCCGGCGGCTACCGCGATCCGCGTCACTGGCTGAGCGAAGGCTGGGCGTGGGTCCAGCGCGAAGGGATCAGCGCGCCGCTCTACTGGGGCGAGGATGGCAGCGCCTTCACCCTTGCGGGGCGGATCGAGCGCGACCCGGCAGCGCCCGTCGCCCATGTCAGCCATTATGAGGCAGACGCCTTCGCCCGCTGGGCCGGCGCGCGCCTCCCGACCGAGGCCGAATGGGAAGTCGCCGCCGGCGGCGAGGACCCCTGGGGCGGTAACCAGCTCGACCGCGCCGAGGCGGTCATGCCCCGCGCGGGCGGCGGCTGGTTCGGCGACGTCTGGTGCTGGACCGGTTCCGCCTTCCTGCCCCACCCGGGCTTCCGCCAGCCCGAAGGCAGCGTCGGCGAATATAATGGCAAGTTCATGAGCGGGCAGATGGTTTTGAAAGGCGCCAGCTGCGCCACCCCCCGAGGCTCGTCGCGGGCCTCGGTCCGCAACTTCTTTCCACCCGAAGCCCGTTGGCAGTTCACCGGAGTACGTCTTGCTCGCGATTGCTGAAAAGGTCGATCCGGCCTTTGCCCATGATGTCCTGTCCGGCCTTGCACAGGATCCACCCGCCGTCCCTGCCCGCTGGTTCTACGACGAGGCCGGATCGCGGCTGTTCGACGACATCACGCGGCTGCCCGAATATTATCCCACCCGGACCGAGCTCAGCATCCTCGGCCGGGCCATTCCCGAAATCGCCGAGGCGGTCGGGGAAGGCCGCGCAGTGGTCGATTATGGCGCAGGATCGCAGACCAAGACCCCGGTAGTGCTCGAAGGCATCCGGCCGGCGCTCTACGCACCGGTCGACATCAGCGGCACCCACCTTCGCGACAGTGCCGCGACGCTTTCGAAGCGATTCCCTGACCTTCCGATCCTTCCGATCGAAGCCGACTTCACCAAGCCGTTCCCGCTTCCCGCCGAAATCGGCGAGCATCCCCGGCTCGGTTTCTTTCCCGGTTCCACCATCGGCAATCTGGTCCCCATGAGCGCGGTCGACCTGCTCCGCTCCTTCCGCCAGACGCTTGGCAGCGGCGCACTGCTGCTGATCGGGATGGACCGGGTGAAGGCGCCCGAACGGCTGGTTACCGCCTATGACGATGCGGCGGGCGTTACCGCGGCCTTCAACCTCAACCTCCTGCATCGCATCAACCGCGAGCTCGAGGGCGACGTGCCGGTGGAGGATTTCGCCCACGAAGCGCGCTGGAACGCGGCGCAATCGCGGATCGAAATGCACCTCGTCGCGCAGCGCGACGTCACCTTCACCGTCCGCGGCCAGCCCTTCAGCTTCGCAAAGGGCAGTAGCATCCACACCGAGAACAGCCACAAATATACCGCGGAAAGCGCCCGCGTCCTGCTGCTTGCCGGAGGGTGGACCCCGCTTCGCGAATGGACCGACCCCGAGAACGACTTCGCGCTCCTCCTCGCCCGCGCCGATCCCGAACGCACCGCACCCTGAGCCCGTGTTGCCGCAGCAATACGGGGCGGCTAGAGGGACGCCATGATCCTGCGCACAATCCTTGAGATCGCCGCCATCCTGCTCAACGTGCTGTGGTGGCTGATCATCATCCAGGTGATCTTCAGCTGGCTTGTCGCCTTCAATGTGCTGAACACGTCCAGCGAAGGGGTGCGCCGGTTCCTCGTCGGGCTCGATCGCTTTCTCGAGCCGCTCTACCGTCCGTTCCGCAAGATCCTTCCCGACTTCGGCGGCCTCGACCTGTCGCCGGTGGTCGTGCTGCTGCTGATCGGCATCCTGATCAATCCGGTGATCACCAACGCGCTCGCGTCGCTTCCCCCGCCGGGGATGTGAGGCCGTGACAGCGCGAAGGATCGACGGAAAGGCCGCCGCGGCCGAGCTGCGGGCGCGGGTCGGAGGGCTTGCAGCCTTCTTCCGCGCGTCGACCGGCCGTCCCGCGGCCCTCGCCACCGTGCTGGTTGGGGAAGATCCGGCGAGCGAGGTCTACATCCGTTCAAAGCGCAGCGGCTGCAGCGAAGCCGGGATGGAAAGCCTCCATCATGCGCTTCCTGCCGAGACCAGCGAAGCCGATCTTCTCGCGCTCGTCGCCAGCCTCAATGCCGATCCGGCGGTCGATGGCATCCTCGTCCAGCTCCCGCTGCCGCCGCACATGGATGCCGCGCGGGTGATCGCCGCGATCGATCCGGACAAGGACGTCGATGGCTTCCATGTCGTGAACGCCGGGCGGCTGGCGGTGGGCGATCCGGCCGCGCTGGTGCCCTGCACCCCGCTTGGCTGCCTCCACCTGCTGAAAGCCGAGCTTGGCGACCTGTCGGGCAAGCACGCTGTCGTGATCGGCCGGTCCAATATCGTCGGCAAGCCGATGGCGATGCTGCTGCTGGCCGAAAGCTGCACGGTGACCATTGCCCACAGCCGCACCCATGACCTGCCTGCCCTGGCCCGCGAGGCCGACATCCTCGTCGCCGCGGTCGGCCGCCCCGAAATGGTGCGCGGCGACTGGGTGAAGCCCGGCGCGACCGTCATCGATGTCGGGATCAACCGCGTGGCCGGCACCGAGCCGGGCAAGACCCGGCTGGTCGGCGATGTCGCCTTTGCCGAAGCCGCCGAAGTCGCCGCCGCCATTACGCCGGTGCCGGGCGGTGTCGGGCCGATGACCATCGCCATGCTGCTTCGCAATACACTGGTCGCCGCCCACCGCCGGGCAGGCATGGCCGCACCGGAGGGACTATGATCCTCGCATCGTTACTGCTCGCCACGACCGCGCCGGCGAGCGCCATCGACGCCGAACGCGCCTTTGCCGCCGACGCGCAGAAAATCGGCCAGTGGACAGCCTTCCGCAAATGGGCCGACCCGACCGCGGTCATGTTCGATCCGCAGGCGGTGTGGGCGCTCGAGTTCCTCAAGGACCGCAAGGATCCGCCGCGTTCGGTCGAATGGTGGCCGGCGAAGAGCTTCGTCTCGTGCGACGGGCGCACTGCTGTGAATACCGGGCCGTGGCGGATCGAAGCAGCCAAGGCCGACGGCTATTTCACGACCTTGTGGATGAAGCAGCCGAGCGGCGAATGGCGCTGGACGGTGGATGGCGGCGATAGCGTCGCAACACCGCTCGCAAAGCCGGCGAAGCCGGTTGTTCGCGCGGCGGCCTGCGGCAATCGGGCACTTCGGGCGCGGCAGATCGCGCGCATCTACGCCAACCCGATCAATCGCACCGCCCCTCCGGGCGACAGCGGCTATCAGCGCTCCGCCGATGGCACGTTGCTCTACAACTGGACGGTCGCATCCGACGGCATGCGCCGGACCCGGGTGCAGCTCTGGACCGGACGCGGCTTCGCAACGGTGCTGGATCAGAAGGTCGCCGCTCCGCGTCCGCGCCAGGCGACATGATCGAGCTTTTCACCTCTGCGTTTCTTACCCTGGCCGTGATCATCGATCCGCCGGGCTGCGCGCCGATCTTCGCGGGGCTGACCAAGGGTACTGCCGACAAGCATCGCCGCGCCATGGCGTTGCGCTCGGCGGCGGTCGCCTGGTGCATCCTGCTGTTCTTCGCGCTGCTCGGCGAGCCGTTGCTGCGGACGCTCGGGATCAGCCTGTCGGCGTTTCGCCTGGCGGGCGGGATCATGCTGTTCATGATCGCGCTCGACATGGTCTTCGAAAAGCGCACCGAACGCCGCGAGGAGCGCGCGCGCGAGATCGAGGGAACGCCGGAAGCTGACGACATTTCCGTCTTTCCGATGGCCATCCCGATGATCGCCGGGCCGGGCTCGATCGCGTCGATCATGCTGCTGTCCGGCCGCGCCGACGGGACGATGGAGCAGCTCGTGGTGCTGGGCGCCATGACGGCGGTCATCCTGCTGACGCTGCTCGCGCTGCTGACCGCAGGACCGCTGATGCGGCTCATCGGGGCGAAGCTCGAGGCGATGATCACGCGCATTCTCGGCGTGATCCTCGCCGCGCTTGCGGTGCAGTTCGTGCTCGACGGGCTGGAGCGCAGCCTGCCCGGCCTCGCGGGCTAGGCGCCTACTTCACCACCCGCCACATCTTGAGTGGGCTGTCCTTGCCGAGGTCGATCGGCTGCAGCCACGGGAAGGTCGCCCCCCGCTCGAGCTGCGCATAGAAGCCCTTCGGCGTTTGCGCGCGATAGATGGTCGCCTGGTTCATGTGCGGGCAGACCAGCAGGTAATCGGAGCGATGCTTGAGGATCAGCATCCGCGCCTGCTCGGGCGAGCCGCGGAAGGCGTTCATGCTGTCGGCGATCGCCTGACCGTTGCGATGATAGGGCCCGCCAAGCGCGCTATGCTTGGTCACCGCGATCAGCCGCGGGCCAAGGTCGATGAAGGTGA
Source organism: Sphingomonas humi (assembly GCF_039536725.1). Classification (NCBI taxonomy): domain Bacteria; kingdom Pseudomonadati; phylum Pseudomonadota; class Alphaproteobacteria; order Sphingomonadales; family Sphingomonadaceae; genus Sphingomonas; species Sphingomonas humi. The sequence continues at coordinate 328,382 of NZ_BAAAZD010000001.1, forward strand.
ACACCATGCCCTTGGGCTGCTGCGCCACGGGCCGCATCGCCCATAGCGTCGGGCACAGGCGATTGGCGCGGTTGTTGAGCCGCTGGCTTTCGGTCTGCTTGCCCCCGCCCTTGTCGGGGTAGAGCGCGAGCGCGAGCGGGGCTGCGCCGCCGCTGGCGACCAGCACCAGGGCGGTCGATCCGAGCACCACGACCAGGCTGTTCTTGGCATTCCACAGCCTTGGCAGAAGCGTCGCCGTCAGCGCCGAACAGCCGATCGCGCCGAGCAGCTGGCTCGCGGGGCCGGCCCGGACCTGCCAGAACAGCAAGGCAAAGGCGGCGGCGGTGATGACCGCCGGACCGAGGATCCGGCGCAGGCGTTCGGGATCGCGGCGATGGAGGAACGTCAGCCAGATCCAGCCGAGCAGTCCCGCCGCGGGCAGGGAAGCGATGGTGACGCCGGTCCGCCAGCTGTGCTGGGTGATTGGCTTCGCCTCGCGCACGTTGCTCAGCCACAGGCGGTCGACTTCGGGCGAGACCCCCTCGAGGCGCGACAAGCAGTGCGGCCACGCCAGGGCGTGAAAACCGGCGACGACCAGCCCCGCGACGGCGGCCAGCGCGAGGCGCGTGGTCCAGCGTGCCGGGCTGCGCCACGCCAGCAGCGCCAGCAGCGCTCCGCCCAGCAGCGCGTCGGACAGCCACACCGGCGACAGCGCGTCGCACACCGGGGCGCGATTGTCGTAGCTGGCGAACAGCAGGAAGCCGACGGCGCAGCCCCCGGAGATGCTTGCGGCATAGCTCAGCAGGCGGTCACGCTCGCGCGCGTCCGACACCCACATCAGCACCTGCGCAGCCCCTGCAAGCGCAAGATAGATGAGCATTTCGAGCCCGATCGACAGGCTGAAGGCGCTGGCCAGCCCGACCGTCAGCCCACCGCGTCGGCGGTCGGGATCGGCAAGCCCGGCAATGACGAGGCTGAGCGAGGCGAGCTGCCATCCGTGGTGGTCGATCCTGGTCGGCATGAACATGCCATTGGTCGCACCGGCAAAGTAGAGCGCGACAAAGGCCGCGACGAAGGCCGCCGGGCTGATCAGCCGCCGCGCGGTCAGGGCGATGCCGAAGAGCAGGACGACATAAGGCAGCATCGGCGCCACCGCGACCGCCATCCGCTCGGCATCGGCGCCGGTGGTGAACAGGCGGCCGAGCAGGATCAGGGCTGCGATCGGCAGGTCGACGATCCTGCTCCAGTGGATGTTCGCGCCGCCGAAGGCCGGGTCGAATCGATATTGCCTGAGGTCGTACCAGCCCTGCCCGTTCAGCAGCGCCCGGACCTGCGCCATTCGCAGATTGTCGTCGGTATCACCGAGCGCGAAGCCAAGGATGTTGCCCCAACGCTGCCAGGTGAACAGCGCGCAGGCGCCGAGCCACACCAGCACCACCACCAGGCGCCAATGCCGCTCCATCCACCCCAGCAAACGCTCCGGCACGTCCGACCACTCCCCGCCCACAGGCAATCTGTTGCCGCTCTAGGCACTTGACCCTAGAGGGCAAGGCCATGGTCCAGGCAAGCCTCCCGCAAACCTCGTCTCGCCGCGAGCTCATCGGACAACTCGTGCGCTTCGGGCTGGTCGGGCTCGGCTCGACCCTGCTCTATGCCGCGGTCTACTGGCCGCTTGCGACCTACGTCATGTGGCCGGTGCTGGCCGTGGTGATCGCCTTCGCCGTCGCGGTGATCGCCGGCTTCTTTCTGCACAGCCGGTGGAGCTTCAAGGGGCACGACCGCAGCGAGGACGGGAAGACCAAATTCCAGTTTCTCGCCGTCCAGACCGCGGGCATGCTGCTCAACGCAGGCTTCACCTGGATCGCCATCGACAAGCTGCACGGCCCGACCTGGTGGCCGCTGGTCCCCGCGGTCCTCGTCACGCCCTTCCTCACCTTTGCGCTCAATCGCTGGTGGGTGTTCGGCTGATGGAACGTCAGGTCTACGACCGGATGGCCGAGCACGACCAGGAGCACTGGTGGTACCGCGGCCGCCGCAAGGTCCTCGAGGCGTTGATCAAACGCATCGTCCGGCCGGCGCCGGGCAGCCGCATCCTCGAGATCGGCTGCGGGACCGGGCACAATTTCAGCATGCTTCAGCAGTTCGGGACGCTGGATGCCATCGAGGTCGATCCGGGCGTCCGCACGCTGGCGGAAAAGCGGCTCGGCCGGCCGGTCATGGCGGCGCCGCTCCCCGACCTCATCGGTGTGCCCGACGCCAGCTACGACCTCATCGGCTCCTTCGATGTCATCGAGCATGTCGAGGACGATGGCGCGGCGCTCGCCGGCATTGCCCGCTGCCTCAAGCCCGGCGGCAAGTTCATCAAGACGGTGCCGGCGCATGAGTGGATGTGGTCGGCGCACGATGAGGTGAACCATCATCACCGCCGCTACTCGAAAAAGGCTTTGAAGAAGCTGTTCGAAGCCTCGCCCCTGAAGCTGGAGCGGATGGGCTATCTCAACAGCTTCCTGTTCCCGGCCGCGGTTGCGGCGCGGGCCGCGGGCAAGGTCCGCGGCAAGGACGACAGCGACGACGCGATGCCGCCGACCCTACTCAACGAAGTGCTGCAGACGATCTTCGCTCAGGAAGCGCGGTTGATCGGCAGGGTGCCGCTGCCGCCCGGCCTGTCGCTGTGGGCGGTGGCTTCTTCGGGTACCTGACCGAGGCCGCGCCGCGGGGCACGGGCTTCACCGGCAATATCCTGCACGATGTAGAGCGGGCGGTTCTTCGCCTGGCTGTAGAGGCGGCCGATATATTCGCCCATCATCGCCAGCACGAACATCTGCACCGCGCCGAGCACCACCACCACCAGCATCAGCGAGGTCCAGCCCTGGATGTTGCGCCCGGTGAGGAAGGCGAAGGCGATGTAGACGATGATCAGGACTGAGCTGAGGCTCAGGACCAGTCCGACATGGCTGGCGAGCTTGAGCGGGGCCGAGCTGAACCCGGTCAGCGCGTCGAGCGCAAAGCGGATCATCTTCGACAGCGGATATTTGCTTTCACCCGCCGCCCGCTCGGCACGGTCGTAGAGGAAGGGCAGCTGCTTGAACCCGATCCAGGCGACCATTCCGCGGACGAAGCGAGCCTGTTCGGGCATCGACAGCAGCACGTCCAGCGCGCGTCGGCTCATCAGCCGGAAGTCGCCGGCATCGAGCGGAATCTCGATTTCCGTGGCGGAGCTGAGCAGCCGGTAAAAGGCGTGGGCGGTGGCGCGCTTGAAGTGCGTCTCCCCCGCACGGCTGCGGCGAACGCCATAGACCACGTCCGCACCTTCGCGCTCCATCACCTCGAGCATCGGGGCGAGAAGTTCTGGCGGGTCCTGCAGGTCGGCGTCGACGATCAGGATCCGGTGGCCCCGCGCGAGGTCCAGGCCGGCGGTCAGCGCCAACTGGTGGCCGTGGTTGCGCGACAGGTTGACGCAGGTGAGGTGCGGGTCGCGCGCGCTCAATTCCTGCATGATCGGCCAGGTCCGGTCGCGCGATCCGTCGTTGACGAGGATGATCTCGTAATCATCGCCGAACGACGTGCGCGCCGCGCCGCTCAACCGCTCGTGCAAGAGCGCGACGCACTCCTCTTCGTTGAAGCACGGGACGACGATGGAGAGCGCGGTCATTGCCCCGGCTTAGCGGGTCCCGGGTGGATCCGGTAGAGGGCCGAGCCGTCGGGCAGGCCCCACACCTTTTCCATGCCGGCCAGCAGCCGCGGATCGAACGGCGGCGGGTTGACCAGCCACAGGTAATCAAACGCGTCGCGCGGGAAATGGCTGAGGTTCCAGCTGATCGGCCGCGCGAACCGCACGCGGCACCGGTCGTCGGCGACGAGATTGGAAGGATCATGCCGCCACCAGCCCGCCTTGGTGTTGGTGACGGTCAGGAGCTTGGCCCCAGGAACGCTCCAGTGGTCGTTGGAAAAGCCTTCCTTGCGCACCACCACCATGCCGCCGATGTGCGCATTGCGCCAAAGCTGCCAGCTTCCCCCGCGGGTGCACTGGAGGCCGACCAGGCTGACGACCCTGGCGCCCATGGGCATATGGTCGAGCGCGGTCAGCTGCCGGCTGTATTCGTCGCTGGCGAGGGCGAGGCTCCAGGTCACGCTAATCGTCCGCGCGAGCATGAAGGCGAGCGACAGGCTGGCGAGGATCCAGCCCATCACCAGCGGCGTCTCGCGCCGGAAGCGGATCGCCAGCATCGCGAAGGCGATGACGAACGGCATCAGGCGCATGTCGGCATAGGCCGACCCGAAGATGATCCGCGGCAGCAGGGCAAAGGCGGCGGCGAGCACCAGCGCCGTGAAGGTCAGCATGCGCGACAGGGTCAGCCGGGGATGGACGATCGCGAACAGGAACACGACGACGCACAGGAAGAAGCTGATCCGGTCCCATTCCTTCCACCGGTCGCGAAGGACGGAGGTGACGGAGAACCACTTGTTCTTCCAGTTGAAGTAATCGGCCGTGACCCCGCCGCCGCCCTCGCGCCACAGCAGCATCAGCAGCAGCGGCAGGGCAAGCGACAGGCTCTGCCCCCCGGCGCGCAGGATCGAGCGCCACCAGCTGCGCCCGTCGTCATGCGCCCGCACCACTTCCGATGAAAAGGCGAGCAGGCCAAGGAAGCCCCAGCCAAAGGCGTGGCAGAGCCAGACGATGATGCTGATCGGCACGAACAGCGCCGCGCGCAAGGTGTAGCGGTGGAGCCGGCCGAGGCGCAGCCATAAGCCGAACGCCAGCATCGCCAGCGCGACGCTCAGCGAATAATTGACGAAGCCGAACAGGAAGTGGTGGCCGTAGACGAAGGGCAGCGCGAACATCACCGTCGGCGGCAGACGGTGGTGCACTTCGCGCGCGATCCACAGCATTCCCGCGGTCGTCATCATCGGGATGGAGATGATGACCAGCTTCACCGCCGCTTCCAGCCCGACGAGCTTGGCGAGCGCGAAGACGGCAAGGTCGACGCCAAGGTTGCCCATCAGCGACCATTGGAAGCTGTACACCGCGGCAAGGCTCGGCACGTCGCCGTCGAGCATCACCCGGTAGCGGCCCATGTGGCCGAGAAGATCGACCAGCGGCGGGATCGGCGGGTAGAGCAAGGGCACCGCGGAAAGCAGGACCATGACCACGACGAAGGCCCGCGTTTCCCACCACGGGCGCGGCGTTCCGGGCGGACTGGGCGGTGCGGCGGGCTCGATCATGTGCGGGCGTTGCCCCTTGCAGCTTGCGCAGCGCCTGTCACCCCCGGTTCATTCTTTCAAGGATACATGCCATTCAACAGAACAGGGCGAACGGAGGCTTTATGAAGAAGATTTTGCTCAGCGCAGGCCTGCTCCTTGCCGCGACTGCGGCCACTGCACAGGTTGCCCCTTATGCGCCGACCGCACCGCGCGACGGCGTCACCACCCGCGCCGAGGCGGTCGAGCGGGCGCGGACCATGTTCTCGCGAGTCGATGCCAACCGCGACGGCTTCATCACCATGGACGAAGCCCGCGCGATGCGCGGCCAGATGATGCAGCGCGGCGGCGGCGGCGAGCGCATGGGCATGGGCCAGAACCGCGGTGCCGACCGCGGCATGATGTTCGATCGGCTCGACGCCAATCGCGACAATGTGATCAGCCGCGACGAATGGGCCAGGGCCGAGGCGATGCGCGGTGAGCGCCGCGCCGAGGGCCCGCGTGGCGGAATGCGCGGCGACCGGATGGCGATGCGCGGCCGGATGGGCGGCGGCATGCTTCGCCAGGCCGATACCAACAACGACCAGCGGGTGTCGCTTGCCGAGGCGCAGGCCGCCGCGGTGCAGCGCTTCGACCGCGTCGACACCAACCGCGACGGCCGGATCACGCAGGATGAACGCCAGAAGGCCCGCCAGCAGCGGATGATGGCGCGGCCGGCCGTCCAGCCGACGCGCTGAGGCATCGGCCAACCACCTTTGGTGAGCTTGAGAGGGCTCGGCGGACCACGCCGGGCCCTCTTTCGCTTTCTGGAAAGCGCGCTACTCCTTCGCACCGCGAAGTTTCACCCAACCGAGGACCATCCTTCATGCGTCTCAAGTCCGCCCTTTTCGTCAGCGCCGCCATCGCCTTTACCCTTCCCACCGCCGCCATGGCGGACGAGGGGATGTGGACCTTCGATGCCTTTCCCGCCGCGCGGATGAAGCAGGCCTATGGCTGGGCGCCCGACCAGGCCTGGCTCGACAAGACCCGGGCCGCCGCCGTCCGCCTGACGGGTGGCTGCTCGGCAAGCTTCGTGTCCGACGCCGGGCTGATCCTCACCAACCACCATTGCGTCGCCACCTGCGTCGAGGAGAACTCGACCGGGGACAACAACATCCTGGTCAAGGGTTTCACCGCCCGCGCGACGAGCGAGGAGAAGAAGTGCGCCGGCCAGCAGGCCGAGGTTGTCACCGCGATCCGCGACGTCACCCCGACGGTGAAGGCGGCGATCGGTTCGGCCACCGGCGCCGACGCCGTCCGCGCACGCAACGCCGCGGTGGCCAAGCTCGAATCGGACAATTGCACCGACAAGGCGACCACCCGCTGCCAGGTCGTCAGCCTGTTCGGCGGCGGCCAGTACAAGCTCTATACCTATCGCAAGTATAGCGACGTCCGCCTGGTCTGGGCGCCTGAAGCGCAGGCCGCGCAGTTCGGCGGCGATCCCGACAACTTCAACTTCCCGCGCTATTCGCTCGATGCCAGCTTCCTGCGCGCCTACGAGAACGGCAAGCCGGTCGCGACCCCGCAGCACCTGTCCTGGAACCCACGCGCGCCGGAGGATGGCGAGGCGACATTCGTCGTCGGCAATCCCGGCACGACCCAGCGATTGTTCACGATGGACCAGTTCGCGTTCCAGCGTGAAGTCGCGCTGCCGATCACGCTGACGACCCTGTCCGAACTGCGCGGCCGACTGATCACCGCCATGGCCGAAAGCCCCGAAAAGGAGCGCGAGGGCAAGGAGACGCTGTTCGGGATCGAGAACAGCCTCAAGGTCTACATTGGCCAGGTGAAGGCCCTGAACGACCCGGCGTTCACCGGCAAGCTGGCGGCGGCCGAGGCTGACCTCAAGCAGCGCAGCGCAAACAAGGCCGGGATCGGCGATCCGTGGAGCGACATCGCCAAGTCGGTCCAGGCCAATCGCAACATCTATGTCGAGCGCAACTTCGCGACGCCGCGCAACGACCTGTTCGGCTATGCGCTGGCGCTGGTCCGCGCCGCCGAGGAACGCGGCAAGCCGAACGCCGAGCGCCTTCCGGGCTTCGGCGATGCCGCCCTGCCGCTCCTTGAAAAGAGCATCACCGATGCGCGCCCGATCACGCCGTGGCTGGAAGAGCTGCGGATGGAATGGTCGCTCAGCAAGGCACGCGAATATCTCGGCGCCGACCACCCGCAGACCAAGCTCCTGCTCGGCAAGGAATCGCCCGAAGGGCTGGCGGCGCGACTGGTGTCGGGCACCAAGCTTGCCGATCCGGCAGTGCGCCAGGCGCTGTGGAACGGCGGCGCGGCAGCGATCGCGGCTTCGACCGATCCGATGATCGTCTATGCCCGCAGCCTCGATGCCAATGCCCGCGCCTTGCAGAAGCGCTATGACGCAGAGGTCGACGCACCGCTGACTGCGGCCCGCGCGCGCCTCGCCGATGCGCGCTTCGCGGCCTATGGTGACAGCAACTACCCCGACGCCACGTTCACGCTGCGCATCAGCTACGGCAAGGTGCAGGGCTGGAACGAGCGCGGCACGCCGGTGCCGACCCGCACCTTCCTCGGCGGCACCTTCGACCGCGCGACCGGTGCCGAACCGTTCGACCTTCCCCCGGCCTTCGCCGCCAACCAGGCGAAGATCAACAAGAACGCGGTCTACGACTTCGTCACCACCAACGACATCATCGGCGGCAATTCCGGTTCGCCGGTGATCGACAAGGCAGGGACGGTGATCGGCGCCGCGTTCGACGGCAACATCCACAGCCTCGGCGGGACCTACGGCTACGACGGCACGCTCAACCGCACAGTCGTGGTTTCGACCCAGGCGGTGCAGGAAGCGCTGGAGAAGATCTACCCGGCGCCGAACCTCGTCGCCGAGCTTCGCGGCAAGCGCCGCTAAGCCAGGCTAGAGCGACTTATGAGGCCGGGCGGCGGTAGCGCTGCTCGGCCTCATGCATGTAATCGCGGGTGATCGGCAGCGCGCGCCGGTCGCGGACATATTGCACCTGGAAATTGTTCATCGCGCCATGCTCGAAGGCGACCGCGGCCGCCGCGAGGTAGAATTCCCACATGCGGAAGAAGCGTTCGTCGTAGAGCGCGACGATCTCGGTCCGGTGCCGATGGCAGTTCGCCAGCCAGTGCCGAAGCGTATAGCCATAATGCAGCCGCAGCGTTTCGACGTCTGTCGCGATCAGCCGCACGTCCTCGCTGGCCGCCATCATCTGGCTGAGGCTGGGCAGGTGGTAGCCGGGGAAGATCCACTTATCGGTGAAGGGGTCGGGCTTCCCGGCCTTGCCATATTTACCGATCGTGTGGAGCAGCATTACGCCGTCGTCGGTCAGCAAGCGCTTGGCCGTCGCGAAGAATTCGCCGAAATGCGCCGCCCCGACATGTTCGAACATGCCGACCGAGACGATCCGGTCGAACCGGCCGGTCACCGCGCGATAGTCGATCAGTTCGAACTTGACCTTGTCGGCGACCCCGGCCTCTTCCGCACGCTGGCGTGAGACGCGCAACTGCTCCTCGCTCAGCGTCACCCCGAGCACTTCGACGCCCGCGACGCGATTGAGGTAGAGCGCCATCCCGCCCCAGCCCGAACCGATGTCGAGCACGCGCTGGCCGGGCTTCAGGTAAAGCTTGGCCGCGATGTGGGCCTTCTTGTCTTCCTGCGCCTGGGCCAAACTGTTGGCCGGATCGTGGAAATAGGCGCAGCTGTACTGGAGGTCGGGGTCGAGAAAGAGCCGGTAGAGCCGCTCGTCGAGGTCATAGTGATGCGCGACGTTGCGCCGCGAGGCGGTGGCGTCGTTGCGCCGCGGGAGCAGTGATTTCAGGAGGCCCAACTGCTTCTTGAGCCGGCCCTTGTGCCCGCCGTCCTCGAAGCGGTTGGCGCCCACCACCATCGACAGCAGGTCGATCAGCGCACCCTGCTCGAGGGTGATCCGGCCATCCATGTAGAGCTCGCCGAACGCCAGCCGCGGGCCGCGCATGAGGTCGAGCAGGGCTTTCCTGTCGTGGATGCGGGCAACCACCACGGGGTCGCCATCGCCGACGGTGGAGCTTTCCCCGCCGGGCATAAGCACCGTCAGCGTGCCGTTCTGAATCTTGTCGCCCAGCAGGCGTTGAAGAATACTCATGCTTCCTTTTCGCGCGGAGCAAGGGCCCAGCGCAAGGTGGAGGCGAGGCTGAAGGTGGCGGTTCCGACCGCCGGCGTGGCAAGGCCCGAACCGCGCAGGCCGTGCAGCCGCCGCACCTCGCGCGGGAGGAGGTCGGTGGCCGAGCGCATCAGGAGGCGTTGGACGGGAAACATCCGCAGCCGTTCGGGCGGCGCGTTGAGGATGATGTCGCGCACCGCCGCACTGCGCTCGTCGGCCCGAAGCTCGCTCATGAAGTCGCGGGCGAGCGCTTCCGCCTCCGCTTCGGTAGTCGGCACCGGGTCGGCCCCGAGCATCCGGGCCATCACCGCGACCTCGCGCCAGTAGGCGTCGCGCTCGGCCCGCGGCATGCGCGGGTTGGCGAAGCGGCGGTAGCCGGCGAGGAACATCGCCGAGCCAGCGACATGGACAAAGGCGAGCAGCCGGGGATCGCTGGCGTCGTAGGGCGTGCCGTCGGCAAGCGTTCCCGTCACCTGGCCGTGGATTCGCCGGACCCGAGCGATCGCCGCTTCGGCCTCGTCCCGCGCGCCATAGGTGGTGATCGCGATGAAGCGCGCGGTGTTGCGCAGGCGGCCATGCATGTTGCGGCGAAAATCCGAATGGTCCCACACGCCCGCCAGCGCCTGGGGGTGGAGCATCTGCCACAGCAGGGCGGCGACCCCGCCGACCATCATGCCGGCAAGGTCAGCATGGACCTTCCACGCCGCTCCGCCCGGCGGGCACAGCGCCTCGTCGGACGGCACAATGGGCTGCTGGCCCTTGGCCGCGTCATTGAAGAAGTTCGCCACTTCGCCGGCAATCCGGCGGCGAAGGTCTTCGAACGGGGGAGAAGCGCGACTGGCCATGAGAGGAGAACGAGCGGCGGGTGCGGCGGCTCCGCTCCGGCGGCTCAGTCTTCCAGGATCGTCATCGCGCCCATGCGGAGGAACTCGGTCACCGACCGGCCCAGCGTATCGAGCTGCATCTGCAGGAGACTGGCGATGCTGCCGCTTTGCAGGTAGCCGGCGGTGAACTGAACCGTTCCATCGGGCCCCCGCTCGAGGATCGCGCGCTCGATCAGGCGATTGACGTAGCGGCGCGTGGTTTCCCGGTTGAGGCCGGTGGCGACCGCGATCGAGCTGATGTTGCAGACGCCCAACGCCTCTTGCGGGAACGGCGCTTCGAGACTGCGCAAGTCTTCCGGCAGCCCGACCCGGGTCAGGCGTTCCGCGGAGATCGCCACCACCGCGAGAAGCACCAGCGCGCTGTGATGGTCGCCCGCTACCTCCCGATAGTGCTCCATGCACCGAAGGGTCAGGATCGCCATGTGGATCCCGGCAAGGCGGCTCTCGCCCCCGGCCCGCTGTTGCGCTTGAATTCGGATCATCAGCCCTGCGCCTTATGGACGATCCTTAGCACCACAGGGCGCGGGTGCACAGTCTGTGCAGCAAGTGCCGACAAGTTGAACCGACTTTCAACTAGATAAGGAACATGCGTAACGGAAATCGATCGAGGTAGCGTTGACCTGCAAAGTATTGCCACCCTGCTCGACCGACGGCTGCGACAAGGCAGCCGGGGCGATCATCAACGGTGCAATGTATTGCGGAACGCATGCGGTCGATCAGCTCCAGACGCGGGTGTTGCAGCGCAAGGGCAATTTCCAGCCCGCGCGATCCTGATCGTCAGGCGGCCGTTTCGCGGTCGAGGTCCGCGCGCCGCTTCTTCTCGGCAGCGGTCTTGAGCTGACCGCAGGCGGCATCGATGTCGCGGCCCCGCGGGGTGCGGACCGGCGCCGAGATCCCGCCTTCGAACACGATGTTCGAGAAGCTGCGGATTCGCTCGGGCGTCGAACATTCATATTCGGCGCCCGGCCACGGATTGAACGGGATCAGGTTGACCTTGGCCGGCAGGCGATAGTGACGGATCAGCCGGACCAGCTCGCGGGCATGGTCGTCGCTGTCGTTCTTGCCCTTCAGCATGACATATTCGAAGGTGATGCGGCGGGCATTGTTGGCACCGGGATAGTCGGCGCAGGCCTGCAGTAGTTCCTCGATGCCGTATTTGCGATTGAGGGGCACGATCTCGTCGCGGATCTCCTTGGTCACCGCGTGCAGCGACACCGCGAGATTGACGCCGATCTCCTCGCCGCACTTCTCCATCATCGGCACCACGCCCGAGGTGGAAAGCGTGATCCGGCGCTTGGACAGGCCAAGCCCGTCGCCGTCCATGACGATCTTCAGGGCGTCGCGGACATTGTCGAAATTGTAGAGCGGCTCACCCATGCCCATCATCACGATGTTGGTGAGCATGCGGCCCTCGGGCTGGCTCGGCCATTCGCCCAGCGCGTCGCGGGCGAGCATCACCTGGCCGACGATCTCGTGGATATCGAGATTGCGGACGAGGCGCATGGTCCCGGTGTGGCAAAAGCGACAATTGAGGGTGCAGCCGACCTGGCTCGACACGCACAGGGTGCCGCGATCGGCGTCGGGGATGAACACCATTTCGAAATCGTGGCCGTCGTGGGTCTGCAGCAACCACTTGCGGGTGCCGTCGGACGACACCTGAGCTTCCATCACGCCGGGGCGTGAGATGCGGAAGCGCTCGGCGAGCCACGGCTGCTGCGCCTTGGCGATGTCGGTCATCAGCGCGAAGTCGGTGACGCCGCGGTTGTAGATCCAGTGCCACAGCTGCTTGGAGCGCAGCTTGGCCTGGCGCGCATCCATGCCGGCGCCTTCCAGCGCTTCGCGGATTTGCTCGCGCTTCAGCCCGATCAGTTCGACGCGGCCATCGGAAGCGACCGCCGCAGGACGCGGGACGGGCACAGGGTCGATTGGCCCGGGAATGGCCATCAGGTTCGTATCAGCGCTCATGGGAGAGGCGCCATGTAGCGGGTTTGGCGATTTTTTCCAGTGGGCGTCTTCCTGGTGAGCGCGGTCGCGGGTCAGCCGGCGCAGGCGAGCGCAGCCGCGTCGATCGCGGTCGGTGCACCGCCCAGCAGGTAGCGATCGCTGATCCGTCCCCCGACCCCCTGCCCGCGAAGGCGCATTTCGGCGCTGCGGCGGATCGCGGCGATGATCGCGGCTTCCTGCGCGGGCCCACGGCTCCACGCGCTCTGGCCGCGGGTCACCAGCAGGAACTCCTGGTCGCCGACGGTGAGGACCGCCGCCGCACCCGGCCGGAAGGCACGTGCGGCAAGGAAGTGCAATTCGCCGCGCCGCTTGCGATCGCGACTGAAGGCGATGCTTGCGCGCGCCTGGGGGCTGCCCGGCGGCGCGATGAGTTCGGCGCGTGACACCGCTTCGCAAAGGCCACCCGGTCGCTCCAGCGCGGCCCAGAAAGTGCCGGCATGAAGCAGCCGCTGCGCCTGCGCCGCCCCCGCCATGCCGAGCAGGCCGGCCAGCAGTGCGGCCAGCGCGCGGGTCACGCGGCGTTGAGCGCGATCAGCTGCAGGCTGGCGATGATCGCCCCGGCCGCGATGGCGATGCCGTAGGGGATGCCAGCCTTCGGTTGAAGCACGCGGACCCGCGCGCGCAGGCCGTCGGGCCAGGGCAGGGTCCGCAGGAAGATGATCAGGACCGCAAGCACGCCGCCCGCAAGCGCCGTCCAGGTCAGCAGCCGGCCGGCGCCGCCAAGGTCGAACCACAGCACGGTGGCCGCGAACAGCTTGACGTCGCCGCCGCCAAGGATGCCGCGCCCGAACAGGAAGGTGCCGATCACCAGTGCGATCGCGAATACCAGTCCGTTCTCCCACAACGCGATCTGCGGGCCATGGGCGATCGCCCCGCCAATCCCCAGCAACAGCACCGCGCCGCAGATATAATTGCTGATCTTCAACATCATCGCGTCCTGCACCGCAGCAAGCGCAAGCAGCGCGATGAACGCCCAGAACAGCCACTCCGGCACCATGGCGGGCAGGTTCACGTCATTGTCCCCCAACAGATAATCTCGGAGGCGAGGGATGGCGTGGGAAGGGGCGCGGCGCAAGCGGCTTGCAAGCCCGTCCCGCTCGTGAGACAAAGGTCGGGCTCGGATAACCAGCGCTTGGGGGCGTGTGGGCCGGGTGGATTCACTTTTCTGCAAGCGTTCGTCACCGCGGCCCGAGGGATGCGCGCAGTGACGTTGCAGCTTTTCCTTGCCGAATGTGCGGCCGAACTGGCGCTGTTCGCAGCAGTCGGCTTCTTCCTCTTCTCGATCGACGACCTGCTGGTCGACATCATCTTTTTCGCGCGCAACGGCTGGCGCGCGATCACCGTCTATCGCCGCCACCCGCGCGGCGACGCGCGTTCGCTCGTCGAGGGCCGGCCGAGCGGCTGGCTGGTGGTGATGATCCCGGCCTGGGACGAATCCGCGGTCATCCGCGCCATGCTCCGCGCGACGCTGCGTAGCTTCGATCACCCGGACTATACCTTGCTGGTCGGCTATTATCGCAACGACCCCGCGACCCGGTTGGCGATCGAGGGGGTCGCCGATCCGCGGGTGATGGCGGTCGAAGTGCCGTCCGACGGGCCGACCACCAAGGCCGATTGCCTGAACCACCTCTACGCCTTCCTCGTCCGGCTCGAGGCGGCGAGCGGGCGGCAGGCGCGGGCGGTCGTGCTGCATGACGCGGAGGACCTCGTCCACCCGCTTGAACTCAGGATCTTCGACCAGCTGGCCGACCGGGCCGGAGTGATCCAGTTGCCGGTCGTCCCCCTCCCCGATCGCTCGAGCGAGTGGATTTCGGGCCATTATTGCGACGAGTTCGCCGAATCTCACGGCAAGGAGCTGGTGGTTCGCGAGGCGGTCGGCGCCTCGATCCCGCTCGCCGGGGTCGGCTGCGCCATCTCGCGCTTCGCCATCGCCAGGCTCGCCGCCGCGCATGACGGGAAGCCCTTCGCGGGCGGGTCGATGACCGAAGACTATGAAATGGGCCTGCGCATCGGCGCGCTCGGCGAGCGGACGATCTTCGTTCGTCTGCCCGAGAGCCCCGGCCATCCCGGCGTGGTCGCGAGCCGCGGGCATTTCCCGAACACGCTTGGTGCAGCCGTTCGCCAAAAGGCGCGCTGGCTGGGCGGGATCGCCTTTGCCGGCTGGGACCGGCTCGGCTGGCGCGGCGGCCTTGGCGAGCGCTGGTTCCGGCTGCGCGACCGGCGCGGGCCGTTTGCCGCTGTCCTCCTGCTCGCCGGTTACCTGTCGGCCCTGCTGTGGGGGCAATTGTGGCTCGCCTCCAAGCTTGGCGCGCCCCTGCCGCCGCAAGCCTCGCCGCTGCTGGCGACCCTGCTCCACGTCAACTTCGCCCTGCTCCTCTGGAGAGTGTTCATGCGGATCGCCTTCACCACCCACGTCTACGGTTTCGGGGAAGGGCTGGCGTCGATCCCGCGCATCGCCATCGCCAACCTGATCGCCATTCTCGCCGCCGGCCGCGCGCTGTTCCTGCACGCGGGGGGCGGTCCCAAGAAGTGGGACAAGACCGAACACATCTTTCCCGCCGACCACCTGCTACCAGCCGGGCCCGCCCGGTCATGAGCGCGCCGATCCGCTTCCTCGGGCTCGCCATCCTCGCCTACGTGGGCCTGCGCACCGCAAGCAGCGCGCTGGCCCTCGATGCGCCCGCCCTGACGTCAGCGGCAACCAGCGACAAGGCGGCTCCGGCCGAGGCGATCCTGCCGCCGGGCGTTCCCGCCGACATGGGCCCGGCCCCGGCCGAGCAATATGCGCAGGCACAGCCGGCACCCTATCCGCCCGGGCCCGCCGGCTATCCCTATCCCGCCGGCTATCCTTATCCCCCCGCTTACGGCCCATCGCCCTATCCCTACATGGCCGCGCCCTACCCGGTGATGATGCCGCCGCCGCAAGCGCAGCGCATGGTGCGCCCGGTCTATTATCCGATGCCCTATCCGGTGCCGGCGCAAGCGAGCTACGAACCGCGAATCAGGCCCCCTTCCGAAGCGGTCTACCGCACCGCGAGCCTCGATGAGGGCGGCGCCCAGGGCTATGGCGCACCGGTCCCGTCGATCGACCAATGGCCGGCGATCGGCAGCATCGGCTCGGTCGCGCTCGGTACCTCGACTCAGGTGACGCCGCGCTGGGGCAAGGGGCGGGACCGCGGCGAACAGCCGCTTGCCTCGGCCGCACCGAACCGCTGGTCGGTCGATGCCTGGGCGATGCTGAGGCCTCGGGAAGGCACCTATCGGCTTGACGGGTCGGACGGCAGCCTTAACCCCGGCCTCGCCTCCGCCGGGTCGCTCGGCGGCAGCCAGGCCGGGATGCGGATCAGCTGGCGCCCACTGGCGACGCTGGGCGCCTATCTGCGCGCGTCAAGTGCGCTGATCCCGCAGGGGCGAAGCGCGCGCAACCAGGCACTGGCTGGCGGCGAAGGCGCGTTCGGGATCAGCTGGCAGCCGCTCAAGGCCCTGCCCGTCCGGCTGCTGGCCGAGCGTCGGCAACAGCTTGGTGGCGCGCTCGGCGGCGGACGCGATGCCTTCGCATTGCTCGCCGAGGGCGGGGTCTACAGCCAGCCGCTGCCGTTCGGGGCCATGCTCGACGGCTATGGCCAGGCCGGCGTTGTCGGCGCCAACCGCCGCGACCTGTTCGCCGACGGGGCACTTGCCGCCACCTATCCCTTCATGCCTCGCTTCGCGATCGGCGGGGGCATATGGGGCGGGATCCAGCCCGGCCTCCACCGCTTCGATGCGGGACCGCGGCTCAGCTACCAGCTGCGGCCCAATCTGCGCGCCCATCTCGACTATCGCTTCCGGGTGACTGGCAATGCCGATCCGCGCAGCGGGCCTGCCCTGACCCTCGCTGCGGGGTTCTAGCGGAAGGGGCCCTTCGGCACTCTTTTGCGCACCGGCCCCGACTGCTCTAGATGCCTGCGGTTCGAAGTGGGCGGAGGAGACTGAAGGTCGTGCGCAAGGGCAACAGGCTGGAGCATTTTCCCAACCTGGTCGCGATGTTCCTCGACCGGGTGGCACAGCGCGGCGACACGCCGTTCCTGTGGGCCAAGCGCGACGGCCGCTGGCAGTCGATCAGCTACACCGAAGCCGCGCGCCAGGTCGCCGCACTGTCGCAAAGCCTCCTGGAGCTCGGCCTCAAGCCCGGCGACCGGGTGATGCTGGTCAGCGAGAACCGCCCCGAATGGCTGATCGCCGACCTTGCGATCATGGCCGCCGGCTGCGTCACGGTGCCGACCTACACCACCAACACGACCCGCGATCACACCCATATCCTCAGCAATTCGGGTGCGCGCGCGGTCGTCGTTTCCAACCAGAAGCTCGCCAAGACGCTGATCCCGGCAGTGCTGTTTTCCTCCGATTGCCACGACGTGATCGGGATCGAGGACATTCGCACCGGCCAGCCGGTCAATGGCGCCAAGTTCCACATCTGGTCGGACCTGGTCGCAAGCGGCGGCAGCCTCGACGATGTGCGCGCCCGCGTCTCAGGAATCGGCCGCGACGACCTTGCCTGCCTGATCTACACCAGCGGCACCGGCGGCGCCCCGCGCGGGGTTCGCCAGCATCATGGCGCGATCCTGCACAATACCGCCGCCTGCATCGACGTCATCGCCAACGACTTCGGCTGGGACGACGAGGTCTTCCTGTCCTTCCTCCCCGCGAGCCACGCCTATGAGCATAGCGGCGGACAGATGTTCCCGATCGCGCTCGGCGCCCAGATCTACTTCGCCGAAAGCCTCGAAAAGCTTGCCGCCAACATCGAGGAAGTCCGCCCGACCCTGATGGTGGTGGTCCCGCGCCTGTTCGAGATGCTGCGCCAGCGGATGCTCAAGACCATCGAGAAGCAGGGCGGGATCGGCGCCAAGCTGCTCGCCCGCGCGCTCGAGATCGGCAAGGAGCGCTACGACAAGGGCTCGATCCCGATCAAGGACTGGCCGGCCGACCTCGCGGTCAGGCTGCTGTTGAAGCGCAAGGTGTCACAGAAATTCGGCGGGCGGATCAAGGCGATGGTGTCGGGCGGCGCGCCGCTGAACCCGGACGTCGGCCTGTTCTTCCACTCGCTCGGGATCACCATGTTGCAAGGCTATGGCCAGACCGAGGCCGGGCCGGTGATCAGCTGCAACCGGCCCAAGAACGGGATCCGGATGGAGACGGTCGGCCCGCCGCTGCTCGACACCGAAGTGCGGTTCGCGGAGGACGGCGAGCTGCTGGTCCGCGGCGAGCTGGTCATGCACGGCTATTGGAACAACGACGAGGAAACCGCGCGGGTCCTAAAGGACGGCTGGCTGCACACCGGTGACGTCGGCCATTTCGACGATGGCGGCCGGATCGTCATCACCGATCGCAAGAAGGACCTGATCGTCAACGACAAGGGCGACAATGTCTCGCCCCAGCGGGTCGAGGGGATGCTGACGCTGCAGCCCGAGATCGCGCAGGCGATGGTCTATGGCGACCGCCGGCCGCACCTCGTCGCGCTGCTGGTCCCCGAGCCCGACGTGAAGGGCGACGAGGCGACCATCCGCGCCAAGCTCCAGAAGGCGGTCGACCGGGTCAACGCCGAATTGAGCGTCGTCGAAAAGGTCCGCCGCTTCACCCTCGCCGACGAAGCATTCAGCGTCGACAACGAGCAGATGACGCCGAGCATGAAGATCCGCCGCCACGTCCTGAAGCAGGCCTATGGCGAGCGACTGGACGCGCTCTACGGCAAATAGGGTTCAGCGCCGCGGGGTCGGCCCGGTGTAGGGTACGAACTCACCCATGGCGCAGCTGCCGACGGTGAAACCACCCGCGGTGTCGATCACCTGGGCGATCTCGCCGCTGCACATGCCGGTGCCGCCGAACTGCTTGGTCAGAAGCGCGGTGCCGGGCCGGCCAAGCCCGTTGCAAGGGCCGCGCAGATCGGTTCGCCACACCCGGTTGGATCCGTCGCGGAAGAGGATGGTGTTCTCGTCGATCACCACCATGTCCTGCGCGCGATAATTGGGAAGGCATGATTGCGACTGGCCGGCGACCTTGCCGGTCAGCCACCGATCGAGTTCCGCCTGGGCCTTCGGCGAGCGCGGCTCGGGATTGCCCGCGGTCGTGGCACAGGATGCGAGCAGTCCGGCCGAAGCCAGCACGGTGATCGAAGCGATGGTCAGGCGGCGCATGGCAGCGGTTCCTTGGCAAGGTGGTCACGTGAAGAACGCCTGAACAGGCTGCTCTCTCCACGCTTAACGGAAGCTGTCCTTTGCGGCCCGCAGGCGCGCGAATTCGGCGGCGTCGGGTGCGCGCATGAAGAGGTTGCTCGCCTTCTCCTCGGCGATGGTGGTCGGCAGGGTCGGCTTGCCGTCCGACCGCAGCGCCTCGATCTCGCCCAGCCGCCGCTGCACTGCCGCGTCGTCGGGCGCCTGCGCGGCGAGGAAACGGTAGTTCGACAGGCTGTATTCGTGCGCGGGATAGACGATCGTCTCGTCCGGCAGGGTCGCAAGCCGCTGGAGCGAGGCGTGCATCTGCGCCGGCGTGCCTTCGAACAGGCGACCGCAACCGCCCGCGAACAAGGTGTCGCCGACGAACGCATGCCCGTCGAGGATGAAGGCGATATGGCCGAGCGTGTGGCCGGGCACGTGCCAGACCCGCGCCTGCGCACCGCCGACCTCGACCCCATCACCATCGGCGAGACCATGGTCGAGGCCGGGAAACTTGTCGCGCTCGGCTTCTGGTCCCCACACTTTGGCGCGGGTGGCGGCAACCACGGCGGGGATGCCGGCGGTATGATCGGGGTGCCAGTGAGTGACCATCACCTGGTCGATCGTCCAGCCGCGTTCCGCCGCGCCCTTCAGCGCCACCGCTCCGTCGCCGGGATCGACCACCGCGGTATGCCCGGCTTCCGCATCGTGCAGCAGCCAGATGTAATTGTCGCTGAGCGCCGGAAGGAGCGCGACCTCGATCACCAGACGCCCGTATTCGGCATCGACGCCCACGGCTCGGCCGGGGCTTTCGCGCCACCCTTGTTCAGCAGCTCGATCGAGATGTCGTCGGGGGTGCGGACGAAGGCCATGCGGCCATCACGCGGCGGACGGTTGATGGTGACGCCCGCGTCCATCAGCCGCTGGCAGGTCGCGTACACATCGTCCACCTGATAGGCGAGGTGGCCGAAATTGCGGCCGCCGTCATACTCTTCCGGGTCCCAATTATAGGTCAGCTCGACTTCGCCGCCCTCGTCGCCCGGTACGCCGAGGAAGATGAGAGTGAAACGGCCGCCTTCATTTTCCATCCTGCGACGCTCATCGAGGCCGAGCAGGTTAAAGAAGCGGACGGTGGCATCGGGGTCGGTGACCCGGATCATGGTGTGAAGGAATTTCATGCCGGCCAGATGGGTGCTGGGACACCCGCTGCCAAGCCCATTACCGTGCGTTCGAGCAGCGCAAGTTCGTGCGGCGCGGAAAGGCGGTGGGTGCCGCCCTTGACGATGGTCAGCTGGACGTCGCTCGAGACGAGCGCGTCCTTCAGCCGCGCGGCGATGTCCAACGGTACCTCGGCATCGCAATCGCCGTGCAGCAGCCGCACCGGGCCTGCGAACCCGACCGCCCGGTCAAGCAGCCGAAGCCGCTCTCCCGACTGCCACAGCGCTAGCGTCGTCAGCTCCGCGTCGCCGCCATAAGGGTTGTCGCGGCGCAGCTCGCCGTCGCGGCCGAGTGCCTGCTTTTCCGCGTCGGTATAGCCCCAGTCGGTGAAGTCAGGGGCCGCGGCGATCCCGACGATCGCTTTCACCCGGTCGCCCAACCGCTCGGCAAGGTGAAGCATCAGCCAGCCGCCCATCGACGAGCCGACGAGAAGCAGCGGACCCGCGGCAGTGTCGGCCACGGCCGCGGCATCGTCCAGCCAGTCCTCCAGCGTGAAGTCGGCGAACCGGCCTTCGCTTTCGCCCGTGCCGCGATAGTCGAAGCGGAGCATCCCGAGCCCCTCCCGGTCCGCCAGCGCGTCGAGCGCGACCGCCTTCGAACCCATCATGTCGGACGCGTAGCCGGGCAGAAACAGGATGGTCTGCGCATCGCCGCGTTTCAGGTGATGGCGGACGGCGATGGCATGACCGCTGGGGCGGGCGAGATGCTGGAGTTCCATGCGCCTGCCCTAGCCGAGCCGCGCGTCAGCGACGAGCGGGGTCCGCCTGGTTGATCCAGCCCTTGGGCGCATTGCCCACTTCGGTCGCGGCGGGCTCGACCTCCTTTTGCGGGACGGTCCGGCCGGGCCAGGCGAGTGCGATGATCGCGACCGCAAGCACCGCGAGGCTCATCAGCAGCACGGCATAAGGCACGATGTCGAGGAATGGCCGCGTCTCGCAAGCGGTGTCTTCGGCGACCGCTGGAACCAGCCGCGCGGAGCGCTGGCGGGCCGTGCGCCGCGACCGGCGCGGCGGCCAATAATCTTCGGGACGGGTCCAGGCCCGTGCTTTCTCGTCGGGAATCGGCATGGCTATCGGGGCAACGCACCACAGCCGAACTAGCTTCGCACCCTGGCGCAAAGTCCGGGTGCCGGTCGCGCTTTCGGCTCGGCTTGTGGCCTCAGTGCAGCAGGCGGCGCGACTGGCTCAGCATGAAGCCGGGCCGGCCGCTGGCGGCAAGGTTGCGGCCGTGCGCAAGGTTCAATTGTAGTTCGGCGTACAGGCGGTCCCACAGCTTGCCGGCAATCGGCAGCCCCTCGCCAAGCTGGTCGAGTTCGATGCGGACGCTGCCGCCGACGGCACAGAGCCGCATCATCAGCGGATAGTCGCCATTGCAGCATTCGTCGGCAAGCTCACCCACGGCCGACAGCCGCGCGCTCATCAGGAAGCCGACGAGAAGCTCGGCCCCGTAGAGGTCAAGAAGGATGGAACGCGAACCCGGGCGGCCCGGATCGCTGAGCCGGATCAGCGGGCCATGCCCGCCCTCGCCCGGCGCGAGGCTGAGACGAAGCCGCGGCCCGTCCCGGTGAATGATGTCACGCACACGCATGTTGCTGCTCCCTGCCCGATGGCGGATCATGGCGAAGCACAAAGGGCCGGGGCGACACGTTGATCACCCCGGCCCCACTCAAGGCGGTCCCTGTGGGGATTAGGACCGCCCCCAAGTGCTTCCGCTTAGCGGAACAGCGACATGATCGCCTGCGGCGCCTGGTTGGCGATCGACAGCGCCTGGACGCCGAGCTGCTGCTTGACCTGGAGGGCCTGCAGCTTGGCGCTTTCCTTGGCGAGGTCGGCGTCGACCAGGTTGCCGACCGACGCTTCGACCACGTCGCTCAGCTTGCTGGCACCCAGCAGCTGGTGCAATATTCGCAGGTCGAACAGTCGATCCAGCAGACCGGCGTCCTGCGCAACATGCTCGACAAGATGTCGGGCGATGACCTCACCAGCGCGGGCCAGCTGATCGGCCGCACCGCCGAATTCGACAGCTCGGTCTCGAGTCTGAGCGGGCAGAACCAGGCCGAATGGCGCTGGACCCTGCCGGCCAAGCCCGCCACGGTCGATGCCGAAATCCTCGACAGCGCCGGCAAGGTCGTCGCCCGGCCGACAGTCACCGCCGCCGCCAGCGGCACCTTCCGCTGGACTGGACAGCTCGACAGCGGCGCGCGTGCCCCCGACGGCGCCTATGTCCTGAAGCTCACCGCCAAGACCGCCGACGGCACGACGCTCCAGCCCACCCTCACCAGCCTCGGCAAGGTGCAGGAAGTTGTCAGCCGCGAAGGCGAATTGTGGGCCGGGCTTGGCGCGGCCGCCCTGCCGCTCGCCAAGCTGACCCGGATCGCGGCCTGAGCTCTTCCGCTCAGCCGCGCGGCTTGCGGAACCGGTAGAGGAAGCGGTCGGTCTTGCCGCGAATGGACGGGTCGAACACCAGCTTGCTGTGATCGTCCGCCGGATTGGCGAGGATCGGGCTTTCCGCCTCCAGCCGGAAGCCGGCCCGTTCGAAGTCCGCGCGAACGGTCGCCGGATCGATCCGATGCACCTTGTCGACGATCGCGCGCGTGTCGCCCGGCATCCCGACATGGTCGATCACCCCGACCACCGCGCCCGGCTTCATCGCCGCATACAGGTTGCGCACGAACGCCGCCGGATCGGTGCGCGGAATCTTGAACTTCTCCGACTGCCAGTAAAGGTCGTGATAGCTGAGGTTGATCAGCGCGAAATCGAACCGGTTGGCGCCCGGCGCAAAGCCCGCGAACGGATAGCGCGCCAGGGTCACGCCCGGTGACGCGGCGATCAGCGCGTCGAGCTTCTTGCTCTCTTCCCCGCCGGCGTAGAATTCCTGCGGCTCGAAGGCGGTCACCGAACCCTTCGGCCCGACCACCGAGGCCATGATCTGCGCCCAATAGCCGGTGCCGGTCAGCAGGTCCGCCGCCGCCATGCCGGGCTTCAGCCCGAGGAACGCCAGCACCTCGGCCGGCTTTCGGCTCTCGTCGAGCTTGCGCAATTCCTCGGTCCGCGCCGGATTGGCGACCGAAGCGCTGTACAGCGCCGGATCGGCCGGCGCCGGCCCGATCGTGGCGCAGGCCGACAGCGTCAGCGCGCTGGCGGCGGCGAGTGCGAGAATGGCTTTCATGGCGGCTCCCCTGTTGTCGCGCATGGCTCAGCAACGCGCGCGGCGGAAAGCTACCCCTCCTTCGATCAACGCACCAGCGGGCTTGGCTAACGCCGCGCGCGCTTGTTCATCCGCACCTGCTGCTGCTTGCCGAACCGCGTCTTGCGCGTGCCAGGCTTGCCCTCGGTCGAATTGCCGACCCGCGGCGCCGCGCGCTGATGGTCGGGGATGCCGAGCTCGTCCTCTTCCAGCTTGCGGATCTCGTCGCGCAGCCGCGCCGCTTCCTCGAACTCGAGGTCGGCCGCGGCCTTGCGCATCCGCTCCTCGAGATCGCTGATGTAGGCGCGCAGATTATGCCCGACGAGATGCGGCGTGTCGGGATCGCCGGTGTCGACCACCACCCCGTCGCGGGTCGAAACGTGCGCGATGATGTCGCTGATGTCGCGCTTGATCGTCGCCGGCGTGATGCCGTGCTCGCGGTTATATTCCTCCTGCTTCTCGCGCCGCCGGTTGGTCTCGTTGAGCGCGCGCTCCATGCTGCCGGTGACCCGGTCGGCATAGAGGATGACCTTGCCCTCGACGTTGCGCGCGGCGCGGCCGATGGTCTGGATCAGCGAGGTTTCGGACCGCAGGAACCCTTCCTTGTCCGCATCGAGGATCGCGACCAGCCCGCACTCGGGAATGTCGAGCCCTTCGCGCAGCAGGTTGATCCCGACCAGCACGTCATAGACGCCCAGTCGAAGATCTCGGATGAGCTCGATCCGCTCCAGCGTCTCGACGTCCGAATGCATGTACCGGACCCTGAGCCCCGCCTCGTGCAGATATTCGGTGAGATCCTCGGCCATCCGCTTGGTCAGGGTGGTGACGAGCGTCCGGAAGCCCTTCTTCGCCGTCGCCCGCGCCTCGGCGACCAGATCGTCGACCTGGTCCTCGACCGGCTTGATCTCGACCGGCGGATCGATGAGCCCGGTCGGGCGGATCACCTGTTCGGAGAACACCCCGCCGGTTTCGGTCATCTCCCACGGGCCGGGCGTCGCGCTGACGAACACCGACTGCGGGCGCATCGCGTCCCACTCGTTGAACCGCAGCGGCCGGTTATCAATGCAGCTCGGCAGGCGGAAACCAAACTCGGCCAGCGTGATCTTCCGCCGGTGGTCGCCCCGCGCCATCGCGCCGATCTGCGGCACCGTCTGGTGGCTTTCGTCGATGAACAGAAGCGCATTGTCGGGGAGATATTCGAACAGGGTCGGCGGCGGTTCGCCCGGCAGGCGCCCGGTCAGGAAGCGCGAATAATTCTCGATCCCCGCGCAGCTCCCCGTCGCCGCGATCATCTCGAGGTCGAAATTGGTGCGCTGCTCGAGCCTTTGCGCTTCGAGATAGCGCCCTTCGGCATTCAGCTCCTTCAACCTTTCCTCCAGCTCGTGGCGGATCGCGGCCGCAGCCTGCTTCATCGTCGGCCCGGGCGTCACATAGTGGCTGTTGGCGTAGACCTTCACGCTCGGCAGGCTGCCGACCTTCTTGCCGGTCAGCGGATCGAACTCCACGATGTCCTCGATCTCGTCGCCGAAGAAACTGACCCGCCACGCGCTATCCTCATAGTGGGACGGGAAGATCTCCAGGCTGTCGCCGCGCACGCGAAAATTGCCGCGATTGAAAGCCGCGTCGTTACGCTTGTACTGCAGCGCGACCAGCTTGCGGATCACCTCGCGCTGGTCGGCCATCTCGCCCTTCTTCAGGCTGAAGACCATCGCCGAATAGGTTTCGACCGACCCGATGCCGTACAGGCAGCTGACCGACGCGACGATGATCACATCGTCCCGTTCCAAGAGCGCACGCGTCGCCGAATGCCGCATCCGGTCGATCGCTTCGTTCACCGAGCTTTCCTTCTCGATGTAGGTGTCGGTCCGCGGCACGTAGGCTTCGGGCTGGTAGTAGTCGTAGTAGCTGACGAAATATTCGACCGCATTGTCGGGAAAGAAGCTCTTGAACTCGCCATAGAGCTGCGCGGCCAGGATCTTGTTCGGCGCCAGCACCAGTGCCGGGCGCTGGGTGTGCTGGATCACCTGCGCCATGGTGAAGGTCTTGCCCGATCCCGTGACGCCCAGCAGCACCTGGCTCTTCTCGCCGCCCTCGCTGATCCCCTCGACCAGCTCCCGGATCGCGGTCGGCTGGTCGCCCGCCGGCTCGTACTCGCTCTTGAGGACAAACGGGCGTCCGCCTTCCGCTTTCTCAGGGCGCGCCGGCCGATGCGGCACGAAATCACTGCCGGTTTCAGGCTCGGCAAGGCTCGTGCGGATCTGGATTTGCATGGAGGAACATATGGGGGCTGCGGCCCCGTCCCGCAATTCGGCACGCGCTGGATAAAGCGGCCGGACTAGGTTACGCCGTTCGCCGTGGTGCCGGGGGGTGCCACCTGTGCTGCGTGCTCATGCCCAGGGGGGCCGCCGCCGCATGATTTTCAACTCGCTGACCTTCGTGGTCTTCTTCGCGATCGTCCTCGCGCTTCACAACGCGCCTTTCTCCTGGCGCCAGAAGAAGCTCAACCTGCTGGTCGCCAGCTACCTGTTCTACGCCGCCTGGAACCCGCCGTTCGTCATCCTCCTGTGGGTGTCGACCGTGGTCGACTGGTGGGCGGCACAATGGATGGTGCGCTCGCAGCGGCAATCCACGCGCCGCGCGTGGATGATCGTCTCGGTGGTCGTGAACCTCGGGATGCTCGGCTACTTCAAATACGGCAATTTCCTGCTCGAGAATTTCGCGGAAATCCTGAACGCCGCGGGCATCGCCTACCAGCCGCCCGCCTGGGACATCATCCTCCCGGTCGGGATCAGCTTCTACACCTTCGCGACGCTGAGCTACACGCTCGACGTCTATCTGCGGCGCGCGGAGCCGGCGAAGCATTTCCTCGACTACGCCCTGTTCGTGACCTTCTTCCCGCACCTCGTCGCGGGGCCGATCATGCGGCCGACCGAACTCGTCCCCCAGTTCGAACAGCCGCGCCGGGCGAGTGCCAACATGATCCTGTTCGGCCTCGCCCTGCTGACCCTCGGCATGTTCCAGAAGGTGGTGATCGCAGACGGCCTGCTGTCCCCGATCGCGGAGACGGTGTTCGATGCCAACAAGGTCCCGCTGACGCTCGACGCCTGGGCCGGCGTGCTCGCCTTTGCCGGGCAGATCTTCTGCGATTTCGCGGGCTATTCGACCTCGGCGATCGGGGTCGCCCTGGCGCTCGGCTTCGCGATGCCCGACAATTTCCGCTTTCCCTATGGCGCGGTCGGCTTTTCGGACTTCTGGAGGCGCTGGCACATCACGCTGTCGTCGTGGCTGCGCGACTATCTCTACATCCCGCTTGGCGGCAATCGCCATGGCCCCGCGCGCACCTACATGGCGCTGATGGGGACCATGCTGCTGGGCGGCCTGTGGCATGGCGCTGCCTGGACCTTCGTCGTGTGGGGCGGGCTTCACGGCCTGTACCTGTCGGTCGAACGCTGGCTGAAGGGCCGCTTCGGGGGCTGGCAGCCGGGCCAGGTCCAGCTGTTCGGCCTCGCGCTCCTCACCTTCATGGCGATCAACGTCACCTGGGTGTTCTTCCGCGCCAAGACCTTCGGCACCGCCGGGACCATCCTCGCCAGCATGGGCGGCCATGCGCCCGGCGGCGTCGCCTTGCTTCCGGGCTTCGATCTTCTGGCCGCCTTCGGGATCGTGACCGCCATCTTCCTCATCCACTGGCGGATGCGCGACACCACGCTTGAAGCGGTGGTGGAGCAGGCGCCGGCGTGGGTGCTGGCCCCGGTCCTCGGCCTCATGGCCTTCCTCGTCATCATCGAACAGGGGCGCGGCAATGCCTTCATCTACTTCGCCTTCTGACGCCCCGCTGCCGCCGGTCGGCACCATCCGCGAAGGGGCGCTTCCGAGGGGGCTTCGCCTGACCGCCAGCGACCGCCCGGGCCAGGCCCAGCCCGTGCCGGTCCGCGACGTCCCGGCCCGGCCGTGGAAGGGGATCGCGCTGGTAGCCCTGCTCGTCATGCTGATCGGCGTCGGCGGCTGGGAAGCCTGGGCGAGGGGTTTCGGCCTCCGCACCGCCGACATCGGCGACAGTCCGCAGAAATGGGCGGAGACGCGGGCCAGCATCGCACCCGACGACCTCGTGATCGTCGGCGACAGCCGGATCCTGTTCGACACCGACCTTGCGCATTTCCAGCGGCTGACCGGCGTCGCGCCCAAACAGCTAGCGATCCACGGCACCAACGGCCGCAACCTGCTCGAAAACATCGCCGCCGATCCTGCCTACAAGGGCCTGCTGCTGGTCGGCATGGCCGACACCAGTTACTTCCGCCCGGTCAAGGCCGGTGCCGGGGTCGGCGCGCCCTGGATCGACGGCTACGCCCGCAACCGGGAGCCGAGCCAGATCAGCGGCCTCTACCTCGACCGCTGGCTGCAGCAGCTCTTCGCCTTCCTCGATGAAGACATGCGCCTCAGCCGCCTTTTGTCGCGAAACGACCATGGCTGGCGAAAAGGCAGCGACAGTCCCTACGACGACGTGTGGAAGGTCGATGAAAGCTTCCCCGGCCGCCAGCGTTTCATGTGGGGCGAGATCGAAAAGCCCGGCTACCTGCAGGACCAGGCCCGGCACGCCTGGGGCGGGTTCAAGGGCCCGCCCGGCAGACCCGCCGACATCGCCGAAACCATCGCCCGCAGCCGTGACGCGGTGAACCGCATCCGCGCCCGGGGCGGCGACGTGATCTTCATCCGCCCGCCTTCGGCCCCGCAATTGCGCGTCAACGAGGAACAGCGGATGCCCAAGGCGAAGGTGTGGGACCGGCTCCTGGCGCAGGTTCCCGCGCGCGGGATCCACGCCGACGATCTGCCGGCTGCTCAGGGCCTCGACATTCCCGAATGGAGCCACCTCAGCCGGACCTGCGCCACGGTCTTCACTGATGCCTATGTTCGGCGCCTCGTCCAGCTGACGGACCGCGTGGCGCTCCGCCCCGATGCCCCGCCGCCGCTCGCCACCGCCAACTGCAAGGGCCAACTCGCCGGGGCACCGCTTCGCCGGTCCTGAGTTATGCTGCCATGGTGGAGGAGGAGGCATGCTGGCTGTGCGGCCGGCCGCTCGGTCGCAGGGTCGAACAGCATCACCCCGTTCCAAAGTCGCGCGGTGGGCGGGTCACCCGGCCAGTTCACCCGATCTGCCACCGGACGCTCCACGCGACCTTCACCAACAAGGAATTGGAAAAGGCCGGCGACAACCCGCAGGCGCTCGCCCTCAATCCCGAGCTTGCCCGTTTCCTCGGCTGGGTCGCGAACAAGTCGCCCGACTTTCACGCCCCCACCCGCCGCCGCAAGGCCTGAACCGGCGTTGCACGGACCGCCGGCTCCGCTAAGCTGGCGGCCGACCGGTATTTTCCAGGGGGATCAAGTCTATGAAGCGTGTTGCGTTCGCCGCCCTTTGTCTCGGCCTTGCCGCCTGCGGGCAGGAAGCCGAAGCACCCAAGAAGGCCGAAGTGCCGGCCAAGCTCGCCGCCGGCACCTATGAAGTGACCGCGACGGTCAAATCGCTCGCGTCCACCGACAAGACCCCCGTCCCCACTTTCGCCAAGGTCGGCGACACGGTGAAGTCGCAAGGCTGCGTCGGCGACGACGGCCTGCCCGCGCCCGAACTGCTCGCCGCCAAGGGGGACCAGTGCACCGTCACCGACCCCTATGTCCGCTCGGGCCGGATGAACGTCACGCTCGACTGCAACCGCAAGGGGCAGGGCAAGGTGATGACCATCTTCAACGGCAAATATGACGCCGAAGGCTTCTCGGGATCGCTGAACGCCAACAGCAGTTTCTCCGGCCCCGGCGACTATACGCTGGTCGAGGAGATCACCGCCCGCAAGGTCGCCGACCAGTGCAGCGCGGCGGGTGCGGACACCAAGACCGCAGCGAAGAAGTCCTGATCGCTCGAGCTTTGATCATTCGTATGTGAGTGGGAAGAAGCCGGCCGGCGCCATCACTGCTACCTGCGGCTTCCTCCCACCCAACCTTTTTACTCGCTGATCGGCATCATCGAACTGTGGAGGTGCGCAATCTTCCACGCGCCGTCTTCATACTTGTAGATGAAGGTGTAGCGCGCCTTGACGTTGTTGCGCACGCCGCTGTTCTGGTTGGTCAGCGCGACCGTCCACGTGCCCATCTTCACCAGCATGTTGCAGCCCTGGCGGACGTTGCTGGTGTTGATCGTGCCCACCGGCGCGCCTTTCAGGAACGCCTCGAAATAGTCGCGGATCGCCGCCCGGTCGGTGCGCGGGACATTGGACACGGTCGCCAGCAGCACCGCATCCTTGCTGAACAGGTCCGTCACCGTGTCGGGGTTCTTCGTCGCCCAGGCGGCATTGAACTGGTTGAACAGGGCGGTCGGCGCATCGGCCGGGATCGGCGCGCAAGATGCGGCCTGCCCCTGCGCCATCGCCGGGCTGGCCAGCAGGGCCGAAGCCAGCATCAAGGAAGCGAGATTTTTCATCCTTCTTTTCTCCCATTTGTCAGACGTTTCGTACGGGTAATGCCGGCAGCAGGCGGCAGCGTTCATCGCCGCCGCCGCCCGCCGCCGCTCACACGGCCTTGCCGTCGGTGAGCTCCTGGACGTGGCGCCGGGCCGCACCTTCGTCCTCGCCGGCCGGCCACTGCGGTTCCTCGGCGCCCCTGGTCTTCCACAGCGAATAGAAGACCCCGCCCGCGATCAGGCCCGCGGTGACGCCGAGGCTGAGCAGCGGCGGGAACTTCGTGCCCAGCACGAAGTCGGCGATGAAGATCTTGGCGCCGATGAAAACCAGCACCAGCGCCAGCGCATATTTCAGATAGTGGAAGCGGTGCACCATCGCCGCCAGCGCGAAGTAGAGCGCGCGCAGGCCGAGGATCGCCATGATGTTCGAGGTGTAAACGATGAACGTATCGGTGGTGATCGCGAACACCGCCGGCACGCTGTCGACCGCGAACACCAGGTCGGCGAGGTTGATCACCACCAGCGCGAGGAACAACGGGGTCGCCGCCCACATCAGCTTGCCGGTCTTGCCGTCGGCGATCTTCACGAAGAAATGCTGGTCGTGAAGCTCCTTGGTCACCCGCATGTGGCGGGAGATGAAGCGCACCACCGGATTATGCTCGATGTCCATCGGCTTGTCGCCGGCGAACAGCATCTTGATCCCCGTGAACACCAGGAACGCGGCGAAGATGTAGAGCACCCACTCATACTGCTGCACCACCGCCGCGCCGACGCCGATCATCAGCCCGCGCAGCATTATCACCGCGATGATGCCCCACAGCAGCGCGCGATACTGATACTTCGGCGGGATCGCGAAGTAGGTGAAGATCAGGCTGATCACGAAGACGTTGTCGATCGACAGCGCCTTCTCGATGAAGAAGGCGGTATAATAGCTGATGGTCAGCTGCATGCCCTCGGCCTCGCCAAAGGCCGCGGTCTTCTGGAAATAGACCCACACGCCGAACGCCAGCGCGATCGAGATGTAGAAGGCGGAAAGCTTCAGGCTCTCCGCGATCCCCATCTCCTTGTCCTCCTTGTGAAGGAAGCCGAGGTCGAAGGCGGTAAGCGCGGCGACGATGCCGACGAAGGACAGCCAGAACCACACGGGGGTCCCGAGCCAGTCGGTGAACAGGAATTCCATGGTGGGCGGCTCCTAGCGGATCGGAGCCGCGCCAGGGCGGCTCAGAGATTGAGGGTGAGGTTGAGCGTCGGCGCGTGGCCGACCCGGTCCGGCCTGTTCTTTCGGATGTTCTGCTGGCGGGTGTAGCCGACCCCGAGGTCGAGCTGGCCGAGGCTCCGTTCGAAGCCGACAAAGGTCCTGATCCCGGTCAGCCCGGTATCGCCCGTGCTGCTGGTCGCGCGCAGCGTCCAGAAGCCCTCGGCACTGCCGGCCAGCTTCCAGCCGCCCTTTTCGCCCGTCAGCGGGATCGCGTAACCGAACCGCTGGCGCACCCGCCAGCTGGTCCGCGGCGCGTCGTCGATGAAGCGCTGCTCGAGCCGGGTCCGTCCCTTCAGCCCCGACGCGCCGATATTGTAGCTGACCGACTGGATCAGCCGCGTCTCGCGCACCAGCCCTTCCTTGCTCCGGTGGACGCCGAAGCTGGCCTTGGTGGAGCCGAACTTCTGGCCCAGCCACAGCCGGTAGGTCTGGTTGTCGCCGATCGGATTGCTGCTTCCGCGCTGGCGCTGCTGGGTCTGGAATTCGGCAAAGGTGCCGCCGCCCAGATCCTTCGAGATCGTCCCGTCGAACCAGGCTTCGAAGCGGTTCTCCTCGGCCAGCGCCGGCGTGGACAGGCCAACGGCAAGCGCCGCGCCAAGCAGTCGGAAGGTCATTGCAGGTGCACCCCTCGTGGGGACGCGATCCTCGCGTCCGTCGCGTGCCCCCTGTTACAACAATATTGCAGGCTGATGACAGCAGCCTCGGCGGTGGCCGGAACGCATGCGGGTCCAAGTCCTGATCCTCCTCGTATCGACGGGTGAAGCCGATCGGAGCATCGTTCAGTGTGTGGGGGCGCTTGTGCCCGGGCCAGCTCACATCGGATGATCCGATGCGGTCCGACATCACGTGCTCACAGCTGCTTCATGCAGCCGCGAACGCGCCAGAGGGGCCCGGTCCGCGTTGGGGCAGATAACTGCCGATATCGCCTCCTTCAACCCCCCGCGCGGCGCACTGGACGAAAGTCCGGGTGCTTCGCGAAGGGTCCGAGCCGCCCGCTTGCCCTACCGCCAGCCGGCCCGGCCCAGGCTGTTGCATCCGTGCCGCAGCCGCCCTCTCGTGCGGCCAACCGTCCACCGCAATTTTGCATTAACCAGCACAAACCGGCTTGCGTCCGCACGCGGATGAAAGCACAAGATGTTGTAGCAGAGCCGAGGGGGCACCCACACAAGCTTGTGACTGGGTCTGGGGATAACTATATTCCCAGCATGCAGAAGTGCGCCCTGTGGAAAGCGGGGAAAGGCCGCTTCGCCCTTGGCCGAGCGCTTGGATTCGGGAGCTGGCTGGGCCATGACCGAACGAGAACGGAACAAGAACATGCGAGTCGCGATTGAGACTCGCCAGGAGGGTATAGGCATGGACTTCTCGAGCGGCAGCGAAGTCGGCACGACCGACGTCACCACCCCGCCCCAGGCGGCGAAGTCGAAGAAGGACAGCAAGACGGTCGACGCGCGCCGCTTCACCGTCGTCACCGACCAGTCGCGCGATTCGCTCCTGACCGAATTCGGCAAGGAGACGCTCAACGACCGCTACCTCCTGCCCGGTGAGAATTATCAGGACCTGTTTGCCCGCGTCGCCTCGGCCTACGCCGATGATGAAGCGCATGCGCAGCGCGTCTACGATTATATCTCGCGCCTGTGGTTCATGCCGGCGACCCCCGTGCTGTCCAACGGCGGCACCGGCCGCGGCCTGCCGATCAGCTGCTATCTTAACAGCGTGTCGGATAGCCTGAACGGCATCGTCGACACCTGGAACGAGAATGTCTGGCTCGCCTCCAAGGGCGGCGGCATCGGCACCTATTGGGGTGCGGTGCGCGGCATCGGCGAACCGGTCGGCCTCAACGGCAAGACCAGCGGCATCATTCCCTTCGTCCGGGTGATGGATTCGCTGACCCTCGCCATTTCGCAGGGCTCGCTGCGCCGCGGCTCGGCCGCCTGCTATCTCGACGTCTCGCACCCCGAGATCGAGGAATTCCTCGAAATCCGCAAGCCTTCGGGCGACTTCAACCGCAAGGCCTTGAACCTCCACCACGGCGTGCTGATCACCGACGAATTCATGGAATGCGTCCGTGAAGGAAGCGAATTCACCCTGCGCAGCCCGAAGGACGGGTCGGAGCGCGGTACCGTCGACGCCCGCTCGCTGTTCCAGAAGCTGGTCGAGACCCGCCTCGCGACGGGTGAGCCCTACATCATCTTCATCGACCAGGTGAACCGGTCGATGCCCAAGCACCACCGTGACCTCGGGCTCAAGGTCTCGACCTCGAACCTGTGCTCGGAAATCACCCTTCCGACCGGCAAGGATCACCTCGGCATGGACCGCACCGCGGTCTGCTGCCTGTCCTCGCTCAACCTCGAAACGTGGGACGAGTGGAACGGCGACAAGCAGTTCATCGAGGACGTCATGCGCTTCCTCGACAATGTCCTCACCGACTACATCGACCGCGCGCCCGACGAGATGGCGCGGGCCAAGTATAGCGCCGAGCGCGAGCGTTCGGTCGGCCTCGGCGTGATGGGCTTCCACTCCTTCCTCCAGGCCCGCGGCCTCCCCTTCGAGGGCGCGATGGCCAAGAGCTGGAACCTCCGGATCTTCAATCACATCAAGGCGCAGGTCGACGAGGCCTCGCTGCAGCTGGCGGTCGAGCGCGGGCCCTGCCCCGACGCCGCCGACATGGGCGTGATGGAGCGCTTCAGCTGCAAGATGGCGATCGCGCCGACCGCGTCGATCTCGATCATCTGCGGCGGCACCTCGGCCTGCATCGAGCCGATCCCGGCCAACGTCTACACCCACAAGACGCTGTCGGGCTCCTTCTCGATCCGCAATCCGTATCTGGAGAAGCTGCTCGCCGAGAAGAGCAAGAACTCGGACGCGGTGTGGAATTCGATCCTCGAGCAGGGCGGCAGCGTCCAGCACCTCGACTTCCTCTCGGAAGACGAAAAGGCTACCTACAAGACCAGCTTCGAGATCGACCAGCGCTGGCTGATCGAGCTTGCCGCCGACCGCACGCCCTACATCGACCAGGCCACCTCGCTGAACCTGTTCATCCCGGCAGACGTCGACAAGTGGGACCTGATGATGCTCCACTTCCGCGCCTGGGAGCTCGGCATCAAGTCGCTCTACTATCTCCGCTCCAAGTCGGTGCAGCGCGCCGGCTTCGCGGGCGGGGTGGAAGCCGACAACACCCCTGCGCTTCG
Organism: Sphingomonas humi; assembly: GCF_039536725.1. Taxonomy (NCBI): domain Bacteria; kingdom Pseudomonadati; phylum Pseudomonadota; class Alphaproteobacteria; order Sphingomonadales; family Sphingomonadaceae; genus Sphingomonas; species Sphingomonas humi. The sequence goes on from NZ_BAAAZD010000001.1 coordinate 362,103, forward strand.
CGAAATCCAGGTCGAGGTCACCAACTACGACGAGTGCCTCGCCTGCCAGTAAGCCCGTAGCCCTCTCTCCTTTGTCGGGGAGAGGGCACGGACGGCCCGGCGAGCGCTGCTCGTTTCCCCCAGCCGAAAGGAGGACAGTCAGGACATGCTCAGGATCGTCATCCTTCTCGCGCTGGTGGCCGGAATCGCCTTTCTCCTCCTCCGCGCCCGTGGCGGCAGGCCCGGCCAATGAGCTGGCTTGCCAGTCCGGTGGTGCTGTTCGTGCTGGCCAGCGGCGTGATCGTGCTCGGCTCGTGGGTCGGCGCGAAGAGCAGCAAGAAGCGTTGAGGACCGCATGAACATCCTCTTCGTCATCCTCGGCGGCGTGTCCGCCCTCGCCGGTCTCCTAATGCTCGTCGCCGCGTTGCGCGGCCGGGTCGGCGAAAGCCGCAAGTCCACCGCGCAGCTGATCGCGGGCATGATGCTGCTCGCCTTCGGGCTGGTGCTCGGCGGCTTCGCGATCGCTTATGTGACGACCAAACCCTACCCCGAATTCGCCAACGAAACGGGGGCGGCATGAGCCTCTCCAGCCCAGCCGCCCCCGCATTCTCGTCGGTGCCCGCCCTTCACGGGGCGAGCGACACCGCGATCCTAGGCTTCTTCTTCGAAGGTCACGGCATTGGCGCCGGTCGCCGACAGCCGCACCTTGTCACCCTCGACCTCGGCGACGAGGCCGGTCGAGATGTAGTGATGGTGCCCGGCATGGCTGCCCTCGGCACCCTCGATCTCGGCACCGCTGTCCTTCTTGGTCAGCTTGATGCGGTCGCCCTCGACCTTGTCGACGGTTCCGACATGGACGCCGTCGGCGCCGATCACTTCCATATGCTCGCGGATGTTGCTGGTGTCGGTCATCGTTCTGCTCCTCTTGGGGGAATGATGAGCGCTGAACGCCCGGTTTCGGGTTTCGATGCACTACCGTTCCATTGTCCTCGTCACACCCGGAAGCTGGCCGCATGAGCTACCGCCAGGCCTCGTCCTTCGACCCCCGGCACGCTTCCGCGCCGACCCGGCCGAAGCGGCCCTTCAACTGGGTGCAATGGCTGGGCGTGCTGTGCGAGGGCGCCGCAATCGCCATCCTCCTCTGGCATTTCGCCGTCCGGCTCGACGTGGTGCCGGGCCGCGAGCTTCCGATCCAATATGCCACGCTTGCCGCGCTGGTCGGGATCACCCTCATCAATTCGCGCACTGAGGACATGCCGCGGCGCGAGGACGACCCCACCCGCCGCCGCTACCAGTGGTGGCTGACCGTCACTTTGACCGTGATCGGCGTCGTCGCGGTGATCCTGATCGGCCTGGACCTCGCCTCGTGACCCGCGCATCGCACCCTCTTGCGAAACGCTCGCAACAACGCCACGCCTTGCGAACGATTCGCAACAAAGGAATAACGCATGCGTAAGTGGCACCGTTGGCTCAGCGTCTTCTTCGGCCTCCTGATCCTGTTCATCGCGGTGACCGGGCTGCTCAGCCACATCGGCAGCCTGGTGAACGATTCGCGCCAGGCCGCTGCCCCGCCGCCCGCCATCCCCGCTGGCTTCGTCTGCCCCGAGACCATGACCTGCCGGCCCAAGCCGCAGCCCGGCGGCTGGAACGTCGGCTTCCTCCATCACCTCCACTCGGGCGAGGAGTTCGGCCCCGTCGGCACCGCGCTCGCCATGCTGTCGGGCGTGGCGCTCGTCTTCTTCGCCTTCTCGGGCCTGTGGATGTACCTCCAGATGTTCCGCGCCCGCGCCGGCAAATCCTCGGCGCCGCGCGGCGGTCGGTTCTTCTGGTGACCGCCCGTTCCGCCCTCATTCACCGTGAAAGGACCAAGCCATGAAGCCTGAATTCATCGCTCTGCTTGCCGCGCTGGTCGCGGTCTTTTCGGGCTGCATGACCGTGCTCCTCGCGATGCACGCCAAACGCAAACGCGCCGAACAGGCCGCCTCCTCCACCACCGACACCGCCCACAAGGACTGACGACATGCCCCTCCTGCAAGCCAACAAGGCCTACAAGCCCTTCGAATATCCGTGGGCGTTCGAATTCTGGAAGCGCCAGCAGCAGATCCACTGGATGCCCGAGGAAGTGCCGCTGGGGGAGGATTGCCGCGACTGGGCGCAGAAATTGACGCCGCACGAGCGCAACCTTCTCACCCAGATCTTCCGCTTCTTCACCCAGGCCGACGTCGAGGTGCAGGATTGCTACCACGACAAGTACGGCTCGGTGTTCAAGCCGACCGAGATCAAGATGATGCTGACCGCCTTCTCCAACATGGAGACGGTGCACATCGCCGCTTACTCGCACCTGCTCGACACGATCGGCATGCCCGAAAGCGAATATAGCGCCTTCCTCCAGTACAAGGAGATGAAGGACAAGCACGACTATCTCGGCACCTTCGGCGTCGACACCGACGCCGACATCGCCAAGACGCTGGCCATGTTCGGCGCCTTCACTGAAGGGCTGCAGCTGTTCGCCAGCTTCGCCATGCTGATGAACTTCCCGCGCTTCAACAAGATGAAGGGCATGGGCCAGATCGTCAGCTGGTCGGTCCGCGACGAGAGCCTCCACTGCGAGGGCATCATCAAGCTCTTCCACGCCTTCGTGAAGGAGCGCGACTGCCTGACCGCGGACGTCAAGGACGCGATCATCGACCAGTGCCAGAAGACCGTCCGCCTCGAGGACGCCTTCATCGACCTCGCCTTCGAGCAGGGCCCGGTCGAGGGCATGACCCCCAAGTCGATCAAGAAGTACGTCCGCTACATCGCCGACTGGCGCCTCGGCCAGCTCGGCTTCCAGCCGATCTACATGGTCGACGAGCACCCCCTCCCCTGGCTCGCCCCGCTGCTGAACGGCGTCGAGCACGCCAACTTCTTCGAGCAGCGCGCGACCGAATATTCCAAGGCCGCGACCAAGGGAGACTGGAACACGGTGTGGTCCAACTTCGACAGCCGCCAGAAAGCCAAGATCGCGAACGACGCGCCGGAGGCCGAGGCTGAGGGTGGACTGTTCGATGCGGCCGGGGTGGCGGCGGAGTAGTAGTGCCGAACAAACATGGCCTGTCTCGAACTATTCCGGCGGATGTGAAGCGCGAGGTTCGGCAGAGTTGCCAGTTTGGTTGCGTTCGCTGCCGAGCCTCGCTCTATCAATACGACCACTTTGATCCCGAGTACGCCGATGCAACAGAGCACGCCGCTGATGGGATCGCGCTTCTATGCCCGACTTGTCACGACCTCAAAACAAAAGGAGTGCTCACTGCAGCTCGTGTGCGGGAATTAAAGAAAGACTGCGGAAGGAGGGTGCAGCGGCCCTCAGTGCAGCTTCCCGAATTCGAAGGTATCCCATGCGCTCAGTAGGTTTCTTCTATGCATTCCCACAATTGATGACGCAATCTTGGCTACCCATCATCGAGCGTCTCGCACGACGGCTCTACGGCTCACCCATCGTTCGCAATTCGGCCAGAGGCGAACTCGTGGAGGAGATCGTCGCCACCGCGTTGGAGCCGGAGTGGCAGCTAACGGGCGACTGGGGCGAATGCGACCTGAAGCACCCGTCGGGCCTGCGCATCCAGGTCAAGCAATCGGCCGCGCGGCAAAGCTGGCATAGTCCCGGCGCCCAACCAAGCCGAGGCCACTTCAGCACGGCCTACAAGACGGGTCGCTACGAAAGTGATGGCAGCTGGACCTCGGGACGCAGCCGCAACGCGGACATCTTCATCTTCGCCTGGCATCCCTTATGCGACGAAGATACCGATCATCGCGACCCTCTGCAGTGGCGCTTCTTCGTAATTGGAGAAAGGGCGCTTCCCGAACAGGCAAGCCTGTCGCTGGCGACCCTCCGCCGCCATGCCGAGGAGATCGGCTATGGTGAGCTACGATCGGTCGTGGAGATGATGACCAAAGCTATCGCCTAACCGGAAAGCAACTTCTCTCGATCATGCTGTAGGCCATGTCAGTCGAACTGCCGGTCAGCCAATCCCTACAAGACGCGCATCGTCACGCCGTCGCTGAACTCAACAGATGGCGTGGGCACTGCATCGAAACGCTGGCCAGGCTTGAAGAAGCAGCAACGCTGACGATTGCCGCCTTGCCACTTCCGCCGGGCGAAAAGCAGCCAACTGTCTTCGGAGCGCGCATGAAAGTTCTGAAGACGGTTCTTCAAGGCTGCCCCCACAAGAAAGCGCCGCAGCTCATTTCCGATCTCGATGAGCTCCAGAGCGACTTAAATTGGCGGAACAGGATCGTTCACGCAGCAAGCTCGGTTTACGTCGACAAACAAGGCGGCTGGATATGGCATTACCGCTTTCGACCCAGCAAAGCTGGCGCAGCGCTCGAAGCCGGCGTTCTTGACCAGAAGACTGCTATTGCACTCGAGAACCGTCTGTCGTCCCGGGTGCAAAGCCTGATGAGGCGTCTTGATGACGTGCGAGCTGATGCCGCACAAAGCAAACCAACCCAAACGCCGACCGGCCAGCCCTCCCACTAACCGAACCGCGCTCTAAGAACTCCGATCACCCCCCGAAACCAACCCAAGCGCGTCATTGCCCGCCCGCGACGCCACGTCCTGCACATTGGCGCGCACCTCATATTCGTGCGCGAGTTGCAGGTGGATTTCCCCGATGATCTCGTCGGGCGCCTGTTCGGCCATGGCCCGCTCCTGGGCGGCGCGGGCAAGCATATAATCTCGGTCCTTGGTGCTCATCGCAGCCTCTCCGAAGGGTGCAACAAACGCGGGCTCACTCGCCGCATCGGCACCCCTGAAAATGGCCGAAACGCTGAATCGTTGCACCCCCGACGCTACGGCAATTGGTAGGTGTTCGCCGCGCGGAAACGGCGCGCGACCGCTCATCCCGGTCGCCCCTCAACACCAACCCCAGACGCCGGCAACCACCCCTCCCGCCGCACCGCCCCGAACTTCCGAACCGAACGCCCCACCAAGCCGCACCCGGTCACCCGAGCCCGGTTTAACTTGCGCCGGGAGCAAAGATTGTTAGCGTTGGGTTGCTCGGCCCGCAGCGTTGCTGCGGTCATGCGTGTGCTTGGGAGCGGATGTTGTCGCGGCAGGATCGTTTCGACTTAGCCGACGGTGTTTCGGCCACGCCGCTTGGCGACGATTGCATCGAAATCAGGCTCACGCTGCGGCTCGACGACATTGCCCGTGGCGACGAGGGCCGGCGGCGCGACCCTCCGACCGCCGCGCCGACGACGGGCGAGCTCGTCCAGCTCGCCGACCGGATCTTCGAAGCGCGGCGCGCGCGCTACCGGCTGCTCGACCGGAGCCTGTTCGGAGAACCGGCCTGGGACATGCTGCTCGCGCTCTATTGCCTGCCCCACCGCGGCGAGGTGCTCACCGTCACCAGCCTCACCCATGCCGCCGAGGCGAGCGGCTCGACCGGGCTTCGCTGGCAGGCGCTGCTTGTGCGCGAAGAGTTGATCGAGCGCGTGGCGGACAGCGCGGACGGGCGGCGACAGCTGATCCGGCTGACCGCCAAGGGCCGCGCGGTGATGGAAAGCTATCTGACCCGGCTCTATCGCGCCACGCCCGCAGGCCTCCCGGACGCGCCGGTCGACCGGCGTTGATTCCACCTCGATAGAGGGATAGTCCCACCATTCTGGAGGTATTTCCGGGATGACGGGTGCAGAGTTCCAGCAGCGCGACGCTTTCCAGGCCGCGCTGCGACTGATTTCCGAAGCGGTCGACCTCCTCGACGGCCATGGCGGTCCTCCCGAGGTTGCGGTGCATCTCGAACTGGCCGCGCACGGCTTGCAGCAGGCGATCGGGGCCCTGAGCCAGCACACCAGCTGATCGATCGTTCCTGGCGGATCTGCGCGAGGCGCGTGCCGCCTGCGCCCGGGTGCGCTCCCGGCCCCGCCCCGATTAGCCATTCCACCCCATCCGTGCTACATGCTGCCCATCGCACGGATTGGCCCTGTAAGCCCGTGCGACTGAGAGATCCTACGCGCTCTTGCTTACCGGCAATGGAGCTGCATCTCATGGACATGAACTATCTCTACTGGCGCCGCGGCGTCTCGCTGGCGCGTGCGCGCGCCGCGACCTGCCAGGCCTCGGCCAAGGCCCACCTCGACCTGTTCGAAGCCTATGGCCAGCGCATCACGGCGCGTCGCCGGGCGGCCAACGCATGAGCCGGGTCCTCTTCCTCAAGCTCGCCCAGCAGGACGTCATCGCCAAGTGCGATGCGGCCAAGGTCGGCATCTCGGCCCTTGAAAAACTGCCCGATGGCGGCACCCGCCTGGTCTGCCAGAGCAGCGCCGGCGCCGTCCTCATGACGCAGAAGTTCAAGGGCAAGATCATCGCCAACGACGCCCGCCGCGAACGCTTCCGGCCCGCCTTCTCGCGCCACTAGGGCGCGCAAGGCCCGGGGCGTGGCTGAAATGAGGAGCCGTTCGCGGTTCCTCAGTCGCCCTTGTCGCCCTGGTTCCTCGGCTTTTTGGTCGCGGCATGCTTGCGCGCATCCTGGCTCAGCGACCGGCTGACATCGACGCTCTCCTTGAAGCGCCCTTCCTCGTCGCGGCGGACATAGCGTTTGTCCGTGCCGGTATCGATCAGCTCGCGTTCGTTCGACATTCTGACGCCTCCATCATTGGATGACGTCAGGAATCGACGGCGCGCCAAATCGTTCAACCTAATCGTATCGCGCGGCGACCATGCGCCGGTCCGGCACCGGAACAACGGCGGTTTGGCGCGAGTTTTGGCTCCCGGTGGTCCGGCGTCTCTCCCAAGGATGGCGCCGGGCCACTAGGCGGAACCAGGGGTGTCGGGTTTCGTTACACTTATATCAGCATCTCCCCTGATGCGGCGGCCCGTCCCTTCCCAAGAGGGGCGGGCCAAATGATGTCCACCAGCACCGTGAGACACGCCCGGTCGCGGGCTTCACCTTCGCCCGCTGACCCCGCCCGCTTGCAGTGTAGGATTTGATCGCTTAACGAACCTGTGCGGTTCGCCGTGGAAGGGAAAGGTCACAAGCCGGACCCCACCGACCGCGTCAACTTCGACAACTTCGCGCCTTGGGTTTCCGCTTCACCGCGGGTCACGGGTGTGACCCGCAGCGCCGCGGCTGCTAAGCATGGCCCCTCATCCCGATCGCCAGAGGCCCCATGCTGACCAAGCTCGTCGTTCCGACCTTCACCAACCAGCTCACCGCCCTGCTCGCCTGGCTCGACAAGGGGGAGGAGCATGCCGCCGCGCAGAAGATGACGGTCGACGACCTCCTCCGCGTCCGCCTGGCGACCGACATGTTCCCGCTCGGGACCCAGTTGCGCTTCGCCGCCTATCTGACGCAGGAAGCCGTCTACCGCCTCCGCGACGCCGAGGTGCCCGACGAGGTGACCGCCATCCGCACCCACGGCGCGACCCGGCCCGATGAGCCCGGCTCCCTCGCCGAGCTGCGCGCCATCCTCGCCGCCGCGGTCGCCTTGCTGAAAGGCGTCGGCCCCGACGAACTCGACGCCGCCGCCGACCGCCCGCTTTCGCACGTGCTTCCGATGGGCATGGTATTCGACATGACCGGCTTCGCCTACGTCCGCGACTGGGCGCTGCCGCAGGTCAGCTTCCACGTCGACATGGCCTACGCCCTCCTGCGCAGCGCCGGCGTCCCGCTCGGCAAGCGCGACTACGTACCGCACATGTGGGCCTATCTCCGCCCTGGGACGATGCCCGCCGCGGGCTGATCGCTCAGCTGGCGTTGATAACCAGCTGGACGTGGCTCGGGCTCCACCCGCCCCACTGCCCGGCCGCGACCATGATCACGCACAGGGCCACCGCGAACAGCAGGATTCCGCCGACCACCACCGTCCGCTCCCGCTCGCGCAGTTCGGCGGCGGTGAGCCGCTTTTCGGGCTTGGGCGGCGGCGCACGGCGAATGCGCGATCCGACCTTCCGGGGTCCGCCGGCAAGGTCGACTGCTTTCTTGGCCGAGGGCATGGGTCGCGCCATGCCCTTGCGAATAAGGCCAATCCCTTGCCGAGTGGTTAGCGCAGCCCGATCAGGCTGATCTGCCGGCCATAGCTCGGCTCGCCGCGGTGGGTGGCGCGGCGGAAGGAATAGAAGTCTTCCTCGCGGTCGTAGGTATCGAGCCCCAGCGCCTCGACCTGCCGCAGCCCCGCGGCGGCCAGACGGTGGAGCAGGTAGGCGGGAAGGTCGAAATGCGGCTTGCCCGCCGGCCCCTCGGCAAAGAAGCGCTCGGTCTCGGGATCGGCCGCGAGAAACGGTTCGGGAAAGGCGCGATCGACCTCGTAGGAGGCCCGCGCAATGGTCGGGCCGATCGCCGCGGCGATGCGGGAGCGGTCGGCGCCCAGTCTCTCCATCGCGGCAATCGTCGCCTCCGCCACCCCGCCCAGCGCGCCGCGCCACCCGGCGTGGGCGGCACCGATCACGCCGGCCTCGCGATCGGCAAACAGCAGGGGCGCGCAGTCGGCGGTGAGGATACCGAGCAGGACACCCGGCCTGTCGGTGACCAGCCCGTCGGCAGGGGGCCGCTCGTTGTCGGACCAGTCTCCGGCTTCGAGCACGTCGATCCCGTGGACCTGATAGGGCGAGACGATTGCCGCGCCCGGCAGCACCGCGTCGGCGGCGCGCCGCCGGTTCTCGACGATCAGGGCCCGATCATCACCGCTTCCCCAGCCGCAATTGAGGCTCGCCATCGCGCCCTCGCTCACCCCGCCGGCGCGGCCGAGGAAGCCGTGCGGCAGGTCGCCGAAGCTGCGCGCGCGCCACACCGGGACGCTCACAGCTCGGCTTCCCACACCCGGTCCTCGTCGCGGTGGTTCCCCACCATGAACCCGACCGGCCCGCGGTCCTCGAAACCGTAGCGGTCGTAAAAGGCCTGCGCCCGCCAATTCTCGCTCCACACCGACAGCGCCATCCGCCGTGCTCCGCGCAACTTCGCCTCGTCGAGCGCCCAGTTCATGAGGCCATGCGCAAGGCCGGTCCCCTGCGCTTCCTTGAGGAGGTAGAGCTGCTTCAGCTCCAGCAACTGTCCCGGCTCGACATGCGGCAGCTTGTTCGGGCCGAGCTTGATGTAGCCGACCACCTTTCCGCCCACTTCGCCGACCTGAAAGGCATAGTCGGGATCGTCGAATTCGGCCTGCCACGTCGCGGCAGTGAAGCCATCGAGAAAGGCGGCGAGATCGGCCGGATCGTAGAGGTGCGCGAAGGTGTCGCAGAAGGAGGTGCGGAAGACCTGGTCGATCGCGGGGAGGTCGGCAGCGGTAGCGGGACGGATGATCATAGCCCGGCGGGCTTTGGCCATTCGGGCGAGTGAATGGCAAGCACCTTGAACAGGCTGCCCATCTGGTCGGGTCGGCAAAGGCGCGCGCGGGCGGCCTCGATCTCACCCGCCCGCGCAGGCGAAGCATTGGCGAGGGCGCGGGCGCGGGCCTGGATGCCGAGGCGCTCAAGCCACGCCCCCTGTTCGACCGGGCCGGCGACGAATGCCCCGGCATCCTGCGCCACCTCGCCCACGCGCTGGAAATCGACATGCGACGTGAGGTCATTCTCGCCCGGGCTGTCGAGCACAGGTGCAAAACGATGGCTGCGGACGGCCTGAAGGGTGTCCCCCCGCGCGCTGCGGGCGTGGCCATAATCGATCACGAGGGCGACGCCGCCGAGCGCGACCAGTCCCTCGCTCAGTGCCCGCACCGCTTCGTCTCGTGCGGGGGAAGTCTCCACGATCTCGCCGTCACGATCGAAGGCGAGGCCGGTGCCGATCCACTCGACATGCCGCTCCGCGCTGCCGACGTGCTGCCGGATCGGCAGCGCATCGAGGAATTCGTTAGCGACGACCAGCAGGGGACTGTCGCCGGGCAGGTCGCCGATCGCGTCATGATGGGTGACATCGCCGAGCAAAGCTGCCTGCGCCTGCCGCAAGGTGGGACTGGTTTCGACGAGGTGGACGGGTGGCGAAAGGCCGGCCGAGCGCATCACCCGCAAAGCGTCGCTTGCCAGTGTCCCGCGCCCGGGCCCGAGTTCGACGTAGCGCACGTTCGCCGGAGCGCCTGCGCGCCGCCAGACGTCGGTCAGCGCCGCGCCGACCAGTTCTCCGAACATCTGGCTGATCTCGGGCGCGGTGGTGAAGTCGCCCCCCGCGCCGAGCGGATCGCGGGTCGCGTAATAATAGGTGTTGCACGCCTCCATATAGGCCTCGACGGTCATCGGCCCCTGGCTTCGGAGCCGCTCCATCAGCGCGCGCGCGAAAGGCGTCAGGCGACGCTCTCCTGGCCGGCGAAGCTTTCCACGCGGCGGCGGCGGCTCGCGGCGGTCGCGATCAGGTAAAGCCCGCCCAGGATCATCGGCACGCACAGCCACTGGCCCATATGGAGGCCGGTCGCCTCGGCGAAGGCGCGGAGATGATTGTCGGGCTCGCGGATGAACTCCACCCCGAAGCGGAAGATGCCGTAGAAGAACAGGAAGGCGCCAGTCAGCAGGCCCGGCTGATAGCGTGCGCGCGTGCGCCAGAACATGAAGGCGAGGATGGCGAACAGGACGATCCCCTCGAGGGCCGCCTCGTAAAGCTGGCTCGGATGCCGCGGGGGCCCGAGCGTCACCACGCCTGCGATCACTTCAGGGAAGCGAACCGCCCAGGGCACCGTCGTCGGCGCACCCCACAGTTCGCCGTTGACGAAGTTGGCGAGGCGGCCGGTGAACAGCCCGATCGGCACCACGCAGGAGACATAGTCATGGATCCGGAGCCAGTTCAGCTTCTCCTTCCACGACAGGTAGATGATCGCGAGGCTGGTCCCGATCACGCCGCCGTGGAAGCTCATCCCGCCGTCCCACAGCTTGATGATCTCCAGCGGGTTTTCGAGATAGAAGCCGAGGCGGTAGAACAGGACATAACCGAGCCGCCCGCCGAGGATCACGCCGAGCGAGGCATAGAAGACGAGGTCGTCGGCGTGGCGCCGGGCCATCGGCGCGCCCGGCTGGCGGATCAGACGCAGCATGTAGAAATAACCAAGGAAGATGCCCGCGAGGTAGGCCAGGCTGTACCAGCGCAGCTCGAACGTCGTGAAACCGAGGGGAACGCTCAGCGCGACGGGATCGAGCCCGAGGCTGGTAAAGTCGATACCCGCGGATGTTACATTGTTCATTCGGTCTTCCCTAGGCGCCCCCGCGTCCCATAAGGTGCGGGAAAGCAAAGGCCAAGGAACGACAACACCATGCCGACCGAGCTCGACCAACGTTACGACGCCGTGTTCGCGGCCGTCACGGGGCCGGGCGGGCGCCTGGTGGTCGGTGAGGACGCGCAGGGCCGGCGCATGGTCACCAACTTTCCCGCGACGCTGCCGGCCTTCTTCAAGACCTTCTGCCAGCTGAATGCCGGCGTGGAAGCGGTGATCAGCGGCGAGGAAAGGCTGACCTTCGCCGACCTCGACCGGATCTCTGACGAGGTGGCGCGCGCCCTGGTGGCGCGGCACGGCATCGCCAAGGGCGACCGGGTGGGCATCGCCATGCGCAATTGCCCAAGCTGGATCGTCGCTCACATGGCGATCCTCAAGGCGGGCGGCGTTTCCACCCTGCTGAACGGCTGGTGGCAGGCGGAGGAAGCGCGCTACGCGCTGGAGCTCACTGCGCCCAAGCTGATCATCGCCGACGAACCGCGCTTCCGCCGCCTCGAAGCGGGGTGCGGGCAGATCGCGCTGGTGTCGCTTCCGATCGAGCGCCCGATCGCCGAAGCCATGGCCCCGATCACCGGGGGCGAGGACACATCTGCCGAGCTGCCTGACATCGGCCCGGACGACGATGCCACCATCCTGTTCACTTCGGGATCGACCGGCGGCGCCAAGGGCGCGCTGTCGACGCACCGCGCGGTGACGCAGGGCGTCTACACTTATGCCACCAGCCTGATGTGCCTGCTCGGCATCATGCAGAGCATGGGGTCGGAACCCAAGCATCCGCCCAAGACCTTGCTCAACGTTCCGCTGTTCCATGTCACCGGCGAAGTCCCGGTCCTGCTCAACAGCTTCGTCATCGGCCGGGGCATGGTGCTGATGCCAAAGTGGGACGCGGGCGAGGCGCTGCGGCTGATCGAGAGGGAAAAGATCACCTATTTCGTCGGCGTGCCGACCATGAGCCTGGAAATGATGAGCCATCCCGACAGGGATCGCTTCGACCTGTCCAGCCTGACCGACATTGCGGCTGGCGGCGCGCCGCGGCCGGTCGCGCATGTGCAGCGGCTCAAGGACAGCTTCGAGGCCGCGCAGCCGGCGCTTGGCTATGGCCTGACCGAAACCAACGCCGTCGGCTGCGGCAATTACTGGGGCAATTACCTTGCCAAGCCCGCGTCGACGGGCCGCGCGCTGCCTTTTGTCGACATTGCGATCCTTGGCGATGGCGACGCGCATCTGTCCGGTGGGGAGCGCGGCGAGGTTGCGATCCGCTCGGCCGCGAACATCAAGGAATATTGGCAGAACCCCCAGGCCACCGCAGCGGCCTTCACCGCCGACGGATATTTCCGCACCGGTGACATCGGCTTTCTGGATGAGGACGGTTACCTGTTCATCGTCGACCGCAAGAAGGACATCATCATTCGCGGCGGCGAGAACATCAGCTCGGCCGAGGTCGAAGCCGCCATCTATTCCTGCGAAAAGGTGGCCGAAGCCGCGGTATTCGGTGCGCCCGACGACCGGCTCGGCGAGGTGCCCGTGGCGGTCGTCTTACCGGCCGAGGGCAGCGACCTCAGCGAAGCGGATCTGCGCCGCTTCCTCGAGCCGCGCCTTGCCGCATTCAAGGTGCCCGGCCGCTTCATCTTCGCGCACGACAGCCTGCCGCGACTGGGCACCGGCAAGATCGACCGGGTGGCACTGAAAGCCCAGTACGCGGCTTGAGGCTACGCACTTGAAGCTGACCCGCCGAACCCTCCTGGTCGGCTCCGGCGCGGCTGCCGGCCTTATCGTCGCCTGGGCCGCCTGGCCTCGCGGGGAGCGCGCCAGCCTGCTTGCCGGAAAGGACCAGTCGGCGCTCGGACCGGCGATCCTGATCGGCCGCGACGGGCGGGTGACGATTGCCGTCCCGCAGGTGGAGACGGGGCAGGGTATCTCGACCGCCCTTGCCCAGATCGCCGCCGACGAGCTTGGCGCGGCCTGGGAATCGGTCGCGGTCGCGCCCGCCCGTTCCGGCAGTGCCTGGGACAACAGCCTTGCCGAGGTGGAAGGCTGGATAGCAGGCGCACGGCCCTGGCCGTTCGCGTCCGAAGCGGGCGTGACGCGGATCACCGCCGGCGCGACATCGGTCCGGGCCTATGCACAGCCGATGCGACAGGTTGCGGCCGTCGCGCGGCTGCTCCTATGTGCCGAGGCCGCCGACCGGTGGGGCGTCAGCGCGGCCGAATGCGACACCAGCGGCGGTTTCGTGCGCCACGAAGGCAAGTCGCTGCCCTTTGCAGCGCTGGGCGAGGGCGCTGCGGTGCGATCCCTTCCTGGCGGTGACATCCCGCTGCGCGAGGCGGTCGGCGATCTGGTCGGCAAGCCGCTCGCCCGCCTCGATGCCCTTCCCAAGGCCGAAGGGCGGCTTCGCTTCGCGGGCGACGTCCGGCTGCCCGACCTGCTCCACGCTTCTGTGCGGCGCGCGGGGCGCGGGACGATCGCGCTTAAGTCCGGGCCTCCGCAAGGGGTACGGTTCGAGACGGGCGACGGATGGGTCGCCGCCATTTCCGACGACTGGTGGTCGGCCGAGCGCGCTCTTGCCGCTGCGAAGGTCACTACACTTGGGCCTGCCGGCGGTAATGACCTGGCCATCGCCGCGGCCCTGGACGAAGCACTCGCGGGCGACGATTTCGAAGTCTTGCACAGCGTCGGCGACGTCGACCAGGCATTCGAAGGGGCCCGGCCGTTGGCCGCGACCTATACCGCCGCGGCACAGCTGCACGCCGACATCGAGCCGCCGAGCGCGACGGCCCGGCTCCAGGGCGGATTGCTCGAAATATGGGCCGCGACGCAGGCTCCCGTACTGGCGCGCCGTGCAGGGGCGGAGGCGGCCGGGCATGCGCTCGGCAAGACCATCCTTTATCCCATGCCCGTCGGCGGTCAGGGCGGCGCGGCGCTCGAAGCCGACATGGTGTCGATCGCCGCCACGCTGGTAAGGCGGACGGGCCGCCCGGTGCAGGCCACCGCAAGCCGGACCGAGCAGGTGCGGTCCGACGCCGTGCGGGCGCCGCTCAAGGCCCGGATGTTCGCCCGTCCGCTTCCGGACGGTTCGATCGCCGGCTGGCGGATGCGGGTCGCCGGGGGCGATGGCACTGCCGAGGCGATGGCGCGGCTGTTCGGGACAAGCGGCCAGGGACCGCGGCAAGCCGCGCTCATGCCCCTCCCCTATGGCATTCCCGACGTCGCGCTGGAGTTCGCGCCGGCAGCGCTTCCGATCCGGCTGGGTTATCACCGCGGTGAGCTTCACCCTGCCCTCACCTTCTTCACCGAGAGCTTTCTCGACGAACTGGCGCGGCTGGGAGGGCGCGATCCGCTGAGCCAGCGGATGGCGCTGCTCTCCGGCAACCCGCGCCTCGCCCGCTGCCTGGTTCGCGCGACCGCGCTTGGCGGATGGGACGGCGGCGGGGCGGGAAGCGTGATGGGACTTTCCGCCTTTAGCGGCTATGGCAGCCACATCGCGGTCGTCGCGCAGGCCCAGTTGGGCCAAGGGGGAATGGTGGAGGTGAGCCGGCTGGTGGCCGCAGTGGATTGCGGGCGGGTGATCAATCCCGCGCTGCTGAAGGCCGAAGTCGAGGGCGGTATGTTGTCGGCCATTGCTCAGGCGACGGCGCGCGCGCCCTCCTTCCGCCATGGCCGGGTGCTCGAACCGATCGAGCCGCAGATCCCGACCCTTGCCCGCGCGCCCGAGGTGCTGGTCGAAATACTGGCTTCCGACGCGGCCCCCGGGGGGGCTAGCGGGCTCGGGCCGGCAGCAGCCCCCGCGGCTGTCGGCAACGCTCTTTCCGCCGCGACCGGGCGCCGCTTGCGCAGCCTGCCGCTCGATCCGAAGTCCTGACAATCATGCCGCTTCCCGCCACGCACCCTGTCATTCCGCCGCGCAAGGTCGGCGTGCTGCTGATCAACCTCGGCACGCCCGAAGCCCCCGACGTGCCCGCGGTGCGTCGATATCTTGCCGAATTCCTGTCCGATCCCCGCGTCATCGAGATCCCGCGCGCGATCTGGAAGCCGATCCTTCACGGCCTCGTCCTGCGCACGCGCCCCGCCAAGTCGGCGCATGCTTATTCGCAGGTGTGGACCGAACATGGTTCGCCGCTGGCCGCGATCACCAAGCGGCAGTCCGACGCGCTTGCCGGGCGACTGGGTGACGAAGTGCTGGTCGACTGGGCGATGCGCTATGGCGCGCCGAGCATTCCGGACCGGCTTACCGCCATGAAGGATGCCGGCTGCGAGCGGATCCTGCTGGCGCCACTCTACCCGCAATATTGCGCCGCCACGACCGCTACCGCCAACGACCTCGCCTTTGCGACGCTGGCGGGAATGCGCTGGCAGCCCGCGCTGCGCACGCTTCCGCCCTATCACGACAGCGACGATTATATCGGCGCGCTCCAGCGCGACATCGAGGCTCAGCTCGAAGCGCTCGACTTCGAGCCGCAGCGCCTTCTGCTTTCGTACCACGGAATGCCGGAGCGGACGCTGCGCAAGGGCGATCCCTACCATTGCCATTGCCGCAAGACCGCCCGGCTGCTTGGCGACCGGCTGAAGATCACCGTCGATACCAGTTTCCAGTCGCGCTTCGGGCGCGACAAGTGGCTGGAGCCCGCCACCGACGCGGTGCTGAAAGCCTATCCGGCCCAGGGCATCACCCGCATCGCCATCGCCGCGCCGGGCTTTTCCGCCGATTGCCTCGAGACGATCGAGGAGCTCGGGATCCGCGGCAAGGAGGAATTCACCGAAGCAGGTGGCCGCGATTATGCCCGCCTCGACTGCCTCAACGATCGCGACCAAGGCATGCAGATGCTTGAAGCGATCGTCCGCCGCGAACTTGCGGGGTGGATTGCGCCTGCCTAGTCTCGCTTCCGGACGGAGGAGAGTAACAAATGGCAAGAGTGGCAATCGTGACCGGCGGCACGCGCGGCATCGGTGAGGCGATCAGTATTGCGCTGCGGGATGCGGGAATGACCGTCGCGGCCAATTATGCCGGAAACGAGGAGCGCGCCCGGGCCTTTACCGAGCGGACCGGAATCAAGGCGTTCAAGTGGGACGTCAGCGACCATGAAGCCTGCATGGCCGGCGTCCGCGAAGTCGAGCAGGCGGTCGGCCCGGTCGACGTGCTGGTCAACAATGCCGGGATCACCCGCGACACCACGATGAAGCGGATGGACCATGCCAAGTGGCAGGAAGTCATCGACACCAATCTTGGCGGTTGCTTCAACATGGCGAAGGCGGTGTGGGAAGGCATGGTCGGCCGCGGCTATGGACGGATCGTCAACATCGGGTCGATCAACGGCCAGGCCGGGCAATATGGCCAGGTCAATTACGCCGCGGCCAAGTCGGGCATCCATGGCTTTACCAAGGCGCTTGCCCAGGAAGGGGCGCGGACCGGGATCACGGTCAACGCGATCGCGCCAGGCTACATCGACACGGACATGGTTGCCGCAGTTCCCGAGGACGTGCTCGGCAAGATCGTCGCCCGGATTCCGGTGGGCCGCCTGGGCCGCGCCGACGAAATCGCACGGGGAGTGGCTTTCCTGGTGGACGAGAATGCCGGGTTCGTGACGGGTTCGACCTTGTCCATCAACGGCGGGCAGCACATGTATTGACGGTGGACATCGTCACCTACTCGCCACCTGTGAAGCGCAGCGTCCTGATCCGTGGTCACCAGACCAGCATCAGTCTCGAACCCTTGTTCTGGCGCGCGCTCGAGGTGGCGGCGCGCGACGCGGTCATGCCGGTCAATGCACTGGTCGCGGAGATCGACGAAGCGCGGCTGAAGGTGGCCAATCCGCCAAACCTCACCAGCGCGCTCAGGCAGTGGCTGTTCGGGAGGGCGCTGGGGGGCTGAGCCCGGCGCTGACGGAAGTTACGCTTAGCTGGATTGCGGCGAGGCTACCGTCGCCAGGATCGCTTCCGCAAAGCGCGCCTTCGCGTCTGGCGCGCATTGCAGGAACAAGGCGGGCTCGATGAGCTCCATTTCCATCAGCCGCAGCGCGCCGTCGTTGCCGCGGATAAGGTCGACCCGGGCATAGGTTGCGGGAGCCGGGGCTGCGGCAAGCGCCGCCTCGGCCAGCGCGAGCGCGCCTTCGGGCAGCTCCGCGGGCTCGGTCGTCCCGCCGTGATCGGGCTGGACGCGATAATCGCCCGCCTTTGGTCGCTTCGCCACGCAATGCGAGAAACGGCCGCCGAACAGGATCAGGCTGTATTCGCCTTCCTCGACCACCGCGCCAAGCCACGGCTGGACCAGCATGCGCTTGCCATGGACGTCCTCGGGAACGGGCTGGCCAGCGTTCAGCCGGTAGGTCCCCCAGGCACCCGCCGAGACCGGCGGCTTGATCACCACTTCATCCGCGCCGAGCACGCCATGCGCCGCCGCCAGCGCCGCCTCGTTGAGATGGTCGACTTCCAGCGTCGGCACGCTGGCGATGCCCTTGCGGCCAAGCTCGGCCAGATAGGCCTTGTCGCTGTTCCACCACAGCAGCCGCGGCGGATTGACCATCGGCCAGCCCTCGGCCTCCGCACGGTCGAGGAACGTCAGCCATTCGGCGTGGCGCTGGTGATAGCCCCACGCGACGAGCGGGAGGACGAGGTCGTAACCCGCCGGACCCTCGAACTCCGTCCAGGGCTCACCCGTTACCTCCGCACCCGCCGCGCGGAGGGCCTCGGCCTGGATGTCGAAGGCCCAATTAAAGTCCGACCCGTAGGACGGCGCCGGAGTGAGCATCGCGATGCGCACGGACGCCGCCTAGCGAGACAGCAGGATGCGCGCCTGGCTGGCGATCTGCGCGAGCATGGGCACCGACACGGTGCCTGCCGTGCGGGCACGATCGATCAGGCGTCGGAACTGGGCAATCCGCTTCGCCTGACGTTCGGTCCAGCGCTCGACCGCGTGCACCGGATCGTCGTTGCGTGTGCGCGACAGCCAGTCGATGCGCAGCTGCTCGAACTCGTTGAGCAGTCCGGCGACCAGCAGGCGCTCCCACTGATCGGTCGGCTGCAACCGCAAGGCCTGGCTCTGCGCCCAGTCGAGCCCGAGCGCTTCGCCGATCCGGACATAGGCCTGCGTCAGCGCGAGCGCGTCGAGGTCCTTGCGTGCGGCAAGGCCCGCAATCCCGAATACGCCGTCGAGTTCGTAAAGCTTGACCAGCCCGCGCACGACCGCCTCGCCCGCGCCCGTCGCCTCGAGCGAACGATGCAGCGCTTCGGCCTGTGTCTTGACCTCGGCGCGGATGATCGAGCGCGCGGCGTCGCTGATCTTGGCCAGGCCCGGCTCGAGCACGGCGACAAGGTCGGAGACGCTGGTCTCTCCCCCGGCGGCGCGCAGGATATCGCTCATGTGACTGCGGACGCTCTGGGCGGCCATCGCAAACAGGTCGAGGCGGACGGCCTCGGTGACCGGTGCCTGCTCCAGCCGTTCCCAGAAGACATCGAGCTTCAGCAGCCGCTCGGCGGTCAGGAAGGCCGCGACGACCTGGGCAAGCGAGCTACCCTCTTCCTCGGTGAGGTCGAGCGCGACGCTGGGTCCGAGGCGGTTGACGATGCGATTGGCGACCTTGGTGGCGAGAATCTCGTTGCCAAGCCGGTGGTGCAGCAGCGCCTCGCGATGTGCTTCGCGAAGCGGCGCGGGGAAGGCGGCGAGGAGCTGTTCGTGAAGCAGCGGATCTTCGGCCAGCTTCAGTTCTTCGGCCGCGTCCTGCAGGCTGAGCTTGGCGAGGCTCAACAGAACCGACAGCTCGGGCCGGGTCAGCCCGCGATTGTCGCCGCTGCGGCGGAGCAGTTCGTCGCTCGTCTCAAGCCCTTCGACCCGGCGATCGAGCCGGCCTGACGCCTCAAGCAATTCGAGCGTGCGGACATGCACGGGAAGCGCCGCCGCGCCGCCATGTTCGGCGACGGAGAGCGCGAGCGTCTGGCGGCGATTGTCGTCGAGCACCAGTTCGCCGACCTCGTCGGTCATGCTCTCGAGGAGACGGTTGCGGTCCTCGAACGTCAGCCGCCCTTCCAGCATTTCCTGGTTGAGGGGGATCTTGATGTTGACCTCGTTGTCCGAGCAATCGACACCTGCCGAATTGTCGATGAAGTCGGTGTTGCAGCGCCCGCCATGTTCGCTGAATTCGATGCGGGCCGCCTGCGTGATCGCAAGGTTGGCGCCTTCGCCCAGCACCTTGGCGCGAAGGTCCGCCGCATCGACGCGGAGCGCGTCGTTGGCGGGATCGCCGACGGCGCTGTTGGCCTGTGCCCGCGATTTCACATAAGTGCCGATGCCGCCGAACCAGAGCAGGCCGACCGGCGCCTTGAGGATGGCGCTAATGAGGCCGGTGGGATCGTAGGTGCCGGCCGCCACGCCGATCGCCGCCGCGGCTTCCGCGGACAGTGCGATTTCCTTCTGGCTGCGCGGCACGATCATCGCACCCGGGCTGAGCTTTGAACGATCGTAATCGTCCCAGCTCGACCTCGGCAGCTGGAACAGGCGATTGCGCTCTTCCCAGCTGGTTGCCGGATCGGGGTTCGGATCGATGAAGATGTGACGGTGGTCAAAGGCGGCGACCAGCTGGATCGCCTTCGACAGCAGCATGCCGTTGCCGAACACGTCGCCCGACATGTCGCCGCAGCCCGCCACCGTCACCGGCTCGGACTGGATGTCGACGCCCATTTCGAGGAAGTGCCGCTGGACGCTGATCCACGCGCCCTTGGCGGTGATCCCCATCGCCTTGTGGTCGTAGCCGTTCGACCCGCCCGAGGCGAAGGCATCGCCCAGCCAGAAGTCGCGTTCGAGCGCGATGGCGTTGGCAACGTCGGAAAAGGTCGCGGTACCCTTGTCGGCGGCGACCACGAAATAGGGATCGTTGCCGTCATGGACGACGACGCCGTCGGGATGGACCACCTTGCCGCCGACGATGTTGTCGGTGACCGACAGCAGCGAACGGATGAAGATGCGGTAGCTTTCGGTGCCTTCCGCCAGCCACGCCTCGCGGTCGATCGCGGGCGACGGAAGCTGCTTGGGATAGAAGCCGCCCTTGGCGCCGGTCGGCACGATCACCGCATTCTTGACCAGCTGCGCCTTCATCAGGCCGAGGATCTCGGTGCGGAAGTCGTCGCGCCGGTCGGACCAGCGAAGGCCGCCGCGGGCGACCGGTCCACCGCGCAGGTGGATGCCTTCGACGCGCGGGCTGTAGACCCAGATTTCGCGGTACGGGATCGGTGCGGGCAAGCCCGGAATCTTCGTGGGATCGAGCTTGAAGGCCAGCGCCTCGCCCGGCATCGGGTGGAAGGCGTTGGTGCGCAAGGTCGCTTCGACCACGCTTCGGAACAGGCGCAGGATGCGGTCGTCGTCAATCGACTTGACCGCGTTCAGGGCCTCCTCGAACGCGGCCCTTTCGGCATCGACGGCAGCCTTGCGGCCTTCGCGCGCCGGGTCGTGGGCGGCACTGAACCAGGCAACCAGCGCACGGGTCGCGGCCGGGGTGCGCTTGAGCGCATCGACCATGGTGACGAGGCCGTAGGCGACGCCGGTCTGGCGCAGGTAGCGGAACCAGGCGCGCAGCCACACCACCGGCTGCGGATCGAGCCCCGCGAACAGCACCAGCTGGTTGAACTCGTCGTCCTCGGCGTGGCGCTGAAGGGTGGCGGCGATGGCCCCTTCGATGACGTCGGTACGGGCAAGCAGGTCGCCAACATCGGCGCCCGCCAGCTCGAGCCGGAAGTCGTGGATGTGGCCCAGCTTGCTGTCGTCACCAAGCGCGGTCGGGCGCTCCTCGATAACCTTGAAGCCGAAATTCTCGAGCACCGGGACGGCTTCGGACAAGGGCACCAGTCCGCCCGAGCGGTACAGCTTCAGGCGCAGCTGGCCCGTGCGGTCGTCGGCGTCGCGGAACAGGCGGACGTCGCGGTCGTCCGCACCTTCAAGCGCGCAAAGGCGCAGAATGTCCGCGGCCGCCTCGTCGGCGCCTGCGCGGTTGCGATAATCCTCGGGAACGCCGGGCAGGTAGGTGAGCGCGAGGCGGGTCGCCCGGCCACTGCCGACACGGTCGGTCAGTTCGGCCTCGACCGCCGGCCCCCAGCCGCGCACCATGTCGACCAGTTGCTGGTCGAGGCGATCGACGTCGGGCAGCGGACGCGAGGCGGAAAAGCCGAGGGTGAGGCGGATCAGGGCGAGATCGCCGTCGCCAAGCTCGACCGCCCAGCTGCTGACCGAGGACAATACCGCTTCCTCGATCATCTTCATGATCGCCATGCGGCGGGTGGTGGTAAGCTCGTCCCGCGGCAGCCAGACAAAGGCGAACAGCTGGCGATGGAGCGCGCCGGGAAGCAGCAGCAGCGCCGGGCGCGGCCGGTCGGCAAGGCTCATCGCCATCAGCGCCGCAGCCCGGACCTCGCGCTCGCTGAACGACACGAGGAGGTCGGGCGGAAGCGTCGACATGGCGTGCGCGAGCGCCTTCGCGCCATGGCTCGCGGGCGCGAAATCGAGTTCGCGGTCGAGGTCGGAAAGGCGCCGCCGGACCACGGGGATTTCGGACGGCGGCGAGCGCAGGGCGGCGCTGGTCCACAGGCCGGCATGGATCGACAGCGTGCCGTCGTCGCGGCGGGCGACCACCACGTCGAGCGGGACACGCCGGTGCACGGGCGACAGGCGGTCGGCCTTCAGCGCGAGGACCTTGCGCCCGTCGGCCTGCAACGTGTCGAACAGGCCGCGAAGGTCGCCCTGGCTCCACAAGTCGATGCCTGCGGTCGAGAGGATACCGAGCCCCTCGCCGACCTGTCCGTCGGGCGACACGAACTTGTGCCCGAGCAGGGTGAAGTTGTTGGCGGCCAGCCATTCGAGGAGGGAGGCGCTTTCAGGATCGGAAGCGACCGCAGACGCGTCCTCGCGCATCAGCGCGACCATCGCCTTCCAGTCGCCGACCGCGGCGCGGACGGAATCGAGCACCCGCTCGATCTCCTGCACCAGTTCCTGCCGGCCGCGCGCATCGGCCCGGTCGAGTTCGACGTAGATGATCGATTCCGAACCGCCCTCGCCAAGAGCGACCAGCCGGTCGCCGTCGCGCTGCGCATGGACGATCGGATGCAGCAGGCGGTGGACGGTGAGCCCCTGCCCGGCGATCACCGCGGCGACGCTGTCGACCAGGAATGGCATGTCGTCGTTGACGATGACCAGCCGCATCAGGCGGCGTGCAGCCTCCCCCCCGACGGACTGAAGCTTCAGCGCGATTTCGCCCGGGCGCCGGTGCTCCGCCACCTCGGTGACGAAGGCGGCGGCCTCGGTCTGCTCTTGCGGGGTGAAGCCTTCGGTCTCGCCGGGCAGGGCACCTTCGAGAAGGGCCTTGGAAAAGGCATCCGCCAGCGAGGCGGACACGCGGGGGTCAGCCGCCATGATGTTCTTTACGCTCCCATCAGGAATGGGGCGCGTCTAGACCCGGCCACGGCGGGTCACAACCCCGCGGCGGCCGGCCAAGGGCAATCAGCCGAGCTTGCGGAAGGCTTTTTCGAGCAAGCTCAGATCCGGAACGGCGCAAACCGGCTCGACCTTTCCGGTCGCGTCGCGACGGACGAGGACGAGGGTGAATTCATCGTTGCCGGCAAGCGCGCTGAGCGATTTTGCGCTCGTCGCGCGCAGGCGGATGCGCGCCTGGTCGGCGCGATTGTCGGCGCGCGGTTCGGGTCGCCGGGCGGTCCGTTCGGCCGCGACCAGCCCTTTGAGGCCGCCGGGAAAGCTTTCGATGAACGGCAGGAAGCCTTCGAAGTCGATGGCGCAGCGCTCGGCATGGGCGAGTGCGGCGGCGAATTCGGTTAGCCGCGCCTTGTCGTAGTCCGCGCCGAAGACGAGCTTGACGATCGGGGTCATCGGCGCGCGGGCCTGCGCCTTGATCCCCGCATCGTCGAGGAGGTCGGCATAGTCGTCGGGAACGCGCTGGCTGGCGACCGCGAAATCATAAGCCAGCGACAGCGCCCGGTAGAGCGCCGCGCGGCTGCGTCCATCGGCGGCCTTCAGCACCTCCACCGTCTCGCGCGCGGCGGAGAGGCGGTCGGCAAGCCCGGCGTCGGCAGCAGGGACAGGCACCTCGACAAGCTCTTCCTCGCCGTCGAGCGGGTCGGTGAGGTCGAGGATCGCGTCTTCCTCGACGAGGGTCAGGACGGGCGATGGCCGTTGCTGGGAAGGGGCGTCCTTCCAGTTGATGACGCCATAGATGAAGTCGATCGATTCACCGTCTGACGAGAAGGGCATGAGGATGCCTCGATAGCAGATTTCGTGGCCACGCTGGTTGGTGAACTCGGCTTCGAAACCGATCGGCGCGCGGTTGGCGACGATCTGCAGCCAGTGGTCGGTCAGGCGGCTGAGCAGCGAGCGCGGCGGAACGTCGGACAGCGTCCGCACTTCATCGCCGATCTCGCATTCGGCGCGGATCGCGGCACCGATGAAACTGGTCGCCGGATTATCGGCGCCGGCGGTGAAATCGAGCAGCAGGCTGTGGTCGGCAAAATCGCTGACATCCCGACCGTCGAGATCCTCGATCGAGGGGAAGTCGCGCCCGTTCAGCAGCGAGGCCCAGTAATTATAGGCGCGCACATGCATCCGCCGCTCATCGTTTCCGATGGCCATCGGCGTGTCGTGCGGTTCGGCGTCCGCCGTCATGCTTGCTGCAAAACTGCCGTCCATGCGTCCAACATTACCCCCATTCAGGATGTAAATGCCTCAGTCGCAGTTACCGAATGGTTAAGTATATCGGTTCGACTCGCCTGTGAATCCCTTCGTCGCAACGGTGAGTCACCAGCGCGCAAGCAGCGTTTCAGGCGGGATGGACAGCAGCCTGATCCGCGGCGCCCTTTACTGGCCCGATCACCGGGCGCTCGAATTGTGCCTGACGGGTGGACGCCGCTATCTCTACCTGGGCGTCCCGGCGGAAGTAGCCGAAGGATTTGCCGCGGCTTCCTCCAAGGGCAGCTACTTCAATCGTGCCATAAGAGGACGCTACGACTGCCACCCCCTGCGCGACGAAGAACCCGCACGGCGCGCGGTGAACGACTGAGCGGAACGGTTCATCGCTCCCGGCGTTCGTTTCGCCGACATAATGGGAGTCCTTGCACATGGCCGACATCAACCGAGACGGCACTGAAGATCGCGTGATCGAGCGCACCACCGTAGTGAATACCGACGGCGGCGGCGGAAGCGGCGGCGTGATCGCCGTCGTCGTTCTGCTTGCCGTGCTGGTGATCGGCTACCTGCTTTATTCGAACGGCACGTTCGGCGGGTCCAAGACCGAGATCAAGGTTCCGGACTCGATCAACGTCAACGTCACCTGATCAGGGGAACGGGGGCGGGTTGCTGGCTTCCCTCCCCCGCTTCACCGGCCTAGAGCCGGGGACATGCTGACCAGCTCCTCACCCGCTTATGTGGCAGGCTTTGGCGGGCACATCGCGACCGAGGCCGTGCCCGGCGCCCTGCCCAAGGGCCGCAACAGCCCGCAACGCCCGGCCTTCGGGCTCTACACCGAACAATTGTCCGGAACGGCCTTCACCATGCCGCGGCATGAAAACCGGCGGTCGTGGCTGTATCGAATGCGGCCAAGCGCCGATCACCGTCCGTTTGTCGCCTATGACGACGCCAAGGGGCTGAACGTCACCCTGGCAGGTCCGCTGGCCCCCAACCGGCTGCGGTGGGACCCGCTTCCCGATCCCGGGCCGGAAACCGATTTCATCGATGGCCTGACGACCATCGTCCACAATCGCGCACCGTCGGACCTCGAAGGGGTCGCGATGCATCTCTACGCCGCTAATCGCGAGCGGCTCGACCGGGTGTTCGTGTCCGCCGATGGCGAACTTCTCGTGCTTCCTCAGGACGGCCGGCTCGAGCTTCTGACCGAGCTTGGCCGGATCGAGCTTGCAGCGGGCCAGGTCGCGCTCATCCCGCGCGGCGTGCGCTTCAAGATCGCGCTGCCCGACGGCTCGGCGCGCGGCTATCTCGCCGAAAATTATGGCGCGCCGTTCCGCCTGCCCGACCTCGGCCCGATCGGCGCCAACGGCCTTGCCAACCCGCGCGATTTCGAAACCCCGGTCGCCTGGTTCGAGGACAGGGACGAACCGACCCAGGTCATCCAGAAATATGATGGCAGGCTGTGGGCGACGACGCTCGACCATAGCCCCCTCGATGTCGTCGCGTGGCACGGCAATCTTGCGCCCTGCCGCTACGACCTGTCGCACTTCAACGCGATCGGAACGGTCAGTTTCGATCATCCCGACCCGTCGATCTTCACCGTGCTCACTTCACCGTCGGGCATGGCTGGCCGGGCCAATGTCGATTTCGTTATCTTCCCGCCGCGCTGGATGGTGGCCGAGGACACGTTCCGGCCGCCTTGGTTCCACCGCAACGTGATGAGCGAGTGCATGGGCCTCCTCACCGGCGCCTATGATGCCAAGGCCGAGGGTTTCCAGCCCGGCGGACTGTCGCTCCACAACATGATGAGCGGGCACGGCCCCGACGTCGAAACCTGGCGTCGCGCAAGCGAGGCCGACCTGAAACCCCACAAGATCGACGGCACGATGGCTTTCATGATCGAAAGCTGCTGGCCGTTCGAAGTGCCCGCCGAAGCGTTGGGGCGGGCCCAGCCCGACTATGACGCGGCCTGGGCCGACTTTCCAAAGGCACGCCTGCCATGAGAATCGACGAAACCCACGATCCCGCCCGCACCAGCTGGGTGGAAAGCGCGAACGGGCATGCGGACTTCCCGGTCCAGAACCTGCCCCTGTGCATCTTCGCCAGCGAAGGGCGCGAGCGGCGCGCGGGGGTGCCGATCGGTGACTTCCTCGTCGACCTGCCCGCGATCGCCGACACGCTTGGCGGTGCGTGGGTGGACGAGCTGGCGCAGCCGGTACTGAATGCCTTCCTCGCGCTTGGCAGCGGACCGCGGGTCGCGCTGCGCAAGCGCTTGTCCGAACTGCTTTCCGACGAGGCGTATCGCGATGCGGTCGAGGGCTGCCTGATCGGCCAGTCGGAAGCGACGATGCACCTGCCGACGCTGATCGGCGATTACACCGATTTCTATGTTGGCATTCATCACGCGATCAATGTCGGCAAGCAGTTTCGGCCCGACAATCCGCTGCTGCCGAACTACAAATATGTGCCGATCGGCTATCACGGCCGGGCGTCGAGCGTGCGGGTTTCGGGCCAGCCGGTGGTGCGGCCGAACGGGCAGCGCAAGGCCCCCGAGGCCGAGGCGCCTGAATATGGGCCTTCGCGCCGCCTCGATTACGAACTCGAGCTCGGCGTGTGGATCGGCCCGGGCAATGCGCTTGGCGATCCGATCCCGATCGACCAGGCGGAGAGCGCGGTCGCCGGCTATTGTCTGCTCAACGACTGGTCGGCGCGCGACCTGCAGGCGTGGGAATATCAGCCGCTCGGACCGTTCCTGGCGAAGAACTTCCTCACCAGCGTGTCGCCGTTCGTCGTCACACCCGAAGCAATGGCGCCATTCATGACCGAAGGCTTTCGCCGGCCCGAGGGCGATCCCGAACCGCTCCCCTACCTGGCCGGCGGATCGGAAAAGCCCGGCCTCGGCCTCACCGTTCGGGCGTTGCTGACCACCCGGCAGATGCGCGACGCCGGAATGCCGCCGCATCAGTTGAGCCAGGGTCTCGCCGCGGACGCCATGTACTGGTCGGTCGAGCAGATCGTCGCGCACCACAGCTGCAACGGCTGCAACCTGCAGGCCGGCGACCTGATCGGGACCGGCACGCTGTCGACCGCTTCGCCCGACGGGCTCGGCTCGCTGCTGGAAATCAGCAAGGGCGGCAAGCAGCCGCTGACCCTGCCTTCCGGCGAAACCCGCAATTTCCTCGAGGATGGGGACGAACTGATCCTCACGGCGCAGGCTGCGGCGCAAGGCTTTGTCTCCATCGGTCTTGGCGAATGCCGCGGCCTGGTTGTCGGATAGGATCATGCACGACGTCATCCGCAACGAGGCCGATCAGCGCTTCGAAATCCACCTGAGCGACGGGACGGTCGCCTTTGCCGATTACAGGCCGATGCACGGCAAGGTGAAGTTTCCGCACACCGTCGTCCCGCCGCATCACGAAGGCCAGGGCATCGGCTCGGCGATCGCCAAGGCCTCGCTCGACTGGGCGCGGTCCGAAGGGTTGCTGGTGATCCCCGCCTGCACCTTCTACGCCAAATACATGCAGCGGCACGCGGAGGTGCACGACCTCCTCGACCCCGGCTATCGCAAGGTGCTCGGGGTCTAGCGCCACCGCCCGACTGTTGCAGCGCCGCCACTTGTCAGCACGCGTTCGCGGCGCGCATATCGCCTCTCACGGGCCGACGTTCGGCCGGGGAGGAAAATACACATGATTCAGCGTCTTGGCGCCCGCGCCCTACTCGGGGCTACCGCCGCTCTCGCACTCGGGTTCGCTGCGCCGGCCGAAGCGCAGCGCGTGACCCGGATCGTCGCCTTTGGTGACAGCTATGCCGACACCGGCAACCTGTTCAAGCTGACCGGGCTGAACCCCGCCACCTACCAGGGTGGCATCTATCCGACGGGGCGCTTCTCGGGCGGGACCAATTACATCGATAGCCTATCGTTCCTGCTCGGCGCGCCGGTCGAGAACTTCGCCATCGGCGGTGCAAGCGCGGTGCGCGGTGCCCCGGCGACCACCTTCGACTTCCAGCTCGAAGTCGACAATTTCCTCAATGTCGGCACGCAGTCGAGCGTCTTCCCCAACGGCGCGCCGACCTTTGGCCGCAACGACCTGCTGGCCGTGTCGATCGGCGGCAACGACGCCCGCTATTTCCAGCAGGGCTTCTACGGCGCCTTCACCGTCAATGACGCGATCAATTCGACCCGCACCCAGCTCGACCGGCTGGTCGGGGCCGGCGCGCCGACGATCAGCTTCCTTGCCGGCAACACCGCGCTGCTGCCCGAAGTCGCGACCAACCCGGCTGCGCAGGCGGTCCGCAACACCTTCTCGACCACCTTCAACAATGCGCTGCAGCAGACGCTGTCGGGTTATGCGGCGCGGGGCGTCGTGGTCCACTACCTCGACCTGTCGAAGGTGCTGGCCTCGGTCCAGGCCAACGGCACGGCCTATGGGCTGCCCAACGGCGTGGTCTGCGCGCCGACCCAGGCGAACGTGCTGTCGGGCTGCGCGGGCTATCTCTTCTACGTCGATGCGCTGCACCTCAGCTCCGACGGCTTCCGGGTGGTCGGGCAATATATCCAGCGCCAGCTGCAGGCCCCGCTCAACCTTGGCGCCACCACCGACCTCGGGCTCGACAGCGCGCGCCAGTTCAGCCGCACGCTCAACAGCCGGATGGACCTCGGCTCCCCGCGCGACGGCGAGACGCTCGAAGGCCTGCGCTTCTTCGTCACCGGCGACACCTTTAGCCGTGACGTGAACGCCAGCCTCACCACCGACGCCTTCGATGTCGATTCCGTCGGCGCGACGGCGGGTGCGGAAGTCGGTTTCGGTGCCAACGGCCTCGTCGGTGCCGCGGTCGGAATCACCCGCGACAAGACGCGCTTCGACAACAACACCTCGCGCACCAACGCCAAGGGTCTGCAGGGCGGCATCTACGCCGCCTATGCGCTGGGCCCCGTGTTCGTGCAGGGTCACGCCGGCGTCGGCCGCACCGACTACAAGATCAGCCGTGCCGCAGTCATCGATCGCCTCGCCGCCAGCCCCGACGGCAAGCATGTTGTCGCCGGCGCGAAGGCGGGCTTCCTCGCGCCGCTCGGCGGGTTCCGCGTCGGTCCGGTCGCGGCGATCGACTATGCCCGCGTCAAGGTCGATGCCTACACCGAAACGGGTGACGGCGCGCTCAGCCTCAATGTCGGCTCGCAGCGTTATTCGTCGCTGGTCGGCGGCCTTGGCCTCGAACTGCGCGGCGATTTCGATGCCGGCGGAAGCGCGCTTCGTCCCTTCGCTTCCGCGATGGTCGAAAAGGACCTCAAGGGGAACGGCCGCACCCTCACCTTCTCGCAGACCGCCAGCCCGACCATCGTCAACCGCTTCGATCTCGGCGGGCGTGACAAGGGCATCTACACTCGCCTCGCGGGCGGTGCCTCGGCGCAGATGGGTCGCGGCGTCCAGCTCGACTTCACCGCCAGCACCACCGTCGGCAAGGACGATGGCAATGAGGTGAGCGCGCTCGGCGGAGTGCGCTTCGGCTTCTAAGGCCCGTCAATCATCACCGCGGCGGGAGCATGGCTTGCGCTTGGCTCCCGCCGCGGCATGATGCCCCCCGAATTCCAGGGGCATCGATCACATGAAATACCTTCGACTGACCGCCGCCGCCGCGCTGGCGCTCGCAACCGTGCCGGCAGCGGCGCAGGACAAGGACAAGGCGGAAGCCGCCGCGCGGGCCTATCAGCCGCAATCCGTTACTACCCGGCACAGCGGCACCTTCGGCGGCCAGCGCCTCAACTATAGCGCGACGATCGGCGAGACCCTCCTCAAGGACAAGGAAGGGACGCCGCAGGCTGCGATCGTCACCACCGCCTACATCAAGGAACCGCGCGATCCGTCGCGGCCGGTGACCTTCCTGTTCAATGGCGGCCCAGGCTCCGGCTCGGTGTGGCTGCAGATGGGCGCCTTCGGTCCCAAGCGCGTCGCCATTCCGTCCGACGCGCGCGATGACGGCGCCCCGCCCTATCCGCTGCTCGACAATCCCGACAGCCTGCTCGACACCACCGACCTCGTCTTCATCGATCCCCCGGGTACGGGCTTTTCGGTGCTGCTCCCGGGCGCCGATCCGAAGGATTTCTACGGGGTCCAGCAGGATGCCAAGGCAGTGGCCGAGGTCATCCGCCGCTGGCTCGGCGACAATGGCCGCTGGAACAGCCCCAAGTTCCTCGGCGGCGAAAGCTACGGGACCAGCCGCACCGCCGCCGTCGTCAATCAGCTGGAGGCTTCGACCTTCAACGACGTGGGCCTGAATGGCCTCATCCTGATTTCGACCGTGCTCGACTTTGCCGCCGGTTCGGACGCGCCGGGCAACGAGCTTGGCTTTGTCACCAACCTGCCGTCGATGGCGGTCACCGCGCGCTATCACGGCAAGGCCAGCGGCGAGAGCCCGGCTGCGCTGGCCGAGGCCGCACGGCAATTCGCCATCGGCCCATACGCCAGCTTCCTCCTCAAGGGGCAGCGGGCAAGCGCCGAGGAACGTGCCGCGGTGCGTAGCCGCCTCTCGCAGCTGACGGGCCTCAGCGAAGCCTTCCTTGAGCGGGCCGACCTTCGCGTCACGCCCGACCGCTTCTACAAGGAACTGTTGCGCGACCGGGGCCTGACGATCGGCCGCCTCGACAGTCGCTATACGGGCAAGGATTACGACAGCGCCGGCGAATCGCCCGACAACGATCCGAGCTTCTACGGGATCGACGCGGGCTACACCGCCGCGGTCAACACCTGGCAGCGCGGCACCCTCGGCTTCAGGACCGACCGCGAATATCAGTCGATCTCGAACATGGTGCGTGACTGGGACTGGCGGATCGGCGGGCGCGACGAGAACGCCTACCTCAACCTCACGCCGTGGATCGGCAAGGCGATGCGCGAGAACAGCGGGCTCAGGACCTTCGTCGCGCAGGGCTGGTACGACTTTGCGACGCCCTTCTTCGCCGCCGAATATGCGCTGTCACGCACGGGTGTCCCGCAGGACCGGGTCAGCTTCCATTATTATGACGCCGGACACATGATGTACGTCCGCGACGAGGATCGCGCGAAGCTGAGCCGGGACGTGAAGGCGTTCATCCGCAGCCGGTAGCGCCGCATGATCGCACTTCTTGCAGGACTGGCGCTCGGCGCGTCGCAGCCGGCGGTGGTGCCGGAGCCGACAGCGGTGGTCGGGCACTGCCGCTTCATCATCGCTGACTTGAGCTTCGCCGGTTCCCCGTCGGAGCAGGCGCGATGCCTGCTCACCCATGTAGGCTATCGCGGCAAGCTCGGGCGCGAACCGGAACGGCTTCCGCGTGGGCTGGCGGGGGTGCTCGACGGACGGAGCAGGCTTCCCGCCAAAGATCGCGTCGCGCAGCTGCTTGACAGCGAGGGGATCGACATCGGCGGCCTTGACGAGCCGGTGTCCCGCGCGCGGGACGGTGATCCGGCGGCGCCGCTGGCCCGCTATTTCGTGATCCACGACACCAGCACGCCTTATTATGCCAATGCTCCCTTCCCGGCCGACATCGACCGCGATCCGAAGGTGAACGATTTCGCGCCCTATTTTCCGGTCGGCGGCGACCCGGAAAAGGTACCGGTGGCGCACCTGTTCCTCGATCGCCTCGGCGCCGTGAAGCTCGGGCAGCTGCTGTCCAGGCCGTGGCGGGCGACCAAGCTCGAATCGCGGGTGATCGGCCTTCCGGCCAAGGGATTGTTCCTCCACGTCGAAACGGTGATGCCGCGGCGGCGCGATGCGCGGATCGAAGGCTGGAACGATGCGATCGCGCCCAAGCCCGGCTTCAGCAAGGCGCAATATGACCGGCTCGCCCTGCTCTACATCGCGCTGAGTGTGCGGGCGGGATCATGGCTGATCCCGGCGCAGCATGGCACCATCGATCAAGGCCTTCCGCAAGCGCACGACGATCCGCAGAATTTCAGCCTCCGCTCGTTCGACCGGGCCCTCAGGCACCGGCTGCGTCAGCTGAAATGAAATGGTCGGGGAGAGAGGATTCGAACCTCCGGCCCCTGCCTCCCGAAGACAGTGCTCTACCAGGCTGAGCTACTCCCCGACCGGAACCTGCTCTTGCGAGCGGGTACCAAGGCGGGGCGGTCTTTAGGCGGGGGTTTGGCGTGATGCAACCTCTTGTGCGCTGCAGCGCTGAAAGGGGCGCGGCGCGTTGCTGTTCCGGCCGCTCCCCACGAGAAAACAAAAGGTCGCACCGATGAACATCCTGATGATCCTCACCAGCCATGACCAGCTTGGCGACACCGGCAAGAAGACCGGTTTCTGGCTCGAAGAATTCGCCGCCCCTTATTATGTGCTGAAGGACGCGGGCCATTCGATCACGCTGGCGTCGCCCGCCGGCGGCCAGCCCCCGCTCGACCCCAAGAGCGACGAGCCCGAGAACCAGACCGCGGCGACCGAGCGCTTCAAGCAGGACGAAGCTGCCAAGGCGCAGCTTGCTTCTACCGAGCAGCTCTCCACCATCGATCCCTCGCGCTTCGACGCGGTCTTCTATCCGGGCGGCCATGGCCCGATGTGGGATCTCGCCAACGACGCCGATTCCAAGCGGGTGATCGAGACCACGTTGGCGGACGGCAAGCCCGTTGCGCTTGTCTGCCACGCGCCCGCCGCGCTCAAGAATGTGACCGCCCCCGACGGCAGCCCGCTGGTGCAAGGCAAGAAAGTCACCGGCTTCACCAACGAGGAAGAGGAAGCGGTCGGGCTGACCGACGTCGTGCCGTTCCTGCTGGAAGACATGCTCAAGGAAGGCGGTGGCGATTATTCCAAGGCCGCGCCGTTCACCCCGTATGTCGTGACCGACGGCCTGCTCATCACCGGACAGAACCCGCCGTCGAGCGAACCTGCCGCCGAGGCGCTGCTCAAGGCGCTTGCCGGCGTGAAGGAGCCTGCCACCGCCGATCAGTGACCCCCGGCCTTCAGGAGATCGGAGACGCGGACGAGCTTTTCGCGCGGGGCACCGGCCCTGGCGGCGGCGACTTCGGCGGCTTCGATCTTCTGCCAGTCGGCGAAGTGCACCGGATCGCAGCCGCGGCTGCCGAGCAGGCGATCGAGCCCGGCCGCGCCGTCGCGTTCGCTGCGATAGGTGGCGGGCGGCAAGGCCGCGTCGATCGCTTCGGCTACCGCAAAGCCGTCCGGCCGGTTGGTGCCGATGGTGCCGGTCGGCCCCCGCCGCGCCCAGCCAACCGCATACAGGCGATCTTCCACCTGCCCACTTTGATTGGGATAGCGGCCGAGCGCCTCGTCATAGGGGATGCCGGGGATCGGCGGTGAGGCGTAGCCGATGCAGCTGATGACGAGGCCGGCGGGCACCGCATAGGTCTGCCCGGTGCCGCGGGCCTGGCCGTCGGGGCCGAGCGCGGTGCGTTCGACGATCACGCGTTCGGCCCGGCCATCGCCCTCGATCGCGACCGGCTTAGCGAAGAAGTCGAAGGCGATGGTGCGCGGCTTGGACCCATCCGGCGGCGCGGCGGCGAAGCCGCGCAGCAGCTCAACGCTCTTTCGCTGGCCGGGGTCGAGCGCATTGTCGGTGCCGGCGGGCGGGAAGTCGTCGGGGTCGGCAAAGGGCGCGGCGGCGTCGAGATGGCCGAGTTCGCCCAATTCCTTGGGGGTCATGGCGATCTGGTGCGGCCCGCGCCGGCCGAGGATGGTAATGTCGCGGATCGCGCTGGAGCCGAGGGCTTCGAAGGCGTGGGCGACGATGTCGGCGCCGACGAATTCGACCGGCGTCTTGGCAAGGATCCGCGCGCAATCGAGCGCAACATTGCCGTTGCCGATGACAACCGCGTCAGGCTGGCCGAGTGGCGGGGCAAGGTCGGCGAAGTCCGGGTGGCCATTGTACCAGCCGACAAAGGCGGCCGAGCCGACCACGCCGGGCAGATCGTCGCCGGGGATACCGAGGC
This sequence comes from Sphingomonas humi, assembly GCF_039536725.1. Lineage (NCBI taxonomy): Bacteria > Pseudomonadati > Pseudomonadota > Alphaproteobacteria > Sphingomonadales > Sphingomonadaceae > Sphingomonas > Sphingomonas humi. The sequence continues at coordinate 395,829 of NZ_BAAAZD010000001.1, forward strand.
GGCGATCGAGCGGCGCACCGGTCGCAAGCACCACCGCATCGTAATAATGGAGCAATTCCTCGACCGACACGTCGGCGCCGAGGTGGACGTTGCCGAGGAAGCGTACCCCGGGGGTGAGCGCGACCTTCTCGTAGCGGCGGGCGACGGCCTTGATCGACTGGTGATCGGGCGCGACCCCGAAGCGGATCAGGCCGTAGGGGACGGGCAGCCGGTCGAGGATGTCGACCGCGACGGAGCCCGATTTGAGCAAGGCTTCGGCGGTGTAGAAGCCGGCGGGTCCGGAGCCGACGATGGCGACGTGGCGCATGGTCGTTCCTTCAGGCCAGGGAGGGCAGAAAACGAAATTCTGCCTTCGATTTCACTTTGTCCACTTCGCCCCCGCCGGTCGGCGAGGGCTGGAGCGATGCCGGATGAGATGGGCGCCGGGACATGGCGGGGAGGATGAACCGCCAAGTCCTACTAGGCAAGATTGGGGCCGATGGTCGTCACGCAATCCATGGGTTTGGTCCGGTGGATTGCTTCGCGTTGCTCGCAATGACGAGGAGGGCCGGTCAGGCCTTGGTGCGGTCTTCCAGCAGGAGTTCGCTGCCCTTGCTGCGCAGCGCGGCCTCGATCGGCTTGGCCATCATGCCGAGCAGGCCGGGCAGCGCGACATGGACGCGGAGCAAGGCTTCCTCGACTTCGATCCTGGCGGTCACCGACTGGCCCATCGCGCCGATGTCGAGGTCGAGGCGGTCGCCCTGCCACTGGTGGGTGACGTTGCCGCCGCCGGGGATGAAGCCGGTAAGCTTGTGGATATTGTCTTCGATCCGCCGCCGCGCTTCGGCCCGGCCGAGCTTGTGGGGGAGGTCGACGTGGATCGGCTGAGTGCTCATGTCGGCGAAGTGAGCGGTGTTCAGTGTCTTTTCAAGCTTGGGTGGTTTATTCTGTCGGCGATGCGGCGCCTGCTGACCCTAATGTTCGCCTTCCTGCTGGCCGCTCCGATCGGGGCGCAGCCGGTGGCGACGACGTCCGCCCAAACGGGCCCGCCGATGCTGATGCCGGCGCCGTGGAGCCCGATCAGCGATTATGTCGAAGCGGGGCAGGACGAGCCCGGTTACCGCCAGTGGATCGTCAGCCAGCCCTGGCGTTCGGCGCAGGTGCGGCAGTTCCACGACTATCTGACCGCCAGCGGCGTGTCCTACATCGCGCCGACCTGGCAATTGCTCCGCACCGCCAGCGACTGGCGCAAGTGCGGCGCCGAGCCGTTCGAGATACCGCCGCAGGAAGAATGGGCGAACATCGTCAACACGCTGCGCTATGTGCGCGATTATGTGGTCCCCGCGGTGGGCCCGGTCGAGCCGGTCAGCGTATTCCGCAACGCGGCGCTGAACCGCTGTGCCGGCGGAGCGCCCGAGAGCGTCCACCGATCGATGAGCGCGATCGACTTCGTGCCGCTGAGCAGCATCGACCGCGACACGATGATCCACAGGCTGTGTGCCCGCCACCAGATCGAGGGGCCGCGCTTCAACGCCGGGCTGGGCTTCTACGCCCGGATGCGATTCCACGTGGACAGCTGGAAATACCGGACCTGGGGCGTCGACGACAGCGGGCACCTTGCCTGTCCCAAGGTCCTGCCGATCGGCGGGGTTCCCGTACTGGCGAAGGCCCCGGATACGGGGTCCCCGGGCGCCGGGGCGCTGCGCGGCACAGCCACAGCCGCGATCCCGCCTTCGGCCGCGATCCGGACGGCGGGCCCGCCTGCGCCGGGCGCCGACCCGCTGGCCCCGCTGCCTACCAGCGGGGATGTTCGCTAAGCCCAAGCGGCACAGTCTTGTGTTGCTGAAGGGCAACACTATCTTCCCCGCAGAAGAGAGGGGAAGCTGACACCCATGGATTTCGAGAAGTTCACCGACCGCTCGCGCGGGTTCGTCCAGGCCGCGCAGACCATCGCCGTGCGCGAGCATCACCAGCGGATCGCGCCGGCGCATATCCTGAAGGCGTTGCTCGACGACGAGCAGGGCATGGCGGCGGGCCTGATCCAGGCCGCGGGCGGCGATGCCAAGGCCGCCAAGCGCGAAGTGGACGCGCTGGTGGCGAAGGAACCGGCGGTCACCGGATCGGGCGCGACATCGGCCCCGGCGCTGGATGGCAACACCATCCGCCTGCTGACGCAGGCGCAGGATATTGCGGCCAAAGCCGGCGATAGCTTCGTAACGGTCGAGCGGATCCTGCTGGCCTGCGCGATGGCCAAGGGCCTGGGCGTCGGCGAGGCGCTGGAGCGCGCGGGCGTGAAGCCGCAGGCGCTGAACGCCGCGATCGAGCAGCTGCGCAAGGGCCGGACGGCCGACACGCAGGGCGCCGAGGATCGTTATGACGCGCTGAAGAAGTTCGCGCGCGACCTCACCGCCGCGGCGCGCGAGGGCAAGCTCGATCCCGTGATCGGCCGCGACGAGGAAATCCGCCGTACGATCCAGGTGCTGGCGCGGCGGACCAAGAACAATCCGGTGCTGATCGGCGAGCCGGGCGTGGGCAAGACCGCGATCGCGGAAGGGCTGGCGATCCGCATCGCCAATGGCGACGTGCCCGACGGCCTCAAGGACCGGCAGCTCCTGAGCCTCGACATGGGTTCGCTGATCGCCGGCGCCAAATATCGCGGCGAGTTCGAGGAGCGGCTGAAGGGCGTGCTCGACGAGGTGCGCCAGGCCGCGGGCGACATCATCCTGTTCATCGACGAGATGCACACGCTGGTGGGCGCGGGGAAGAGCGAGGGGTCGATGGACGCCTCCAACCTGCTGAAGCCGGCACTGGCGCGCGGCGAGCTGCATTGCATCGGCGCGACGACGCTCGATGAATATCGCAAGCATGTGGAAAAGGACCCGGCGCTGCAGCGGCGGTTCCAGCCGGTGTTCGTGGGCGAGCCGACGGTCGAGGACACGATCTCGATCCTGCGCGGGCTGAAGGACAAGTACGCCCTTCACCACGGGATCAACATCACCGACGCGGCGCTGGTCGCGGCGGCGACGCTGTCGAACCGCTACATCACCGACCGCTTCCTGCCCGACAAGGCGATCGACCTGATGGACGAGGCGGCCTCGCGCCTCAGGATGGAAGTCGAGAGCAAGCCCGAGGAGATCGAGAACCTCGACCGGCGGATCATCCAGCTGAAGATCGAGCGCGAGGCGCTGCGCAAGGAGACCGACAAGGGGTCCAAGGACCGCCTGGTGGCGCTGGAGCGGGAGCTTGCCAACCTCGAGCAGCAGTCGGCCGAGCTGACCACGCGCTGGCAGGGCGACAAGGAGAAGATCGCCGCCGAGAGCAAGCTCAAGGAGCAGCTCGATGCGTTGCGGGTGGAACTGGAACAGGCGCAGCGGGGCGGCGACCTCGGCCGTGCGGGCGAGCTCCAGTATGGGCTCATCCCCGAATTGGAGCGCAAGCTCGCCGAAGCGAACGACAGCCAGGCCAATGCCATGCTGCGCGAGGAAGTGACGGCGGAGGACATCGCCTCGGTCGTGTCACGCTGGACCGGCATTCCGATGGAGCGGATGCTTGAGGGCGAGCGCGAGAAATTGCTGGCGATGGAAAGCATCATCGGCAAGCGCGTGATCGGCCAGGCCGAGGCGGTGAAGGCCGTGTCGACCGCGGTCCGCCGGGCGCGCGCGGGCCTGCAGGATCCCAACCGGCCGCTCGGCTCGTTCCTGTTCCTCGGGCCGACCGGCGTCGGCAAGACCGAGCTGACCAAGGCGCTGGCCGAATTCCTGTTCGACGATCCCGCCGCGATGGTGCGCATCGACATGAGCGAGTTCATGGAGAAGCACAGCGTCGCGCGGCTGGTCGGCGCGCCTCCGGGCTATGTCGGCTATGAGGAAGGCGGGACGCTGACCGAGGCGGTTCGGCGCCGGCCCTATCAGGTCGTGCTGTTCGACGAGGTCGAGAAGGCGCATTCGGACGTGTTCAACATCCTGTTGCAGGTGCTGGACGACGGGCGGCTGACCGATGGCCAGGGGCGGACGGTGGACTTCACCAACACGTTGATCATCCTGACCTCGAACCTTGGCAGCCAGTATCTGGCGAACCTTGGCGAGGACGAGCCGGCCGACAAGGTCGAGGCGCAGGTAATGGAAGTGGTGCGCGGGCATTTCCGGCCCGAGTTCCTGAACCGGCTGGACGACATCATCCTGTTCCACCGCCTGTCGGCCAGCCACATGGCGCCGATCGTCGACATCCAGGTCCGGCGGCTGGGCAAGCTGCTGGAGGAGCGCGGAATCGTGCTCGACCTTACCGATGCGGCGAAGGCGTGGCTGGGGCGGGTCGGCTATGACCCGGTTTATGGCGCGCGGCCGCTCAAACGGGCGGTGCAGCGCTACCTGCAGGACCCGCTGGCGGACGCGATCCTGGCCGGGCGCGTGCGCGACGGGCAGAAGGTGCGGGTCGACGAGGGCGACGGGGCGCTGGTGCTGGCGCCCGAAGGCGAAGTGGCGGCGGCCTAGCAGCCCTGCGGCGAGCTTCCGCAGCCGACGACGAGGCCGCGATCCTGGATCTTGGTCGCCGATTCGCGGTTGCCTTCGTCGAGCTTGGCCCATTCGGCGAGGGTCCGGCATTCCTTGGTGTAGCGGGCGAGCGAGCCCGTCACCGGAAGGCGGCGGCACTTCACCTGCATCGAAGGATCGGCCGGCGGCGTCGCACTGGTCGTTGCCGGGGAGCCAGCCTGGGCGGCGGCCAAAAGCAGGGACGCAACGATCGAAAGCATGCTGTTCTTCCTTCACCAGCAATGAGCCTCGATCAGTAAACCTGTTGGGCAACCGGAACAAGCGCTGGCCAGAAAGGCGAGGCCCGCTTAGGCACGGGCCATGAGCGGCGAGCGGGCAATGCGGGCGATGGCGGCGGGCGCCGAAGCGCTGCAGCGGGGCGACCTGCCGCGCGCCGAAGCGGCCTTTGCCGAGGCGGTGGAAGCCGATCCCGGCCTCGCCGACGGCTGGTTCAACCTTGGCTGGGTCCAGCGCGCGCGGCGCCGGTTCGAGGCCGCGCTGGAGAGCTATGCGCGGGCGCTCGGCGCCGGGGTGCAGGGGGCGGAGGAAGTGCACGTCAATCGCGCCGCGATCCTGGCCGACCATCTCCTCGACCCGGTCGCCGCAGCCGGCGAATATCAGCGGGCGCTGAGCCTTCACGACGCTTATCCCCCGGCGCTGCTGGGGCTGGCGCAGCTGCACGAGGACGAGGGGCGCCGCGACGAGGCGACCGACTGCTACCGCCGCCTCTTGCGCAGCGACCCCGGCGACGGCCGCGCGGCGGCGCGTATCGCCGCACTGCAACTGGCCGAGGGCGATCCCGGTACGATCGCGGCCGAGCTTGCGGCAAAAGTCGAGCGGGCGCGCCGCCCCGAAGATCAGGCCGAACTGTTGTTCGCGCTTGCCACCGCACTCGACGCGGGCGGCCGGTACGGCGAGGCGTTCCGGGCGCTGGATCAGGCCAACGCGCTGGCCGCCCGGCTGTCGCCCGTGCGCTACGACGCACGCGGGTTCGAGCAGCTGGTCGACCGGCTGATCGCGAGCTTTCCGGCGGGTAGCGGCGGCGAGCCCGATGCGTTCTCGCCCGTCTTCATCTGCGGCCTGTTCCGGTCGGGATCGACCCTGGCCGAGCAGGTGCTGGCCCGTCATCCGGCGCTGACGGCAGGCGGCGAGCTGGAGGCGATCCCGGCCATCGCCGCATCGCTGCAGCCCTATCCCGAAGCCGTTCCGCAACTAGGCGAGGAGGCGGTCGGGCGGCTGCGGAAAGATTATCGGGAAGAGGCGCGGCGCAGTGCGAGCGATGGCCGGCACACCGACAAAAGGTGCGACAATTTCCTTCACCTCGGCCTCATCAAGCGGCTGTTCCCGGGAGCGGCGATCGTCCACACGGTCCGCCATCCGCTCGACAATCTCCTGTCGACCTATTTCCTGCGGTTCGGCGACGGCGTCTCCTACAGCCACCGGCTGGACGAAGCGGTGCATCATGCCGTCCAGCACGAACGGCTGATGCGGCACTGGCGGCAGGTGATGCCGGCCAGCATCGTGGAGCTGAGCTACGACCGGCTGGTGCGCGACCCTCGCGGCGCGCTTGCGCCGGTGCTGGAACGGCTGGGGCTGGAGTGGACCGACGCGCTGCTGGATGCCGGGGCGGTCGGCGCCGTGCGCACGGCGAGCAACTGGCAGGTGCGCCAGCCGCTCCACGCCCGCTCGTCAGGCCGCTGGCGCCATTACGAGGCCGAGCTGGAAGGGGCGCGGCGCCAGCTGATTGCGGGCGGGGTGCCCGTTCCCGACTAGGCGCGCGGGGCGACCAGTCCCCGGTCGGCGACGGCGAACAGGCGGGCGAGCTGGTCCTGCTCAGCCGCGGTCAGGTGCGGGTTCCAGACGTCGAAGATCAGCACGATCCGCACCTTGTCGGTCGGGTTCCAGGCTTCGTGTTCGATCGTGTCGTCGAAGGCGAAGGCCTCCCCTTCGCGCCACGGGCGGGTCTCTCCGCCGACGCGGAAGGTGCAGCCGTCGGGGACCACCAACGGCAGGTGGATGATGGCCCGCGTGTTGGTGACGCCGGTGTGCGGCGGGATGTGCGCGCCGGGCTGGAGGATCGAGAAGAAAACCGACGGCGCCTTGCCCGGAACGTGGCTGGTGGGCACCCGGTCGAGCGCGGCGGCGGTTTGTGGACAGGCGTCGCACACCGGGTCGTTGCGGGTGCCATATTCCCACAGGAAGCAGGCGCCCCACGCGAGGTTGTCGTCGAGCGGCGACCATTTGTTCTGCGGCGTGCCCTTGGGCTGGCGGACATAGGGCCGGATTGCGTCATTGCCGTTGGCGAGCAGGGCCAGCGCTTCCTCGCGGATCGCGGGGGTTCGGGCCTCGAGCTCGTCGAACCAGGGAAAATGGCGGCGCTCGAAAAATTCGTCGGCAGGGAGGAAGGGGTAATGCACCCCGTGGCATTCGTTCTGGAAGACGCGGCGGCGGCCGAGCATGACATCGATCGCGGCGCGGATCCGGCGGGCGTCGGGCGAGGCGAGATCGGAACCGAGTTCCTGTTCGACCGCCGCGGCAAAGGCGGCATTGTGGTGCTCCATGAAACGCTGGCCGCGCTGAAGCGCATCGGCGACCAGCGGCGGACGATCGCTCATTCCTGCGGCGAGCTGGACCACGGCGGACCAGTGCGGCGCGGCCTTGGAGAGCAGCCCTTGGCCCTCGAGCAGTTCACCGAGCCGAAGATGGGCCAGGAAGTGACGAGCATCGAGGGCGAGCGCGGCTTCGAGCGCTTCCTGTTCGGCAGCGGGATTGCCGGCCTGGCGGTGGGCCGCGGCAAGGTTGATCCGCAGGACGGGTTCGCCGGGATCGAGCGCGGCGGCGCGGGCAAAGGCGGCAGCGGCTTCGGCGGCGCGGCCGGCAGCGAGCGCCTGCATGCCATGGCTGTTGTGGGCGCGGGGATCGTTGGGGTCGGCCATGCCGCATTGCATAGGTGATGGGCGCGGACAGGCAAACAGGCTCGCTTGCGTGAGGGCGTATGGTCCCGCATGAACGCGGCCATGAATGCGCTCGGTCCGGACTGGCTCGCCCACCGCTACGACCCGACCCACGATGCCGTGCACCTTCGGCGGGTGGACCGGGCGACCCGGGCGCGGGTGCCGTTCCTGACCGACGAGGAGCTGGGCGGCCCCGGCGAACCGCAGGTGATCCGCCGCGCCGACCTTGCCGCGCTTCGCACCGCGGCAGTGCCCGCGCAGTTCATCTTCCACTCGGCCTATTGCTGCTCGACCCTGCTTGCCAATGCCTATGACCGGCCCGGCCAGGCGTTCAGCCTGAAGGAGCCGGTGATCCTCAACGACCTGGTCGGCTGGCGCCATCGCGGCGCACCGCCCGAGCGGCTCGGCCCGATGCTGGGTGAGGCGGTGGAGCTGCTGGCACGGCCGTTCGAGCGCGGCGAGCGGTGCATCATCAAGCCGTCCAACGTGGTCAACGGCTTTGCCCCGGCGCTGCTGGCGATGCAGCCCGAAGCGCGGGCGTTGCTGCTTTATGCGCCGCTGGAGGTCTATCTCGGATCGATCGCCAAGAAGGGACTGTGGGGCCGGCGCTGGGTGCGCGACCTCTTGTCCAAGCAGCTGCGCGAACAACTGGTGCTGCCGGGCTTCAGCGCGGAAGACTATTTCCTGCAGACCGACCTGCAGGTCGCGGCGGTCGGCTGGCTGGCGCAGCATGCGCTTTACCACCGCCTGGCCGCGAAGTTTCCCGAGCGGGTGCGATCACTTGACAGTGAAGTGTTGCTGGAACGCCCGCACGAGGCGCTTGCCGCGCTCGACCAGCTGTTCGGGGTGGCATGCAGCGACGAGGATCGTGGGCGGGTGATCGCCACCGTCTTTTCGCGCAACGCCAAGAACCCGCAGGGCGAGCGCTATTCCGCTGCCGACCGCAAGGCGGCTCAGGTGGAAGCGGTCGGGCAGTATGAGGACGAGATCGCCAAGGTCCTCGAATGGGCAAGGGCCGTGGCGGAGAATGCCGGCGTGCCGATGAGCGGCCCGCTTCCGCTGCTGGGCTGACGGCGGCCGGCGGTTCGCCGGGCTCGGATGATCGAGACATTGCTGGCGGTGGTGCGTGTGGTCGTGGCGCCGCCGGCTCCTTTTTATCCAGGCATTGCCGGTCGGGGCTTCACCCCAAAGCAAAGGGGGCAGCCTTTCGGCCGCCCCCTCGCATTTTCAACGACTTGGCTGTGAAGCTTAGAACTTCACGCGCACCGACGCCGAGTACGAACGGCCCAGCGGGTCGTAGGTCGACGGGAAGGTGTTGCCGCTGTTCGCCGTGGTGCTGCCCGAGGCAGAGCCGGTGATCGGCGGCTACTTGTCGAACAGGTTCAGCACGCCGAGGGTCAGCTGGAAGCGACGCTCGATGTCGAACTGGGCGTTCAGGTCGAAGTAGTCGAAGGCCTTGATCGTGTTGAAGTCGTAGGTCTTGCCTGCGAGCGCCGACTTGGCCGGAGCCTGGTTGGTGACCGCACCGCGGAACAGGTAGCGGCTGCAGCTGTTGCCCGGGTTGCCGGTGGCAGCGCAGTTGGTGCCCGAGAAGCCACGCTGCAGGAAGTCGGCAGCGGTGCCTTCGTAGTTCACCTCGCCGATGTGGCGCCACAGCAGCGACAGGGTCGCAGCACCGAAGCCGAGGCTGGTGCGCTGCGTCCACGACCACTTCGGCTGGACCTGACCGAGGCTCGGGCCGCAGTTCGCGCTGAAGTAGCCAGCGCACTCACGGTCGTAGCTGGTCGGCGTCGCCTTGAACTTCAGCGAGCGGGTGTAGTTGCCCGACAGGTTGAGGCCGAGGCGGACCGGACCGAGGTCGCGATCGTAGTTGGCCGTGAAGTCGAAGCCGTTGGTCCGCAGGCGGCCCTGGTTGGTCGAGTAGAGCGGGAGGCCGGCGACGGTGCCGGTCGGACCGCTCAGCGCACCCGAGACCGGGTTACGACGGATGGCCAAGCAGGCAGCGCTGGTCGGCGACGGCGAGTTGAAGCAGGCCGCCAGCGAGTCGCCCGGGGTCGGAGCGGTGATCGCGCTGTTGATGTCGATATTGTAGTAGTCGAGGCTGGCCGAGAAGCCCGGAAGGATGCTCTTGGGCGTGACCACCACACCGAGGGTGTAGGTGTCGGCCTTTTCCGGGGTCAGGTTGGCGTTGCCGCCACCGGTGCCATTGGCCTGGCCCGCAACCGGGTTCGGGATGACGCCGATCTGGCCAGCCGGAGCGCCCTGCGCAAGGCAGGTAGCGATCAGGTTGGCGTTGCCGACCGGGTTGGTCAGGGCGCAGGGATCGACCTGCAGGTTGGTCAGGCCCGTGACGTTCGGCGCGAACAGTTCGCCGATGTTCGGGGCGCGAACCGCGCGCTGGTAGTTACCACGCAGGCGGATCGCATCGACCGGCTGCCAGGTCGCACCGACCTTGTAGGTGGTGGCGTCGAAGCCCTGACCGGTGGTCAGCTTGTAATCCGAATAACGGACACCCGCTTCGAGGGTCAGTTCGTCGAAGAACGGCTTGTCCGAGGCGATCGGCGCGATCAGCTCGGCATAGGCTTCCTTGACGTTGTAGCCGCCGCTGAACGGAAGAACCGCGCCGCCGGCGCCGCCGAGTTCCGACGGATCCTGCGAACGCGCGTCAGGCACGCGGTCGTAGGTGTAACGACGATATTCGCCGCCGAGCGCGAAGCTGACCGGGTTCGACGCCCACGGAGCCGAGAAGCCGAGGTCGCCCGAGTAGAGCGCACGGGCCTGCTGCAGCTGGGTGTCGATCGCGATGTTGGCCGAACCCTGGATGAAGGCGACCTGCGCAGGCGTGATGCTGCCGGTCGGGCCAAACAGGTTGAGCGGAACGCAGCTTGCGGTCGTCACGGTGCAGGCCGTGGTGCTGGTGGCGAGAAGCGCCTGCTGCACGCGGCTGTTCAGGACGTAGCCCGAGTTGGTCTGGTTCTGCTCCGACTTGCCGTAGCTGAGCGACAGGTCGAGCGACGAGCTCGAGGTGACGTCGAACCGGGTGCCGACGCGGGCGTCGTACACGTTGTTCTGGTAGTTACCGATACGCGGCCCGAGTTCGACAAGGCGGCGATACACGGCCGGGAGCGGGAGACCGGTGGTCGCCGTGCTGCCGGTGCGGCTGGTGCAGGCAGTGCCGAGGGCAATGCCGTTGAACGTGCAGATCTGATCGCGCAGAGCCGGGGTCAGATACGGGTTGTTGGCGTTCACGACCAGCGGGTTACCGAAGATACCCGACGGAGCGATGATCGAGCTGATCTCGTTCGACGAGAACAGGCCGCGGGCATAGAATTCGATGCCGTCAGCGATTTCGTAGGTGGCCGCACCGTAGGCGCTCTTCCGCTCCAGCGGAGTCTGGAAGATGTTGTACGGGTTGAAGTTGAAGCCTTCGTAATAAGGGACGAAGGCCGTGCCGCCCGGGTTCAGCTGCTGGTAGCCGGTGGTGCCGCCGAAGTTGATGTTGGTCGGCGTGGTGGTGGCCGACGAACCCGACGCCGCACCGGTGCGGCTCGAGATGCCGAACAGCGCGAACGGACGGGTCTGATAGACCGGCTCGACCTTGGTGTAGCCGAAGCTGATCACGGCGTTGCCGCGGTCCTCGGCGAAGTTGCCGCCGATGGTGAGGTCGACGCGGTGCGACTGGCCGTCACCGCGCTCGGTGAGCTTGTAGGCCGCGCGGGCGTCGATGCCCGAGAAGTTGCGGTTGGTGATGAAGTTGACGACACCCGACACGGCGTCGGCGCCGTAGGTGGTCGAAGCGCCGCCGGTCAGCACGTCGACGCGGCTGATCAGGGCCACCGGGATGACGTTAAGGTCGGTCGCGCCGTTGGCGAGCGTCGGGACGATGCGGTTGCCGTCGAGCAGCACGATGTTGCGCTGCGTGCCGAGGCCGCGAAGGTCGACGCTGTTGATGCCGTTGGAGCCGTTGTTGACCTGGCTGCCGATGCCCGGGGTGACGCCCGGAATGCGGCGGATCAGTTCTTCGGCGTTGTTCGGCGCACGAAGCGTGATTTCCGCTTCGTTGACGACGTTCACCGGCGACGATGCGACGAGGTTCGGGTTGCGGATCAGGGTACCGGTGATGACGACTTCGCTCTCGGCGGTCGGCTCGGCCTGATCGGCCTGGACCTGCGGGTCAGCCTGGGTGGTGACGGCCGGTGCCGGCTGGCCAGACTGCGCAAATGCAGGCGTCGCCAGCACGCTGGTGCCGACGAGCAGGCTCGTGGTCATCAGCTTGTTCTTAAAACGCATTGAGTATCTCCCCGTCGCTCTCGGGGCCCCACAAGGGAGCTCCCAGAATCCTTTAAGCCGGGGTGACCTACAGTTGTGAGGGTAAGGGCCGCAATGCGCCGCGCTGCACAGAGACCGTTTCGTCCCCGTCCTGTGGCAATATTACTACATTGTTAAGACGGGTGTGGCCTGCCTGACGAAGGCCGCCGCGCGGACCTGGCCTAGCGCCTGGCGCGCTCCTCCGCGGCGAGGCTGGCGGCGGCGTCGACATAGGGTTCCTGCCGCGCAACACTCCAATAGCGCAATTCTTCCAATGGGATGCGCGCGCCGGTCACCGCGCACGGAACATGGTCGCCATCGCTGAGCAGGCGGAAGGTGCCGGCCATATAGTGGATCCGCGCCTCGCGGCCCTTGCCCTGCATCAGCATGTCGTCGGTCCTGTGTCAGTCGAAAAGATTGGGCTGGGGCGGCACATAGGGACGCGGGCGCCCGCGCTCAACCTTGGCCTTCGGCGCGGGGGGCGGAGCGGATTCGGCGGAGCCGTCGACGCTGGCGGGAAGCTCACCGTCGCCGAATCGCAGCAGCAGCCGCCCGGCGGCGCGGGCATCGGCGGCGTGGGTGAGGGTGCGGCCGTCCGCCGCCGCCGTCACCCGCACGAAACCGCGGCCGAGCGGGCGGTCGGGATGGACGAGGGGAAGCATCTTGGCCGCGCTGACAAGCTGGTCGCCCGCGCGGGCGAGCTTCTGGGCGAGAAGATCGGGACGCAGGCGCGCGGCGGTGAGGTTCATCAGCGCCGCGGCCTTGTGGGCGCGGGCGGAAAGGCCCCGCGGCAAACGCTCACCCACCTCGTCGAGGCGTTGGCGCCGGGTCCCGAGCAAGGTTTCGGCGCCGGGCCAGCGGCAGGCGGTCAGGGCAAGGCGTTCGCGGGCGTCGCTGGCGCGCTTGGTCAGGCAGCGCCGCTTGCGGGCGGAAAGTTCGTCGAGCAGCGCGAGCAGTTCGGCCCGGACCGGCACCGCAATTTCCGCGGCGGCAGTGGGTGTCGGCGCGCGAAGGTCGGACGCATGGTCGATCAGCGTGGTATCGGTTTCGTGGCCGACGGCGCTGATCAGCGGGATCGGCGATTGCGCGGCGGCGCGGACGACCTCCTCCTCGTTGAAGGCCCACAGATCCTCGATCGACCCGCCGCCGCGCGCGACGATGAGGAGGTCGGGCCGGGTTTCATAATCGGCAAAGCCGCGGATGGCGGCGGCGATCTTGGCAGCCGCCCCCTCCCCCTGCACCGGCACCGGCCAGACGATGACCCGGGTCGGGCAGCGATCCTCGAGCCGGTGGAGAATATCGCGGATGACCGCGCCGGTGGGCGAAGTGACCACGCCGATGACCCTCGGCAGGAACGGCAGCGCGCGCTTGCGGGCAGGGTCGAACAGCCCTTCGGCGGCGAGCGCGCGGCGGCGGCGTTCGAGCAGCGCCATCAGCGCCCCCTCGCCCGCCAGTTCCATCCGTTCGACCACCAGCTGATATTTGGAGCGCGCCGGATAGGTGGTGATCTTGGCGGTGGCGATGACCTCTGCCCCGTCCTCGGGCCGGAAGGCGAGGCCGGCGGCCTGCCCGCGCCAGATGACCGCGTCGATGCAGGCGGAATCGTCCTTGAGGGTGAAGTAGCAATGGCCCGAGCTGTGTCGCTTCCAGCCCGAGATCTCGCCGCGGACTCGGATCCGGCCGAAACGGTCCTCGACCGTGCGCTTCACCGCCGAAGCCAGATCGCCGACACTCATCGGCGGCGAATTGTCGCCTTGCCTTCCCTCGGCTAGGAGGCCGGCGGGCATGTCGAACTCGGTCATCAATATCCTGCTGCTGGGCTCTGGCGGGCGCGAAGATGCGCTTGGCCAGGGATTGAGGCAATCACCAAGCTGCGGCGAACTGTTCGCCGCGCCGGGCAACCCTGGAATCGCGCGCTGGGCCGAGTGCCTGGCGATCGATCCGGCCGACCCCGACAAGGTGGTGGCCGCAGCGCAGGAGCGCAATATCGGTCTGGTGGTGGTGGGACCCGAAGCCCCGCTCGTCGCCGGCGTTGCGGACGCGTGCCGCAAAGTTGGCATTCCGGTGTTCGGCCCCTCGGCAGCGGCGGCGATGCTGGAAGGCAGCAAGGGCTTCACCAAGGACCTGTGCGCGGCGGAAGGCATTCCGACCGCGCGGTTCGTGCGGCTGGCCGACACCGAAGCGGCGCTCGACGGCCTCAATGATTTCGGGCTGCCGGTAGTGATCAAGGCCGACGGGCTGGCCGCGGGCAAGGGCGTCACCGTCGCCATGACACGCGACGAAGCCGAGGAAGCGGTACGGGCGCTTGGCGGGGCGCCGCTGGTGATCGAGGAATTCCTCGAAGGCGAGGAGGCCAGCCTGTTCGCCCTGGTCGACGGCAGCAAGGCGATTGCGCTCGCCAGTGCGCAGGATCACAAGCGCGTGGGCGAAGGCGACACCGGGCCGAACACCGGCGGGATGGGCGCCTACTCCCCCGCGCCCGTCCTGACCCCCGAGCTCGAGGCGCGGGCGATGGCCGAGATCGTGATGCCGACCGCGATCGCCATGGCGCGGGCGGGAACACCCTTCTCGGGCGTGCTTTATGCCGGGCTGATGCTGACCGCCGAGGGACCCAAGCTGATCGAATATAACGTCCGGTTCGGCGATCCCGAGTGCGAGGGCATCGTGCCGCGGCTCAAGGGCGATCTGGCGGCGCTGCTGCTGAGCGTCGCGCAAGGGCGGCTGGGCGAGGTCCAGCCCGAGCTGAGCGCGCAGCACAGCATGACGGTGATCATCGCCGCCGAGGGCTATCCCGGAACGCCGCGGAAGGGCGGACTGATCGACGGGATCGAGGCGGCCGAGCGGGTGCCCGGCGTGACGGTATTCCACGCGGGTACGGCGCGGCACGGATCGGGCGCCTTGCTGTCGGCCGCCGGGCGGGTGCTGGCGGTGACCGCGCTGGGCGACACGCTCGCCGAAGCGCGGGCCCGCGCCTATCAGGGCGTCGATGCGATCGAATTTGCCGACGGTTTCCACCGCCGCGACATCGGCTGGCGAGAGCTGGAGCGAACGCGATGAAGCGCAAGACCATGATCGTGCTCGGCGCGCTGGCGACGGTCGGGGTTGCCGAACTGTGGCACGGCCCGCTGGGCGCAGCGGAGGAAGTGCGGGGCGATGTCGAGCGCGAGGCGCGCGCCCTCCTCGACTATTACGAATTGCCGCAGGTGACGGCGCGGATGGACGATGCGCCGCTGACCCGCCGGGTGATCCTGAACGGCCCGGCGGACGACTTCCAGCGCCGGGCGCTGGTCGAAAAGGTCGGCGCGCTCAAGGGCGTCAACGAGGTGCGCTGGGACCCGTCGAGCCCGGTCATCAACAATTTCCCGCAGCACCAGGGCCCCCTGGCCGGAGCGCAACGCTGATGCCGAGCCTGCCCCTGTTTATCGAAGCGGCACTGCTGGGCCTCGTCGGCTTCGGCGGCGGCCTGTTCATCGCCTATCTCGCCGAGCTTCACCGCCGGCGACAGTCCAGAGGATGGAATGACTGGAATGAGTGAACTTCTGAACGCTTATTGGCCGATGATCCTGGTCGCGGTCGCCATTGGCCTGATCGTCGGGCTGGTCGCCTTCCGTCGTCCCAAGCAGCGCGTGACGCTGAGCAAGGCCGAAGCGCCGGTGCGGCCGCACATGACAGCGGTCGAGCAGCGGCACGAAGTCCCGTCGCCGCGTGACAGCGATCATGGCGGCGAGGGCGAGGCGGTCGGTGACGAGGTGGCGGCAGCGGCGAGCGACGTGGTCGGCCAGTTCCTTGGCGCGCAGGTCCATTCCAACCTGCCGGGCAGCCGCGGCGTCCCCGACGATCTGCAACGGATGAAGGGCGTCGGCCCCAAGCTCGCCGGCCTGCTGGAAGCGCGCGGCCTGATCCGCTTCGAACAGATCGCCGCGCTGACCCCGGATGAGGTCACCGCGATCGATGCCGATCTGGGCGCCTTCAAGGGCCGTCTGACCCGCGACCGGGTGGTCGAGCAGGCCGCCTACCTCGCCCGCGGCGACCAGGCCGGATACGAAGCGGCGTTCGGCAAGCTCTAGGCGTTCAGCCTTCTTCCATCCCGATCGGCATTCCCGGCGGCACGCGCGGCAGCCGGGCCGGATCGGCGATCGCCTTGTCGAGCGCCTGCCGGTCGCTGAGCATCGCCGCAAGGCCGCGGCTCCAGTCGGCGCGGACGTCGTCCCCGCGCTGACGGCGCAGCCGCTCGGCCAGGCGGTCGAGCTGGGCCGACATCGCCAGCGCGATGGCCGGCGAGAGGGTTGCGCTGCGCTGGGCGCGGGCGAGCGACAGGACGGCTGTCGTCGCGATGCGCCGGCCGACGTCGCGGTCGGTGGCAGCAAAGGATTGCTCGATCAGCCGCTCGGCCACGTCCGAGGGTGAAGGCACTGACGGGTCGGCACCATGCTGGCTTTCGAGGCGGTTCAACCGGTCCGGGTTGAGCAGGGCGTTCAACGTCTGGACGGCCGCGACCTCGGTGGCCTTCAAAGGATCGAACACCGTGCCGCCGCTGGTCGGGATGATTTCGATCTCCGTCTGACGATCCTCGCTGCCGCCATATCCGGAGGACATGGCGAGCTGGAGCGGCTGGGGCACCGTCAGCGCCTCGGGGCGGAGCGTCTCTAGCAGGGCGTCGAGGGCGGCGCGCTGGGTGGCGCCGGGGACGGGCGCGGCGCGCAGGCCCTCGCCCGCGAGCGCATAGGGGAAATCGACGCCGCCGAGCTGCTTCGACGCAGCCTCGACCTGATAGCGGTGGAGCAGCCAGATCGGCACGAAGGCGCGGCGCAGGCCGGACAGTGCCTCGCCCGCCGGAAGTGCATTCTCACCGAACCGCGAGACCGCGACGGCGCGGACCTGCATGACGCGGCGGAGCTCGGCGATACTGTCGCTGCCATCGTCCCAGATCGCACCATTGGGCTGGGCCGAACCGACCGAGCGGCTGTCGTTTCCGTCGGCGACGAAGCGGATGTTGCGCGCGCGCGCTTCGGCCAGCTTGGGCCGGGCCTCGGCATCCGTGCGGGCACCGTACAGCCAGTCGATCGCCCATTTGTCGTAGGCGCCGAGCCCCGTGCCATAGGCGTCGCGGAGGGACGGCACGCCGTTGACGAGGATCACGCGCGGTCCGGGATAATCCATCACCGAGCCCCGCCCCTGCGAGCTTGCGCCCATGTTATGGCTGAGCCCGATCGAGTGGCCGACCTCGTGCGCGCCCAATTGGCGGAGCCGCGCGACGGTGGCGGTGAGCGGGTCGTCCGGATCGCCGGTCCCGGTCAGCCTCGCCCCGACCAGCGCCTGGAAGATCAGCATGTCCTGCCGCGCGCGAAGCGAGCCGAGCATGACCGAACCCTTGATGATCTCCCCCGTCCGGGGATCGTCGATCGCGGCGCCGTAAGACCAGCCGCGGGTGGCGCGGTTGACCCAGTTGACGACATTGTAGCGGACATCGAGCGGGTCGGCGCCCGCGGGCAGGATGTCGACCTTGAACGCATCGATGAAGCCCGCGGCGTCGAACGCCTGCGCCCACCAGCTTACGCCTTCGCGGAGCGCGGTGCGGACCGGCTCGGGCGCGCCGGGGTCGATGTAGAAGGTGATCGGCTTCCGGACCGGCGAGCGGGCGGCGGCAGGATCGGTCTTGTCGAGCCGGAAGCGGCGGGCGAGGTCGGTGACGATCCCGGCGCCGAGCGGCTTTAAATAATCGAGCTGCTGGCGGCCGAGCGAGAAGCCGATCGGGTCGGTGCGCGGCACGTAGCCGGGTTCGGGCAGGGCGATCAGCGAATGGCGCAGCGTGATGCTGAGCGTCGAATCGGGAATGATGTTGGCGATTTCCGCCCCGGGATCGTCGGAGCGGAAGGTGAGGCGTGCGGCAAGCTCGACGTTTTTCGGAAAGCTCTTCACAAAATTGGGATCGGCGGCGCTGAGGTCGCCGACCAGCTTGAAGTCGCCTGCGCCGCCTTCCTTCAGCCGCTGGACGATGCCGAGGTCGTCGCGGGCGAGGAAGCTAGCGAGGTCGACGGTGAAGCTGCCGTCCTTGTTGGTGGACGCGACCTCGCCCATCCAGATGGTCGATCCGGCGAAGGAGCCGCGCACCGCCGCCTGCTCGGCCGGGGTGCCGGACAGGGCGACGAACTTGTTGTTCTCGATCTCGGCGGCAACCTTCTTGCCGAGGCGGCGGAAGACCAGGATGCGCGAGCCGCCCGGCGCGCTGCGATCGAGCACCGCGGCGGCCGAGCCGACCCCGGTTTCGAGCTGGCTGACGTAGATGTAGCGGCCCGACGTGCCATCGGCGCCGGGCCTGGGCAGGGTGGCGATGATCTTGCCGGTGAGGGGGTCGGCCTTGACCTCCAGCAGGGGCGCTTCAGCGGGAGCGGCCTGTGCGGCGGCCGGCGGGGCGAGGGCAAGCGGCGAAGCGCTCGCCAGGGCGGCGGCGAACAGGATGTGCAGGCGGCGGCTGGTCATGGGTGGGCCCCTCCCCTCGGGCCGGAAGAACGAAACGCTACTGGCAGGCAGGCAAAAGAAAAGCCCCGCCGGTGGATGCCGGCGGGGCCTGTCATTCTTGCGTGTCGAGGTTCCTCAGCCGCCGTGGCCGGCGAGAGCCGCGAGCAGCAGGAGGGCGACGATGTTGGTGATCTTGATCATCGGGTTCACCGCCGGTCCGGCGGTATCCTTGTAGGGATCGCCGACGGTGTCACCGGTGACGGCCGCCTTGTGGGCTTCCGAGCCCTTGCCGCCGTAATTGCCGTCTTCGATATACTTCTTGGCATTGTCCCATGCGCCGCCGCCCGAAGTCATCGAGATGGCGACGAACAGGCCCGACACGATCACGCCCAGCAGCAGCGCGCCGAGGGCGGCGAAGCCCTGTTCACGGCCCGCCACGGCCGACACGATGAAGAAGACCGCGATCGGCGTCAGCACCGGTAGCAGCGAAGGGATGATCATTTCCCGGATCGCAGCCTTGGTGACGAGGTCGACGGTGCGGGCGTAATTGGGGCGGCTGGTGCCGTCCATGATGCCCGGGTTGTTACGGAACTGGTCGCGCACGTCGAGCACCACGTCGCCGGCCGCGCGGCCGACGGCGGTCATGCCCATTGCCCCGAACAAATAGGGCAGCAGTGCGCCGAGCAGGAGGCCGACCACCACGTAAGGATTGGACAGGCTGAAATCGACGCTGTTGGCGCCGATGCCGAGATTGCCCGAGAATTCCTTCAAGTCAGTGGTGTAGGCGCCGAACAGCACCAGCGCGGCCAGCGCGGCGGAGCCGATGGCATAGCCCTTGGTCACGGCCTTGGTGGTGTTGCCGACCGCGTCGAGGGCGTCGGTGCGGGTGCGGACCTCATCCTCCATGTGCGCCATTTCGGCGATGCCGCCAGCGTTGTCGGTGACCGGGCCGTAGGCGTCGAGCGCGACGACCATGCCGGCGAGCGCCAGCATCGCGGTGGCCGCGAAGGCGATGCCGATCAGGCCGGCGAGGAGGTAGGAGGCGATGATCGCGACGCAGATCACGATCGTCGGCATGGCGGTCGATTCAAGGCTGATCGCGAGGCCCTGGATGACGTTGGTGCCGTGACCGGTTTCCGACGCCTTGGCGATCGACTTCACCGGACGATAGTTGGTGCCGGTGTAATATTCGGTGATCCACACCAGCAGGCCGGTGACGGCAAGGCCGATCATCATGCACCAGAAGAGGTCCATGCCGGTAAAGCCGCCGGTCTGCGCGGCGGCAGCGCCGGTTAGGTCGGTGCCGGCCGCCTCGGGCCCGCCGATGACCGCATTCATGTCACCCAGCGCATAAGCGGTGGCGAAATAGATCAGCGGGATCGAGAGGATCGCGGTGGTCCAGAAGCCCTTGTAGAGCGCGCCCATGATCGACTGGCCGCTGCCGAGGCGGACCATGTAGGTGCCGATGATCGAGGTGATGATGCAGACGCCGCCGACCAGCAGCGGAAGGCTCATCAGCGCGGTGAGGGCAGCGCCGGTGGCATTCACCAGCAGCGCGGTCAGCACCATGGTGGCGCCGACGGTCACGACATAGGTTTCGAACAGGTCGGCGGCCATGCCGGCGCAGTCGCCGACATTGTCGCCCACGTTGTCGGCGATCACGGCCGGGTTGCGGGGGTCGTCTTCGGGAATTCCGGCCTCGACCTTGCCGACGAGGTCGGCGCCGACGTCAGCGGCCTTGGTGAAGATGCCGCCGCCGAGGCGCGCGAAGATGGAAATGAGCGAGGCGCCGAAGGCCAGTGCGACGAGGGCGTCGACCACCACGCGGTCGTCGGGCGCGCGGCCCTGAACGCCGACCAGCACGTAGAAGAAGGACGCGATGGCGAGGAGCGCGAGGCCCGCGACCAGCATGCCGGTGATGGCACCGGAGCGGAAGGCGGTGGTGAGGCCGCCCTGGAGCGACACCCGCGCAGCTTCCGCGGTGCGGACGTTGGCGCGAACCGAGATGTTCATCCCGATGTAGCCGGCGACGCCCGACAGGAAGGCCCCGACCACGAAGCCGATCGCGGCGACCGAGCCGAGGAAGAAGAAGACCAGCACGGCGACGACCACGCCGACGATGCCGATGGTGGTGTATTGCCGGCCGAGATAGGCCTGTGCACCCTCCTGGATGGCGGCGGCGATGTCCTGCATCTTCTGGTTGCCGGCGGGCTGCCGAAGCACCTGGCCGGAGGTTACGATGCCGTAGAGTACAGCGAGCAGCCCGCAGCCGATCGCGATCAACACGAGTGTCATCGGTAATCAGTTCCCCATCCTGTTGTGGAGGGGAGTTGTAAGCGGCGATTCGGGTCTGTCTAGCCGCCCTGGATCAGGCCAGCAGGAAGGCGGTCAGGCCGCCGCTCAGCAGCCCGGCAACGAGGATCGCGATACGGCCGAGTTCAGGATGCGTTATGCTCATACCCAAGTCGCTCCGGCAGCGGCACGAGGCCGAGGTTGTCGACGAGGACGAAGGCATCGCCTTCCGTCAGTTCACCGACGCGGACGACCTTCGCCGAACATCCTTTCAGGATCGTTAAAGCATCGAGATCGGCAGGAAGCGCGGCGAGCAGGGCGTAATCGTCGCCGCCGGTCGCGGCGAACAGCCGGGCGGCACGGTCGTCGCCGCGTGCCTCGCGATAGGCCTGGCTGAGCGGCAGGACGGAGAGGTCGATCCTGAGGCCGCAGCCGCTGGCGGCGGCGAGACGTCGGGCGTCGAGGAGAAGGCCGTCCGACACGTCCATCATCGCGCTGGCGTGCGGGGCCAGCAGCGCGCCGGCCGCGAGCAAGGGATCCGGGCGGCGATAGGCGTCGACGAGGGGCCCGCTGGCGGCGGAGTCGGCAAGCAGCTGGGCGAGCCCGGCGGCGCTGTCACCAACCGGACCGACGAGCCAGAGGAAGTCGCCGGCCTGGCCGCCCGAGCGGCCGGGAACCCTCGCCCCGGCGCGGCCGAGAACGGTGAGGCCGAGGACGCGCGGGGCGCCGGCCGGAAGCGCAACGGTGTCCCCGCCGAGGAGAGGCAGGCCGAATCGTTCGCACACCTCCGCCAGGCCGGCGAGAAAGCATTCGTCCCAATCGTCGTTGCCGCGCAGCGTGAGCGAAAGGAGCGCGCCGGCCGGAGTGGCGCCCTTGGCGGCGAGGTCGGAGAGGTTCACCGCGCCAAGCTTCCACCCGACGCTCTCGGGCGGATCGGTCGGCAGGTAGTGCACGCCCTCGACGATGGTGTCGTGGGTGAGGACCAGATCGCCGAGCAGCGCGACGTCGTCGGCGAGGCCGCGTGCCGCCGGATGGGTGGCAAGCTCCCGCAGGCGGGCGAGGACTGCAGCTTCGGTGCTCACCTGATTGTCATTGCGAGGAGCGGAGCGACGAAGCAATCCACGTGCGCGCGCCGAGCCATGGATTGCTTCGCTCCGCTCGCAACGACGAGTGAGCCTAGGCCCGCACGTCCCCAGCGACCTTGTCGAGCAGGCCGTTCACGAACTTGACGTCCTTTTCGCCGAAAAAGGCGTGGGCGACGTCGAGATATTCGTCAATCACGGTTCCGACGGTGACGTCGGGGCGGGCGATGAGCTCGTAGGTGCCGGCGCGGAGGATCGCGCGCATGGCGCGGTCGAGGCGGTCGAGCTTCCAGCCGTCGGCAAGGCGCGCGGTGATCTTGCCGTCGATCTCCTCGGCGCGGGCGGTGACGCCGCGGACGATGTCGTCGAAGAAGTCCATCTCGGCGTCGACGAGGGTGTTCTCGTCGATCGTCTCGCCAAAGCGATGGCGGTGGAATTCATTGAGGAGCAGCGGGGTCGCGAGGCCTTCCATCTCCTGCTGGTAGAGCGCCTGGACGGCGTTGAGCCGGGCGACCGAGCGGGCGCGGGAGCGCTTCGGGGCGGGTTTCTTTGGGGCAGACATGAGGGGCGGCCCTATGCCTCCGTATGGCGCGCAAGGAAAGTCCGCAGGGGTGCGGCGACGGCCTCAGGCTTCTCCCACGGCACGAAATGCCCCGCGTCGGGCACCCGCTCGACGGTGAGGTCGTCGATCAGGGCGTCGAGGCCGTCGAGCTGGAGCGGCAGCAGCGCCTTGTCGCGCATGCCCCAGATGACGAGCGTCGGGACCTTCACCGACGGAAAGGCGCGCAGCAGGAAATCAGGCAACGGGAGGGTGACGCCGGGCGGCGGAACGGTCAGCGCCGAGCCGCGGTACCAGTTGAGCATGGCGGTGAAGACGCCCGGCTGGCTCCATTCGGCGAGATATTCTGCCTTCTCTTCGGGCGGGATCGTGGCGAGGTCGACGTGGCCGCTGAAGCTCTTGTCGAAGAAGGCGTCCCAACCCATCGCCTCGACCGCTTTTTCGAAGCCCGGATTGCGGAAGGCGGTGATGTACTGCGAGGCGGCGCGCTGGTCGGCGTCCTCGATCAGGCTCTTCTGGAAGAGGAGCGGGTGCGGCGCGTTAATGATGACGAGGCGCTTAAGGCGCGGGTCGTTGCGGAGTGCGGCGGCCCAGCTGACCGCCCCGCCCCAGTCGTGGCCAATGAGCGTGAAATCGTCGAGCCCGAGCCGGTCGACCAATGCGAACAGGTCGGCGACGATCTTGTCAGTGCTGTAGTCGGCCGGATTCTGCGGCGCGTCCGAGGCGGCGAACCCGCGCTGGTCAGGCATGATCAGGCGGTATTCGTCCTCGAGCAGCGGGACGAGCGAGCGCCAAGTGCGGTGACTTTCGGGAAAGCCGTGGAGGAAGACCAGGGCCGGGCCATCCTCGGGACCGGCGGTTCCGACGTTGAGGGTGATCCCGGTCGAAAGGCTGTGGCGGGTGAAGGTCGTCATGCGCATCAGCTCCGCGGGCAGGTGGAACGATAGCTGGACGCCTTGGCCAGCGCGCGCGCGTCGGCCTGGCGGACGAGATCAAGGGCGACGTCGAAGGCCTGCCGGTCAAGCGTGGCGCGGGCCCGTTCCTGTCCGTTGCGGCCGACGAGGACGAGCGCAATGGGCGCGCCGCCGGCCAACATGGCGCTGAACTGCTTGCCGCTCAGCGTCAGCACTCCGTCCTTGGCGCGCACCGGCTTGGGCGCGCCGGCAAGCTGCCAGGTCGCGAGCAGCGGCGGCGGGAGGCGGAAGAGATAGGTGCCGCGTTCGACCTTGGGCAGACCGAAGCGCACTTCCCAACTCGCTTCCAGGCTGCCGCCGGCCCCGGTCAGGGGCAGGGTAATCGTGGTGAGGGAGCCCTGGCGAAGGTCGCCGCGGCCGTCGAGCAGGCGGCGGGTCTGGGCGGTGAGGCCCGCTCCGCTCGCGTCCGCGACGCAGGTGAAGGTCGCCTGCTGGCGCGATTGGGCCGCAACGGGGACGGCAGTCGCCAGCAGGGCGAAGGCGGCAAGCAGCCTCACGGGTAGCTGACCGTCAGCGGGACTTCGGGAAGCGGGATCCATTCGTGATCGTCCTGCGGAGGAAGCGCGAACTCACCCGCCTTCCAGGCACGCTTGGCTTCCTGGATGCGGTCGCGGCGGCTGGAGACGAAATTCCACCACACGTGGCGCTCGCCGTCCATCGGCGCGCCGCCGGCCAGCATCAGGCGGGAGCCGCGCTCGGAGCGGAGGACCGGCTTGGCCCCGGGACGAAGGAGGACGAGGTTCATCTGTTCGAGCGCAAAGCCGTCGACCGCCGCATCCCCGTCGAGCAGGTAAAGCGCGCGCTCGTCGGCCTCGCGGTCGAGTTCGAGGCTGGCGCCGGGCGCGAGGTGGATCGCGGCGTAGATGGTGGGATGGTGCTGGGTCACGGGCGAGACCGCGCCGAACGCTTCGCCCATGATGAGGTTGAGGCGGACACCGTCGCCTTCGATCCACGGCATGGCGCTGGCGGGGGTGTGTTCGAACGCCGGGTCGAGTTCTTCCTTGGCCTGCGGCAGGGCGAGCCAGGTCTGGATGCCGTCCAGAACCGGGCCGGCGGCGCGCTCGTCCGCCGGCGAGCGTTCCGAATGGCTGATGCCCTTGCCCGCCGTCATCAGGTTCACCGCGCCCGGTTCGATCCGCTGGATCGAACCGACGCTGTCGCGGTGGTCGATCGCGCCTTCGAACAGATAGGTGACGGTGGCGAGGTTGATGTGCGGGTGGGGGCGGACGTCG
This sequence comes from Sphingomonas humi, assembly GCF_039536725.1. Classification (NCBI taxonomy): domain Bacteria; kingdom Pseudomonadati; phylum Pseudomonadota; class Alphaproteobacteria; order Sphingomonadales; family Sphingomonadaceae; genus Sphingomonas; species Sphingomonas humi. The sequence continues at coordinate 420,197 of NZ_BAAAZD010000001.1, forward strand.
ATCCCTTCATCGACGCCGAGGCGGGCCGGACCCATCTGGTCGAAGAAGATGAAGGGCCCGACCATCGTCCTTTGCTTGTGCGGCAGGGTGCGGTGGACCTTGAACCCGCCAAGGTCGTGGCTGACCGGGGCGAGGCTCATCAGGATCGGGCTGTCGTTGGTCATTCGCCGGGTGCCTTCGTTTCCATCGCGAGCGCGTGGACCTGCTGGTGCATGAGGTCGCCGAGCGCCTTGTAGACCAGACGCTGGCGAGCGACTCGGTTGAGGCCGGCGAAGGCGGCGCTTTCGACCGACAGGAAGAAGTGCGATTCGCCCCCTTCCCCGCGGTAGCCGCCGTGACCGCGATGCTGCTCGCTGTCGTCGCGGAGCGTCAGGCGGGTAGGCGCAAGCGCCGATTGGAGCCGGGCGGTCATTTCGCGGGCCACCGGACCCATGTCAGAGGCGTTCATGGCTCCTATATACAAGCGCTTGCAGAACAAGACAGGTTGATGGCTTCACGATCTCCCAAGTTTCACGGCCGGGTTGAAGGCGCGGCGGCGCATTGCGCCGTTCCGGGCTGCCCCGAGCCGGGCGAATTCCGCGCTCCGCTGACCGCGCCGACCTTCGACGGGCCGGGCGAGTGGCAGTGGCTGTGCCTGGAGCACGTCCGCCAGCACAACGCGCGGTACAATTTCTTCGCCGGGATGAGCACCGAGGAGATCGAGGCCGCCCAGTCGCCGCTGGCCGGATGGGAACGCTCGACCCGTGCCTTCGCGCAGGCGCCGGGCGCCGACCCCGCCCCGGCGTGGAGCGACTTTCGCGATCCGCTGGACGCGATCAGCGGGCGCTTCGGGCGTGGACGGTCGGGAGCGGCGGCTCCGCAGAGCCGCTTTTCGGGACCCGAACGCGCCGCGCTCGGCGTGCTCGGCCTCGGCAGCGACGCGGACCTGGCGTCGGTGCGCAAGGCCTATTCGGTGCTGGTCCGCCGCTATCATCCCGATCGCAACGGCGGCGACCGCACCCACGAGGCGAAGCTGCGCGGGGTGATCGACGCCTGGCAGACGCTGAAGGTGGCGCCGGCCTTCGCCTGACGCCCGGTCAATCCCGGTCGGGCGCGCCCAGCGGGAAATAGTGACGGAACGAGCGGGCCTGTTCGACCGCGCGGCTGACCGCCCGATGCGCGAGCAGGCGGGCGCGATAGGCGGCGAGCCTCGGCCGGTCCGGGCCGATCGGTTCGATCCAGTCGGCATAGAAGAGCGCGGGTGCGGCGGCACAGTCGGCCATGGTGAAGCTGTCACCGGCGGCCCAGCCCCCCTCGCCGAGCTGGCCTTCGAGCCAGTCGTAGTTGCGGCGAAGGCGCTTCATGCCTTGTTCGACGCCATAGGGATCCTTGTGGTCGGCGGGGCGGAGCGCGTTGGCGACCGCGACCTGCGCGGTATCCATGATCCGCTGGTCGAACACGCGGTCGAGGAAACGGACCCGCAAGCCTTCATCGCCATCGGGGATCCAGCGGTTGGGGCCGGGGTGGCGACGGTCGAGATATTCGATGATCAGCGAGCTTTCGGCGACCACTTCGCTGTCGTCGACCAGCAGCGGGAACTGGCCGAACGGCGCAAGCGCGGCGAACTCCTCGCCATGCTGCTCGACCGAGCGGAAGTCGAACGGCGTGTCGTTGGCCCACAGCGGGATCAGCGCCTTCCAGGTGTAACTGCTGAATTCGTGGCCGTAGAGGGTAAGCGTCACCAGCGATTCTCCTGCATTGCCTGTTGCCGCGCTTCCTCGCGCGGGCTGACGATCTGGGGGCCGGCCCAGCCGGCTTCGATCGCCCCGGCCGGTTCGTAGGTGGCGATCACCGCGCCGGCGCCCGTGATCTTCTGGTCGACCAGCTTCATCGCCCTGGCCGGCGTGCCCTCGCCGAAGATCTTCTTCCCCTCCCCGATCAGCGCCGGGAAGGTCATCAGGGTCAGGCGGTCGATCAGCCCGGCGGCGAGCAGCTGCGGGTAGAGGGTGGTGCTGCCCTGGATCAGCATGTCGGGTCCGTCGCCGCGCTTGATCTCGGCCAGTTCCTCCATGCTACCGACCCGCTGGCTGTTGGACCAGCCAAGCTCGGGATGGCTGCGGGTCAGGACATATTTGGTCGCCTTGGTGAAGGCGTCGCCCATTGCGATCATGCCCTGCTCTTCCCCGGTCTTGCCGAGCATGTCGAACTTTTCGCCCTCGCCCAGCGGCTCCTGCCCGACATAGGGCCAGTAAGCCGCGAAGATGTCGTAGGTGCGCCGGCCAAGCAGCAGGTCGTAGGGTTGCCGGAAGAAGCCGTCGATCGCTTCGCCGACCCCTTCGTCGAAGAATTGGGGAAGCCAGCCGCCATGCCGGAAGCCGCCGGTCGGATCCTCGGTCGGGCCGCCGGGGGCCTGCATGACGCCGTCGAGCGACACGAAGGCGCACCCGAGGATCCTACGCATTGGCGGTTTCTCCGGCGAGCGCGGCCTCGATCCTGGCGTGATCGAACTTCTGCATGGTCATCATGACTTCGAACACCCGGCTGGCGACGGCGGGGTCGCTGCTGGTCGTGCCTTCGAGCAGGATGCGCGGCGTGATCTGCCAGCTGTAGCCCCAGCGGTCGGTGCACCAGCCGCAGTCGCTCGCCTCGCCGCCCTCTCCGACGATGGTGTTCCAGTAACGGTCGGTTTCTTCCTGCGTCTCGGTCACGACCATCTGGCTGACGGCCATGTTGGGTTTGAAATTGGGACCGCCGTTGAGGCCGACGAAGGACCGGCCGAGGAGGGTGAATTCGACGGTCAGCTCGGCCCCCGCATGCCCGCCCGGGAAATCGGTCGGCGCGCGATTGACCTTCTCCACCCGGCTGTCGGGGAAGAGGGCGGCGTAATGCTCGGCAAACTTGAGCGCTTCGCCATGGTCGAACCACAGGCAGGTGATGAGCGGATTGGTCATTGCTGTTCTCCCTTGCGTGGACCGACCAGCCCGAAGCTGGCGCCCTGGGGATCGACGCCGATCAGCGAAAATTCGCCGCCGGGGATTTCATGCGGGCCCATCAGCACCTTGCCGCCGCCGGCGTTCACGGCCGCGGTCGCCCGGTCAATGTCGTCGACCCCGATGTAATAGGTCCAGCCGACCGGCGCGTCGGGCTGCATCTTGGGCATGATGGCGCCGATCCCGACCCCGCCCTGCTGGACGAACATGTAGTCGCCCGCCGGGCCCATCGGCATCGAGCCTTCCTGCGTCCATCCGAAATGCCGGCGGTAGAAGTCGATGGCGACGGCGGAATCGCTGGTGGTGAGCTCGTTCCAGCGGACGTGCTGCGGCTGGTCGACCGAGAAGACGTCGCTGACCGCGTCGGGCTGTCCGGGCGGCGGGGTCGGCCGCATGACGTACATCGGCGCGCCGGCGGGATCGGTGACCATCGCGATCCGCCCCACCCCCGGCATGTCGGTCGGGGGCATGTGCACCTTCCCGCCGTCCGCGACGACCGCAGAGACCGTTGAATCGACATCGCCCACCGCAAGATAGCCGAGCCAGACCGGACGGCCGCCGTTGCTGGCCATGTCCGGGCTGAGGCGCATCACGCCGCCCGCATTGCCGCCGCCCGAATGCCGGATCATGCGATAGTCGAGCGGCCCGGCGGGCTGGGGTTCGATGTCCCAGCCGACCACCGCGTCGTAAAAGGCCTTCGCGGCGTCGGGATCGGGAGTGAGCAGTTCATACCAGATGAAGGCGCCGGTCTGATCAGCCATTGCCTTTCTCCAGCAGGACGACGGGTACGAAGCCGCCGAAGATCATCCGCTTGCCGTCGAACGGCATCGGCGTGTTGGTCATCTCCTCATTCTGCATCATCCGTCCGAAGGCGGCATCGCGGGTCGCCTTGTCGGGCCACTCGATCCACGAGAAGCAGACCGTTTCGCCGTCCTGGCGATCGACCGCGCGGTAGAAGTCGGTCTGCTTGCCCTCGGACACGTCGTCGGCCCAGCATTCGACGATCCGGAGCGCGCCTTCCTCGATCATGATCGCGTCCATGTGGCGCGCATGATCGATGAAGGCCTGCTTGTCGGAAAGCTTCACGGGAATGGCAAATCCGTCGACATAATTCATGGTTCAGGCCTCCACCTTACGCGACGCGAGCAGCGTTTCGAGGGCATCGAGCCCGACCAGCGGCGTGAAGCCGCCCCAGAACATGCGCTTGCCGTCGAACGGCATGTCGCCCTGCGGCTGAAGCTCGGGCATGCCCATGATCTTTTCCCAGCCGGCGTCGCGGGTCGCCTTGTCGGGCCAGATGACGAAGGAGAAGACGACGTTCTCGCCTTCCTCGGCGTGGACCGCTTGCGGAAAGCTGGTGAGCTTGCCGGGCTCGAGGCCGTCGCCAAGGGTTTCGATCGAGATTCCGCCAAGCTTGGCGGCCTCGCGCGCGAAGGTTTCGGCGATGGCCTTGTAGGCGTCGTGCTTGTTGGGGTGCAGGGGCAGGACGAATCCGTCGATGTAGCTCATGCAGCTTCTCCCTTGGGCTTGTCGGCGTAGAGCGCGAGCTGGTCGGCGAGCGCGCGCTGGAAGGCGGGCCGGGCAAGGCCGCGTGCGCGATAGGCGTCGAGGGCAGGATGCTCGGCGACCGGGCCGCCTTCGTCGCCCATGATCCGGAGCACGGCGATCATCATCAGGTCGCCGATGGTGAAACGGTCGCCTTCCAGCCACTGGTTGTCGCCAAGCCAGTCGGCCACGCGCGAAAATCGCTTGCCAAGTTCCTCGCGGGCGCTTGGCTTGCGAAGCCTGGCCCATTCCTCGCCCGGGTAGAAAGCGTCGAGGGCGGCGAGCGCCATTACATAGGGTTCGACGCTGTTGAGCGCCGAATAGGTCCACTGGATGGCGCGGGCGCGGGCGACGGAATCGCGCGGCAGCAGGCGCTCGTCCTTTTCGCCGATATGCTGGACGATCGCGCCGCTTTCGAACAGCTGGAGGTCGCCCTCGCGATAGGCCGGGACTTGGCAGAAGGGCTGCTCGCGTTCGTAGCCGGGCGGAACGGGGCCGACGGTGCGGACGCAATAGTCGAGCCCGATTTCCTCCAGCGCCCAGCGGACGCGAAGGTCGCGGACCTGGCCGCGGGCGAAGGGCGGGACCCAGCCGAAGGTGGTGATCTGGATCGGCGCCTGGTCGACGAGGGGCATGGCTCAGGCCTCCGCGGGTTCGGCCGGGTGGGCGCCCTGTTCGGCAAAGGTCGGGTCCATCCACATCGGCTCCCACTGGTGCCCGTCGGGATCCTCGAAGTCGCGGCCGTACATCGGCCCGCCTTCCTCGGCTTCGCTCTTGGGCGACTGGTCGATCTTGCCGCCGTTGGCAGCGACGGTGTCGATGATCCGGTCGACCTCCTCGCGGCTGTCGCACGAGAAGCAGAGCAGCATCCGGCTTTCCTTGTGCGTGTCGCCGATCGGACGGGTGTGGAAGCTGGAATAGAAGTCGTGGGTCAGCAGCATGATCGAGATGGTGTCGCTCAACACCATCATCGCGCCCTGGTCGTTGCTGAACTTCGGCTCGTTGCGGAAACCGATGGCCTCATAAAAGGCCTTTGAGCGGGCCAGATCGGTGACCGGCAGGTTGATGAAGATCATTCGCGCCATGGGCTTCCCTCCTTCAGGCGAATCGGAACGCTTGAAGGCTGCTCCCGTCCGTCATATATTGCAACCGTGCAGTTAGAAAAAGTGACCAGCCGGGCAGGATCAGAGACCAAGCGTCTCTATGACGACGCTTGCGGGACCGCCCACGGGCTCGAACTGGTGGGCGATCGCTGGACCCTGCTGCTCATGCGCGAGCTGATCTATGGGCCGCGCCGCTTTTCCGATCTCCGCCGCGACGTTCCCGGGATCAGCGCCAATGTGCTGAGCCAGCGCCTCGAGGATCTGGAACGGCGCGGGCTGCTGGCCAAAGTCCGTCTGCCGCCGCCCGCCGCGCGCGATGCCTATCAGGCGACCCCGTGGGGGCTCGAGATCAAGCCGGTGATCATCGAGCTTGGCCGCTTCGCCGCGCGGTCGCCAGGGCACGACCCGTCGCTTCCACTCAGCCCGACCTCGATCATGATGAGCTTCGAGACGATGATCGATGCGAAAAAGGCGCGCGGGGTCGACCAACGAATCGGTTTCATCCTCAACGGCGAGCCCTTCACCGCCCGCGTCCGCAAGGGTCGGGTGCGGGTCACGCGCGGCCTTTCGGACGAGCGGGCGGCCGACATCACCGGCAGTCCCGAGCAGGTCGCAGCGGTGGTCTATGGCGGCGCACCGGCCGAAGGTCTCGCTTTTGGAGGAGACGAAGCGCTGGCAAGGCGTTTCCTTACCCTCTTCACCCTGCCCCCGAAGGTTGAGACCGCGCGGGGCCCCAGCTAAGGGCCCTTCATGGCCGACATGTCGAACGAAAATCAGATGCCCAGCGGCGAAACGCTGATGAGCGCGCCCGACCGGATGGTGAAGGTGCGCGACGCCTTCGGCATCGACAGCGACATGGAGGTGCCGGCCTTTTCCGAAGCCGACGAGCGGGTGCCCGACCTCGACCCCGCCTATGTGTTCGATCCCGACACCACGCTGGCGATCTGCGCCGGGTTCGCGCGCAACCGGCGGGTGATGGTCCAGGGCTATCACGGCACCGGTAAATCGACCCATATCGAGCAGGTGGCGGCGCGGCTGAAGTGGCCGTGCATCCGCATCAACCTCGATGCGCATATCAGCCGCATCGACCTTATCGGGCGCGACGCGATCGTGCTGCGCGACGGCCAGCAGGTGACCGAGTTTCGCGAAGGCCTGCTGCCGTGGGCGCTGCAGCATCCGGTCGCGCTGGTGTTCGACGAATATGACGCGGGCCGCCCCGACGTCATGTTCGTGATCCAGCGCGTGCTGGAGGTCGAGGGCAAGCTGACCCTGCTCGACCAGAACCGGGTGATTCGCCCCAATCCCAATTTCCGGATGTTCGCGACGACCAATACCATCGGCCTTGGCGACACCACGGGGCTCTATCACGGCACGCAGGCGCTCAATCAGGGCCAGCTCGACCGTTGGAACATCGTCACCACGTTGAACTACCTGCCCGCCGCGACCGAGGCGCAGATCGTGCTCGCCAAGTCGGGCGAATATGACAAGCCCGACGGCCGCAAGACGGTGGAGCAGATGGTCAAGGTCGCCGACCTCACCCGCTCGGCCTTCATCAACGGTGATATTTCTACCGTGATGAGCCCGCGCACGGTGATCAGCTGGGCCCAGAACGCGCTGATCTTCGGCGACGCCGGCTTCGCCTTCCGCGTGTCGTTCCTCAACAAGTGCGACGAAAGCGAGCGCGGGCTGATCGCGGAAATGTATCAGCGCGTGTTCGGCAAGGATTTGCCGGAAAGCATCGCCGGCAAGGCGTGAAGCCAAAGCGGTGACCCGCCGGCACCGGACCGGCGGGCCACGCTTCGGTCAGAAGATGAAGTCGCTGGTCCCGAGCACCGGGGCACCGAGCAGCTTCACGCTGAAATCCGCGACGCCGTCGCCGTTGACGTCGCCTTCGATCAGGCCGCCCGAGTAGCGCAGCTCGCCCGCCGCGCCGCTGAAGGCCTTGCCGCCGATCCACGAGAAAGCCTGGTCCCTGGCGGCGTTCGCATTGGCATCGATCCCGGACAGGTCGATCCTGTCCCCCCTGGCGAAGTCGGCGATGATGTCGCCCTTCTCGACCACAGTGAACTTGAAGGTGTCATTGCCGCGGCCGCCGAACAGGGTGTCGGCGCCCTCGAAGCCGTTCAGCACGTCGTCGCCGTCCCCGCCGTCGAGCCGGTTGGCGACCTCGTTCCCCCAGATCACGTCACGGCCCGAACCGCCGATCGCGTTCTCGATGGTGGTGCCATAGGCGATCGAGAGGTTCATATATTCGGTCGCGTTGACCCCGGTGACGCCGGTATCCCCCGCGATCGCCTTGCTGATCGCGGGAAGCACCGTGCGGACCGCCGCATCGAGGTCCTTCTGGGTCCAGTCGCGGAAGTTGATCGAGAGCTGGTCGCCGAGCGCGTCGCGGGCGGCGTTGACCTCGGCGATGGTCGGGATGGCTTGGCCGACCGAGCTGAACGAGCCGGCGTGGAGGTCGATGAAATTGCCCGCCTTGAAGCCCGACAGGTCGAGCGTGTCGACGCCGCCGGCATCGTAGATGGTGACGTTGGGATAGGGGTTCTTGGCGAAATCGAACACCAGCCGGTCGGCGGTCGAATTGAAGCCGTAGACCGTATCGCCCGCGCGGGTGGTCAGGTCCTTGCCGTACATGGTCTGGATGGTCAGCACGTCGTGCAGCATCGGGGTCTGCGCATAGGCGACCTGCTGGGTCAGCCAGTTGCGGGTGAACTGCCCGGTGACGTCGCCGTCCCAGTAACTCATGATGCTGTATTGGGTGCTGTCCTGCGCATATTCGGCATAGTTGGCGTAGGTCAGGTCGAGCGCCGGATCGTAATTATAGTCGCCGGGGTGCGACAGGCCGAGCGTGTGGCCGATCTCATGAACCAGCGTGGTCGAACCATAGCCGCCGCCCCCGAACCACAGGTTGGTGACGTTATCGACGTAAGGATCGTTGATGAAGACGTCGCTCTGGAACTTCCAGCCGGTCTTTTCCGGATAGTAAGCGTAGGCCTGTGCCGGATCGAGCGAATTGGCGAAGGAGATATCGGCGCCCGTGCCGTTGCTTTCGGCGAACTTGAACGGGATGAGGTCGTCCCACAGCTGGATCGACAGCCGCGCTTCGGCCTTCTGCACTTCGCTGAACGGCGACAGACCGGCCGCTGCGGAGAAGCCGATGGTCGGGTTGTTGTACAGCCCGGTCAGCTGGTCCTTGGTCAGGAAGGTGTAGGTGATGATCCCGTTGCCATCGGTCAGCCGCGCCCCCGAATCGATCTGACCGACGACCTGGTCGAGGGTGTAGACCGGCTTGCCCGCATAGGTTTCGCCAGCCTTGGGATCGAGGCTTGCGCCCTGCGGCCTTCCCACCACGCCGTCGACGGCGCTGTGCTTCAACACGGGCATGCTTGCTTCTCCCTTGGCAGACGCCGCGCCGCAGGTACCGGGCACGGCCGAAGATCCCGCAGGCTGGGATGCCGGGAGGAAGGAGTCAATCGGCCATTTACCCTAAGTGCTTGAGAAGGCAGCGGTGATGCTTCTCGAAACGGGACTGTTGGTTCGGCGCGCAAGGCGGTAGAGCGGTACGGCCCATGCCAGAGACCACGCCGCTCGATCGTTTCCGCACCGTGCTTGCCGGCACCGCCCGGGCGATTGCCCGCGATCCGGAGGTGGAAGTCGCCTTTGCGTCCGAAAGCGGCGCACAGGGCGGACGGGTGGCGCGGGTCGTGTCTCCCGGCCCAGGGCTTGCGCCCAGGCTGGTCGCCGAGGCGCGCGGGGCGGCTGACGCGGTGGCGCTCCGGCTTCGCCATCATGACGCGGGCGTTCATAACAGCCAGTCGCCCGCCGACTTCGAAGCCCGCGCGGTGTTCGATGCGCTGGAAGGCGCGCGGGTCGAAGCGCTCGGCAGCCGGGCGATGGCCGGCGTTCGCGACAACCTTGCCGAACTGGCCGAGGCGCGGGTGCGCAGCGACGCGATTACCCGGGCCCGCACCGCCGAGGAAGTGCCGCTGGCGACCGCGCTCGGGCTGCTTGCGCGCGAGCGGCTGACCGGGGCGCCGCCGCCGGGGGCCGCGGCCCGCGGGCTCGACCTTGTTCGCGACTGGATCGAGGACAAGGCGGGCAGCGACCTCGATGCCCTCGCGCTCGCGCTTGACGACCAGCTCGCCTTTGCCGCGCTTGCCCGAAAGCTGCTCGAGGACCTCGACCTCGCCGCGGCCGACGAGACCCCCGACGAGGAGCCCGACGAAGGCGGCGACGAGGACCAGGGCGAAGATCAGGGCGACGACCAGGACGACGACCAGGACCAGGATGCCGGCGCGCAGGGCGGCGAGATGGAGCAGCGCGCCGAACAGGATACCCGCGAGGACGAGCAGGAAGATTACGACACCGAGGACAGCGACGACGAGGATTCGGAACCCGGCCAGGAAGGCGACAGCACCGCCGCGGCGCGCCCCAACCGGCGCCCCAACGAGCCCGAGCTAAGCGGCGAGTATCGCGCGTTCACGACCCGCTTCGACGAAGTGGTCGAAGCGTCCGACCTGACCGACGAGGAAGAGCTCAATCGCCTGCGCGCCTATCTCGACACGCAGATGGGGGCGCTCGGCGGGGTCGTGACTCGGCTCGCCAACCGGCTCCAGCGCAAGCTGATGGCGCAGCAGGCCCGGTCGTGGGACTTCGATCAGGAAGAAGGGTTGCTCGACGCCGCGCGGCTGGCCCGGGTGATCGTCTCGCCCGGCCATTCGCTGAGCTACAAGGTCGAGCGCGAGACCGAGTTCAAGGACACGGTGGTCAGCCTGCTGATCGACAATTCGGGATCGATGCGGGGGCGCCCGATCAGCATTGCGGCGATCTGCGCCGACATCCTTGCCCGAACGCTCGAGCGATGCGGGGTGGCGACCGAGATCCTCGGTTTTACGACGCGTGCGTGGAAGGGCGGGCAGAGCCGCGAGCATTGGCTAGGCGAAGGGCGGCCGCCTTCGCCCGGGCGCCTCAACGACCTGCGCCACATCGTCTACAAGCGCGCGGACGAGCCGTACCGCCATTCGCGGCGCAACCTCGGCCTGATGATGCGCGAAGGGCTGCTGAAGGAGAATATCGACGGCGAGGCGCTGCTGTGGGCGCACGGCCGGCTGATTGCGCGGCCCGAGGAGCGCCGCATCCTGATGGTCATCAGCGATGGCGCGCCGGTCGACGATTCGACCGCCAGTGCCAATGGCGGGGCGTATCTCGAAAAGCATCTGCGGCAGGTAATCGGCTGGATCGAAAGCCGCTCGCCGGTGGAACTCGCCGCGATCGGCATCGGCCACGACGTCACGCGCTACTACGCGCGCGCCGTGACGATCATGGATGCCGAACAATTGGGCGGTGCACTTGTCGAGCAGCTTGCGGGGCTGTTCGACCTCAATCGATGATGGGGGCTCCAGGACGGGCCCGACGGCACTACGCAACTGACCGTCGGGCCCTCCCTCGATACGCGACGCGAGGGACAGGAGCGGATGGGCCGACAGGGGGAAAAGCCCATCCGTTGAAGCCCGTATGCGCGATTCGCGGTTGAACATGGCTGAATGGAATGTGCAGCGATCATTCATCAAGCTGTTGATTGCAGGAGCTTTTCTACTGCTCGCGACCGACGGTCAGACGGACTGGCCCGACCGCACCCCCCGCCCCGATCGAATTGCCCGCCTCCACTTCCAGAAAGTCGACCTGCAGGGTGCGGTCGGTAGAGGCCTGACCCTCGACGGCGCCTGGACGCTGAGCGCCGACGATGCCCGCGTCATGGGCTTGTCGGCGCTGGCCGTGCGTGCCGATGGCCGGCTGGAGGCATTAAGCGACAGTGGCGCGCTGGTAACCTTTGCGCCGCCCAAGGGTGACACCGCGCCGGCGCTGGTAAGCGACCTCCCGGGCGGTCCCGGCTACCCGACCTTCAAGAAATATCGCGATTCGGAAGCGATGATCGTCGATGCCGACGGCCGCGGCCGAACCATTGCCTTCGAAAGCCGGCACAGCCTGTGGCGATTCGATGCTGATGGGACCGCGAGAAAGTTGCCACTCCCGCTCCCGTCCGCGGGGTGGGGCAGCAACAAGGGCATCGAGGCGATGGTCGATAACCCGGCCGGCGGGACGACTTTGCTACTTCACGAAGGGGGAAGGCTGGTGCTGCGGGTTACCGGCATGTCGGCCGTGCGATCGCTGCCGCTGGCGGGCGCCACCGGCGGGGTCGCCGATGCGGTCCGCCTGCCGGACGGGCGGATCGTGGTCGCGGTGCGCGAGATCGGGCTGCTGGGCCTGACCGACCGGCTGGCGTGGCTGGAGCGCACGGGGGCCGGCTACCGCCTGGTCAATTTCGCGACCCTGCCGCTCGGGCCGCTCGACAATGTGGAAGGGCTGGCGGCGCAGGCCGATTCGGACGGACGCACCATCCTGTGGGCGGTCACCGACAATGACGGATGGCGGCGGACGCTGCTGCTGCGGATGACGCTGGACACGAGAAAGGCCCCGGCCTGACGACCGGAGCCTTGCTCAGATACGACTGGCCGGGCGGGGGCCCGACCGGAAGATCAGGCCGCGGCCTTCGCCTTCTTGGCGAGCTCGCGCTTCAGCTTGCGGGCATCCGGGCCGAGCTTGTCTTCGCTGGTCTTGGTCAGCCAGTTGTCGAGGCCGCCGACATGCTCGACCGAACGCAGGCCGTGGGTCGAGACGCGGAGCTTGATGCTCTTGCCAAGCTCGTCGCTGATCAGCGTGACGTTTTGCAGGTTCGGCAGAAAGGTCCGCTTGGTCTTGTTGTTCGCGTGGGAAACATTGTTGCCCACCTGACGGCCCTTGCCGGTCAGCTCGCACACGCGCGCCATTGGATATATCCCGTGATTGGTCGAGGGCACACTCTTGTGAGGGCACCCGGAAAGCGCCGCCACCTAACGGCCTTGCCCGCTTGCGTCAACCGCAACCCTGCCCCGCTTAGCGCGTTACCGAGGCGAAACGAACAGGAGTTCCCCCTTCATGCGCGCCATCATCCTCCTTCTCATCCTGCTGATCGTGGGCGCAATCGCGCTGGTGGCGACCGGCTTCGTCAACATCAGCCAGACTCGCCCCGCCGAAGTGCCGGCGGTCGCGGTCGGGTCGGACGGGGTGGTCATCAAGGGCGGGCAGAAGCCGGCGTTCGATGTCCAGACCGGCAAGATCGAGGTCGGCAGCGGCCGCGCCACCGTCCCGGTGCCGGAGATCCGGATCGCGCCAGGCGGCACCGGCAATGCCTCGGCCGCTCCGCAGGCGCAGCCCGCGAACGGCCAGCAGCCGGCGACTACCGACTCGACGCGGTAAGGCCGGGGGCGCTAGCGGGAGGCATGAGCTTCCCGCTGCCCCTGCCGATGCGCCGTGCGCTCGACCTCGCTGCCGAGGCGGCGGCGGCGGGCGAGGTGCCGGTCGGGGCGGTGATCACACGTAACGGCGCCATCGTTGCGGAAGGGCGCAACCGGATGCGCGAGGGGCATGACCCCACCGCCCATGCCGAGATGGTGGTCCTGCGCGCCGCAGCCGAGGTGCTCGGCACCAGCCGGCTCGACGAATGCAGCCTGTGGGTCAGCCTTGAACCCTGCGCCATGTGCGCCGGGGCGATCGCCCTCGCGCGGTTGAAGGAAGTGCGATTCGCCGCCGAGGATCCGAAAGGCGGCGCGGTGGTGAACGGCCCGCGGCTGTTCGGCCAGCCGACCTGCCATCATCGGCCCGACGTTCTCGGCGGGATCGGCGAGGAGGAAGCGGCGGCGCAGCTGCGGCGCTTCTTTGCGGAGCGGCGATGATTCGAAGGACCCTCATCTATGGGGCCTTCATCGCGCTGGTCGCTGCCGCAGTGTGGTGGTGGGAGGGGGCCCGAACCCCCGAACCGCGCAATCTGGTCGCGGCGCTCGTCCTGCTGCCGGTGTTCGCCTGGCTCATCTGGCTCAGGCGGCAATGGGCGCCGGAACAGGCGCGTCGCAGGGAGGCTGAAAGGTCGAAAAGGGGAGGCGCCGCACCCGGGCACGGCGCCTCCGACATCGTTACTGACGAAGCGGAACGACCTTGATCTCGACCCGGCGATTGGCGGCGCGATCGGCTTCGGTCACTTCGGGGTTCACCAGTAGCTGCGATTCGCCAAAGCCGCGGGTCGCCATGCGGGCGCGGACCACGCCGCGGCTCGACAGGTAGCTCGCCACCGATTCGGCGCGCCGTTCCGACAGCGACTGGTTGTAGGCGTCCGACCCGGTCGAATCGGTGTGGCCGTAGATGTCGATGTAGGTCTGGTTGTACTGCGCCAGCGTGTTCGCGACCTCGTTCAGGGTCGACTGGAACTGCGGCTGGATGTCGTAGCGGTTGTAGGCGAAGGTGATCCCGCTCGGCATGCGCAGGATGAGGTCGTCGCCCTGGCGGATGACGTCGACGCCGGTGCCGGCCGTCTCGCGCCGCAGCTCGGCTTCCTGATTGTCCATGTAGCGGCCGACCGCGGCGCCCGCGAGGCCGCCAATACCGGCGCCGATGATCTGCTCGGTGCGGCTGTTGCGGCCGCCCAGAAGGTCGCCGACCAGATAACCGCCCGCAGCGCCCAGCACCGCGCCGAGGCCGGTGTTGCTGATCCGGCGATTGCCCGTTTCCGGGTTGGTGGTGCAGGCGGTGGTCGCCATCAGCGAGGCGGCCATCAGGCCGACCGTCAGCTTCTTGCCCTTGGTCATGCGAAATTCTCCAATCGGATCGTGACTACTAAAACGCGAGCGACTGAAACCGGCGGACCGCATCGATAGTTCCGCGTCCACAACGATCGCAGCGCTTGCTGCATCCCCCTTGTGGAGTCTAGAAGCTGACCCTTCGATGAGCGGCACCCTGCTCCCCTTCCCCTGGTTCGACCTGGTCCTGATCCTCGCGCTGATCGCCCTCAACGGCGTGATGTCGATGAGCGAGCTGGCGATCGTCTCCGCACGCGAGGCGCGGCTGAAGGGGCTTTTGAAGGGCGGCAGCGGGGGCGCGAAGATCGCGCTCAAGCTGGCGGCCGACCCGGGCCGATTCCTGTCGACGGTGCAGATCGGGATCACCCTGATCGGGATCCTCACCGGCGCCCTGTCGGGTTCGCGCCTCGGAACGCCCGTTTCCCAGCGGCTCGAACTGCTGGGGATCGAGCATGAGCTTTCGATCAACATCGGCTTCGGGCTGGTGATCGTGCTGACGACCTTTGCCTCGGTGGTGGTCGGCGAACTGGTGCCCAAGCAGTTCGCGCTGCGCAGCCCCGAACCGATCGCGGTCATCGTCGCCCGCCCGATGCTGTGGTTGAGCAAGCTGACCGCACCCTTCGTCTGGGTGCTCGACAAGAGCAGCGCCGCGATCTTCAAACTGCTCGGGCTCGACCGCGAGAATCGGGATCACGTCACCGCCGAGGAACTCCATCTGGTGGTCGCCGAAGCGCAGACCGCGGGCGTGCTCGAGGAATCCGAGCGCGCGATCATCAGCGGCATCGTCCGCCTCGCCGACCGCCCGGTGCGCGAGGTGATGACCCCGCGGACCGAGGTCGACTGGATCGACATCGACAGCAATCCGCAGCAATTGCGTGCCGCGCTGGCCGATACGCCGCACAGCCGCTTGCCGGTCGCCGAAGGATCGATCGAGAAGATCGTGGGGGTGATCCAGACCCGCGACATGCTCGACGCGATGCTGGAAGGCCGCCCGCTCGACCTGCGCGGCCTGTCGCGCAAGGCGATCGTCATTCCCGACGTGATGGACGCGATGGATGCGCTGAACGTGCTTCGCTCGGCCGAGGTGCCCCTGGCACTGGTGCATGACGAATATGGCCATCTCGACGGGATCGTGACGCCGGGATCGATCCTCGCCGCGCTTGCCGGTGCTTTCGCCAGCGACGTCGAGGACGACGACCCACCCCTCGTGGAGCGCGAGGACGGCAGCTGGCTGATCAGCGGCTCGGCGACCGCCGACTGCCTTGAGGACCGGCTCGGGATTACGCTTGGCTCCGAGCGCGACTATTCCACCGTTGCCGGCTTTGCCCTGGCGGTCTTGAAGCGCCTGCCCGAAACGGGCGAGCACTTCGTCCACGACGGCTGGCGGTTCGAGATCGTCGACCTCGACGGGCGCAAGATCGACAAGTTGCTCGTGACCCGCAAGGCGAAGCGCGACAAGTCGCCCGACTGACGCCTCACCTATACTTTCGCGCCATCTGCCGCTAAGGGCCCGCGCGACTTATTCTTTCATCGTTCACCACAAAGGATCTGCATGGCCAAGGAAGAACTTCTCGAGATGCGCGGGCGGGTAGTCGAACTGCTGCCCAACGCGATGTTCCGCGTCGAACTCGAGAATGGCCACGAGATTCTGGGGCATACGGCAGGCAAGATGCGCAAGAACCGCATCCGCGTGCTGACCGGCGACGAAGTGCTGGTCGAACTGACCCCCTACGACCTCACCAAGGGTCGCATCACCTACCGCTTCATGCCGGGTCGCGGCGGCCCGCCGGGCTACAACGGCTAGGACGAGCCCGATGCGCCTGGTTCTCGCCTCGGCGAGCCCGCGCCGCCTCGACCTTCTTGCCCGGATCGGCGTCACCCCCGACGCCGTGCGGCCGGCCGACATCGACGAAGATCCCGCCAGGGGCGAATTGCCGCGCCCCCATGCGCTGCGGCTGGCTACCGAAAAGGCGGAGGCGGTCGCTGCACTGGAGCCCGACGCACTGGTCCTCGCCGCCGACACGGTGGTGGCGGTGGGACGGCGGATCCTGCCCAAGGTCGAGGACGAAGCGACCCTCAGGAAGTGCATGGCGCTGCTGTCCGGTCGCCGGCACAAGGTGCTGACCGGAGTCGCGCTGGCAGCGCCCGGGCAGAAGCTGCGCACCCGTTTGGTCGAAACCGTCATCGCGATGAAAAACCTCTCGGCAGAGGAAATCGACTATTACGCCGGCCATGGCGAATGGCTCGGCAAGGCGGGCGGCTATGCGCTGCAGGGCTATGGCGAAGTCTACGTCCGCTTCATGGCCGGAAGCTGGTCGAACGTCGTCGGCCTGCCGCTGGCCGAGACCCGGCACCTCTTGAAAAGCGCAGGCTATCCGCTTGCCTGAGTGGCTGGTCGAAGCGGGCATCGGCGAGACCCGCTTCGCCGAGATCGCGGAGAGCCGCATCCGCGCGGCCCGGATCCTTCCCGATTCCATCCTTCCAGCCGGAAGCGTGGTCGATGCCCGCCTGATCGCGGTCGCGCCGCAGCCGCTCGCGCGCCTCGACGATGGGCAGGAAGTGCTGCTGACCCGCCGGCCGGGCGGAATCAGCGAAGGCGCGCGCTTCCCCCTCCAGATCACGCGGCCGGCCTTGCCCGGTCCGGAACCCTGGAAACGCGCGTTGGGAAGCCATTTCCTCGGTGAGCGGATCGGCGGCGGGGTCGACGCCATCGAGCTTCCCTTTCCGCCCGCGGGCAAGGACCGGCTCGCCGACCTGGGCTGGGACGACCTGATCGAGGAAGCGTCCAGCGGGATCGTCCGCTTTGCCGGCGGCGAGCTGCGGCTGGCCTGGACCCCGGCGATGACCGTGATCGACGTCGACGGGCGCCTGCCCGCGGCGGATCTGGCCGTGGCTGGCGCGCGGGCGGCGGGCGAAGCGATCCTCCGCCTCGATCTTCAGGGCAGCATCGTCATCGACCTGCCCACCACGTCGGGCAAGGCTCCGCGCCAGGCCGCGGCGGACGCGCTCGACGCCGCGATGGTTGGCGAAAGTTTCGAGCGGACCGCGGTGAACGGCTTTGGCCTGTTGCAGGTCGTGCGTCCGCGGCGGCGTCCCTCGCTGCTCGAACTGGCCCTCGACCCGCCCGCCTTCGCGGCGCGTGCCCTGCTGCGCCTCGCAGCGACGCAGGGGCACGGCCGGGCGACCCTTGCCGCGCATCCCGCGGTGATCGCGGTGATCGAGAAGAACGATCCCTGGCTGGCGACCCTGTCCCGCCAGCGCGGGGGCGAGATCACCTTGCGGGCCGACCCGTCACTCGCCATCTCCGGCGGCCATGTCAGCTAAGTCCAAGCCCTGCCCGCTGTGCGCCAAGCCCGCGTCGCCCGATCACGCCCCCTTCTGCAGCCGCGGGTGCAAGGATCGCGACCTGCTGCAATGGCTTGGCGAAGGCTATCGCATTCCGGGTCCGCCCGCCGATCCCGGGCTGGACAGCGGCGAGGAGCCCCGTTAGGGGAGCCGCTCGCAAGGCCGCATGGCCTGCCCGCGAGCGTGTGGGCCCAGATAGCTCAGTTGGTAGAGCATGCGACTGAAAATCGCAGTGTCGCTGGTTCGATCCCGGCTCTGGGCACCATTCTCCCTCCCCTCCTCGTCAGGCGAATGCCGCGACGTCCCAGTGCGGCAGGACGCTGGCGCCTTGTGCATTCCACTCGAGGCTTGAGGCGAGCGAGGCCGCGGTTCCGGCCGGATCGAAGCCTTCGAGGTTTTCGCGGGTCAGCGCGGCGCTTGCGATCCCGGTGAAGATGATCGCGTCGCGAAACCCGTACAGCGTCGAGGACGGCCCATCCCGGTCGAACTGCAGCACGGCCGATCCATCGCGATCGAGGATCCGCAGATAGCCCGCGGTGAACGGATTGCTGCCAGCGTCCCAGTTGATTGCCGAAACCAGCAGCGCCGCGACGAATTCGACCGTGTCGCCGATCGCGCCGGGCTGGAAATCGGTAACGGTGACCGGTCCGAACTTCGGGCTGGCCAGCGCTCCCTCGCCCAGCACCAGCTGGTCGCGTCCGCTGCCGAGGGTCAGGGTGATCGGCATGCCGTTGCTGTCGATCACCACCCGGTCGAGGCCGGCCCCGGCATCAATCACGCACAGCCCGCCGCTTCCGACCGCGACGTCGATATAATCGTCACCATCGCCGCCGATCAGCGTGAAGCTGGTTCCAGTGTAATTCTCGACCCCCAGCCAGTCGTTGCCGGTCCCGCCATCGAGATAGGCCGAGGTGCCGTCATTATCGACGATGCGGTCGTCGCCCGGCCCGCCGTAAAGCTGGTCGTTGCCGAACGAGCCGTCGATGTCGTCGCCCCCGGCGCCGCCGCGGATGACGTCATTGCCGCCG
This sequence comes from Sphingomonas humi, assembly GCF_039536725.1. Lineage (NCBI taxonomy): Bacteria > Pseudomonadati > Pseudomonadota > Alphaproteobacteria > Sphingomonadales > Sphingomonadaceae > Sphingomonas > Sphingomonas humi. The sequence continues at coordinate 438,859 of NZ_BAAAZD010000001.1, forward strand.
CCGCCGTTGATCCGGTCCGCGCCGCCAAGCCCGTCGATGACGTCACTGCCGTCGGTACCGGTGATGATGTCCGGCCCATCGGTACCGACCAGGGTCGGCACGCCCCCGGCGGGAACGACAGCGGTCGCGGTAGCGGTGACGATCTGGTCGCCGAGCTTCACCTTCGACGTCGCGCTTTCGAACAGCAGGGTCCGGCTGACGTCATTGAAGCTGACCTCCAGCCCCGCGGCGCCGACGGGGATGGTCACCGACACGCCGAGTCCCGCAATGACGGCCGACGCGCCGCTCAACCGGACGGTGAAGAAGGCGGCGTCGTCGGGCATCCGCACCGTGTCGCCGCCGGCATTGAAGGACGGATCGAGGACGATGGTGCCCCGGATGACCGTGATGACCTCGCCGCCGGCGCGTGAGCCGACCACCGTCAGGTCGCCGCCGACGTCCACATGCTCGTTGGGCTGGGTAAGGATGACGCGCGCCATGATCGAGCTGTCCCTTCTGGCTGGACAGTCAATTCGGCCCGCCCACCATAAGGCAGGCGGGCCGCATGGCGCAATCGCCGGTCAGGCGAAGAAGTAATAGGCCGTGTGCAATCCGAGGGTGTCGTGAAGCTCCATCCGGACAAGGCCGGTGTCGCCGACCAGGTCGGGTCCGACGGCCAGCGGATTCGACTGGCTGTCACCGACCTGCGCGGAAGAAGCGAGTGCTGCCCCGGGAGCGGCCTTGGGATCGTAGCCATTGAAATTCTCGGCGGTGAAGCCGGACGGCGCGACGCCTGCGAAGCCGATCAAATCCTGCGCTTTCAGCGGGCCGCCGGGTCCGTCGCGGTCGACCTGCAGGTAGGTGTTGCCGAAGATGTTCACCAGCTGGAGGTGCCCGGTCGCAAACGGATTGGTGCCCGGATCCCAATTGGTGAGGCCGGCGGTCAGCGCATCCTTCAACACCACGATGTCGCCGGTCGCCCCAACGGTGAAGTCCTGCACCACCGTCACGCCTAGATCGTCGGCAAGTGCCCCCGCCGGGATGATCAGCTGGTCGCGGCCCGCGCCAAGCGTCACGATTACGTCGGCCCCTTCCGTGACCGAAGCGACCTTGTCCGCCCCTGCGCCTGCATTGATGTAGGCGACGCCGATCGGCCCGAGGTTCACGACGATTTCGTCGTCGCCGTCGCCGCCGCTGATGGTGAAGGACGTGCCGGTCGGATTGTTGACCGAGATATTGTCGTTGCCGAGGCCGCCATAGATGAGGCCGAAGTCGCCGATGTCGTCGATGATCCGGTCGTCGCCCGAGCCGCCGTAAATCTCGTCGTTGCCAGCGCCGCCGTTGATGGTGTCGTTGCCGGCGCCGCCGCGGATGAAGTCGTCGCCGCCCAGCCCGTTGATGGTGTCGTTGCCGCCAAGACCGTCGATCACGTCGCGGCTTTCGGTGCCGTTGACCGTGTCCGCGCCCTCGGTGCCGAGCAATTGCCCGGTCGCGCCGAACGGAAGGACCCCGGTTTCGCTGCTGGTGACGCGCTGGTCGCCCAACGTGACAAAGCCGAGCGTCGTATCGAACTTCAGCGTCCGCGCCACGTCGTCGAACGCGACCGTCAGGCCGGCCGAGCCGACCGGGATGGTCACCGAACTGGTCAGGCCGACGATGGTCGCCGTGGCCCCCGACAGCCGGATGGTGAAGGAGGAAGCGATGTCGGGCAGGCGAACGGTATCGCCGCCCGCATTGAAGGAAGGATCAAGCACGATGTTGCCACGGAGGATGGTAATCACCTCGTCCGGGGCAGTCGTCCCGATCACCGTGACGTTGCCGCCGACATCAACATCTTCACCTGGCTCGGTGAGGACCAAACGCGCCATTTTCTTGCACCCCTTGCTGAGCTGTTAACCATACATGTGTCGGAATAGTTTACGAGTGCTTAAGTCCTTGGCGCAGTTTGCAGCTTTTCGAAAAAAAGACATTCCGCGGGGCAGGGATGCAGCGCTGCCACAGTGGCGGTTCAGGCCATTTCCGCTTCCGGCGCGCCGACCAGTCCGCCCTCGTCGACGTCGGGCTCGTCCTCCGCGCTGACGCCCTGCTCGAGCGCCCGTTCGGCCGCCGCCATCTCGTCGGCATCGTCGGGATAGATGCCGAACCGCGCCGCCACGTCGGGGGCGAAGCGAAGGAGGTCGGGGCGCAGCTTGATGATCGACACGTCCTTGGCCTTGCCCTCCATCATCACGTCGAATTCGAGGCCGTCGACCATCCGCATGAAGGTCGCGAACTCGAATGGATTGGTGAAGTCGCTGTGCCCGGTCCAGATCGGCGGCAGGAGCACGGTCTTGACCCTGGCGGTGGCCTTGACCGGGGCGCGGGTCAGTTCCTTCGACCTGCTCTTCTTGCCCGCCATCGCCGCTTCCCGCTCCCTGGGCGAAATCTTGCGCTTCACTTCGCGCAGCTCGGTGCGGGGCGAGGAGAAATGCATCTTGGGCCGCACGCCGTCAGGCCAGGTCGCGAGGAATTTCTCGAAGGTGTCGCGAAGCTCGAGCCGCTCGGGGTTCAGGCACCAGAAGTGCTGGTAATCGAACACGCACGGGACGCCGCAGCGTTCGGTGATCCACAGCACGTCGGCGGCCGAGAAGCGGATGTCGTCATTCTCGAGCACCAGCCGGCGCCGGACATGCTCCGGGCATCTGGCATAGCCTTCGAGCCAGCGCGCGCGTGACGCCTCGCGGTCGTCGTAGACCCCGCCGACATGCGTCACCAGCACCGCTTCGGGCCCGCAGCCCATGCGGTCGAGCATCTCGGCCTGGCTCGACAGGTCCCAGATGCTCTTGCGCGTCAGATCCTCGTTGGGGCTGTTGAGAAGCACATATTGCGACGGGTGGAAGGACAGCCGGATGTCGAGTTCGCGTGCCTTCCTGCCAAACGCGGCCAGTTCGGCATCGCTGTCGGCGACCATGGAATGGAACTGCGGCATGTCGGGGTGGGTCGCATAGGGCGCGATGTCCGAGCTCAACCGGTACATGTCGATCTCGACCTTCTTGAGATAGTCGAGGACGCTGTCGAGATGCTCGAGGCTGCACTTGAGGTGCGGATCCTTCTGCCAGCGGCGCGTGTCGCCGGACTTGAGGCCGGGGACGCCCATGACCTTGACCGGAAAGCCGAGGCGCAAGGGACGATTGGGGTCGATGCTCACTCAGATTTGCTCCTCGGGAAAGCCCAGGTCCGCGATGAAGCGGTTCCAGTCGGGGATTTTGAGCGCGCCGCCGCTCGCTGCCTTGTGGCCGCTGCCATATTCGCTGCCCGCGCCGTCGGGCCGGCGTTCGGCGAAGAAATGGATGAGGTCGTGGCCGGCACCGGTGCGCGCGGCGAAGTGGACCCAGCCCGGGCGGTAGGCCTTGTTCGCCGCGATCACGACCTTGTCGCGCAGCCGCGTGCGCCATGCTTGCGCGATCAGCGGATGGATCTGGCACGGGCTGTCGACCGGGATCAGCGCCACCTCGCCGCGCACCTTTGGGGCGACGCGGCGGGCGACCTCCATCTCGGCCTTCACCTCCTCCTTGGCGGCAAGCAGCAGCGCCGTTTCGGGATGGCGGCCGGACAACAGCTCCTTCGGGCTGTCGCACTTCATCATCAGCGCCAGCGCCGGCTTCGCATCGGCGGAGGCGGTGCGGCGCGGCGCGTTGACCAGGCTGACGGCATTGCGAAGCGCGGTCTTGCCGTAGCGCTGCTGCGCCGCGGCCATTTCGGCAAAGCCCGCTTCCTCGGCCATGTCGCCGACAAGCCCCATCGCCGCGAGCCACAACAAGGCATCCGGACTGCCGCACGCCCAATAGGCCAGCAACGCCGAGGTCGGCTCGGGCGTGTCGCCATTGCCGCTGATCACCAGCGCCTTGCCCGGCGTCCCGGTCGGCACATGATGGTCGATCAGGCAGACCGGCGTGCCCGGCAAGATCTCGCCCCCGCGCACGCCGAGATCGGTGGCGATGATGGCGGCGGGACGACGCTGCTCCAGTTCGGCGCGCACCGCCTCGGTCCACGGGGTTTCGCCCTTGCCGACCAGCCGCACCTCGGCGTGCGGGATCGAGCGGGCCAGGATTGCCACCGCCGACAGCCCGTCGGCATCGAAATGTCCGAGGATCAGCGGCGGCCCGGACTGCTCGGCTAGCCAGGCCTGGAAGCGCTGCTCGGTCACGGCGGGGCCTTGCGTCATGGTCGGGAAACGAGCCGGCCCCCTGTCGGCTCCGCGCGCTGGCCCCTTGGCCGTATCCCGCGGCCGCCCGCTCGTCGAAGCGTTGCTTGACGGGGGCGGGTCGCCGCCGCACCGTCGCGCCAACACAAATTCCCCAGTTCGGAGACTGACTTTGTCCGCATCGACGCGCCTGCTTGCTGCCCTTTTCCTTGCCGGAACCACGCTTGGCGCAGTGCCCGCCACCGCGCAGACCGCGACGTCGGTTCCCCAGCTCGATTTCACCGAACGCAAGCTCGCCAACGGCCTGCGGGTCTATGCCCTGCGCGATACCGCCAGCCCCAACGTCTCGGTCCAGGTGTGGTACGACGTCGGGTCCAAGGACGATCCGCGCGGCCGTTCTGGCTTCGCGCACCTGTTCGAGCATCTGATGTTCAAGGCGACCCGCAACATGGTGCCCGAACAGATGGATCGCCTGACCGAGGACGTCGGCGGGTTCAACAATGCCAGCACGGCGGACGACTACACCAATTACTATGAGACGGTGCCCGCCAACCACCTGCAGCGCCTGCTGTGGGCCGAGGCCGACCGGATGGGCAGCCTCGTGGTCGACGATGCCAACTTCAAGCCCGAACGCGACGTGGTGAAGGAGGAACTGCGCACCGGTCTTGCCCGTCCCTACGGCCGGCTGTTTTCCCACTATCTCCCGATGGTGAGCTACCAGCGCCACCCTTACGCGCGGCCGGGCATCGGCAGCATCGAGCAGCTCGACGCGGCGACGATCGATGACGTGCGGGCCTTCCACGCCACTTACTATCGTCCCGACAATGCGGTGCTGGTGGTCAGCGGCAATTTTGAACAGGCGGACCTCGACCAGTGGGTCGACCGCTATTTCGCGCCGATCAGGAAGCCGGCGGGCACCATCCCGCGGGTCACCATGGCGGAGCCCGCTCGCACCGCCGCCCGCAGCTATACGGTGACCGAGCCCAACACCCCGCTGCCCGCGGTGGTGATGAGCTTCCTCCTGCCGCCTGCCAGCTCGCCCGATTTCGCCGCGCTCGAACTGCTCGAGGCGGTGCTGGCGAGCGGCGACAGCAGCCGCCTCAACCAGGCGCTGATCCGCACGCGACTGGCGACCAGTGCGTCGGTCTATTCCGAACAGAAGCAGGGCACCGGCCTGTTCGCCCCCTACGCCATCCTTGCCGGGGGTAAGACCGTTCCCGAGGTCGAGGCCGCGCTGCGTGCCGAGCTTTCCAGGCTGGCGTCCGCACCCGTTTCCGCCGCCGAGCTGACCGAGGCCCGCAACGAGCTTCTGACCGCCGCGCTCAAGGACCGCGAGACCGTCGAGGGCAAGGCCGAAGTCCTCGCCAACGGGGTCATCATCGAGCGCGATCCGCGCGCCGCGGACAAGCGCCTCGCAGCGCTGGCCAAGGTCACCCCGGCGGACATCCAGCGCGTCGCCGCCAAATATCTCGACCTCAAGACCGCGGCCACCATCCGCTATCTCCCCGCTCCCAAGGGCGCGACGCAAAGCGGCGGCGACAAGATCGCGCTTGCGCCCACCGTCGTAACCGTTCCGCTGAAAGCCCCTGCCGACATCCGGCTGGTGACCCAGGCGAGCGACGCGCAGCGCATCCGCCCGCCCGAGCCCGCGGCACCGCTTGCCGTCACCGTGCCGCAGCCGGTCACCGCCAAACTCGCCAATGGCCTTACCGTCATCACCGTGCCACGGACCAACCTGCCGTTGGTCAATGCCAGCCTGCTCGCACTCGACGGCAGCACCGCCGATCCGCAGGGCAAGGCGGGCCTCCACAAGCTTGCGGCCGACATCATCACCAAGGGCACCGCGACCCGCAGCGCCGACCAGATCGCCGCGGCGGTCGAGGCGCTCGGCGGGCAACTTGGCTCGGGCGCCGGCAACGAGGGAATGAACCTCGACCTCACCGTCAGCAGCGCCAACCTTCCCGCCGCGCTCGGCATCATGGCCGATGTCGCCGCCAATGCGGCCTTCGCGCCCGACGAGGTTGAGCGCGCGCGGGGCCAGGCGGTGGACGATGCAACGCTCGCGCTGCAGAACCCGGGCGCCCTGTCGCGCATCGCCACCGCGCGCGCGGTGTTCGGCGCCGGCGCCTATGGCTCGCCCCCGGGCGGGACCGAGACATCGCTCAAGGCCATCACCCGCGCCGATGTGGCCGCGGCCGCCGGCCAGGCCTTTCGCCCCGACAAGAGCGTGCTGGTGCTGAGTGGCGACATTGCGCCCGACAAGGCCCGGCAGCTTGCCGAACAGGCGTTCGGAAACTGGCGCGCAGGCGCCCCGCTGGCCGCCGCCACCGCAGCGCCGGCCGCCGGCGAAGCGCCGCTCAAGGGCCGCATCATCGTGGTCGACATGCCCGGCTCCAGCCAGGCGGCGGTCGCGGTGGCCAAGGAGGCGATCACCCGCTCCGACCCGCGCTACTATCAGGCGATGATCGCCAATGCGGTGCTCGGCGGCGGCTACAGTGCCCGCCTCAACCGCGAAATCCGGATCAAGCGCGGCCTTTCCTATGGCGCCAGCAGCGGCCTGTCGGCGGGACGGCAGGCCGGCGGGCTGGTCGCCGCGGTGCAGACCAAAAATGCTTCGGCGCCCGAAGTGCTCGGCCTCATCCTCGAGGAGATGAAGCGGCTCGGCGCGGAGCCGATCCCGGCGGCCGAAATGGGAACCCGGCAAGCCTTCATCACCGGCGGTTTCGGGCGCCAGCTGGAGACGGTCGACGGCCTTGGCGACATTGTCTCGGGCTTTGTCCTTAGCGGCGTCGATCCGAGCGAGATCGGGCGTTACATGGCGTCGGTGCGCGGGGTCACCACGGCGCAGGCCGGTGAAGCGGCCCGCAGCCTTCTTGCCCCCGCCGGAAGCACCACCGTCATCGTCGGCGATGCCAAGCTGTTCGCCGACGACCTGCGCAAGCGGTTCGGCGAGGTGACGGTGATCCCGCTGTCCGACCTGTCGCTCGACAAGCCCGCCTTGCGCTAGGGCGATTGCAACCTGTGCGCGGCGGTGCAGTTTGGTGTGCGTGAGTTTCAGCTCAAGAGGATGACAACCGCATGATCACCCGCACCGCCACCGCGCGCTACGAAGGCATGGGCAAGACCGGCAAGGGGTGGATCACCACCCAGTCGGGCGTGCTGACCGACAGCCGCTACGGTTTCAACACCCGCTTCGAGGGCGAGCCGGGGACCAACCCCGAGGAGCTGATCGCCGCCGCCCACGCGGGCTGCTTCACCATGGCGTTGAGCTTTGCGCTGGCCGGCGCCGGGCACGAGCAGGGCGAACTCCAGACCGAGGCGCGGGTGAAGCTCGACCAGGACGGCGCTGGCTTCAAGATCAGCCGCTCCGACCTCAAGCTGACCGCCAAGGTCCCGGGGATCGAGGAAGCCGAACTCCGCCGCCTCGCCGACGAGGCCAAGGCCGGCTGCCCGATCAGCAAGGCCCTCAACGTCGAGATGACGCTTGAGGTCACGGTCGGCTGACCGCCACCCGCGGTTGCGCGAACTGAACTACCTGTGCATGCCTCGCCCCAATGGCGGGGCAGGCACATAGCAGCGAACGGACGGCGGGCCTTCTCCTGATGGGAGCGGCCGCGCTTGCGCTGCTGATCGCCAACAGCCCACTCGCTCACGACTATCACGCGCTGCTCGAGACCTACCTCGGCCCGTTGACGATCCACTACTGGATCGCCGACGCGCTGATGGCGCTGTTCTTCCTGCTCGTCGGGCTGGAGGTGAAGCGCGAATGGTATGACGGCCAGCTCGCCACGCCCGAAGCACGCCGCTTGCCGATCGTCGCCGCGGCGGTCGGCATGGCGGTGCCGGCACTGACCTACCGGATCGTCACCGGCTTCGATCCCGCGCTGTCCCCCGGCTGGGCGATCCCGGCCGCCACCGACATTGCCTTCGCGCTCGGCCTCCTCGCCCTGCTCGGCCCGCGCGTGCCTGCCAGCATCAAGGTCCTGCTGGTGACCATCGCCATCGTCGACGACATCGGCGCGGTCGCGATCATCGCGGTCTTCTACACCGCCGACATCGACATGACCGCGCTGGCGGCAAGCGGGCTGCTGGTCGCTGCGATGGCGGCGCTCAACATGTTCGGGGTGCGGCGCTTGTGGCCCTATCTCGCGCTGTTCCCCTTCCTGTGGCTGGCGGTGTTCCAGTCGGGTGTCCATGCCACCATCGCCGGCGTGGTGGCGGCCCTGACCATCCCGCTTGGCCGCGGCGAGGCTGTGTCCCCGCTCAAGAAGCTCGAGCATCGGCTGCACCCGCTCGTCATGTTCGGGATCGTGCCCCTGTTCGGCCTCGCCAGCGCCGGCGTCACCATCGGCGGCGTGGATGCAGTACTCGCCCCGCTTCCGCTCGGAATCGCCGCGGGCCTGTTCCTCGGCAAGCAGATCGGCGTGTTCGGCGCGGTCTGGGCGGCCGATCGCGTCGGCCTTGCCCGCAAGCCCGAGGCACTGCGCTGGTCGCACATCTACGGCGCGGCGCTGCTGTGCGGGGTCGGCTTCACCATGAGCCTCTTCATCGGCGAGCTCGCCTTCACCGACCGCACCCTCATCGACGAGGCGAAGATCGGCACTTTGCTCGGCTCGGTGGTTTCGGGCATCGTCGGCTACGCCGTGCTGGCGCTGACGCGGCCAATGGGCGAAAGCGAACGCGATACAGAAGAAGCCGAGGAGATCTTCGGCCAAGACGCCGACAAGGATCCGACCGTATGCAACGACCCCTATTCGCCGCCGCTGCTGCCGCCACGCTCGCGCTGAGCGCCTGCGCGACCGCGCCCGGAACCGGCGACAGCCTCACCGCCGCGGCGCGCGATTATGTCGTGCTGCAGATGGCGATCGGCGAAAAGGAAGAAGGCTATATCGACGCCTTCTACGGTGACCCGAAACTCAAGGCCGAAGGGCAGGCGCTGGCTGCCAAGAGCGACCTTCCGGCGCTTGCCGCGCAAACCGCCACCCTCCAGTCCCGCGTCGGCAAGCTGTCCGCCGAGGAACCCCGCCGCGCCGCCTTTCTTGCCGCCCAGCTGACCGCCGCCGCGACGCGGCTGCGCATGCTGCAGGGCGAGAAGCTGCCCTTCGTCGAGGAAGCGCAAGGGCTGTTCGGGGTCCGGCCTGACCTGAAACCGCTCAGCGACTATGATCCCGTGCTGGCCAAGATCGAGGCACTGGTCCCCGGCCCCGGCACCCTCGCCGATCGCGTCGAGGCCTATCAAAACCGCTTCACCATTCCCAAGGAGAAGCTGGAGCCCGTTTTCCGCAACGCGATCGCCGCCTGCCGCACCGCGACGGTCGAGCATATCGCCCTGCCCTCGACCGAGCGGTTCGACCTCGGCTTCGTCACCGGCAAGAGCTGGTCGGGCTACAATTACTATCTTGGCGACTACAAGAGCCGGATCGAGGTCAACACCGACCTGCCGATCCGCCTCAGCCGCGCGATCGACCTCGGCTGCCACGAAGGCTATCCCGGCCACCATGTCCTGAACGTGCTGCTTGAAGAGAAACTGGTGCGCGGCAAGGGCTGGGTCGAATTCAGCGTCTACCCGCTTTTCTCGCCGCAATCCTTGCTGGCCGAGGGTTCGGCCAATTACGGCATCGACCTTGCGTTCCCGGGTGCGCGCAAGGCACGTTACGAAGCCGCCGTCCTTGCGCCGCTGGCCGGGCTCCAGGCCTCGGAAGTCGCGAAATACGAACAGCTTGCCGACCTCAGCCGCGATCTTTCGCGCTCGCGCAACACCATCGCCCAGCGCTTCCTCGACGGCCAGATCGACGAAGCGGAGGCGGTACGCCTGACCCAGCGCTACGGCCTCGTCAGCGAGGCGCGGGCGCGGCAGGGCGTCGCCTTCATCAAGCAGTATCGGTCCTACGTCATCAACTACAACATCGGCCGCGACATGGTGGCCGACGACGTCGAGCGACTGGCCGATCCCAAGGCCCGCTGGCAGCGAATGGAGCAATTGCTGAGCGAGCCGACGCTGCCGAGCGACCTCAAGCGCTGATGCGCTGCTTCTGGGACGAACGGCAGCGCGCCCACGCGCCGGCAACCGAATTCTTCAATGGCGCGCTGCACCCCGCGGCGGACGTGCCGGAGCGGGTCGATTCGGTGCTTGCGGCGATCGGCGCGGTCGAGGAGCCGCCCCACCGCCCCGCGGGCGATCTGCTCGCCGCGGCCGGGCGGGCGCATGACGGGGCCTATCTCGACCTTCTCGCCACCGCCTATGACGAATGGCTGGCGGCGGGGCGGAGCGGCGATATCCTGCCCTATGCCTTCCCGGTGCACCGCCGTCCGCGCGACCTCGCCCGCATCGACGCGCGGATCGGCGCGCACGCCTATGACACCTGCGCGCCGATCATGGCCGGCACCTGGCAGGCCCTGCTGGCGGGAACCGACACCTTGCTCGCCGCGCTCGACGCGACCGCCGCCGGGGACCATGCCTTCGCCCTGACCCGGCCGCCCGGCCACCATGCCGGTCCCGATTACATGGGCGGCTATTCCTACCTGAACTGGGCCGCGATCGCCGCGCTTGCGTCGGGCAGACGCACCGCCATCCTCGATCTCGATTACCACCACGGCAATGGCACGCAGGACATCGTCGCGGGCCGCGCCGACATCCGCTTCGCCTCGCTCCACGCCGATCCGGCGACCGACTATCCCTATTTCTGGGGCAGCGCGGATGAAAGCGGGGGCAATGTCCTGAACCTCCCGCTCCCCCGCGGAACCGCTTTTGCGGCCTATGACGCCGCGCTTGCCCGCGCCTGCGACTGGCTGGCGGAGGGATCGCCCGAACTGCTGGTCGTCAGCTTCGGCGCGGATACCTTCGAAGGCGACCCGATCAGCCACTTCGCGATCCGCACCGCTGATTATGCCCCGCTCGCCGCGCGGGCAGCCAGGCTCGGCGTCCCGACCCTGGTGCTGCTGGAGGGCGGCTATGCGGTGGACGCGCTGGGCGCCAACGTTGCGGCTTTCCTGGCAGGCTTCTAGGCCTCGGACCCATGGACCATTTCCAGCTCATCGACGGCGCGCTGCACTGTGAGGGAGTGCCGCTGGAAACGATTGCCGACGCGGTGGGAACGCCGACCTACGTCTATTCGGCCGCCACCATGGACCGCCACGCCGCCGTCATGCAGGCCGCGGTTGCGGGCGCCGGAGCGGGCGAGCCCCTGGTCGCCTATGCGGTGAAGGCCAATCCCAACGCGCATGTCCTCGCCCGCCTCGGCGCGGCTGGCCTTGGCGCTGACGTCGTCTCGATCGGGGAATATCGCCGTGCCCGCGCCGCCGGGATCGCCCCCGACAGGATCGTCTTCTCCGGCGTCGGCAAGACCGCCGGGGAAATGGCCGAGGCGCTCTCCGGCGGGCTCTTCCAGTTCAACGTCGAAAGCATGGAGGAGGCCCGCACCCTCTCCGCCGTCGCCGCCGCGCAAGGGCGCGTCGCGCCGATGGGCTTTCGCATCAACCCCGATGTCAGCGCCGGCACCCACGCCAAGATCACCACCGGCACCGCCGACAACAAGTTCGGCGTTCCCGCCGCCGACGCCACCGCCTTCTACGCCGAGGCCGCGGGTCTGCCTGGCCTCGCCGTCCACGGCATCACCGTCCACATCGGCAGCCAGCTCACCAGCCTCGCCCCGCTCGAAGCCGCGTTCGAGCGCGTCGGCGAACTGATCGCAGCGCTCCGCGCCCAGGGCAACGACATCCGTATCGCCGACCTCGGCGGCGGGCTCGGCGTGCCCCACGGCCCCGGCCAGCCCGAGCCGCCCGGCCCCGAGGCCTATGGCGAGATGGTGCGCCGCGTCACCGCTGGCTGGAACGCCCGCCTGCTGTTCGAACCCGGCCGCCTGATCGTCGGCAATGCCGGCGTGCTCCTCACCCGGGTCGTCCGTGTGAAGCCTGGTGCGCGCTCGCCTTGGCTGATCGTCGACGCGGGCATGAACGACCTGATGCGCCCCGCGCTCTACGACGCCTATCACCGGATCGAGGCGGTGCGCCCGTCGGGCATGAACCAAGTGGTTAACGTCGTCGGTCCGGTGTGCGAGACCGGCGACACCTTCACCATGAACCGCGAGATGGACCGGGTGGAGGAAGGCGACCTCATCGTCTTCCGCACCGCCGGGGCCTACGGCGCGACACTGTCCAACGGCTACAACAGCCGGCCCCTCGCGGCCGAAGTGCTGGTCGACGGCGACAAATGGGCGCTGATCCGCCGCCGCATCGACCCCGATGCGCTGGCGGGGGTCGACGAGGTGGCGTGGCGCTAGATCGGCCGCACTTCTGATTGCCTACCGGAACGGGCAGGCCTAGCCTCGGCGGGTTCACGCTGGAACCGGTTGCCATGATGTCGCGTCGCCTGGCCCTTGTTGGCGGTTGCTCGCTCCTCGCCGAGGCGCCCGCCGCCGCGCTCGAGCCGCCCGAACGGATCGCCCTGCCGGTCATCTCGCAAGGCTGCAACCGGGTCGCCGATCCCAATACGGTGACCGTCTGCGGAGACCGCGACCGGCGCTACCGGATCGATCCCACCACCTTGCAGGCGCTCCGGTCGATCGAGCACCGCGACGATCCCGCCAACCGGCCACGACCGCGCGCGATCACCGAAGGCTGTTCGGGCGTCGGCCCGATGGACGCCTGCGGCGGCAACCTTCCGCTCAGCGACATGGCCCTTCGCGCCATCGGGATCGCGATCAAGGCCCTCCGCGAAGAGGATCTGCGCCCGCTCCTCCGCCAAGGGCCCACCGACTATGAAGTCTATCAGCGCGCCCAGGCCGAGGCCGAGGCCAGCAAACAGCGGCCCTGACCCCAGATCACTGCCCCATGACGAACTTGATGTTGGTCGTCGTGAAGTCGGGGATCCTGGTGCCATCGGCCAATTCGGCGGGGCTGAACTTCGCCAGCCTGAGGCGCGCGCAGACCACGTCGGCGAAGCCCGGTGCCGAAAAGGCGGTCAGGCTCGTGCACTTGGTCACTTTGCCCGTCGCGTCGATCAGCAGGCGGGCACGAATGACCGATTCATCCCCGGTCTTGAGCGCACCCTTGGGATAGTCGCTGCTGCGAAAGAGCTGCGACAGCGGCGCGAGCGGTTTTGCAGCCCGGACCAATTTCTCCTGCACTGCCGGATCGATCCCCCACGCCGCCATCTGGTCGGCCGCACATTGCCGCATCAGGGGATAGGCCTTGCCCAGCGAGCCCGTCATCAGGACCGTCCGCCGTCCGCGCTCGTCGATCTGGAGCCCGGTGATCGCCGCCGCCGTGCGATCCGCCATTGCCCTTTCCCCGGCTTCCCAGGCGAGGTCGCGGACATAATAGTCGGCGCGCTTCTTCATCTCGTCATAGCGCATCGCCGCCGGCCGGATCAGGACATTGAGCCAGTAGATGGCGGGATCCTTGGTAGTCGCCGTCTGCGCCACTGCGCCGTCCCGGAATGGATTGGACGCGAACGGCAGGAAGGCCGCGGTGACGCCCTCATCCCCGATCTGCGAGCGCAGGCCGCCGCCGTACACGAGCAGCGACAGCGGCGATTCGGGGCTGATCCGCTCCAGCACCATCACCGTCGGCCGCGCGGGATCGCCGAACGAGCGGACCAGCTTGCAGCTCTCGGGCTGATATTGAAGATTCCACGGCGACAGCGGCTTGAGCAGCACGGGCTCGCGCGCCTGGACACCCGCGGGCAAGCTCAGCAGGACGACCGCCGTTGCCAGGTTACGCATACCGGGCATGATCGAGCCGACGCTCCAGTTGGGGTTGAAGAACGATGCTTCGGTCGTGAAGGTCAGGGCGCCATTCCGAAGCGGAAACGGAGCATGGTGAAATCGGGCACCTTGGTACCATCGTCGAGGACGGCGGGCTGGAAGGTCGCCTTGGAAAGGCCGCGGCAGACCAGCTCCTTCATCTCGGGCTCGGCGAAGTCGGTGATGGTGGTGCAGCGGCTGACCTTGCCGTCGGCGTCGACGATCAGGCGCGCCGTGATGATCGCCTCGCCGCCGTGCCGCAACGCCAGCACCGGATAATCGCGCTCGTCGACGAAATCGCCCGGCTTGCGGTCGCTGCGCGGTCCCAGCACGATCCGGTGGCGCACCGCGGGGTCGAGGCCCCAGCTCTGCAACTGGTCGCGCGCGCACGCTTCCAGGCTGTCCTGCACCGCGGTCATGGTTCCGGTCTGGAGGACGATCCGGTTGCCGCCGGGCTCGCTCACCTCGACGCCGGTCACCTGCGCTGCGGCAGTGGACTTGGCCGCAAGGTTGGCGGCCTTCAGCGCAAGGAGCTGGCCTGCCGTGCGCAGTCCCGGCTCGACCTTGAGGTCGGGCGCGAAATCGACTGCCGACCATTGAATCACCGTTTCCCCGCGCGCCGTCATGGCGCTGAGGCCGCCGGTGAAGGAAGGACCGGCGGCGGGGAGGAAGCGCACCTGCCCGCCGCGCGCCGCGGGGCCCGACCGAAGTCCCGGACCGAACACCAGTAGGTTGAGCCGCGATCCCGGCGCAACGCGCTCGAACACGGCGACGACGCGGTCTTTGCCCTCGCCAAACGCGCGGCTGAGCTTGCAGCTGTCGGCAGACTTGAGTGGCAGCCACGGTCCCGACGGTGCGAGCGCCGCCGGTGGCCTCGCCAGCGCCGGGCAACAAACAGCCAACAGCCCGAGACCGCTGACGACCTTACGCAACATGACTAGCCCCCGTTAGTGCAACAGGAGCTTAGCCACGCAGGGTCGTTGAGCAAGCCTCTGGGAAAGAGGCCTTAAAGCTTTTCGGTCAGTTCCGGCACCAGCTTGAACAGATCGCCGACCAGGCCGACGTCCGCGATCTGGAAGATCGGAGCTTCCTCGTCCTTGTTGATCGCGACGATGACCTTGCTGTCCTTCATGCCCGCAAGGTGCTGGATCGCGCCCGAAATGCCGACCGCGACGTACAGCTCCGGGGCGACGATCTTGCCGGTCTGGCCGACCTGATAGTCGTTGGGCGCATAGCCCGCATCGACCGCCGCGCGGCTGGCACCCACCGCGGCGCCGAGCTTGTCGGCGAGCGGATCGATCAGCGCATGGAACTGGTCGCTGGAGCCCAGCGCACGGCCGCCCGAGACGATGATCTTGGCGCTAGTCAGCTCCGGCCGTTCGGACTCGGACGCTTCCATCGACACGAAGCTCGACACCGCATTCGACACGCCCGCGTCGACATTCTCGATCTCGGCATTGCCCGACCCGCGCTCGGCCTTGGTGAAGGCGGTGCCGCGAACGGTGATGACCTTCTTGGCGTCCTTCGAACGCACGGTGGCGATCGCGTTGCCGGCGTAGATCGGGCGCTGGAACGTGTCCGGGCCCTCGACCGCGATGATGTCGCTGACCTGCGCGACGTCGAGCAGGGCGGCGACCCGCGGCGCGATGTTGCGGCCGGTGGTGGTCGAGCTGGCGAGCAGCACGTCGTGCGTCTCCATCAGCCTGGCGACCAACGGCGCGACGCTTTCGGCCAGCTCATGGTCGAGGCCAGCGTCGGCCGCGACATGGACCTTGCCGATGCCGGCGATGGTCTTCGCATCGTCCGCCGCCGCGGCCGCATCGGATCCGATCAGCAGCAGGTGCGCTTCACCGCCGAACTTCGCCGCGGCGCCAAGGGTGGCGAGCGTCGAATCCTTGACCTTGCCATTGGCATGCTCGCCGAGAACCAGGATCTTCATGTGCAATTCCTCGTCAGTCGCATCGTCCCTCGACTTCGCTCGGGACTAACGGATCACTTCAGGTCTCCACTCCGCTCGTCCCGAGCGAAGTCGAGGGATCAGGCCACCACGCCCAGGCTCTTCAGCTTGGTCACCAGTTCATCGACGCTGCCGACCTTGGCGCCGCCCTGCCGCTTGGCGGGTTCGACCACCTTCAGCGTTTCGAGGCGCGGCGCGGTGTCGACGCCGTAATCGGCCGGGGTCTTGGCCGCCATCGGCTTCGACTTGGCCTTCATGATGTTGGGCAGCGAGGGGTAGCGCGGGTCGTTGAGGCGCAGGTCGGTGGTGACGATCGCCGGCAGCTTCAGCGCCACCGTCTCGAGCCCGCCGTCGACTTCGCGCGTCACATTGGCGGTGTCGCCGCTGATCTCGACCTTGGACGCGAAGGTGCCCTGCCCGTAACCGGTCAGCGCGCCGAGCATCTGCCCGACCTGGCTCGAATCGTCGTCGATCGCCTGCTTGCCCAGCAGGATCACCTGCGGCTGCTCTTCCTCGACGATCTTGGCGAGGATCTTGGCGACGGCCAGCGGTTCGACCTCATCGTCGGTCTGGACCAGGATGCCGCGGTCGGCGCCCATGGCGAGCGCGGTGCGGATCGTCTCCTGCGCCTTCTGCGGGCCGACCGAAACCACCACGATCTCGCTCGCGCCGGCCTTTTCCTTGAGGCGGATGGCTTCCTCGACGGCGATTTCGTCGAAGGGGTTCATGCTCATCTTCACGTTGGCAAGATCGACGCCCGTGCCATCCATCTTCACGCGAGGCTTCACATTGTAGTCGATGACGCGCTTGACCGCGACGAGTACCTTCATCCGCTTACTCTCCATCCGCTGCGACGCGGGCTGTGCCGCGCCGCCTCTATCAGTTTGGCCGGCCTCCCGGCATGTCCCGAACGAACGTATTGTGCAGGGCAACGATGCGCGGGGCCGTGCCGGCGTCGTCGACGACGACCGACATCAGCGCCCTGTGCGTGCCCGCCATCGGACCTTCCGGCACTTCGAGCGCCGCTGCAACGTGCATAAGCGACAGGCTGCCCCCGAGGCTCCGCAAATCCTCGACCTGCAGCCGGTTGCGGCTGCCCTTGTAGACACCCTCGAAGATGCCCTGGTGACCAACCGCGATCTCCGCCCGTCCCCGCGCGTGATGGCCGAGCACGTTCACGAAATCGGCGTCCTCGGCGAAGTTCGCCGCGAAAGCCGCGCCGTCGCCAGCATTCCACGCCGCTTCCAGCGCAGCGCAGATTGCCTCGGCGTCGGTGCGGCCAAGCACGGTTCAGGCCGCCTTCTTCACTTCCGCGACGATCTTGGCCGCCGCATCGCCAAGGTCGTTGGCGGCGACGATCGGAAGGCCCGAATTGGCGAGGATGTCCTTGCCCTGCTGGACGTTGGTGCCCTCGAGGCGGACCACCAGCGGGACCTTGAGGTCGACCTCGCGGGCGGCGGCGACGATGCCGTCGGCGATGATGTCGCACTTCATGATGCCGCCGAAGATGTTGACCAGGATCCCCTTCACCGCCGGATCGGCGAGGATGATCTTGAACGCCGCGGTGACCTTTTCCTTGTTGGCGCCGCCGCCGACGTCGAGGAAGTTGGCCGGGAAGGCGCCGTTCAGCTTGATGATGTCCATCGTCGCCATGGCGAGGCCCGCTCCATTCACCATGCAGCCGATGTCGCCGTCCAGCTTGATGTAGGCGAGATCGTACTTCGACGCCTCGACTTCCATCGGATCCTCTTCGGTCAGGTCGCGCAGCTCGGCGATGTCCTTGTGGCGGAACATGGCGTTGCCGTCGAAGCCGACCTTGGCGTCGAGCACCATCAGCTGGTTGTCCTCGGTAATCGCCAGCGGGTTGATCTCGATCTGCTCGGCGTCGCTGCCGAGGAAGGCGGCGTAGAGACCGGCGAGCACCTTCGACGCCTGCTTGGCAAGGTCACCGGTCAGGCCCAGCGCCGCCGCGACGGCACGGCCGTGGTGCGGCATCAGCCCGGTCGCGGGATCGATGGTGATGGTGTGGATCTTCTCGGGGCTGTCGTGGGCGACGTCCTCGATGTTCATCCCGCCCTCGGTCGAGGCGACCACCGCGATGCGGCCGGTCTCACGGTCGACCAACAGCGCGAGGTAGAATTCCTTGGCGATGTCGACGCCGTCGGTGATGTACAGGCGCTGCACCTGCTTGCCCTCGGCGCCGGTCTGGATCGTCACCAGCGTCTTGCCGAGCATTTCCTCGGCGTGGGCGCGGACTTCCTCGATCGACTTGGCCAGGCGCACACCGCCCTTGGCGTCGGGGCCGAGTTCCTTGAACTTGCCCTTGCCGCGGCCGCCGGCGTGGATCTGCGCCTTCACCACCCACAGCGGTCCGGGGAGCCGCTTGGCCGCCTCGACCGCTTCCTCGACGCTCATCGCGGCATGGCCGGCGGGCACCGCCACGCCATATTTCGCAAGCAGTTCCTTGGCCTGATATTCGTGGATGTTCATCTGTCTTCCCGAAGATGCTGGTTTGCCGGCCCTAAAGCATGACTCTCCGCTCAAGCCAAGGTAGGGAACGGGGCGTGAACGCACAGCTGCCCGCAACGGTCCGCTCCGATGCGCCCGACGATGGCGCGCCGACGCCCGTGCGAAAGATCATCCACGTCGACATGGACGCCTTCTTCGCCAGCGTCGAACAGCGCGACGACCCGTCGCTCAAGGGAAAGCCGGTGGCGGTCGGTGGCGGTCACCGCGGGGTCGTCGCGGCGGCCAGCTACGAAGCGCGGGTGTTCGGGGTCCGCTCCGCCATGCCGAGCGTCACCGCGCGCCGCCGCTGCCCCGACCTCATCTTCGTCAAACCCCGCTTCGACGCCTACAAGGCCGTGTCGCAGCAGATCCGCGCCATCTTCGCCGACTACACCGACCATATCGAACCGCTGAGCCTCGACGAGGCCTATCTCGATGTCAGCGAGGACCGGCACCAATTGGGCTCGGCCCGCGCGATCGCCGAGGAAATCCGCCGCCGCATCGCCGGGGAGACCGGGCTGACCGCCTCGGCCGGCGTGTCCTACTGCAAGTTCGTAGCCAAGCTCGCCTCGGACCAGAACAAGCCCAACGGGCTGTGCGTCATCCGTCCCGAGCAGGCGCAGCGCTACATCGCCTCGCTGCCCGTCGGGCGCTTCCACGGCATCGGCCCAAAAACCGCCGCCCGGCTGGAAGCGCTCGGCATCCATACCGGCGCGGACCTCCAGTCGCTCAGCCGCGATGAACTGACAGGCCGGTTCGGCAGCTCGGGCGAATGGTATTGGCGCATCTGCCGCGGGATCGACGAGCGGCCGGTCCGGTCCAGCCGCCAGGCCAAATCGGTCAGCGCCGAACGGACCTTCGACACCGATTACAGCAGTGCGGAAGACCTCCACCGCGAGCTTGGCCGGGTCGCCGGCCTCGCCTGGCAGCGGATCGACCGCGCCCGGGCTGCGGGCCGCACCGTCACGCTCAAGGTCAAATTCTCCGACTTCCGGCTGATCAGCCGGGCCCACAGCTTCGTCGATCCGGTCGACGATCCCGCCACCTTCACCGCCGCGGGACATCACCTGCTCGACGCGCTGCTGCCCGTTCCGCTCGGCGTTCGGCTGCTCGGACTCGGCCTGTCGAACCTGACCGAGGTTAACGACGAAGCGCCCCGGCAACTGGGGCTGGCGATCTGAGAGACTTTGTGTTAAAGGCTGATGACATCGGGGCCGTACCGCATGCTCAATGCGCTGCGGCCTTTTCGCAACCACCCTCTCGGCGGTGCTTGGCAAGAGGCCGGACCGTCAACTGAAGAAGCCAGGACCGCGGGGCGACTTGGGGGCGCCACCAACCGTTTGGTTCATGCTTCTCGCATCTGGAAAGGTGAAGAATGGCAGCGAAGGCCCTTAGCTTCGACGTTGGCGATTATGTGGTTTACCCCAAGCACGGCGTTGGACGCGTCGTTGAACTGCAGAGCACCGAAATTGCCGGAACCAGCCTCCAACTCTACGTGCTGCGTTTCGAAAAGGAAAAGATGACTCTCCGCGTGCCGGTCAACAAGGCCGACTCGGTGGGCATGCGCAAGCTGTCGAGCGACAAGACCATGGTCGCCGCGCTCGAGATCCTGAAGGGCAAGCCCAAGGTCAAGCGCACCATGTGGTCGCGCCGCGCCCAGGAATATGAAGCGAAGATCAACTCGGGCGACCTGTCGTCGATCGCCGAGGTGACCCGCGACCTGTTCCGCCCGGACGATGCTCCTGAACAGAGCTATTCGGAACGGCAGATCTTCGAAGCCGCCGCCTCGCGCCTGGCGCGCGAACTCGGCGCGATGGAGCAGACCGACGAGAAGGCGGCGCTCGCCAAGATCCACCAGATCCTGAACGAAGCCGCCCTGATCCACCACAAGACCAAGGAAGTGGCCGAGTAAGCCTCGCCGCTTTGCTGGAACGAGAAAGGCGCTGCCTGCGGGCGGCGCCTTTTTTCGTTTGCGCGCCTGTCCGTGCTGCTGTATTACTTGTACAACACAGTAGGGGAATGACCGATGCGCCACCACCTTCTCGCCGCCGCCGCGCTGAGCGCGCTGTCGCTCACCGCCTGCTCCGAAGGCCACGCTGAATCCGCCGGCCCCGCCGTCAGCCGCACCTATCAGGTCGCGAACTTCAGCGGGATCGAGGTGTCCGGGCCGTTCGACGTCAAGGTCGCCACCGGCAAGGCCATCTCGGTCGCCGCGCGCGGGCCGCAGAAGCTGCTCGACGAGACCGAGGTCACGGTCGAGGGCGGCAAGCTGGTGATCAGGCCCAAGCGCAAGGGCTGGTTCGGCGGCATGAATTGGGGTTCGAACGATCCGGCGGTGTTCAACGTCACCGTCCCCAGCCTCGAATCGGTGGCCGTGGCCGGATCGGGCGATGTCGACGTCGATCGCATCGCGGGCGAGCGCTTCCGCGGCAATGTCGCGGGCTCGGGCGACCTTCGCCTGCCGCAGGTGGCGGTGACGGACCTCGGCCTGTCGATCGCCGGCTCGGGCGGGATCAAGGCCGCGGGCCAGGCGCAGCAGGCGCGCTACGAGATCGCCGGTTCGGGCGACGTCGATGCCTCGGGGTTGCGATCGACCGACGCCAGCGCCGACATCGCCGGCAGTGGAAGCATCCGCGCACAGGTCACCGGAACCGCCAAGGCGTCGATCGCCGGTTCGGGCGACATCGACATCCGCGGCGGCGCCCGCTGCCAGTCGTCCAAGCACGGCAGCGGCGATATCCGCTGCTCCTAGGCGTCACCTGCTCGTCAGTGCGGGCGGAGCGAAGCAATCCAAGCCGCCCGCGCTGGTGGATTGCTTCGCCTGCGGCGCGCAATGACGAAGAGGTCTGTTAACCATGGCCGGGGCACAAGGGTCGCCATGACCCGCCTCCTCGCCCTCCTGCTGATCGCCCTTGCCGACCCGGCGACCGCGGCCCAGCGCAATTTCACCATCACCAGCTTCGACCGCATCCGGGTCGAGGCCCCGTTCGAGGTGGTCGTGACCACCGGCAAGCCGCCGTCGGCGAGGGCCGAGAGCACCCCCGACGCGCTCGACACCGTCGACCTGCGGGTCGAAGGGCGCACGCTCATCGTCCGCCAGCAAAGCGGCTGGAACGGGCAGGGCCGCGGGGTTCCTGTACGCGTCACGCTCGGCACACCCGATCTCGCCTCGGCCCTGCTGACGGGCTCGGGCCGGCTGCTGATCGACCGGATGAAGGGCCTCAGCGTCAACCTCGGGCTTGGCGGCCCGGGCCAGCTTCAGGTCGCAAGCGTCACCGCCGACCGTCTCGATCTGCTCGCGGCGGGAAGCGGGACGGTGACCCTTGCCGGCACCATCAAGAATGGCCGGATCGGCGCCGAAGGAAGCATCGTCCTCGATGCGGCTGCGCTTCAGTCCGACGATCTCGTGCTGGTCGCGGCCGGAAGCTCGGAAGTGCGCGCTTCTGCCCGCCGCAGCGCCAACGTCACCGCGACCGGCGCCGCGACCGTCACGTTCCAGAACCCTGTCGCCTGCACCCGCAAGGTCACCGGCGGCGCCACCGTCAACAACTGCCGCTAGAGCAGGGCCAGCGCAGCAAGCCGGCCGTAGAGCGCGGGCGGCAGCAGGCTCAGCCCGCAATCGTCATTGTCGCCGGGTTTGGGCGCCACGTCATGCTCGAGATAGCGCCAGCCCTGATGCGCGCGCTTCGGCATCGCAGGGATAGCCTGCAGCCGCTCCGAGCAGACGAAATCGATCCGCCCGTCCGGACGATCCTCGACCCTCAGGATCGGCGAGCAGGCGATCATCCGGTGCTGCACGATCCAGTAGAGCGACCCGCCATCGAGGATTTCGGCCAGACGCTTGGGCCGCATCCGCGTCACGATCCGCACCTCGCCGCCAACGCTGCGCGCGGCAAAGCGCTTCTCCAGCGCTTCGGGGGTGCGGCAGCCGACGGCGACCTTGGTGAGATGGAGCGGCACGCTTTTTCCTTAGCGTTCGCAGGGTTTTAAGCCAAGTGGACCTTAGCCTGCCAACCCCACCGCCGCGGCGAGCCCGAGAAAGCTGAAGAAACCCATGACGTCGGTCGCCGTGGTGACGAACACTGAAGACGATACGGCGGGATCGATCCGCAACCGCTCGAGCGTGACCGGAACGAGGATGCCGACGGTCCCGGCGACCAGGTTGTTGATCACCATCGCCGCGCCGATCACCATGCCCAGCGTTGTATTGCCGAATAGCAGCGCTACTCCGCTGCCGATCAACACCCCCAGGCAAAGCCCGTTGGCGAGCGCAATCTTGAATTCGCGCCCGAACATCCGGAGCGTGTTCGAGCTGGTCAGCTGATTGGTCGCCAGCGCACGCACGGTCACTGCCAGCGTCTGTGTCCCCGCATTGCCGCCCATGCCCGAGACGATCGGCATCAGCACCGCAAGCAGGGCGAAAGCCGCGATCTCTGACTGAAAGAAACCAACCACGCTCGCCGCCAGTGTCGCCGTGCCAAGGTTGATCACCAGCCAGGTCAGCCGCCGCCGGATGGTCGGTGCCAGCGGCTCGTTGATATCGCCATCGCCCGCGCCCGACAGCAACAGGACATCCTCGCCGGCTTCCTGCTGAATGATGTGGACGATGTCGTCGACCGTGATCATCCCGACCAGCCGCCCGCTCGCATCGACCACCGCGGCCGACACCAGCGCATATTTCTGGAAGCGCAGCGCGACGTCTTCCTGGTCCATGTCGACCGGGATCAGCGTCTGCTCCTCGACCATGATCGCGGCGACCCGGGTCGCGCGGGGCGAGCGCAGGATGGTCGACAGCTTGCAGGTGCCGACCGGGTGGTGGGACGGCGACACCACGAACACTTCCCAGAAGTCGTTCGCCAGTTCGGCTTCGGAACGCAGGTAGTCGATGACCTGGCCGACATTCCAGTGCGCCGGCACCGCGATCAGGTCGCGCTGCATCAGGCGGCCGGCGGTCTCCTCGCCATAGGTCAGCGCTTCCTCGATCGCGGCGCGATCGTCGGGCTCCATCGCGCGCAGGACCGCCCGCTGCTCGTCCTCCTCGAGGTCCTCGATGATCGCGACCGCGTCGTCGGTGTCGAGCTCGCCGGCGATCTCCGCGACCCGCTCGGGCGCCATTTCGGAAATCAGGATCTCGCGGACGTGCTCGTTCAGCTCGGCCAGCACGTCGGCGTCGACCAATTCCGCCAGCGCGGCGACCAGCCCCTCGCGCTCGTCGGCGCGGGCCAGCTCGATCAGGTCGGCGACGTCGGCGGGGTGGAGCGGCTCGACCAGCGCGCGGGCGGTCTCGCCATCGCCATCGTGGACGGCATCGAGCACGCGCCCGACGAAGCCGGGGCGGAGCCGGTCTTCGCTATCCATCACTTCGGCGTCGGGCAGCTCGTCCACCGGCGCGCCCGAAGGCAGCAGGTCGGCGTCAAGCGGTTCGCGCTCGCTCATGCTGTCCTCCCGCCTGTCGCTTGTGGTGATGCCCCGCGCCGCTCCTGTCACGGACGCGGCGTCTTGTCACCCCTGGGCCTAAGGGTGGCGCTTGCGCGCGCCAGCCCCTAGATGGCCGGCAACACCCCAGCAGCAGGAGCAATGCCCATGGCCGACGCGCCCCAGACCCTTACCCTTAGCCTGTCGAGCGGCGGCGATGTCGTGATCAAGCTCCGCCCGGACCTCGCGCCCGGCCATGTCGAGCGGATCACCAAGCTCGCGTCCGAAGGTTTCTACGACGGCGTCAAGTTCCACCGCGTCATCCCCGGCTTCATGGCGCAGGGCGGCGATCCGACCGGCACCGGCATGGGCGGCAGCGAGCTTCCCGACCTCAAGGCGGAATTCAACGCCGAGCCGCACGTCCGCGGCACCTGTTCGATGGCGCGCACCAACCAGCCGAACACCGCCAACAGCCAGTTCTTCATCTGCTTCGACGACGCGCGCTTCCTCGACAAGCAGTATACCGTGTGGGGCAATGTCGAGAGCGGCATGGAGCATGTCGACGCGCTGCCCAAGGGCGAACCCCCGCGGGAACCGGGTACCATCGTCAAGGCGACCGTCGCCTAAGCGGCCACGATATCTCCGGGCCGGGCCAGCCGCATCGGCTGCGCCCGGCCGTAGGTCAGGCTGCGCCACAGCCACTCAGCTGGCCCGAACCGGAACCGCGCCAGCCACCAGCCGCTCACCGCCACCTGGCAACCGAAGATCGCCGCGGTGAACGGCAGCACGAACGCCAGTCCGAAGACGTTAGCCAGCGCCAGCCCCGCGCCGGTGAACAGCAAGGTCTGGATCAGCGTCTGCGACAGATAGTTGGTCAGCGCCATCCGCCCCGCGGGTGCCGGCCACGCCAGCACGCGCTGCGCGCCGCCGCTCCACAACAGGCAGAACCCCGCCGCATAGCCGAGCGCCAGGGTCGGCGTGGTCAGGCAATAGAGCGCCTCCTCGAGGAAGCGCAGGGCATGATTGTCGCCCGCCGTCATGTGCAACACCGCCCGCGCGAGTGACAGCGGCAGTCCGATCCCGAGGCCCAGCTTCACCGTCCGCACCAGCAAGGGACGGGTCGTCGCCGTCGCCGCGAAGAGACTGCGCCGGCCGATCCACAGCCCGATCAGGAACATGCCGAGCACCTTGGTCGGGCGCATCTGGTAGGTGAGATCGCCGATCCGCAGCAGCACTTCCGACGGGTGCGACGCCAACTGGGCCGCGTAATCGGCCGAATTGTACCAGGCGGCCGGGCTCATCGTGAGGTCTATACCCTGCGCCGCGAACCCGCGCATCGCTGCGCCATAGATCGGGTCGGCAAGATTGATGTCGGCAAAGTGGATCAGGGCCGACCAGCCGATCGGCACCAGCCACAGGAAGATGGCCCAGCGGATCAGCGCCCGGTCACCCACCTTGCGGAACAGCAGGAGGACGCAACCCATCACCGCATAAAGCGCGAGGATGTCGCCCAGCCACAGCAGGAACAGGTGGGCACAGCCGAACAGGAACAGGACCGCCAGTCTCCTGACATAGCGGGGAACCCCCTCGCCGCGCTGCTCCAGCCGATTGAGCTGCACCGCGAAGCCGATCCCGAACAGGAGCGAAAAGAGCGAGTAGAACTTGCCGACCACCAGCCACTCGATGAGCAGCTCGGCAATGTCGTTCAGCTGGCTTCCGATCCCCGCCGCGCGTTCCGGTTCGGAGGCGATCTCGAAGCCGATGAACACCGCCATGTTCGCCATCAGCACGCCCGCCAGCGCCCACCCGCGCAGCGCGTCGAGAATGTGGTGCCGCTCGGTGGCGGCGATCGGCGCCGCGCCTTCAGTCTGCATCGACCCGTCCCCCCTGTCGGTGTAGCGGACGCAAGCAAGCCAACTGCCGGCGCAACGGGCGCCAGAGGAACCGGAAACATGACATCACCCATCGCTCTTGTCACTGGCGCCTCGGCCGGGATCGGCGCCGAGTTCGCGCGGCAGCTTTCGGCCACCGGCGCGCGGCTGGTGCTGGTCGCCCGCAGAGCCGACCGGATCGAGGCGCTCGCGGCCGAGCTCGGCAAGGCACGCGCCGTCGCGCTCGACCTTGGCGAGCCGGACGCCGCCGAGCGGCTGCTGGCCGACATCGCCGCCCACGACGAACATGTCGATTGCCTCGTCAACAACGCCGGCTTCGGGCTCCGCGGGCGCGTCGAAAAGCTCGACGCCAGGCGGCAGCGGGCGATGATCGACCTCAATTGCGGGGTGCTGACCGAACTTTCCCGAGGCGTCCTGACGGGGATGCTCGAACGCGGCCGCGGCGGCATCTTGAACGTCGCGTCCACCGCCGCCTTCCAGCCCGGGCCCGGCATGGCCGTCTACTTTGCGACCAAGGCCTATGTGCTGAGCTTCACCGAAGCGCTGCACGAGGAAGTCCGCGGGCGCGGGGTCCACGTCACCGCGCTGTGCCCCGGCCCGGTCAGCACCGAATTCGCCGACGTCGCGGGCTTCGACGCAAAGCTCGGCAACGCGTTCGAAAAGCTCGCGGCCCGGCCCGGCCCAGTTGCCGCCGCGGGCCTCGCCGCGCTCTCTGCCAATCAGGCGATCGTCATCCCCGGCGCGATGAACAAGGTCGGCGCCCAAGGGTCGCGCTTCCTCCCCCGCTCCCTCATCCGCCGCCTCGCCGGCGCACTCAAATAAGCCAAATCCGTCGTTGCGAGCGAAGCGAAGCAATCCACCGGACCGAACCCCGGATTGCGTCCACTGCGGCGCGCAATGGCGAGTGCCCTCGCTGTCCTACAAGCCCCTGATCTGCTACCGAAATCCCGTGCGCCGCGCCTTCGCCACTGCTGCACGCCACTCCCGCAAATGCGCCCGGCCGAAGCGAAACTGGACGAAGTGGACGGCAGGCGTTTTTGTCCCTTCCTCTTTTCAACCGGCCCTTCGCCTCCACATTGAACCGCAACAAGCCTTCGCCGTTGGGCGGAGCTGAGGAGCAATCGTGAATGGCCGACGTCGAGACTGAAATCCGCCGCCTGCAGGTGGCCAACCTGCCCCCCGCCGACAGCGGCCGGGGCATTGCGCGGGTGCCGCGCAGCATCATGGACCAGCTCGGCCTGTCGGACGGCGACGTGATCGAGATCGTCGGCAAGCGCGTCACCCCGGCCCGCGCGGTCCGCCCCTATGGCGACGACGAAGGGCTCGACATCGTCCGCCTCGACGGCCTCCAGCGCGCCAATGCCGGCGTCGGCTCGGGCGATTTCGTCGAGGTCCGCCGCGGCCAGTCGAAGGCGGCGACCCGCGTCGTCTTCGCGCCGGCCCAAAACAACATCCGCCTTCAGGGCTCCTCCGAAGCGCTGAAGCGCAGCTTCGCCGGCCGTCCGCTCACCAGCGGCGATACCATCGCCACCGCGGGCCACCAGCGCGTCAATGCCGACATGCCCGACCATGTCCGGCAGCTGCTCAACGCGCCCGCCTTCGCGCTGCAGGAAATCCGCCTCAACGTCGTCAGCACCGCGCCGCGCGGGATTGTCCATATCGACCGCGACACGGTCGTCGAACTGCTCTCCGAATATACCGAGCAGCATGGCGAGCGGCGCGCCGACGTCACCTATGACGACCTTGGCGGCATGCGCACCACCATCGACGCGCTGCGCGAGATGGTCGAACTGCCGCTGCGGCACCCGGAACTGTTCCAGCGCCTTGGCGTCGACCCGCCCAAGGGCGTCCTGCTGCATGGTCCGCCCGGCACCGGCAAGACCCGCCTCGCCCGCGCCGTCGCCAACGAAAGCGACGCGCAATTCTTCCACATCGCCGGCCCTGAGATCATGGGCGCCGCCTATGGCGAATCGGAAAAGAAGCTGCGCGAGCTGTTCGAGGAAGCCAGCCAGGCCGCGCCCTCGATCATCTTCATCGACGAGATCGATTCGATCGCGCCCAAGCGTGGGCAGGTGTCGGGCGAAGCCGAAAAGCGACTCGTCGCGCAGCTTCTGACACTGATGGACGGGCTCGAACCGCGCCAGAACCTCGTGGTCATCGCCGCCACCAATCGCCCCGAAGCAATCGACGAAGCGCTTCGCCGCCCCGGCCGCTTCGACCGCGAAATCGTGGTCGGGGTGCCCGACGAGACCGGCCGCCGGGAGATCATCGGCATCCACACCCGCGGCATGCCGCTTGCGGACGGGGTCGACCTCGATGACCTCGCCCGCCGCACCTACGGCTTTGTCGGCGCCGACCTTGCCGCCCTCACCCGCGAGGCGGCGCTCGAAGCGGTCCGGCGGATCATGCCCGAACTCAACCTCGAGGACGGGACCATCCCGCCCGAAATGCTCGATCGCCTCAGCGTCCTTGCGTCCGACTTCGACAATGCGCTGAAGCGGGTGCAGCCGTCGGCCATGCGCGAAGTGATGGTGCAGGTGCCGACGATCGGCTGGGACGATGTCGGCGGGCTCGATTCGGCCGCGGCGAAGCTCAAGGAAGGCGTCGAACTCCCGCTCAAGCATCCCGACGCCTTCAAGCGGCTCGGCATCCGCCCGGCGAAGGGCTTCCTGCTCTATGGCCCGCCGGGCACCGGCAAGACCCTGCTGGCCAAGGCCGCGGCGCGCGAAAGCCAGGCCAATTTCATCGCCATCAAGTCGTCCGACCTCCTCAGCAAATGGTATGGCGAAAGCGAGCAGCAGATCGCCCGCTTGTTCCAGCGCGCCCGCCAGGTCGCCCCGACGGTAATCTTCATCGACGAGCTCGACAGCCTGGTCCCCGCCCGCGGCGGCGGCATGGGCGAACCGCAGGTGACCGAGCGGGTGGTGAACACCATCCTCGCCGAGATGGACGGCCTCGAGGAATTGCAGGGGGTGGTGCTGATCGGCGCCACCAACCGACCCAATCTGATCGACCCCGCGCTGCTCCGTCCGGGTCGCCTCGATGAACTGGTCTATGTCGGGCCGCCCGATGTCGCCGGGCGCCGCCGGATCCTCGCGATCCACGCCAAGAACATGCCGCTCGCCAAGGATGTCGACCTTGAAGCGCTGGCCCGCCGGACCGAGCGGTTCACCGGTGCCGATCTCGAGGATCTCACCCGCCGCGCCGGTCTCACCGCGCTTCGCCGTGACCTTGGCAATGCCGAAGTCAGCATGGCCGATTTCGACGCCGCGCTGGCCGAGACCCGCGCCTCGGTGACGCCCGAGATGCTGGCCGAATATGAGCGGATTCAGGACACGCTGAAGAGCGATGCCGTGCGTCCCGACCGCGGCGGCATCGGCTTCATCTCGCCCGGCATGCTGACCCCGCGCCCGGGCGGAAAGGAGTGAGCTAGCGGAGCGAGCGGCCCCAGGCGGCGAGCACCAGCACCACAACCACTGCGACGGCGAACGGCAGGTGGATGTCGACTGCGTAGAGCAGCATGCCGATTGCCGGCGCGAAGATGTAGGCGATGCCGTTGGCCGAGGTGATCACCCCGGCCACGGCGCCCTGCTCGGCCAGCGGCACGGCAAGGCTCGACCCGGCGGTGAACCCCGGCCGGGTGAAGCCGAAGCCGATCGAGGTCACCCCGAAGCCGAGCACCAGGCCGTAGAGGTCGTCGGCGACGGCGGTGATCCCGAGGCCGAGGCCGGCGATCAGCGAGCCCCATACGATCAGCGCCCGCGGGCTTAGCCCCAGCCGCGGGATGATGCCCCACTGCGCCGCCAGCGTGCCACCGGCCCCCGCCATCATCACGATCGCGATCGGCTCCTCCGCCCCGAGCGGCTGCAGCTTCAGCACGTCGATGATGAAGAAGCCGATGCAGGTCAGCGTCGCCGCCTGCGCATGCCCCGCGATCACCCCGGCGACGATCCAGCGCCGGATCCGCCCGTCGCGCCACGACAGCCTTTTCTGCCGTTCGGGCGCCGTCGCCGCCCGCACGCTCGCGCCGGTGATCATCGACGCAAGGCTCGGATAGCTCATCGCCGCCCCGCGCCCTTCGAGCCGCTGGCCGCGATCGTCCGGAAGCCAGACCTGGATCGCGAGGAACACCACGATGGCAATCAGCGCAAAGGCGAACAGCGGCCCGGGCAGGCCGATGAAGGGCAAGACGAACAAGGGCGCCAGCGCCGGACCGACGATGGTCCCGAGCCCGAAGGAGGAGGACAGCGCCGACAGTTGCGCGGTTCGCGCCGACCGCCTGGTCTTGGCGGCAAGATAGGCCTGCGTCGCGCTCGGCGTCGCGCAGCCAAGCGCGCCGTAGATCGCCCGGAACAGGCCGAATAGCACGAAGGTCAGCGTCGCGCCGACCCAGCCGTGCAGCCCGGCGATCAGCACCAGCCCGCACAGCGTCATGGAAACGATGAAGCCCATCAGCCCCAATTGGGTCAGCGCCTTGCGTCCGTGATGATCGCTCCGCTCGGCCCAGGTGGGCGCAAGCCACACCCACAGCACCGCGCTCCACGTATAGGCGATCGCGACCCACAGATCGGCGATCCCGATCGCGCGGCCGATCGCGGGCATCACCGATTGAAGCGCGGTATTGCCCGCTGCGGCGACCAGCATCGCCGCATAGAGCAGCAGGAAATGAAGGTGGGTAAGCGCCGATCCGCCAACCTTCTGCCGCTTCGTTCCGCCGTCCGCCATGCCCCCCTCTCCTAGCGGTGTTGCGGAACTTGCCAAGGCGGCAGGCATTTGCTTGGGATTGCCAGCCGTCCGCCGACGCTTTAGCCGGAGCCCCCATGCAAGCCACATCTGCCCGCGCGCTCAAGGAACGGCGCCGCCTTGAACGCCGCCGTCGGGGCGGATCCGAACGGCTCGCCTTCCTGCGCGGCTTCTTCAAGCATCCGGTGATGGTGGGTTCGGTCATTCCGTCGAGCCGTCGTCTCATCGACAAGATGCTCGGACCGGTCGACTGGGAAAACACCCGCCTGTTCGTCGAATATGGCCCGGGCGTCGGCACCTTCACCCGCATCATCCTCGATCGCCTGCCCGAGGATGCGCGGCTGGTGACCATCGACACCAATCCCGAATTCACCGCCTTCCTGAAGGAAAGCATCGACGATCCGCGGCTGATCGCGGTGACCGCCAGCGCGGCCGACGTCGAAAAGGTGCTGAGCGACCGCGGCCTGCCGCTCGCCGACTATATTCTCTCGGGCCTGCCCTTCTCCACCCTGCCGCCGGGCGTCGGCGACGCGATCGGCGCGGCGACCGCACGGGCGGTCCGGCCGGGCGGCGCGTTCCTCGTTTATCAGTTCAGCCCCAAGGTTCGCGACTTCATCGCGCCCGTGTTCGACCGCATCGACCGTGGTTTCGAATGGATCAACGTCCCGCCCGCGACGCTGTTCTGGGCCTGGCGCGACGAAAAGTAGGCTAGCCGGCGCTTCCCTCGGCGCCGAAATTGAGCCGGCGCGTCACGGTGTAATCCACCGCCGTGACCAGGAAATTCGACAGCGCCCATTTGATCCGCCGCCACCAGCTCGCCCGTGAGCGGTGGAGCGCGGGGGTGATCTCCTGCGCCTCGGCCAGCTGCCGCTCGAAATAGTCGCGCATCTGCGCCGCAAAGCCCGCATCCTCGACCCGCAGCATCACTTCCAAGTTGAGATAAAGGCTGCGAAAATCGAAGTTGGCCGAGCCGATGTGGACCACGTCGTCCATCACCAGTAGCTTGGTGTGGAGTTTCTCCGTCTGGAATTCGAACATTCGCACCCGGTGCCGCAGCAACCGCGCATAGGTGTGCCGGGCGGCCGCGATAGTGGCGTTGTTGTCGGAGCGAGCCGCGGTCAGGATCCGCACCTCCCCGCGGTCGCCGAGGCGGCGCAGCCTGCGCAGCATGGCGAACGGCGGCGAGAAATAGGCCGCGATCATGTCCAGCCGCTGCGCCGTATGGAGTTCGCGCGCGACCCCGACAGTCCACGGATGCGCGCGCCGGACGGGGCCTGAATATTGCCACTGCAGGGCGCCCTTGCGCTGGGTGTGCCGATGGAGCAGCCGGCGAAGCTCGCGAAGCCTCGGCTTGGGGCGTTCCGACCAGGCCTGCAGCGCGTCGAAATAGCGTGCTGCGGCGCGGACCGACGGCCCGTCGATATGCAGCCACAGGTCGCGCCAGCGCTGTTCGCTATGGTCGCTCATATAGTCGACCGTCAGGTTGGCGCCGCCGGTGATGGCCTGCGAATCGTCGATCACCACCAATTTCTGGTGGTTGCGCAGCAGGTAGCGGACACCGATCCGCGGATTGAACAGGCAGGTCCGCCCGCCCGCGCGGTGAAGGGGTTCGAAGAAGCCGTTCGGGACATCGGACCCGAAACCGTCGAGGATGATGCTGACCTTGCAGCCCCTCGTCGCGGCGCGGATCAGGGCATCGCGCACCGCTTCCCCCACCGCATCGGCGTCGAGCATGTAGAAGAGCATGCGCACCGACGTCTTCGCGCCATCGATCAGGGCCAGCAGCAGCGCCAGCCGCTCCGTCCCCGATTCGACAAGGGTCAGCCGCGTTCCCGCCACGGTTGCGGTCACGGCATGGCGCGCGCGCAGGAGGCTCGACCAGGTCGGTCATCGAAAGTGCGGTAGCTGTGCTGGCGTACAGCGCAAGCATGGTCTGCAGCGGCAAGCGGTTCGGCGGCGAAAGGGCTGCTTTCCTTGACTTGGCGAGCCTCCGCCCCTAGGTGCGCAGCCTTCTCTTTTCAGCTTTGCTCCTCATGGAAGGCCACGCCTGATGGCACGCGTCACCGTCGAAGATTGCGTCGACAAGATCCCGAACCGCTTCGACCTCGTCCTGCTTGCCGCTCAGCGCGCGCGGCAGATCTCGGGCGGCGCCGACCTCACCATCGATCGCGATCGCGACAAGAACCCGGTCGTCGCCCTGCGCGAGATCGCGGAAGAAACCGTCCGTCCGCGCGAACTGAACGAAGCGCTGGTGTCGAGCTTGCAGCGCGTCCAGATCGACGAGGAAGATGCGACGGACGAGCTGGCTTCGCTCAGCGAATCGGCCGAAGCGCTGCGCCTCACCGCGGCCGCTCCGCCGCGTCCGACCCCGTCGGGCGGCGACTACGAATAAGCCCGGGTCGCCCCGGCAAGGTCCGGGGCACCTTCGCTTTTCCCAGTTCAGTCAGGCAGCGACCGTCGCGCGATGAAAGCGCGGCGAGGGCATCTGCAGCTCCTCGCCATCGGGTCCGACCCACACCAGATCCTCGAGCTCGAGCAGGCGCCCGTCTTCGCTCTGGATAGCGACGCGCGATACCGGCCGCCGGGTATGACGATCGGCCAGCGTCGGGTGCCCCGACTTGCCCAGCCCCGCGTCGAGCGCCCACTGGCGCAGCGCCACGATCACCGGCATCAGCGCAGCCCCGCGCTCGGTCAGCGCATAGATGACCTTGCGCCCGTCCTCGGGATCAGGCGTGCGCGCGAGGACGCCGGCGGTCACGAGGCGCCCCAGCCGGTCCGAGAGAATGTTGCGGGCGATGCCGAGGCAGGCCTGGAATTCCTCGAAATGGCGCAGGCCCAGCATCGACGCGCGGATGATCAGGCAGGTCCAGCGCTCTCCGATGATCGCGACCGCTTCGGGTAAAGGGCAGGCATCAGACGCAGCCTGGAAGGCGGCAACAAATCCGGCATCACGCGCTGTCACCACACGTCCCCTTGCGGTTGAACGTTGAATAGAAAGCATGATTCCGGGCGGCAGGCCAGCTTGCCCAACCATAGGGAACATGGGTGTGACCGCGAAGACGCACCACTTCGCACTTGCAACAGGTGCGCCGCTGGTCCCATCTTGGCGCGGTGCTGCGACAATATGAGCTGGTAGAGCGGGTTCGCTCCTACGACCCCGACGCTGACGAGGGGCTGATCAACCGCGCTTACGTCTTCTCGATGAAGGCGCATGGTTCGCAGACCCGGGCATCTGGCGACCCTTATTTCAGCCACCCGATCGAAGTTGCGGGCATTCTGACCGACATGAAGCTGGACGACGAGACGATCGTCACCGGCATTCTCCACGACACGATCGAGGATACGGTCGCCACCCCCGAAGAGGTGGAGCGCCTGTTCGGTGCCAATGTCGCCCGGCTGGTCGACGGCGTGACCAAGCTCAGCAAGATCGAAGCGCAATCGGAAAACGAGCGGGCGGCGGAGAACCTCCGCAAGTTCCTGCTCGCGCTGTCGGGCGACATTCGCGTGCTGCTGGTGAAGCTTGCCGACCGGCTGCACAACATGCGCACGCTTCATCACATCAAGAACGAGGACAAGCGCCGCCGCATCGCCCGCGAGACGATGGATATCTATGCCCCGCTCGCCGAGCGGATTGGCATGTACGAGATCATGAACGAGATGCAGACCCTGGCCTTCCGGCAGCTGGAGCCGGATGCCTATGCATCGATCACCCGCCGCCTCGGGCAACTCCATGCCGAGGGCGGCGACCTCGTCAGCCGGATCGGCCTCGGGCTGCAACTGCACCTCGCCGACAATGGCCTCGAGGCCGAGGTCACCGGCCGCGAGAAGCATCCCTTTTCGATCTGGCGCAAGATGGCGGAGCGCCACATCAGCTTCGAGCAATTGTCGGACGTGATGGCGTTCCGGGTGATCGTCAGCGACATCGACGAATGCTATCGCGCGCTGGGCCTAATCCAGCGCCGCTGGCCGATGGTCCCGGGCCGGTTCAAGGACTTCATCTCGACGCCCAAGCGCAACGGCTACCGATCGCTCCACACCTCGGTCATCCACGACAGCAAGATGCGGATCGAGGTGCAGATCCGGACCCGCGACATGCACCTTCAGGCCGAAAAGGGCCTCGCCGCGCACTGGGCCTACAAGGAAGGCAAGCCGACCGCCGACATCCATGTCCCGTGGATCGACGACCTGGTCGAGATCCTCGACCATGCCGACAGCCCGGAGGAGCTGCTCGAGCATACCCGGATGGCGATGTATCAGGACCGGATCTTCGCCTTCACGCCCAAGGGCGAACTGATCCAGTTGCCCAAGGGCGCGACCCCGGTCGATTTCGCCTATGCGGTGCACACACGGCTTGGCGACAAGACCGTCGGGGCCAAGGTCAATGGCCGCGTGGTCCCGCTCCGCACCCTGCTCGACAATGGCGATCAGGTGGAAATCCTGATTTCCGACGCCCAGACGCCCCAGCCGTCGTGGCTGCGGTTCGTCGCCACCGGCAAGGCCCGCTCGGCGATCCGCCGCTTCGTCCGCCACAAGGAGCGCGACGAGACGGTCGAACTGGGCGCGAAGATCTACGACGAGATCGTTGCCCGGCTGCCCGTCCCGCTTCCCAAGGAAGCGCTCCCGCGGGCGCTCAAGAAGCTGAAGATGGAAGACGAGGAAGCGTTGATGATCGCCATCGCCCGCAAGCGGGTCGGCGACGAGGCGCTGATGGAAGCGCTGATGCCGGGCTCGACCGGCGGCGACGTGGCCCCGCGCCCGGCTGCGCAGCGCCGCGCCATCTCGATCCGTGGTCTCACCCCCGGCGTTGCCTTCCACCTCGCGCCCTGCTGCCATCCGATCCCGGGCGACCGCATCGTCGGCCTGCGCCGCGAGGACGAGGAGATCGAGGTCCATGCCATCGGCTGCGATCTTCTCGCCAGCGGGATCGACGCCGACTGGCTCGACCTCAGCTGGAGCGATGATTCGGACGGCGCGGCGGCGCGGCTGTGCGTGATCCTGCGCGACGTGACCGGCGCGCTCGGGACGATGGCAACGATCCTTGGCAACAAGGGCGCCAACATCATCAACCTGCAGCAGGTCCACCGCGACGGCTCGTTCCACACCTTCCACGTCGATGTGGAGGTGCACGACCTTGCGCACCTGCACACGATCATGGCGGCGCTGCGGGCGGCCGATCCGATCTCGAGCGTCGAGCGGGTTTAGTTTTTATTGGCGAAGGCAGGATAAGCCTGCCGCCCATGAGCCTGCTGTCCGACGTCATCGCATCCGCCGTCACCGCATTTCTCAACGACGGCCTGAAGCGCAGGGGTGAGCCGGCCTATATCGGCTTTGCCCTGCTCCCCTTCCTGTTCTTCTTCGCGCTCTACTTCTTCGTTTACCGCTAGCCCCGCCCGCGCGCGCGCTCGACGGCGCCGGCGGCGAGCACCGCGAGCGTCACGAGGTCGCTCGCGCTCGCGGTCATCGGCGCGATCTGGACGGGCATCTTCATTCCGATCAGGAACGGCCCAAGCATGTTTTCGCCGCCCAGCGCCCGCAGCAGCTTGGCCGACAGGCTGGCCGACTGAAGCCCCGGCATGATCAGGATATTGGCGGGCCCGGTGAGGCGGCTGAACGGATAATAGCGCCGCTGCATGTCGTGGTTGAGCGCGAGGTCGGGCGCCATCTCGCCTTCATATTCGAAGTCGACCTTGCGGCCGTCGAGCAGCTGCACCGCGCCACGCAGATTATCGACAAAGGCTCCGGGAGGATTGCCGAACGTCGTATAGCTGACGAAGGCGACGCGCGGATCCTGTCCCATCCGCCGGGCGAAATGCGCCGAGCGGATCGCGATCGAGGCGAGGTCCTCGGCGCTCGGGCGCTCGGTCACCGCGGTATCGGCGATCAGCACCGTCTGGTTCTGGCCGACGATGATGTTGATCCCGAACGGCGGCGCTTCCTCTTCCTGGTCGATGACCATCCCGACCTGGCGCAGCGACTGGCTGAACGGGCGGGTGACACCGGTGATCATGGCGTCCGCCTCGCCGAGCGACAGCATGGCGGCGGCGAAATAGTTGCGATCCTGATTGACCATCCGCTCGATTTCGCGGCGCAGGAAGCCGCGCCGCTGCAAGCGGCTGTAGAGATGATCCACCGCGCGGCCGACCAGCGGCGAGTTGCGGCTGTTGAGCACCTCATAACCCAGCGGATCGTCGATCCCGAGTTCGCGCAGGCGATCGTGGACGTCGTCGCGGCCGACCAGCACCGGCGTTCCGTAGCCGCCCTCTTTGAACGCGATGGCGGCGCGCAGGACGACCTGCTCCTCGCCTTCCGCGAACAGCACGCGCTTGGGGTTCGCCTTGGCGGCTTCGTAGGCGAGGCTGAGCACGCTGACGGTCGGGTTGAGGCGCGCCCGCAGCGACTGGCGGTAGGCCGCGAAATTCTCGATCGGCCGCTGCGCCACGCCCGATCGCATCGCCGCCTCGGCGACCGCGGCCGGCACGATCTCCATCAGGCGCGGATCGAAGGGGGCGGGGATGATGTAATCGGCACCGAACCGCTGGCTCTTGCCGCCATAGGCCGCGGCGACCTCCTCGGGCACGGCCTCACGGGCGAGCTGGGCAAGCGCATTGGCGGCGGCGATCTTCATCTCGTCGTTGATCGCGGTGGCCCTGACATCCAGCGCGCCGCGGAAGATGAAGGGGAAGCCAAGCACGTTGTTGACCTGATTGGGGTAGTCCGACCGGCCGGTGGCGACGATCGCGTCGGGCCGCGCCGCCTTGGCTTCGGGCGGGGTGATCTCGGGGTCCGGGTTAGCCATCGCGAAGATGATCGGCTGCGGCGCCATCTCCGTCACCCATTCGGGCTTCAGGGCCTTGGCCGCGCTCAGACCGAGGAACACGTCGGCCCCATTCAGCGCGTCTTCCAGCGTCCGCCGCTCGGTCACGACCGCATGCGCGCTCTTCCACTGGTCGAGATCGTCGCGGCCCTTGTGGATGACGCCAGTGCGATCGCACATGATGACATGGTCGCCGCGCACGCCCATCGCCTTGATCAGCTCGGTGCAGGCGATCGCCGCCGCCCCGGCGCCGTTGACGACGACCTTGATGTCCTTGAGCTCGCGCCCCGTCAGCAGGCAGGCGTTGATGAGGCCGGCCGCGGTGATGATCGCGGTGCCGTGCTGGTCGTCATGGAAGACGGGAATGTTCATCCGCTCGCGCAGGGTCTGCTCGATCACGAAGCAATCGGGCGCGGCGATATCCTCGAGGTTGATACCGCCGAAGCTCGGCCCCATCAGCGCCACCGCGTTGATGAAGGCGTCGGGATCGCGGGTGTCGAGCTCGATGTCGATAGAATCGACGTCGGCGAAGCGCTTGAACAGCACCGCCTTGCCTTCCATCACCGGCTTGGACGCCAGCGCACCGAGGTCCCCGAGGCCAAGAATCGCGGTGCCGTTGGAGATGACGGCCACCAGATTGCCCTTGGCGGTGTAGTCATACGCCTTGGACGGATCCTCGGCGATGGCGCGGACGGGCACTGCGACACCCGGTGAATAAGCCAGGCTGAGGTCGCGCTGGGTCGCCATCGGCTTGGAGGCGATAATTTCGATCTTCCCCGGGCGGCCGCGGGCGTGGAAATGCAGGGCCTCGGCTTCGGAGAACTTCACATTGCTTTCGGACATGGGGAGCCTTTAGCCCCTCGCCTACGTCTTTGCGAGCCGCTAACCCGCCAGCATGGCCCGGGCCGATGCCGACACCCCGATGATGCAGCAATACCATCGCCTCAAGGCTGAGGCGGGGGACGCGCTGCTGTTCTATCGGATGGGCGATTTCTTCGAACTGTTCTTCGAGGACGCGAAGATTGCGGCGTCCTGCCTCGACATCGCGCTGACGCGGCGCGGGGACGAGGTGCCGATGTGCGGTGTCCCCTGCCACGCCGCCGAAAGCTACCTCGCGCGCCTAATCCGCGCCGGACACCGGGTCGCCATCGCCGAGCAGACCGAAAGCCCCGCCGAAGCCCGCAAGGCGCGCGGATCGAAGGCGCTGGTCGACCGCGCCATCGTCCGGCTGGTCACGCCCGGCACCCTGACCGAGGACACCCTGCTCGAAAGCGGATCGGCCAACTGGCTGGCGGCGGTGGGCCGGGCCGGTGATGATTGCGCGATTGCCGCCTGCGACATTTCGACCGGCCGTTTCGAACTGGTCGCCTGCACAGCACAGGAGCTTGCGGCCGAGCTGGCGAGGCTTGGGCCCGCCGAAGTGATCGGCGGCGAACCGCTGGCGGGGATCGATGCGCGCTGGGGGCACGAGGGCTTCGATAGCGTCGCCGGCGAACGCGCCCTGAAGCGGCGCTTCGGCCTCGCCGACCTCGACGGCCTCGGCTCACCCGGGCATGCCGAACTGGCCGCGGCAGGCGGGCTGCTCGCCTACCTCGACGCCACCCAGCGTGACGCCACCGCCTTTCTCGGCCTGCCCCGCCGGGTCCAGCGCTCGGCCTACATGGCGATCGACGCCGCCACCCGTGTCAGCCTCGAAATCTGCCGCACTGCCGAGGGCACGGTTGCGGGATCCCTGCTCGGCGAGATCGACCGCTGCGTCACCGCCGCCGGGCGGCGCCTGCTGGGGTCCGACCTCGCCGCTCCGCTGACCGACCGCACCGCGATCGAGGACCGGCTCGACCTCGTCGCCTGGTTCCATGAGGAGCCGATCCGCCGCGACCGCGTTCGCTCGGCATTGCGCAGCCTGCCCGACCTCGGCCGTGCGCTTGGCCGGCTCGTGGCAGGGCGCGGCGGCCCGCGCGACCTTGCCTCCCTGCGCGATGGCTTAGGCGGCGCGGCGGAGCTTGGCCGAAACCTCGGCGCGCAGGCGCTGAGGCCGCGCCTGCTGGAGGCGCTGCTGCCTGCACTTGGCGGGCACGAGGCGCTGACCGACGCGTTCGGCCGGGCACTGGTCGCGAGCCCACCACTCGACGCCGCCAAGGGCGGCTTCATCGCCGAGGGTTTCGATCCCGAGCTCGACATGCTGCGCAACGCCTCGAGCGATGGCCGCCGCGCGATTGCCGAACTCGAAGGTCGCTACCGGGAATCGACCGGCGTCTCCGCACTCAAGATCCGGCACAATGCGGTGCTCGGCTATCACGTCGAAGTCCCGGCCAGGCACGCCGACAAGCTGCTCGCGGCCGACAGCGGCTTTACCCATCGCCAGACCATGGCCGGCGCTGTGCGCTTCAACAGCCCGGCGCTGCACGAGGAAGCGAGCCGCGTGCTCGAAGCTGGCGGATACGCCCTGTCGCTCGAGCAGGCGCACCTCCAGCGCCTTACCGAGGCCGCAGTCGCCGAGGCGGGGCCGATCAGCGCGACCGCCGATGCCCTGGCGCGGATCGACGTTGCCGCGGCGCTGGCCGAACGCGCGGCCGAAGGCGGCTGGGTCCGCCCCTCGCTCCACGACACGCCCTGCCTCGAAATCGAAGCTGGCCGCCACCCGGTGGTGGAGCGCGCCCTGTCGCGCTCGGGCGAGCGGTTCGTCGCCAATGATTGCTGTCTCGGGCCCACCGATCGCCTGTGGCTGATCACTGGCCCCAACATGGGCGGCAAGTCGACCTTCCTGCGGCAGGTCGCGCTGATCGCCCTCCTGGCCCAGGCCGGCAGCTTCGTTCCCGCCGCCCGTGCCAAAGTCGGCCTCGTCGACCGGCTATTCAGCCGCGTCGGTGCGAGCGACAATCTTGCGCGTGGCCGCTCCACCTTCATGGTTGAGATGGTCGAAACCGCTGCCATCCTCGCCCAGGCGACCGAACGCAGCCTCGTCATCCTCGACGAGATCGGCCGCGGTACTTCGACCTACGACGGGCTCGCGATCGCCTGGGCGGTCGTCGAGGCGATGCACGACGAAGCAAAGGCTCGCACGCTCTTCGCGACCCATTATCACGAATTGACCCGGCTTGCCGGACGCCTCCCCTGCCTGTCGCTCCACAATGTCCGCGCGCGCGAATGGAAGGGCGACCTCGTCCTCCTGCACGAAGTGGCGGAAGGAGCGGCGGACCGCAGCTACGGCATTGCGGTGGCACGGCTGGCGGGACTTCCCCCGACGGTGGTCGCGCGCGCGAAATCCGTGCTCGCGAAGCTCGAGGCCGGGCGCGACGCGACGGGCGGGATCGCGGCGGGGCTCGACGACCTGCCGCTCTTCGCCGCGGCAAAGTCGCCCGAACCGGAGGCTGACCTACTGGCCGAAGCGCTTGGCGGGATCGATCCCGATGCGCTCACCCCGCGCGAGGCGCTGGAAGCCCTTTATCGCCTGAAGGCGCTCGCTCAGCCTTCGCCGTAGAGGCCGATTGCCCCGTACATCGCGGTAAGCGCTTCTCGCTCGGCAGCGTCGAGGGAGGGATTCCACACTTCCAGGAGCAGGATGACGCGGGTCTCGTCGCTGTCGTTCCACGCTTCATGCAGGATCGAATCGTCGAACAGCAATGCCTTGCCCGCCTCGACCCGCCGCTCGTGATTGCCGACCCGCAGGCGGCAGCCGTCGGGAACGATCAGCGGGATGTGGCAGATCAGGCGGGTGTTGAGCATGCCCCAGTGCGGCGGGATGTGGGTCCTTGGCTTGAGCTGCGAGAAAAGGACGTTGGGCGCGCGGCCGGGGATCATCGGCATCGGCGCGGCTTCCAGCGCCCGCATCGTCACCGGGCAGCGCGCGGCATTCTCCGCGACCACCGCGCCATTCTGCCAGAGGTAGAAAGCGCTCCAGCGCGGATCGTTGAGGAGGGCATGGCCGCGGTTGGCGCGGGTCGGGTCACCCTGCACATAGGGGGCGAAACTTTCCCCACCGAGCAACGCCTCGACCTCCGCCCGCATCGCCGATGCCGCGCTTTCCAGCTCGCTGATCCAGGGAAATTCGGCCGAATTGTAAAAGGCCGTCTGCGGCAGGCCCGGGTAGAAGAAGCTGGTCGGTTGCTGCAGCTGCGGGCTCGCCTGACCCTTCAGGATCGCCACTGCCTCCTCGAACCGGGATGGCCGGTCGGCGCCTAGGCCGGCGGCAGTCAATCGATCGTCGAGGTGCCCGGCAAAGCGGGCCTGCGCCGCCGCGACCAGGCCCTCGGCATGGCGGAGGCGCTCGACCAGCGCTGGGGGCGGGTCGGCGGGTGTCTGCGACAGGGCCAGCGTCAGATAGCTGACGGCGGCGCGATCATCGCCTCGCCGGGCCACCAGTTCGCCCTTGGCGAGCAAAGCCTGGAGAAACCGCCCGTCGCGCTTCAGCGCTTCGTCGAGCGCGGCTTCGCATCCTCCCTCGTCTCCCGCCATCCGCCGCGCGTCGGCCAGCAGGAGGAAGATCGGCGGAGGCGCGTCGGGCCGCCCGGCCTGTTCTTCCAGAAAGCGCAGCGCGCCGGGGTCGCTTCGGCGCAGGCGATCGATCGCGCCGGTGAGAACGGACTGCCAGTCGGTCACTCGCCTGCTCCCCCCGGAACCTAACATTGGTGAGGCTAGCAGCGCCCGCTCGCGGTTCAAGCCGGGAGGGGCTAAAGCAGGTCCCATGGCGGACGCGCTTTCCTTGGGCGAACAGCTGGCCGACTTCCGGGCCGAGCTCCAGCAGCGGGTGCAGGAGAAGCCCACCTGTGGGCGCGAGCATGCCGCGTTCGTCGCCGGCTTCACCGACAGCCTGGTGCGACAGGCCTTCGCCGCGGCCAGAGCGACCTATCGCAACCCCAACCCCTCCTCTTCCGAACGAGTGAGCCTGGTCGCGCTCGGCGGCTACGGCCGGGGCGAGATGGCGCCCTACAGCGACATCGACCTCATGTTCCTGACGCCCCACCCGCGCGCGCCGTGGTGCGAGCAGGTGATCGAGGCGACCCTTTACGCGCTGTGGGACCTGCAGCTGAAGGTCGGCCAGGCGATCCGCACCATCCCCGAACTGCTCAGCCTGTCGCGCAGCGACCTGACGGTCCGCACCGCAATGCTCGAATCGCGGCTGGTCGATGGCGACGAGGCCCTGTTCGAGGAAGCCCGCACCCGTTTCCGCCGCGAGATCGTCGCCGGCACCGCCGCGGAATTCGTCACCGCCAAGCTCGCCGAGCGCGATACGCGGCACGAGAAGTTCGGCGACAGCCGCTACCTGGTCGAACCCAACGTCAAGAATGGCAAGGGCGCGCTCCGCGACCTCCACACCCTGATGTGGGTCGGACGCTACGTCCACGGCGTATCCAAGCCGGAAGAGCTGGTCGGGGCCGGGCTGCTAACCCACGCCGAACTCGCCCGGTTCGACCGCGCCGAACGCTTCTTCTGGTCGGTCCGCTTCCTCTTGCACCTTGCCGCCGGCCGCGCCGAAGAACGAATGAGCTTCACGCACCAGCGCGAACTGGCCGCCGCGCTCGACTATGCCGACCGCCCGGGCAAGAGTTCGGTCGAGCGCTTCATGCACATGTATTTCCTGCAGGCCCGAAGCGTCGGCGACCTGACCGGGCAATTCCTCGCGCAGCTGGACGAGCAGCTGGCCGAAAAGGGGAGGCGCTTCACCCTGCCTGCCTTCCTGCGCCGGCCACGACGGCGGCTCGGCGGGTTCATGATCGATCGCGGGCGATTGGCGCTCCCGACCGAGCGGTTCCTCCGCGAAGACCCGCGGCGGCTATTGTCACTGTTCGCCATCGCCGCGCGCGAAAAGCTCGAGATCCACCCCAGCGCGATGCGCGCCGCGACCCGCGATGCGCGGCTGGTCGAGCAGGTCCGCGACGATCCCGAGGCCAACGCCCTGTTCCTCGACGTGCTGACCACCCGCGACCATCCCGAACTGGTCCTGCGATGGATGAACGAGGCCAATGTGTTCGGCCGCTTCGTGCCCGACTTCCGCCGTGTCGTCGCGCAGATGCAGTTCGACATGTACCACCATTATACCGTCGACGAGCATACCATCCGGGCGGTCGGACTGTTGGCCGCCATCGAGCGCGGCGACCTGGTCGAGGACCATCCGCTCGCGACCGCGCTGTTCCGCCAGATCGGGTCGCGCCGGGTCCTGTATGTCGCGGTGCTGCTTCACGACATCGCCAAGGGCCGCAAGGGCGATCACTCGATCCTTGGCGAAGCGGTCG
Source organism: Sphingomonas humi (assembly GCF_039536725.1). Taxonomy (NCBI): domain Bacteria; kingdom Pseudomonadati; phylum Pseudomonadota; class Alphaproteobacteria; order Sphingomonadales; family Sphingomonadaceae; genus Sphingomonas; species Sphingomonas humi. The sequence continues at coordinate 482,326 of NZ_BAAAZD010000001.1, forward strand.
CGCGCGAACTGGGCCCGCGCTTCGGGCTCGAACCGGGCGAAACCGACACCGTCGCCTGGCTCGTCCGGCAGCATCTGCTGCTCACCCACACCGCCTTCAAGCGCGACCTTGCCGATCCCAAGACGATCGACGATTTCGTGGCGGTCGTGCAAAGCCCCGAGCGGCTGCGGCTGCTGATGATCCTCACCGTGGTCGATATCCGCGCGGTCGGCCCCGGGGTGTGGACCGAATGGAAGCGGCGCCTCATTCACACCCTCTACGACCTGGCGGAAGAACGGCTTCGCCTCGGCCACAAGCAGCGCGGGCGGGCGGAAGAGATCGCCCTCCGGCAGGAGCAACTCTCACGAGCGCTAGGCTGGGCGGCGGGGGCAGCGAAGGCCCATGCGCGGCGGCTGCCCGACAGCTACTGGCTGGCGGAACCGGCCGACTGGATCCTCGACAACGCACGGCAGATGGCCGCGACCGAAGCGACGATGGGCACCCCGCAGCCCTCGGTCCGGGTCGAAGCGGGAAGCGAGGCCGCAACCCGCGTCAGCGTCTATTCGCCCGACCGTCCCGGTCTCTTCTACCGCATTTCCGCTGCCCTTGCCGGCGCCGGTGCCGAAATCGCCGACGCCCGGATCCACACCACCCGCGATGGCATGGCGCTGGATAATCTGCTGGTCCACGACCGGCAGGGCCGGCCCTATGCCGACAAGCGCCGGCGTCAGCGGCTGGCGCGCGCGGTTGCGGAGGCACTTGCCGATGGACCGCTTCCCGCTCCTCCGCAGGACGGTCCGGCCCCGGCATTCGAGATCGCTCCGTCGGTCACGATCGCGGAAGGCGCCTCGCGCCGCTTCACCGTGGTCGAGGTCCAGGCCGCCGATCGGCCCGGATTGCTCGCGGCGCTGGCGGGCGCCATCCTCGAAGCTGGGCTGACGGTCCATAGCGCCCATATCGCCACCTATGGCGAGCGGGCGGTCGACGTCTTCTACCTCGCCGGTCCGAGCGGGCGGAAACTGACGGTCGAGGAGATCACCCGGCTAAAGCCCGCGCTGCTTGCCGCGGCCAGCCACCGCCGCACCACGCCCGCCGCCGCCGCAGCCGCCTGAGCCGCACGAAAAAAGGCCCCGCGGTTTCCCGCGAGGCCCTCCTCCTCCTCCTGTTCCGTGGCTGTCCGCCGGCTGATCAGAGCCGGGTGCGGACGGTCAGGCCATAGGTGCGCGGTTCGGCAAGGAAGGCGCCGTACAGCTGGCTCGACCGGGTGTAGAAGCCCTGGCGAACGCCGCGCTCGGTGCCCGAACCCTGCGCGAAGGCGTCGAACGCCACCTGCAGATAGTTCTCGTCGAACAGGTTCTGCGCCCACAGCTCCACCGCCCAGCGGCGATCGGGACCCTGGATGCCGATGCGGCCATTGATCACCGTGTATGACGTCTGGAGCTTCTCGAGGTCGAGGTCGGAGCCGGTGTTGAACGCCGACTGGTGACGGGCATCGACGTAGAAGAGCGCGCGCATGCCGTTGTCGGTGATCTTCGGGTTGAAGCTCAGCGAACCGGTGCCGACGAACGAGCTGCTGTTCGACAGGCGGCGGCCCGGCAGCTGGAACAGCGCGTTGGTCAGCGCCGCACCATTGGTGCCAACGAGGTCGTCGCCGTAGCGGGTGTTGACCACGGTCGCACCGAGGTTGATCGCGACGTCGGTCACTGGGCGGGCGAACACTTCCATTTCGACGCCCTTGCTGGTGACGCCCGGCTGGGTGCCACCGGTGCAGGCGCCGGTCAGCGGATCGTTGTCGCGGTCGGCGCCCTGGAGCCCGTTCTTGCAGCGGTTGACGTTGACCACGATGAAGCGGGTGCCGTCGAACGTGTTGAGCTGGAAGTTGTCGAACTTCTGCAGGAAGCCGGCGACGTTGATGTCGATGCCGCGGCCATTGAACTTGGCGCCGATTTCGTAGGCGTTGTTGATTTCCGGCGCGAACTGAAGGCTTGCCAGCGAGGCCGACGGAAGCACCGGGCCGTTGTTGTTCTGACGGGCAAGGCCAGCGCGGTCGAGGTTGAAGCCGCCGCCCTTATAGCCGCGCGAATAGCTGGCGTAGGTCAGCAGCTGGTCGATCGGCTTGAAGCTGATCACCGCCGTGCCCGAGAATTCGCTTTCCTTCTTCTTGCTGTCGGCCGGGGCGAAATTGCCACCCGGAACGGCAGGGCTGAAGCACGGGAGCTGCTGGAGCGCGGCAAGCGGGCTTCCGAGCAGCGAGCGGCAGATCACGTTGTTGTCGCTGAAGCGCGCGTTCAGGTCCTTGGTTTCACGCGTGTAGCGCAGGCCAAGGGTAAGCTTCAGCCGGTCGGTGATGTCGAAGATGTTGTGGGTGAACAGCGCGAAATTGTTGCTGGTCTGATTGTAGACGTCGAGCAGGCTCGCATTGTTGAGCGTGGCGGTCGGCTGGCCAAGCGCCGCGGCGATGCTGCCGAAGCCCGGACGCGCCGGATTGGCGAGCAGCGCCGGAAGGACGCCGAGCAGCTGGAGCCGCTGCGCCGGGGTCACGCCGGGGACCTGCCCCGCCTGGAGTGCCGCCAGCGTGCCGCTTGCGACGGCGGTGTTGATGCAGCTCGACCCCGGGATCGGGCTCGGCGAAATCGCGGTCGGGAGGACGCTGCTGATCAGCAGGCAGTTGGCATAGCGCTCGTAGTCCGAACCGAACGACAGATTGTCGGAAACCTTGAGCTTCTCGTTCGAATAATAGCCGCCGACCAGCCAGTCGAGCCGGCCGCCGAGCGCCTCGCCCTGCAGGCGAAGTTCCTGGGTCAGGGTCTTGAAGCGGTTGTAGCTGTTGCCGTCGAAGGCGCGGTGCAGGATGTCGAGGTTGCTGTAATCGGCGTCGGTCCCGCGGGTCCACTTGTTGTAGCGGTAGGCGCTGATCGAGGTCAGCTCGGCGCCGCCGAAGTCATGCACGATCTCGCCCGACGTGCCGTAATCCTTGACCTTGCTCTGGAAGCCGAAGCCATTGGTCCAGGCCGCCTTGCGGGCGTAGGGGTTGTCGTTGACCACCCCGCCCAGCGCCTGCAGCAGCGGCTTCACGGTCGAAGCCGCGCGGCCCGCGGTGGTGAAGTCGCTGGCCGGCAGATAGGGCGCCGCGCAGCAGGTTTCGTCGCGCTTCGAATAGTCGCCGATCAGGCGCACCGACGTGGCGTCGCTCGGCTGGAACAATAGCTGGCCGCGGAGCAGCCAGCGGTCGCGATCATTGGCCTTTTCGCCGGTGATCGAATTGGTGATGAAGCCGTCGCGCTTGGCGTAGACGCCGTCGATGCGGGCCGCGACCTGCGAGGTGATCGGACCGGTCAGGCCCAGCTCGACGCGGCGCGAATCGTAGTTGCCGATGTCGACCTGGCCGTTGGCACCAAGCTGGAACTTGGGCTTGGCGGTGATGATCGAGACGATGCCGGCCGACGCGTTACGGCCGAACAGGGTGCCCTGCGGGCCGCGCAGCACTTCGACGCGGTCGATCTGGCCAAGTTCGGTCAGGCCGACGCCGGTGCGCGAACGATAGACGCCGTCGATGAAGGTCGCGACCGAGCTTTCGAGGCCCGGGTTGTCGCCGACCGTGCCGATGCCGCGGATACGGGCAACGCCCGCGCCGGCTTCGGACGAGGTCGAGGACACCTGCAGCGAAGGGGACAGCTGCTGGAGCTGGCGAAGATCGGTCGCGCCCGAATTCTCGAGGCTTTCCGCGGTAACCGCGCTGACCGCCAGTGGAACGTCGGACAGGGCTTCGTTGCGGCGAGTCGCGGTAACGACGATGTCGCCCGCATCACTGGCCTGCGGCGCCTGCTGCGCCGCATTGTCGACGGCCGCGGCCTCGCTGGTTGCGCCATCGGTCGGCTGGGCGGCACCCTTATCCGTATCGGTCTTCTGAGCGAACGCCGGTGTCGAGATGGCGAACAGGCCGGCCGAAAGCAGCCAGATGGACTTGCGCATGAAGGATCCCCTCCTAACAAAACTGTAAGGGAGGGGCCTAGAGCAGCCGCGCCTCACTTGGGAAGCGGGGCAACAGCGTCTGAAGACGTAAGAAAATGGAATGTTACCAAGCAGCAACATCATGCGGTGCAGCAAACTATTATGCTGCACCGCACACTGGCATTATCGAACTTACCTTGCCCGTGACTTTCGCACGGCCAAGTAATTCGAAATGGCAAAGAACCTTTACTTGGGCGAGAGCACCATCAGCATCTGACGGCCTTCCATCCGGGGATGGGCCTCGACCTTTGCGATTTCGGCGGTTTCGCCGGCCACCCGCTGCAGCACGGCCATGCCGAGCTGGCCGTGCGCCATCTCGCGGCCGCGGAAGCGCATCGTCACCTTGACCTTGTCACCGTCGCCCAGGAACTCGACGACCTTCTTCATCTTGGTCTCGTAGTCATGGTCGTCGATGTTCGGACGCATCTTGATCTCCTTGATCTCCTGCGTCTTCTGCCGCTTGCGCTGCTCGTTGGCCTTTTTCTGCGCTTCATATTTGAAGCGGCCGATGTCGAGGAACTTGGCGACGGGCGGATCCGCATTGGGGCTGATCTCGACCAGGTCGAGGCCCACTTCGGCGGCCTGTTCAATGGCTTCACGCGTATACATCACGCCGAGGTTCTCGCCATTTTCGTCGATCACCCGCACCTTCTGGCTCTGGATGAACTCATTGTAGCGAGGACCGGAAAGCTGTGGCGGCGCCAGGGGGCGCCTCATGGGCGGACGTATAACGCAATCTCCATTAGTAATTGGACGAGGGTGCCAGCTAGGCGCTTCGTTGCCACGTGAAAAGGGGGCGGGCGGTAGCCCGTGCATTTTGTGGCGGCCTGTGGCGGCGTGGCGTCAGGCGACGCCCTCGTCGTCGCGGGCGACAAACCCTACATAGGAAGCCGGAGAGAGAAATACGATGCTCGAAGTCCTCGGCGGCCTGTTGCTGTTCTTCCTGGTGGTCATGCTGGCCATGGTGTGGCTCGGCATCCGGCTCGCCCGCAAGGTGGTCCGGCGCGTGAAGGCCCTGGCCAACGGACTGCCGCCGGGGCTTGCTGGCCTGACCGCGATCCCCGACGTCCGCTGGGCCCGGCTGGCCGCCCATCTCGACCGCCGCCAGCGCGAGGCCGCGCGGCTGGCGCGCGAGCGGATCGCGGCCCTCCTCGCCGAGCGCCACTCGGCCGCGCTGACGCCCGAGGAAGCGCAGCTGATGATCAGTTGCGAAAAGCGCGTCCCCGAGCTGATCGATACCTGCCTCGAACGCTGCCGCACCGCGCGCCCGGGCGAACGCTGCGACTATGCCGTCCCGACGCTCGAGCGGCTGGTCCGGATCGGCGAGGAAGCCGATGCGGCGCGCAAGTCGATCCGCGCGCGGGACGACGGCCGGCTCCTCACCATGCACAATTATTTCGACACTGTGATCCCCGGCCAGGCCAGGACGACCGTCGAAGGACGCGCCGCCTCGCGCTGATCAGCGCTGGTCGGGCGGGGTCGCTTCGGCCTTCAGCATCGCCATCGCCTCGTCGAGGCTGAGCACCTGCTGGCGCTCTTCGGACCCGAGGCGGCGGACCGCGACCGTGCCTTCCTCGGCTTCGCGCTTGCCGACCACCAGCAGCAGCGGGACCTTGGCGAGGCTGTGTTCGCGCACCTTGTAGTTGATCTTCTCGTTGCGCGTATCCGCCTCGACCCGGAAGCCCGCCGCCCGCAGCTTGGCCGCCACGTCATTGGCATAGCCGTCGGCGTCCGAGACGATGGTTGCGACCACTGCCTGTACCGGGGTCAGCCAGAGCGGCAAATTGCCGGCATAATGCTCGATCAGGATACCGATGAACCGCTCGAACGTGCCGAGAATGGCGCGGTGGAGCATCACCGGCCGGTGGCGCTCGCCATCCTCGCCGACATAGCTCGCGTCCAGCCGCTCAGGCAGCACGCGGTCGGACTGGATGGTGCCGACCTGCCAGGTCCGCCCGATCGCGTCGGTCAGGTGGAATTCGAGCTTCGGCGCATAGAAGGCGCCCTCGCCGGGCAGCTCTTCCCAACCATATTCCGCGGTCGCACGGCCTGACGAGACGACGGCTTCGCGAAGCTCGGCTTCGGCCTTGTCCCACATTTCCTCGCTGCCGAACCTCTTGTCCGGGCGCAGCGCCAGCTTCACCGCATAGCTGGTGAAGCCGAGGTCACGGTATACTTCGTCGAGAAGGTCGCAGAAATCGCGCACCTCCTGCACCAGCTGGTCCTCGCGGCAGAAGATGTGCGCGTCGTCCTGCGTGAACTGGCGCACCCGCATGATGCCGTGCAGCGCGCCGTGCGGCTCGTTGCGGTGGCAGCAGCCGAACTCGGCCATGCGCAGCGGCAGGTCGCGGTAACTGGTGATGCCCTGCTTGAAGATCAGCACGTGGGCCGGGCAGTTCATCGGCTTCAGCGCCATCCACTCGGCGTCGTCGCTGACCAGCGGCCCCTCGTCCTCGGTGTTCGGCACCTCGTCGGGGATGACGAACATGTTCTCGCGATACTTGCCCCAGTGGCCCGACTTCTCCCACTGGCGCGCGTCCATCACCTGCGGCGTCTTGACCTCGAGATAGCCGGCGGCGTCGAGCTTGCGGCGCATGTAGGCCTCGAGCTGCCGCCAGATGAGGAAGCCCTTGGGGTGCCAGAAGACGCTGCCGTGCGCTTCGGCCTGGAGGTGGAACAGGTCCATCGCCTGGCCGAGCTTGCGGTGGTCGCGCTTGGCGGCCTCTTCCAGGCGGGTGAGATGCTCGGCCAACTGCTTCTTGTTGAGCCATGCGGTGCCGTAGATGCGGCTGAGCATCGGGTTCTTGGGATCGCCGCGCCAGTAGGCGCCCGACACGCGGGTCAGCTTGAACGCCTGCGGATCGAGCTTGCCGGTGCTGGCGAGGTGCGGCCCGCGGCAAAGGTCCATCCACGCGTCCTCGCCCTTGCCGGAGCGATACATGGTGATCGTCTGGTCGGCGGGCAGTTCCATCACCCACTCGGACTTGAAGGTCTCGCCGGTGCGGGCGAAGAAGTCGCGCACGTCCTCGCGGCTCCACACTTCGCGGATCAGCGGCTCGTCGGCGGCGATGACCTTGCGCATCATCTCCTCGATCGCGGGCAGGTCCTCGTCGGTGAACGGCCCGCGGCCGGGCGCCGGCGCGAAGTCGTAATAGAAGCCGTCGTCGGTCGCCGGACCGAAGGTGATCTGCGTGCCGGGATGAAGCTTCTGCACCGCCTCGGCGAGGACGTGGGCATAGTCGTGGCGGACCAGCTCGAGCGCGTCCTTTTCGTCGCGCGCGGTGATCAGCGCGAGCTCCGCATCTTCCTCGAACGGGCGCATGATATCGCGCACCTCGCCGTTGACGCGCGCGGCAAGCGCGGCCTTGGCGAGGCCGGGCCCGATGGCCGCGGCGACGTCGGCCGGGGTCGAGCCCTCCGGCATCTCCCGCACGGTGCCGTCGGGAAGCGAAATGCGAAACATCTTGGACATGCGCCGCCCTTTAGCGGCTGAGCGAAGGGCTGTGCACCCCCGTCAGACGGTGAAGCTTTCCCCGCAGCCGCAGCTGCCCTTGGCGTTGGGATTCTCGAACACGAAGCCGGCGGTGAAATCGTCCTCGCGCCAGTCCATGATGCTGCCGATCAGGTACAGGATCGACCCGCCGTCGACGTAGAAGGTGCCGCCGGGCGTCTCGATCTTCTCGTCGAACTTGTCCTCGGCGGTCACATAGTCGACCGAATAAGCGAGGCCCGAACAGCCCCGGCGCGGGGTCGACAGCTTGACCCCGATCGCGTCGGCGGGCGCCTGTGCCATAAGGTCGGCGACGCGCTGCTCCGCGCCGGGGGTCAGCGTAATCGCAGCCGGACGCGGGCGGCGCTCCTTGACTTCAGTCATGATCATCCAACCCTCTCGTTCGTGCTGAGCGACGTCGAAGCACGCAGGTGCCAGGGCCCTTCGACTTCGCTCAGGGCGAACGACCTATTGATCGTCACAGCATCCCCAGTTCGAGGCGCGCTTCGTCGCTCATCTTGCTCGGGTCCCACGGCGGATCCCACACCAGCTTCACTTCGGCATCGCGGACGCCCGGCACCGACAGCACGCGGATCTCGACCTCGCCCGGCATCGATTCCGCGACCGGGCAGTGCGGCGTGGTCAGCGTCATCAGCACCGTCGCGTCACCCTCGTCGGTGACCGACACGTCGTAGATGAGGCCAAGCTCGTAGATGTCGACCGGGATTTCGGGGTCGTAGATGGTCTTGAGCGTCTCGACGATCGCTGCCTGCAGGTCGCTCCCCGCACCGCCGGCCGGCGCTTCGGCCGGCTGCTCGGACAGGAAACCGGCAAGATAGTCGCGCTTGCGCTCGAACGTCTCCGCCGGGCTTTCCTGCTCGACCCGCGCCTTGGGCGGCGGGGTGACCGCGTCCACTTCTTCCACATCGATCTTGCGTTGTTCGTTCATCCGAAGATCCGCTTCACTTTCCTGAGGCCTGCGATGAGTGCCTCGATGTCGCCGCTGTCGCTGTGCGCCGCGAAACTTGCGCGGCAGGTGGCGGGAACGCCGAGCAGGGCCATCAGCGGCTGCGCGCAATGATGCCCGGCGCGGATCGCCACGCCTTCGTCATCCAGAATGGTGCCGACGTCGTGCGGATGCACCCCCTCGACGGTGAAGCTGACGATCCCCGCGCTGTCGTCGGGCCCGTAGAGCGTCACCCCGCCAAGCGTCCGCAGCGCCTCCCGGCATTGGGCGACCAGTGCGGCCTCGTGGGCATGGATGCGCTCAACCCCGATCCCCTCGACCCAGTCGATCGCGGCCTTGAGCCCGATGCCGCCGACGATGTGCGGGGTGCCCGCCTCGAACCGCTGCGGCGGAGGCATGAAGGTGGTGCGTTCGAACGTCACCGAGTCGATCATCGCCCCGCCGCCCTGGTAAGGCGGCATTGCGTCGAGCAGCTCCTTGCGGCCCCACAGCACGCCGATCCCGGTCGGCCCGTACAACTTGTGACCCGAATAGGTGTAGAAGTCGGCACCGCTCGCCGCGACGTCGATGGCGACACGGGGAGCGGCCTGGCAGCCGTCGAGCAGCAGCAGCGCGCCCCTGGAATGCGCGATTTCCGCCGCGCGGGTCACATCGAGAACCGAGCCGAGCACGTTCGAGACGTGCGCGAAGGCGACCACGCGATGCTCTTCGCTGATCATCGCCTCGGCCGCATCGAGGTCGATCCGGCCGTCGGCGGTCAGCGGCACGACGTCGATCTCGTAGCCGGCGAGCTGCCACGGCACGATATTGCTGTGATGTTCCAGCGCCGACAGCAGCACGCGGACGCGGCCCTGCTTCGGAAGCACCTGCGCGACGAGATTGATCGCCTCGGTCGCGCCGCGGGTGAAGATCAGCTCGTCCGCCGCGCCGCCGATGAACTCGGCCGCCCGCGCCCGCGCCGCTTCATAGGCGAGCGTCATGTCGGCGCTGCGCTGATAGACCCCGCGGTGCACCGACGCATAATCGTGCGCATAGGCCCGCGTGATCGCATCGATCACCGCCTGCGGCTTCTGCGCGGAGACGGCGCTGTCGAGATAATGCCAGCCGGCGATGGCCGGAAACTGGTCGCGCACGTCGAGCGCCGCGCTGATGGGGAGTGCCACATTCACGCTGCCACCTCGCGCAGCAGGCGGCGCGTTTCGGCGATCAATTCGTCGCGGCGATCCGCGGGCGCTTCGTCCCACAGCTGCATGACGAAGCCTTCGAGCAGCAGCGCCTTGGCGCTGGCCGGATCGAGCCCCCGCGACAGGGCATAGAACAGTTGGTCGGGGTCGAGTTCGCCGACCGACGCGCCGTGCGCGCACTTCACGTCGTCGGCGTAGATTTCCAGCTCGGGCTTGCAGTTCGCCGTTGCGCCACGGTCGAGCAGCATGGCCTTCACCGACTGTTCGCCGTCGACCTTCTGCGCATGGCGCGCCACCGCGACCTTGCCGAGATAGCTGCCGGTCGAGGTGCCGCCGAGCACGCTACGGACGACCTGGTTGGATGTTCCCTCGGGCTCGACATGGCGGACCACGGTGACGATTTCCTGCGTCGCCTTGCCGCCGGCAATATTGGCGGCGTGAAGCGCGAAATGGCCGCCCTCGCGCACCGTCACGTCGACCTCGATCCGGCCATAGTCGGTGCAGCCGTTGAGCGCGAACAGCGAAAGGCTGGCGCCCGCCTCGATGGTCACGGCGGCGCGGTGGATCTCGACCGGCTCGGCGCCGGCGATCAGCACATGGCTATGCTGCTCGCCCGCGGGAATGACGATTTCGCGCGGCGCGGCAAGCTCGTGCCACACGCGGTCGAGCGCCGCGAAGTCGGCATAGCGCCAGGCTTCATCCTTGCGGGTGGGAAGGGTCGCGGCGACGTTCATGCGACCTCGGCGTAGCCCCCGCGCTCCAGCTCGTGCGCCAGTTCCGGACCACCCGAGCGGGTGATCTGGCCGGCGGTCAGCACGTGGACGCGGTCGGGCTGCACATAGTCGAGCAGCCGCTGATAGTGGGTGATCAGCAGCACGCCCTTGTCGGGCGCGCGCATGATCCGGTTGATGCCTGCGCCAACGATCCTGAGCGCGTCGATGTCGAGCCCGCTGTCGGTCTCGTCCAGCACGGCGAACTTCGGCCGCATGATCCCCATCTGGACCATCTCGGCGCGCTTCTTCTCGCCGCCCGAAAAGCCGACGTTGACCGGCCGCTTGAGCATCTCGACGTCCATGCCCAGCTCGGCCGCTTCGGCCTTGGCGAGGCGGATGAATTCGGCGCCCGACAGCTCCGCCTCGCCGCGCGCACGGCGCTGTGCATTCAGGCTCTCGCGGATAAACTGCATCGAGGACACGCCGGGGATCTCGACCGGATACTGGAAGCCGAGGAACAGCCCGGCCGCAGCGCGCTCATGCGGCTCCTGCGCCAGGAGGTCGACGCCGTCGAGCGTCACCGACCCACCGGTCACCTCATAGCCCGGGCGCCCGCCGAGCACGTAAGCAAGCGTCGACTTGCCGGCCCCGTTCGGCCCCATAATCGCATGCACCTCGCCCGCCGGAACGGAGAGAGTCAGACCATTCAGGATCGGCTTGTCGGCGACGGTCGCGTGGAGGTTCTCGATCTTCAGCACTTAACCAACACTTCCTTCCAGACTGATTCCCAGCAGCTTCTGCGCCTCGACCGCGAACTCCATCGGCAGCTGCTTCAGCACCTCCCTCGCGAAACCATTCACGATCAGCGCCACCGCCGCTTCCTGGTCCAGCCCGCGGGCCATGGCGTAGAACAACTGGTCCTCGCTGATCTTGGACGTGGTCGCTTCATGCTCGATGGTCGCGGTCGGGTTCTTGACCTCGATGTAAGGCACGGTGTGCGCGCCGCACTGGTCGCCCAGCAGCAGGCTGTCGCACTGGGTGAAGTTGCGGACGTTATCGGCGCCCGGAAGCACCCGCACCAGCCCGCGATAGGTGTTGTCGCTTCTGCCCGCGCTGATGCCCTTCGACACGATGGTCGAACGGGTGTTCTTGCCGATGTGCACCATCTTGGTGCCGGTGTCGGCCTGCTGGCGGTTGTTGGTCAGCGCGACCGAATAGAATTCGCCGACGCTGCCATCGCCCTTGAGGATGCAGCTCGGATACTTCCAGGTGATCGCGCTGCCGGTCTCGACCTGGGTCCAGCTGACCTTGCTGCGCGCGCCCGAGCACATCGCCCGCTTAGTGACGAAATTGTAGATTCCGCCCACACCCTCGGCGTTGCCCGGATACCAGTTCTGGACGGTGGAATATTTCACCTCCGCATCCTCGTGCGCGAAGATCTCGACCACCGCCGCATGAAGCTGGTTCTCGTCGCGCATCGGCGCGGTGCAGCCTTCGAGGTACGAGACGTATGACCCCTTGTCGGCGACGATCAGGGTGCGTTCGAACTGGCCGGTATTCTCGGCATTGATGCGGAAGTAGGTCGACAGCTCCATCGGGCAGCGGACGCCCTCGGGGATGTAGACGAAGGTGCCGTCGGAAAAGACCGCGCTGTTGAGGCAGGCGAAGAAATTGTCGCGCTGCGGAACGACCGAGCCGAGATACTTGCGGACGAGATCGGGGAATTCCTTCACCGCCTCGCTGATCGAGCGGAAGATCACGCCCGCGCGGTCCAGCTCCTCGCGGAAGGTGGTGGCCACCGACACGCTGTCGAACACCGCGTCCACCGCCACCTTGCGCGCACCCTCGACCCCGGCGAGTACCTTCTGCTCCTCGATCGGGATTCCGAGCTTCTCGTAAGTGCGGCGAATCTCGGGATCGAGCTCGTCCAGCGACGCGATCGTCGGCCGCTGCTTGGGCTCGGCGTAATAATAAGCGTCCTGGTAATCGATCGCGGGGATCGACAGCTTGGCCCAGTCGACCTCCTCCATCTCCAGCCACGCGCGATAGGCCTTGAGGCGCCATTCGAGCAGCCACTCGGGCTCGCCCTTCTTGGCGCTGATGAAGCGGACGGTATCCTCGTTCAGGCCCTTGGGCGCGAAGTCGGATTCGATGTCGGTCGAAAAACCCCACTCGTAAGTGGCGAGCTTGTCGGCCGCCTCATGCGCTTCCTGGTTCTTGATGGTGGTCGCTTCGTTCATGCGTCTTCCATGCGGCGCTCAGACGCCAACTGCTCAAGGGTCACGCCGGATAGCGCGTCGCGCACAGTCCGGCTGACGATGTTCATGTGCGGCTTCAGCTTGCACCGGCTGTCGAGCGCGCAGTCGCTGACCTCGTCCGAACCGGCGCACTGGGTCATCGCGATCGGTCCCTCGACCGCCTCGATGATGTCGGCAAGCGTGATCGCCCGCGGGCTGCGCGCAAAGGCGAACCCGCCCCCGATGCCGCGCGTCGCGCTCAGCAGCCCGGCGGACCCGAGCTTGCCCAGCACCTTCTGCGTCGTCGGCAGCGGAAGCCCGGTGTCGGCGGCAAGCACGGACGCACTCAGACGCTCGTCGCCAACGCGGGCGGCGGCAGCGGTCAGGATCACGACCGCATAATCGGCAAGATGAGTAAGGCGCATAGTGGACTGTTCCGGTCCTATTTAGGCCGGAACAGTCCGATTCACAACCGGGCCAAGGACTAGGCCCTGGTTCGGGCGATCCACTCGTCGACGCGCGCTTCAAGCATGCTCAGCGGCATCGATCCGGCAAGCAGGATGGTGTCGTGGAACTGGCGGTCGTCATACTTGGTGCCGAGCTCGGTCTTGGCCTTGGCCCGCAGCTCCTCGATCTTCAGCTTGCCGACCATGTAGGCGGTCGCCTGGCCCGGATAGACGACGTAGCGTTCGATCGCTTTCACGATCCCGCCCTTGGCGTCGGCGCTATTGTCCTCGACATATTTGATCGCCTGTTCGCGGGTCCAGCGCTTGTGGTGAATGCCGCTGTCGACCACCAGCCGGATCGCGCGATGAAGCTCGAGCTGCAACCGCCCGAAATCGCGATACGGGTCTTGGTAGAGGCCCATCTCCTTGCACAGTTTCTCGGCGTACAGCCCCCAGCCCTCGTCGGTCGCGGTATAGCCGCTGAACTGGCGGAACGGCGGCACCTCGCCCTTGCCGAGCTCGCTCAGCAGCGCGCCCTGCAGGTGGTGGCCCGGAATGCCTTCGTGGCAGAACAGCGCCTCGACCTCGGTCGATGGCATGTTGTTCATGTCGTAGAGATTGACGTAATAGGTACCGGGGCGCGAGCCGTCGGGCGGCGGGTCCTGGTAGAACGCCTTGCCCGCGCTCTTCTCGCGGAACGCCTCGACCGGTTTCACCAACAGCGGCGCCTTGGGCAACCGGCCGAAGAAGCGCGGCAGCGCGGCCTGCACCGCCGCTTGCGCCTTCAGGCTCTCGTCGAGGTACATCTGCTTACCCGCAGCGGTGTTCGGGTAATAGAAGCGCTTGTCCTCGCGCATGAACTTGAAGAAGTCCTGCAGTGAACCCTTGAACCCGACCTTGTCCTTGAGCGCGGTCATCTCGGCATGGATGCGCGCGACCTGGGCAAGGCCAAGCTCGTGGACCTGGTCCGGCGTGAGGTCGGTGGTCGTGTAATATTTGAGCCGGGCCTGATATTCGGCAGCGCCGTTGGCGAAGCGCCAGATGCCGTCGTCGCTCTTGGCCTTGGCCTGCTGCGCCTGCATCGCGGTGATCACGCGCTGGTAGGCGGGCTTCATGTCGCGGACCATCGCGGTTCGCCCGGCTTCGATCAGCCGGGTCTTGGTCGCCTCGTCGGTCTGGAGCTTGCCGACCTTGGTCTTGAAGTCGGCCCACAGGTCATTGTCCTTGCCGCTGTCGAATGGCGCGCCGCGAATGAGATTGCGGCTGTCGGCAATGACGTACGGATAGACCCACTTGGGCGCGAGCACGCCATTTGCCGCGCGCCGTTGAGACTCGGCGATCGACTGGTCGAGGAAGGTAGCGATGGCGGTGATGCGGCTGACATAGGCCTCGGCGTCGGCGACGTTGTCGACCTTGTGAATATTGATCAGGAACGCCGGCCCGTCGCTCTGCGCGCCATTCATCTGATCGAACACCAGCCCGTTCTTGCGATACGGCCAGATCGATTCGGCGCGCGCCCTGCGATATTCGAGCAGGTCGAAACTGAGCTGGTCCTGCGGGCTCAGCGAGGCACGCGGAAAGCGTCGGCGCATCTCCTCGACGATGCGCTGATTGAGTTCGCGGGCGCGCTCCTCGGCGGCGTCGCTGACCTCGTCCCACTTGCCGTAATCGGCATCCTTGATTCCGCGATAGGCCTTGGACAGCGGCGACAGCGCGAGGCTCGCCTTGTCATACTCATCGAAGAAGGCGGCGAGTTCGGGATTGTGCGCGGGTACCGGCGCGGCGTCGGCGGAAGCGGCCGCGACGGTCGGTTCGGGCGGCGGCGCGATCAGCGGGTCAGGCGACGTGGTGGCGCAGCCGGCAAGCAGAAGGGAAGCGAGCAAAAGCGATCGACGCATGGAGGTTCCTCGATTGGGAGCCCGGGAAAAGGCAGGCGAGACGCTGGCGGCGTTCGGATATAGACGCAACCCCATGAGCCTCTACTCCTTCGCCAGGCCGTTCATCTTCAGCCTCGACGCCGAGCGCGCGCATCGGCTCAGCATCGCCGCGCTGAAGGCTTCCCCGTCGCGTAGGCCGCCGGCGTTCGACCCGGCGCTGGGCATGACCGTCGCGGGCCTCAGCTTCCCTTCCCCCGTCGGCCTCGCCGCGGGCTACGACAAGGATGCCGAGGTGTTCGGGCCGATGCTCGGCCTCGGCTTCGGCTTCGTCGAGGTTGGAACGCTCACCCCCAAGCCGCAGCCCGGCAACCCAAAACCGCGCATGTTCCGGCTGGTCGAGGACAAGGCGGTGATCAACCGCCTCGGCTTCAACAACGCCGGGCAGGACGCCGCGCTGGCCCGGCTCGCGGCGCGGACCCGCAGCGGTTCTTCGACGTCGCTCCAGACAGGCATCGTCGGGGTCAACATCGGCGCCAACAAGGACAGTTCCGACCGCATCCGTGACTATGCCGAAGGCGTCCGCCGGATGGCGCCGGTCGCCGACTATCTGACCGTCAACATCAGCTCGCCCAACACCCCGGGCCTGCGCAACCTGCAGGCAGGCGGCGAACTGACCGAGCTGCTGGCCGCGGTCAGGGAAGCGCGCGCCGCCGCCACCGCCACTCCCCCCGTCTTCCTCAAGGTCGCTCCCGACCTCCAAACCGGGGACTCACTTCGCATCGTCCGGGCGGTCAGGGACAATGGCCTCGACGGGATCATCGTCTCCAACACCACCATCACCCGCCCGCCGCTCGCCTCCTGCCACCAAGACGAGAGCGGCGGGCTGTCGGGCGCCCCGCTGGCAAGCCTCGCCCTGCACCAGCTCAAGGCCTTTCACGCGGTGACCGGCGGCGAGGTGCCGCTGATCTCGGCGGGCGGGATCGCTACCGGCGATGACGCGTGGCAGCGGATCACCGCGGGCGCGAGCCTGGTGCAGCTCTATTCGGCGATGGTCTATGCCGGCCCGGGCATTGCGCGCACCATCGCCGACGACCTCCTCGCGCGGCTGCGCGCGACGCGGTTCGCGACGCTGGCGGAAGCGGTCGGTTCTAACGCCTGACAGGCGTCCTTTTGTCGTCGATCAGCACCACGCCTTCGCGCCGCGGGTCGAACCCACCCTCGATCCGCCCGCCGTCGCGAACCATCACCGCGTGGACCCCGCTGTCCTCGCCCTGTCCGGTCCTGAGCTCGACCCCGCGCGCCTTGAGGCCGGCCAGCACCTCGGGCGAGAACTTGTCCACTTCGCCGAAATAGCTGCCGCCGCGCGCGATCAGGTTCGGAAGCTCGATCGCGGCCTGCACCGGCTGCTTCCACAGCAGGCTCCCGACCATCGTCTTGCCGACATAGGCGAGGATCGCGCTTCCGCCGGGGCTTCCGAACGCGCCGGCGAAACTGCGATCGTTGTTCAGCAGGATCAGCGGCGTCATCGACGAACGCGGGCGCTTGCCCCCGGCCACCGCATTGGCGGCGGGCTGGCCATTCGCCTCGGTCGGGGAAAAGCTGAAGTCGGTCATCTGGTTGTTGAGGAAGAAGCCGTCGACCATCCGGCCCGAACCGAAGATGCTCTCGACCGTGGTGGTCATGCTGACGACGTTGCCGGCGCTGTCGCCGACGATGAAGTGGGACGTGCCGGCCGGCTCGACCGTCCGGTCCACGCCCGCGACCTTGGCCCCGGCGGGGTTGCCGGCAACCGGGGGCGGTCCGGCCGAGGGACCGATCAGCTTCGCGCGCTCCGCCACATAGGCCGGGTCGAGCATCCCCTCGACCGGCACCGACACGAAGGCCGGATCGGCGACATAACGGTCGCGGTCGGCGTACATCAGGCGCGATGCCTCGGCGAACAGGTACCAGGCCTGCGGATCATTGGGGCCCCGCTCGGCGATATCGGTGCGGTCCAGCATCGCCAGCAGCTGCAGGGTCGAGACCCCGCTCGACGGCGGCGGCGGCACGCAGGCCAGCCATGCTTGCCACGGGCGGCACAACGCCTCGCGCCTGACGGGACGATAACGCGCAAGGTCGGCCAGCGTCATCGCCGAGGGGAAGGGCCCCTGCCGTACCCGCTCGACGATCCGCGCCGCGGTCTCGCCCTTGTAGAGGACGTCCGCGCCGCCGCTCGCCATCCGCCGCAGGAAGCGCGCGTAGACGGGATTGCTGATCCGGTCGCCGACCTTCAGCCGGGTCCCGTCGGGCTTGCTGAAATATTTGACCACGTCGGGCGCGGTCAGCTCGGGATAATTGCCGCCCAGCATCCGCCCCAGGCGCGGACTGATGGTGAAGCCCTGCTCGGCCAGCTGGGCGGTGCCCTCGAACAAGTCGGACCAGCGCAAGGCGCCGTGGGCCCGCTGCACCGTTTCCAGCATCCGCACTGCGCCCGGAACGCCCGTCGCCCGCCCGCTCAGCACCGCGGTGGCGAAGGGCAGGGGCTTGCCGTCCGGGCCGACGAACATGGTCGGTGTCGCGCCCGCCGGCGCCGTCTCGCGCCCGTCGTAGACCACGACCTTGCCGGTGCGTCCGTCATAATAGGTCATGAAGGCGCCGCCCCCCATGCCGCTCGACTGCGGCTCGACCAGGCTCAGCGCCGCCTGCACCGCAACCGCCGCATCGGCCGCGCTTCCGCCGCGCTGGAGCACGTCCATCCCCGCCTTGGCGGCAAGCGGATTGGCGGCGATGACGAAGCCGGGGCGGGCCGCCTGCCCTATGACCGGCGCCGGCTGCGGGACCGTCGCGCAGGCGGCGGCAAGGAGGGCGGCGAGCGGGCTGAGAAGGCGAAGGTTCATATGGCAGGCCTAAAGGTCGGAAAGCGCAAGGCCAAGTGCCGCGCCTGACGCTAAGTTCCCGCTCCGGCGCTTTGCGACGGCCGCCCGCTCCGCTATCCCCCTCCCTGCCCCATGGATATCTACCTTCCCATCGCCAACATGAGCGTCAACGCGCTGCTCATCGTGGCGCTTGGCGGACTGGTCGGCATCCTGTCCGGACTGTTCGGGGTCGGCGGCGGTTTCCTGACCACGCCGCTGCTCATCTTCTACGGTATCCCGCCAAGCGTCGCCGTCGCCTCGGCCACCACCCAGATCACTGGCGCCAGCGTGTCGGGCGTGTTCGCGCACATGAAGCGGGGCGGGGTCGACCTCAGGATGGGGCTGGTGATGATCGCCGGCGGTCTTGTCGGCAGCGTCGCGGGCGCCGGGCTGTTCCGCCTGGCCCAGGCGAGCGGGCAGATCGACGTCGTCATCGGCCTCCTCTACGTCGCGCTGCTGGGATCGATCGGCGCGCTGATGCTGAAGGACGCGATCACCGCGCTCGGCTGGCGCAAGAAGGCCGACGAAGAAGCCCCGCGCAAGCGCCACAACCGCTGGGTCGCCGCCCTCCCCTTGCGCTGGCGCTTCTACGCCAGCGGGCTCTACATCTCGCCACTGGCCCCGCTCGCGCTCGGTTTTGCGGCCGGCATCCTGACCGTCCTGCTCGGCGTCGGCGGCGGGTTCATCCTGGTCCCGGCGATGATCTACATCCTCGGCATGGCCCCGCGCGTGGTGGTCGGAACCAGCCTCGTCATGATCCTCGCGGTCAGCGCGGCGACCACCATGATCCACGCGCTCACCACCCGCTCGGTCGATATCGTGCTTGCCGCGCTGCTGCTGGTCGGCGGCGTGCTGGGCGCGCAATATGGCGCTCGCCTGACCACCCGGCTGAAGCCCGACCTGCTGCGCTTCAGCCTCGCCATTATCATCCTGCTCGTCGCGCTGCGCATGGCGCTTGGCCTCACCTATCGGCCCGACGAGCTGTTCTCGATTGAATATCTGTGAAGTTGCGCCTCCTCTTCACCGTGCTTCTGGCGCCGCTGCTGATGGGCCAGGCCGGCCCGCGGCTGGTGCCCGACATCTCCGCCCGCGCGATCGAGATCCGCTACAGCTTCACCGGCGCGCAGCTGCTCCTGTTCGGCGCGATCCTCTACCCCGGCGGCCGAACCCCGACCCGCTCGCTCGACGTCGTCGTCGTGCTGAAGGGCCCGGTGCAGACGATGATCGTGCGCGAAAAGCAGAAGATCGCGGGCATCTGGATGAATGCCGACAGCCTCCGCTTCGTGTCCGCGCCAAGCTATTATGCGGTCGCCTCCAACCGCCCGCTGCGCGACATCGTCGATGAGCGCACCGCCGCCGTCTATGAGCTGGGGGTCCAGAACCTGCAGCTGTCGCCCGGCGGCGGCGCGCAGCCCGACCGCGCGCGACGGTTCGAAGCGGGCCTGCTCGAACTTCGCGCCCGCCAGGGGCTCTACGCCGAAGACGGCGGCGGCGTGGAGATCAGCGACGGCGTCCTCTACCGCGCGCGCATCTCCATCCCCAGCCAAGTCCCGGTCGGCACCTACGAGACCGAGACCTTCCTAATCGACCGCGGCAAGGTGATCGCCGCCGCGACCAAGGAAGTGGAAGTGCGCAAGTCGGGCTTCGAACGCTATGTCGCGCTCGCCGCGCGGCGTCATTCCTTCGTCTACGGCCTTGCCGCCGTTCTCCTCAGCCTCGGCCTCGGCTGGGGCGCGGCGGCCTTGTTCGGCCAGCGCAGCTAGACAAAATCTTAACTGCAATTTGCCTATGTCCGTCCCACGAAATTGTGGGGAACGGACGGCAAGCGCATGGAAGATAATGTCAGTCTCAAGCAGCTGATCGACGAGCTCACCAGCGTCAGCGACGAGCATGTCGGAAGCGCCGCCCCGGTCGTCCGCGAAAAGCTCGACCCGATCGGCAAGGTCCTCGACATCGCCGGATCGGGCAGCCTGGTCCGCTTCGACCCCGCCCGCCTGCTGACGCTCTCCGAGCATAGCGATCCTTCGGTCGCCATGTCGGGCCAGGTCGGCAGCCAGGTGAAGATGGCGGTCGGCAAAAGCTGGCTGATCGCCAACGTCCGCACCATGCGGATGGGCGACGATGGCGCGGTCGACGCCGCGATCGACTTCCTCGGCGAAGGCACCCGCGAACAGGCCGGCGGCATGAGCGGATTCCGCCGCGGCGTCACCCGCTACCCGATTCCCGGCGCCGAAGTGCACCCGGTCACGACCGAGGACCTTCGCCAGGTGTTCGCCGCCTCCGACAGCGCGCACGTCGAGATCGGCACCGTCTATCCGACCGACGACATCCGCGGCGCGCTCTACATCGACCCGATGCTGAGCAAGCATTTCGCGATCCTCGGCAGCACCGGTACCGGCAAGTCGACCAGCGTCGCCCTCATCCTGCACCGCATCTCGCAGTACAGCCCCGAGGGTCACATCGTGATGATCGACCCGCACGGCGAATATAGCGCCGCCTTCAAGGGCTGCGGCGAACTGTTCAACGTCGACAATCTCCAGCTTCCCTACTGGCTCCTCAACTTCGAGGAACATTGCGAGGTGCTGCTGACTACCGACGGGTCCGAACGCCAGCGCGATGCCGACATCCTCGCCAAGTGCCTGCTCGCGGCCCGGACCAAGAACAAGTTCTCCGAACAATTCGGCAAGGTGACGGTGGATTCGCCGATCCCCTACCTGCTGACCGACCTGAACTCGATCATCGTCAACGAAATGGGCAAGCTCGACCGCGCCGGCGACACCACGCCCTACCAGCGGCTCAAGACCAAGCTCGACGAGCTCAAGGCCGATCCGCGCTACACCTTCATGTTCTCGGGCATGAACATCACAGACAGCATGGGCAGCTTCATCTCGCGCCTGTTCCGACTGCCCGCCAACGGCAAGCCGATCAGCATCGTCGACGTGTCGGGCGTGCCCTCGGACATCACCAGCGTCGTCGTCTCGGTGCTCGCCCGGATGGTGTTCGACTATGCCATCTGGTCGCGCACCGAGGCACAGCGCCCGATCCTCCTCGTCTGCGAGGAGGCCCACCGCTACGTTCCCAAGGACGAGAACAACGGCGTCCAGGCGGTCCGCAAGATCCTCGAACGGATCGCCAAGGAAGGCCGTAAATATGGCGTGTCGCTGGGCCTCATCACCCAGCGCCCGTCCGACTTGGCCGAAGGCGTTCTTTCGCAGTGCGGCACGATCATCTCGATGCGCCTCAACAACGACCGCGACCAGGCCTGCGTCCGCGCCGCCATGCCCGAAGGCGCGCGCGGCTTCCTCGATGCCATCCCCGCGCTCCGCAATCGCGAATGCATCGTCTGCGGTGAAGGCGTCGCGATTCCGATCCGCGTCAGGTTCGACGATCTCGAACCCGAAAAGCGCCCGGCCTCGAGCGACCCGAGCTTCGCCTCGCTGTGGCGCGAAACCGGCGGGGAACCCGAAATCATCGCCCGCACCGTCAAGCGCTGGCGCGGCCACGGGCGTTAAGGCCCCGATCGCTCCGCGTGGGCGCTGCTGACGGGGTGATGTGACGATGGATCCGGCGCGGCGCCGCCTGCTGGTCGGGGGCGGCCTGTTTGGCGCCCTGTGCGTCGGCGGACTGGCACCGACCGCCTGTGCGCTGAGGAACCTGCAACGCGGTCGCGGCGTCACCGCGACTGCCCCGCCCCGCCGCCCGCCGGGACAGGCAAGGCCCCTCCTCGACGAGGATATCGCGCCGGTGCTGGCACGGCTCGATCGCTGGTATGCGGCGCATTTGCCGGCGGGACAGCCCTACCATTTCAATCCCCCGGCCAGTGACACCCGGATCGATGCCGTGGAGCGGCTGGTTGGCTTCAGCCTGCCACACAGCTACCGCCAGCTCTATCGCTGGCACGACGGCGAGGATGACGACCGCTGGGGACACTTCTACGGCTTGCCGCTGCTGCCGCTCAAACGGGTCGCGTCCGAATGGCGTGGCTGGAACGAGGTCATCAAAGGCTTCGGCGGCGACCGCTACAAGATCCCCGGGGCATCGTTCCCCGCCGGGGCGGTCGATCCAGCCTATGCCAACCCGCGCTGGATTGCCCTGACCGGTGACGGATCGGGCAATTCGATCGGGCTCGACTTCGACCCCTGGCCGGGCGGGCGGGTCGGGCAGGTGATCCTGTACGGCCGCGATGAAGACGTGAAACTGGTCATCGCCGATTCGCTCGGCCGCTTCCTGCAGTGGATCGCCGGCCTCCTCGAGAGCGGCAACGTTCGCCTCGACGCGGCGCCCGGCGAACAGCTGTTGCGCCGGTTCCGGCTCAAGAACCCGCCGGTCGATCACTTTCACGACGGCCTGCGCACCCTGCTCGGCGCGCCAGGGCCCTTCGTCCGCTGACACAAGGAGAGGGGGCGACCACAGCCGCCCCCCGCCTTGTTCCTGGGAATGCGATTTTTGTCCTCTAGCGGCCGCCGATCACCATGCTGATCGTGATCGCCGGACCGACCGGAAGTCCGGCCATCTGCCGCTTGGCCCGAGCAATCGCCTGCGCCACCTGGCCGTCGGTGCTGCGCACCGCAAAATCGGTGCAATGCTCGGTGAAATAGCTGCCGTTCAGATCGAAGCACAGGTCGCCCGCGGTGCGATAGATCCTGCTCTGGAGCATCCGCTGTCCGCGCGGCACGGCGAGGTTCAGGTCATGATAGGTGACCTTGCGTTGCAGCACTGGATCGATCCGGTCACCCTTCACCACCACGTCCTGCATCGGAGGCGCGGCCGCAGCGCCCGCGGCAATGCCCGCCAGGCTCACTCCCATCGCCAGCGCCGCGGAAAGGCATGCGTATCTGCGCGTATCCATGTCGAGCCTCCATAGGTCCGGAACCCCTTGCCCCGGATGGCGCTCTGGTGGCCCGCTAGTGCGGCAGTTTCATCCGATTCTCGGTGACGATTGCCGAGCCGTCGCCGTTCGGCACCGGTTTCGCCGAATGGCTCCCGCCCATCGGCGACTCGCCCGCGACGATCCGCAGCACGTCCTGGGTGTGACTCTTGGCGACGCCGACCAGCGTTCCATCGAGCAGCCGCGCAGTCCAGCGGCGCTGGTCGTGGATCAGCTTGTCGATGAAATCGATCCTCACCAGCCACGACCGGTGCAGTTGCACGAACCCCGCCCCGGCCAGCTCCTCGGCAAGGTGGCCCATCGTGTCGTGGAGCAGGCAGTTCCAGTCCCCGACATGAACCCGCATATAGTCCCCGTCGGCGACGACCTTGTCGATCTGTCGATATTCGACTCGCCGCCGCCCGTCCTTGCACGGCAGCCACAGCGCACCCGACCGCGCGGGCATGTCCCGGTCGACCGTCCGAGTCACGAAACTGGTCTCGATGCGGGTGACGAATTCGGACAACGGCTGGCGGAGCTGTTCCATGCCGCGGGTGTAATCGCCCATGTCTTCGCAATGGCCCTGGATGATCAGGTCGAAGGTGCCGCAGACCTCCATCACCCGCTCCACCTGCGGACATTGGAGAAGGCATGCCTTGAACTTCTGCAACCCGTCAGCGGAGGCGCGATGATCAAAGGCCAGGCATGCAATGACGACCAGCTGTGTCATTGGCACTGCTTTCCTGCGAGCAGGCCACGAGTTTTACGCCGAAGTTAACCGTCCGGCAACAGGCCGTAACCCGCTGACAGGAAGCCGGAACTCAGGATTTGTGCCGGAAATCCGCCTGTACCAGCCTGCCCGAAGCGGCCACGGTCACCGGCTGCATCAACAGCACGGCCTGTTCACGGAAACCGCCCTGGGCAACGCCCTGGTTCGACGCATCGCTGATGCTGAAGTCGTTGTTCCCCTTGCCGCCGCGGGCGTGAAGAAGCACGAAATACTCGCCCGGCGCGACATTGTTGAAGCGATAGCCGCTCCTCCATCCGCAGCGCGCATCCGTGCTGCGCTGGAAGTTAGCGGTTTCCTTGGCGTTGCGCAGCTCCGCGGCAGTAAGGGTCCGGGTCGAGGCGGCGGCCGAACCGAAGGTGCCGATCATCGCCTGCTCGCTCTGCGCGGTGCGCGGAATGAGGGCGACCCCGACGCAGCGCGCCGTCCCGCCACCCAGCAGGACCTTGGCCTCCCCCGTTACCGTGGCGGCGCTGGCCGGGGTGCCGACGGCACAAAGTGCGACAAGCGGAAGAAGGGGGATAATGCGCATGACGACAACTCTCCTGAACCCGAGCCTATCGCACCTATGGTGCACCGCGTCCCGCCCACTGTCCCAAGCAACAGACCCGAACCAGGCCAGGAAGACTAGCGCGACGGGGAGAAACTATCGATTAAACCTTAACCTGCGCTGTCAAATCCGGTTCCGCCACCTCACGCCGTCTGGAGGGCGCCGCGCAGGATCTGGTTCTCGAGCGTCTGGCCGGCCCCGAGGGCGACGCAGCTCATCGGATCCTTGGCGATGTGGACCGGAAGACCCGTGGCTTCCTGGAGCAAGGTCGACACGCCCTCCAGCAGCGAACCGCCGCCGGTCATGGTGATGCCGTGGTCGATGACGTCCGCGGCGATCTCGGGCTGGGTATGCTCGAGCGCCATGCGCACCACATCGACGATCTGGTTGATCGGTTCGGCCAGCGCTTCGGCGACATGCCCCTGGTGGAGTTCGATCTCGGACGGCACACCGCGGCTGACATCGAGGCCGCGCACGATGGTCGTCCGCCCGACGCCGTCACCGGGGCGCAGCGAGGTGCCGATCTCCAGCTTGATGCGCTCGGCCGTGCCTTCGCCGATCAGCAAATTGAACTTGCGCCTGACGTGGGACGCGATCGCATCGTCCATCCGGTCGCCGCCGACCCGTGCCGAGCGGCAATAAGCGAGCCCCTGAAGCGAGATCACCCCGACTTCCGTGGTGCCGCCACCGATATCGACCACCATCGAGCCGATCGGGTCGGTCACCGGCAAGCCCGCGCCGATCGCCGCCGCCATCGGCTCCTCGATCAGCGACACGGAGCTCGCCCCGGCATTGGTGACCGCGTCCCGGATGGCGCGCCGCTCGACGCTGGTGGCGCCCGACGGGATGCAGATCACGACTTCCGGTCCCCGCGCAAAGCGGCTCGGGCCGCCCGCGGCGCGGCGGATGAAATGCTTGATCATCTCCTCGGCCGTCTCGAGGTCGGCGATCACGCCATTGCGCAAGGGGCGCACCGTGCGCACTCCTTGCGGGGTCTTGCCCAGCATCAGCTTGGCATCGCTTCCGACCGCCCTGACTTTCTGGATTCCGTCCACGACCTCCAGCGCGACCACCGATGGTTCGCTGGTGACGATTCCGACGCCGCGGACATAGACGACAGTGTTGGCCGTGCCGAGGTCGATCGCGATGTCGCGCGATGACAGGCTGAAAAGGTTACGCATGGACTGGTCCCCACCCCGGAGAAGAATATCGAGAAGGAACCGATGACGGGTCAACGCCCGCACGGCTAGGCGTTAACGGCCATTAAGCGTGACGCGCCCCGCGCCTGCGCCCGGTCGAGTTTTTCACAGCCCGCGCAAGGCCTTGGCCCGGGCCCTGACCGCCGCCATCAGCCCTTCGTTCAGCACCGGCCGGCTGACCAGCGTCACGCCAAGCGGATTCACCGGCGTTCCGTCCTTCAGCACTTCGTAATGGAGGTGCGGCCCGGTCGACAGGCCGCTTGATCCGACATAGCCGATCAGTTCGCCGCGACGGACGATCCCGCCTTCGCCGGCGACGATCCGGCTCATATGGCTGTAGCTCGTGACCAGCCCGCCCTCGTGCGCGATCCGGACCTGCCGGCCATAGCCGCCGGCCCAGCCGGCGCGGACCACCTGACCATCGGCGGCAGCGACGATGGGCGAACCCCAGCTCGCGCCATAATCGATTCCATTGTGCATCCGGATGAAGCGCAGGATCGGATGCATGCGCGCCCCGAAGGTCGAGGTGATCGGACCGGCCACGGGGGCGAGCAGGCCGCTCCGCACCGGTTCGGGGCTGGTCCCTTCGTCGATCCACTGCAGCCGGCCGTTGATCGGTACCCGCACCAGCGACAGGTCATGCCCGCCCGATCGGTCGAGCCCGGCGTAAAGCAGTCCGCCGGTCGCGATCCGCCCGTCCGCCGATTTCGCCTGCGCCACCACCAGTTCGAAGCGGTCGCCCGGCATGATCTCGCTGCCGACGTCCACGCTCGCCCCGATCGCGCCGAGGTAATCGGCGGCCTGTTCGGGCGACGCCCCGGCCGAGCGCAGCGCCCAGTAAAGCCCGCCGCCGACGCTGCCGCGGATGCGCAAGGGCGTACGGTCGATCCCGAGCTGGCGGCGCTCGACCCGCAGGCCGCCCTCGGCGCCGCTGATCAGCAATTCGACATCCAGGCTGGCGCGATAAGTCAGTTGCTCGATCGCGCGTTGCCCGGACGTATCGGGGCTGCCGAGCCGCAGCGACAGGCTCGTCCCCACTGGCGGCAAGGCCTTTTCGCCCTGCGCGAGCGCGGCCGCCTGATAGGCATCGGCCGCGCGCGCGCCGTTGCGCAGAAGCAATTTCGCAAGGTCGTCGCCGGGTGAGACGATCAGGCTCAGCGCCCGCGACTGGCGTGCCGGTGCGGCGGCGATCGGCCGCGCCCGCGGGCTCTCGCTCATCGTCAGGCCGGTCACCGACCCACCCGACAAGGCGCCGACCGTCAGCGCCTGTTCCTGCAAGGTCTGGTCGGCCCCTTGCGCCACCGGCGTTCCCGCCGGCAGCGGCACCAGCGGCGGGGCAAGCTGCGAGACGCCCGCGACCAGCGCGGCCAGCGTCGCGACCCCGCGCCACCAGCGCTTGCTGAGCGGCGCCTCGGCAAGGTCCACCACCAGGCTGAAGCGCGGCGGCGGCGGAAGCAGGATCGTTGCCCGCCCGAAAGCGGGGGCCTTCGCGCCCGGCCTGCCGAAATCGGGCAGGGCGGCGGCGGCAACCAGCGGGCGGGGCGAGTGAAACATCCCCGCCCTTCTCGGCGAACAAGGTTAACGGCGCGCTAAGGGGGAGGGGTTGCGCCCGAAAGCGCCTGTGGCACCATTCGCCGATGCGCCTGCCTCTCGCCTGTATCGCTTTGCTTGTCCTTGTGGCGGCCGCTCCCGCGCCGCGCTGGGACTGGTCCACCGCCGATCTCGACTGGCTCGGCGGAAACGACCGCGAATATAAGGAAAGCCGCGCCATCTGCGCCCGGGTCATTCACGCCGAACCACCAACCGCCGATCGCCCGACGCCAGCGCAGGCGAAGGCCTTGAAGGGCTGCGACAGCGAGGCACTCTATTATGGCATCGGTGTCAAAGCGGACCCGGTGAAAGCCCGCCTGTGCGCCTTCACCGAAAAGGACGAGGAGGTTGGGGTGTTCGGCGGGCGCGCGATGCTCATGACCATCTACGCCAACGGCCGGGGCGCCGCGCGCGACCTCAAGGTGGCCACACACCTCGCCTGCGGCCTCGAGGAAGCGGCACCGATGGAACATGCCCTTCGCATCCCGCGCCTGCAAAAGCTCAAGCCCGGCAAGCCTTTCTCCATCTGTGACGCTGCCACCAGCGGCTACCTCGGCGGTGCCTGCACGGAGCACGATTCCCGGTTCGCGATCGTCAAGCGCGACCGGGCGATCGCCGCGCTGGCAAGGCAGGAAGGCTATGCCGGCAGTCCGCTCTTCGCGGCCGGGCGGCGCGCGATGGAAAGCTATGCCTCGGCCCATGCCGGCCAGGACCAGGACCTCTCGGGCACGCTGCGGGTCGCCTTTGCGGTCGGCGCAGAAGAGACTGTCCGGGACCAGTTCCTCGCCACGCTCCAGGCGCTCGCGTCAGGCAAGCTCCCACCCGCCTCGGCCGCGACCTATGCCAGGAGCGACGCCGAGCTCAACGCCACCTACCGCGCCACGCTTGCCGACGATGCCAAGGACGACCGTCTGACCAGCGGCACCATCACCGAAGAAGGGCGGCGGATCGCGGCAAGGAGCTGGATCGCCTACCGCGACGCCATGCTCGCCTTTGCCGCGCGCCACTATCCGAAGCTGTCCCGAACTGCGCTTGCGACCTATTTGACGAGGCAGCGCCTCGACGATCTCGGTCCGATTGACACCTGAGGCTTGCGCCGCGCGTTGAGCCTGCCAACATGACCAGCATGGCCGCGCGTAATGACGGCATTATCAGGGCCGTCCTCGGGCCCACCAACACCGGCAAGACCCACTTGGCGATCGAGCGGATGTGCGCCCATTCCTCGGGCGTCATCGGCTTCCCGCTGCGCCTCCTGGCGCGCGAGGTCTATGACCGCGTGGTCAAATTGAAGGGCGAGGCGCAGGTCGCGCTGCTGACCGGTGAGGAGCGGATCGCCCCGCCCACCGCGCGCTACTGGCTGTGCACGGTCGAAAGCATGCCGGTGCCCAGCCCCTCGGCCGTGCCCGGCCAGAACGACGGCCCGAAGGACTTCGCCTTCTGCGCAATCGACGAGGCCCAGCTCGGCACCGATCCCGAACGCGGCCACGTCTTCACCGACCGGATGCTTCGCGCCCGCGGCCGCGAGGAAACGCTGATCCTCGGCTCGGCCAGCCTGAAGCCATTGGTCCGCCAGCTGATCCCCGACGCCGAAATCGTCAGCCGGCCGCGCTTCTCGACGCTGCGCTACGGCGGATCGGCCAAGCTTTCGCGCCTCCCCCCGCGCTCGGCCATCGTCGCCTTCTCGGCCGAGCAGGTCTATGCGCTCGCCGAGATGCTCCGCCGCTTCAAGGGCGGCGCGGCGGTGGTGATGGGTGCGCTCTCGCCTGCCACCCGCAACGCGCAGGTCGACATGTTCATGCGCGGCGAGGTCGATTATCTCGTCGCCACCGACGCGGTCGGCATGGGCCTCAACATGGATGTCGCCCACGTCGCCTTCGCCGGCCTCGACAAGTTCGACGGCCGCCGCGAACGCCGCCTCACCATTCCGGAAATGGCGCAGATCGCGGGCCGCGCGGGCCGCCACCAGCGCGACGGGACCTTCGGCACCCTCGGCCTTGGCGGCGAGAACGGCCCCGCCTTCACCGACGAAGAAATCAACGCAATCGAGGAACATCGCTTCCGTCCGCTCGACCACCTCTACTGGCGCTCCGCCGACCTCGACTTCACCGACGTCACCGCGCTCATCCGCAGCCTCGAAGCGCGCAGCGACGACCCCCTGCTCCGCCCCTCGCCCCCCGGCATCGACCTCGCGGTCCTGAAGGCGCTGGCCGAAGACCCCGCCATCGCCGACCGCCGCGGCAAGGCGGCGCGGCGGCTGTGGGCGGCATGCGGCCTGCCCGACTTCCGCAAGGTCGGGCCGATGCACCATGCGCGGATGGTCCGCCGCATCTTCAACTATATCGCCGACGGTGGGCACATCGCGCACGACTGGTTCGCCGCCGAAGTCAGCCGCCTCGACAATGTCGCGGGCGATATCGAAGCGCTCGCCGACCGCCTCGCCGGCGTGCGCAGCTGGGCCTACATCGCCCACCGCGCCGACTGGCTGGCCGAGCCCGCGCGCTGGGCCGAGCGCACCCGCCATGTCGAAGCGCGGCTGTCCGACGCTCTGCACGCCGCCCTCACCCAGCGCTTCGTCGACCGTCGCACCGCCGTCCTCGTCCGCGACATCGGCGCGCGCGGGGCCGACGCGCTGCCCGTCACCGTCGCCGCCGACGGCGAGGTCAGCGTCGGGCCCGAGCCGATCGGCCACCTCACCGGCTTCGATTTCAAGGTCGATCCGACCGCCCGCCTCGCCGACAAGCGCCTGCTCCTCGCCGCCGCCGAACGCCGCCTCGGCGACGAACTCGACCGCCGCGCGCGCGATCTGACCAAGGGCGAGGACAGCCGCTTCACCCTCTTCGCCCCGGCCGGCGGCGACATCGGTATCGCCGCCGACGGCCACCTCCTCGCCCGCCTCGCGCCCGGCCGCAGCCTGACCGAGCCGGCGCTGCGCACCGTTCGCGCCCTCGACCGCCTGTCCGCCCCGGCCCGGACCGAGCTTCGCGCCCACATGGAAAGCTGGCTCGAACGGCAGGTCCAGCGGCACGTCGGCGACCTTGCCCGCCTCACCGCCGCCTCGACTGACCGCCACTATGGCCCGCCGGTCCGCGCCTTGACCGCCATGCTGGCCGACGCGGGCGGCCTCCTCCCGCGCAAGGCGCTGGCCGAACCGATCGGCCAGCTCGACCGCCCGATGCGCGCCGCCTTGCACAAGCTCAAGGTCCGCCTCGGCGCGCTCGACGTGTTCGTCCCCTCGCTCCTCAAGCCCGAATCGCAGCGCTGGCGGGCGGCGTTGATCGCGGTGCGTAGTGGGCAGCCGATGCCCGCGCTCCCCCGCCCCGGTGCCTCGATCCTCACCGCCGAGGCCGACCGGCTGGGCGCCTGCCTCGCCTATCGCCGCTTCGGCGACCTGTGGCTCAGGGTCGACCTCGCCGACCGTCTTGCCGCCTTCGCCCACCAGGCCCGCGCCGCGCACAAGACGGGGGGTGAGATCCCGCTCGACCCGATCGACCGCGACCTCGTCACCTCGCTCGGCCTCAGTCCCGAGGCGCTCGCCCGGCTGATGGCCGAGGTCGGCTTTCGCGAGCAATCGGGGGCCTGGGCCTGGCGCGGCACCCACCAGCGCAACCGCAGCCGCCCGCAGCCGGCCCGCCCCGGCAACGCCTTCGCCGCGCTGGCCGGCCTCAAGCGCTAGATGCGGCTCGACCGCTTCCTGTTCTTCATCCGCCTGCTGAAATCCCGGACCCAGGCGCAGGCGCTGCTGGAACAGGGCCGCACCCGCATCGACGGCCGCCGGGTCGAAAAGGTCTCCGAAACCGTCCGTACGGGAAGCACCATCACCCTGCCCTTGCGCGGAGAGGTTCGCGTCATCCGCGTCCTTGCCATGCCGACCAGACGCGGACCCTCGCCCGAAGCCCGTGCCTGCTACGAGGAACTGGGCGTTGACGATGGCGGCGCCGCGTCATAGCGCTAGGGTCAACCAGGGAGCCAAGAGAGACCGCCATGACCTACGTCGTCACCGACGCCTGCATCCGCTGCAAATATATGGACTGCGTCGAGGTCTGTCCGGTCGACTGCTTCTACGAGGGCGAGAACATGCTCGTCATCAACCCCAACGAATGCATCGACTGCGGCGTGTGCGAACCCGAATGCCCGGCCGAGGCGATCCTCCCCGACACCGAGGGCGGCAACGAGAAGTGGCTGGAACTGAACTCCACCTTCTCCGCGCAATGGCCGAACATCACCCGCAAGAAGGACAGCCCGGCCGACGCCGACGCGTTCAAGGGCAAGGACGGCAAGTTCGAGGAATTTTTCTCCGCCGAACCCGGCGAAGGCGACTGACGCACGATCGTCCCGGCCGGCGAAGGCCGGGACGCCCGTTCGCTAGCGCTTGCGCTTCACCGTGAAGGCGTAGCTCACGCCGATGCCTGCCGACAGCTGGTTGCGATTCCCATAGCGGCGCACCAGCGGCGACTTGCCGGCATCCCCGACCAGCCGCTCGCCGCGGGCATAGCCGAACAGCCCCCAGCGCGGCCCGAACTGGGTCTGGATTCCGCTGGCCAGCGCGACCGAATGAATCCCGCCCTTGGGACGATAGACCGGTAAGCCGGTCGCCAGCGCCGCTGCCGGACTGACCCCGAAATAAGCTTGGCTGTAGCGATCGTCGGAAAACAGCAGCCGCGGGCCGAGCGTGATCGCATAGCGGTCCCCGTCACGCCAGAAATGGTCGAGGCCGACCTGGCCGACCAGCCCCTCGTGGCCGTTGACGCCCTTCACCAGTTCGCCGCGCAGGCGCAGGTTGTCGGAAAAGAGATAGTCGGCGTAGCCCCCGACCTCGATCGTCGCATCGACCTTGCCGACCCGCGCGCCGACGTCCTTGTCCTTGCGCGCGCCCTGGTAGCTGGCCGCCGCACCCGCGGTGAACCGCCCGGCCGAAATCAGGCGCACCCCGAAGCGGTCGTCCGGGGTCTCGACCCGGAATTCCTCCACCCCGCGGGCAAGGTCGAAATCGAACAAGGGCCTGAGGTCGCGGTCCTTTGCGCCGGGATAGGCCGGCTTGAACTGCGCGCCCAGCCCGACGCGGACGCGCCGGTCGGTGCTCTCCTCCTGCGCGGAGGCCGGGGCGGCGATGGCGAAAAGGGCGATGGCGGCGGGGAGAAGGATCTTCATGTCACGGGCGCAACGACCCGGCCCTGCCTTGGTTGCACGGACGCGTCGCGATCCGCATCGACAGGCGCCCATAACGGAAGAAGCGCCCGTCCTGGCACAGGACGAGCGCTTCCCCGGAGCGGACGGCGCGAATGCGTAAGCGCCGTCCGAAAAGCCTGTCTGGTTTACATCCCGTTCGCGAGGTTGGTGTCGCGATCGTTGGTGTTCATGTCGTTGGCCATCATGTTGGCTTCGGTCATGCCGTTGGTGGCCATGTTGCCGTCCATGCCGCCCATGTTGTCGGCTGCCATCATGTTGGCATCGGTGCCCATCATGTTGGCGTCCATGGTGGCCATGTTGTCGGCCGCCATCATGTTGGCATCGGCATTCACGGCCTCGTCGCGATTGCTGCCGCAAGCCGCGAGGGAAAGGGCCGCACCAGCGACCAGGATCAGAGCACGCACGTCGATTTTCTCCCTAGGTTATCGGGCGGGAAACGCAGGACATTGCGCATGGGTCCGCCGATCGAGCATCGTCTTTCAGTCTTCGTGTGGTTCGAGCAACAATCTTGCGATGCGCTCCGCCGCCGCCTCGGCGCTTACCGCGGTGGTGTCGATATGGACGTCGGGGCGGTCGGGCGCCTCATACGGACTGTCGATGCCGGTGAAGTTCGCCAGCTCGCCCGCCCGCGCCTTGGCATAAAGGCCCTTGGGGTCGCGCCGTTCGGCTTCCTCGATCGGCGCGTCGACGAACACCTCGAGGAATTCGCCGGGCTCAAGCAGGTCGCGGACCATCTCGCGCTCGGCCCGGAAGGGCGAAATGAAGGCAGTGATGACGATCAGCCCGGCATCGGTCATCAGCCGCGCGACCTCGCCCACCCGGCGGATATTCTCGACCCGGTCGGCGTCGGTAAAGCCAAGGTCTCGGTTGAGCCCGTGACGGACATTATCCCCGTCGAGCAGGAAGCTGTGCCTTCCCGCCGCATGCAGTTTCTTCTCGAGCAAATTGGCGATGGTCGACTTGCCCGCCCCGCTCAGGCCCGTCAGCCACACCACGCGCGGGTGCTGCCCCTTGATCCGGGCGCGCGCCTCGCGGTCGACCGACAGTTCCTGCCAGTGGAGGTTGGCGGTCCGCCGCAGCGCGAAATTGATCATGCCGCAGGCGACCGTCGCGTGGCTTTCCTTGTCGACCAGGATGAGCCCGCCAAGCGCGCGGCTGTCTGCATAGGGCTCGAACACCAGGGGCCGGTCGGTGGACAGTTCGGCCACGCCGATCGCGTTGGGGCCAAGCGTCTTGGCCGCCAGCTTCTCGCCCGTTTCGATCCCCAGCTCATATTTGGGGCGCTGGACGAAGGCAGTGACGCTCTGACTGCCAAGCTGCAGCCAATAGCCTCGGCCCGGCAGCAGCGGCTCGTCGCCCATCCACACGAGGTTCGCCTCGAACCGGTCGGCGACGGGCGGCGGATCGCCTGCCGAAGCGATCACCGCTCCGCGCCCGCAATCGACATCGCCTGCCAGTGAAAGCGCAACCGCGCGCCCCGCTTCCGCCACCGCGACGGGCTGCTCGCCGATCCACAGTCCGGCGACCGCGCTTGCGAATCCGCCCGGCTGCACCACCACCCGGTCGCCCACGGCGATCCGGCCCGCCGCGACGGTGCCGATTGCCCGCCTGTTCTCGCCGTCCCGCAGCACGCCCTGCACCGGCAGGCGGAAGGGTCGCTCGGCGCCAAGATCATCCTGCGCCGGGATCGCTTCCAGCGCCTCGATCAGGGTCGGCCCATCATGCCAGCCCATGTTGTTCGACCGGATCACCACATTGGCGCCGGTCAGCCCCGACAGCGGCACCGCGACGGGTGCGGGCAGGCCGAGCCTCGCCGCCACCTCGGCGAAGTCGCCCGCAACCGCCTCGAACCGCGCCCGGTCGAACCCGACCAGGTCCATCTTGTTCACCGCCAGCACCAGCGCGCGCACCCCCAGCAGCGCGAGGATCGCGGCATGGCGGCGGGTCTGCGGCAGGACGCCCTTGCGCACGTCGACCAGCAGCACCGCCGCTTCCGCGACCGAGGCGCCGGTCACCATGTTGCGCGTATATTGTTCGTGCCCGGGCGTATCTCCGATGATGAAGCGCCGCCGCCCCGTCCCGAAATAGCGCCAGGCGACATCGATGGTGATGCCCTGCTCGCGCTCGTCGCTCAGCCCGTCGAGCAGGTGCGCGAAATCGGGCTCCGCGCCCAGCGCCGCAAGCTGATCGTCGCTCAGGGCCGCGCAATCGTGCAGCAGGCGGCCGATCAGCGTCGACTTGCCGTCATCGACACTCCCGCAGGTGATGAAGCGCAGCAGGTCCACGGGGCTAGAAATACCCTTCCTTCTTCTTGGCTTCCATCGACGCACTGGCCTGCCCGTCGACCTTGCGCCCGGCCCGCTCGCTGCTGCGCGCCGCGGCGACTTCCGCCACAACCTGCTCGACCGTCACCGCGTCGCTTTCGTGCGCGCCGGTCAGGGGCCAGCAGCCCATGGTCCGGAACCGCACCCGCCGCTCGACGATCGCTTCGCCCGGTTTGAGCTCGACCGCCGCCGGATCGTCGACCATCAGCAGCAGCCCGTCGCGCTCGATCGTCGGCCGCACGCCCGCGAAATAAAGCGGCACCAGCGGCACCTGTTCGCGCGCGGCATAATCCCACACGTCGCGCTCAGTCCAATTGCTCAGGGGAAACACCCGCAGGCTCTCCCCCTCGTGCAGCCGCCCGTTCAGGAGGTTCCACGGCTCGGGCCGCTGGTGCCGCGGGTCCCACCCGCCGCCGCGCCCGCGGAAGGAATAGATGCGCTCCTTGGCGCGGCTCTTCTCCTCGTCGCGTCGCCCGCCGCCGATCGCCGCGTCATACCCGCCTTCGATCAGCGCGGCGCGTAGCGGCTCGATCAGCATCGCCCGGCTGTAGCGCTCGATTCCGGTGGTAAAGGGATTGAGCCGCTCCGCCCCGCTCCGCACGATCAGCTCCGCCCCATGCGCGGCGGCCACCGCATCGCGGTGCGCGATCACCGCCGCAAAATCCCATCCGGTCGCGATGTGCAGCAGCGGAAACGGCAGCGGCCCCGGCGCGAAGGCCTTGCGGGCCAACGCCAGCATGACGCTTGAATCCTTGCCCACCGAATACATCATCACCGGCCGCCGGCAGACTGCCACCGTCTCGCGCAGGATCGCGATGCTTTCCGCTTCAAGCCGGTCGAGGTGGGTCAGCGCCATCGCCCCGCCTGATGCCGCTACCCGTGCTCTGGCGCAATGCCGCGCCCGCTTCTAAGACGGCCCTGTCCCCGGGGAGCCCACATGGGCTGAGAGTCGGCACGGTGCCGAGACCCGCTGAACCTGAACCGGCTGACACCGGCGGAGGAAGAGGAGTTTTATCTGATGGCCGATATCCCTGCGCGCACTGAACTCAAGGTCACCACCGGCCCGATCCGCGGCAGCCGCAAAATCCACGTCGGCCCGCTGAGGGTCGCGATGCGCCAGATCCACCTCGAGCCGTCGTCGGGCGAAGCGCCGGTCACCGTCTACGACCCTTCGGGCCCCTACACCGATCCCGACGCCCGCATCGACATCATGGCCGGCCTCCCCGAAGTCCGCCGCGACTGGATCCGCGGCCGCGGCGATGTCGAGGAAGTGCTGCAGCGCGAGGTCCGTCCCGAGGACAATGGCCAGCTCGGCCCCGACCGCTCGGGCGGCGTCGCGCCCTTCCCCAACGTCCGCAAGAAGGTGCTTCGCGCCAAAGCCGGCGCCAACGTCACCCAGATGCACTACGCCCGCCGCGGCATCATCACGCCCGAGATGGAATATGTCGCGATCCGCGAGAATCTCGGCCGCGAGGCTGCGCTGAACCAGGCCCGCGACGGCGAAAGCTTCGGCGCCGCCATCCCCGATTTCGTCACCCCCGAATTCGTCCGCGACGAAATCGCCCGCGGCCGCGCGATCATCCCCGCCAACATCAACCATCCCGAAGCCGAGCCGATGGCGATCGGCCGCAACTTCCTGGTCAAGATCAACGCCAACATCGGCAACTCCGCCGTCGCCTCCGACGTCGCGGCCGAGGTCGACAAGATGGTGTGGTCGATCCGCTGGGGCGCGGACACGGTGATGGACCTCTCCACCGGCCGCAACATCCACGACACCCGCGAATGGATCCTGCGCAATTCGCCCGTGCCGATCGGCACCGTCCCCATCTACCAGGCGCTGGAGAAGGTCGGCGGCATCGCCGAGGACCTCAACTGGGAAATCTTCCGCGACACCCTGATCGAGCAGGCCGAGCAGGGCGTGGATTATTTCACGATCCACGCCGGCGTTCGCCTGCCCTACGTCCCGCTGACCGCCAAGCGCGTCACCGGCATCGTCAGCCGCGGCGGCTCGATCATGGCCAAATGGTGCCTCGCCCACCACCGCGAATCGTTCCTCTACGAGCGGTTCGACGAGATCTGCGAGATCATGAAGGCCTATGACGTGTCCTTCAGCCTCGGCGACGGCCTGCGCCCCGGCTCGATCGCCGACGCGAACGACGAAGCGCAGTTCGCCGAACTCTACACCCTGGGCGAGCTCACCAAGAAGGCGTGGGAGCATGACTGCCAAGTCATGATCGAGGGCCCCGGCCACGTGCCGATGCACAAGATCAAGGAGAATATGGACAAGCAGCTCGCCGTCTGCGGCGAGGCGCCTTTCTATACCCTCGGGCCGCTCACCACCGACATCGCGCCCGGCTACGACCACATCACCAGCGGCATCGGCGCGGCGATGATCGGCTGGTTCGGCACCGCCATGCTCTGCTACGTCACGCCCAAGGAGCATCTCGGCCTCCCCGACCGCGACGACGTCAAGGTCGGGGTCGTCACCTACAAGCTCGCCGCCCACGCCGCCGACCTCGCCAAGGGCCACCCCGCCGCCAAGGTCCGCGACGACGCCCTCAGCCGCGCCCGCTTCGAATTCCGCTGGCGCGACCAGTTCAACCTCAGCCTCGATCCCGACACGGCCGAGGAATATCACGACCAGACGCTCCCGGCCGAAGGCGCCAAGACCGCCCACTTCTGTTCGATGTGCGGCCCCAAGTTCTGCTCGATGAAGATCACCCAGGAAGTGCGCGATTTCGCCGCCAAGCAGAACGCCCCGCTCGAAAACAGCATCGCGGTCGAGGAAGCCGAAAAGGGCATGGCCGAAATGAGCCAGCGCTACCGCGAAGGCGGCAACGAACTCTACATCGGTTCGAACGGCCGCGAACACGACTGATCCAGCCAAGGTCAGCGCCCATGCACGATTACCTCCTCTTCGTGGCGATCGTGCTGGGCGCCAACCTGATGCCGGCCTTCGGTCCGCCGACCTGGTCGCTGATCGTCCTGACCATGCTCAATACGCAGGGCTCGGCCCCGGTGCTGATCGTGCTCGGCGCGATCGCGGCGGCGAGCGGGCGGCTCCTGCTGGCCCTCGCCACCCGAAAGCTCGGGGACCGCTTCCTGTCCGAGCGCTCGCGCGCCAACCTCACCGCCGCGCGCGAGGCGCTGGAAGCGAAGAAACGCAATGGCATCCTCGCGCTCGGCCTGTTCGCCTTGTCGCCGCTTCCGTCCGCCCAATTGTTCGAAGCCGCCGGCCTGGCTCGTGTCCGGCTGATCCCCTTCACCCTCGCCTTCTTCGCCGGCCGGCTCGTCAGCTATTCGATCTACGCCGCCGCTACCGATGGCCTGCGCGCCACCAGCCTTGGCGACACCTTCAAGCGCGAACTGACCAGCCCGCTCGGCATCGCGCTGCAGGTCGGCATGATCCTCGCCATCGTGCTGCTGATGCGGGTCGACTGGGCCAAGCGCCTCGGCCGAACCCCTGCCGCAAAGTCGCCCCGTCCCTGACCCTCAGGCAACCGACCGTTCAGGCGAGGTCCTTGCGGAGGGGCCTAGCGTCTTCCGCATCGCAGTCGACAACGGAGACTTTGCCATGAACAAGCGTCTGATCATCGCCGCCGCCACCCTTGCCACTGGCCTTGCCGCC
Organism: Sphingomonas humi; assembly: GCF_039536725.1. Taxonomy (NCBI): domain Bacteria; kingdom Pseudomonadati; phylum Pseudomonadota; class Alphaproteobacteria; order Sphingomonadales; family Sphingomonadaceae; genus Sphingomonas; species Sphingomonas humi. The sequence continues at coordinate 520,256 of NZ_BAAAZD010000001.1, forward strand.
GCCAGCCCGGCCGCTGCCCAGCAGTGGCGCTGGAACGAGGGCAACTGGCGCACCATCGGCACCACGCGGGTCGTTGGCCGCGACAATGTTGTCGTGCAGCTTCCCGGCGTGACGCGTCAGCGCGAGATCCGCGTCTGCGCGCTGAATGCCCCGCTGCGCCTGCGCGATCTCGACGTCCGCTTCGCCAATGGCGGCCGCCAGGACCTGAACACCCGAGCGGTGCTTGATGCCGGGACCTGCACCCGCGCCATCGACCTTCGCGGCAATCGCCGCGACGTGACCGCCGTCCACCTCCGCTATGAGCCGGTCGCCCTGCGCGCCGCCCGCCCGGTGGTCCGCGTCCAGGTTCGCTAAAGAAGAAAGTTCGGGCCCCCGTCGCATCGCGGGGGCCCGAACTTATCGCTTGGCGAGCGAGGCGATCGCCTTCGCCACCGCCGCTTTGCCCTTGTCCACGCCCTGCACGGCATGCAGCCGGTACAGCACCGAATAGCGCTCCCCGCCCTTCAGCGCCGCAAAGGCCGCCTTGGCCGCCGGGTCCCCCTCCAGCGCCGCCCTCAGGTCCTCCGGCACTTCCATCCGGCTCGCCGGCGGATAGGCGGCGTCCCACCGGCCGTCCGCCTTCGCCGCCTCGATCTGCGTCAATCCGCCCGGCCGCACCTTGCCCGCTTCGAGCAGCGCCGCGGCCCGCTCGACATTGATCAGGCTCCATTTCGATTTCGGCCGCCGCGGGGTGTAGCGGACGAGGTAATAATCCTCGTCGAAACGATTGATCAGCCCGTCGATCCAGCCAAAGCACAGGCCGACATCGATCGCCTCGCTGACCGAAACCGATCGCACTCCGCGGTCCTTCTTGGCGATCTTGAGCCAGATGCCCTTGTGCGCCGGGCCAGCGTCGGCCGGCTGATCGTCCAGCCACGCCTCGAGCGCCGCCGCATCCTCGAAATGCAGGATCGGAAGCCCGCCGCGCTCGGTCTCCGCGCTCACCTTCCTTAGCGCACCTCGACGCCGCGCCAGAAGGCTACCCGGCCCGCAATCTCCTTCGCCGCGTCCTTGGGCTCCGGATAATACCAGGCCGCGTCGCGGTTCTCCGCGCCGTCCACCGCCAGCGTATAATAATGGGCGGTACCCTTCCACGGGCAGACGGTGGTCGTCGCGCTGTCGCGCAGCACCTCGTCCTTCACCGATTCGCGCGGGAAATAGGCATTGCCCTCCACCGTCACGATGTCGTCGCTCGTCGCGATCAGCGTGTCGTTCCACCAGGCTTCGGCCATGCTCATCTCTCTCCTGCGCCGCTTCGACGGGAATCACCGCGATCACGGACCCGTCAGCTTTTGTGCTGCCTACCATCATCCGCCGCCAAGCCTAAGCTCATCGGGCCGAATCGCTCTGACTTGAATGAGGTGACCCATGGGGAGCATCCGCAGGCTTTGGGACTGATGACAGCGGAAGGGGTGGCGCAACGCCGGCCCTTTCCACGCCTCCAGGCGCCCCCGTCGATAGGCAGGAATGCGTAATTGCAAATGCGAAGCGATCCGGGGACTCTAAGGCCCGCGTCGGCGCGCGCCGTTCTCGCCTGAAGACCGCGGGGCTTAAGCCCGCAACCGCTCGCTGAGGGCTTGTCCGCGCCGCGCCAGGTCGGCGACATCGCGCTCGTCGATCTCCACCGCGAATTTCAGGCCCGCTTCGCGTCCTTCGCGCCAGCGGACTTCGCCCTGCGCGCCGGCGCCCCCCCAGTTCAGCGTGACGCTCGCACCCGCGACCACCAGAGCGGTGCCGCAGTCGATCTTCGCCCCGCCTGCCGACAGGTCGAGGATCTGCACCGAATAACGCCGTCCGCCGATCACCAGGAATGCCGGCAGCGCGACCTGCACGCGCCGGTGCTGGCGCTGCGCGGCATACGGGTCCGGCTCGGGCGCGGCGCGTACGGCGAGGGTCATCGGCGGTCCATCTCGCGGCCGTTGTATCGGCCAACCTGCTTCCAAGAGGTAAAGCCGGCGCGCGGTCTGGCACGAAAAAAGCGACCGTCACGCAACTAAGTGATACGTCTCCGGCGTGGCGACGCCCTTTGCGACCTTGCTTCGATTGGCGATGACCTCGCTCCTGGCCGCAGCCGGCGGGGGCGCCGTCGCGGGGGCGATCGTCCTCCTCTTCTCGCACGCCTGGCCGGCGATCACCGGGTTGCACGACCTCGCCATGGCAATGCTCGGCGTGCCGCTGTTCGCCCTTTTCGCCGCGATGATGGGGGCGGCCATGGGCGTATTCATCGCCGGGCCGTGGGTCGCGCTTGCCGGGACCCTCATGCTGGTCGCCAGCGCTCGCCTCGGCCTCAGTTCGCCCGTTCCCTGGCTCGGCGCCGGCTTGCTCGGAGGGCTCTGCCTTGCGCGGCTCACTCCTTTCTCGATGGTCATCCTCGACGAATATGGCCCGAACTTCTCGCTCGTCGGCGGTGCGCTCGGCGGCGTCGCCGCGGCCTGGCTGTTTCGCAGGTGCTGGCTGCTCCTCACGGGGGCGGAGCCTGGCGACGTCCCGGGCTTCTGACCCGGCCTCGCCGCGTCACGCCTCTTCCAATGTAGGATTTTGCATGATCTACGCTGGTCGATGCGCCCGTCCCCTCCCCCGACCCGCCCCTGCTGGACCGCGGCGAATCAGTGCCTGTTCCTCCACTGGCTGGAACGCACGCGCTCGGCGACGCGGGCCGCCGACAAGGTCGGGCTCAGCCGGGAAAGCGCCTATCGCCTGCGGGCGCGCGATCCGGACGGGCTGTTCGCGCTACTGTGGAACGACATCATGGCGCGCCCGCTCCGCCGCGCGGCCGGTCACAGGGTGACAACTTCGCCGTGACCTGACATCACCGCCCGATTCCTCGGAACGGACGGTCCGGGATGGTCACGCTGGGGTACCGGGACCGCGTCGCTCTCGTGACCCTCTGGAACCCAGCCGCCCCGCCCGCACTTGTGCCACCAATCGCCAGAGCAGGAGCAAGCAACATGGCCAAGGGTCAGGTCAAATCGAACAAGGAAACCCGCAAGCCCAAGGCGAAGAAGGAAAAGACGATCGCCGCCAATCCTTCGACCAAGGGCAGCCCCAAGCGCGAGGACTGATCCTCGCTCGTTACTTCTTCCCGGCCTTGATCGCCTGCACCGCCGCCAGCGTCTGGGCGACATGCTCCTTCCAGCTGAGGTCGGAGTGGACAAAGGTCACCCGGCCGTCGGGCGCGATGACGTAGGACGTGCGGTTGCTCATCGGACGCGACGGCAGCGACACGTCATAGGCCTTGATCAGGTCGGCCGGGGCGGTGGCGACGGGGAACTGCCCGCGGCACGCCTCGACGCTGAACTTCTTCAAGGTGTCGAGGTCGTCGGCGCTCATGCCCACCACCCGGGCGCCGGCCTTGCGGAATTCGGGCGTCGCGTCGCTGAAGGCCTTGGCTTCCAGCGTGCAGCCCTCGGTGAACGCCTTGGGATAGAAATACAGCACCACCGGCCCGTGGCGCAGCTGCTCCTTCAGGTGGAGATTGAACGGCTTGCCGTTGAGCGCCCCCATGGTGGTGAAGTCGGGCGCCTTGGCCCCGACCGGAAGCGCGGCGCTGGCCGGCACCGCAAGGGTGATGGCGAAAAGGGCGGCGGCGGCGGTAGCGGCGAGCAGGTGGCGCATCGGGAGAGACTCCTTGGGGGCGTAAGGCCGGATGGCCGTCAGTCTACGGCAGGGGTGGCAGGCCCGTCCATGCCGCCGCCATCCGGGAAAAGGACCTGGTCGCGGTGGCGCGGGACCAGCGTCCGGAAGAAGGCCCAGGCCGGCTCGAGGTCCTTGTCGGGATCACCCGTCGGCATGATCGGCGCGCCGAAGATCGCGCGCTTGCGGGGATAATCGGGTCCGGCCGGGACGATCGGCACCCCGGCGGCAAGCGCGATCCGGTAAAAGCCCATCCGCCACTCGGCGGTTGGCTGGCGGGTCCCCTCGGGCGCGATGACCAGCAGCATCCGCTCGGCCTCGGCGAACCGCCCCGTCACCTGCGCGACAAGGTCGTTGCGGACCGACCGCTCGACCGGGATTCCGCCAAGGCCCTTCATGAACCGGGCCATCGGCCCCCACTGGAACAGGCTCGCCTTGCCGATGTAGCTCGCCTCGACCCCCAGCGCCTCCATCGCCCCGACGAAGACCAGGAAGTCCCAGTTGCTGGTGTGCGGTCCGCCCATGATCACCGCCTTGTGCGGCAACGGAAGCACCCCTGCGCAGCGCCAGCCGCCGCCGGTGAACCAGCGCACGAAGCGGCGCTTCACCCAGGCGGCGAGCGGAGACAGGTCTGGAGTGGATGTCGGCACGGCTGCGCAACCAACAGGCTTACGGCGTGCAAGGCAAGCGCAACCGGGTGCGGCTTTGCTTCAAGGGTCAGCGGATCATCGCGCCAACCGTCGGCTGATCGCGACCGGAAAGGACAAGGCCGCCCCACGAACGGGAGCGGCCTTGCCTTGTAGGAATTACTGCTTCTGGGCGCTGTTGCCCGACACCGTGTCGTCGGCGCTGTTGCCGTCGAGATCGGCGCTGGTGCGCGTCGCGTCGGCCTTTTCCTCACCCTTTTCGCGAACCATGTCGGCCTGGTTCTCGAGCGAGTCTTCACGCGCTTCGGTGGTCGCGTTGTCGGCCGCTTCCTCGAGGTTGTCGGCAGTGGCTTCGGCATTGGCCTCGATGTTGTCGGCCTTCTGTTCCTGCGGGGTGTTGTTGCAGGCGGCCAGTGCGGCAATGCCGGCGGCGACCATGGTCAGCTTCAGTTTGTTCATCGGAGCGTTCCCTGAATTATGAAGAGCGAAACGGGCGCCGGATCAAGCGATCACGGCGCCCGGGATGCGTGCTCATCCAGGGGAGCTAAGCGCACCGCCAACCTTTCCGTTCCCGGAACGACCAACATTTCTCAGTCGGCGAGCAACTGCAGCGTCCGCTTGTCCCGCTCACCCCCATAGAAGGCGTCGAGCGCGGCGCCAAATTCCGGCCCGCCGCCGACTGCTTCGAACAGGGTCAGGGTCGAGTGGAGCTTGATCCCGTCGACCACGCCCATGATCTCGCCAGCCGTCTTTTGGCCGGCGTGAAGCAGCAGGGCCGAGACGCATTCGCGCAGTCGCTGGCCGAGGATCGGATGATGGAGATAGGCCCGCGCCTCGCCCATGCCTTCCAGCCCGTAGCGATCCGCCATGATGCTGTGCCCAAGCCCGCGAAGCTGGGGCAGGACGAACCACATCCAGTGGGTGCGCTTCTGTCCCGCGCGAAGCTCCGCAAGGGCGAGGTCGTAGACACCGCCCTGCGCCGCAATGAACCGCGCGAGGCTCAGCCGGTAAGGGCTGGCACGATCCACATGACTGACATCGCGACGATGATCAGCACGAGCGAGATTGCCAATATCCACCGAACCACCCCTTCCTGGCGCGCTCCGGTCACCTGCTCGGCGCTGTAGTGACGATCGTCCGCACTCATGTCGGCTCTCCCTTCGTGAAATAACGAAGACATTAGCATCATACGTCAAACGCGCCTGACGGGCCAGCGGGCCCATCACGGGACAAAGGGCAGGAGCTTGTGCCCGCCCAAACGTTATGGCGGACACCGCCAACAGCATGGGAAAGCTCGCCTAACATGCCCACTCTCTTCATCACCGGCGCCAATCGCGGCCTCGGACTCGAATTCGTCCGGCAGTATCGCGCCAATGGCTGGGACGTGATCGCGACCGTCCGCGAAAGCGCTCCCGAGCTCGAGTCGCTGGGTGCCGACGTCCGCATGCTGGACCTTGGCGATGCCGCCGCGATCAGCGCCACGCGTGCCGGGCGCCCGGTCGACCTCCTGATTGCCAATGCCGGCACCTACGGCCCGCGCGACGCCCACGATGCGCAGGGTGCCGCCGAATGGCTCGATACCTTCGCGGTGAATACCGTCGCACCCTATCTGCTGGCGCAAGCCCTGCTGCCCGAGGTGCGTGCCGCGCGCGGCAAGCTGATCGTCGTCAGCACGCGGATGGGATCGCTCGAGGACAACAGCTCAGGGGGTTTCCTCGCCTATCGCACCAGCAAGACCGCGCTCAACATGGCGTGGCGCACGTTGGCGCTGGCCAATCCCGACCTCGTCTGCGTCCCGCTCCACCCCGGCTGGGTCCAGACCCGCATGGGCGGCCAGAATGCGCCCGTCATGCCGGAGCAGAGCATCGCCGGGATGAAGCAGGTGATCGATGGCCTGACCGCCGAACAATCGGGCCAATTCTTTGATTATGAGGGGCACAGCGTCCCCTGGTAAGGTGGCAAGGACTTGCCATCGGGATGCCCGCCCGCTAAGCGCGCCTCCTTTCCAGATCGTTGGAAAAACCACCCGGCCGGCCAGTGAGGGCTGCCGTGTCAGGTGTGAAACGTCGCCCGCTTGCGGGCTACAAGGAGACGAAAAATGCCCAAGCTCAAGACCAAGAGCGGCGTGAAGAAGCGCTTCAAGCTCACCGCGACCGGCAAGATCAAGCACGGAGTCGCCGGCAAGCGCCACCGCCTGATCAGCCACAATGCCAAGTACATCCGCCAGAACCGTGGCACCGAAGTCCTCGCCGTCGCCGATACGGCGCGCGTGAAGCTTTGGGCCCCTTACGGTCTCAACTAAGGAGTATTTGAGCAATGGCACGCGTCAAAAGGGGTGTAACCACCCGCGCCAAGCACAAGCGCATCCTTGAGCAGGCGAAGGGCTATTACGGCCGTCGCAAGAATACCATCCGCATTGCCCGCCAGGCAGTCGAAAAGGCAGGCCAGTACGCCTACCGCGACCGCAAGGTTAAGAAGCGGAGCTTCCGCGCCCTGTGGATCCAGCGCATCAACGCCGCGGTTCGCGCCGAAAACCTGACCTACGGTCAGTTCATGCACGCGCTGAAGCTCACCGGCATCGACCTCGACCGCAAGGTCCTGGCCGACATGGCGATGCACGAAGGCGCCGCGTTCAGCGCGCTGATCGCGCAGGCCAAGAATGCGCTTCCCAATGGTGGTGATCGCTCGGCCCAGGCCGCCGCGTAAGCTTACCGCTTCGGTGAAGAAATAAGGGCGCTCCGGGCAACCGGGGCGCCTTTTTCCTATGGGTCAGGGCGCGACTGGTTCCCGTTCGAGCGCGGCGCGGTCCCATTGCGCAAGATCGGCCTCGGCGGCGTAGGTTTGCTCAAGGAACGCCAGCAGGATCGCCGCGGGGTCGGCCGCCGCGCGCACCTCGGCATAGGGAAGCACGAATTCGCCGAGCGCCGGGTCGAACCGGCCGTGGCTCACTGCCGCCTCGGCGAAGCCGGCGGGCGAGGGATAGGCATAGCTGTAGAAGATCGGGTCTGCGCCGGCCGCTCCGCCCGGCCAGAAGCCCGCGCTCGACACTTCGTGGCTATAGGCCTCGCGGGTTATACGGTCGGGAAGGCCGGGGACGCCGCCGCCGTGCACGGGCGCAAGCCGGCCGGAAAAGCGCGTCACCGCGAGGTCAAAGCTGCCCCACCAGAAATGCACCGGGCTGACCTTGCCGGCAAAGCCCGCACGGAAGGTCTCGAATACGGGCACCACCACGCGCAACGCCTCGCGCAGCCGCACGGCGCTATCCTCGCGATAGTCTGCGGGACCATGGTCCCGGGCAAAGGGCAGCGCGTCGGGCAGTTCGTTGGGACGCCCGTGAAAATCTCTCGGCAGGCCGTTGCAGTCGAGCATGGCGATCAGCCCGGCGTGGAGGCTGGCGATGCTCGGCTGCGCAAGCGGGAGCGAATCGCGGCGCCCGTCGCTCACCAGAAGGTGGATGCGGTGGTCGCAAAGGTCGAGCGAGAGGGAGAAGCGCCCGCCCGGCGCCGCGATCGGAGGCATGGCGAGGCCATTGGCGGAGGGCTGCAGCGCCACGTGCCAGCCGTGATTGACCCAATCGGCGTGCCGCACCCGCAGCTTGCCCAGCATTTGGGCAGCAAGATGCAGCACACGCCACGTCCCCGCGTCGCGCGCGGGATCGAGTTCAGGCCACCTCACCCGCGCTCCTTCACGCGGTGGCGATAGGCGTGGAGCAGCGGCTCGGTATAGCCGCTCGGCTGGGTCATCCCCTCGAACACCAGCGCGCGGGCCGCTTCGAAGGCGAGGCTCGCCTCCGGATCGGGCGCCATCGGCCGGTACAGCGGATCGCCCGCATTCTGGGCATCGACCTTGGCCGCCATCCGCCGCAGCGATTGTTCGACCTGATCCGCCGTGCACACCCCGTGCAACAGCCAGTTCGCAAGGTGCTGGGAACTGATTCGCAGCGTCGCGCGGTCCTCCATCAGGCCGATGTCGTGGATGTCGGGAACCTTGGAACAGCCGACCCCCTGGTCCACCCAGCGAACGACATAGCCGAGGATGCCTTGGCAATTATTGTCGAGTTCCTCGGCAATCTCCTGCTCGGACCAGTTGGTGCCGGGGGCAAGCGGGATGGTGAGGAGGTCGCCCAGCGGCGGCGTCGGCTGGTGGCGCAGTTCCTCCTGCCGTTCGAACACGTCGACCTGATGATAATGCATGGCGTGAAGCGTCGCTGCGGTCGGGCTTGGCACCCAGGCGGTATTGGCGCCGGCCTGCGGGTGACCCACCTTTTGCGCCAGCATGTCCTCCATCCGGTCGGGCGCGGCCCACATGCCCTTGCCGATCTGCGCCTTGCCGCCGAGCCCGCAGGCGAGCCCGATCGCGACGTTGCGGGCTTCATAGGCCTTGATCCACGCGCTTTCCTTCATGCCGGTTTTGCGGACCATTGCGCCGGCCTGCATCGCGGTGTGGATCTCGTCCCCGGTGCGATCGAGGAAGCCGGTGTTGATGAACATGATCCGGTCACGGACCGCGTGGATCGTCGCAGCGAGGTTGGCCGACGTGCGCCGCTCCTCGTCCATCACCCCGACCTTGATCGTGTTCCGCTCCAGCGCCAACAGGTCTTCGACGGCATCGAACAGGTCGTTGGTGAAGGCCGCTTCCTCGGGCCCGTGCATCTTGGGTTTGACGATGTAGATGGACCCGGCGCGGCTGTTGCGATGCCGGCCAAGGCCGCGCAGGTCGTAGAGCGCGATGAGGCTAGTCACGATGGCATCGAGGATGCCTTCGGGCGCCTCACCGCCGCCGGGCAGGTGCACCGCCGGATTGGTCATCAGGTGGCCGACGTTGCGGACCAGCAGCAGGCTGCGGCCGGGCAACGCATGGCCACCGACCGAGCGATCCGGGTTCATCGTGCGGTCGAGCGTCCGGCCGCCCTTGTCGAAGCTGGCCTTGAGGTCGCCGCGCATCAGGCCAAGCCAGTTGCGATAGGCCGCCACCTTGTCCTCGGCATCCACCGCCGCGACGCTGTCCTCGAGATCGCAGATAGTGCTGAGCGCACTTTCGAGGATCACGTCGGCAAGGCCGAGCGGATGGTCACGCCCGATTGGATGGCCGGGATCGATCACCAGTTCGATATGCAGCCCGTGGTGCGCGAACAGCAGCCGGCCGTCTTCGCGCGCGACCAGTTGCGGGTGCTCGTCACCCCGCGCCGCCTCTTCCCAGCCGGGAAGCGCGGCATCGAGGAAGCGTTTGGCAAAGGCGACGACCTTGGCCCCGCGCGCCTTGTCATAGGCCCCACCCGGCGGCGTGCTGCCCATCGCGTCGGTGCCATAGAGCGCGTCGTACAGGCTGCCCCACCGCGCATTGGCGGCGTTGAGGAGGAAACGGGCGTTGAGGATCGGCACCACCAATTGCGGGCCGGCCATGGTCGCGATCTCGGGATCTAGGTTGCGGGTGCCGATGGCGAAGGCGGCCGGCTCCTCGACAAGGTAGCCGATGCTGCGAAGGAATTGCTCATAGGCGGCCGGATCGATGGGCTTGCCGCGGTGCTGGCGGTGCCAGTCGTCGATCCGGGCCTGAAGCTCGTCGCGCTTCTTGAGCAGCGCTGCGTTGCGCGGGGCAAATTCCCGAAAGATGGCGTCGACGCCGTTCCAGAAGGGCGCCGCCTCGATGTTCAGGCCGGGGAGCACCTCGTCATCGATGAAGCTGGCGAGAAGCGGATCGACGGTGATGCGAGCGTCGGCGGGGGATGCAGTCATGGGACGCAGGACTTCCTTTTGATCACGAAGAACGGCGGCCCGGGATTAACCCGGGCCGCCGCGCTGGGGAACCTTCAGTGGTGGCCGATCAAGCGGCGAACTGGTTCATCGTATTGTTGGCGCCGCCGGCCTTCAGCGCCGCCTCGCCGGCGAAATATTCCTTGTGGTCGTCACCGATGTCGGAGCCCGACATGTTCTGGTGCTTCACACAGGCGATCCCCTGCCGGATCTCCTCGCGCTGCACGTTCTTGACGTAGCCGAGCATGCCCGCATCGCCGAAATACTCACGCGCCAGATTGTCGGTCGACAGCGCCGCGGTGTGATAGGTCGGCAACGTGATGAGGTGATGGAAGATCCCGGCCCGCGCCGCCGCATCGCGCTGGAAGGTGCGGATCCGCTCATCGGCTTCCTGCGCGAGATCGGTCGCGTCGTAATCGACGCTCATCAGCCTGGCCCGGTCGAAGGCGGACACATCGCGCCCTTCCTGCGCCCAGGCGTCATAGACCTGCTGGCGGAAGTTCAGCGTCCAGTTGAACGACGGCGAATTGTTGTAGGCGAGCTTCGCGTTCGGAATGACCTCGCGGATGCGGTCCATCATTCCGGCAATCTGCGAGATGTGCGGCTTCTCGGTCTCGATCCAGATCAGGTCGGCGCCGTTCTGGAGCGAGGTAATGCAATCGAGGACACAGCGATCCTCGCCGGTGCCCGGACGGAACTGGAACAGCCCCGACGGCAGCCGCTTGGGCCGCATCAGCTTTCCGTTGCGGTTGATCAGGATATCGCCATTGGCCTGGCTGACGTCCTGCAGCTCCTCGCAATCGAGGAAGGCATTATACTGGTCGCCGATGTCGCCGGCTTCCTTGCTGACGGCGAACTGCTTGGTAAGACCCGCGCCCAGCGAGTCGGTGCGGGCGACGATGATGCCGTCGTCGACACCAAGCTCGAGGAAGGCGTAGCGGACGGCGCGAAGCTTGGCGACGAAGTCGTCATGCGGGACAGTGACCTTGCCGTCCTGGTGGCCGCACTGCTTCTCGTCGGAAACCTGGTTCTCGATCTGGATCGCGCAGGCGCCCGCTTCGATCATCATCTTGGCGAGGAGGTAGGTCGCCTCGGCGTTGCCGAAGCCCGCGTCGATGTCTGCGATGATCGGAACGACATGCGTTTCGAACCCGTCGATGGCGTTCAGCAAGCGCTGTTCCTCGACTTCGTTGCGGGCGTCACGCGCCTTGTCGAGTTCGCGGAACAGGCCGCTGAGTTCGCGGGCATCGGCCTGGCGGAGGAAGGTGTAGATTTCCTCGATCAGGGCCGGGACCGAAGTTTTCTCGTGCATCGACTGGTCGGGCAGCGGCCCGAATTGCGAGCGCAACGCGGCGATCATCCAACCCGAAAGATAGAGGTAGCGCCCCTTGGTCGTCCCGAAATGCTTCTTCACCGCGATCATCTTCTGCTGCGCGATGAATCCGTGCCAGCAACCGAGCGACTGGGTGTAGGCGGCCGGGTCGGCGTCATAGGCCGCCATGTCGCGCCGCATGATCCCCGCGGTATAACGGGCAATGTCCAGTCCGTTCTGGAATCGGTTCTGCAGCCGCATCCGGGCTACGGCTTCGGCGTCGATCCCGGTCCAGGGCGCGCCGTTGGCGCCGATCAGTTGAGCGGCAGTGCTGATTTCGGACTGGTACGACAAACAACTTCCCCTTTACTCGGCGCCGCCCTGCAGAACGACGCTCCTGTCACAACTTGTCAGATTTGCATTGGTCAGGCGCGCAGCGCGCTCGGTTCCACGGCGATGGTGTAGCGCTCGGTTGCGGCGCAATTGTCTCGGAAGGTCAGGCGCTGCCATTCCATGCGCGCCTTCAATTCGTCGCCGAACGGACCACTGACCCGCTCGGTGCCAGGTTCGATCTCGCGGAAAGCGCAGTCGCGGTATTCACCGCCGATGACCCAGAAACGCTGACCCATGATGGCCTCCGATGTGAATGTCTCTTGCTCCATGAAACATCGAAGCGGGTGAGTCGGGCGCGTCGAAAAAAGCACAGGAGTCGCGTCACGACTTGTAGACTTGTGTGATTGTTGACATTGTACAACGCATGGCGAGAAAGCTTTTCCTTGGTGCGCGCCTCAAGCGTCTTCGCCGCGAACAGGGGCTGCAGCAAACGGCCATGGCCACGCGGCTTGGCATCTCTCCGAGCTATCTCAACCACTTGGAGCGCAATCAGCGCCCGGTCACTGCGGCCATCCTGCTCCGCCTCGCCGAAAGCTTCGAGGTCGATATCCGCAGCTTCGCCAGCGAAGGCGGCGACCTGGGCTCGGCCGAACAGCTTGCCGAAGTTTTTGCCGATCCGATGTTCGCCGACCTCCAGATCGGCCGCCAGGAGATTATCGAGCTCAGCGACAACAGCCCGGCCATCGCCGAGGGTGTGAGTCGGCTCTACACCGCGCTGCGTGAGCGGCACGCCTCGCCGACGGCGATCGGGCAGGAAGGCGACGAGCGTACGCTGATCACCCCCGAGACCTGGGTCCGCGACTATATCCAGTCGCGCTCCAACCATTTTCCCGAGCTGGAGGAGGGGGCCGAAACCCTTGGCGGAGCGCTTGGCGACCCCCTGTCCGTCGCCGAGCCGCTGCGGCGGCGCCTGAAGGAGGCCTATGGCGTCTCGGTCAGCGTCGTGTCGCCCGAAGAACTGGAGGGCGCCAGCCAGATCTACGATCCGCAACGCCGCATGCTGATGCTGTCGTCGTTGTTGAGGCCAGAAAATAAGACTTTCGGAATCGCCTACCAGCTCTCGCTGCTCGAGTTTCATCCGATCATCTCCCGCCTGATCGATGCTGCCCGCCCGCCGGACCAGGGCACCCGCCACCTGCTGCACATGAGCTTCGCCAATTATGCCGCTGGGGCGATCATGATGCCTTACGGCACCTTTCTCGAGGCGGCCGAGCGCTACCGTTATTCGATCGACCGCCTGACCGCCGAATTCGGCGCCAACGTCGAGCAGGTGTCACACCGCTTCACGACGCTTGGCCGTCCCGGTGCGCGCGGCATTCCCTTCTTCATGCTGCGGATCGATCCGGCCGGAAACATTTCCAAGCGCTATGCCGGCGAGCGCTTCCCCTTTTCACGTTTCGGCGGCACCTGCCCGCGCTGGAACCTCCACGTTGCCTTCCAGTCGGCCGGCCAGGCGGTCACCCAGCTGATCGAAACTCCGGACGGCCACCGCTATTTCACGGTCGCCCGGACGATCGAACGCCCGATCCGCAGCGCGCTGTCCGGGGGACTGCTGGCGATCGGCCTCGGTTGCAGCATCGAACATGCCCACAAGCTGCATTGCGCCGAAGGGATCGACCTCGAACGCGCCCCGGTGACCCCGGTCGGCCCGGCCTGCACCATCTGCCCGCGCCTCGAATGCGCCTATCGCGCAAGCCCGCCGGCCGGGCGCCCGCTTGCCGTCCACGAACATCGCAAGACGATCTCGCCCTTCCCGTTCGTCGCCTGAGGCCTAGAGGGTGACGAAAATGGCAGCGCTCGCTACAGGCGCGGCCATGTCCGACTTTGATGCCACCTTGCAGCGGATCGCCGCTGCGCCCGATCTTTCCGCCCTTGATACGGAGCGCGTCGCAGCGCTCGGCAAGAGCGGCTGGGTGACGGCCCTCCTCAAGACCCTCGGCCAGATGAGCCCCGAGGAGCGCCAGCAGCGCGGACCCGAGATCCAGGGGCAGCGTTCGGCGGTCGCCGCGGCGATCGACGCGCGCAAGGCGGCGCTCGAGGCAGCGGAACTTGAACGCAAGCTCGCGACCGAGCGCGTCGATCTCTCGCTTCCCGCCGCCGAGCAGCCGCAGGGCAGCGTCCATCCGGTCAGCCAGGTGATGGACGAACTTGCCGAGATTTTCGCCGACTTGGGCTTCGCGGTCGCCGAAGGGCCGGAAATCGAAAGCGACTGGTATAATTTCACCGCGCTCAACATGCCTGAAACGCATCCGGCGCGGGCAATGCACGACACCTTCTATGTCGAACCGCGCGAGGGCGTCGAAGGCACGTTCGTGCTGCGCACCCACACTTCGCCGGTGCAGATCCGCGCCATGCAGCAGCATGGCGCCCCGATCCGGGTCATCGCACCGGGCCGCGTCTACCGGTCTGACAGCGACGCCACCCACACCCCGATGTTCCACCAGGTCGAAGGCCTCGTCATCGACCGCAACATCACCATGGGCCACCTCAAGTGGACCCTCGAGACCTTCCTCAAGGCCTTTTTCGAACGCGACGACATCGCGATCCGCCTGCGCCCCTCCTACTTTCCCTTCACCGAGCCGTCGGCGGAGGTCGACGTTGGCTGGTCGATGGAAAACGGCCGCCGGGTCGTCGGCGGGTCCGAAGGCTGGATGGAAGTGCTTGGCAGCGGAATGGTCCATCCGCGCGTCATTGCCGCGGCCGGGCTCGACCCCGATGAATGGCAGGGCTTTGCCTTCGGCACCGGGATCGACCGGTTGGCGATGCTCAAATATGGCATGAACGACCTGCGTCAATTCTTCGACGGCGACCTTCGCTGGCTGAAACATTATGGCTTCAGCGCGCTTGCCGTCCCCACCCTGAGCGCGGGAGTGGGCGCATGAAGTTCACTTTGTCCTGGCTCAAGGATCATCTCGATACGACGGCGTCGGTCGACGAGATCGCCGTCAAGCTCACCAGTATCGGCCTCGAGGTCGAGGGAATCGACAATCCGGCCGAAAAGCTCGCGCCCTTCGTGGTCGCCGAGGTCATCTCTGCCGAGCACCACCCGCAGGCCGACAAGCTGCAGGTCCTTCAGGTCGATGCCGGAAACGGGCCGATGCAGGTCGTGTGCGGCGCGCCCAATGCCCGCGCCGGCATGAAAGGCGTGTTCGGACCCCCTGGCGCCTACGTGCCGGGCAGCGACTTCACGCTCAAGGTGGCGGCGATCCGCGGGGTCGAGAGCAACGGCATGATGTGCTCCGAGCGTGAGCTGGAACTTGGCCAGAGTCATGATGGCATCATCGAGCTGCCGGCCGACGCGCCCGTTGGCGAAAGCTTCGCGACCTATGCGGGCCTCGAGGATCCGATATTCGACATCGCGGTCACGCCCAACCGCCCCGACTGCTTTGGCGTGCGCGGTATCGCGCGCGATCTTGCCGCCGCGGGGCTCGGTACGCTGCGCGAGCGGGCCGTCCGGCCTCTGGAGCGCGAAGGTGCCAATCCGGTCTCGATCACCATCGAGGAAGGCAGCGGCTGTGAGGCTTTCGCAGCCTGCCTGATCCGCGGCGTCAGCAACGGGCAGAGCCCCGAGTGGCTGCAGCAGCGCCTGCGCGCGGTCGGGCTTCGGCCGATCTCCGCGCTGGTGGACGTCACCAATTTCTTCTCGGTCGACCAAGCCCGTCCGCTGCACGTCTATGACGCCGCGCTGCTCAAGGGCGGCATCACCGTTCGCCGCGGCGACAACGAGCGCTTCGACGCGTTGAACGATCGCTCCTACGAGGCGACACCTGACGATTGCGTGATCGCCGATGACAGGGGCGTGCTCGGCCTTGGCGGCGTGGTCGGCGGCGTGTCGACGGGCGTCACCGAGGGCACCACCGACGTGCTTCTCGAATGCGCCTGGTTCGACCCCGTCGCAATCGCGCGCACCGGTCAGCGCCATCAGGTCCACACCGACGCCCGCGCCCGGTTCGAGCGGGGCGTCGATCCGCTGACGCTCGAGGAGATGATCGACGCTGCAACCGCGATGATCCTCGACCTGTGCGGCGGCACGCCGACCGAGCCTAGCCTTGCCACCACTGCCCGTTGGGCCGAGGTGACTGCACCGCGCAGCGTCGCCTTGCGGACCGAGCGGGTCGCAAGCCTCGCCGGCCTCGATCTTCCGGCACCCGAACAGGCACGCATCCTCGCCGCGCTCGGCTTTGCGCAGGGCGCCGACGGCTGGACGGTCCCGGGCTGGCGTCCGGACATCGACGGCGAGGCGGACCTGGTCGAGGAAGTCGCACGCGTCGCAGGCTTCGACCACCTCCCCTCAACCCCCCTGCCGCGCCTTCCGGGTGTGGCCAAGGCAGTCGCTCTTCCCAGCCAGCGCCTCGAACGCCGGGTCCGCCGCAGCGCCGCCGCCATCGGTTTCAGCGAAGCCATCACCTGGAGCTTCATCGCCGAGGGCGATGCCACGCTGTTCGGCGGCGGGGTGCACGTCCTCGCCAACCCGATCAGCGAGGAAATGAAGGTCATGCGGCCCTCGCTGCTTCCGGGCCTTGCCCGCGCCGCCGCCCGCAACCTCGCCCGCGGGGCCACCAGCATCCGCTTGTTCGAACTTGGCCGTCGCTATCTTGCCGATGCCGAGCGGCCGACGCTGTCGCTGCTCCTTTGCGGAGAGGCCAATGCGCGCGGCTGGCAAAGCGGAAAGGCGCGAGCGTTCGATCCGTTTGACGTCAAGGCGGCAGTGCTGGCGCTGCTCGGCGATGCCGGCGCACCGGTGGCCAACCTCCAGCTCGCGCAGGGCGCAGGCGAGCAGTTCCATCCCGGCCGCTCCGCTACGCTCCGGCTCGGCAAGGCGGAGCTTGCCCGCTTCGGTGAATTACACCCCGCGCTTGCCCGGGCGCTTGACCTGCCGCCCGGCACGCAGGCCGCCGACCTGTATCTCGACGCCCTTCCCGCCGCGCGCGACAAGGGCCGGGCACGCCCTGCCTTTACTCCCCCGGCGCTTCAGCCCGTCACCCGCGACTTCGCGTTCCTGGTGCCCGCCACGCTTGCCGCGGGCGATCTCGTCCGCGCCATCCGCGGGGCCGACAAGGGGCTGATCGCCGAAGTGCGGTTGTTCGATCGCTATCATCCCGACGGCGGCGACCTCAGCCTTGCGATCGAAGTGACCCTGCAGCCGACCGACAAGACGCTGACCGAGGCCGACCTTGCCGCCCTGTCGACAAAGGTGGTGGCAAGCGCGGCCAAGCTTGGAGCGCGCCTCCGGGCCTAGGCTTCCAGCGCGTTGATCGCGCGGTGGACGCGTTCCTCGATCTCGCCGCGCTTCAGCCCGGCGGGGATCGTGTCGCCGACCTTGAGGCGGATGACGCCGGGATATTTGACGAAGCCCTTGGGCCAGACCTTGCCGCTGTCGTGCGCCACCGGCACGACCGACAGGCCGAGCGCACGATAGAGGCCTGCAAAGCCCGGCCGCAGTTCGGGCGTTTCCCCGACCGGTACGCGCGTGCCCTCGGGAAAGATCACGACGGGGCGACCCTCGGCGATCGCCTGCTTGCCCCGCTGCATCATCTCGCGCAGCGCGCTGGCCCCGGCCTCGCGGTCGACCCCGATCACACCGAAGCTCCGCATGGTCGGCCCGAGCAACGGGGTGCTGACATATTGCTGCTTCATCACCACCACTGGTGTCTTGACCAGCAGCAGCGTTTCAATGGTTTCCACCATCGCCTGGTGCTTGAACGCGACCAGCACCGGGCCGTCGGGAATAACGCCGTCCATCTCGAACCTGATCCCCAGCAGGTGGGTGACTAGGAAATGGTGGAACGAGGCCCAGCCGTGGATGACCCGGCGGATCGGCCCGGGGCCGAAGCGCGCGGCGATCAGGGCCGCGACACAGTAAAGGACGGTGCCGGGATAGAAGATCAGGAAATAAAGGAGCGAACGCAACGCGGCCATGGTCTGCCTACATGTCCAGCCACAGCGCGGCGCGCCGAAGCAGATATTTGTTATACTCGGCGAAGAGCGTGAAGAGGCTCGGGCGCGAAGGCACCGCATCCTCGATGATCCGGGTTTTGGGCAAGTCGCTGCGGAATTCATAGGCCGCGCGGCGCATGTGCCAGTCGCTCGTCACCAGCCGCAGTGACTTATAGCCGCGGCGGGCCATCCAGCGCCGGCTTTCCTCGGCATTGCTGCGGGTGTCGACCGCTTCCGACCCGAGGTCGACACAGCAGCGCAATGTGGCAAGCGTGCCCGGCCCAAGCCGCCGGGCGAGGTCGGCCCGCGTAACGCTCGGGTCGGCACCCGACACCAGCAGCCGTTTGGCATCGCCGCGCTTCAGCACTTCCATGCCGCGCTCAAGCCTGCCCTTGCCGCCAGTGAGGACAACCACCGCCTCGGTTTTCTCCGCTCCAGCCGGCTTGCCGAGGAACACCGCGAACAGCACGAAGCCAAGCGCATAGGCGATGGCGAGCAGGGTCGACAGGCGAAGAGTCATGAGCCCTCGGCCAATGCCTGCTGCAAGGCCCGCCTGGCAACCAGCGTCGCAAGGACGGCTTGCACCAGCGGCAAAAGTGCGAGCAGCGCGATGCCTCCCGCCGCGACCCACGGGCCGCCGCCATATCCGCCAAGCATGCCGCGCGCAGGGATCAGCGCAGCGACCATCACCACCAGTGCGGCAAGCGCGCCCGCGGCGCTTCCCGCCAGCACATCGAGCGCGATCCGCCGCTGCACCAGCGACAGCAGTTGGGCGTCGGTCGCCCCGATCCCGTGCAGCACTTCGAGAGTCGCCCGGTTGGAATCGAGGGTCGCCCGCGCGGCCAGGGTGACGGCCCCCGCCAGGGCCGCGGCAAGGACGACGAGCAACCCGCCGACCAGGACCGCAAGCCCGCGCAAGGTCGCGAGCAGCGGTGCGAGCTCGGCCGAATAAGGAGTAAGCCGCGCCGCCGGGACTTCCCGCTGCAGCCGGGCGGCAAGACCCTTGCCGTCACTGCCCGGGGACATGCTGACCGTCGCCAGCGTCGGCAACGGCAGGTCGAGCTGCTCCGCCGCAGGTCCGAGCCATTGGCCAAGCGTGCGACGCAGCTCCGCCTCCGGGACCTTGTCGATCCGCTCGACACCCCGTGCGCCGCCGATCAGCGCTTCCGCGCGCGCCGCATCGGCCGGCGTTCCGGTCACTTGCAGCGACCAGCGACCCTCGGCCGCTTCCGACAAGTCGGCAACGGCGCCGATAACGGCCAAGCCTGCCACGCCCACCACCAGGCTGACGAAGGTCATCAGGCCGACGATCCACGGTGCCGCACGCCGGCGCTGATCGGGAAGCAGCCGCCGCATCGAGGCCGGCGGAAACAGTGCCGACCTCACGTCATCGCCCCATCGGTCGACCGCGGCGGCGGATTGCGCAGCTCCCCGGTCGGATCGCTGAGCTTGCCGTTCTCGAGCCGCATCATCCGCGCGCCGCGCACCGATCCGATCAACGACAGGTCGTGGGTCGCGACGACAACCGTGGTGCCGAGCCGGTTCAGCGCCTCGAACAGGCTGATCAGGCGGTTGGCCATGGCGGTGTCGACATTGCCGGTGGGTTCGTCCGCCACCAGCAGTTCCGGCCGTGCGATCACGGCCCGGGCGATCGCCACCCGCTGCTGCTCACCACCCGACAGGGTCGGCGGTCGCGCGCTGGCACGATCGGCAAGCCCCACCCAGGCCAGCATCTCGCGCACCGGGCCCTCGATCTCGCGGTCGTCCTGCCCGGCGATCCGCAGCGGAAGCGCGACATTGTCGAATGCCGACAGGTGCCGGACCAGCCGGAAATCCTGGAACACCACCCCGATCCGCCGCCGGAACGCCGGAAGCGCCTCGCGTGGGGCCTCGCCGACGTCCTCGCCGAACAGGCGCAGTCGCCCACGGGTCGGGCGCTGGGCGAGGTAGAGCAGCTTGAGAAGCGAGGTCTTGCCCGCGCCGGACGGGCCGGTGAGGAAATAGAATCCCCCGGGCGCCAGCCGCAGGTCGAGCCCCGCCAGCACCTCTGCGCCGGTCCCGTACCTGAGGCCCACCCCGTCGAATTCGACCAACGCGGCCAGAACCGCCCCTCCCACTAATTCACCCGTTGCCCGCGTCTAGCTTGCCAATGGATTCACGAAAAGGTTACGCAACGACTGAAGTTGTTGTTTGAAAGAGAAAGCGGCCAACCATGATCCTGACCTGCCCATCGTGCGGGACGCGCTACGTGGTGAAGGACGGTGCCATCCCGCCGGCCGGCCGAACCGTTCGCTGCGCCCAGTGCAAGCATAGCTGGCATCAGGATCCCGACGACACTGCCGAGGGCGGCGTTGACCAGCCCGTGGCCGACCCGGGCGAGCAAGGCGCCGAGGATTTCGCGGTTCCGCACGCCGATGGGGAGGCAGGTTCCTACACCGGCGAAGTCGGCGACACCGCTTATCCCGCCGCTTCCCCGGATGCGGATGGGATCGACGATCCCCTGCCCTCAGCCGAGGCAAGCCCGAGCGCGGCGATGCTCGCCGAGCAGGAAACCGCCAGCACCATGCCGGAGGAGGCCGCGACCGCTTCCGACCCGTATCCGGAGGATGCCGTCCCGGTCGAACCCGAGACGCCCCAGGACACGCAGTTCTCCGATAATCCGCCGATCGAGAACGACGCGCCGCGCGCTTCGCATCCGATGCGCGCCGCCCGGGTGGAGACCGAGGACCTCTACAGCCCGTTCGCCGGGTCCGACGAGGAGCCTGCCCCGCGCAACCGCCTGCCGATGATCATCGGCGCACTTCTGCTGGTGATCGCGGTGGTCGCTGCGGCCGTCTATTTCCTCGCTCCGACCGAACTCAAGGGACGGCTCGGCCTGGCGCAGGGCGATGCTTCCAATCGGCTCACCGTCCAGGTCCAGCAGCATGGCCGTACCCAGCTGGCGAGCGGCAATCAATTGTTCGAAGTGAGCGGGATTGTCCGCAACGAAACCGATGAAACCCTGCCCGTGCCGCCGCTCAACGCGCAGCTGCGCAGCCTCGAGCAGCAGGTGGTATATCGCTGGACCATCCCGATTTCACCGCCGCAGCTCGCGCCCGGCGCCAGCGCCAGCTTCAACAGCGCCAACCTCGACGTCCCGTCCAAAGCGGCGTGTCTCGAGGTCTTCTTCGGCCAGCAGCGCAGCGCCCCGCGTTGCCGCGACGAGCAGACGGTCGGCGCCTAAGCTACTCGAATTGCAGGAGTATCTGCGTCCGGCCGGCGTCGTCGGTGCGGGTCGTTCGCTGATGAGGTGAGCCGCTGGACCCGTCGCGGATCTCGGCTGCCTGAATGATCTGAACGAAGACCTGGGTCTGCGCGCGCACCTGCAACGGCGGCGCAGCGGGCGCCTGGGCCGTGGCCGCGAAGGCCGTCAGCAGGGCGGGAGCCAGCATGATCATGCAAGGCTATGGTGAGCGCGCCAAAAGGTAAACGGCCTGTTTACACTTGCTCCAATCTGAAACGGTTTTGCGGCGGTTGCACTGGCTGAAGGGCGCTGCTAGAGGCACGCGCCTTGCCACCGGCACTCTTGTCCGAGCAGTGCCGTCAAACATGCGGTCGTGGCGGAATTGGTAGACGCGCAGCGTTGAGGTCGCTGTGGCCGAAAGGCCGTGGAAGTTCGAGTCTTCTCGACCGCACCACCCCCTCCCTGGCCGGGAGGGGGCACCTCCTTCAGAAGCGAAAAAAGAGCGCTAGCGGGATGCCAACAAGTCGCCTGAGACGACTTGTTGGTTAACGGCGGCAATGCGTGGCATTGCCTTGACTACGATCGGGCCAAGCCGGACCACTGCTTGTTCAGGCTGCAGTTCGACCGTCGAGCGAAGCGCTGCCGATGCCGCCTTGGCCGCGCTGCGGCTTGCCTCGGTCAGGCGCAGGACGTATTTGCCCGGCGGCACCCGATCGAACAGGAAGAAGCCGTCATAATCGCTCCGCGCGGCGGCAATGACCTTGCCCGAAGCGTCGACCAGTTCGAGGTCAAGCCCTTCGAACGCGCTTCCGCCGTCCTTAAGCAGCGATCCTTCGATCGCGCCGCCCCCGGCGAGCGGGATCATTAGCTCGGCCGCGACGCCCGGCCGCGGAACGATCACCTGGGCTGCCACCGCGGGGACGAGGTTGGGATCGCTCAGCGAGCTGGTGTCGACGCCGATGGCCACGGGCCGGAAATTGTCGAGGCCGCCGACCGAGGCCCAGCCGTCCTTGCCGCTTGGCCGGTCCGCAGGGCGGCTTCCGGCGGTCAGCACGGCGCCTTCCTCCAGCGCTTCGCCCTTGTCGCGTACGCCGTTGCCATTTTCGTCCCGGAACAGCTGCGCGCGCACGCTTCCGCTGGCGGCAAGCGATTGGCGGCTGACCCGCCAGCCGGCCGTTCCGCGATCGAGCGAGAAACTGAGGTTGAGCCCGGCCGCGATTGCACCATTGCTCGCGGCTTCAAGCGTGCCGGCGATCGCCAGCTGGTCGAAGCGCCGGACGTGGGTCAGGCGTCCGCGCAGCTTGCCGTCGCGGCCTTCGTAGGCGAGCGCCCCTTCCCAGTCGGCGGTGCCGGTGCCGCGCCAGTAGGCCGACAGTTCGGCCCGCCGCAGCTTTGCCGACGGCGATATTTCGAATTCGGTGGTGCCGCGCAGCCTGAGCGGGCCGACCCGGCCGCTACCGATCAACCCCGCCTCGACCTGTTGCCGCGCTGCAAATCCCCCTGGGGGCCTTTCCTGCCGCCAGCGCAGCAGCGTAGCGAGATTGAAGCGGCTGAGCATGACGCTGGTCCTGGCGTTGGCCTCGATCGTCCGTGCGCCATCCTTGCGCTGCGTCAGGCGAACGTCGCCATGAAGGGGCAGCACGGCGTCACCGCCAAGCTTGAGCGGCGCGTCGACACTGAAGCGATGTTCCCCGGTGACCGTAAGTCCCTGCGGCCGCGCCGCGAAGTCGCGGCTCCAGAAGCTGCTCCAGGCAAGGTTTGTCGCACCGATCTTGGCCAGGGCCTGGCCGCGCATGGCGGTTCCCCCTGCGGTGTCGCGCGCGGCGCCCAGCTCGAACACCGCTGGGCCGATCGAGCGGCGGACGGTTCCTTCGACATAGGTGACGCGCTGGTCCTCGACGCTCAAAGTCTGGACCAGCGCTGCCACCGAAGTGCGCCGATCCAGACCATGTTCCACGCTTGCCGCCGCACGCCAACCGGCGTCCGGGGTCGGCGGAGCCCCGCCCCGTTTTCGCTCGAGCAGGTCGCGGCCAGGATCGACCACGCCAGCCCAATAATGCGTTTCGCCGGGCGGCACGGCGCCTTGCCCGACGGTCAATTGCTCGACCCGCTGCTTCACCTGCCCCTGCGGACCGTAAGTGATGATCTCGAACCGGTTGTCGCCGAAGCCAAGGGCGACGTCGTCGAAGCGATATTGTCCGCCCGAGTCTGCGCCTGAAAAGGCGATCAGTTCACCATTGCGGTAAAGCTCGGCATCCCATCCGGGCGGAAGCTCTCCGCTGAATTGCGTCCGATCGAAGGCGACGGACTGAAACAGCGGGCGATTGGTAATCACCGCTCCGCGCCCCGTGGCGCTGATTCCGGCGACCGGGCTGCCGATCCCATCGACATCGCCGATCGCCACGTGGGTCGCCTTCAGCGGCCCGAGGAGACCGCCGTCGGGGTCCGAGCGATAGGCGCGCAAGCGGAGGCCGGTGGGCAATCCCTTGGCGTTGGTCGCAACCCGCGCCTCGTAGCTCATCTGCAGCATCTCACCGGCGGCGAGGATGCTGGCGCGATGATCGATCCGGGCTCCGCTTCCGGCCTCGTAGGTGACCCCCGCGTCAACCATGACGTCAACCGACGGCGTCCGCCACATGCGGTAAGGGAGTTTCACCCGTGGCAACGTCGAAAGCGGCATGCTGGCCCGGGTGATGCGCGCGGCCCGTTCGCGGCGTTCGATCGCCATTTCGATCGGAAGCTTGTCCTTGCTGTCGAGCAGGAGGAGCGACGCGTCGGTGCGGGGCTGGACCGTCAGCCCGAGCCAGCGCGACAGGCTGGCAGTCTCGACGCACCAGCCGTCCGGCGCGTCGCGGATCGCAGTCGGCGCAAGCGGCTCGCTGCCCGCCGCGCCGTAAGTGACGCGATGCGCGGCGCGATCGATCACCAGGCGGTTGGCTTCCTTGAAGGCCCACCCCTCGGCGCGACGAGCGGCGAGATCAACCTTGATTGGAAGGTCGAGCGCGGTGACCAGGTCGCCGAGGATGACGCAGGTGCCTTCGGGCACCGGGTAGGCACGAACCCCGTCGCCGAGCGCGCGCTGGCGGATCTGGAGGTCGAGGAGATACTGGCTTTCGGGGTCGGCGCTCCACGCCGGGCCGGTCTGCGGCGAGGACGCGGGCGCGGCCATGCCGATCCCTGCTGCGGCGAGCAGGGTCAGCGGCAGCCGGAACCAGCCCGCGGCCATTCTAGTCGCCTGCGCTTTCCGCCGCCTCCTTCTCAGCGCAGGACGGCGCTGGTTTCGGCAAGAGTGGTAGAGACGCCGTCGACCGTCTCGACATATTGCACGGTGACGGGGCCCGAGGCCTGTGCGGCAAAGGCCTCGCTGACCGGGACGGTGACCGAGCGGTGGCCGACTTCGGTATAGATGGCGACCCCGCGCTGGATCGCGATCGGCTCCTTCACGCCGGCCTTGAGCACACGCACTTCGCCAAAGGTCGAGCGCGAGCCCGCGCGGGTCAGCTCCAGCGACACCGCGGGGCGGCCGTCGACGGTGACCTTGCCGACATTGGCGATGCCGGCCGTGGCTGACAGGTTGCCGAGGCGGACGATGACCGGGATGGTGACGCCGTAGACCGGGGTCAGCGCGAAACCGATGCCCTTGAAGTCGGTCGGCGTGGCGACCGGCGGCTGCGCGGGCGGAACCGCGCGGAACAGCAGGTGGACGCGATATTCGCCATCGGCGAGGCCGGCGGGGGCACGGGCCGCGATCCGGATGGTCTGCGGCTGCCGGGGCGGCAACACCACCCGGCGCGGCGCGTAGACGATCATGTCGCGGGCGGTCGCCTCGCGCGCATCGGGCTGCGGCACATCTTCGAAGGAACCGTCTTCCTTCATCCGCTTGACCTCGACGCTGATCCGATAGGTCGCGACCTCGTCTCCGATGTTGTTGAGAATGACCTCGGTGCCGCGGCCGTTGTTGAGGATGATCCGGGTCGGTGCGACCAGCAGGTCGCCGACGCCGGCGCCGGCCGGGGTGCCAAGCGCGATCAGCGGCGCCAGCAAGGCGGTGCGAACAGCGGTCCGAGCGGTAATGAACATGGTCGTGGCAAGCTCCCCACGATGGCCCAATTGCCACCATTTCGGAGCGTTCTCGCAGCCAATGGTTGATGAAGCGCTAACCATGCGCAGGAGAACGTTGTCCCAAGCAAGCAAAAGGGCGGCCCCTCGCGGAGCCGCCCTGCTGGTCACCAATCCCGAAGGACCGGCTGCTTATTGATAGGCGACCTGGATATCGATCTGGCCCGAATAGACCCCGTCGACGGTGCTGCTGTTGATGACCACCGATCCGCCGACGTTGAAGTCGTTGGCCGGCGCACCCGAGGCGGCAAGGGTCAGCGACGCCGGATAGCTCGGCGTGAAGGCGAGGGTGCCGCCGTTCGAACCGGTGAGCGAGAAGCTCGGCGCGGCCGACGAGATGGTCACGACCTGGCCCTGCGTACCGACCACGCGATAGGTCGCCGAGGTCGGGGTACCGGCGCAGGTCAGGCCACCGCCGCTCGCGCCGCAACTGACCACGCCAGCGCCGTCGATGCTGACCGTCTGGTTGCCATTGATGGTGCCCATCACGATGGTCCCGAAGTTGAGGTCGCGCACCGCGGAAAGCTGAAGCGGCTTGATCAGCTTGGCGCCGGCAAGGGCGCGCGGGCTCGCCGAAACGGCGTTCTGGGCTGCTGCCGGGCTGGTGGCGGCGAAAGCGGCCAGCGCGGCCGCGGCAAGGATCGTCTTCTTCATGTCTCTTTGTCCCCACATCATGCGTCGCGGCCCCGGAAAGCCAGGCAACGCGGTAAGTCCCGTGTTAACCCTGACCCCTTTCGTCTTCGCTGGCGAAACTGGTTAATGCGCCGTTAGGGATTGGCGCCAACCAGGCCATGCAATGGTGGAAAATCCCAATCTCAACCGATCGTGGTTCAGGGAAAGTCAGGCCGGCCCGGCGCAAGCTGCTGATCTACAACGACTTCGCTGATTTGGCACAGCTCCTGCACTGACTGGGATGTGGCCGGCACTTCCGCCGAACCCACCCAAACAGGAGTGATTTCGATGACCGCCCTTAACGTTCGCCAGACCGCCGTGTCGCTTTCCGCCGCCTTTATCGCCGCCATGCTGTTCGTCAGCGCCGCGGTTGGCCCGATCCCCCTCGCCTAATCTCCACACCCAAGCCAAGGACCAAGCAGATGAACCGCCGTTTCGTACTCAACCGCACCGATGCCAAGCTGATGGGCGTGGGTGCCGGGATCGCCGACATGACTGGCATCGATCCGCTGGTCGTCCGGCTTGCGATCATTCTCGCTGTGATGCTGACCGGCCCGGTCGCTATCGTGCTGTACATCGCCGCAGGCCTGCTCGCCCCGCAGGGCTGAGCGGCTTCGATCAAGCGGGCCGGACTGCAGCGGCCCGCCTCGCACTCAATCGAACAGGCTCGAGACGCTCGATTCGTCCGCGATCCGGCGCATCGCTTCCGCCAGCAGCGGCGCGATCGTCAGGCGGCGGATCTTGGTTCCCGGCAAGTCCATCTCCCCGGCATAGATGCTGTCGGTGACGACCAGTTCGGTAAGCTCGCTCGCTGCGACCCGCGCCGCAGCCCCGCCCGACAGAACGCCGTGGGTCACATATGCCACCACCCCGCTCGCGCCCTGCGCCTTGAGCGCCGCCGCGGCATTGCAGAGGGTGCCGGCCGAATCGACGATATCGTCGATCAGGATGCAGAAGCGCCCTTCGACATCGCCGATGATGTTCATCACCTCCGATTCGCCAGCCTTTTCGCGGCGCTTGTCGACGATCGCCAGCGGTGCATTGGCAAGCCGCTTGGCAAGGCTACGCGCCCGCACCACGCCGCCGACGTCAGGGGAAACGACCGTGATCGGCTGGTCGCCGAAGCGGGCCTGGATGTCCGCGCTCATCACCGGGGCGCCGAACAGATTGTCGGTCGGAATATCGAAGAAGCCCTGGATCTGCCCGGCATGCAGGTCGACCGACAGCACACGGTTGGCGCCGGCGGTGGTGATGAGGTTCGCTACCAGCTTGGCCGAAATCGGCGTTCGCGGTCCGGGCTTCCGGTCCTGCCGGGCATAGCCGAAATAGGGCAGCACCGCGGTGATCCGCTTGGCCGATGCGCGGCGCAGTGCATCGACACAGATCAGCAGCTCCATCAGGTTGTCGTTGGCCGGATAGCTGGTCGACTGGATCAGGAAGACATCCTCGCCGCGGACGTTTTCGTGGATCTCGACGAAAATCTCTTCGTCGGCGAAGCGCCGCACGCTGGCCCTGGTCAGCGGAATCTCGAGATAGTCGCTGATCGCGCGGGCGAGCGGCGCGTTGGAATTGCCGGCCAGCAGTTTCATGTCGAGCGTCCCCCGGTTCAGGCCGCCCTCCTAGCCACGTCGGGCGTTGGACGAAAGCCTGCCTGATCGCCTAGAGGCGGGAAGATGACCGATCGCCTGACAATCGCGCTTGCCCAGATGAACCAGAAGGTTGGCGACCTCCGCGCCAATGCCGACGCGATACTCGCTGTCCGGCGTCAGGCCACGGGCGCCGACCTGCTGCTTGTGCCCGAGCTGCAACTGGTCGGCTATCCGCCCGAGGATCTGGTGCTGAAGCCCGCTTTCGTGCGCGAAACCAAGGCTGCCGCGGACGCTCTCGTTGCCGCCACCGCGGAGCCAGGACCAGCCCTCGCCTTCGGTTCGATCGTGGAGCGCGAGGGCAAGGCTTATAATGCGGTCATCGTCGCCGACGGCGGCCGCGAACTGTTCGTTACGCTGAAGCGCGAATTGCCCAACTACGGCACCTTTGATGAAAAGCGTGTCTTTACCTCCGGGCCCCTGCCCGAACCCTTCACCTTCAAGGGCGTGCGGATCGGCATTCCGATCTGCGAGGACCTGTGGCTCGAGGACGTCCCGAGGCATCTGGCGGCACGCGGGGCGGAATTGTTGCTCAGTCCAAACGGCAGCCCCTACGAGATCGACAAGGACGACCTCCGCCAGCGGCTGTTCGGGGCTCGCGCGCGTGAAGTCGGCCTGCCGCTGGTCTACCTCAACCGGGTCGGCGGCCAGGATGAACTCGCGTTCGACGGGAGCTCGATGGTCTTCAATGCCGATGGTGAGCGGATCGTGCAGATGCGCGACTGGGAGGAGCAGCTGCTCTTCACCGAATGGCAGAAGGGCAGCGACGGTCGCTGGTCGTGCGAGACCCGCGACGTCCACCAGCTGTCGCCCAATCCCGAGGACATCTACCTCGCGATGGTGGTCGCCCTGCGCGACTACGTCGGGCGCAACGGCTTTCCGGGCGTGATCCTCGGCCTGTCGGGCGGGATCGATTCGGCACTGTCGGCAGCGGTCGCGGTGGACGCGCTGGGCGCGGACAAGGTGTGGGGGGTGATGATGCCCTCCCCCTTCACCAGCCGTGAGAGCCTTGAAGACGCAGCGGAATGTGCGCGGCTGCTCGGCATCCGCCATGACGTCATTCCCATCGCGCCAGCGGTCGAGGCCCTCGATACCATGTTGAGCGGTGCGTTCGCCGACCGTACGAGGGATCTTGCCGAAGAGAATATCCAGGCGCGGCTGCGCATGGTCACGCTCATGGCGCTCAGCAACAAGTTCGGGCCGATGCTGCTCACCACCGGCAACAAGAGCGAGATGAGCGTCGGCTACGCCACGCTCTACGGCGACATGGCCGGTGGTTATTCGGTGCTGAAGGATGCCTACAAGACGACAGTGTTCAAGCTCTCGCGCTGGCGCAACGCGAACCGCCCTGACGGCCTGTCCGGCCCGGCCGGCGAGGTCATGCCCGAACGGGTCATTACCAAGCCGCCCTCCGCGGAGCTCCGGCCCGACCAGAAGGACGAGGACAGCCTGCCTCCTTACGACAAGCTCGATCCCATCCTCCATGGCCTGATCGACCGCGAACTGAGCGTCCATGAAGTGGCCGCCGAAACCGGCAGCGAGGTCGCCCTCGTGGCGCAGATGGAGAAGCTCGTCCTTCGCGCCGAATATAAGCGCCGCCAGGCCCCGCCCGGGGTGAAGCTCGGTGGCCGCAACTTCGGCCGCGACCGGCGCTATCCCATCACCAATGCTTTCCGGACCGGCGCATGAGCGTCGTCACCCGCTTCGCGCCGTCGCCGACGGGCCGCCTGCATGTCGGCAACATCCGCACGGCGCTCCACAACTATCTCTTCGCCGCGCGGCACGGCGGCCGGTTCCTGCTGCGGATCGACGATACCGACCGCGAGCGCTCCACCGCCGAGGCAGAGCAGGCGATCCACGCCGACCTCGCCTGGCTCGGCCTCCACCCCGACGCGAGCGTTCGCCAGTCCGATCGCTTCGCCCTCTACGAGCGCGAGTTCGATCGGCTTCGTTCGGACGGTCGGATCTACGCCTGCTACGAAACCCCCGAGGAGCTCGATCTTCGCCGCAAGATCCTGCTCGGCCGCGGGCTGCCTCCGATCTACGAGCGGCCCGAAGGCGAGAACGTAGCCGTCGAGGGCCGCAGCCCGCATTGGCGCTTTCG
Organism: Sphingomonas humi; assembly: GCF_039536725.1. Taxonomy (NCBI): domain Bacteria; kingdom Pseudomonadati; phylum Pseudomonadota; class Alphaproteobacteria; order Sphingomonadales; family Sphingomonadaceae; genus Sphingomonas; species Sphingomonas humi. Next base: position 549,734 of record NZ_BAAAZD010000001.1, read on the forward strand.
CCTCGATCATGACCAGCCGATCGGCTGGACCGACCTGGTGCGCGGCGACCAGCGGTTCGATCCGCACCTCCTGTCGGACCCCGTGATTCGCCGCGCGGACGGCAGCTGGCTTTACCTCCTCCCAAGCGTCATCGACGACATCGATCTTGGCATCACCCATATCGTTCGCGGCGAGGACCATGTGTCGAACAGTGCCGTGCAGTTGCAGATGTTTGCAGCGCTCGCCGCGCAGCCGCCCCAGTTCGCGCACGAAGCGCTGCTGGTCGCGGCCGAAGGCAAATTGTCCAAGCGGCTCGGAGCGGTCGGCGTCGGCGAGATGCAGGAGCGCGGGCTCGAACCCATGGCTCTGCTGAGCCTGCTTGCGCGGCTTGGAACGAGCCAGCCGGTGGAAGCGGTAGCCGACCCGGAACCTCTCGCGGCGACCTTCGACTTTGCACATTTCGGCCGCGCCCCGGCCCATTTCGACATGGCCGAGGTCGAGCAGCTCAACGCCCGCCTGCTCCACACCCTGCCGTTCGCGGCGGTCGCCGAGCGGATGCCGCCGTGGGTCGACGAACAGGCCTGGACGGTGCTGCGCAGCGCGCTCCATCACGCCGGCGAGATCGATCAATGGCATGAAGTCGTGCAAGGCGACATTGCCCCGCCTGACCTGCCCGCGGACGACCGCTCCTTCCTCGCAGAAGCGGCGATAGCCGCGGCGACGACCGATTGGGCCGAAGATCCCTGGCACGCCCTCACCGACACGCTGAAGGCGAGCAGTGGCCGCAAGGGGAAGGCCCTGTTCCGCCCGCTTCGAGTGGCGCTCACCGGGCGCGAGAGCGGACCCGAGATGGCGCCGCTTGTTCGCCTGATCGGCAAGGATCGTTGCCAGGCACGCCTCGCCGCCGCCGCGCGCGGCTGACGGGCGTTTTCCTCTTCAGGCGCTGGCCCACCGCAACCCTTCGCATCGAGGGGAGGATGCCCAAGCGCCGCTCTCACGCGTCCCTTGTGGCGGACTTACCAAACACCACGTCCCCACTTGCGCACGCAATGTTATGATGTAACATTCTCTTCATCGACTCATGTCGAAGAGGAGGTTGCCATGCTTGCTTATGCCGCCAACCAGAAATCTCGCCGCCGGCTCAGCCCTTCCACCCTTTTCCTGATCGGCGCCGGTCATGCGGTCGCGCTCGGGCTGCTGGTCACCGCCAGGATGGAGATCCCTCCGATCTTCCATCCGGTCGAAACCGACACCTATAACGTGCCCCTTCCGCCGCCGCCGCCCGATCCGGTCGATCCCAAGCCCCAGGTCAGGCCCGACAATCGCCTCCCGCCGCCTGACAGCCATTTCGATACCCCGCCTCCGACCATCCCGATGCCGCCCTCGGGCCCCGCGATCGATGTCGGGCCGCCGATCGGAAGCACGGTTCCCGATATCGGTCCCGCGCTCAGCGCGACGCTCCCGCCGCCAACCCTCCCGCCCCCACTGCCGGCCATCGAGCGCGTATCGGCCCGGGCGATCACCCCGACCGACCTGCTTCGTCCGCCTTATCCCGAAGCCAAGCGGCGGACCGGCGAGGAAGCGAGCCTTCACCTTCGCCTGTCGATCGACGACCGCGGACGGGTGACCGCCGTCGACCCGATCGGGACCGCCGACCCCGCTTTCCTCAATGCGGCGCGAACCCACCTCGCGCGCTACTGGCGCTACAAGCCGGCGACCGAGGATGGTCGGGCGGTCGCTTCCGTCCTCACCATCACGCTGCGGTTCAAACTGGAAGAGTGAGGACCCGGCCGCCCCGGCCACGGTCGGGGCGGTGATTTGCGGAGCAGCCCCCGACCTCCTACATCTTGCCGATGCCCGTCCTTCCCCCCCTGCATAGTCCCCGGGCTGCCTGGCGCGACCTGCGCGCGGTGATGCGTCGCCGCAGCCGCGAAAATACCATCGCCGCCGGGCTCAGCCTGCTGTTCACCGCCATCATCATCTTTGTCTTCTTCATCGATCCCCAGGTGAACACCGCGCCGCCGGTGACCATCACTTATGTCGACAGCTGGTCTGCCACCCGTACCGACGCGCAGATCAAGGCCGACCAGATCAAGGATCAGAAGGCGCGCGACGAGCGGGCCAAGGCCCGGCAGGAGCAATTCCAGGAGATCGCCAATACCTTCGGCATCGAGAAGTGACACCGAGTGGATGGCCGAGGCCGCGCGCCTCGGCGATGCCGCGCGTGGCACCACGGCCCCCAACCCCAACGTCGGCTGCCTGATCGTCTCGGACGACGGCGACGTCGTCGGTGAAGGCGCCACCGCCGCTGGCGGACGGCCGCATGCCGAAGCCATCGCGCTTGAACAGACCGGAGACCGCGCGACTGGCGCGACGCTCTACACCACGCTCGAACCCTGCAATCACCGAAGCGTGCGCGGCCCGACCTGCACCGACCTCATTCTCGCCAGCGGCGTCAGGACCGTGGTCGCCGCCATCCAGGATCCCGATACCCGCACCGCCGGCGCGGGACTCGAACGCCTGCGCGCCGCGGGAATCGAGCTCCGCATCGGACCGGGCGAGCAGCAGGCCCGGTCGAGCATGGCCGGCTGGCTGACCCGCCAGGCGCTCGGCCGTCCCCGCATCACTCTCAAGCTCGCGCTTTCGATCGACGGGAAGATCGCGCTGCCCTCGGGCGAATCGAAATGGATCACCGGCGAGGACGCGCGCGCTCATGTCCATCTGGAGCGCGCCCATTGCGATATGATCCTGGTCGGCCGCGGCACCCTTGCAGCCGACCGCCCGCGTCTCGACGTCCGGCTGCCGGGCCTCGAGGAGCGTTCTCCCCGCCGCGCGCTGCTCAGTCGGGGCGAGCCTGTCGAGGGCTGGGAAATGCTCCGCTCGCCGCATGACGTATTCCGACTTCATGACGTCAACGACCTGCTGGTCGAAGGCGGCTCCGCCACCGCCACCGCCTTCCTCGCCGAGGATCTGGTCGATCGCATCCTCCTCTATCGCGCTCCGATCCTGATCGGCGAAGGGCGGCAAAGCGTTGGCTACATCGGCCTTGACGCGATCGGCGATGCCCATGGCCGCTGGGAAGCGCGCGACGGTCGTCAGCTTGGCATCGACCGGCTCGAAGTCTACGAGCGCATCCGCTCCACTGCAGCTTGAGAAGCACCTCACCATGTTCACTGGCATCATCACCGACGTCGGCACCGTCCGCTCCGCCGAGCAGCGCGGCGATCTGCGGCTGGTGATCGACTGCCGCTACGACACGGGGTCGGTCGATCTCGGCGCGTCGATCGCCTGTTCGGGCGCCTGCCTGACGGTCGTCGACAAGGGAGAAGGCTGGTTCGCGGTCGATCTCAGCGCCGAAACCGTGTCGAAGACGGCGCCCGGACTGTGGCACCACGGCGCGCGCCTCAATCTCGAACGCGCTCTGCGCTTGGGGGACGAGCTCGGTGGTCATCTTGTGACGGGCCATGTAGACGGCCTTGCCGAAGTGATCGGCCTTTGCCCCGAAGGCGACAGCCTGCGCGTCGGTCTCGCCGTCGATGCGGCGTTGGGCCCGATGCTCGCGACCAAGGGGTCGGTGACCCTCGATGGCGTGTCGCTCACGGTCAACGATGTCCAGGACGAGGGGGAGCGAACGCATTTCAGCGTCAACATCATCCCCCACACCGCGCAGCAGACGACGCTTGCGGACCTTGCGGTCGGCCGCATGCTCAACGTCGAGATCGACGTTCTCGCCCGCTATCTGCAACGTATGGTCGCCGCGCGATCACATTGAGATGGTGACATCGGGGCTCGTGTATCACATTTTGATGTGATACACGTTGATCATGTCTTCCAACCTCATCGAGCGCCTCAGCGCCATTATCGAGACCGGGGAGGTCAGCCGCTCCGGTCTCGCCCGAGCCGCCGGTCTGCATCCGAACTCGCTTCGCAAGCTCGGTGCCCCCGACTGGAACCCCACCGCCGACACCCTGGGCAGGCTTGAAAAGCTGCTCGCCAGGGGCACTACCGAGGTGCTGGTCGGTCCCGAGGCGATCATCGACGAGGCCCGCAACGGCCGCATGTTCATTCTCGTCGACGACGACGATCGTGAGAATGAGGGCGATCTCGTCATTCCGGCACAGATGGCCACTCCCGATGCGATTAACTTCATGGCTCGCCATGGCCGCGGGTTGATTTGCCTGGCCCTTACAAAGGACCGTGTCGACGCGCTCGGCCTGCCGCTCATGACCCGCACCAACGGTACGCGGCACGAGACCGCCTTCACTGTCTCGATCGAGGCCCGCACCGGCGTTTCCACTGGCATCAGTGCAGCCGACCGCGCGCGCACCGTCGCCGTCGCCATCGACTCTGCAAATGGGCCGGATGATCTCGTTTCCCCAGGCCATGTCTTCCCGTTGGTCGCCCGTCCTGGCGGTGTGCTCGTCCGCGCCGGCCATACCGAGGCCGCGGTCGACGTCAGCCGCCTTGCCGGCCTCAACCCGTCGGGCGTCATTTGCGAAGTCATGCGGGAGGATGGGACCATGGCCCGTCTCGACGACATGATCGATTTCGCCCGGACGCACGGCCTCAAGATCGGCACCATCCGCGACCTCATCGCCTACCGCCTTCGCCGCGATCATCTGGTCGAGCGCGTCGCGTCGACACCCTTCCTCAGCCCGTCGGGGCGAGAGTGGCAGGCTCAGGTTTACCGCGACAAGGCGACTGGTGCCGAACAGCTCGCGCTGCTGCTCGGGCCGCTCAACCCCGACGAACCGGTGATGGTGCGGATGCACAGCCTCGACCTGTTCGCCGACGTCCTTGGCGAACCCTCCGAGCGAAAGGGCCTCCTACCCGGCGCCATGCGAATGATCGAGGAACAGGGCTCGGGCGTCGTGGTCGCCCTTCATGCCGCCACCCCCGGCTCACTGTCCCGCACCGCCGACCGCCGCGTCGGCAAGGAAGTCGAGGAAGGCGAGGCGCTGCGCAGCTACGGCATCGGCGCGCAGATCCTCGCCGCGCTTGGCATCCACGACATGGTCCTCCTCACCAACACCCGCCACTCCCCCGTCGGCCTCAGCGGTTATGGCCTCGCCATCGTCGAAGAACGCTGCATCGAAGGAGTTGCTTGATGGCCCGCATCCTGATCGTCGAAGCCCGCTTCTACGAGCATCTGAACGACCTTCTCCTCGCTGGCGCCCGCTCGGCGATCGAACAGGCCGGCCACGAGCATGAAACGCTAACCGTTCCAGGTGCGCTCGAAGTGCCCGGTGCCATCGCCCTTGCCGACGAAAGCGGCGACTATGACGCCTTTGTCGCGGTGGGTGTCGTCATCCGCGGCGAAACCTATCATTTCGAGGTGGTCTCCAACGAAAGCGCGCGCGGGATCATGGAACTGACACTCGCCGGCCTGGCGATCGGCAACGGCATCCTTACCGTCGAGAACGAGGACCAGGCGCTGGTCCGTGCCGACCCGGCCCAGCTCGACAAGGGCGGCGGCGCCGCCGGCGCGGCGCTGGTAATGATGGAGCTGCGCCAGCGCTTCGTCAGCTGAACGGCAGGGAACTGCGCAATTCAGACCGCATTCAAGCCGCGCCCCCTAGCGTTGGGCCAAATCGCATATCAGGAGTTTTCATGTCTCTGCCCTTCAACGCCCGGCTGATCGGCATTGCTGCCGTGGTTACGCTTGCCGCCCCCGCAGCAGTCGCCCAGCAGGCAAGTCCGCTTAAGGCCGTCGAGCAGAGCCTCGCCGCGACCAGCTCGATGACCGCGCGCTTCACCCAGAGCGACGGACGCGGCCGGACGCAGTCGGGCACGCTCAGTCTCAAGCGGCCGGGCAAGATCCGCTTCGAATATGGCGCAGGCGCCAATATGCTGCTGGTCGGTGACGGCCGGAACCTCACCTTCATCGATTATGAGGTCGGCCAGAAGTCGGCGTGGCCAATCGCCAAGTCACCGCTTGCGGTGCTTCTTTCGCCCCAGCCCAACCTTGCCCGCATCGCCCGCGTCGAGCCGCAGTCGAACCCCGGCGTGGTCGTGGTTCGCGCTCGCGACGCGCGCCGTCCGGAATTCGGCACCCTGCTGCTCGCCTTTTCCAAGAATGGCGCGGCGCCTGGTGGGCTGATGCTCGAAGGCTGGACCGCGATCGACGCGCAGAACAAGCGCACGACGGTCAAACTCGATGGACAGCGGTACAACGTCGCCATCGCCGACACGGCCTTCAGTTACGTCGAACCGCAGAAGCGCAAACGCTAAGTTGCGGTGATCCGTATCAAAAAAGCTACTGTTCAGCGGAGCTTCAGGCGCGCTCCGCTAGTTGCACCTCCGACCGCGGACCGAGCTTGGGTTTCCCCCTGTTACCGGGCTCACCGCTGGTCCCTCGCGTGACGAACGCTTGGTCGGCCCTCGCTCCATGCCCCCGGAGCGGGGGCCTTTGCCTATGTGGGCTGCCGCTTGCTAGAGGGCGCCGGTGACAAAGCTCAAGATCGCCAGCTGGAACATCAACAGCGTCCGGGCCCGCGTGCCCATTGTCGGCCGTTTCCTCGATGAGGAGCAGCCCGACATCCTTTGTCTTCAGGAGACCAAGGCCGAGGACAAGGTGTTCCCGGCCGAGCTCTTCACCTCGCGTGGCTACGTGCACCACGCCCTCAACGGTCAGCGGATGCATCACGGCGTCGCCATTTTGAGCCGCGTTCCGCTGGAGGGGCATGGTCGCCACGACTGGCAGGACAACGGCGAGGCGCGGCACGTCGGCGTACGCCTGCCGCAGGGCCTTCGGCTCGAGAATGTCTATGTGCCTGCCGGGGGCGATGTTCCCGACCGTACCATCAACCCCAAGTTTGGCCAGAAACTCGACTTCATCGAACGGATGACCCGCTGGTCCGAGGACCTAAAGGAGCCGACCCTGATCGTCGGCGACTTCAACGTCGCGCCGCTCGAATGCGATGTCTGGAGCCACAAGGCGCTGGTCGACGTCGTCAGCCACACGCCAATCGAGATCGATGCGCTCGGGCGGTTGCAGGCCGCGCACGACTGGGTCGACCTTGGCCGCAAATTCGTGCCGGCGCCCGAGCGTTGTTTTACGTGGTGGAGCTACCGCTCGCCCGATTGGACCAGGAACGATCGCGGCCGCCGGCTCGACCATATGTGGGCAAGCCCCAGCGTGGCGGCCCAGGCCACCATGCACAAGGTGCATGAGCCCTGCCGCGCCTGGGAGCGCCCCTCCGATCACGTCCCGCTGGTGGTCGAGCTCGAGCTTTGAACTGCGCTGCCGACGCCATTGCCGCGCTGCGCGCCGGCCGGGCGGTCGGCGTGGACTCCCTCACTGTCGCTGCGGTGGAAACGGCGACCGACGAGTTTCTGGCGCTGGTTGATGCGGACGGACGCGCCAGCGTCCTGCTCAGCGGAGCGCGGGCCGCGGCGCTCGGGCTCGCCAATCAGCGCGAATCGGCCTCGGCGCGCGAACCGGTGCTGGTTCAGCGCGAACCCTGGCTCGATCCTGGCACCGTTCGCGGGCTTGTCGATGCCGGGCGCGACTTCGATCGCTTTGGACCGGGGCCGCTGCGTACCAAGGGGCTGACTGATCCGGACGCGGCCAGGGCGGCGCTGGCGCTGGCCCGAAGCGCCGGGCTGATGCCTGCTCTCTGGCTGCTCGAAACCGACGCGTCGGTCCGCGTCACAACGGCCGAGGCGACGGCCGCCGCAAGGCCGGCGCACGTCACCATCGCTGCCCGCGCTGGCCTGCCTGTCGAGGGTCTCGCCACAAAAGCCCAGATCGTCGCCATGCGCGCCGAAGAGGATGGCAGCGAACATGTCGCGTTGCTGGTCGGCGCGCCTGCCGGCAAGGCGCCGCTCACGCGCATCCACAGCGAATGCCTGACGGGCGATGTGTTCGGCAGCCTCAAGTGCGACTGCGGTCCCCAGCTACGTGCCGCGCTTCAGCTGATGGAAGCGGAGGGCGGCGGGATCCTTCTCTATCTCCGTCAGGAGGGTCGCGGCATCGGTCTTGCCAACAAGATCCGCGCCTATGGCCTGCAGGACCGCGGGCTCGACACGGTGGAGGCGAACCACCGCTTGGGCTTCGCCGACGACGAGCGCGATTATGCCTTGGCGGCGGCGATGCTGCGTGCGCTTGGGGTGAACGAGGTTCGCCTGCTGACCAACAATCCGGCGAAGCTCGCTGGCCTGGAAGCGCAAGGCATCACCACCGAACGCGTGGCGCACCGCCTTCCTGCCAACCCCCACAATGCCCATTACCTCAATGTGAAGCGCTCCAAGAGCGGCCATCTCGACTGAGGCTTATTCGAACAGCGCCGTCCCGACCCTGACTACCGTCGCGCCAAGCATCACCGCGCTTCGAAAATCGCCGCTCATTCCCATCGACAGTCCGCTGACGTCATGCCGCCGTGCCAGCTTGGCCAGCAAAGCGAAATAGGGCGAGGGCTCCACTTCGGCAGGCGGGATGGCCATCAGGCCGGCGAGGTTCAGGCCTGACTCGCGGACATTGTCGATGAAGCCCGGCAGGTCGGCAATCGCGACGCCACCCTTCTGCTCCTCCTCGCCGATATTGACCTGCAGGTAGGTCGGCCCCTTCCACTCCGCCCTGGCCAGCGCCGACGCGAGGCTGGGCCGGTCGAGCGAATGGATGACATCGAACAAGGCTGCAGCTTCATCCGCCTTGTTGGACTGCAGGCGGCCGATCATGTGCAGGGTGATGTCGGGGTATCGTGCCCGCAAGGACGGCCATTTGCCCGCAGCCTCCTGCACCCGGTTTTCTCCGAAGTGGCGCTGCCCGGCCTCGATCAGTGCCTCGATCTCCTCCGCCGAGCGGTTCTTGCTGACGGCGACCAGGGTGACATCGTCTGGTTCGCGCCGCGCCACTTGGGCGGCGTCGGCGATGGCGGCAGAGATGGTTTGAAGGAGGGCGGCTGCATCGGACATCGCGGCCTGCTATGGGCAAAGGCGATGCAAAGGCAATCGTGGCCGCGAGCGTGGCTGATGACCGACGAGCGGATGGGCGACTCGCTTCACGCCGCCATCGCCCGGTCCGCTGCGGCAGGCGCGGGGGTGATCGTTCGTCACCATGCCTCTGACCGTTCCACGCGGCGCGAAATCGCTGCCGACGTGCTTGCGGCAGGCGCGGTGCTCGGCATGTCCCGCGATGTCGCTCTTGCCGAAGAAGTCGGCGCCGCGCTTGTCCACAATCCCGCGACGCAAACCGGACGGATCCCCTTCAGCCTCGCGGTCCACGACGAGGCTCAAGCGCGCGTGGCGGCCGCCCGGCAACCTGCTTTCGTGATCGTCTCGCCACTCTTCGATACCCGCAGCCACCCAGGCAAGCCCGTGCTGGGTGAAGACGAAGCGCTTCGCCTCGCGCAGATGACGAACTGCCCGGCCTACGCGCTCGGCGGGATCAGTCAGGCTCAGGGGAGGGAATTAATGGCTCGCGGCTGGGATGGCTGGGCCGGTATCGACGCCTGGATGTAAGGCTCGCCGCCGCTCAGAACTTGAACGCGGTGCCGACGTAGACCGCCTGGCTGTCGCGGCGCTGGTCGCGCAGCGTCGCGAGCTGGTCGCGTTCGATCTTGTACTTGACGCCGCCCGTCAGCGCGATGTTGCGGCTGATGTTGAAGGCACCGCCGACATCCAGCGCATAGGCCGTCGGATCTGCGATCGCGGTCGAGCGCTGCGGGGCCGGACGATCGGCACTTGCGGCAACCCGGCCGGTAAAGCGATTCGTGCTGTAGCTCACGCCCACCGACGCGCCTTCGCGGTCGGCCAGCGCGGGCGTGGCACCCTGTGCGCGGCCGACGTCGGCCGAAACGGCGAATCGCTTCCAGCCCACTGCCGCACCGAGATTGTAGCTGGCGGGGGTCAGCGGCAAGCCTGCTTCCATCGGCGCAGCAGCGGCAGCGCGATCGTTCAGCGCCACCTGCGTCGGGGTCGTGGCCCGGGCACGCACCGCAATCCGTATCTGCGAAGGCCGCTGCTTGGCGGCCGCCGGGGTGAAGCGGAAATCTGAGGCTAGCGGCGGACGGCTCGCAAGCGCCGCGGCCAACCGCGGGTCAGCCGACGCCGGCGTGAAGCCACCATCGAAGCTCAGTGCAACCGGGGCAGGGCGCTTCTTCTGCGGCGCCGCAATGACGACCGTCGCAGGCAGCAGCAGGCTCGCTGCGGCAATTGCCACAACCCATTTGCCTTTGCTCTCCACCCGCCGACTCATTCGATTCCCGGTCCCTTTCTGAACGGTACATAGGCTGGCGAAGGTGAATGTTCCACGACAGCAATGCTTTCAGTGCCGCTGTTGCCGAGTCACCACACGATGGTCTTGAACCGCAACGGGTTGCGAGGAAGGGCGCAGCTTCTATAGAGCAAGGCCAATCAGATCCGTCTGTTCGTCAAAGGGTAGTCCATGCGCCGTTCGTTCGCAGCCATTCTCCTGTCGGCCACCCTGCTGGCGACCGCCGGCTGCAGCCGCAATCGCGATATCCCGGTCCAGCTCGCGCCGTCGCGGACCACGGCGATTGGCGTCAACACCTACCTGTGGCGCGCCGCCATCGATACGTTGAGCTTCGCGCCGCTGGTCACCGCCGACAGCAACGGTGGCGTCATCGTCACCGACTGGTATGCCAACCCCAATTCGCCGGGCGAGCGGGTCAAGCTGACCGTATCGATCCTCGACCAGGACTTGCGTGCCGATGCGCTGCGGGTCGCGGCCAGCCGCCAGGTCAACCAGGGCGGAAGCTGGGTCGAGGCGCCGGTTTCGGCCGCGACGGTCCAGAAGCTTGAGGATATCATCCTCACCCGCGCCCGTGACATCCGCCGCGCCGCTGTCGGCGGCTGAGGACCCCACCCCAACTTCAAGGAGCCCGCATGACCACCGACCGTTTCGATCCGGCGGCGAGCGAAGCCCGCTGGCAGGAGCGGTGGGAGGCCGACGGCTGCTTCCGCGCCGATAGCACCAGCGCCAAGCCCAAGAGCTTCGTCCTCGAGATGTTTCCCTATCCCTCGGGGCGCATCCACATGGGCCACGTCCGCAACTACACCATGGGCGACGTCCTTGCCCGCTATCGCCGCGCGCAGGGCTTTGAAGTGCTCCATCCGATGGGCTGGGACGCGTTCGGCATGCCGGCCGAGAATGCGGCCATGGAAAAGAAGGTGCACCCGGGCGCCTGGACGCGCCAAAACATCGCCCAGATGCGCGCGCAGCTGAAGCGCCTCGGCTTCGCGCTCGACTGGAGCCGCGAACTTGCCACCTGCGAACCCGATTATTACGGGCACGAGCAGGCCCTCTTCCTCGACCTGTTCGAGGCGGGCCTCGTGTTCCGCCGCGAATCGGAAGTGAACTGGGACCCGATCGACATGACCGTGCTCGCCAACGAGCAGGTGATCGACGGCCGCGGCTGGCGGTCGGGCGCGCTGGTCGAGCGTCGCAAGCTGAACCAGTGGTTCCTGCGCATCACCGACTTTGCGGAAGAACTTCTCGAAGGCCTCGGATCCCTCGATCAATGGCCCGACAAGGTCCGGCTGATGCAGGAGAACTGGATCGGCAAGAGCCGCGGCCTGCAGTTCAGTTTCCAGCGTCCGGAAGGCGGGGAGATCGAGGTCTTCACGACCCGTCCCGACACCATTTTCGGCGCGAGCTTCCTGGCGATTTCGCCCGGCCACCCGATTGCCGAGGCGCTCGCGGCCGAGCGGCAGGATGTTGCCGACTTCATCGCGCTGGCCAAGCAGGGCGGCACGACCGCGGCCGAGATTGAAACCGCGGAGAAGCTAGGCTTCGACACCGGCCTCACCGTCACGCACCCGCTAGATCCGGACTGGCACTTGCCGGTCTGGATCGCGAACTTCGTATTGATGGATTACGGGACCGGCGCCCTGTTCGGCGTGCCGGGTCACGATACGCGCGACTACGAATTCGCGACCAAATATGGCTTGCCGATCACCCGCGTTGTCGCGCCATCGGTCGATCAGGCCGACGCGCCGCTCAGCGAAGCCGAAAATGCGCCTGGCGTGGCAGTCAACAGCCGCTTCCTCGATGGCCTGAGCACCGACGAGGCGAAGGCCGAGATCATCCGCCGTGCCGAAGCCGAAGGCTGGGGCAAGGGCACGACGCAATATCGCCTGCGCGACTGGGGCGTCAGCCGCCAGCGCTATTGGGGCACGCCGATCCCGATCATCCACTGCGACGCCTGCGGCGCGGTGCCTGTGCCCAAGAATCAGTTGCCGGTCGTGCTTCCGGAGGACGTCAGCTTCGACGTTCCGGGCAACCCGCTCGATCGCCATTCCACGTGGAACAAGGTTGATTGTCCGAGCTGCGGCAAGGGCGCGCGCAGGGAAACCGACACGCTCGACACCTTTGTCGACAGCAGCTGGTACTTCATCCGCTTCGCCTCGCAGCCGGGGGACAAGCCCTTCGACCAGGCGGAGGCCGAGGCCTGGTTGCCGGTCGGCCAGTATATCGGCGGGGTCGAGCATGCGATCCTGCACTTGCTCTACGCCCGCTTCTGGACCCGCGCGCTCGAGCGCATCGGAAAGCTGTCGGTGAAGGAGCCGTTCAAGGGCCTCTTCACGCAGGGCATGGTCACGCACGAAACCTACAAGGCCGGCGATGGCAGCTGGCTCAGCCCGGGTGAAGTGACCCGGAACGGCGACGACTGGATCCACATCGAAAGCGGCCAGGCGGTCACCAGCGGCCGCGTCGAAAAGATGTCCAAGTCGAAGAAAAATGTCGTCGACCCGGATGCGATCATCGAGCGCTACGGCGCGGACGCGGTGCGCTGGTTCATGCTGTCGGATTCGCCGCCTGAACGCGACCTCGAATGGTCGATCGGCGGCATCGAGGGCGCGTCGCGCTTCGTCCAGCGCGTGTGGCGACTGGCGACTGCACCGGCGGTCACCGATGGCTCGGACAAGGCGCTGACCCGCAAGCTCCACCGCGCCATTGCGGCAGTCGGCGCGGCAATCGACGGCCTGCAGTTCAACAAGGCCGTGGCCGCGCTCTACGAGCTGGTCAGCGCGATCGAAAAGGCCGCTCCCTCGGCCGATCGCAGCGCCGCCATCCGCACCTTGGTGGTGCTGATCGCCCCGATGGCACCGCACCTCGCCGAAGAAGCCTGGACGGTGCTCGACGGCCAAGGGCTGGCGGTAGACCAGCCCTGGCCGACGCACGATCCGGCCCTGCTCGTCGATGAGGAAGTGACGATCGCGGTGCAGGTCAACGGCAAGCTCCGTCACACGCTGACGGCGCCGCGCGGCATGGCCCGCGAGGATCTGCAGGCGATGGCACTCGGCGCCGAAAAGATTACCGCTGTTGTCGGGGATGTCGCGCCGAGGAAAGTCATCGTGGTGCCCGACCGTCTGGTGAACATCGTCCTGTGAAGCGGATCGCAATCCTGCTTGCCTTCGCGGCTGCGACCAGCGGCTGCGGACTGCGCCCGGTGTACGGCGGCGGGTCGAGCGGGGTGACCGCAACCTTCCTGTCGTCGGTGGCAGTGCAGCCGATCGATGGCGGCCGCGTCGGCTGGCTGCTTCGTTCTGCCTTGGTCGATCGCCTAGGAGATCCAAAACAAGGGGACCGCAAGTTCCGCCTCGAGGTCGAGGTCGATGACGACCTTACCAGCTTCGGCATCCGCGGCGACACCGCCGTGACCCGTGAACGGCGCACCATCCGGGCCCGTTACCGCCTGGTCGACAATGCCACCGGGCAGGTCGTTCTCGACGCCACCGCCGGATCGGACGCCGGCATCGACGTCGTCAGCTCGGACGTCGCCACGCTGGCCGCTGAACAAACCGCCGCCGAACGCCTCGCCCAGGTGGTCGCCGACCAGATCGTTGGACGCCTCGGTCTGTATGCGGGACGAGGATCGAAAAGGTGAAGCTGCCCCGGGCAAAGGCAGCCGCCGTGCTCGACCGTCCGGATCCTGCAACGCGCTTCTATCTCTTCAGCGGTGCGGACAATGCGGCCAGCCGCCTGTTCGCGCAGCGCCTCCTGACGGCGCTCGGCGCCGAAAAAGTTGCCGTCAGCGGTCCGCAGGTGAAAAGCGATCCCGCCCGGCTCGCCGACGAAGCGGCCAGCTTGCCCATGTTCGGCGGTGCACGGCTGCTGTGGATCGAGCCTGCCGGCGAGGAGATCGTCCCGGCGGTGGAAGCACTCCTTGCGCTCGACCGGGTCGAGGCACCGGCCGTGGCCATCACCAATGGCGCGCTCAAGAATACCAGCGGCCTCCTTAAGCTGGTCGAAGCCAGCAAGGCCGCCCTCCACGTCTCCAGCGAGCTTCAGACCCCTCGCGAGCAGGTCCCCATGGTGACCGAACTCGCCCGCCGGGAAGGCCTCGTCGTCATGCCCGAAATCGCCGAGCGCGTGGCCGAGGAGGCCGGGGGCGATCTCATCCTCGCGCAGCTCGAACTGCAGAAGTTCGCGCTCTACGTCGGCGCTTCCCCGGATCAGCCCGCCGCGCTGGAGGAGGGGGTCGTCGATGCGCTGGGGATCGACCAGTCGGAGGCCGAATATGGCCGCGCCGGCGATCTCGCTCTGGTGGGCGACCTCGCGGGCCTCGCCGGGGAGCTGTCACTGCTCGACGCTGCGGCGATGGACGCGATCCCGGTGGTGCGCGCGTTGCAGCGGCGCCTGCTGATGCTCGCCCCCTTGCGCGCGCGGGTGGAGCAGGGGCAATCCGCGAATGCCGTGGCGCAGAGTGTCTGGCAGCGTGACAAGGCAATGGTGGCGCAAATCCTTCCGCGCTGGACCGCCGCCCGCCTGTCGGAGGCGTTCGAACGCGTTCAGAAGCTTGAGCGCGAGATATTGCTTCGGCCGGTCCCGCCGGCGGCCGCCCTAGGCGAAACGCTGATGCAACTTGCCCGGGTCGCCGCAGCGTCCCGGCGGTAGGGGTCAGATTGGCTCCCCGCTCAGTCGCTGGCAGATAAGGTCGAGCTGATCGAGGCTCGAAAAACCAACCGCAACCTGGCCCGCGCCGGCCTTGTGCTGGATCGATACCTTGAGGCCGAGCAAGTCACCAAGCTGCCGCTCCAGCGCCAGGAGATCGGCATCGCGCGACGCCGCGGCGAAGCGTTCGCCGCCCCGACCGGCATCGCTGGCCGCGCCAGGCCGCTGCTTGCGGGCTAGCGCCTCGGCCTGACGCACCGACAGACCGCGCGCGACGATCTGCTCGGCAAGCTGTTCGCAGTCCACCGACGAGGCGATTGCCCGGGCATGGCCCATGGTCAGCGTTCCGGCCTCGAGATGCGCTCGGACGCTTTCAGGAAGATCGCGCAATCGCAACAGGTTGGAGACGTGACTACGGCTCTTCCCGACCAGCTTGCCGACCTCTTCCGGCTTGTGGCCAAAGCGTTGCACCAGGGCGGCGTAGGCGTCCGCTTCCTCGAGCGGGCCGAGATCGGCGCGCTGGACGTTCTCGATCAGCGCCACCTCGGCCGTTCCGGCTTCGTCGAAGCTCCGGACGATCGCGGGAATCCGGTGCAATTGTGCACGCTGGGCTGCCCGCCAGCGGCGCTCGCCAGCGACGATCTCATACTGACCGGCCTCGGCCGCCGGGCGGACCAGGATCGGCTGCAGCACCCCGCGGGCAGCAATTGACTCAGCAAGCTCGGCAAGCGGGGCTTCCGCGAACACGCGGCGCGGCTGGCCCGGATTCGGGCGGATGGCGGCGATGTCGATCTCGCGCACGCCTTCGGCGCTGCCGGCGGGGGCGGCCGGGATCGTGACATCCCCGAGGAGGGCGGAGAGGCCCCGGCCAAGGCCGCGCGCTTGCTGGTTCATGCTGCTTCCTTGAGCGCCGGGAGGCGCGCCATCAGTTCACGGGCGAGGCCCACATAGGCCGTCGAGCCCGAACAGCGCAGGTCGTAGATGAGGGCAGGGAGGCCATGGCTTGGCGCCTCTGACAGACGCACGTTGCGGGGCACAACGGTCTCGAACACCGCCGATCCCAGGCATGCCCGGACGTCTTCAGCCACTTGCGCCGACAGGCGATTGCGGCGGTCGAACATTGTCAGCGCGATGCCAAGGATCGACAGCTCCGGATTGAACCGCGTCCGGATGCGTTCAACCGTCTGCAGAAGCTGGCTAAGTCCTTCTAAAGCAAAGAATTCGCATTGCAGCGGGACGATCAGGTGGCGTGCTGCAATTAGGGCATTCACCGTCAGCAGGCCGAGCGACGGCGGACAATCGATGAGGCAGATGTCCCACCGCGACGAAGCCGTATGGAGTGCATCCGCCAAGCGGTGGGTGCGGCGCTCCACCTCGACCAGTTCGACCTCCGCGCCGGACAGATCCTGAGTCGCCGGGAGGAGATCAAGCCGCGGCACCCGGGTCGGCTGAACCGAGTTCTCAACGGTCTCCGAACCGATCAGCACCTCGTAGGATGAGCGCTCGCGGGCCTGCGGACCAATTCCCAGGCCGGTCGACGCATTACCCTGCGGATCGAGATCGATGAGGAGGACTTTCCAACCCATCGCCGCAAGCCCGGTCGCGAGGTTGATGGCGGTCGTGGTCTTGCCCACCCCGCCCTTCTGATTGGCAATCGCGACCTTTATCATCCCCGTCCCGCCCTTCGGCGAACCCCTCTCGCGACCAGTATCCGGGCATCCGGATCGGTGCGACTGGGCTCCAGCCTGAAATCACCTTGCCACGTGACGCGCGCCTCTTCCAGTTCCTTTGCAGCGCTTCGACCTTTTGGCAGCACCCATTGTCCGGTCGGGGAAATCAGCGGGCTGGCAATCGCAAAGAGTTTGCTCAGGGCGGCGACTGCACGGGCGGTAATGACGTCAAATCTACCCGACAGATTTTCTGCCTTTCCGGTAACTACAGTGACGTTTCTCAATTCAAGTTTTTCCCGACATGCCTCGAGGAACTCCGTCCGGAGACGGCGGGGCTCGACAAGAGTGATCTTCTTCACGCCAGCGATGGCCAAGACGATCCCAGGGAGGCCGGCACCACTCCCGATATCGAGCCAATGGCGATCGAGGGGAGCGTGGTCGAGCAACTGCAGGGAATCTTCGATGTGCCGTGACCACACCGCATCGACACTGCTCTTGCTGATAAGGTTCTGGCGTTCGTTCTCCTCCGTCAGAAGAGTTACATATTCGGCCAATTTCTCTTCTGTTTCACGTGAAACAGTCACGCCACAGCTTTCAAAGTTCCGACATACAAAGCGGTAAGCGCGGCAGGGGTAATTCCGGGAATGCGTGACGCATGATCGAGCGTTTCCGGTCTCGCAGCGTTGAGCCGTTCAGCCATTTCCGCTGAAAGGCCAGGGACGGCGCCGTAATCGATATGCCTCGGAATGGTGACCTGACGATTGCGATAGACCGCGGCCCACTCTCGCTGCGAACGCTCGACATATGGACGATAAATAGCATCGGCCTTGCCTTCCTCGGTCTCGGCAAAGGCGCCAGTGTCGCGAAAATCCAGATGCGCACGGACCGCCTTTGCACGCTCTGGGGAAATAGCGCCGCTAGCGAGCGCTGCCGCGCCCATCCGGCTCACTGCATTATCGGCGCGCAAGTAAAGTCGATATTCCGCGCGTGCAGTCATCATGCGGTAGGGCTCGGTGACGCCTTGCAAGGTCAGGTCGTCGATCATGACGCCAATATAGCTCGTCCGACGATCGAAACAGACCGGCGCGGTCCCACACGCGAATGCCGCGGCGTTCAACCCGGCGACCAGGCCCTGCGCCGCGGCTTCCTCATAACCCGTGGTGCCATTGATCTGCCCTGCGAGAAACAGTCCGCCGAGTTGCTGCATCTGCAGATCGCTGCCGAGCCGGCGCGGATCGACATGCTCATATTCGACCGCATAGCCGGGTTTTACGATCTCAGCTCGCTCCAGGCCCCTGATACTGCGGACGAACGCGTGCTGCACCTCACGCGGCATCGAGGTCGAAATGCCGTTGGGATAGACGAGGTGGTCCGAAAGCGCCTCCGGCTCGAGAAAGATCTGGTGGCCATCACGGTCGCCGAACCGGCGCACCTTGTCTTCGATCGAAGGGCAATAGCGCGGACCGCGACCTTCGATCATTCCGGAGTAGAGCGGGGACAGGCCTTCGGAAGCCCGGATGATGTCGTGAGTTTCCGAATTGGTGCGAGTAATGGCGCAGCGGAGTTGCGGAAGGCTCGGCCGCTGCGACGGGTGTGACGAGAATTGCCACGCGGTGGCATCGCTTGGTTGTTCGTCGAGCTTTGCCCAATCGATGGTGCGACCGTCGAGGCGGGGAGGGGTACCGGTCTTGAGCCGGCGCGCTGCGAGGCCAAGCTCACGCACTTGTTGCCCAAGCCGAATGCTGGACTGCTCACCCGCCCGACCCGCAGCCCACACTTCGTCCCCAACGAAGATGCGCGCGTCGAGGAATGTACCCGTCGCGAGCACTATCGACTTCGCTTCAAGGCGTGTGCCATCGGCCAAAACAACGCCGCCGATCTGCCCACTGGTAATGATCAGTTCGACGGCCTCGCCCTCGATCCACACTACGGGCAGCGCGGTGAGCAACCGCTCGACAGCGGCGCGATAATGTAAGCGGTCCGCCTGGACGCGCGGACCCCATACAGCGGGCCCCTTGCTGAGGTTGAGCATCCGCCGATGGATCGCTGCCGCATCGGCAGCGCGTGCCATGAGACCATCGAACACATCGAGCTCACGGACGAGATGGCCTTTGCCCACACCGCCGATCGATGGATTGCAGCTCATTTGCCCCGCATCGGTGAGCGTAAAGCTGAGTAGCGCCGTCTGCGCTCCCAACCGCTGGGCGGCGGCGGCGGCCTCGCACCCGGCATGACCGGCGCCAATCACGAGCACGTCAAACATGGGGCGCCCATAGCTAAACTAGGCGCGATACGCGACCCTGTTCCACGTGAAACAGCTATTTGCCGAGGCAGAAGCGCCCAAACAGGGCGTCCATCACCTCCTCCGTACTATTTCGGCCAAGAACAACATCGACTGATGCGAGTGACTGACGGAGTGACTCGGCAACGATCAGTAAGTCGCGTCCAATGGCGCCAGTCAACGCATCGGCAGCCTCGCTCAGCAGGTGGCGTTGGCGCCGGTTGAGTGCTGCTTGGTCGAAGGGAGGAAGTAGCGCTCGCAACCGTGCAAGCAGTACCGACCGCAATTTCGCCGTCCCGGTCGAAGTGCGGACTGACGTTGCAATGCTGCCCTCGGGTACGTCCACACGTTCATCGGCCCGCGAATGGATCAGTATGACGTTGGAGCGGACTGGCGCGTCCTCGGGGTTGCCAAGCCAGAGGACGATATCCGCCTGCGAAAGTGCGTCGAATGCGCGCTCGACTCCAATCTGTTCGACTGTGTCGTCGCTGGCGCGAAGGCCGGCGGTATCGAGGAGGTTCGCAGGAAGACCATCGAAATCGATGCGGGCCTCGATGATGTCGCGGGTCGTCCCGGGGATCGACGTCACTATGGCCTTTTCTGCACCGACCAAGGCGTTGAAGAGGCTCGACTTTCCGCTATTCGGCGGACCCGCAAGAACGATTTTGACGCCATTGGTAAGCAATTCGGCCGCGGGCTGGACAAGCCACGCCCGCATCTCCTGCGCCACTATCGCAGCTTCTGCTCCCAGCGCATGCTCATCAAGCGCGGTTTCGTCCTCGTCTCCGACATAGTCGATCGCCGCTTCGGCCCGCGCAGACAAGGCGATCAGCCGGTCGCGCCAGCCTTCCACCTGGCGGCGAAGCGCGCCGCCGGCACTTTCGATCGCGGCCCGGCGCTGCCATTCGGTCTCCGCCGAAAGCAGATCGGCGAGCCCTTCGGCCTGGGTCAGGTCAAGCCGGCTATTAATCAGCGCGCGGCGGGTGAATTCGCCGGGTTCGGCCTCCCGCAGGCCGGGCATGGTGGAAAGCTCGTCGAGCAGGCGGGCAACGACCGCGCGGCCACCATGAAGGTGCAGCTCGACCAAGGGCTCACCAGTCGCGGTGTTCGGCGCGGGGAAACGCAGCAGGAGGGCTTCGTCGATGATCGCGCCATCCGCAGCTCGAAGTCGGCGAAGCGACGCGCTACGCGGCTCAGGCAGCTGCCCAGCTAGTCTTTCCGCTGCAACCTCCGCCGCTGGCCCACTGACCCGGACGATCGCGATCGCCGCGGGCAAGGCGCCGCTCGACAGGGCGTAGATGGTGTCACCGGTCACGCCGACCCGAATGCCCCGGGTCAGCCCATGCTTGCAAGGACCAGGCGGGCCAGTCTCAGCCGAACAGGCGGCCAATTCCGACTTGCGGGTCGACCCAGCCGTCGTGAACCATCTTCACCGCGACGTAGAGGATCACCGCGAGGCCGATGTAGGCGATCCAGCGGTAGCGCTCGATATAGCGGGCGATGATGTTGGCAGCGACGCCCATCAGCGCGACGGCAAAGATCAGGCCGACGATCAGGATGCCCGGATGCTCGCGCGCCGCGCCGGCCACGGCCAGCACGTTGTCGAGGCTCATGCTGACGTCGGCGACCGCGACGGCCCAGGCCGCGCTGGCGAAGCTCTTGGCGGACTTGAGGCCGCTATGCTCGTCACCCTCGATCTCGGGCGAACCCGCGCTGCCCGTGTGGCGCAGTTCGCGCCACATCTTCCATGCGACCCACAGCAGCAGCAGGCCGCCGGCGAGGATGAGGCCGACCACCTGCATCAGCTGGGTGACGATCAGTGCGAACCCGATGCGCAGGACCAGCGCGGCAAGGACGCCGATCAGGATAACCTTGCGCCGCTGCTCGGCCGGAAGACCCGCCGCCAGCGCGCCGACCACGATCGCATTGTCACCGGCCAGCACGAGGTCGATCATCAACACCTGGAGGAAGGCCGAAAGCGCCGCAGGCTCGGTGATGTTCGAAAAGTCGGCAATGATGTCGCCCCAGATGTCGCCGATGGCAAAAGCGCCGGAACCGGCAGCAGCAAGGAGAAGGTCGAACAAGGCTGTTTCCGTCTGAAAGATGTCGCGTCCAAACGCCTATGCGAAAATTTAGTCGTCGCTGTCGAGTGTCAGCCTTGCGCCGGCAGCAACGGCCACACCTCGAGCGCGCCATGCCAGATCATGTTCAGCGCAACGTAGAGGATGATCACGAGGCCGATCCAGGCGATCCAGTGGAAGCGCTGGATCAGCCTCGCGACATAATTTGCGGCAAGGCCCATCAAAGTCACCGAGAAGACAAGGCCGAAGGCGAGAACCGCCGGATGTTCGCGCGCTACGCCGGCGACGGCGATCACGTTGTCGAGGCTCATGCTGAGGTCGGCGATAGTGACCTGGAGAGCCGCGGCGAGGAACGTCTTGCTCTGCGGCGGGCCCTCGATCTCGGGCGTGTCCGGATCATCGGCGATGACAACCTTGGCCGGGCGCAGTTCGCGGTAGAGATTGTAGCAGACCCACAGCAGCAAAAGGCCGCCGGCCAGCAGCAGCCCTGTGATGTGAAGCAGCCAGGTCGCAACCAGCGCAAAGCCGATCAGGAAGACCAGCGCCACCCCGACGCCGAGCGCGATGACCTTGCGGCGATCCTTGTCGGGAAGGCCGCTGGCGATCGTCCCCATGATGATGACGTTGTCGCCCGCCAGCGTCAGGTCAATCAGGATGACTTCGGCCAGCGTGAGCAGGCCGGCCGAGGTGAAGACGTCTGAGAAAGCGAACGCGGACATGCGACAGGTCTAGCCTCTACGCCAACCCGCGCAAGCGAGGGTCCGCTTCTACTGGTTCATGCTCGCGAAGAAGTCCTCGTTCGACTTGGCGTCGCGCATCTTGTCGAGCAGGAACTGCATGGCGTCGACCGTGCCCATCTGCATCAGGATCCGGCGCAGCACCCACATCTTGGTGAGCGTGTTCTGCGGAACCAGCAGTTCTTCCTTGCGGGTGCCGCTCTTGCCGACGTCGAGCGCCGGGAAGATGCGCTTGTCGGCGACCTTGCGGTCGAGCACGATTTCGCTGTTACCGGTGCCTTTGAATTCTTCGAAGATGACCTCGTCCATCTTGGAGCCGGTATCGATCAGCGCGGTGGCGATGATCGACAGCGAACCGCCTTCCTCGATATTGCGAGCGGCGCCGAAGAAGCGCTTCGGACGCTGCAAGGCATTGGCGTCGACACCGCCGGTCAGCACCTTGCCCGAGCTCGGCACCACGGTGTTGTAGGCGCGGCCGAGGCGGGTGATCGAATCGAGCAGGATGACGACATCCTTCTTGTGTTCGACCAGGCGCTTGGCCTTCTCGATCACCATTTCGGCGACCTGGACGTGGCGCTGCGCAGGCTCGTCGAAGGTCGAGGATACAACCTCGCCCTTCACCGAACGCTGCATGTCGGTGACTTCCTCCGGTCGCTCATCGATCAGCAGGACGATCAGGAAGACCTCGGGATTATTGTCGGTGATCGCCCGCGCGATATTCTGCAGCAGCACGGTCTTGCCGGTCCGCGGCGGCGCGACGATCAGCGCGCGCTGGCCCTTGCCGAGCGGGGAGACGATGTCGATGACCCGCGCCGACTTGTCCTTGATGGTCGGGTCGAGCGTGTCGAGCTTGAGCTTCGCGTCCGGGTAAAGCGGCGTCAGATTGTCGAAATTGACGCGGTGGCGAAGGGCATCGGGCTCGTCGAAATTGATCGAGGTGATGCGGTTCAACGCGAAATAGCGCTCGCCGTCCTTGGGCGCGCGGATCTCGCCCTCGACCGTGTCACCGGTGCGCAGGCCGAAGCGGCGCACGATCTGCGGCGTGACGTAGATGTCGTCCGGGCCGGCAAGGTAATTGGCTTCCGCGCTGCGCAGGAAGCCGAAGCCGTCGTTGAGCACTTCGATGGTGCCGCTCCCCATGATCTCGGCGCCGCTTTCGGCGCGGACCTTGAGGATGGAAAATAGGAGGTCCTGCTTGCGAAGCGTCGACGCGCCCTCGATTCCCATCTCTTCGGCTTGCGCGACAAGTTGGGCGGGGGTCTTCTGCTTGAGGTCCTTGAGATGCATGTAGCTTGTTCTTTTGCTTGAGAGTTTTGACAGTCGGAAGACTGAGAGCCGCGTCGAGAACCGAGCGGACACACCGGCGAAGGCATGAGAATACGGGCCGGCGCGGCCGTATTTGTGCGGCCTATGTCGGCCTGCGGTCCAAGTCAACATGGGGGCGCCATCGCCCCGCGGCAAGATCAGAACGGTTTGACGATCACCAGCACCACGATGATCGCGGTCATGATGCCCGGAATCTCGTTCATGATCCGCAGCGTCTTGTTCTCGAGCGGGCGGTCGCCGCGAGCAAGCTTGCGGCCATAGGCACCGAGCCAGCCCTGGTATCCGCTCAGCAGCACCACGAAGGCGAGCTTGGCGTGGAACCAGCCCTGGCTCCACGCGCCAAGGTGAAAGGCAAGGGCGAGGCCAAGTGCCCAGACGATGACCAGCGCGGGCCCGAGAATGATCCGCTTAGTCCGCCGTTCGCGCTCGATCCAGGCCCGATCCTCGGCGGAGCCGGGGGCGGTCGCGTGGTGGTAGACGTAGAAGCGCGGCAACAGGAACAGGCCGGCCACCCAGAAGATCACGAAGGTGACATGGGCCGCCTTTACCCAAGGATAGGCATTGCCGAGCCAGCCGATCGCCGTGTCGAGCATCAGGCGACCTTTCCGAGCAGCCGGAACATCTGTTCGACATGCTCGATCGGAGTGAACTGTCCGATCCCGTGACCGAGATTGAAGACGTGCGGCCGTTCCTCGAGCGCGGTCAGCACCCGGCGAACCGCTTTCTCCAGCGCCTCCCCGCCGGCCATCAGGGCAAGCGGATCGAGATTGCCCTGGACCGGCATGTTGGCGGGCAGGCTGGCATGCGCCCACAGCGGATCGACCGTCTCGTCGAGGCCGAGCGCATCGACCCCCGTTTCGCGGGCATAGGCGGGCAGCTTTCCACCGGCGCCCTTGGGAAAACCGATGATCGTGAGGTTGGGCCGAAGGCCGCGCAATTTGGACACGATCCGGGCGGTGGGCGCGATCACCCAGCGTTCGAATTCCGATGGGGCGAGGCTGCCCGACCAGCTGTCGAACAATTGCACCGCATCGACCCCGGCATCGGCCTGTCCGACGAGATAGGCGACGGTCGCTTCCTCGATCGCGGCGACGATCGCGCCGAACTTGCCGGGATCGAGATAGGCGAGGGTGCGGGCCTCGGCCTGCTCGCGGCTCCCTTCGCCGGCGACCATGTAGGTGGCTACCGTCCACGGCGAGCCTGCAAAGCCCAGGAACGTCGTCTCGGGCTTGAGCTGGGCCTTCACCTGCCTGACGGTCTCGTAGATCGCCTCGAGGCGCTCAGGAGCCGGCTGGAAGCCCGCCATCTCCGCGCCCGACAGCGGCGGGCTCAACCGCGGGCCTTCGCCGGCGACAAAGCTCAGGTCCTGGCCGAGCGCGTGGGGGACGATCAGGATGTCGGAAAAGAGGATCGCCGCATCGAGCGGGAAGCGGCGCAGGGGCTGAAGGGTGATCTCGGCGGCGGCGGCGGGATCGTAGACCATGTCGAGGAAGCCGCCCTTTTCGGCGCGCAGGGCGCGATACTCGGGCAGGTAGCGCCCGGCCTGGCGCATCATCCAGACCGGCGGCGGATCACGTCGTTCACCCCGGAGCACCGCCAGCAGCGGCTTGTCGGTCCCGTTTCCGGCAGGCAGTTCGGCCACCCTTATCTCTTTCTCTCTTAGATTCTTAAAAAGGTAGTTTGAGTCAGTTGGCGGGCGACTAGTGGGGAATAAGTGACCCTCCCGTGGTTGCCAACAGGTGGCCGGAATCGGCGCCTCTCGCAAGACCGGCGATTCGCGGCGGCCAATTCCCGCTATCCACAAGGCTGTGGAAGACTTCATCCACCGTGGATAACACCCTTGGCGATGTCTTACCGGTTGGTGCGGTTCGGACCCGGTTGGTCCATCCCCCGACCCGCGCTAGGGGTTGAGGGCATCTTCTCCACAGGAACGAACATGGAACTGGCGCGGTGACCCTGATCCTGGCCTCAACCTCGCCGATCCGGGGCACGATGCTCGCCAATGCCGGTGTCGCCTATGCGGCCGACCGGCCGGGAGTCGACGAAGCAGCGATCAAGGCGGGGTTCGCCGGCGACGACGCGGCGCTCACCATCGCGCTGGCCGAGGCCAAGGCAAGGGCGGTTTCGGCCCGGCGGCCGGACGCGCTGGTGATCGGCAGCGACAGCCTGATCAGTGTCGAAGGCCGACGCTTCGATAAACCCGCCGGCCGCGAGACCGCGGCGGAGCATCTGCGCTTCTTTTCCGGCAGGACGATGGAGCTGACCAGTGCGGTGGTCCTGGCCGAGCACGGGGGAACGGTCTTCCACCATGCCGAGCGCGCATTGCTGAAGGTGCGGCCGCTCAGCGAAGACTTCATCGAACGCTATCTCGAAGCTGACTGGCCCGAGGTCAGCTATTGCGTCGGCGTCTTCCGCCTTGAAGGACCGGGCGTCCAGCTGTTCGAGCGGATCGAGGGCGACCACTTCACTATTCTCGGCATGCCTCTGCTGCCCTTGCTGGGCACGCTGCGGGAAAGGGGGGTGTTGGCGGCATGACGCCAGAGATGCCCTATGCGGAGGTAATCGGCGACCCGATCGGCCATTCGAAGTCCCCGCTCATACACAAGTTCTGGCTGGAGAAGCTGGGGCTAGAGGGCGAATATCGCGCGACAAAGGTTACTCCAGACGAGCTTGGCGGCTATTTCGCCTCTCGTCGTGACGATCCGCTTTGGCGTGGGTGCAACATCACCATGCCGCTCAAACTGGCGGCGCTCGCCCATGTCGCAAAGCCGCAGGATCCGAGTTTTCCCGTCGAGCCGGTCAATCTCGCTGTTCCTCTGAATGGCCGGGTCATCGGACTCAACACGGACATTCACGGCGTAATGGAACCGCTCGCGCCGCTCCTGACGAACGAAGGCATGCTGCGGCCATCCTCCGCGCCGGCGTCGCGAAACGCTGTGGTGCTGGGCGCCGGCGGCGCACTCTATCCGGTGGTCTGGAGCCTGCTGTCGCTCGGCTACAAGGCAATTACTCTGGTCGCCCGCGACCGCGCAAAAGTTGCCACCTATCTTGGCCAGCGCAACAGCGTAACGATCAGGTACCTTGCATGGGGCGATCCGCTCCCGCCATCCGATCTTCTGGTAAATGCCACGCCGCTCGGGATGACCGGGTACCCCGACTTACCTTATGATGCGTCTTCGATCGCAGGCGACGGGGTCGTCTTCGAGCTTGTCTACCGACCGCTAGAAACGACGCTGCTGAGGGATGCGCGCCAACGTCGCCTGCAAATCGTGGACGGATTGCAGATGCTGGTCGGCCAGGCCGCGCCAAGCTTCGCCCGGTTTTTTGGCAAAGCCGCGCCGCGTGACTTCGATAGCGAATTGAGGGCATTGCTCACGCAATGAAAACCCTCGCACTCACCGGCTCGATAGGCATGGGGAAATCGACCGTCGCGGCGATGTTCGCCGCGCGCGGCATCCCGGTGTTCGACGCCGATGCGGCGGTGCGGCGGTTGCAGGGGCCCGGCGGCAGGCTGGTGCCGGTGATCGAGCAGCGCTTTCCCGGGACGACGCATGATGGCGCGGTCGATCGCGAGGCGCTGTCGGCCGCGGTGCTCGGTCGCCCGGACGAACTTGCCGCGCTGGAAGCCATCGTCCACCCCGCGGTGCACCACGAGCGCACCCGCTTCATCGTCGAGAATGGCGACGCGCCCGCGCTGCTGTTCGACATTCCCTTGCTGTTCGAAACCGGCGGGGAGGGTGTCTTCGACGAAGTGATCGTCGTCTCCGCCCCGGCCGAGATCCAGCGTCAGCGCGTCCTTGCGCGGCCCGGCATGACGCCCGCCAAACTCGACCATATCCTCGCCCGCCAGATGCCCGACGCCGAGAAAAAAGCTCGCGCAAACTACGTCATCGACACCTCGATCAGCCTCGGCGAAACCGAGCGGCAGGTGGATGCGATCCTCGCTGGACTGGGACTCTCCAAGGGCGCATAGCATTGAACATGCGCGAGATCGTGTTCGATACCGAAACCACCGGCGTCAATCCGGCGAGCGGCGACCGGATGGTCGAGATCGGTTGTGTCGAGCTGGTCAACCGCTGCCCGACCGGGCGCGAATATCACGCTTATTTCAATCCCGAGCGGTCGATGCCGAGCGAAGCCGAGGCAGTTCACGGCCTCAGCACCATCTTCCTGTCGGACAAGCCTCTGTTCGGGGACAAGTGCGAGGAATTGCTCGATTTCATCGGCGACGCCCCGCTGATCGCGCACAATGCCGGCTTTGATTTCGGCTTCCTCAACGCCGAGCTCGCCCATTGCGGCCGGGACCCCGTGTGCCTCAGCCGGATGATCTGCACCCTGGTGATGGCGCGGTCCAAGCATCCCGGTTCCAAGCACAGCCTCGATGCCTTGTGCAGCCGTTTCGGGGTCGATCGCACCGCCCGCGTCAAGCACGGCGCCCTGCTCGACGCGCAGCTGCTGGCGCAGGTCTATGTCGAACTGACCGGCGGGCGGCAGATCGGACTTTCGCTGCTTGCGGAGACCCGGTCCGGTGACCAGGCGGTCGCGTCCGATGCCGGCTTCGTCACGGCGCCGCGAGCCATCCGTCCGGCCCGTCCGCATGAGCCGTCGCTTGACGAGCTTGCCGCCCATACCCAGTTCATCGCCAAGATGAAGGAGCCGTTGTGGGCAGCCCTCGGCACTGCCTGAGGGCTTAGCTGAAGGAGAGAAGAAGACGATGGACATCAGGGTCTCTGGGCACCAGGTCGAGACTGGAGCCGCGCTCCGTACCCATGTCACCGATCGTCTCGAGGCACTGACCGGCCGCTACTTCTCCCGTGCCACCGCGGCCAACGTCACCTTCGGCAAGGGCCCCCACGACCACGGTTTCACCTGCGACATCGTCGCGCCGGTGATGAACGGTGTGGTGCTCAAGGCCAATAACCGCGCTCAGGACGCGCATATCGCCTTCGACGGTGCGGCCGACAAGATCGAGCGGCAGCTGAGGCGCTACAAGTCGCGCCTCCGCGAGCGAAAGGGCGCCGAGCCGATGGGTGGCCCGGGCTTTGACGCAACCGCCGCCTATACCGTCTTCGCCCCGCCCGCGACCGAGGACGAGCCCGCCGCCGAGCATCCGCCGGTGATCGCCGAAACCAGTGTCGACATTCCGGAAGCAAGCGTGTCAGACGCGGTGATGATGCTCGATCTGCGCAACACCACGGCCCTTATGTTCAAGAACAGCGGCACCGGTGCATTCAACATGGTCTATCGCCGTGAGGACGGCAGCATCGGCTGGGTCGAACCCCGGGACCGCTAGACCGCGTCGACGCGTTGGGGCATCTGGCCGCCACCAATCGCCGGCAGGCGTCAGAGTATTTTCTTCTTATGCAGCTTTCGACGTTTCTCGACTTTGACGCGAATCGGCCGGCGCTGGCGGTCGCGAACAAGCGCGCCCTGTTCCAGAGCCTTGCGCAGATCGCCGGGCCACGGTTGCAGATCGACCAGTCGGAGCTGGTCACCGCGCTGGTCGATCGTGAGCGGCTGGGTCCCACGGGCTTTGGCAACGGCGTCGCCATTCCGCACGGAAAGATCGCCGGCCTGCGCCGGATCTATGGCTTGGTCGCGCATTTGGCCGAACCGATCGATTACAAGGCGATCGATGGCGCACCGGTCGACCTGGCGTTCCTGCTGCTGTCGCCGCCCGATGCCGGGGCCGACCATTTGAAGGCGCTGGCAGCGATCAGCCGGGTGGTCCGCCACGCTCCCACCCTCGAGAAACTTCGTGGAGCCCGGTCGCGCGATGCGCTGACGGCAGTGCTGATGGGAGTCGATGAACCCCACGCCGCTTGAGATGGCTCCTGCCGAGCCGAGCGGGGCCGACGCCCATTATCGCGCGCTCGAGACGCTGTACGCGTCGGCGCCGATCAACCTCCTGTTCCGCTCGTCGCTGACGCTGGCGGAGGCGGGCAGGTCGAGGATCGACTTCACCGTCGAGCCGGCGAGTTTTCACGCGGCCGGGGCGGCGCATGGAACGCTTTACTTCAAGATGCTGGACGATGCCGCTTTCTACGCGGCGAATAGCCTCGTCAGCGATCGCTTCCTGCTGACCACGGCGTTCAACCTTCACTTCACCAAGCCTCTGCGCGAAGGCCCGGCGTTTGCCGAGGGGCGCTGGATTTCCGGCAAGCGCCGGGTGTTTGTGGCCGAGGCCCGGATCGTCGATTCAAGCGGCGAGGAATGTGCCCGCGGCACCGGCACCTTCCTTCGTTCGCACATCGCGCTGGCTGGCCTCGACGGTTACCGTCCGGGATGAGCGACCCGCGGCTGGCGGCGGGTATCGAGGCGTCGGCACTGCTCGCCAGGGCCCGCGACCTGGGTGGATTCGGCACCGTGCTCTGCCGCGGCGATGCGGAACGCGGCAGCTTGCTGCTGGTCGTGGCCGAGCGAGGAAAGGCCGCTTTTCTGCTGCAGCGGCTGCTCCAGCGAAGCGGCGATTATGCGTGGGAATCGCGGCGAATCGCCGATCAGGAGTCGCTTGAGCAGCAACTCGCCAAGGCCCGCGATCGCGACCCCGATCTGTGGCTGATCGAACTGGACGTCCCGTCGGCGGAACGATTCATCGCTGAAATGACCTGAGCGACTTGCCCTCGCGATTAAATGCGACGAACCGAGGAACAGCTCTAGCGGGGTGCTCACCCGGGCTGTGTCGAACGGCCCGAAGAGCCACGCGAGACGGGGGATCAGCCCAGGCGTAGTGACGCGGCCTTTTCGGCCTGACTGAACGCGCGGACGGCTATCCACCGCACAAAGATGGGTAATCAGT
Source organism: Sphingomonas humi (assembly GCF_039536725.1). Classification (NCBI taxonomy): domain Bacteria; kingdom Pseudomonadati; phylum Pseudomonadota; class Alphaproteobacteria; order Sphingomonadales; family Sphingomonadaceae; genus Sphingomonas; species Sphingomonas humi. Next base: position 579,468 of record NZ_BAAAZD010000001.1, read on the forward strand.
GGTTCGTCGTTTCGTCCTTATGCTCGCCGCCGCCGCGATGGGCGCCTCCTCAGTTGCTCCCGCTCAGGTCCTGCCTGCGCCAGCCACCGAGAAGGTCGTCAAGGCTGTAGCGCAGACGATGAACGAACCCTTGATTTCGACCCCCCTTTCGAACGATCCTCTCGCTCCGGCCCAGGTCGGCGGTAGCGAAGAGCCTGTCGCCGACAGCGCGCAGGACGAAGCAGTCACCATCGAGCCGGGCGCGAGCCTCAGCGAGACGGTTGCTCGCCTTCGCCGCAGCGATGCCGGTAGCCGCGAGCTCGAATGCCTTGCCGCCGGCGTCTATTTTGAAAGCAAGAGCGAGCCGCTCGCCGGTCAGCTGGCCGTTGGCCAGGTCATTGACAACCGCACCGAGAGCCGCGGTCGTTTCCCGTCGAGTTACTGCGGCGTGCTGACCCAGCGCGGACAGTTCAGCTTCGTTCGCGGTGGCCGCTGGCCGTCGGTCAACAAGAGCAGCCTTCAGTGGAAGAATGCGGTCGCCATCGCCCGCATCGTCGCTGGCGAAATCAAGGAAAGCAACGTCGGCAAGGCGCTGTTCTTCCACGCGCGCCGGGTCAGCCCGGGTTGGCGCCTGACCCGCGTCGCCTCGGTCGGCAATCACGTCTTCTACCGCTAAGCCCTTGTCCTGCGGCGACATGTGCCGCTGACGCTAGCTTTTCGTTCCTGTCCTGTTCTATAGCCCGGGCGTGTCATCCGCGCCCGAGTCCATCATCCCCGCGTCCTGCTTCCAGGATCTCGCCCCGGTTGCGCTCGACGTCGCGCGCGGGGTGACCCGGCTGTTCTGCCGCCGCGACCTGTTTGCCATATGCGAAGTGCCCTTGCCGAATGGCCGGCGCGCCGACCTGATGGGGATCGATGCCAAGGGCAGGCTGACGATCGTCGAGATCAAGGTCAGCAAGGCCGACCTGACCGGCGACGGCAAGTGGACCGACTATCTCGATTATTGCGACAGCTTCTTCTGGGCGGTGCCGCCGATGCTGGCCGGGCTGCTCGACGAAGACCGCTTTCTTCCCGACACGGCGGGCGTGATCGTTGCCGATCGCTACGATGCGGCGGTCATTCGCGAGGCACCCGAACGCCGCCTGGCCCCGGCCCGGCGCAAGGCTGAACTGCTCCGCTTCGCCCGCCGCGCCGCACGGCGGCTGAGCGCGCAGATCGACCCCACGCTGGGGTGGGGAAACTAGCCGGCGATCAGAGCTTGGGGCCGGCGACGACGACCGGCTTCTTGGCCGCCTTGGCCTGGTCGATGATGCGTAGGATCTCGGCTGCGCGCGTATCCATCTTGGCATAGTCGCGCGCACTGCGCCCCGTCGCATTATCGGTGCGGTCGGGGTTGGCGCCGCGCTCGGCGAGCAGCTTCACCAGTTCGAGGTTGCGCTGCTGGACGGCGATGATCAGCGGGGTTTCGCCAAGGCGGTTGGGCTTGTCGACCTGCGCCCCGCGAGCGAGCAGCGCCTGTGCACCCTCGGCGAACCCGGTGCGCGACGCGATCAGCAGCGGGGTGTCGCCGCTGTTGTTCGAAACGTTGATGTCGGCACCCTGCCCCATAAGAAAGCGTAGCCAGGTGATGTCGCGCCGCGACGTCACGATGTGGAGCGCGCTGTCGCCCTTGTCGTCGCGATAATTGACAACCCGCGATCCGGGCTGCTGGAGCAGGTCGGTCGCCTTTGTCCCGTCGCGTTCACGCACAGCCTGGAGGAAGGTATAGCCCGGGCTCGCGACCTGCGCCGCGGTCGGCACCGCCAGGCTCATCAACAGCATGGCCCCGAGGACCTTCGCACCCTTATTCATCGTGTCGCCCACCCGTTTGATGAGGTAAATGCTTGATTGCGGGGGCCTAGCAGACCAAGTCTGGGCCGCCAATGAACAAGCCGAAGACCGATCCGTCACGCTGGTGGGACCAGCCGCTCGCGCAGCTAGATGCGGCGCAGTGGGAAGCGCTGTGCGACGGTTGTGGCCGTTGCTGCCTCCACAAGCTGGAGGATGCCGACACGGGCGAGCTGTTCGCTACCAACGTCGCCTGCAAGCTGCTCGACCGCAAGAACGGCCGCTGCACCGACTATCCCAATCGCAAGAAGTGGGTCGCCGACTGCGTCCAGCTGTCCAAGAACAAGCTGGAAGAGCTCGAATGGCTGCCGACCACCTGCGCCTACAAGCTGCGCGCGTTCGGCGAACCGCTGTACGATTGGCATTACCTCGAAAGCGGCAGCCGGGAGAGCGTGCACGAAGCGGGCATGTCGACCCGCGGCTGGACGATCAGCGAGGTCGATGCAGGCGAGCTCGAGTTTCACCTGACCGACCGTGATCTCTGACGATCCGCGGCTTCCGTTACCGGTCCGGATCAGCCGGCTGAAACGATCGCGCCGGCTGCGGCTGCGGGTGGATCATGGTTCGGGCCTCCTCAAGCTGACGATGCCGTGGCGCCACTCGGCGCGGGCGGCGATCGACTGGGTGGCGGGACAGCGCCCGTGGATCGAGCGGCAGCTGGCCGCCGCGCCGCCCGGCCTTCCCCTGCAAGCGGGCGCCAAGGTCCCGGTCGAAGGGGTCGAGCGAACCATCGTGCACGACCCCGCCGCCCGCCGCGGGGTGCACCTGACCGCCGACGAACTGCTCGTCGGTGGACCGGCCGAAAGTCTTGCCGCTGCGGTCGAACGCTGGCTTCGGACCCGGGCTCGCGAGCGCTTGAGCGCAGAAACCGCCGTCATCGCTGCAAGCGCCGGGGTCACGGTGCGATCGGTCAGTGTCGGCGATCCGGTCAGCCGGTGGGGAAGCTGCTCCTCTTCGGGCGCGATACGCTTCAGCTGGCGCTTGATCCTCGCGCCGCCAGACGTGTTGCGTTTCGTCGTTGCGCATGAAGTCGCGCATCGGCTGCACATGGATCATTCGCCGGCGTTCAAGGCGGCGGAAGAAAGGCTGTTCGGCGGATCGGTCGCCGCCGCCCGCTCAGAATTGCGTCGGCTCAGTCCGTCGCTACGTGCCGTCGGGCGGGGCTGAGGGAAAGCGCTCGGGTGTCGGTGCCGGCGGCGGAGTCGGCGCGCGGGGCGGCGTGACAGCGCGCTGGGTCGGCGGCGGGGTCCCGAAAATGCGGTCCACCTCGGTCGGTTCGGGCGCCGTGCCCTGCGGCTGCTCCTCGACCGGTGCAGGGGCGAGCGGGTCGGCCGGCTCCGTGCCGATCGGATTCCCATTTTCGTCGACCAGCGGCTCGATCGCGAGCGGATCGTTGCCGAGATAGCTCTCCTCGCCCGGTTCGAGCTGCCAGTCGGGCATCGGCACTTCGGTTTGGAACTGCTCAACGGGGCGATTGGCCACCGCACGGACCATGAAGTCGCGGAAGGCGCGCGCCGGAGCGGTGCCGCCCTGCAGGCCGGCGATCGCCTTGCTGTCGTCGCGGCCCATCCACACGCCGGTCGTGATCCCGCTCGAAAAGCCGATGAACCAGCCGTCGCGATTGGACTGGGTGGTGCCGGTCTTGCCGGCGACCGGGCGGCCGATCTGCGCGGCGCGGCCGGTACCGCTCATCACCGCGGTCTGGAGCAGGTCGGTCATGCCCGCGGCTACCCACGGCGCGACCAGGGTGCGTTCCTCGACGCTGGTGTGACGATAGAGCATGCGGCCGTCGGCGCTGGTCACCCGGGTGATCGCATAGGGGCTGACCGACACACCCTTGTTCGCGACCGAGGCATAGGCCCGCGTCATGTCGATCAGCCGGACGTCGGACGTGCCAAGCACCATCGAAGGATAGGTCGACAGCGGCGAGGTGATCCCGAACCGCCGGGCCATGTCGGCGATAGTCCCGAAGCCGAGCTCGGCGCCGATCTTGGCGCTGATGGTGTTGATCGAGCGCGCAAAGGCTTCGCGCAGCGTCACCGGTCCAAGATACGACCGCGTCGAATTGCGCGGTCGCCAGCCTTCAACATCGACTGGTTCGTCGACCAGGGTCGTGGTCGGCTTCATTCCGCTTTCGAGCGCCGAGAGATAGACAAACAGCTTGAACGCCGAGCCCGGCTGTCGCTGCGCCTGCGTCGCGCGATTGTAGATGCTCGACACATAATCGCGCCCGCCGATCATCGCGCGCACTGCCCCGTCGCGGTCGAGCGCGACCAGCGCACCCTGCGCACCGCCGGGCGTGTTGGCGTTGATGGCGCGGTCGCCCGCCGCCTGCATGTTGGTGTCGAGCGTGGTCCACACCTCGATCGGCTGGTTGGTCTCGTCGATCAGCGTGTCGAGCTGCGGAAGCGCCCAGTCGGTGAAATATCGAATGCTGTTCTGCTTGGCGCTCGGCTGGACGACGATGCGGGCGGGGTCGACGCTCGCCGCCACATCGGCCGAGACGAAGCCGTTGCGGACCATTGAATCGAGCACGACGCTGGCGCGCCCGCGTGCGGCCTCGACGTCGGCGGTCGGGCTGTAATTGCTGGGCGCCTTGACCAGCCCGGCGATGATCGTCGCCTCCCCGAGGCTGAGATGGTTCGCCGAATGACCGAAGAAGGTGCGACTGGCCGCATCGATCCCGTAGGCACCGCCGCCGAAATAGACCCGGTTGAGATAGAGCTCGAGGATCTGGTCCTTGCTGAACTTCGCCTCAAGGGCGAGGGCCAGCACGCCTTCGCGGGCCTTGCGCCCGAACGAGCGACTGCTGGTCAGGAAGATGTTGCGGGCAAGCTGCTGGGTGATGGTCGAGGTCGCCCGCACCCGCCCGCCATGCGCGACCGAGCTTGCGATCGCCCGCCCGAGGCCGATCGGATCGACACCCGGATGGCTGCGAAAGCGGCGATCCTCGATCGCGATCATCGCCGCGCGCATCGTCGGCGGGATCTGCTCGTAGGGGATCCATTGGCCAAGATTGGGACCAAGCTGAACCAGCAGCTTGCCGTCAGCAGAACGGACCCGGATGTTCTGGCCGAGATCGGTCCTGTTCGACAGGCTCTGGTAGGATGGCAGCTGGGTATAGGCGACCGTCACTGCCACGCCGAGCGCGACCAGCCCGAGCAAGGCGATGACCAGGCCCCATTTGGCAAGCCGGATCAGCCACCCGCCAAAGCCGAGCGACGGCTCGGCAGCAGCCGGCGCGGGACGATTACGAACGGGCTGCCTTGCCATTGGCCAAGAGGGTTAGGGGCAAGCCGTCGGGTCGGCAAGCGCCAGCAGGCTGCTCCTCATTCCTCCGGCTTGAAGTCGAGGCTGGCCGAGTTGATGCAATAGCGCAGGCCCTGCGGTCCGGGACCGTCGGGAAAGACGTGACCAAGGTGGCCCGCGCATTTTGCGCAGCGAACCTCGACCCGGGTCATGCCGTGGCTTTGATCGGTCACTTCGGACACGGCACCATCGTCGACCGGGTTAGTGAAGCTCGGCCAGCCGCTGCCGCTGTCATATTTGGCATCGCTTTCGAACAGAGGCGTGCCGCAGCCGCCGCAGACATAGTCGCCGCTGCCCTTGTTGTTCAGCAGCTCACCGCTCCACGGTGCCTCGGTGCCGGCCTGGCGCAGGATGCGGTAGCGCTCGGGGCCAAGTTTCTCGGCCCACTCACGATCGCTGGCAGGCATGGCAGGGTTGGTGGTGCTCTGGTCGCTCATTCGTCTCGCTCCTTGAGTGGGTTAAATGTGGGGAGCGGGCGCCGGAGAGCAATGGTTAGCCCCGGCTTTACCAAACTTACACCGTTTCGGAGGTATCCCGGCGCAATGCGCTGGCCTGCCGCCCTCCTGACCTGTCTGCTGCTCGTTCCGGCAGACGCTTCGGCGTCGCCAGGTGACTGCCGGCTGTGTTCTGACAGCGGGTCGCTGACGGGGGACACGACCGACAAGGCGAGGCCGATGGCGCTCGAGGTCCGCACCAGCCTCGACTTCGACCGGGTGGTCCTGACCGGACCGGCCGGCGGCAAGGCGCGGCTCCAACCCGATGGCAGCCGCCAGACCGAGGGCGCGATCACCTCGCTGACCGGGCGGGCAATGACCGGTGAAGTGGTGATCCGGGGAGAGCCTGGCCGCCAGGTCCGGGTCGAATTGCCGCAGCGGATCGAACTCTACGGTTATGCCGGCGGCGCGCTCGCCGTCACCCATGTGACCAGCGATCTCCCGATACTTCCCAGGCTGGACAGCGAGGGCCTGCTCCGAATCCGCTTCGGCGGTGAACTCTTCATCTCTGGCGACGCCGAGGGCGAATACCGCGGCGACGTCCCAATCACGGTGGACTATCTATGACCCGATTGAAGATTGCCTGTGCGCTTGCCGCCATCGCCTTTGCCGCGGCGCCCGCGTCGGCCCAGAAAGCGACCGCGACGGTGACCGTCAACAAGCCGCTTCAGCTGACGGCCATCCGCGACATGCAGTTCGGCACCGTTCTCGTCGGCTCGTTCACTGGCACGCAGACAGTGTCGATTGCGACCTCGGGCCGGACCTGTGGAAGCGGCGCGGGACTGACCTGTTCGGGTGTGTTCAACACCGCCCAGTACCGGGTGGTCGGCACCAACAACCAGATCGCACTGGTCAGTTCGCCAACCCCGACGGTGACCCTCAGCAACGGTGCCGGAGCCACGCTGGCCCTTACCTTGAGCTTTCCGGCGAGCCTTAGCATCGACAACAGCGGCAATCCCGGCCGTATCTTTGAAGTCGGCGGCAGCTTGCCGTTCACCTCGACCATGGCGGACGGGGTCTATACCGGCACCATCGACATCCAGGTCGCCTATCAGTGAGGCCTCAGGTCGATGTCGTGTTCCCGCCGTCAGGGTGCAGCACCTGTCCGGTCATGTAGCTTGAGTCCTGGCAGGCGAGGAACAGGAAGCTCGGCGCGACTTCGTTCGGCTGGCCAGGCCGGCCCATTGGAGTGTTCTTGCCGAACTCGGGCATCTTCTCCGGCGGCTGCCCGCCGAACGGGTTGAGCGGGGTCCAGATCGGGCCCGGCGCGACGCCGTTCACCCGGATGCCCTTATACACGAGGTTCTGCGAAAGGCTGCGGGTGAACGCGGTGATCGCACCCTTGGTCGCCGAATAGTCGAGCAGGATCGGCGCGCCCTTGTACATCGTCTCCGACGTGCAGTTCACGATCGCCGCGCCCTCCTTGAGATGCGGCATCGCGGCCTGGACCATAAAGAACATCGAGAAGATGTTGCTCTGGAACGTGCGGCGGAGCTGCTCTTCCGTGATGTCCTCGATATTTTCGTCGGGATGCTGCTCGCCCGCGTTATTGACGAGAACGTCGAGCCTTCCGAAGGCATCGACCACCTGCTGCACCGCCCGGAAGCAATGGTCGCGGTCGCCGAGGTCGCCGGGGATGCACAGCGCGCGGCGCCCCTCGGCCTCGATGAACTTGCGGGTGTCCGCCGCATCGTCATGCTCGTTGAGGTAGAGGATCGCGACGTCCGCGCCTTCGCGGGCGAACAGGACCGCAACCGCACGGCCGATACCGCTGTCGCCGCCGGTGACGATCGCGACCTTGTCCTTGAGGCGACCCGACCCGGCATAGCGGGGTTGCCATTCGGGCTTGGGATCGAGGTCACGCTCGCTGCCCGGAAGCTTGGGCTCTTCGTGCGTCGGCGGATCGAGAACTTCGCTCATCAACCTTGCTTCACCGCTCGGCCGCGCGGCGCGGGCTTGCGCTCGATCGCGGCCTGCTCCTTGGCGGTGCGGCAGCGCGCGAGCAGCGTCGGGAAGTCGAAATCGGTGCTCGACGCGAGGACGTCACCGCTTGCGGCTTGGCAGGCCGCGACGCTTTCGTAACGCGCGGGTGCCAGCGCGACCTGCTGGCAGGCAGCACCGCCGTCGGCGCAGCCCATGATGGCGAGAACGTAGGTGACAGGACCCATGATGCTTAACCCCGAAAGGTGACTTGCAGCTGTAACGGCATTATTATCCTGTTGTTCCAGCCGTTTCGGCTCCGGGTTTGCGCCGCCTGCCCAGCGCACCTACCTTTGGGGTCACATGCCTCCCCTGGAACACGTCCCGACCACCCGCGAACCGAGCGGATTCAAGGTGCTTTTGCGCTTCCTTCCGTTCCTGTGGCCGGAGGGGCGACCGGGGTTAAAGCTGCGGGTCGTCGCGTCGTTCGTCATGGTAGTGGCCTCGATCACGCTCACCACGCTGGTCCTGCCCAAGGCGTTCGGCGGCGCGGTGGACCGAATGACGGACGGGCAGCCCGACGCGGCAGCGGTGGCGATCGCGCTCGTCGCGGCCTTTGCCCTCGCCCGGTTCGGCGGCGTGCTCCTCGACAATCTGCGCAACGGCATCTTTGAGACGGTTGGCCAGGAAGCGACGCGGCAATTGTCCGAACAGACCTTTGCGCATCTTCACGGCCTGTCCCTGCGCTTCCATCTCGAGCGGCGGACGGGCGCGGTGACCAAGATCATCGAGCGGGGATCGAAGAGCATCGACATGATGCTCTATTTCCTGCTCTTCAACCTCGCCCCGACCATCCTTCAGCTCGGCATCGTCGCGGTGCTGTTCTGGGTCCAGTTCGGGCCCGGGCTGGTGGCGGCGACGGCGGTGGCGGTGGTCGCCTATATCGCCTTCACCAAGGCGGTGACCGACTGGCGCGTGCGGCTGCGCGAGGAATGGACCAGCCACGACACCGCCACCACGGCGCGCGCGGTCGACAGCCTGCTCAATTTCGAGACCGTCAAATATTTCAACGCGGAGGATCGCGAACGGCGGCTCTACGGCAGGGCGGTCGAGAATCTCGCGCGCTCGACCGTCAAGATCGAGACCAGCCTCGCGGCGATGAACATCGGGCAGAGCCTGATCACCAACCTGCTGATGGGCGGGGCGATGGCCTATACCGTGTGGGGCTGGAGCCAGGGCAAGTTCAGCACCGGCGACCTGGTGGTGGTGAACGCGCTGCTGACCCAGCTCTTCCGCCCCTTGGACATGCTCGGAACAGTCTACCGCACGATCCGCCAGGGCCTCACTGACATGGACGAGATGTTCCGCCTGCTCGACACGCCGGCGGAAGTGACCGATGTCCCGAACGCGCCGCCGCTCCACGTGGAACTTGGCCATGTCCGGTTCGAGAACGTCCGCTTCGGCTATGAGGAAGGACGCGAGATATTGAAGGGCCTGACCCTCGACGTGCCGGCTGGCCAGACGGTGGCAGTGGTGGGGCCGAGCGGGGCAGGCAAGTCGACGCTCGCCCGGCTGCTGTTCCGCTTCTACGACCCGAAGGCGGGGCGGATCACCATCGACGGCCAGGATATCGCACAGGTGCGCCAGGCGAGCCTGCGCGCGGCGATCGGGATCGTGCCGCAGGATACCGTGCTGTTCAATGACACGCTCGGCTACAACATCGCCTATGGACGGGACGAGGCGAGCGCGGCGGAAGTGGCCGCGGCGGCGAGCGGGGCGGCGCTGGACGGGTTCGTGCGCGCGCTTCCCGACGGGTTCGAGGCGCGGGTCGGTGAGCGCGGCCTCAAGCTGTCCGGCGGCGAGAAGCAGCGCGTCGCCATTGCCCGCACCCTAGTCAAGAATCCACCGATCCTGATCCTCGACGAGGCAACCAGCGCGCTCGACAGCCGGACCGAGGAAGCCATTCTCGATACCCTGCGCGGCGTGTCGAACGGGCGCACCACCATCACCATCGCGCACCGCTTGTCGACCGTGGTCGATGCCGACCGGATCGTGGTGCTCGACGGCGGCCGGGTGGCGGAGGAAGGCAGCCATGCCGAACTGCTGCGCAGGAACGGCCTTTACGCCGACATGTGGGCGCGCCAGCAGGCCGAAAGCGAACAGGCCGAAGCAGCCGAGTAAGCGCCGAGGGATATGACGGACGCGAATTTGATCAGGCGTCGCCACTAATGAAAATCAACTATTAACCAGTTTTCAATCCCGCCACCCTAGTCCTTGCGCAAGCTCTGGAGGACTATTGTGCGTAATCTGGCGAAGACCTTCCTGTCCCTTGTTCTGGCGGCTCCACTTGCGGCGTGCGGCGGCGCAGGGACCGATCGACCGACATCGGCGTCCGGCCTCGGTGGCGGTTCCGCGTCCAGCGGCACCGGCAGCTTTGCGGGCGGCGGTGGATCCGGCGGCATCGGTGGTTCGACCGGTGGGGGCACGGGCAGTGGCAGCGGCGGTGGCGGGACTTACCCGACGATTGCAAGCCTGGAGGGCGACCGGGTCTACGGCGCCTCAACCGGCGAAATCGTGCTCAAGAACACCAAGCTGAGGGATCGCGTCGACTATCGCGGTTTCGGGGAAACCGTCGAATATTATGCGGCAACCAATACCTACAATCTGGACGGCATCGGGGTCGAATACACCGACTTCACGCCCGATCCGGCCGCTACCCTGAGACGTATCACGATCAGCGATGCGAATGGGGAGCTTCTCTACAGCCGCCTGTCGCGCTGGGATCATGGCGATTCAAACGGACGGGTCGGGTTTGTGACCTACGGCGTGGCGACCCTTCGTGAGGATGCACCTTCGGGCTCCATCACGTACCGGCAGGTAGGCTTCCAGGGTGCTGCGTTCCGCACCGAGAATGGGGCCGAGGCGCAGTACGATCTCAAGAATTCGACGATCAATCTCAAATATGATTTCACGACCTTCAAGCTCGACTTGCTGATGAACTTGATCGGGACGCCGCTGGCCGGCGGTGGTCCCGATCAGAGCCTCGGCCTGTTCGCGGGCAAGAACAACGTCGGTGGTAAGAATGACATCGACGGTCTCGTCGTGAAGAACGGGACCGATACGGTGATGGGGTCTTTCTTCCTGCGCTTCTATGGCCCGGGGGCCGCCGAATACGGTCTGGCCTTCGGCCTGAACGCAAGCAGCGATCTCAAGGCCGCCGGCGCCGCCGCCGGTCGACGCCAGTAATCGCCCCCGCTCACGCCGAGCCCGAACCATGCTGTCCATCCTTGCGCTTGCGTCGTTCGCAACGGCAGGTGCTCTTCCGGCTCCGCGCTGTGAAGGCGGACGCTGTACCGGCCTGACCGCAGCCCACCTGATCCGCCTCGCGGACCAGCGTGCCGCGGCCCAGGACCGGGAAAGCGCGCGGGCGCTGCTGATGAAGGTCCTCCAGGATCGCGAGCCTGCCGCCCGCGCCCAAGCGCGCTTCGGACTTGCGCGGCTGGCCGAAAGCGCAGGCGATCTTCCGGCCGCCGAGCGATGGTATCGCGCGGTGCTCGATGAGCAGCCCGCCGCTGCCGCCGTCCGGCTCGCCCTCGGCCGGGTCCTTGCCCAGCAACGCAAGACGATCGCCGCGGGACGTGAGCTGCGCCGCGCGCAGGCTGCGGGCCTGCCGCCCGAAGTCGCCAGAACGGTCGAGCGAATCGTGTCCCTGCTGCGGAACGATGCGCCCTATGGTGGCAGCTTCGAATTCGCCTTCGCGCCCGACAGCAACATCAACCGCTCGACGCGGTCCGATACGGTGACCGCATTCGGCCTGCCGTTCGCGCTCGACGAAGGCTCGCGCGGGCGATCAGGCGTCGGCCTGGCGTTCGCTGGGCAGCTTTTCGGCCGGGTGCCGGTGGGCGATCATCAGTTGACGGTCGCGCTCACCAGCCAGGGCAACGTCTATAAGCATCGCGCGGCGAACGAGACCTACACCACCCTTTCGGCCGGACCGCAGTTCCGCTTCGGAAACATGCAGCTCAGCGCCAGCGCGCTTGCCGGTCGCGGCGCGCAGGGCGGCCAACATACCAGCGACAGCTACGGTATCGACACCAAGGCCCGCTTTCCGGTGGGCCGGACAACCGCCGTCGCGCTGGCGGCGGTCGCGATCCACGAGCGCAACCGGCGCAACGAGGCGCTCGACAGCACGAGCTATGGCGCCAGCGCGGCGGTCGAAAAGGCGCTGTCGCCACGGCTTTATGCCCGGGCCACGACCAACGTCACGCGGGTGGCGTCGGTGACCGCGCCCCTGTCCTCGTGGAGCCTCGGCGGCGGCCTGACGCTTATCCGCCAGCTTGGTCCCTTCACCGCCACCATGGGTGGCGAGATCCGGCACCTGCGCGGCGACGAGCCTTTCTTCGTTTTCGGGCGCGCCCGGCGCGATACGTTTCTGCAGGGGAGCCTCGGGGTGATTGCCCGGCCGCTGGCGGTCTCCGGCTTTGCCCCGGTGGTCCGCGTCACCCATTCGCGCAACCAGAGCAAGATCGAGCTCTACGACTACACCCGCAGCCGCATCGAGTTCGGCGTGACACGCGATTTTTGACGCTTAAGTCACTCGGACGGGCGAGCCGAACGCCCCCTCAAATTAATTGGGATGGACGCGTGCCGGTGGCTGTGATGAGCAGGCGGGGTGATCGACGCGGCGGTTCTTGGCGAACTTAACGAGCGCGAGCGTGAAGTGCTGCGGCTGCTTGCTGCAGGGCACACGGTCAAGAGCATCGCGGCCATGCTTGCGCGGTCTGAAGCCTCGATCAATGAACGGCTGCGCGATGCCCGGCGAAAGACCGGGGTAGGGAGCAGCCGGGAGCTTGCCCGCTTGCTCGCGGCACAGGAAATTCGGGACAGGAAAATCGATCTGGGCGGAGCGCAGGAGGCCGCCGACAGCGAACTCCGGCGCGGCAATCGGGCGGCGCCACGCAAGGGAGTTTTCGCCATGTTGCTCGCACTGCCATTGGCGGCCGCCGGAGCCGCTCTTCTCGCCGCGCCGGATGGGCCGGTTATGCCGCCACTCAACGCTGCCGCCGCCGCGCACCAGGCCGCGCCCGCAATCGCCGGACGATGGTCGCTCGATGTAGCGGGAATTCCGGAAGGGGAGCGGCCGCGTGCCGTCACCCTGTCGTTCCAGCCGCAGGCCGACGGCCGCTGGCGGATGGAGGTGGAGATCGTCGCGGTCGACGGTGTTACGCAGCGCGCCAGCTCCATCGCCGCGCCCGACGGGAGGCCCGTGCCGATCGAGGGCAATCTCCTTGCCGCCGACAGTGCGGCGCTGCGCCGGTCGGGGCCCAACACCCTTGTCCTGACGCTGGGCAAGGCCGGCGCGCCGGTGTCGACGCGGGTCTATGCGGTGGGCCGGGATCAGAAGACGCTTACCGAGACGATCATCTGGCCCGGCAGCGACATGCCGCGGCTGGAAACGACAACCTTCAGGCGCGTCGGCTAACTCATCGGCTCAGGCCGCGGCCGTGCTCCACCCGAGGCGGGGGATGGCGATGCTGCGCTTGCCGCTGAGGTCGGTGCGGGTGACGATGAGGTCGCGGCTTTCGATGTAGCTCAGCAGGCGGCGGGCGCGGCCGAGGCTGGCGGTGCCGTAGCTTTGCGCGATCGCCTCGTCCGAGGGGGTTGGCAGGCGGTCGCGAGCGGCCCGGGCGAGCAGGAGGAACGGCCCGAGCATGTCTTCGGGCAGGCCCTCCGCAGCGTCGAGCGCGGGCTGCCAGTCGGGGTCTTCAGTGAAGATGCCGGCGCGGGCCATGGCAAGGCGGCGGGCGAAGGCCTGAAGGTCGAGCGGCGCTGGCGCCACTCCGGCCATCCGCAGCCTGACGGTAAAGTCCTGGTAGAGCACCGCGGCGGAGCGGCCGCTGCTGTCGCTGTCGGCGACCATCGCCTCGAGGACCGTGGCGACGGCTTGCGTCTGCTCTTCCTCGGACTTGGCGGGGAGCGAAGGGGCGGGGGCGGCCTTCCTGGCGGCGAGCTGTTCGAGCAGGGCTTCGGAGGGCGGCGTCGCGGCGATCTTCGGGGCAGGTGCCGGGGCGGGTTCGAAGTCGAAACCGGGCTGGAACAGGAGCTGCTGCAAATTCTCGCCTGGCGTGGCGACAGGAAGCGGCAGCAGCTTGGGACTCATCGAGCGGGCGCGGGTCTCGACCTCGCCGATCGCGACCGACAGCGGGCGGCGGCTGATCGCGGGGCCGAGCGCGAGGAAGGTGCCGCGCGGAAGGTCGCGGATGGCCTCGGCCTGCCGCCGTTCCATTCCCAGCAGGTCGGCGGCGCGCGCCATGTCGATGTCGAGGAAGGTCCGGCCCATCAGGAAGTTGGAGGCTTCGGCAGCGACATTCTTGGCGAGCTTGGCAAGGCGCTGCGTGGCGATGATGCCGGCGAGCCCGCGCTTGCGCCCGCGGCACATGAGGTTGGTCATCGCGCTGAGCGACGCACGGCGAACATCCTCCGCCACCTCGCCGCCGCCGGCAGGAGCGAACAGCTGCGCTTCGTCGACCACGACCAGCGCGGGATACCAATGGTCGCGTGGCGCTTCGAACAACGCGGAGAGGAAGGCCGCGGCGCAGCGCATCTGGCCCTCGGCTTCGAGCCCTTCGAGGCTGAGGATGACCGACGCGCGATGCTCGCGGATTCGCAAGGCGGCGCGCGCGATCTCCTTTTCGTCATGCTCGGCGGCTTCGACCGCAAGGTGACCGTAGGGGCCGGCGAGGGTGACGAAATCGCCTTCGGGATCGATCACGATTTGCTGCACCTGGCCCGCGCTCTTTTCGAGCAGGCGGCGCAGCAGGTGCGACTTTCCCGACCCCGAATTGCCCTGCACGAGCAGGCGGGTGGCAAGCAGTTCTTCCAGATCGATGGTGATGGGCTGGCCTTGCGGCGAAAGGCCCATGTCGACGGCGACGGTCATGTAAGCTGTCGTTTGACCGTGGCGAGACGGCAATACAAGGTTGCGTGCGCTCAGGGCGGCCGCCAAGGGCTTCACCTGTGACCGACCCGCATCAGCTTCTGAAACAAGTCTTTGGATTCGAACACTTCCGCGGGGTGCAGGAAGAGGTGGTGAACCGCGTGCTCGAGGGGCGGCACACCTTGGCGATCATGCCGACGGGCGCGGGGAAGAGCCTTTGCTATCAGCTGCCGGCGCTGGCGCTCGAGGGCACTGCGCTGGTCATCTCGCCGCTGATCGCGCTGATGCACGACCAGATCCGCTCGGCCGAGGCGCTGGGGATCAGGGCGGCGGCGATGACCAGCGCCGACGACCGCGAGGCGGTGGTGCGGCGGCTTCAGGCAGGCGAACTCGACCTCCTGTACGTGGCGCCCGAGCGGGCGACGGGCGAGGGCTTCCGGCGGCTGGTCGACCGGATCCCCATCTCGCTGATCGCGATCGACGAGGCGCATTGCGTCAGCGAATGGGGGCATGATTTTCGCCCGGACTACCGGCTTCTGCGCGGGCTGCTCGACGATCATGCCGAGCTTCCACGCCTCGCGCTGACCGCGACCGCCGATCCGCGGACGCGCGCCGATATCCTGGTCCAGCTCGGGATTCCCGAGGACGGGCTAATCGTCTCGGGCTTCGACCGGCCCAACATCCGCTATCATATCGGCCACCGCGATTCGGGCGGACGGCAGATCTTGGCGCTCCTTGACCAGCGGCCGGGACCGGCAATCGTCTATGCGACCAGCCGCAAGGAAACCGAGAGCCTGGCGGCGCAGATCGCGGCGAGCGGGCGGCCGGCGTTGCCCTATCACGCGGGGCTGGAGCCGCAGGTCCGCGCTGCCAACCAGGCTGCCTTCGTGGCGTCGGAAGAGATGGTGATGGCGGCGACCATCGCGTTCGGCATGGGGATCGACAAGCCCGACGTCCGGACGGTGATCCACGCCGGAAGCCCCAAGTCGATCGAGGCTTACTATCAGGAAACTGGGCGCGCCGGACGCGACGGGGAGCCGGCCGAGGCGCATCTTCTGTGGGCGGCGAAGGACTTTGCGCTCGCCCGCCAGCGGATCGAGGAGTTGCCGGCCGAGCGGCATGGCGAGGAGCGGGCACGGCTGGCGAGCCTCGCGGCGCTAGTTGAATCGACCGAATGCCGCCGCGCGATCCTGCTCGGCCACTTCGGCGAGGATCCGCCCGCCAATTGCGGCAATTGCGACAATTGCCTCAATCCGCCCTCCACCATCGACGTGACCGAGGTCGCGCGAAAATTGCTCTCGGCAGCGTTCCGGACCGAGATGCGGTTTGGGGTCGGGCATCTCGCCGACGTGCTGGCGGGGAAGGAGACCGACAAGGTCTTTTCGAACAACCATCACCAGCTGAGCGTGTTCGGGATCTGCGCCGCCGGCGAACTGCCGCTGGTGCAGCCGGTCGCCCGTGCCCTGATCGCGCGCGATGCGCTTCGGGCCGATGCCTATGGCGGGCTGAGCTTCGGGCCGGGTGCACGCGGGATACTCAAGGGCGGGGAGGAAGTGCGGATCGCGCTTCCCCCGGCCCGGCCTGCGCGCAGGCGCCGCGGGGTGGTGGCGGACGGGCCGGCCGATCCCTTGTTCGACGCGCTGCGCGAGGAGCGGCGGCGGCTGGCGAAGGAGGGCGGGGTGCCGCCCTATGTGATCTTCCATGATTCGACGCTGCGGGAAATCGCGGCCGCGCGGCCGGGGTCGCTGGCCGAACTTGGCCGGCTGCAGGGCATCGGCGCGGCCAAGCTCGAACGCTATGGCGAGGCGATGCTGGGCGTGGTGCGCAACTCGGGCTAGAGTGCGCGGCAAAGAGGAGCTTTGACGATGGCCGAGTTCAAGACGCTGGACGACAAGACCCTGATCTCAGGGCAGATCAGCACCGCGGACGTCGAGGAAGCGCGCCGTCATGGCGTCACCATGATCATTAACAATCGCCCCGACGACGAGGACCCCGGCCAGCCGACCAGCGCGGAGATCGAGGCGGCGGCGGAAGCGGCGGGGATCGACTATCGCCATATTCCCATTGCCCGTGGCATGGGGCCGGCCGAAGTCGAGGAAATGTGCTCGGCGCTGAGCGAGCGCGGTGACGGCAAGCTGCTCGCTTATTGCCGATCGGGCATGCGCTCGACGCTGGCATGGGCGGTCGCCTGCCGCGAGCAGGGCGTCCCGCGCGAGGACGTGGAGGCGAAGGCAGCCCGCGCCGGGTTCAGCCTGGCGGCAGTAGATCACCTTCTCTGAGGATCGACAGCGCTTCGAAGCGGTCCTCGCCCAGCGCCATCAGCCGCACCGGCATGATCGCGCCGACGCCAAGGTAGCTGTGCATCTCGGCATCGAACAGGATGCTGCCGATGCCATGGCTTTCCAGCAGCATGCGGGCGAGGTCGGCCTCGACCCGGGTCGGGAAGCGGGCGAGCTCGATGAGGCTCAGGCGGTGCCCCCGACCGTCAGGCCCTCGATCAGCAGGGTCGGCTGACCGACGCCCGCGGGCACGCTCTGCCCGCCCTTGCCGCAGATGCCGACGCCTTCGTCGAGCTCGAGGTCGTTGCCGATGCCCTTAACCCGGGTCAGCACGGTCGGACCGTCGCCGATCAGGGTTGCGCCCTTGAGCGGCTCGGCCAGCTTGCCGCCGCGGATGCGATAGGCCTCGGTGCAGGAAAAGACGAACTTGCCGCTGGTGATGTCGACCTGCCCGCCGCCGAAGCTCTTTGCGTAGATCCCATCCTTGACTCGGCCGAGCAGCTCGGCGGGATCGTCCTGGCCGCCCAGCATGAAGGTATTGGTCATCCGCGGCATCGGCGCGTGGGCGAAGCTTTCGCGGCGCCCGTTGCCGGTCGGGTCGACGCCCATCAGCCGGGCGTTCAGCCGATCCTGCAGGTAGCCGACGAGGATTCCGTCCTCGATCAGCGTGGTGCGGCCGGTCGGCGTGCCTTCATCGTCGATCGAGAGGCTGCCGCGCCGTTCGTGCATCGCGCCATCGTCAACCACGGTCACGCCGGGTGCCGCGACGCGCGAACCGAGGCGACCCGAAAAGGCACTCTGGCCCTTGCGATTGAAATCGCCTTCGAGCGTGTGGCCGACCGCCTCGTGGAGCAGCACGCCGGGCCAGCCGGGGCCGCAGACAACGGTCATTTCGCCCGCCGGTGCGTCGACCGCGTCGAGGTTCACCAGCGCCTGTGCCAAGGCGATATCGATGGCGCGGTTCCAGGTGCCCTCGTCGAACAGGCGGTTCATGTCATAGCGCCCGCCGAGCCCGTGGAAGCCCATTTCGCGCCGGCCATTCTGTTCGACCACGAGCGACACGTTGAGTCGGACCAGCGGGCGGATGTCGGTCGCGACGAAGCCGTCGGCGCGGACGATCTCGACCACCGACCAGCTCGCCTGCAGCCCGACGCTCACCTGCACGACGCGCGGATCGCGGGCGCGGGCGGCGGCGTCGATGATCTGGCAGAGGTTCACCTTGTCGGCGAAGGGCAGCGCGCCGAGCGGATCCTCGGCGCCATATTGCGCCTGGTTGGTGCGTTGCGGAGCAGCAGTGGACTTGCCCCCGGGCGTGAGCAGCTGAAGCGTCTCGGCGGCGCGGTTGATCGCGGCGGCCGACAGCTCGTTGGCATGGGCGAAGGCGGTCGCTTCGCCGCTCACCCCGCGCAGGCCGAAACCCTGCCCGACGTGATAGTCGGCGGTCTTCAGCCGGCCGTCGTCGAACCCGAACGCCTCGCTTCGGCGATACTGGAGGTAGAGCTCGCCATCGTCGTGCGCGGACAGGTGGCGCGCGGCGAGGCGGCGGGCCTCATCGGGATCGAGGCCGGCGGAATAAAGGAAGCGGCGCGGATCGGAGAGGTCGGTCATGGGACCTCATATAAGTGCCGCCGCGGCGGCGACCAGCCTCAGGCGATGGTGCCGTCGTCCGCCGGGCCGCCCTTCAGGACGAAGCGACGGTCGCAATAGCCGCATTCGACGAACCCCTTTTCGTCGATGCGGAGGAAGACGCGCGGGTGGCCGAGCGCTGGGCTGATGTCACCGCTGCCGTCGCAGTGGACGGCGTTGCTGGTGACCAGAATGACTTCGGGAGGCGGCTGCATGACCCGCAAGGGCCTAGCAACCGCCTCCCGTCGCTTCAATAAGCTGTGGGGTGCTTATTGAAAGTCGGTGTTGACCTCGACCACGCCGCTGTAGCGACCGGGCATCTGGTTGGGCTTCACGGTGAGCGTGCCGCCGACATAGATGTAGAACACGCCAGTCGCGCCGATGGTCACCTGACCGTCTGCGGCGTCCGAATTGAGCGAGCCGCTGAACGCCATGGTTGCGTTGGGGTCATCCTGGTTGACCAGCTCCGTCGGAAAGGTGCTCGAGATGTTCACCTTCTGGGTCGGCAGGCCGTTGCCGACCAGACGACCGCGCTTGGCAGTCGCGCTGGCGACCAGCGAACCGGCGTTCACCGTCACGTTGCGAGCGCTGTTGATGTCGTTGGCGCTGATCGAAACGCTACCGTCAGCGGACGGCGAGGCGATCAGGGTGCCGAAGTCGAGATTGTCGAGACCCTGCAAAGTGGCCGGCTGGATCAGCAGCGCGGTGGCATCGATCTGCCCCTTGCTCGACGACGGCAGCGAAGCGTTCTGAGCAGAAGCCGGAACGGCGATGAGGGCGGTGGACGCGGCGAGCGCCGCGACGGTCAGAAAATTGCGCATGTCCTTAGGTTCCCCACATTGTTGAACGAGGGGCATGATGGCGGACGGGCCGTAACGGCGCTTAAAGTTACCTGCTCAAGCGCGCGTTAAGGCTGTTGCTTGAGGTTCGTTAGGGCTGTTCAGGGATATTGGACGGTGACGTCGAATTCGCCCGAATAGGTGCCTTCGACCTGTCCCGCGGCGACCACCAGGGTCGCTCCCACGTTGAAGCTGAAGGCTTCCATCCGGGCCAGCGTCCGCTTGTCCTGGCCCTGCAGGGTGAAATCGCGAACGGTCATCGTCTCGGTACCCCCGATCCGCCGGATGGTGATCGGCTGCTTGGGGATCCGGATGTTGACGACCGACGCGCTGCGGGCCGCTCCGACGAAGCTCGCCGGGCGCGGATTTCCGCCCATTCCGGTGACGAGGCCAGTGGTCGTCAGGCGGCTGCTGTTGGGGTCGATCACCGCCGTCCCGGCGCCCGTCGCGGCAAGATAGCCGAAGTCGAGGTTGGAGCGCGTGTTGAGCGTCAGCGGGAAGATGAAGGCGCCGCTGGCGACGGCGCGCGGGACGGCCGAACGCGTGGTCGTGACCTGCGCGTGGCAGGTCGCCGGGATGGCGAGCGCAATCAACAGCAGAAGGGAGGAACGCGGCGCCAGCATCAGGCAGCCGGCTTAGACTGGTTAACGTCAAGTCCACCCTACGGAGTAAGGTAAATTCGCGATTCACTACTGGCGCTTCCGCCCGGGCGGGTGCGTCGCTAAGCGAATCACCCATGACCAGCAGCAGCACACCCGCCATCCGAATCGAGGATCTCGGCAAGACCTATGCGGGCGGCAAACGTGCGCTCGACGGTGTGTCGCTGGAAGTGAAGCAGGGGGAATTCTTCGGACTGCTCGGGCCCAACGGGGCGGGCAAGTCGACGCTGATCAATATCCTCGCGGGCCTTGTCACCAAGAGCGAGGGCAAGGTCGACATCTGGGGTTTCGACATCGACCAGCATCCGCGCAACGCGAAGCTGTCGATCGGCATCGTGCCGCAGGAGATATTGTTCGACCCCTTTTTTACCCCGCGCGAGGCGCTGGAGATCCAGGCCGGGCTGTACGGCGTGCCGAAGGGCGAGCGGCGTTCCGACGAGCTGCTGGCGGCGATGCGGCTGACCGACAAGGCGCACGCCTACAGCCGGACCCTGTCTGGCGGGATGAAGCGGCGACTGCTGGTGGCCAAGGCCATGGTCCATTCGCCGCCGATCCTCGTCCTCGACGAGCCGACGGCGGGCGTCGACATCGAGCTGCGCCAGCAACTGTGGGAATATGTGAAGGAACTTCACGCGTCGGGCGTGACGGTGATCCTGACCACCCACTATCTCGAGGAAGCCGAGCAACTGTGCGAGCGGATCGCCATCATCAACCATGGCAAGGTCGTCGCCAACGAGCCGACCCGCCAGCTCCTCAGCCGCGCGCAGGAGAAGAACGTGGTGGTGACGGTCGACCGTGACCTTTCCGAGGTGCCGGCCAACATCTGCTTCGACAAGGTCGTGCTGGAAGGGGAGCGCAGCCTCGCCATCACCTACCAGAAGGACAAGGTGAATGCGGGCGAGGTGCTTGCGGCGCTGCAGCGCGACGGTCTCGGCATCGTCGACGTGGTGACCCGCGAGCCCGACCTCGAGGACGTCTTCCTCAGCCTGGTGCGGCGCTAGTGGCGCAGAACTTCGATGTCCTCGTCATCGGGTCGGGCGCGGCAGGCCTGACCGCGGCGCTCAACCTCGCCACCGACAAGAGGGTGGCGGTGATCGCCAAGGGACCCTTGAGCGACGGCGCGACCGGCTGGGCGCAAGGCGGGATCGCCGCGGTGCTGGAGGAGGGCGACAGCTTCGAAGCGCATGTCGAGGATACGATGATCGCCGGCGCGGGCCTCAACGACCGCAATGTGGTCGAGCATGTGGTCGGCGCAGCGCCGGCTGCGATCCAGCGTCTCATCGAGCTTGGCGTACCCTTCGCGGAGGAAGACGGAGCGCTCCACCTGACGCGCGAGGGCGGACACAGTCACCGCCGGATCGTCCATGTTGCCGATGCCACCGGCTGGGCAGTGCAACAGGCGCTGGAGCGTGCGGCGGCGGCCAATCCCAACATCGTGCTGCTGCCCGAAATGGTGGCGATCGACCTCATCACCGGACGGCATGGGGAAAAATTCTCGACCGATGGGACGGTGCACGGGCTCTATGCCTACAGCCGCTCAAGCCGGAAGGTGGAGACCCTCACCGCGCGGGCGACGGTACTGGCGACCGGCGGAGCGGGCCGGGTCTATCTTTATTCGACCGCGCCGCGCGGTGCGACCGGGGACGGGATCGCCATGGCCTGGCGCGCGGGCTGCCGCGTTTCCAATATGGAGATGATGCAGTTCCACCCGACCTGCCTCTACCATCTGGAGACCAAGAACTTTCTGATCACCGAGGCGGTGCGCGGCGAGGGCGGGATCCTCAAGCATCCGCTGACCGGCCACCGGTTCATGCCAGACTATGACGAGCGCGGCGAACTGGCGCCACGCGACGTGGTGGCGCGCGCGATCGACAATGAGATCAAGCGCGACGGCCTCGACTATGTCCACCTCGACATCTCGCACCGCGAACCCGAATTCGTGCGCGCGCATTTCCCCAACATCTACGAGAAGCTGATCAGCCTCGGCATCGACATGACCAAGGGGCCGATCCCGGTCGTCCCGGCGCAGCATTATACCTGTGGCGGGGTGGTGGTGGACCTGGCCGGCCGGACCGACGCACCGGGCCTTTATGCCGCGGGCGAGGTGACCGAGAGCGGGCTGCACGGCGCCAATCGCCTGGCGTCCAATTCACTCCTCGAATGCCTGGTGTTCGGCGAGGCTGCGGCGCACGATATCCTGTCGCGGTGGGACGAACTGCCGCCGCTCGCCAAGGTGCGCGAGTGGGACGAAAGCCGGGTCACCGACAGCGACGAAGAAGTGGTGATCGCCCAGACCTGGGGCGAAATCCGGCGCTTCATGTGGAATTACGTCGGGATCGTCCGCACCACCAAGCGGCTCGAACGGGCCAAGCGGCGGATCGACATGCTGCGCCAGGAAGTGACCGACTATTACGCCCACTTCCGCGTGACGCCCGACCTCATCGAGCTACGCAATCTGGTCGAGGTCGCCGATCTCATCATCCGCTCGGCGCTGGCGCGACGGGAAAGCCGCGGGCTTCACTTCACGCGCGATTTCCAGCGCACGCTGGCGCATGCGCGGGACACCGTGCTGGCGCCCTGATCAGCGGCAGGGCACGCCGGTGCAGGGGCGAGAGCGTTCCGCATTGGCGCGGTCCATGACCGCCGAATCGATCTGCTCCTGCCGGCGTGCGTCCCACTGTTCCTTGGTCGCGCAGATCCTCTTGCGGTTGACCCGGGTCCCGGTCGCCACCTCCGAACGGCACACCATCTTCGGCTTTGCCGCCGCGGGGGCATCCTGCGCGGCGAGGGTCAGGCTAAGCAAGGTCAACAACATGTGACGACTCCAGAAGCGAGTGCGATGGTGTGGTTCGGGACCGGCGACACAGTCAAGCAGCGTTCGCAAGGATAGTCAGATGCTGCCCTGGACCGAGAACCGGATGATGGGGCCGATGAGGCGGTTGCGTGTCTCGACGAAGTCGATCGGAGCGACGTTGCGGCGGCCGGCGTAGACCACCCGGTCCCACCTGCTTCGAGTGTTGGAAAGGTTCGACACCTCGCCGCGCACCGTCATTCCCAGCACGTCCTTGTTCTCGACGAAGGCGCTGACCCACACCGGCCCTTCGAACTGCCGGCCGACCTCGGTCAGGCGGTAGGAAAGGTTGTTGTGGGAATAGTTGAATTCGCCGCCCCACGCCCAGTTGGTGCGCGGGATGTCGTGGCGAAGCTTGAATTCAACGATGCGGCTTGTGCGGCTCGACCAGTCTCGGCGCTCGCCCGTCAGCGGGTCGCGGATCTGGCTGAGCAAGGTGTAGAAGCGCGTGTTCAGCCGCGCGCCCTTGAAGCCGATCGGATCGAGCTGGATCGTGCTGTTCCAGTCGATCCCCATCCCTTGCGCATGGGGGATATTGCCGGGTGATTCGCCGGTCAGGCCGATCGGCACGATGTCGACCACGTCTTCCTTGAGCGCGACGGCGACGTTGAGGCGAGTCTTCCCCCAGGCGGCGAGATCGCGGGCAAGCTCCACTTCCATGCGCCACTGCTGCTCGGGCACGAGATCCGGGTTGCCGGCATTGGCATTGTCGTTGTCGAGGAAGACGCGAGCGAGGAAATCGCCGAAGTTGAGCTGCTCCACCCGGCGGACAAACTTCAGATTGGCATTGAAGCGCGGGCTGAACTGCATCGCGAAGTTGAGCGACCCCTTGGGGCGCAGGAAGCTTCGTTCCTTGCCGCCTGCGCCCTCCTGCACCAGCGTCGAATGCTCCGCGCCGACCACGAGCTGCGCGGTCAGCCGGGCGGAGAGCGGCCGGCCGATCGTCAGCAGGCCTTCGTAGCGATCCTCGCTGACCTTGCCGGTGCCGGCCGGAAAGGGCAGCTCCACAAAGTCGCCCGCCGTATTGAGCGCGTACAGACGGCTGCCCCGCTCAAGGCTGTTGAACGCTCCTTCGCCCGAAAGCTGGACATCGGTGCGCCCGATCCTCCAGCGATATTCGCCGCGCGCGATCTTCTCGGCCGACGAGCCGTCCTGGACGAACCGATTGCCGCTGTCGGTGCTGAGATCGGTGAAGCTGGTCCGGACCTGGGAGAAGAAAGGCTCATCCGACGAGCGGGCAAGCCCGATCAGCTTCAGCCGGCCGCCGAGCAGCGCCAGGTCGACATCTCCGCCGAACTCGTAATTCTCGCCCTTCTGGGTCTGGCGGGTCAAGCGCGTCTGGTCGGGGCCGGCGACCCGGTCACGCAGGCTGGTTTCGGTGAAGCGATAATCGAAGTGGCGCAGGAGCAGGTTGAGATTGGCGACCCCCGTGCCCGGGCCGTCGATCTTGAACTGCCCGGTGAACCTTGGTTGTTCGAAACTGCTGCGGAAGACGTCGTCGCGGGTTTCAAACAGCGCGTCGCTGCGCACAATGGTGGTCGGCCCACCGGCCGATCCGCGGCTGGCATCATTGCGGACGCCGAGGGTATATTCGACCGGCCCACTGGTCCCGCTGACCGACACGTCGCCGCGCGACCAGATGGGGTCGGCATAATGGGCGCGAAATTCGGGCCGGTAGCTCCACTGCCCGCCAAGCTTCTTGCTGGCCTCGAAGATGATGTTGGCGATCTGGCCCGACAGGCCCGACACGTCCACTTCGGCCGCGTCGACGATCTCGATGCGCT
Source organism: Sphingomonas humi (assembly GCF_039536725.1). NCBI lineage: Bacteria > Pseudomonadati > Pseudomonadota > Alphaproteobacteria > Sphingomonadales > Sphingomonadaceae > Sphingomonas > Sphingomonas humi. The sequence goes on from NZ_BAAAZD010000001.1 coordinate 604,032, forward strand.
GGACATTGCCGGCGGGGATCGCCCGAAGCGCGGAGACCGGGTCTGAGGATTTGCCCGACAGCCGTTTGCCGTTGAGGAGGACGTTGCCCGTCGCCTGGCCAAGGCCGCGCGCGGCTTCGTCCTCGCCGCGGATGTTGAACCCCGGCACCTGCGCGAGCATGTCGTAGGCAGTGCGCGGCGCGAAGCGGGAGAAGTCGGCGGGGCTGAAGACCTTCTTGCCCGATGTCGTGGGCGTCGCGACCGGCGCGGGGGCATCGCCAGTCGTCGGTGTTTCTTGCGCAACCGCAGGGCTCGCTGCGACGAGGGCGGCAACACAGCAGGACAGCAGACTGGCGCAACGCGCGGCGGCCCTGCCGGGCGGACGATACATGGTGGACTTCCCCGTTTTGCAGGCCCGGCGGACCTGCATCGGCGGGCTAGGACGGCAATCCGTGCGCCGTCATTGCGATTAGGCAGGGCGGCGGGCTCGTTCGACGGACCGCCGAACGTCCTGCCGATCGGCGCTCAGCGCAGCTTGGCGATTTTCAGCTTCAGCACCTTGGCCTGCGCCGCCGTGCTTTCCTCGCTGCGGGTCAGCGCCTTCGCGATCGCCTTGAGGCCCATGCCCTTGGCGGCGAGCGTGTGCAGCTTGGCATTCTCGTCGAGAGTCCAGGGCTGCCGATGACGAACGAACTTTTCGGACATGCTGCCGTCATCGGCCGCGCGGAGGCGGCTGGCAAGGGCCCGGCTGCCTGCGCTAGGATTGCCGGCGATGACCAGTAGCCCGCTTGCCTGTGCCGCCTGCCCGGTGCGCGACCGCGCCGCCTGCTCGGCGCTCGACGAGGGCGAGCGGGGCGATCTTGCGCGGCTCGGCCGGCACCGGGTGCTGAGCCCGGGCGAAGTGCTGTTCGCCGCCGACGAGGCAAACGACCGCTGCGCGACCCTGGTCAGCGGTGCGCTCAAGATCGGAACGGTCGAGAGCGATGGCAGCGAACGCATCCTCAGCCTCATCCATCCGGCCGGATTCGTCGGCGAACTGTTCGCGCCGGTCGCCCACTTCGACGTCACGGCGCTGACCAGAAGCGAGGTCTGCGTCTTTTCGCGCCGCGAATATGAAGCGGCGGTGGAACGCTATCCGGCACTTGCCCGGGCACTGCTGCGGCGCTCGTCGGAGGATCTGCTCGGCGCTCGATCGCTGATGGGCATCGTCGCGCGCACGTCGGCGCGGGACAAGGTCGCGGGCTTCCTGCTGGCGATGGGGGAGGCGGCCAGCGATTCGCCCTGCCACCCCGCGGCAACCTTCGAGCTTCCGCTCAGCCGATCGGAAGTGGCGGGCCTCCTCGGCCTGACGATCGAGACGGTGAGCCGGCAATTGACCGCGCTCGAGCGGTCGGGCGCGATCCGGCGCAACGGTTTGCGCGGCATCGAACTGGTCGATGCCGCGCAGCTGGGGAACTGACGGTCCGAACGCCCGCCAGGAAGGTCAGACCAGTGCCGCAATGGTGGTCGTGGCGATTCCCCAGAACAGGATGCAGGCCGGGAGCAGGAGGACGAGGGTGGTCGCCTCGCTCGCGGGAGTGGTACCGGTCGCGGTCTCGATCCCGACCGCGCGAAAGTGGGCCATGTCCAGCGCGCGGTCGCGATGCTCGGGCTTCATCGTCGCCCACTTGGCGGGCACGAACGCGAAGGCCGCGACGAACACGAAGTTCACCACCATCGGCAGGATCAGCCCGTCCGCCGCAAAGCCGACCCACATGACGGCAAGGTAAGCGAAGAAAAATCCGAAGGCGCCGAGCAGAATTGCGGGCGGAAGGCCGAAATTGCGGTCCTGGCAATGAGGGCGCGTATCGCGCTGCGGCGGGGCGACGACCTCGCCCCGGGCGAGAAGCAGTTCGCGGTCGAAACGGTCGGTCATTGGGTGTCTCCTGGCTGATGACCGGAGATTGCCGCACCCAGGGCAGGCGCGCATTGATCAGGATCAAACGGGGCATGGCCCAAGCGTGGGCGTTTCCTGCCTGCCCGAACCTGCTAAAGCCCCCGCTTCATGCCTGACGCCCAGCCCCACCTCTATCTCGTCGACGGATCGAGCTACATCTTCCGCGCCTATCACCGGCTGCCGCCGCTGACCAACCGCCACGGCATGAACGTGGGTGCGGTCTACGGCTACACCGCGATGCTGTGGAAGCTCGCCGAAAGCCTCAGCAAGGCCGACGGCCCTACCCACATGGCGGTTATCCTCGACAAGGGGTCGTCCTCGTTCCGCAACGAGATGTACGACCAGTATAAGGCGCACCGCCCACCCGCGCCCGAGGACCTCGTCCCGCAGCTGCCGCTGATCCGCGTCGCGACCCGCGCTTTTTCGATTCCCTGCATCGAGGAAGCGGGGCTGGAGGCCGACGACATCATCGCCTGCTATGTCACCGAGGCGAAGAAGCACGGCTGGAAGGTCACCATCGTCAGCTCCGACAAGGACCTGATGCAGATGATCGACGACGGCGCGGTCGATATGCTCGACACGATGAACGACCGCCGCTTCGACCGTGCCGCGGTGGTCGAGAAGTTCGGCGTTCCACCCGAACTGCTTGGTGACGTGCTGGCGCTGATGGGTGACAGCGTCGACAACGTTCCAGGCGTTCCGGGCATCGGGCCCAAGACCGCTTCGCTGCTGATCCAGGAACATGGTAGCCTGGAAGCGGTGCTCGCCGCGGCGGACGGGATCAAGAAGCCCAAACTCAGGCAGAACCTGCTGGAGCATGCCGACGCGGCCCGCCTCAGCCGTGAACTGGTGCGTCTCGTCTGCGAGATGAACCTGCCCGAGCCGCTCGACGCGCTCGAACTCAAGAACATTCCCGAAGAGCCGCTGCGCGAATTCCTGGTCGACCAGGGCTTCAAGACGCTGCTGAACCGCATGGTCGGGCAGGGCTCGCGGCCCTCGGAGGGTGAACGTCCCACCCCGGCGCCGCTTCCGGTCGGTCCGGGCGAGGCCGAGGCGATCAGCGTCGATCGCTCGGCCTATCTCACCATCGCCGATACGGCGACGCTGGAGCAGTGGATCGCCGAGGCGCGGTCGCAGGGACGGGTCGCGATCGACCTGCAGGGCGACGGCGGGCACGGGCTGGCCGAGGGGCTGGCGGGGGTCAGCCTTGCGCTGGCGCCGGGGCGCGCTGCCTATGTGCCGCTTGGCCATGGCGGGGGCGACCTGTTGAGCGAAGGGCCGGTGCAGCTTCGCCTCGCCGACGGCCTCGCGCTGCTGAAGCCGCTGCTTGAAGACGATTCGGTCCAGAAGATCGGCCACAACCTCAAGGACCAGTGGCGCCTGCTGGCGGAGCACGGGATCGGCCTTGCCGCGGGCGAGGACGTGATGCTCGCCAGCTTCGCGCTCGACAGCGGGCGCTTCGGGCACGGCCTCGACGAGCTGGTGAAGCGGCATTTCGAATATGAATGCCTTCCGCTGAAAGCCGTGTGCGGAACGGGCCAGAAGACCATCCGCTTCGGCAATGCGCCGATCGCCGCGGCGACCGAATATGCGGCCGAGAACGCCGACATGGTATGGCGGCTGTGGCACCGGATCGAACATCGTCTGGCGTCGGAAAAGGCGACCCGGGTGTATCGCCTCGTCGATCTGCCGCTGGTCCCGGTGATCGGGACGATGGAGCGCGAAGGCATCAAGGTCGACCGCGCCTATCTCGCCGAACTGTCGGAAACCTTTGCCACCGAGACCGCGCGGCTGGAGCAGGTCATCTACGAGGCGGCCGGCGGGCCCTTCACCATCGGCTCGCCGCAACAGCTGGGCGGCGTACTCTACGACCGGCTTGGGCTGAAGGGCGGACGCAAGGGCAAGTCGGGCGCCTACTCGACCGACCAGAGCGAGCTCGAGCGGCTGGAAGCGGAGGGTGTCGAAGTTGCCCGCCGGGTGCTCGAATGGCGCCAGCTGACCAAGCTTCGCGTGACCTACACCGACGCGCTGCAGGCGCAGATCGACCCGCGCACGGGGCGGGTCCACACCCGCTATGCGCTGGCGGCGGCGCAGACCGGCCGGCTGTCGTCGAACGATCCCAATCTCCAGAACATCCCGATCCGGACCGAGATCGGGGCGCGCATCCGCAACGCCTTCATCGCCGAGGAAGGCCACAGCCTGCTCAGCGCCGACTATGGCCAGATCGAACTTCGCCTTGCGGCGCACTTCGCCGACGAGCCGCAGCTCAAGGCCGCCTTCGCTCGCGGCGACGACATCCACACGATCACGGCCGAACAGGTGTTCGGCGATGCGTCGAAGGACAATCGCAACAAGGCCAAGACGATCAACTTCGCGATCCTCTACGGCATCTCCGCGTTCGGGCTTGCCGGGCGCATGGGGATCGGCCGGGACGAGGCCAAGGACATGATCGACCGCTATTTCGAGCGGTTCCCGGGCATCAAGAACTACATCTCGACCACGCTGCAGCAGGTGCGCGAGTGCGGATTCAGCGAGACCTTGTTCGGGCGCAAGACGCATTTCCCGAACATCCGCGCCGGTGTGATGAACCTCAGGCAGGCGGCCGAGCGCGCGGCGATCAATGCGCCGATCCAGGGGACAAGCGCCGACATCATCAAGCGGGCGATGGTGAAGATGCCCGCCGCGCTGCAGGTGGAAGGTCTTGGCGGAACGCGCATGCTGCTGTCGGTGCACGACGAACTGGTGTTCGAAGTCCCGCACGGCGACGAGGAGCGCGCCGCGCAGGTGATCCGTGACGTCATGGCGTCGGCCGCCGAGCCCGTCGTGAAGCTCGAGGTGCCCTTGAGCGTCGAAGTGGGTTGGGGCGCGAACTGGGGCGTCGCGCATTGAGCGAGACAGCCGCCGCCGCTCCCGCTCCTGCTGCTCCCGACAACGACCTTGCCGCGCTGGCGCGTGGCGGGCGGATCAACTTCATGGGCTTTCTCCTGCGCCTCGCCGCGCGGCTGCCCTTTCTGTTCATCGCCGGCCGCATGTATGGTGCCGAGGCGCTCGGCCGCTTCGCCTATGCGGTGCTGGTGGTCGAATTTGTCGCCCAGCTCTCGACCCTCGGCCTCAAGCGCGGCCTCGCCGAGCAGCTGAGCAAGACCGACAAACCACACGTCTGCATCACCTGGGACGCGCTGCTGGTGGCATTGGCCGCGGCGGTGGTCGGAATGGCGATCCTGTTCAGCTTTCCCAAGCTGATGTTCCCCAATTCGGAAATCTACGGGCTCGAATGGCTGCTGCCGGTGGCGGTCCTGGCGCTGGCGTGGAGCGACGTCATGCTGGCGGCGCTCGCCTACCGCCACGATGTCGGCGCGACGGTGCGGGCGCGGGCCATCGTCGAGCCGTGGACCATAAGCATCGCCGCCTTCGCCTTCGCCTTCTTCTCCAAGCGCGACGGGCTCATCTTCGCTTATGCGCTGTCGATGATCGGCGCGCTAATCGCGTCGATGATCCCCTTCTTCCGCACTTACGGGCGGGCCATCGGCTGGCGCCCCAACCCCGCCGACAGCTGGCGACTGGCCCGGCGCTACATGCCGATCGCGGCCGCCGACACGGTGGAGTGGGGAAGCCGCCGGATCGATCTCGCCATTCTCGGCCTGTTCGCGTCGCCTGCATTGGTCGGCATCTATTATGTCGCCCAGAATGTCGCGTCCCTGCCGAGCAAGCTCAAGACCAGCTTCGACCCGATCCTCGGGCCGGTGATCAGCCGCAGCCTGGAAGAGGGCGACCGCGTCGGGGTCGCCAAACAGATCCGCCAGGTCGGCTTCTGGGTCATCGCGGCGCAGGCCGCGGTCGCCCTTGCGCTCGGTATCCCGGGCGAGGGCGTGATGGGACTGGTCGGCCCGGTCTTCGTGGCGGGCACCGCGGCGCTGATCTTCCTCCTCGGCGCGGAAGTGATCGCCGCCACCGCCACCACCAGCGAAGCCGCGCTCATCTACATCGCGCGGCACCGCAACATGATGCTCAGCATCGCCATGCTCGCGCTCCAGGCGATGCTGACGGTGGCGCTGATCCTTCTGTTCCGGCGCCTCGGCTGGCCCGACGCCTGGCAGGCAACCGCCCCGGCCGTGGCGCTATGCCTCGGTCTCGCGTTCGCGGCGATTGCCAAGTCCCGCCTTGCCAGCCGCCTGCTCGGCGCGCCGGTGAGCGGCTGGCGCTGGCCCCTGGTGTGGGCGGCGGCGGCAGCGGTTGCGGTTGGCCAGGTCACTAAGTTCTTCCCCGAATGGCTCGAACTCGGGCTCGGCATCCCGCTGATCCTTGCCGCGTTCGGCCTCATCATCTGGCGCAAGGGCTTCGGCCCCGAAGACCGGCTGCTGTTCAAGATGAAGAAGAAGGACATTGCGGTCGACCTCCCGGCGCCGGGGACGACCGGAGACGCTGCTCGATAGCCAGCACGGGGTCGGCGAAAGCCGGACCGACGCTCAATGCCGGAAGTGGCGCATCCCGGTGAACAGCATGGCGAGGCCCGCCGCGTCGGCCGCGGCGATGACCTCGTCGTCGCGCATCGATCCGCCGGGCTGGATCACCGCCGTCGCGCCCGCCTCGATCGCTGCGAGCAGGCCGTCGGCAAAGGGGAAGAAGGCGTCGCTTGCCACTGCCGATCCGACCGTGCGCGGCCCGGTCCATCCAAAGGTCTCGGCCGCCTCGCGCGCTTTGGCGGCGGCGATGCGCGCCGAATCGCGGCGGTTCATCTGGCCCGCGCCGATGCCCGCGGTCACGCCGTCCTTGGCGTAGACGATGGCGTTCGACTTGACGTGCTTGGCGACGGTCCAGGCAAAGCGGCAGTCACTGACTTCCTGCGGCGTCGGCTGGCGCTTCGTCACGACCCGGAGCTCGGAAGGCAGGATGACGCCATTATCGCGGGTCTGGACGAGCAGGCCGCCGGTGATGCTCTTGACCATCAGGCCCGGGCGACGCGGATCCGGCAGCTCGCCGGTCAGCAGCAGTCGAAGGTTCTTCTTCGCCGCAAACAGCGCGCGCGCTTCCTCATCCGCGTCGGGCGCGATCACGACTTCGGTGAAGATGTCGGTGATCGCCCGCGCGGTTTCGGCGTCGAGCGGGCGATTGACCGCGACGATCCCGCCGAACGCCGAGACGCTGTCGCATTCGAACGCGGCGCGATAGGCGTCGGCAAGGCTGCTGCCTTGGGCGACACCGCACGGGTTGGAGTGCTTGACGATGACGCAGGCCGGGTTGCCGTCGCGAAATTCGGACAGGAGTTCGAGCGCGGCGTCGGCATCGTTGAGGTTGTTGTAGCTGAGCTCCTTGCCCTGCACCTGCTGAGCCCCGGCGACGCCAGCGGCCCCGCGCGCCTGCGGAATATAGAGCGCGGCGGCCTGATGCGGGTTCTCGCCATAGCGCAGCGTGCTCGCGCGGGTCATCGCCAGCGGCAGCGTGGCGGGCAGCTGTTCGCCCTGGTCGGCAAAAGCGAACCAGCTGGCGATCGCGCTGTCATAGGCCGCGGTGCGGGCAAAGGCGGCGGCGGCCAGGCGCTTGCGCAATTCCCATGACGTCGCGCCGCCAGTGGCGTCCAGTTCGTCCAGCACCGCGGCATAGTCGGCGGTGTCGGTGACGCAGGCGACGTAGCGGTGGTTCTTGGCGGCCGAGCGCACCATCGACGGGCCGCCGATATCGATATTCTCGATCACCATGTCGCGATCGGCGCCGGCGGCGACGGTCTTTTCGAACGGATAGAGGTTGATGACGACGAGATCGATGTAGCCGATGCCGTGGTCGGATGCGGCGGCGGCATGGGCAGGCTCGTCGCGGACGGCGAGAAGGCCGCCGTGGACGTTGGGGTGGAGCGTCTTCACCCGGCCGTCCATCATCTCGGGAAAACCGGTCAGCTCGCTGACGTCGCGGACCGGATGGCCAAGTTCGCGCAGCCTGGCGGCAGTGCCGCCGGTCGACACCAGCTCGACGCCGTGCCGGACCAGCCCGGCCGCAAGCTCTTCGAGGCCGCCCTTGTCGGACAGGGACAGCAAGGCGCGGCGAACGGGGGCGAGGTCGGTCATCTTATCCTCAGTTGCTTGCTGTCATTTCGAAGAGCCTAGCGACGAAGCAATCCACTCGGCCGCGCCATGGATTGCTTCGCCTTCGCTCGCAATGACGAAGTGGGACTAACTGGAGCGGCGGAACTGCCAGCCGACTTCGCCGCCGAGGTGCGACACCTCGCCGACCAGCACCAGCTGGAGGGTGGAGCGGAGGGTTCCCGATCCGTCGACCATCACGCTTTCCTCCAGCTCGAGCTGGGCGCCGCGGCAGCGGAAACTCCACGGCGGGGCGCCGGGCGAACGGATCAGCGCGCCGAGGCCATCGGCGGTGGGAACCGCTTCGACCCCGGGGGCGAGGTGGAAGCGGATGGCGAACGGCACGTCCTCGCGGATCTTCTTGCGGCCCTTGGGCGCAAGGCGGTCGAGGCCGCGGATTTCCTTGCCGTCGTTGCCGAGGCTGAGCGCGCGGCCATGCAGCATGCCGAAACCGCGGACATAACCGTCGTGGGCGCAGTCGATCCGGCTCGCGTCATTGTCCTCGGACCGGCTGATGGTGACTTCCTCGACCCCTTTGCCGAGCGATCCGTCGGGCTGGATGGCGGTGCTGTTGGTGTCGGCCAGCGTCAGGGTCGAATGGGCGGCAGTGGTGCGCAGCGCCGGAGCGAGCCCTTCGGGAAGGCTTCCGACATGCGGACCGGGGCCGCCGCAATTGACGACAAGCTTCTGCTGCCCGTCGCTCAGTTCGATCGCGAGGGTCGAGGCGGAACCGATCCGGGCAAGCTTGCGCGCCGGCGGGGGCGCGGCGTCGATGACGAGGATGGTGCCGAGCGCGCTCAGCCGATGATAGCCCCAGCCGCGCGGGGTCCGCAGCGGGCGGGCGCGGAAACCGCAGCCTTCGATCAGCGCGGCAAGGGCGGCGCGGCTGCCCTCGTTGCCGCCCTGCCAGGCCGACAAGGTGTTGTCGCCCATGGTGACGCCATGAAGCGCCGCGAGCGCAGCGGCGCCGGCATCCTCAAGCCCTTGCGGAAAGTCGTGGCGCGCCGCGGCATAAGCGGCGCGGAGCAGGCCGAGGCGGTCGACCAGCGCGGCCTGTTCGGCGGGCGAGCGGCTCATCAGGCCGCCATCGTCATATTGGGCGCTGGCAAGCGCACGCGAAAGGCCGCTTTCGGCCCGCGCCAGCTTGGCCGAACCCGACGACAGCAGAAGGCAGGTGGCGGTAAGCCCGGCCCAGGCGGTGATCCGCGGCAGCCCGGGCGCCGCTTCATCCCCGGTGGCGGCAAGGTGGCGCGCCGCCCGGGCCATGGTGTTGAGCAGGGCCGAGCGATAGTCCGCATCGCGGCGGGACAGCAGGTAAGGCGCGTAGGCGAGCCAGAAGAGGAGGCGCTCGCCCCATAGCGCGGGTGCCCAGGCGGCATCGACCTTGGCGCCATGCGCGAGCAGCCAGCGCCCGGTCATGTCTTCGGCCAGCGGCGCGCCGCGTTCACGGGTCGCGGCGGCGGCAAGGTCGCGCAGCCATCCGAACCCGTGCAGTTCGGACCCGAGCGGAGTCGCGGGATCGAGCGAGGCCCAGTCGAGCGCGGCAAGCTCCACCGCTTCGCCGCCGCTGAGGAAGCGGCCGGCCAGCAACTGCTCACCGCGCGCCTTGGTGCCGATGACGTGGTCGCGGGCGACCCCGACCAGCCGGAGCGGCGGCTTGCCGCGCGCCTTCAGCCGCTGCAGCAGGGGCAGCGTCGCCAGCTTGGAGAGCCCGCCCCCGCCGCTCGTCATGCGCTGCCTTTCAGGGCCTGGATATTGGCGGCATAACGGTCGGGTCCGCCGCGGAAGGCCGCGGTGCCGGCGACCAGCGCGGTGGCGCCCGCATCGACGCATTGCCGCGCGATGTCGGGATCGACTCCGCCGTCGACCTCCAGCACGCAGTCGAGGCCTTCCTTCGTGATGCGCTTGGCGATCGCCTCGATCTTCTTGAGCTGCGAGAAAATGAACTTCTGCCCGCCGAAGCCCGGATTGACGCTCATGACCAGCACCAGGTCGAGCTCCTCCAACACATAATCGAGCATCTTGGCGGGCGTCGCGGGGTTCAGCGACACGCCGGCCTTCTTGCCGAGGCCCTTGATGCGCTGAATGGTGCGATGAAGATGGGGTCCCGCCTCGGGGTGGACGGTGATGATGTCCGACCCCGCCTCCGCAAAGGCATCGAGCAGCGGATCGACCGGCGAAATCATCAGGTGGACGTCGAACGGCTTGGCGCTGTGCGGGCGGAGCGCCTTCACCACCATCGGCCCGATGGTAAGGTTGGGCACGAAATGCCCGTCCATGACGTCGATATGGATCCAGTCGGCCCCCGCCGCGTCGATCGCGCGAACCTCCTCGCCAAGCCGGGCGAAGTCGGCGGAGAGGATCGAGGGCGCGATGATCGGCTGGGCCATGGGACCGATTAGACGGGACTAGCCCCCGCGCACAAGGCGAGCGGTGAAGAACCCGTCCATTCCGCCCTGCTCTTCCAGTTCGCCGGGAAGCACCCGGCGTTGTTCGGCGAGGCTGTAGTCGGACTGCTCGGCAAGAAACGCGGTGATCCGCTCTTCGCCTTCGGACGGTTCAAGGCTGCACACGGCGTAGACCAGCGTACCGCCCGGGCGCACCCATTGCGCTGCGGCGAGCAGCAGGCGGCCCTGCAGTTCGGCGCTTTCGGCGATGATCCGGGGCGAGGCGCGCAGGAGCACTTCGGGATGGCGGCGGAAGGTGCCGGTGGCGGAACAGGGCGCGTCGAGCAGGACCGCGTCGTACGGCTCGTCGGGCATGTAGCCGAGCACGTCGGCGGTTACGATGTGTGCCTTCAGCCCGGTGCGGGCGAGGTTGGCCCGAAGTCGCGCCAGACGACTTTCCGATCGATCGAGCGCGGCCGTATCATGGCCTGCCGCGGAGATCTGCAGGGTCTTCCCGCCAGGCGCCGCGCAGGCGTCGAGCACGCGCGCCGCGTCGGCCGGGATCATCCGTGCCGGAAGCGTCGAGGAAAGATCCTGAATCCACCAGCGCCCTTCGGCAAAACCGGGCAGGCTGGTGACCGGGCGAGCATCGGCAAGACGGACGTGGCGGTCGGCAAGGCTGGTGCCGCCTTCGGCTGCGGCAAAAGCGAGCGCTTCGTCGTGGCTGCGGAAGCTGAGGTCGAGCGGCGGACGGCGGACGATCGCGGCAGCGGCGGCGTCGGCCACCTGCTGGCCCCAGACGGCTGTCCAGCGCTGCATCACCGCGTCCGGAAGCGCGCCTTCGCTGGCGTCGGGCAACTGCCCGCGAAGCAGGGTGCCAAGCACGCCGTGGACCAATCGCCGCGGACCACCCTCGACCAGCGGAAGGGCGGTGGCGACGAGGGCGTGATCCGGCACCGACAACGCGATCCGCTGGGCAAGCGCCAGGCGCAGCACCATGCGCGACTTGGCGTCATCGGGAAGGATCTGGCGGGTGGCGCCGTCGATCAACCGGTCGAGCAGTGGCAGGCGGCGCAAGGTTTCGCCCGCGATCGCAAGCGCGAGCGACTGGTCGTTCGGCTCGAGGGTGGGACCGCCCTGCGCGGCCGATTCCATCGTCTGCCCGCCGCGCACCACGCGGTCGAGAATGCGCAGCGCGGCGCGGCGCGCATCGACCCCGGCTTCGGGACCCCTTGGCTGCGGCCGCTTCAACGCCCATCTCCACGCTCATGCCGCGTCCAGCCGATCATCAGCCGCCCGCCTATCTCAGCAAGTCGCCCCCGGTGCCCGAGCCCGAGCCTGTCGAGCCCGCACCGCCGCCGTCGGGCGACAAGCCTCGGCTCGATCCCACGCGCTATGGCGATTGGGAGAAGAAGGGGATTGCTTGGGATTTCTAGGCCCTTTCTGTTCGTAGCGGGCGGCTGAGCAGCCGCTCGAGTACCGCATCGACGCTCGCGCGGCCGGCCAGCAGGTCATCGACCGCCGCTACGATCGGCATGTCGACGCCTTCCTGTTCGGCGAGACGGCGAAGCACCGGCGCGGTAAACGCGCCTTCGGCCACCGTTCGGCGGTCGGCCATCAGTTCGGTCGCCGGCCGGCCTTGCCCCAGTCCCTTGCCGAGCGAGAAATTGCGGCTGCTGGTCGAGGAGCAGGTAAGGACGAGGTCGCCAAGCCCCGACAGGCCCGCCAGCGTTTCGGCCCGGGCGCCGCGACCAAGACCGAAGCGGGTCATCTCGGCAAAGCCGCGAGCGATCAGCGCGGCGCGGGCATTCTGGCCAAGGCCGCGGCCCTCGACCACGCCGCACGCGATCGCCAGCACGTTCTTGACCGCTCCGCCGACCTCCGCTCCGGCAACGTCGTCGCTGAGGTAGATGCGGAACGCCGGCCGGGCGAGGCGGGCGCGGACGGTTTCGGCCTCGGCCTCGATCTCGGCGGCGAGGGTCAGCGCGGTGGGCAGGCCAGTGGCGACTTCATGGGCGAAGGTCGGACCCGAAAGCACCATGACTGCAGCATCGGGGCAGGCTTCGCGGGCGACCTGGTGAAGCAGCTGGCCGCTGCTCTCCTCGATCCCCTTGGAGCAGAGGATCAGCGCGCGGGGCGAGGGCGGTGCGGCCTCGAGGACCCGGCGCATGTGCTGCGCCGGCGTCACCATCAGCCACGCCTCACACGCGGCAAGGTCGGCAAGATCGGTGGTCGGCCGGATCGCGCTCGACAGCGGGACGCCGGGCAGGAACAGCTTGTTCTCGCGGGTGTCGGCGATGCTGGCGGCGACCTCGGGTTCGCGGGCCCAGAGGAGGGTCTCGCCCCCTTGCGCCGCCACTTGCGCCAGGGCCGTGCCCCACGCGCCGCCGCCGACCACCGCGATCCTCATGCCTTCACTCCTGCCCCGCGCACGGCCTCGGCCCGTTCGTCGAGCGGCCAGCGGGCGCGGGCGGGCGCGTCGAGGCCGTCGATGAGGCCGGCGGCAAAGCGCTCCGCCCCGGCCCAGGCAATCATGGCGGCATTGTCGGTGCACAGCCAGCCGGGCGGCACCGAAAAGGCCCGGCCCTCGTCCGCCCCGAGCTGCTGCAGCGCGGCGCGCACGGCGCTGTTGGCCGCGACCCCGCCCGCCACGACCAGCGACGGGGCGTCACTCGCCTGAAGTGCGCGGCGGGTGCGGTCGATGAAGCAGTCGACCACCGCCTGCTGGAAGCTTGCCGCGATGTCGGCCGGGCGGTGCGAACCGGCGGCGACCGCGCGTTGGACCGCGCTCTTGAGGCCGGCAAAGGAGAAATGCGGCTCCGGGCTGCCGACCAGCGGGCGCGGCAGCGGCACGGCCGTGGGATCACCCTGGCGCGCGAGCACCTCGATTGCCGGGCCGCCGGGGTAGGGCAGGCCGAGCAGCTTGGCAGCCTTGTCGAACGCTTCGCCCGCCGCATCGTCGATGGTGGTGGCAAGGCGGCGATAGTCGCCGACTCCGCGCACTTCGAGCAATTGGCAATGCCCGCCGCTCGCCAGGAGCAGCAGATAGGGAAAGCCGAGCGCCGGATCGACCAGCCGCGGCGAGAGCGCATGGCCTTCGAGGTGATTGACCGCGACCAGCGGCTTGCCGCTCGCCAGCGCTAGGCCCTTGGCGGTCAGCAGTCCGACCATCACGCCGCCGATCAGCCCGGGCCCGGCCGTGGCGGCGATGGCATCGACCTCGGCCAGCGCAATGCCGGCCTCGTCTAGGACTTGGGTGACGAGACCGGGAAGCACCTCGACATGGGCGCGGGCGGCGATTTCGGGCACCACCCCGCCGAACGGGGCGTGCGCCTGGTTCTGGCCGACGACGCGCTGGGCGATCACCTGCCGGTCGCTGGTGACGAGCGCCACCGCGCTGTCGTCGCACGAGGATTCAAGGCCGAGGATGAGCGCCATTGGCGGCAGGCCTTTGCGGTTCGCGGACGGTCTGGCAAGAGGGTGCGCATGACACCGCGCCTGCTTGTCGGAACCCGCTCGTCCCCGCTCGCGCTTGCCCAGGCCCGCGCCACTGCCGCAGCACTCGAAGCCGCGCACGGCTGGGAGGCAGGCTCGGTCCACCTTCACGAGGTCAAGACCACTGGCGACAAGGTGCAGGACCGCGCCCTGGCGGAGATCGGCGGCAAGGCGCTGTGGACCAAGGAGCTCGACCAGTTCCTGCTTGGCGGCACCACGCAATTGTCGGTGCACAGCTGCAAGGATGTCGAGAGCGAACGGCCCGACGCCTTGTGCATCGCCGCCTTCCTGCCGCGCGCCGACGTGCGCGACCGGCTGATCGGCGCTGCCTCGATCGACGCGCTGACCCAAGGGGCGAAAGTCGGCACCTCCTCGCCGCGGCGGACCGCGCAGCTGCTGCGGCGGCGCCCCGATCTCCAGGTCTCGATCATGCGCGGCAATGTCGCGACGCGGCTGAACCATGTCGCGAGCGGCAATTACGAAGCGACCTTCCTTGCCGCCGCCGGGCTCGACCGGCTCGGCATCGCGGAAGGCAATGCGATCGAGATCGACCAGTTCCTGCCCGCGCCCGGCCAGGCCGCGATCGCCATCGAATGCCGCAAGGAGGATTCGGACACCCGCGCCCTGCTTGCCGCCATCGACGATGAACCCACCCGCCGCGCGGTGACCGCCGAGCGTGCGCTGTGCCGCGGGGTCGGAGGGTCGTGCCACTCGCCAGTCGCGGCGCTCGGCCTGATCGAGGGTGACGGCACGCTGTGGCTTCGCGCCGAACTTTTCAGCAGCGACGGCACCAGCCATGTCGCCGGCGAGGTGCGCGCGGCCCCTGGCGAAGAGGAAGCGGCGGGACGAGCGCTCGCCGCGGACCTGCTGGACCGCGCGCCCCATGACGTCAGGCTGCTCTTCTCCCCGGCGTGAGGCCGCTCGTCATCCTTCGTCCCGAGCCCGGCGCAAGCGCCACCGCGGCAAGGGCGCGGGCACTCGGGCTGGAAGTGCGCATGCATCCCTTGTTCGCGGCCGAAACCTTGCCTTGGACGATGCCGGCCGGCGACCATGCCGCTTTGCTGGTGACCAGCGCCAATGCGGTGCGGCTGGCCGGGGCCCTGCCCCATCTTCCCGTCCACGCCGTCGGTGCCGCCACCGCCGAAGCCGCGCGTGAGGCGGGGCTTACCATCGTGACCACCGGGAATCGCGGTGTGGGAGCGCTGCTGGAGACGCTGCCGGACGACCTCAGGCTGCTGCATCTTGCCGGTGAGGAACGCATCCTTCCTGCACAGGTCCGCCAGCAGATCAGTTCGGTCGCCGTCTATCGCATGACGCCATTGCCACTGCCGCCGGCAAGCCTGCTTGAAGGGTCGGTCGCGATGATCCACTCCCCCGCGGCCGGCCGCCGCCTGGCGCAAGTGTCCTGCCGCCGCGGCGCGGTGCGGGTCGCCGCCATCAGCGAGGCTGCGGCCGAAACGTGCGGAGGTGGCTGGGGCCGCATCGAGGCGGCTGACCAACCGAACGATCCGGCCTTGCTTTCCCTCGCCGCCAAGCTGTGCGAGGAACAGGCGCGATGAACGGCAGCACGGCAGGATCGCGAACCAGCATCAGCGCCATCCTGCTGGGTGCGCTTCTGCTGCTGCTGGTCGGCGGCGCCGCGTCGGTGTGGGCCCTGTCCCGCTATCCCGCCGCAGCGCGGCTGGCGGGGCTGCAGCCGCCATCCGATGCCCTTCCCACCGAAGCAGCGCCCAAGGTCGCACCGACCGTTCAGGCCGTGGCGGCAACCCCGACCGTCGTTTCGCTCCCCGAAACCGAAGCGCGTGTCGCGACCCTTGAAGAGCGGCTGGCCCGGGTCGAAAGCGCCACTGCGCGGGCCGAGGGGTCGGCCGGGCGTGCCGATGCCCTGCTGGTCGCCTTCGCGGCCCGCCGTGCGATCGATCGCGGTGTTGCGCTCGGTTATCTCGAGCCGCTGCTGAGCGAGCGGTTCGGAGCCGCCCACCCGCAGGCGGTCGCGACCATCCTCACCGCCTCGCGCCGGCCGGTGCGGCTCGACCAGCTTGCCGCCGACTTCGCGACGCTCGCCCCCAAGCTCAAGGCCGCGCCCGAAAGCGACAGCCTGTGGCGCACCGTGCAGCGGGAAATGGGCAACCTCGTCACGGTCCGCCGTGCCGACCAACCGAGCCAGCGTCCGGTCGCGACCTATGACCGTGCGTCGGCACGGCTGATGGCGGGCCAGGTCGACCAGGCCCTCGCCGAAGCGATGCGGCTGCCGGGAATCGCCAGCGCGCCCAAGTGGGTGGCCGACGCCCGCAGCTACATCGCCGCCCACCGCGCCCTCGACGACATCGAAAGCGGCGCCCTCCTCGCGCGGTGAGCGATCGGCGTCATGACGCCATTTCCTGAAGACGGGCACGAGCCAGCTGCGCGGAGCGGATTGCCTCGCTAGTTCGCGATCATGATTGTGCTAGACCGAAGTCCGCTGGAGCGGGCGAAGGGATTCGAACCCTCGACCCCAACCTTGGCAAGGTTGTGCTCTACCCCTGAGCTACGCCCGCTCTGGCGACTTGTGACGGCGGCTGGGCCGTCGGGGTGGGCGGGCTGTTAGCAACGGGTCGGCAGGCTGGCAACCCTTTGTCGTGCTCTACTGTTGAACATCTTGGCGAGGCGCGGCCACAGGCCCATATGCCCCCCGGTAACGACAGGTGAAGGAGAGCGGGAGCACGTGGCGACACTCGGCATGAGCGCGGACGAGCGGGAAGCGATTCGCAGCTTCCAGAAGCGCGTTCTCGAGCCTTCGCTCGAAAATCTCGTCATCCTCGACTTCTGGGCGGAATGGTGCGGGCCGTGCAAACAGCTCGGCCCCGTGCTCGAAAAGGTCGCCGAGGATTATGCCGACAAGGGCGTGAAGCTGGTCAAGGTCGATGTCGACCAGGAAAAGGTGATCGCGGCGCAATTCCAGATCCGCTCGATCCCGACCGTCTACGCGATCTTCGGTGGACAGCCCGTGGCCGACCTCACCCAGTATCGCAGCGAGGGCCAGATCAAGCGCGTGATCGACCAGTTGCTCGGCCAGCTTCCGGTCAAGGGCGAGGCGCAAGCCCTGGAAGCCGAGATCGAACCGCTGATCGCGATGGGCGAGGAAGTGCTGGCCGGCGGCGATCCCGAGCGGGCGGAGAATATCTTCCGGCAGATCGCCGACATGGCGCCCGACCATCCCGAGGTGGCGAGTGGCCTTGCCCGCGCGCTGATCGCGCTCGACCGGCGCGACGAAGCGCGGGCAGTGCTGGAGGGATTGCCCGAAGCGGCGCAGGCCGACCCGGCCGTCGCCCGCGCCCGGGCCGCGCTCGACATCGCGTCGACACCTGCGGTCGACACCAGCGGCTTTCAACAGCGCCTGGCAGCCGACCCCGACGATCATGAGGCGCGGCTGGAACTTGCCAATGCCCTGATGTCGGGCGGGCGCCGCGACGAAGCCGCCGATGCCCTGCTCGAAGTGATCCGTCGCGATCGCAACTGGAACGAGGGCGCGGCGCGGACGCGGTTCCTGCAATTGCTCGAAGCGCAGGGTCTGGAAGACCCTTGGGCCCGTGCCCAGCGCCGCCGCCTGTCGGCCCTGCTGTTCACGTGAGCCACACGCCGCTCCGGGTCCCACTCTTTCCGCTTGGCGGCGCGATCCTGTTTCCGCGCAGCCACCTTCCGCTCCACATCTTCGAACCGCGCTACCGCCAGATGGTCGAGGATGCGGTAGCCGGCGGTGGGCTGATCGGCATGATCCAGCCCCGCGCGGCGCCCGATGACGGGCTCGGCAATCCCGAGCTCTATCGCGTCGGTTGCATCGGGGAGATCGTCGGCCTCGAGGAACTGGGCGACGGCCGGTTCAACATCGTCCTCCAGGGCACCACCCGCTTCCGGCTGATCGCCGAAGCCGACGTCGGGACGCCCTATCGCCAGGCCGATGTGGTCCCGGGTGACGATGCGGAATGCGAACCCGACGCGCTTCCGTCGGTCCTCCGCGCCGCGGTCGAGCAGGAAGCCCGGTTGCTGGGTGACGCCATGGGGCTGACCGTCGACTGGGAAGCGGTCGAGCGGCTCGACGATGAGATGCTGGTCAACGCGATCGCGCAGGTCGCGCCCTTCGACAGCGGTGCCAAGCAGGCGCTGCTCGAGGAAGAAGCGCTATCGACCCGGGCCGAACTGCTGATCCAGCTGATGCACTTCCTGCGCATGGCCCAAGGCGGCGGCAGCGACGTCAGCCCGCGGCTTCAGTAAATCTACAGCGCGTCCCCCGCGAGTAGGCGCGGCAGGTCGCCGCTATTGCCCCGCGCGGCGGCATTGAGCTTGGCCTTGAGCGGCCCCAGCCGGTCCACCAGCCCCATCCCGAAGCGCCTTACCGCCGAAGCGGTCTTGCCCGGCACGCCGTAGAGCCGCGTCAACCCGTCGGTCGCCAGCGCCACGCTGAACGCGTCGAGCGCGCGCCACCGCTGGTAGCGGGCAAGCACCTGCGCATCGCCAAGGTCGAGCCCCAGCCGCGCACCATCGACCAGCACTTCGGCCAGCGCCGCCGCATCGCGGAAACCAAGGTTCACGCCCTGCCCGGCGATCGGGTGGACGGCATGCGCGGCGTCGCCGACGAGCGCCAGACGCCGGTCGGTGATCCGCACCGCATGATGGAAGCCGAGCGGATAGGAAGAGCGCGGCGTCAGCAGCCGGATCTGCCCGAGGAATCCGCCCATCGCGGCCTGGGCCTCGGCCGCGAACGCCGCGTCGTCGAGCTTCAGCAGCCCTTCGGCCTTCGCATTCTCGATCGACCACACGATCGCCGACCGGTGCGTGCCGTCTTCCAGATCGGTCATCGGCAGCAGCGCGAAGGGGCCGGCCGGATAGAAGATCTCGTAGGCAATATGATCGTGCGGCCGCTCGTGGGCAAGGGTCGAGACGATGGCGGTGTGGCGATACTGCCAGCGCGCCATGCGAATTCCGGCGGCCTCGCGGCTGGGGGAGCGGCGGCCCTCGGCACCGATCACCAGCGGCGCGCTGAGCTGCTCTCCGGAAGCAAGGTGCACGGTGGCGGAAAAATCGTCTCGCACGACTTTCGCGACCGGAGACGTCCAGCGCAGCGTGATCCGCGACCCGGCCGCCGCCCGCGCCAGCAGGGCCGCGCGCAGATGGCGGTTCTCGTGCATCACGCCCAGCGGCTCGCCGTCCTCGCCCGGCTCGAACGTCAGCGACCCCGGCGCAAGGCCGTCGGCGACGCGGATGGCGTGGATCGGACAGCCCGGCGCAGCGAGGTGGTCGAGCACGCCGGTCGTCCGCAGCATCCGCATGCTGGAGGAGGAAACCGCCGTGGTCCGCCCGTCGAACGCCACGTCCTTGCGCTCGGCCGGATCGGCTGGATCGATCACGGTGGAGCTCAGCCCCGCGCTGTCGAGCGCCGCGGCGAGCGAAAGGCCGACCAGCCCTCCGCCAAGGATGATCACGTCCGGGTTCACGCCTGCTTCCTGTGTCATGGAAGCCGCATGTAGGCGCTCCGCACCATGCCGTCATCCTTGACCATGGACCGTGGCGACAGGCACAATAAGAGAACAAGCGAAGAGACGGGCGGGACGGGCGAAGACGATGGCAACGGCAGCAGCACGCACCCGCGCGGACCGGCGTCCGCTCGAGCCCGACTGGCGCGACCGCCTGGGCGATGCCGTACGCACCCTGATGGTGAAGCTGGCGGGCGTGCTCGCGATCGGTTCTGCCCTCGCGCTCGCCACCGCGCTGCTGACCCACCAGCGCACCGACCCGAGCTGGAGCACGGCCGCGGGCGGCCCGGCCCAGAACTGGCTGGGGCTTCCCGGCGCCTATGCCAGCGACCTCCTGCTGCTGTTGTTCGGTCCGGGCGGCGTGGTGCTGCTCCCGGTCCTGGCGCTGGCCGGGATTCGCTTGCTCGGCAATCGTCCTGCCGGGCGGGTCGGGCGCGCCCTGTTCGTCGCCGCGATCGGCGCGGTGCTGATCGGCATGGCGCTCGGTCTTACTACCAAGTCGGCTTCCTCCGGCCTTCCGGCGGGCTGGGCCGGTGTCCTCGGCCTGACGGGCGCGAGCGGGTGGGAAGCCCTCCTCGGCCTGATCCCCGAACCCGCGATCGCCGGACCGAGCCGGATCGCGCTGATCCTGTTGCTTGGCCTTGGCGGACTGCTGCTCGCCTTCCTCGCGCTTGGCCTGCGCGACGATGAAAAGGCCTTCGTCTCCGAGCGCCTGCGCCGCAACCGCGAGGATGCGCCGGCACCGCGGCGCACCGTGCTCGAGCGGGACGAGGCCAAGGCCGTCGCTCCGCCGCGCTCCCGGCCCGAGGTCAACGTCAAGGAACCGAGCGCTGCCATCGTTCCCGCCGCCGCCGCCGAAAAGACCCGCAAGGGCAAGTCGCTGGCGCAGCAGCAGCAAAGCCTGGCGCTCGGCGACAGTTATGCGCTGCCGCCGATCGACCTGCTCGCCCCGCCGTCCGAAAGCGGCCGCAACCAGGTCGATCGCGCGGGGCTCGAGCGCAATGCCCGGCTGCTCGAAAGCGTGCTGGAGGATTTCCACGTCCGCGGCGACATCGTCGAAGTGCGCCCCGGTCCGGTCGTCACCATGTACGAGCTCGAACCCGCGTCGGGCATCAAGGCCAGCCGCGTCATCCAGCTTGCCGACGATATCGCCCGCAACATGTCGGCGCTCTCAGCCCGCGTCGCGACCATTCCCGGCCGCAGCGTGATCGGCATCGAATTGCCCAATCCCAAGCGCGAAAGCGTCGCGCTGCGCGAACTGATCGGAAGCCAGGCCTTTGCCGACCAGGCGATGAGCCTGCCCCTCGTGCTCGGCAAGAATATCGCCGGCGATCCGGTGATCGCCGACCTTGCGCCCATGCCGCACCTGCTGGTCGCCGGCACCACCGGCTCGGGCAAGTCGGTCGGGCTCAACTGCATGATCCTGTCGCTGCTCTACCGGATGGGTCCGGACCAGTGCCGGATGATCATGATCGATCCCAAGATGCTCGAACTCAGCATCTACGACGGCATCCCGCACCTCCTCGCGCCGGTGGTGACCGAGCCGCCCAAGGCGATTCGCGCGCTCAAATGGGCGGTCGAGCAGATGGAGGAGCGCTATCGCATGATGGCGAGCCTCGGGGTCCGCGCGCTCAAGAGCTTCAACGACAAGGTGCTGGAAGCCAAGGCCCGGGGCACCAAGCTCGGGCGCAAGGTCCAGACCGGCTATGACGCCGACAGCGGCCAGCCGATTTATGAGACCGAAGAGCTCGATTACGAAGTGCTGCCGCAGATCGTGGTGGTGGTCGACGAGCTCGCCGACCTGATGATGACCGCCGGTAAGGAAGTGGAATTCCTGATCCAGCGCTTGGCGCAAAAGGCCCGCGCGGCCGGCATCCACCTCATCATGGCGACCCAGCGGCCGAGCGTTGACGTTATCACTGGCGTCATCAAGGCAAACCTTCCGACCCGCATCAGCTTCCAGGTCACCAGCAAGATCGACAGCCGCACCATCCTCGGCGAGCAGGGGGCCGAACAGCTCCTCGGCAAGGGCGATATGCTCTACATGCCCGGCGGCAAGCAGATCCTGCGCGTCCACGGGCCCTTCGTCAGCGACGACGAAGTCCGCCTGATCGCCGATCATTGGCGCAAGCAGGGGACGCCCGACTATATCAGCGCGGTCACCGAAGAGCCCGAGGACGGCGGCTTCGCATTGGACGGCGCACCCGACGGCGACGACGATCCCGAAAGCCAGCTCTATCGCAAGCCGATCCAGGTGGTGGCCGAAAGCCAGAAGGCCTCGACCTCCTACCTCCAGCGCCAGCTACGCATCGGCTATAACAGCGCGGCGCGGCTGATCGAGCGGATGGAAAAGGACGGCAAGGTCGGCCAGCCCGACCACGTCGGCCGCCGCGAAGTACTGATGGACACCGACGGGCACCCGATCTGAGGTCGCTTTCGCCCTCGTTCGCCCTGCGCGAACTCGAAGAATCGCTTGAGCCGACCTCCACACGAACCGAACCATCGTTCGCCCTGAGCGAAGTCGAAGGGCGCTGGCGCCGGCGCTACCAGGCTCCGAGCTCGCCCAGCACGAACCAAGGTCGTCGCCTGCCCTACATCAGCGGCAGCAGCACCTCGTTGCGCCTGAGCGGCGGCGGGATCATCGGCGAATTGTAGAAGGCATATTCGGGGTCGGCCTTGACCGCTTCCTCGCCGTGCCGGCTCAGCCAGCCGCGCAGGCGGTCCTCGGCTGCTTCCAGCCGCTCGTCATGCGCGGTGCCGTGGAAGCTCGCCGCGCCGACCCGCCGTGCAGGCACGTCGACGATGCTGATCCCTGGCGGCGGCGCGGGCGGGTTCTTGAGGTCTTCGGGAAGGATGAACCGCACCCGCCAGGCGCCCTCGACTTCGTCGTCGAACACCGGCGGGTCGCTCGCCATCGGATTGCCCGCATCCTGCATCACCGGCACCGTCATCGCGATCTTCTCGCCCTCGCGTGATTTGGCGAAGATATAGTCGGCGAGGATCTGGAAGCCGTTGCTCAAAGCCTCCTTGCGCGGCCCGCTGACCACCGTCTCGGCCACCTTGATCGGCGGATAAGCACGGATCTGGAGGTCTCCCTCGCTCACCAGCACGCGATAATCGGGTTTGGGCGTCGCCTTTTCGCGAAGCACATAGGCGATGCCCAATCCCACCAGCGCGCCTGCGGCGATCCCGCCCGTGGCCTTCCAGTTCACCTTCATCGTGGTCGTCTCCATCCCCTCACAAAGGTTCAGGCCGCGACCTGTTCCTCCGCCGTCGGATAATCGGTGTAGCCGATCGCGCCGGGCGAATAGAAGGTGCTCGAATCGGGCTCGGCAAGCGCCAAGCCACCGCGCAGCCGGTGCGGGAGGTCGGGATTGCCGATGAACGGCCGCCCGAAGCTGATCGCGTCGGCCACGCCCTCGGCCAGCCGCGCCTCGGCCGACGGGCCGTCATAATCGCTGTTGAGGATGATCCCTCCCTTGAAGTGGGGGCGGATCTGCGGGCTCACCGGCGGCACGTCGCTGGCGGCGAAGGTCGACTGGGGCCCGGGTTCGCGCAGTTCGAGCCCGGCGATGCCGAGTTCGCCGAGCGCCTTGCCCGCCGCAATGAACAGCCCGTGGGGATCGCTGTCGTCGCAGCCCTGTACCAGGCCGAGCGGGCTCAGGCGGACAAAGGTGCGACCGGTCCCCGCTTCGGAGATTAGCGCTTCGGTCGCCTCGCGCAGGAAGCGGATGCGGTTGTCGATCGACCCGCCATAATCATCGTCGCGAAGGTTGGTCCCGTCGCGCAGGAATTGGTCGACCAGATAGCCGTTGGCGCCGTGCAGCTGGACGCCGTCAAACCCGGCGCGAAGCGCGTTGCGGGTCGCCGTCGCATAATCGCCGAGGATGCGCTGGATGTCGTCCACCGTGATCGCGCGCGCTTCCTCGTACGGCTTCTTGCCCTCGTAGGTGTGCGCCTTGTGCGGGGCGGTGGTGGCGCTCGCCGATACAGGCTGCAGGCCGGTGACGCTGGAATGGACCAGTCGCCCCATGTGCCACAGCTGGGCGATGATCTTGCCGCCAGCGCGGTGCACCGATTCGGTCACCAGCTTCCAGCCCTCGACCTGCTGGTCGTTCCACA
Source organism: Sphingomonas humi (assembly GCF_039536725.1). Taxonomy (NCBI): domain Bacteria; kingdom Pseudomonadati; phylum Pseudomonadota; class Alphaproteobacteria; order Sphingomonadales; family Sphingomonadaceae; genus Sphingomonas; species Sphingomonas humi. Next base: position 627,535 of record NZ_BAAAZD010000001.1, read on the forward strand.
GGCCCGGCGCATTGGGCCAGCCAAGCCCTTCGCGGCTGATCCCGGTGCCTTCCGAGATGATCAGGCCGGCCCCCGAACGCTGGGTGTAATAATCGGCGACAAGCTCGGTCGGCACACCGGCCGGACCCGACCGGCCGCGGGTCAGCGGGGCCATGACGATGCGATTGGCAAGGCTGACGTCACCGAAGGTAACGGGATCGAACAAGGTCGGCATGAAGGTTCCTGTTTGTTACTGCGCGAGCACGGGCGGCAGATAGGAACGGCGCCGGCCATCGCCAAGGACCGGGCGCGGTCCGGCCGGGGTGGACGGCGCCCCCGTCTCGGCTACAGCGGCGGGGGTGAGCGCCGTCCCTCCCCGTGCCTTTGCAGCCCTGATGCTCGGCAACGTTGCGCTGGCCTTCGGGCCGTGGATGGTGCGGCTGAGCGACGTCGGCCCGAGCGCAGCCGGCTTCTGGCGGCTGGCGCTGGCGCTGCCCTTCCTGCTGGTGCTGGCAAAGGCGATGGGCCAGCCCGCGCACTGGCCGGGCAGGGCCGGCGCGCTGGTGATCGCGGTCGCCGCCTTCTTCTTCGCCGCCGACCTTGCCGCCTGGCATGCCGGCATTCACCTGACCAAGCTCGGCAACGCGACCCTGTTCGGCAATGTCGCAAGCTTCGCCTTTGCCGCCTACGGACTGTGGCTGGCCCGCCGCCTGCCGAGCCTGCTGCAGGCCGCCGCGCTCTTGCTGGCGGCCCTCGGCTCGGCGCTGCTGATGGCCGGAAGCGCGGAATTGAGCGCGCGCTACCTTCACGGCGATCTCCTCGCGCTTCTCGCCGGGCTGCTCTACGCCGGCTATCTGATCGCGGTGGAGCGGGTGCGCGAGACCTTGCAGCCCTTGCCGGTCCTGATCCTCGCCAGCGCGTTCGGCGCCGCCATGCTGCTGCCCTTCGCCGCGGCGATGGGGGAGGCGATCTGGCCCCAGCAATGGACCGCACTGCTTCTGCTGGCGCTCGGTAGCCAGGTGGTGGGGCAGGGGTGCCTCGTCTACGCCCTCGGGCAGGTCCCGCCGCTGGTGGTCGGCCTCGCGCTGCTTACCCAACCGGCCATATCGGCAGCGATCGGCTGGATCGTTTATGGTGAAGCCATGACGTCACTCGATTTCCTCGGCGCGGCGGCGATCGGCACCGCGCTGGTGCTGGTGCGCTTGCAAGGGCCTTCATCCGGCCCCAAGTCGGTGGTCACATGACCGCCGCCACCGCCACCGCTGCAACTGCCACCCCCGTTCAGGCGATCGCCCTCGACCTCGCGCTCGCCATTGGTGAGAATGCCGCCTTCGACGGGTGGACCGCCGCCGCGGCCGAGGCCGCTGCCCTTGGTGAAGGCGTCGACCCCGCCGTCGCCGCGCTGGCCGTGCCAAGCGACGCGGTCGGCCTGATCGACCTCTACGGCCAGGGCGTCGACCGCGCGCTGGCGCAGGCGCTTCCGCCCGAAACGCTGGCGGCGATGAAGATCCGCGAACGCATCCGCAGCCTCGTCTGGGAACGCATCCGCATCCAGGAGCCCGCCAAGGAAGCGATCCGCCGCGCGCTCGCCATCCTCGCCATGCCGCAAAATGCGCTGGCCGGCGCCCGCCTGTCGTGGCGCAGCGCCGACGTCATGTGGCGCATGGCGGGCGACGTCGCGACCGATTACAATCACTATACCAAGCGGGCGATCCTCTCGGCCGTCTACGGTTCGACCCTATTGTTCTGGCTGCAGGACGACAGCGAGGGCGCCGCGGACACCGCCGCTTTCCTCGACCGCCGGATCGACGAGGTCATGCGGTTCGAAAAGTGGAAGGCCGGCATTGGCAAGTCTGAGCGCCCAAGCCTGACCCGCTTCCTCGGGCGCCTGCGCTACCCGCCACGCTAACTGGGACAATTCGCCCACTGGACCAGCGCTGCTGTTATTGATAATCAGTTGCAGCAATGACCGTTCAGCCCTCCTCGGCCGACTTCGCTCTCGCGCTTGACCAGCTTGCTCTCGGTCGGCGTGGGCGAATCGCTGCGATTGCCTGGGGCTCGCTCCCCGAAGCGGAAGCGACTCGGCTTCGCCACTTCGGGTTCGATCCCGAAGTGATGGTGGAGCCGCTTCATGCCGGACCGTTCGGACGCGATCCGCTGGCGGTGAAGGTCGGGCGGATGACCGTTGCGATTCGCCGCATTCACGCCCGCGCGATCCGGGTCGTCCCGGCCGACTGATTCGGGCTTGGCCCAACCCCAATGACCCTGCCCGCCCCCCTGGTCGCCGTGGTCGGCAATCCCAATGCCGGCAAGAGCGCCCTGTTCAACGCGCTGACCGGCGCGCGGCAGAAGGTCGGCAATTATCCCGGCGTCACCGTTGAGCGGAAAAGCGGGCGGACGGTCCTGCCCGACGGCCGCCCGGTCGAACTGGTCGATCTTCCCGGCACCTACGCGCTCGATCCCAACAGCCCCGACGAAGCGGTCACGCGTGACGTGCTCGCCGGCCGCCAGTCGGGTGAACGCAAGCCCGACGCGCTGCTGGTGGTGGTCGACGCGTCCAACCTCGACAATCACCTCCGCTTCGCGCTCGAACTGCGCAGCCTCGGCCTGCCGATGGTGGTCGCGCTCAACATGGTCGACATGGCAGCGCGCGACGGCCTGACGCTTTCCGCCGACGCCCTGTCGCAAGCCCTCGGCGTGCCGGTGGTTGAAACGGTTGCGGTCCGCCGCCGCGGGCTCGAGGCCGTGCGCGAGGCACTCGAAGGCGCGATCGGTCGCCCCGTGTCCGCCATCGCCATCCCCGGCGAGCTTGCCCGCGAAGCCCGCAGGATCGCCGCCGCCGCCGTAGTAAGCGAAGCGCCGGTACGCCGCTGGACCCACCGGCTCGACCGCGTCCTGCTCCACCCGGTTGCCGGCGTCGCCATCCTCGCGCTGGTGATGTTCGCCATGTTCCAGGCCGTCTTCGCCTGGTCCGAGATCCCGATCGGCTGGATCGAAAGCGGCGTCAGCACCGTCGGCACGCTGGTCGCCGACAATCTTCCCGAAGGCGCGCTTCGCTCGCTGATCGTCGATGGCGTCATCGGCGGGGTCGGCGCGGTGGTCGTCTTCCTGCCGCAGATCCTCATCCTGTTCCTCTTCATCCTGCTTCTGGAAGGCACCGGCTACATGGTCCGCGCCGCCTTCCTGATGGACCGGCTGATGGGCACCGCGGGCCTGTCCGGGCGGGCCTTCATCCCCTTGCTGTCGAGCTTCGCCTGCGCCGTCCCCGGGATCATGGCGACCCGCACCATCGACAATGAAAAGGACCGGCTGACGACCATCCTCGTCGCGCCGCTGATGACCTGCTCGGCGCGATTGCCGGTCTACACCCTGATCATCGCCGCCTTCATCCCGCACCGCGACGTCCTGCCGTTCGTCAACCTGCAGGGGCTGGTGATGTTCGGCCTCTACCTCGCCGGGATCGTTGGCGCGCTGGTCGCCGCCTTGCTGCTGCGCAAGACCGTCGCGCGCGGGGCCGCCTCCTCCTTCATGATGGAGCTGCCCAAATATCAAATGCCCGCGCTCAAGGACGTGGCGCTCGGCCTGTGGCAGCGAACGGTCATCTTTCTCAAGCGCGCCGGCGGGATCATCCTCGTCACCACCGTCCTCCTCTGGGCGCTGGCCAGCTTCCCCAAGGCCGGCCCGGGCGAAAGCCAGACCGAGGTGTCGATCGCCGGCCGGATCGCCAGCGGGATCGAGGTCGTGGTGAAGCCCATCGGCTTCAATCACGACATCGCGCTCGCGCTGCTCCCCTCGATGGCGGCGCGCGAAGTCGCGGTGTCGGCCATCGCCACCGTCTACGCCCTCAACGAAGCCGACGAGGCGCAGCTCGAAAAGAGCCTTGCCGAGCGGCTGTCGGGCGCATGGCCGCTGCCGACCGCGCTCGCCTTCCTCGCCTGGTTCGTGTTCGCGCCGCAATGCGTTTCAACCATTGCGGTCACGCGGCGGGAGACGAACAGCTGGCGCTGGCCGCTGTTCATGGTCGCTTACCTGTTCACCCTTGCCTACGTCGCGGCGGGCCTCACCTACTGGACGGCGGTCGCGCTCGGCCTATAGCTTCCTCCCAAGTATCCAAGGGAGTCGAAGTCACATGGCGGGAAGCCTGAACAAGGTCATGCTCATCGGAAACCTGGGCAAGGACCCGGAAGCGCGGAGCTTTTCCAACGGCGGCGAAGTGGTCAACCTGACCGTCGCCACGTCCGAGAACTGGAAGGACCGCGAAGGCAATCGGCAGGAAAAGACCCAGTGGCACAACGTCGCCATCTTTTCCGAAGGCCTCGCCCGGGTCGCCAAGCAGTACCTCAAGAAGGGCAGCAAGGTGTACATCGAAGGCGCGCTCGAAACGCGCAAGTGGCAGGACCAGAACGGCCAGGACCGCTATTCGACCGAGGTCGTCCTGCGCAACTTCGGCAGTTCGATGGTGCTGCTCGACGGCCGCGGTGAAGGCGGCGGTGGTGGCGGTGGCGGCGGCTTCGGCGGCAGCCGCGGCGGCGGATCGAGCTATGACGACGGCGGCTTTGGTGGCGGTGGCGGCGGCTACGGCGGCGGACGCGGCGGCAGCGCCAGCCCGTCGAACAACCGCCCCGCGCCGGCGGCCTTCGACGACCTCGACGACGACGTTCCGTTCTAAGGACGGCTGCGCGCCCCCGGCGAAGGCCGGGGCCTCAACCGACTTAACCGCGGGCTACTTGCCCTTCAACGCCGCCAGCGCGGCGAACGGCCCGGCCTGCTCCTCGCTGAGCACGCCGGCGTCCTTCAGCGCGTCCTCGGCGCCCGCGCTGCGCGGATAGGGGTCGAGCGCGAGGCTGAGCTCGTCCGCGATCGCCGCCGCAAGGTCGATCTCCCGCCCATCGTGGAAGATGACGTCAAGGTCGTCGGCGCTGAGTTCGACGTCCTCGTCGGGCGTGCCCTTGGGCTCGGGCAGGAACAGTAGCGCGATCTTCTCGTCGACCATCGCCGGCACCGGCTCGCCGGTCGCGACACAGGCCTGCGTCACGCTGGCGCGAAGCCGCCCCTCGGCGCGGATCGTCTCGCCGTCGCGGTTCAGCGTCAGCGTCAGCGTCGCCTCGAGGCGCTCGAGCCCGGGCAGGTCGAGCCGCTCGGCGACCGCGGCGCGCTCCGCCTCGTCGGCGTGGACCTCGATCCGCTGGCCGTCGCGAATCGCGGCAAGGCTGAGCTTCGCCCCGCTCACGGCAGCACCCCGCCGATCAGCGCTTCATCGCCCCGGCCCTCGAGCCCGCGCCAATAATGCTTTAACTCGTCGAGGGAGTGCGCCAGCGACGCCGGCGAAGGCACCTGTTCGCGATAAAGCGAGCGGCCCGCCACCGCTTCCCAACTTTCCTCGCCTTCGATCGCCCGGCGCCACGCCCCCACGCGCCCGCCCAACGCGCCGACGAGGCTTCCGACGCGCTTGCCCATGACCGGATCTCCGACCCCTTCCTGGCGAAGCTGCGAATCCATGTCGTGGACAAAGCATTCGGCAAGCGCGACGCTGGTCTTGCGCGATTCGTCTCCGCCGCGCTCCAGCCGGAGGTCGGTCAGCGCCAGCAAGGTCGCCAGCACCGCGAACCGCCCTTCCTTGGTGTCGGGCACCTGGCCTTCGACATACCAGTGCGGGCTGCGCGCCTTGGCCACGACTTGGCGGTAGAGCGGCTCGGCCAGATTCGGCTCGCTCAGGAACAGCCGCATCAGCGACTTCATGATCATCCTCCGTTCAGGCAAGCCGCTGCACTTGGCGGAGCGACCCCCAGTCGATATTGAGCGGCGCAACAGCCGGCGCAAGGGTCCCGGCATCCGGAGCTTTGAATGAACCGCATCGTTTTCTTCGTTTCGATCGCCGCGCTCGGCCTCGGCGGCTGCGCTGGCTATCGCGAAAGCCGCGGCTTCATCATGGACGAGCAGCTGGCCCAGGCCGTGCAGGTCGGCACCGACAACAAGACCAGCGTCGAAAAGACGCTCGGGCGCCCGACCTACACCGGCCAGTTCAGCGACAATGAATGGTATTACGTCAGCCGGCAGACCTCGACCTTCGCGTTCCGCGCGCCGAAGGTGACCGAACAGCAGATCCTGCGGATCAAGTTCGATCAGGGCGGCAACGTTTCCGCGATCGAGCGCACCGGCAAGGAAAAGATCGCCTCGATCGATCCTTACGGCAAGACCACCCCGACCCTTGGTCGCAAGAAGAGCTTCTTCGAAGAATTCTTCGGCAACATCGGCACCGTGGGCGGCGTGGGTCCGACGTCGGGCGGCCAGCCCGGCCAGTAGGGCGCTGCTATCGTAACCTCGTTCGTGCTGAGCAAAGTCGAAGCACCCCCGTGCCTGCGCCCTTCGACCATGCTCAGGGCCAACGGATTTGGGAAATCGTGCTAACCCGCCTAGACGGTCGCGCATGACCGCGCACCCGGCCGGCATGACCTATGCCGATTACCTCCAGCTCCCGACCCTGCTCTCCGCGCAGCAGCCGCACAGCGACCTGCACGACGAGATGCTGTTCATCGTCATCCACCAGACCAAGGAACTGTGGCTGAAGCAGATGCTTCACGAGGTCGATCTGGCGATCCGCCTTGTCGCCTCAGACGACTTTGCCGCGGCCTACAAGGCGCTTGCCCGGGTCAGCCGGATTCAGTCGGTGATGACCCTGTCGTGGGACGTGCTGGCGACCATGACCCCGGTCGATTATTCGGCCTTCCGCCATGTGCTCGGCACCTCGTCGGGCTTCCAGTCGGCGCAGTTTCGCGAACTCGAATACAAGCTCGGGATCAAGGACCCGCGCTACCTCGACTATCAGGAGGGCGGCACCGAAGGGCGCGCCCGGCTCAAGGCCGCGCTCGACGCGCCGGGACTGTGGGAAACCGCCGACGCCGCCCGCGTCCGCTTGGGCGCCGCAAGCTGGCACGAGGTGTATCGCCATTCGGAACGGTGGTTCGCGCTCTACCAATTGGCCGAAAAGATGGTCGACATCGACGACGCGCTGTCGGGCTGGCGTCACAAGCACCTGCTGACGGTCGAACGGATCATCGGCATGAAGCCGGGGACCGGTGGATCAACCGGCGCGCGCTATCTTGCTTCCACGCTCGAAAAGCGCGCCTTTCCCGAGCTGTGGGCGCTGCGGACCGAATTATGAGCTTCAAACCCCTGTTCGCGCGCAGCCTTGCTGCTGCCCCCGGCCGCCTGCACATGGCGGCGCACAGCCATCACCTGTGGCCTGACGCCAGTTTCGCCGGGCAGGTCGAATGCTGGGAAGACGCCGCGCGCCTCGCGGACCGCAAGTGGGACCGGGTGATGGGCGAGCTGTGGCCCGAAGCCCAGGCCGAGGTCGCGGCGGAGCTTGGCACCGGTCGTCCCGACGACATCGTCTTCGCCGGCAATACCCACGACTTCATCCTGCGCCTGTGGTCCGCCGCGCCGCGCCGTGCCGGCGGTCCCCTGCGCGTCCTTACCACCAGCGGCGAGTTCCACAGCGCCCGCCGCCAGTTCGCGCGCTGGGCCGAAAGTGGGGACATCCTGCTCGAAGCGCTGCCGGTCGATCCCATCGCTACGCTCGCCGACCGCCTCGCGGAGAGGGCTGGGGCGGCCGATCTCGTCATGGTCAGCCAGACCATGTTCGGGACCGGGCGGATGGTCCCTGGCCTGGCGCAACTGGCCGCTCTTGCGTCGCCCGACGGGCCGTGGGTGGTCATCGACGGCTATCACAGCTTCATGGCGACGCCCGAGCCGCTTGGCGAAATGGCGGACCGCTGCTTCTTCCTCGCCGGCGGCTACAAATATGCGATGTCCGGCGAAGGGATCGGGCTGATGCATTGCCCGCCGGGCTTCGGGCCGCGCCCGCCGATCACCGGCTGGTATGCCGAGTTCGAGGACCTGACTGCGCCCCCCGGCCAGGTCGGCTACGCGCCCGATGCAATGCGGTTCATGGGCGCGACCTTCGATCCGTCGGCGCTCTACCGCTTCGTCCACGTCCGCCGCATGCTGGCGGGCGAGGGGCTGACCACCGCCCGCATCAGCGCCTGGGTCGGCGCGCTGAAGGAACAGCTTGCCGAGCGCCTTTCCGGCACCCCGCTGGCCACCGCCCAGCTGCTCGACACCCCGTCGGGCCCCGCCCGCTTCCTGGCACTCCGCCACCCCCAGGCGGCCGAATGGCAAGGCAGGCTGCTGGCGGACGACTGCATCACCGACGTCCGCGGCGACGTGCTGCGGATCGGCCTTGGCCTCTATCACGACGAGGACGATCTCGATCGCTTCGCGGCAATCGCCCGCCGACTCTAGGACAGGCGCCACTCCCATACCGTGCGGACAGGGAGCGGCGCCGGTTCCTCAATAGCCCGACAGGTTCATCGACGGCTGGGTTGCGGCGGCGGTGCTCGACTGCTGCCGGTAGGCCGTATCCATCTGATCCTTGCGATGCTCGGCGATGGCGGCGTCGAACCCGCTGTTCGCCTGCTTCATCATCTCGCCGGCATAGGACGCCGTCACCTCGATCTGGATCTGCTGGACAAGCGCTGCGTCGGCGGGGCGATTGTCCATGCGGCTGTCGACCGCTTCCCACAACACGCGCTTCAGCTTGTCGCGGACCAGCGGGCGGGCCTTGGAGATCGCGCCTTCGTCGGCCGCCGAGCCTTCCTCGTACCACAGCTGGATCTTCGACGCCGCGTCGCCGCTCGCCGTCGCCTTGGCGATGATCCTGCCGACGTCCTTGCCCTCCTTGGTGAATTTCCATTCGACCCGGCTGTCGTCGGGCGTCGCCTGGAAGTTCGACACCACGCCCATCGCCCCGGTGATCGGGGCAAGCGCCGTCGGCGTCCCGACCGAGGTCAGGGTCTGGTAGGCGGTGGTGACGGGCACCTCATATTTCTCGCCGCCACAAGCGCTGAGCATTGGCAGCATCAGCAAGCCAAGATACTTCTTCAACGGTTCCACTCCTGTTGTCGTTCGATCGGCACTGGGTTGATCATCGGCCGGGTGGCAGCTTCCATCCGCGCCGCGGTGGAGCGCTCGGCTCCGCTGGTCTGTCCATGCACGCTCTTCGCGGTCTCGGCGTACATCGAGCTGATGGCCTGACCCACTTCGCGCACCTGGTCGGGGTCGTTCGAGGCCTCGAAGGCCCAATCGCGCACCGGGTCGAGCCGGCGCTTGGGATTCTCCTCGAGCGCGGCATCGATCGCTTCGGCGAAGCTTGCGGTACCGAAACCGCGCAGGAAGCGGGTGGAAGTGAGCTTTTCGGAAACGTTGGCGCCTTCGTGCTGGACCCGCAGGCGCACCCGCGTCTCGCGCTCGCCGAAGGGGACGAGTTCGGCGACGTACAGGACCGAAGCGCCGTCGCCGCCGCGCACCCGCCACCTGATCTCGCGCTCGTGGGCCGTCCGTTCGACCCCTGCGGCGCCGATGCCGCTGGCCATCATGCTCGCATCAGGGGCGGGAAGGGCGGCGAGGCGGCTGCGCACATCGCTGATCGGCAGGTGATAGAGCCGCCCGCGATCGAGCGTTCCCCCGGCGACCAGTCCCACGACTGCCGCGGATGCCGCACTGGCCAGCAGCCATTTACCCATCCGTCAGACCCCCGTCGTTGGGGAAGCTTGTCTCACGATGGTGTTAATAACTGGTGTGAAGGATGACCCGGGCCCCAGGTCAGTGCGGCGCAAGCCTATCGCGCGCCAAGCCCCTCGCGGATCAGGCGGTTGGCGGCGGCGGCGACCTTGGCCGGGTCCTCGTCACCCCAAACCCCGAAGCGCAGGCCGAGAAAGACATTCATCCCCATCACCGCCCAGGCCCGGACGTCGGCTTCCAACGTGTCGTCGGCTGACTGCATGACGCCATTGCGGGCGCCTTCGGCAAAGCGCTCGGCGATGCGGGTCGCGGTGTTTTCGTAATGCGCCTTGAAACCGGCGGGATCGACGAACTCCGCCTCGTCGATGATCCGGTAGACCTGTTGGTGCTTGCCGACGAAGCTCAAGAAAGCGGCCAGCGCCCGCTCTTCCGCCTCGAGCGTGCCACGCCCTTCGGCAAGCACGGGCGCGACCGCCAGGCGGACCTGCTCGGACATGTCCTGGACCAGGGCCCGGAACACTTCCTCCTTGCTGTGGAAATAGGTGTAGAATGTGCCAAGCGCGACCTTGGCGGTGCGGGTGATCTCGGTGATGCCGGTGTCGGCGAAACCGCGGCTGCCGAATTCGGCGCGGGCGGCATCGAGGATCTTGCGCCGGGTCAGTTCACCGCGCGCGGTGCGGGGCGACTTGGCCGAACTGGTCAGTGGAACCGGGTCATGAGGCCGCTCCGCCAGGCGCCGCTGCCCCCCTGCCGCCGCCTGCTTTTTCGGCGCCTTCGCCTTGCCGCCCTCACCCATGCTCTCGTCCTTCGCGCCTGAGGAAGCACGCGTCGGGGCCGGCAAAACAGGGCCCGCCCAACATCCTCATTCCCCCGTCCGCATACCCTACATGAGTTGAAACCTGATTCAAGTTTCAAGTGCGGACACACGGCGGGAGGCTATACTGCCGACCTTCCTAAGCCGCTGGCAGGCGCCATGAAAACGCTCAGCCAATGGCCAATTTCCGCGCTTCCGCCGACCCGGAGAATGCCATGGCACCCGACTTCCGACAAGACTTGAAAGGTGATTCAACTTTCAGTATTGCTGCTTCGGTTGAAATCTGGGGGATGGCGCACAGGATTCGTCGCCGGCCGTGTCCAGTTTCGGGGGAGAGATGTACGTCATGAGCGCAACCACCATTCGTTCGGCCCTGTTCGCTTCGGCCGCCTTGTTCCTGGCCGCGACACCGGCCTTCGCGCAGGACGCAGCGGCGGTCCAGGATCCGGCCGCAACGGCCAAGGCCAATGACGCCCAGACCGCCGACGAGCCCGCGACCGCTTCGGACGGCGAAATCGTCGTCACCGCCCGCCGCCGCGCGGAAAGCCTGATCGACGTGCCGATCGCCGTGTCCGCCTATTCTGGCGAGCAGCTTGACCGCCAGGGCGCGGTCGACATCAGCGACATCGGCGACACCACCCCGAACGTCACGCTGGAAACCTCGCGCGGTACCAACAGCACGCTGACCGCCTTCATCCGCGGCGTCGGCCAGCAGGACCCGGTCGCCGGCTTCGAAGGCGGCGTCGGCCTCTACCTCGACGACGTCTATCTCAACCGTCCGCAGGGCGCGCTGCTCGACGTCTATGACGTGGAGCGGATCGAAGTGCTGCGCGGTCCGCAGGGCACGCTCTATGGCCGCAACACCATCGGCGGCGCGATCAAGTATGTCACCCGCTCGCTCAGCGCCGAACCCGAAGCGCGGCTCAAGGCCAATGTCGGCAGCTACGGCCAGCGTGACGTCATCGTCAGCGCCTCGACGCCGGTGTCGGACTGGATGCGGATCGGCGGCGCGGTCGCGCGGCTGGTTCGCGACGGCTTCGGCAAGAACCTCACCACCGGCAAGGAAAACTACAACAAGGACGTGCTGGCCACCCGCGCCACCGTCGAGCTGCTCCCGGCCGACAATATCCGCTTCAAGATCGCCGGCGACTATACGACCGACGACAGCAACACCCGCGGTGGCCACCGCCTGATCCCGTCGCTGGTGTCGAAGACGCCGGTCCTTGCCGACGTGTTCGATTCGCAAGGTGGGCTGATCAATCCGAGGCAGAAGGTCACCGGCGGCGGCATCTCGCTGCGGGGTGAGATCGGGCTGATGGACGGCCTGACGCTCAAGACCATCACCGCCTGGCGCAAGGACAAGAGCGTCACCCCGATCGACTTCGACGCGCTTCCGGCCGCCGACGTCGACGTGCCCGCCATCTACAAGAACCGCCAGTTCAGCCAGGAAGTCCAGCTGCTGGTGGAGAAGGGGCGACTCAACGGCCTCATTGGCGGCTATTATCTGAACGCCAACGCCAACAACATCTTCGACGTGCTGCTGGCGCTCCAGGGCGGCGCGGTGTTGCCGGGGCTGGCCGCCTCGACCTACGGCAATGTCGACACCAAGACCTGGGCCGGCTTTGCCGACTTCACTTACGACCTCACCGACCAGTTCTCGGTCTCGCTCGGCGGCCGCTACACCTCCGACAAGCGTGAAGCGCAGGTTATCCGGCGCAACCTCATCGGCGGCGTTTCGCCGGAGCTCGGCGGCACCCCCGTCAACGGCATCTTCAACGCCGTGACAAACCCGACCGGTCGCCAGTTCGGCGCGCTGACCTCGAACTTCGCGGGCGAGAAGACCTTCAAGCAGTTCACCCCGCGCGCCTCGGTCAGCTTCCAGCCCGACGACAACAACACGATCTACCTGAGCTGGTCGAAGGGCTTCAAGGGCGGCGGCTTCGACCCGCGTGGCCTCAGCACCGCGGCGCCGGACCTCAATGGCAACGGCGTCCGCGAGACGAACGAGATCTTCGATTACTTCCTGTTCGAGCCGGAGAAGGTCACGTCCTACGAGGCAGGCTACAAGGCGAGCCTGTTCGACCGCCGCCTGCGCTTCGCGCTGGCCGGCTTCATCGCCAACTACAAGGATGCGCAGGTTCCGGGTTCGGCCGGTGCGATCATCAATGGCGTTCCGACCTTTGTCGGTATCACCACCAACGCCGGCAAGGCCGAGTTCAAGGGTATCGAGTTCGAAGGCAATGCCGTGCTCGCCCGCGACTTCGCCGGCCCCGGATCGCGCTTCAACCTCGCCGGTTCGGTCGGTTACCTCGACGCCAAGTACAAGCGTTTCGTGACCCAGGTCGCGGGCTTCAACGCCAATGGCGCGGCAACCCCGACCTCGCCCGGCCAGCCGATCGACGTGGCGCGCTTCCGCGAAATCCAGAACACGCCCAAGTGGACCAACTCGGCCACCGTCGACCTGTCGGTCCCGGCCGGCCCCGGCATGGTTTCGGCCAACGCCACCCTGTCCTACCGCAGCAAGAGCACGCAGTTCGAACTGCCCAGCCCCTATCTCGACCAGAAGGGCTTCTCGCTGTTCGACGCCAACCTCGTCTACGACATCGGCAAGGTGACGATCGGCCTCCATGGCAAGAACCTGTTCGACAAGCGCTACATCACCTCGGGCTATCAGTTCCTGACGGTGAACCCGGTGACCGGGCAGCCGATCCTGTCGGCTTCGCCTGCCAGCCCGGTGTTCGCGCAGCCGGGCATCGCCCCGTCGCTCGGCCTCGAGGGCGTGGTCACCGGTTTCTACGGCTCGCCGCGGCAGGTGTTCCTGTCGCTCGACGTCAAGTTCTAAGTCGTTGGCGGCACGGGGCGCTTGGCAGGTCCAGCGTCCCGTGCCACCACCCCGGCCATGACCGCAGCCCGCTCGATCCCGCGTTCGCCGACGCTAGTCCTCGTCTTCCTGCTGCTGGCCTACATCCTCAATTTCCTCGACCGGCAGATCCTCGGCATCCTGCTCGAACCGATCAAGACCGACCTCAAGTTCACCGACAGCGAGCTAGGCGTCCTGACCGGCCCCGCCTTCGCCCTCGTCTACAGCCTGTTCGGCGTGCCCTTCGCGCTGCTTGCCGACCGCACCAGCCGTTCGGGCGTGATCACCGCCTCGCTCGGCCTGTGGTCGCTGTTCACCGCCCTGTGCGGCACCGCGGCGAGCTTCTGGCAATTGTTCGCCTTCCGCCTCGGGGTCGGCCTTGGCGAAGCGGGCGGGGTCGCGCCTTCCTACGCGCTCATCGCCGATCGCTTCCCCGCCGCGCAGCGCGGCAAGGCGCTCGGCATCTTCTCGCTCGGCGTTCCGATCGGCCTCGGGCTCGGCGCCGTCATCGGCTCGTGGATCGCGCAGCATTTCGACTGGCGCACCGCCTTCCTCGCCATGGGCGTCGCGGGCCTGATCCTTGCCCCCATCTTCAAGTTCGTCGTGCGCGATCCCCCGCGGGTCCCCGGCGCCACGCCGCCAAGCATGGGCACGCTGTTCGCCACCTTCCCGCTGGTCGCGCGCAAGCCGAGCTTCTGGCTGCTCGCGTTTGGCGCCTCGCTGAGCTCGCTGTGCGGCTACGGCCTTGCGACCTGGGTCGCCTCGATCCTGATCCGCAGTTTCGGCATGACCCTCGTCGGCGCCGGGCAGTTCCTCGGTTCGCTGCTGCTGATCGGCGGCACCGCGGGCGTGTTCCTCGGCGGCTATCTGGCGGACAAGCTCGGCGGCCGCGACAAGCGCTGGTACGCCTGGCTGCCCGCGATCGCCTGGCTGATCACCGCCCCGCTCTACGCGCTCGGGCTGCTGGTCGAGAATGTGACCCTGGTGTGGGCCTTGCTGCTCATCCCCAACGCGCTCAACATCCTGTGGCTCGGCCCGATCACCACCGCAGTCCAGCACCTGGTTGAACCGTCCAAGCGCGCGACCGCCTCGGCTGCCTTCCTCGTTATCAACAACCTCATCGGGCTTGGCGTCGGGCCCTTCCTCATCGGCTACATTTCGGACGCGCTCCGCTCGACCTACGGGGCCGACAGCCTGCGCTATGCGGCGCTGGCGGTGCTCGTTTTCTACCTTGTCGCGGCACTGCTGACGCTGCTTGCAACCCGCTATCTCCGCGAAGACTGGGTCGAAGACGCCGCCTGATCGGCAGAAATCTGCGGTTCAGCTTTGCACGACGAGTCGTGCCTGACACCCTTTCGATGTTGGAACGGCTGGCCCAAATCAGCCGTTGAAGGCCTCCGAAAGGAGCTCAGGCTCATGAAAAACAGGATGATTTTGGCTGGCGCCGCGGCGCTGGCCCTGACCGCGCCGGTTCTGGCGCAGCCCGGCAAGGGCGGTGGCGGCGGTGGCGGCCACGGTAATGGCGGCGGTGGCGGTGCCCCGCCGCAGGTCCAGAAGGGCGGCGGCGGTGGCGGCGGCCCGCAGATGCGCGGCAACGGCGGCGGCCCGAAGGAGATGCGCGGCGGCGGTGGCCCGCAGCAGCAGCAGCGGCAGGCTCGCGGCGGCGGCGGCGGCGGTGGCCCCAAGGAAATGCGCGGCGGGGGCGGTCCCCAGATGCGCGGTCCCGAACGCCGTGAAGCCCGCCAGGTCGAGCGCCCACAAAAGCAGCAGCAGATGCAGCGCGATCCCGTCCGCGAGGCCCGCGCCGAGCGTGGCCCCAAGGGCAATGGCAATGGCGCTGGCAACATGCGCATCGCGCAGGACCGCGGTCCCGCCCGCCAGATGGCCGAACGACGCCAGCGGATCGAGACCAACATCTTCAATTCACCGCAGCGCACGACCTATCTGGCAAGCCAGAACTTCCGCACCACCGGCCTGATCGATGGCTGCCCCCCGGGCCTCGCGGCCAAGGGCAATGGCTGTCTGCCCCCGGGGCAGGCCCGCAAGCTGGTCGGTGCGACGCTCCCCGTCGCGCTCGGCTCGGCCCTGCTGCCGCTCGACTATCGCAGCTGGTATCCGGACAATAACGACTATTACTACCGGACCACCGACGGCTATGTTTACCGGATCGACCGCGACCGGAACCTCGTTGACGGCTATTGGCCGCTCGCGGACGACTGGAACGGCGCTTACTATGTCGGCGCGGCCTATCCGCAGGACTACCTCGGCTATTACAATGTGCCGGTGCAGTATCAGTCGTGGTATCCCGACAACGACGATTACTACTATCGCTACGGAGATGGGGCGATCTACCAGGTCGACCGCCAGGGCGGGGTGATCGATGCCATCGTCTCGCTGCTGGCGGGCGGTGTCGGGATCGGCCAGCAGCTTCCTGCGGGCTATGACGTCTACAACGTCCCCTACGACTATCGCGACCGCTACGTGGACAGCCCGGACCACATGTACCGGTACAATGACGGCAACATCTACGACGTCGATCCGACCACCCGGATCGTCCAGGCGATCGTGGAGACCCTGGTCTGATGCGCCGGCTGCTACTGACCGGCGCCGCCGCCCTCCTGCTCGCCTCGTGCGGGCAGGGGACGACCGACAACCAGGCTGCCGCGGGCAATGACAGCGAAACCAACGCCGGCGTCACCCCGGGTGCGCCCTCGCAGAACCTGTCCGCGCTGCTCGGCGCCACGCCGCGGCTCGGCCAGCTGGTGAAGGCCGCCGGCATGGAAAAGGTGTTCGACGGTAAAGCGCCCTACACGGTGCTGGCCCCGACCGACGCCGCTCTCGACAAGCTTCCCGCTGGAAGCTTCGACGGGCTCGACAAGCCCGAGCGCAAGGCGGAGGTCACCGCCCTGCTGCGCGGTCACATCCTGCCCGGCACCATCCTCGCCGCTGACCTCGAACGCGCCGTGGAAAGCGGCAAGGGCAAGGCCACCATCGCGACGATGACCGGCGAACCGCTGACCATCACCCGCGATGGAGACGGCCTCAAGGTGACCGGCAAGAACGGCCAGTCGGCGCGCATCGTCGGCACCGAACAACCGGCCAGCAACGGGGTCGTCCACACGATCGACACCGTGCTGGCGCCGGCCGGCTGATCACGGCGACTCGGTCGTGAAAGACTGAGGAAGCCGCCCGACAGCCCTCTCTCAAGGGCATGTCTGCGGAAAGCGGCGAGAGGTTCCCCGGCGAAGGGTCCGTTACGGACGGACCAGCGCCTCACGGAACCTCTCGTCTGCTCCGCTCCGGACCAGTCGCTGCTGGCCCCACTCCGCCACTCATGACCACCTCCTCCGGCCGGATCGCTGGAGACCGTTCGTCATGGGCGCTGTTGCACGTGTCGCATCTTGCATCGGTCGCCCGTTGCTTGCCGGCACGCTCATGTTCGGGCTGGTCCTGCTCGGCTTCGCCCTCGACCGCGACGGCGGGCGGACCGCGATCCTGTGGTTCGGCAATGCCGCGATCATTGCGCTCTTGTTGCGCAGCCCGCGGCCGCAATGGCCTGCGCTGCTTGCCGGGACGCTCGCTGGCAACCTCGCCGCCAATCTCCTTGCGGGAGGCGGGATCGCGCTGGCGGCGGCGCTGTCACTCTGCAACCTTATTGAAATCGCCATCGTCGCCGGGCCCTTCGCGCGCCGGTTCACCTCTCCCGCGACCCTCGATGGCATCGAACAGCTTGGCTTTCTTGCCCTGTCGGCGGTGATCGGATCGCTGGGCTCGACCCTCCTTGCCGGCGCCTCCCTGTCACTCCTTCACCCCCCGGGCGGGCCGCAGCCCCTGCTCCAATGGCTGCTTGGCAATGCGCTCGCCATCTTCATCCTGACGCCGCTGATGCTGACGCTCGCTTCGCCGGATCAGAAGCACAACGCCGCCAGTAACGTCGAATTCGGATTTCACCTCCTCGGCGCGGCAATGGCCACGCTGGCGGTTTTCTCCGAGCCCATTTCTTCGATCTTCTTGCTGTCGCCGATCCTTGTGCTGGCCGGTCTTCGCCTCAGCATGCAACGCTGCGCAGCCGTGGTCATCGTGATCCTGGCGATCGCCGTTGCGTTGACGGCAATCGGCCTTGGACCGCTCAACCTTCCGGACGTGGGCGACGGCCTTCGCATCCTCCTGCTCCAGGCGTTCATGGCGACGGGGGTCATGCTCTCGCTGCCGATCGTCGCCCTGCGCGAAGCGGGTGCCCGCACGGCAGCGGCCCTGCGCGTCAGCGAGGAACATTACCGCCTACTCGCCGACAACAGCAGCGATCTGGTCCTGCGCCTCACCGCCGACGGAAGCGCGGACTATGTGTCGAGCGCGGCCAGTCGCCTGCTCGGCTTTCCGGCGACGTCGCTGCACGGCGATGCGCTCGCCTCGCGCATCCACGCGCACGACCGGGCGCGCTTCCACGCCGCGCTCGCCCGCGCCCGTCGCAGCGGCGATGCGGTGACCTGCTTCCGGCTGCGCCATGCGCGCGGCGGATTTCGCTGGATCGAAGCGCACATGCGGCTGGCGGGCTCGGTCCCTTCCGCCTTCAACCCGGCCGGCCCTGTCACCTGCAGCGCTGTCGCCGACGGGCGCTGCCAGCCCGGCACCTGCGCGCCCTGTTCGGCGATGGGCGATCCCGACGCGCTGGATCAATTTACCCAGGACCTGCCGGTGGTGGCGGCGCTGCGCGACATCCACGAACGGCGCAACGCCGAACTGGTCGCCGCCGAAAGCGGGGAGCGGCTGCGCGAAAGTCACCGGCTGCTGACCATGGCGGAAGAGCTCGCCTCGCTCGGCCACTGGGTGCTCGATCCCGTCCGCAACGAACTCATCCTGTCGGCCGAAGCCGCAACGATGCTCGGCCTGTCGCAACTCGCGATCGGGGTGCACGAAGCGCTTGCCCTGCTTCGCCCGCTCGACCGCCTCCGCCTGTTGCGGACGCTCGCTGCCGCCCGCCGCGTCCACGCGCCGGTGAAATGCGTCGTCCAGCTGTCCGATGACAGCGACAATCGCACCCTCCAGCTGCGCATGCAGATCCACGCCCAGGGCCGGACCAGCAGCCTGTTCGGCGTGATCAGCGACATCACCGCCAAGCTCGAGGACGAACAGAAGCTTGTCCACGCGGTAGAGGAAGCGCGTTCCGCCGCCAACTTCCGAAGCCAGTTCCTCGCCAGCATGAGCCATGAGATCCGCACCCCGATGACCGGCGTCATCGGGATGATCGAACTGCTCGAGGCCGACCCCACCGCGGCCGAGCGCAGGCTCTACCTCCAGACCCTGCGCCAGTCGGGCGATCTCCTGATGGCGGTGCTCAACGACATCCTCGATTTCAGCAAGGTCGATGCCGGCCACATCGTTATCGCCGACGAACCGTTCGATCTCGGCGCGACCTTGCTGACGACGCTGCGTCTGTTCGAACGAACCGCTTCCGCCCGCGGCCTCGGGCTCGTCCTCGAAGCCCCGGCGCCGGGCGACATGTGGCTCCGCGGCGATGCCGTCCGCCTCCGCCAGGTCCTCAGCAACCTCCTCAGCAACGCGATTAAGTTCAGCGAGCGCGGCGAGGTCGTGCTGCGCTGCGTGGTGCAGGCCGCCCCCGGCCGCCGCCGCTTGCGCCTGTCGGTGATCGACCAGGGCATCGGCATGACCCCGGCGCTGAAAGCCCGATTGTTCGAACCCTTCGTCCAGGGCCAGGAACGCGGTGCGATGCCCGGAACCGGCCTCGGCCTTGCGATCAGCCGCCGCCTGGTCGCGGCGATGGACGGCTCGATCATGGTCCAGTCGCGCCCCAACCACGGGACGACCTTCACGATCAGCCTGACCCTCGACGATGCGGCGCCCGTGCCCACCCTCGATCGCGGTGCCGACCGGACGGTCGGTGCCCCGCTCGACATCCTCCTCGCCGAGGATAATCCGGTTAACCAGATGCTTGTCACCGCCCTGTGCAAGCGGCTCGGCCACCGCATCACCTGCGCCGCCGACGGCGAACAGGCGGTCGCTGCGGCCGAGGCACGGCGCTTTGACCTCATCCTGATGGACATGCAGATGCCGCGCTGCGACGGCCTTTCCGCCACCCGCCGCATCCGGTCGGGCAAGGGCCCGTGCGCTGCCGTGCCGATCGTCGCGCTCACCGCCGATGCCTCCCCCAGCCAGCGCGAACGCTACGAGGATGCCGGGCTCGACGGCCTGCTGACCAAGCCGATCGACAGCGGTGCGTTCGCCCATGCCCTGGCCGATCTCGGTGCCCGCCGCTCGCCACCCTCCTCGCCGCCGCCCGCTCCGCCCGAAAGCCCGCTAAACACCAACATCCTCGACGAAATCCGCTCGATGCTGGGCGCGGCCCGCCTCGACCAGTTGCTCGACCTCCTCGCCAGTGAGATCGACGACCGCCCCCGCGCGATCCGCAAGGCACTCGCCGACCGTGATTTCGCCGCCGCCGCCGCCGAAGCTCACAGCCTCAAGGGCGCCGCCGCCAACCTCGGCGCGGACGGAGTCAGCAAGGCGGCAAAGGACCTTGAGGCCTCTATCGCCGCGGCTGCGCAGGGCGACCCGCGACTGGTCGCGCCCGCCCTTCGCCAGCTTGCCGTCCGCGTCGCCGACGCCCGCGAAGCCATCACGCTCCTGCGCCGCGAAGCGACACTGGCATCGCTCTCCGCCTGACGCTCGCGACGGTCCTCCGCAGGCCGCGCGCAAAAGGCCCGCCAACCCTCTTCCACCGTCCCGCACGCCCGCTATAACAAGCCCCAAGACAAGCGGCCGCCCGTGCTTTCGCGCCTTCTGACGAAGGCCAAGCGGGCCGGCTCCGGGGCAAAAGGACTTGAGACTGCGATGAAGGCGACGATCGAACGGGCCACCCTCCTCAAGAGCCTCAGCCACGTTCAGTCGGTGGTCGAACGGCGCAACACCATCCCGATCCTCTCGAACGTCCTGCTCGACGCGCGCGAAGACGGTTCGCTCCGCCTGATGGCGACCGACCTCGACCTCCAGGTCGACGAGACCGTCCCTGCCAATGTCGCGACGTCGGGCGCGACCACGGTCTCGGCCCACACCTTTTTCGACATCGTCCGCAAGCTGCCCGAGGGCTCGCAGGTCGAGCTGACCGCCGCTGACGGCAAGATGCAGGTCGTCGCCGGCCGCGCCCGCTTCAATCTGTCGACCCTGCCGCGCGACGACTTCCCGGTGATCGCCGAAGGTGAGCTGCCGACCCGCTTCGAACTGCCCGCCGCGACGCTTCGCCAGATCATCGACAAGACCAAGTTCGCCATCTCGTCCGAGGAAACCCGCTATTATCTGATGGGCATCTTCCTCCACGTCGCGGACGACATGCTGAAGGCCGCCGCTACCGACGGCCACCGCCTCGCCCGTGTCACCGTCGCCAAGCCCGAGGGCGCAGACGGCATGCCCGACGTGATCGTGCCCAAGAAGTGCGTGCTCGAACTGCGAAAGCTGCTCGACGAGGTCGAAGGCACGGTCGAAGTCACCCTGTCGCCGACCAAGATCCGCTTCGTGCTCGGCCACGCCGTCCTCACCAGCAAGCTGATCGACGGCAGCTTCCCCGACTACAATCGCGTCATTCCGACCGCCAACGACAAGCTGCTGAAGCTCGATCCCGCCAGCTTCAAGGCCGGTGTCGACCGCGTCGCCACCATCGCCAGCGAAAAGACCCGTGCAGTCAAGATCAGCCTCGACCGCGACCGCGTGACCCTGTCGGTCACCAGCCCCGAGAACGGCCTCGCCACCGAGGAACTGGCGGCTGACTACAGCGCTGACGGAATGGAGATTGGCTTCAACGCCCGCTACCTCCTCGACATCCTGGGCGAGATCGACGGCGACACGGTCGAAGTGCACCTGGCCGACGCCGCAGCCCCGACTCTGCTGCGCGAAAACGACAAGTCGAGCGCGCTCTACGTGCTCATGCCGATGCGGGTCTGATCGAAGCTTAGCGCGCGGAGGCGAGGGCAGGGGCAATCCCTGCCGGGTCGGCCGCCTTGGCCGGCTGCTCGCCATCGATCAGCAAGGTGCCGTGATCGTCGGCAGCGACCCGCGGCCCCGCGGGTGCCGGCGGCGGCGGCGTTTCTTCCGCAACCTCGTCCGGCTTCGGCGCGATCACCGGCCTTGGCGCCGACCGCCCGCCGACAAACGCGAAATGGCTGTGGTCGCCCTCGTCGAGTGATTCCAGCAGCACGTATCCCGCCCGCCGAAGCGCGGCATCGAGCGCGAGGTGCGGGACGCCGGCGCGGCGTTGCACGTCGATCGCATAGCCTTGCAGGTGATAGCTGTTGGGCATCCCGCCGACCTGCCGGTTGTGCGCCACGCTGCGCCACGCGCTGGTCGGGGTGCCATAGGCCGCCAGCAGCCGCAGCGGTCCGGCAAGATGGGGAGAGGTCGCCAGCAACGGGGCCAGCATCCGCTCGCTCGCGGCGCTGGTCGCGGCTGCGCCTGTGCCCGGCGCCGCCGCCAGCAAGGCAGCAGCCAACAGCCACGCCGGCGGGCGGGCGGCTTTCGGAAACAGGATGTTCATTCGGCGCCACAACGCCGCACTGCCCCGGCTCGTTCCCGCCCTTGTCCCTTCCCGCACAGTCCTGACCCCTCTGCCGAAGCGTCCGAAGCTAAGGTGCAAACGGTTACGAAGCTGATATCGTTGGCCCATAAGAAAGGGAGGGGGAAGCCGGCGCATGATCGCAAACATCCTGGCTGCGGCGATCGCCCTGGCGCCCGTCGCGCCGGCGCCTGCCGGGCAGTCCGCCACGATTGCTGCCGACGAAGCGGCGGCGCGGCGCTGGATCGCGTCGGGCGGGCATCGCTTCGATCCGTCGACCCTGTCTTCGGCCGACCTCCAGCCGCTGGTCGCGCGGCTGAAGGGCACCAGGGTCATCGGCGTCGGCGAGGCGACCCACGGCACGCACCAGGACCAGGCCTTCAAGGCTGAACTGATCAAGGAGCTTGTCCGCGCCGGGGCGATCGATGCCCTCGCGATCGAATGCAACCGGGCGGCCGGCTACGCCTTCGATCGCTATGTCGTAAGCGGGGAGGGCGATCCCGCCGCGCTGATCCGCTCGCCCAGCTTCTTTTCCATCTGGCGCAACGACGACTTCGCGGGCCTCCTGCTGTGGATCCGTGCCTGGAACCAGACAGCGGCGACGCCGGTCCACGTCTACGGGATCGACGTCCAGGACAGCGGCAACGATGCCGATTTCGCGCTAAGCGTCCTCGCCCATCATGCGCCGGCCGCCGCCGCGGACCTGCGCGCGCGCCTCGCGCCGATCCTTCCGGCACATGGCGGGCGAGCATCCTCCATCTTCGACTGGGTGCGAAACGTCGACGCCGTCACCGTGGCGCGAATGCTGGCGTCCGCCACCGACCTCGAAGCCGCACTCACCGCCGCCGCGCCGGACCGCAGCCCCGACCGCGACCTCGCCGAAGCCCGCTATGCCGCCCGCGCGGCGCGGCAGGGCCTGTTGTCCTTCGAACACGACTATGCCGGCGCGAAGCAGGACCGGCTGCCCCAGGAATATTGGGGCCGGCGCGACCGCGAAATGGCGCGCAACCTCCTCGACCGCATCGGGACCGGGCGCGCGGCCTTCTGGGCGCAGAACGGCCACGTCGTCGCGGCCGTGCCCGAATGGGAAGACAAGGGCTATGTCACCACCGGCGTGATGCTCCGCCGAACCTTGGCGCAGGATTATCAGGTCGTCGGCTTCACCTGGTCGCGCGCCGTCGTGCGCGCCGTTGCCCTGCCACGAAAGGCTCCTTCGCCGCCCGAAGGCAAACGGGTGTTTTCGGACAGTCCGGCGCGGAACGACCGGCCGGGCGACCTTGGCGCGACCTTTTCACCCCTGCCGGGGGATGGCTACTGGATCGACATGGCCGCGCGCCCCCGCAGCCCGGCGCTCGACCGCTGGGCCGCCCGGCCGACCTATTGGGGCGTGATCGGGTGGCGCTTCGATCCGACCAGCTTTCAGGTCGGCACCACGCCCGACCAGCCGCCCGGCAAGGGCTACGACATCATCGTCTGGCACCGGACCATGTCTGCCGCCCGCACCTGGCCGCGGGCGCTGCCGACGCATTGACCGGGCACACCCGCGCGGCCACGTGCGACCTTTGCCGCGCCGCCCGGCTGTTCTACGCCGGTCCGCGATGCTCGCCCGGCTGACCCTTACCGATTTTCGCAACCATGCCGCGCTCGACCTCCAGCCGGGGCCGGGCTTCGTCTGCCTTCACGGCCAGAATGGCGCGGGCAAGACCAACATCCTCGAGGCCGTCTCCATGCTGGCCCCCGGCCGGGGCCTGCGCGGAAGTGCGCTGGGCGAAATGGCGCGGAGCGACGGCCCGGGCGGGTGGACGGTCGCCGCCTCGCTTGACGGGGACATCAACCTCGGCACCGGAACGCTTGCCGCCGTGCCCGAACGCCGCATCGTCCGCATCAATGGCGCGCCAGCATCGGCCAACAGCCTTGGCGAATGGCTGGCGATCACCTGGCTGACACCCGCGATGGACCGGCTGTTCACCGACAGCGCGGGGTCGCGCCGCCGCTTCCTCGACCGGCTCGTGCTGGCGCTCGATCCCGCCCACGCCGTCCGCGCCGCCCGCTACGAAGCGGCCATGCGCGCCCGCAACAAGCTTCTGGCCGAAGATCATTGGGACGGGGAATGGCTGCTCTCGCTCGAACGGCAGATGGAGGAATATGGCGTCGCCGTCAGCCGCGCGCGCCTCGCCACGATCCTCCGGCTGCAGGAACGCTTCGACGGCTCCGCCGCGACTGATTTTCCGCTTCCCAGGCTCACCCTCGACAAGGTGACCCCGACCGCGCTGGCGGCACGGCTGGCGGCGTGCCGCTCGCTCGATGCCGCGGCGCGGCGTGCGACGCACGGTCCCAACACCGAAGACCTCCTGGTGACCAACATCGCCAAGGCGCAGCCCGCCGCGCGCTCGTCCACCGGCGAACAGAAAGCGCTGCTGATCGGCCTCATGCTGGCGCACGCCGACCTGGTGACCGAGCAGCGCGGTGCTCCGCCCATCCTCCTCCTCGACGAGGTGGCGGCCCACCTCGACCCCGGTCGCCGCGCCGCTTTGTTCGAACGGCTCCAGGGCCGTGGCCAGGTGTGGATGACCGCCACCGAAGCCGCCCTGTTCGACGGCGTCCACGGCGCGATCATGGTGCACGTCGGCTAGCAAACTGGACAAATCGGCCAACCTCGCCTACATACCCCTCAGCGAGACGCCACAAAGCGGCGTGATCGGCAGCCTTTTCAAGGCTCCGGCCCGCGTCTCGGTTCACCCAAACAAGTTCTCCACATCACGCGGGGTTCTTCAGAAAAACCCCACTCCGGCAGCGGTTCGCGCTCGCCGGCGTGTTGATGTTGAGAGATTTGAATGACGTTCGAACAACTCGGGCTTTCCAAGCCCCTGCTCGCCGCGCTTGCGGCCAAGAATTACACCACCCCCTCGCCGATCCAGGCGCAGGCCATCCCGTACGTGCTCGAAGGCCGCGACCTTCTCGGCATCGCGCAGACCGGCACCGGCAAGACCGCGGCGTTCATGACGCCCTCGCTGCAGCGCCTCGCCGCCAATCGCCCCGCGATGCTGAAGCCAGGCCAGATCCGCATGCTGGTGCTCGCGCCGACGCGTGAGCTCGCCAGCCAGATCGCCGCCAGCGCCGAAGCCTATGGCACCGGCCTCAAGACCACCGTCGGCGTGATCTTCGGCGGTGTCGCCAACGCCAAGTCGCTGCGCACCGTGTCGCGCGGTCTCGACGTGCTGGTCGCTACCCCCGGCCGCCTGCTCGACCTCGTCGACCAGCGCGCCGTCAACCTCTCGATGCTCGAAATCCTGGTGCTCGACGAAGCCGACCAGATGCTCGACCTCGGCTTCATCCACGCACTGAAGCGGATCGTGAAGCTGATCCCGGCCAAGCGCCAGACCCTGTTCTTCTCGGCCACCATGCCGAAGGCGATCAAGGGCCTTGCCGACGAATATCTCAAGAACCCGGCGGAAGTCGCGGTGACCCCGGTCGCCACCACCGCCGAGCGGGTCGAGCAGCGGGTCACCTTCGTCAACCAGGCGGAAAAGACCGCGCTCCTCACCCTGTTCTTCCAGAACGGCGCCGACATCGAGCGCACGCTCGTCTTCAGCCGCACCAAGCATGGCGCGGACAAGATCGTGCGGATGCTCGGCGCGGCCGGCGTACCCGCCAATGCGATCCACGGCAACAAGAGCCAGCCGCAGCGCGAAAAGGCGCTTGAAGCCTTCCGCGACGGCAGTGTGCCGATCCTCGTCGCAACCGACATTGCCGCGCGCGGGATCGACATTCCGGGCGTCAGCCACGTCGTCAATTACGACCTGCCCAACGTCCCCGAACAGTACGTTCACCGGATCGGCCGCACCGCGCGCGCCGGCGCCGACGGTATCGCCATTGCTTATTGCGACCGCGAGGAGCGCCCGTTCCTCAAGGACATCGAGAAGCTCACCCGGCAGAAGCTGACCGAGGAAGCGCTTCCGGCGGGCTTCAACCAGGCGGTCGAGGCGCTCAAACGCCTCAAGCCCGAACCCAAGCGCGAACCGCAGCAGCAGCAGCGCAACAAGCGCAATGAGAGCGGCGCGCGTGGCCACGCCCGCGACCCGCAACGCTACGGCCTGCCCCGCCAGGATCCGCGTCGCGACATGCCCGAGGATCGCAACGGTCCTCGTGAAGGCGGCCGTTCGATGCGCGGCGTTCCCGGCGCCGTGCGTGGCCCGGTCGGCAATCCGACCCGCGCCGCGACTCCGGCCGGCGGCCATGGCCAGCAGCAACCGCAGCAGCAGCGCCATGGCGGCGGCCCGCGTCCCTCGGGGCAGGGCGGCGGCCAGGGTGGCGGCGGTCGTCCCGGCGGCGGCCAGCGTCGCCGCGGCGGCGGCGGTTTCTCCGGCAACGGCGGTCAGCGCCGCGCCGGCTAGGCCACCGACCAACCTTTCGCAAAGGCCGGGATCCCCACGGGTCCCGGCCTTTGTCGTTTCCACCCTGTGGCCCCTCGCGCGCACCCGCACGCGCACGTGACTTCCAGGACCACTCCGCTATAGGTTTTGCATGGCAGAAGAAGCGAACCAGAACTCCTACGGCGCCGACAGCATCAAGGTCCTCAAGGGCCTCGACGCGGTGCGCAAGCGGCCGGGCATGTACATCGGCGACACCGACGATGGCTCGGGCCTCCACCACATGGTGTTCGAAGTCTCGGACAACGCCATCGACGAGGCGCTCGCCGGCCATTGCGACCGCATCCTGATCCAATTGAACCCCGACGGCTCGGTCACGGTCGAGGACAATGGCCGCGGCATCCCGACCGGCATCCACGCCGAGGAAGGCGTCTCGGCGGCCGAGGTCATCATGACCCAGCTCCACGCCGGCGGTAAGTTCGAGAACACATCGGACGACAATGCCTACAAGGTGTCGGGCGGCCTTCACGGCGTCGGCGTCTCGGTGGTGAACGCGCTCAGCGAATTCCTCGACCTCACCATCTGGCGCGACGGGGAGGAGCATTACATGCGCTTCGCTCACGGCGATGCCGTTGCCCCCTTGAAGGTCGTCGGCCCTGCGCCGGAGGGCAAGAAGGGCACGCAGGTCACCTTCCTGCCCTCGCCCGCCACCTTCAAGATCACCGAGTTCGACTTCGAGAAGCTCGAACATCGCTACCGCGAGCTCGCCTTCCTCAATTCGGGCGTGCGCCTGGTCCTGGCCGACGCGCGGCACGAGGAACGCAAGGAAGTGGAGCTGTTCTACGAGGGCGGGATCGCCGCCTTCGTCAAATATCTCGACCGCGCGAAGACTCCGCTGTTTCCCGATCCCATCGCCATTTCCGCGGTGCGCGACGGCATCGGCATCGACGTCGCGCTCGAATGGAACGACAGCTATTACGAGAACGTCCTGCCGTTCACCAACAACATCCCGCAGCGTGACGGCGGCACCCACCTCGCCGCCTTCCGCGCCG
Source organism: Sphingomonas humi (assembly GCF_039536725.1). Taxonomy (NCBI): domain Bacteria; kingdom Pseudomonadati; phylum Pseudomonadota; class Alphaproteobacteria; order Sphingomonadales; family Sphingomonadaceae; genus Sphingomonas; species Sphingomonas humi. The sequence continues at coordinate 654,752 of NZ_BAAAZD010000001.1, forward strand.
CGCTGACCCGCACCGTCAACGGCTATGCCGAAAAGTCCGGCATGCTGAAGAAGGAAAAGGTCACGCTGACCGGCGACGACATGCGCGAGGGCCTGACCGCCATCGTCTCGGTCAAGCTGCCCGATCCCAAGTTCAGCTCGCAGACCAAGGACAAACTGGTCTCGTCCGAAGTGCGCCAGCCGCTGGAAGCACTGATGAGCGACAAGATGACCGAGTGGCTGGAGGAAAATCCGGTCAACGCCCGCGCCATCATCCAGAAGATCATCGACGCCGCCGCTGCCCGCGAAGCTGCCAAGCGCGCCCGCGAACTCACCCGCCGCAAGGGCGTGATGGATATCGCCTCGCTCCCCGGCAAGCTCGCCGACTGCCAGGAGCGTGACCCCGCATTGAGCGAACTGTTCCTGGTCGAGGGCGACAGCGCCGGCGGCTCGGCCAAGCAGGGCCGCAACCGCCAGAACCAGGCGATCCTTCCCCTGCGCGGTAAATTGCTCAACGTCGAACGCGCGCGCTTCGACCGCATGCTCTCCAGCCGCGAAATCGGGACCATCATCCAAGCGCTCGGCACCGGAATCGGCCGCGAGGAATTCAACCTTTCCAAGCTGCGCTATCACAAGATCGTGATCATGACCGACGCCGACGTCGACGGCGCGCACATCCGCACGCTGTTGCTGACCTTCTTCTACCGCCAGATGCCCGAGCTGATCGAGAACGGCCACCTGCTGATCGCCCAGCCGCCGCTCTACAAGGTCGCTCGCGGCCGTTCGGAGGTCTATCTCAAGGACGATGCGCAGCTCGACGACTATCTCGTCGACGCCGGCCTTGAAGGCCTCCAGCTCGAAAGCGACGGCGAAGTCCGCCAGGGCGCCGACCTCAAGTTCCTGGTCGACCACGCCCGCCGCATCCGGACCCTGCTCCGCTACGCGCCCAAGAAGTACGATTCCGCGCTCCTCGAAGCGCTGGCGCTGGCCGGCGCGCTCGATCCCGAACTGAACTCGAACGGTCGCCTGGCGGCGATCGAGAAGGTCGCCGTCTGGCTCCAGCAGGGCGATTCCGAAGGCAAATGGTCGGGCGAACTCGCCACCGAAGGCGGCTATCTCCTCCGCCGCCTGTGGCGCGGGGTGACCGACGTCACCATCGTCGAGCCGAGCTTCATCGCCTCCGCCGAGGCCCGCAAGCTCCATACCCTCTCCCAGGAGCAGCGCGACACCTACGCCCGCCCCTCGACCCTGCGCACCCTCAAGAAGAGCGCTGCGGCCGCCGAGGCCGAGCCGACGGTCGGCGCCGGTGAAGGCGAGGAAGCGCTCGAACAGGTCGCAGCCGACACCAAGGGCAAGCCGATCGACGTCACCCGCCCGTCCGAGCTGCTGAACGCGGTGCTCGCCGCTGGCCGCAAGGGCCTCAGCATCCAGCGCTACAAGGGTCTTGGCGAGATGAACGCCGAGCAATTGTGGGAGACCACCCTCGACCCCGCCAACCGCTCGCTCCTGCGGGTCGAGATCGGCCAGGCCGACGTGGCTGACGAGATCTTCTCCCGACTGATGGGCGAAATCGTCGAACCCCGCCGCGAATTCATCCAGGACAATGCGCTGAGCGTCGCCAACCTCGACGTCTAGGCGAAGTCATCCGAAGTGCTGCAATCCCTGAACCTGCGCGGAGTACTTCCGGCAGGCCGGGAAAAATCGCGACTGTTCCATTAGGGAGCACCCGCAAGGAGCCACATTTTCCGAATCGGGTCAGCCACTTAAGGGCCCAGGTGAATTTGGATGCTCGGAAAGCTTCGACCAATGGATAGCGCGCTGCTGCTGCGCGCCCTGACGCTCCTGTCAGAGGCGCTCGAACTCGTCGATCAGGCACAGGCGCCGGGCGATATCGGTGCTCGCCTAAACACCCTGATCGATCGGGTTCGCGACATCATCTCGTGACTGGCGCGGGGACCGGTCCGGGCGGTCCTCAGCCGTCGTAAGCCTCTCCCGGCACCCCCGGCACGAAGCGCTCCGCCGCGATGTCGCGCCGCTTGAGCTCGGCCCGCAACCGCTCCGCGGGCTCCTCGCGCGCTTCGTCGGTCAGCTGGAAGGTGCCCCAGTGAATGCCGATGGCTTGCCGCGCTTCGATCGCCAGCATGATCCGCACCGCGTCCTCCGGATTGCAATGCTGGTCCTTCATGAACCATTCGGGGGCATAGGCACCGATGGGGATGAGAGCGATGTCGACTGGCCCGAACCGCTTGGCGATCGCGGCGAAGATCGCGCCCCCGCCAAACCCCGTGTCGCCGGCGAAATACAGCGTCCGGCCGCCCGCCTGCAGCACGAAACCGCTCCACAGCGCCATCCGCCGGTCGCGCGTCCCGCGTGAGGACCAGTGGTTGGCGGGAACGATCTCCACGCGCATCCCGGTGCCCAGCGGCAGGCTGTCGCCCCAGTCCCCGGCGTGCAGCCGCGCCTTTGGCACCGCGCTTCGCACCAGCGTGTCGTTGCCCAGCGGCGTGACGATCAGCGGATCATGCCTCGCGCACAGCTTCGCCAGCGTCCCAAGATCGCAATGGTCGTAGTGATTGTGCGACAGCAGCACCGCGTCGATCGCGGGCAGGTCGTCGAAGCCGATTCCGGGCTCGGTCACCCGCTTCGGCCCCGCGAAGGAAAACGGGCTGGCGCGCCTAGCCCATACCGGATCGGTCAGGATGTTGAGGCCGTGCATCTGCACCAGCAGGGTGGCGTGGCCGACCATCGTGACCCGCAGCGCTTCGACCCGCGGCGCTGGCCTTGCGAGCGTCACGGCGACGCGGGTCGGCCACCGCGCCTTCTTGCCGTTCAACTGCCAGCGCAGGATATCGCCAAACCCCTTGTCGCGCGCGGAGTTCGACGGATTGAAGAAGCGAAGCCCGTCGTAATGGTCGCTCGGCGGCCCGTCATAATATGGATTGCGCAGCGTTTCGGCTCCCTTCAACGCTCTTTGCCGGGATCGGCCGGAGCAAGGCCACAGGTGGAGGCGTTCAGCGCCAGATGAAAGTGCGGCTCCAGACATGACAATGCCGGCGGGCCTTACCCTCGCCACCTACAACATGCGCAAGGCGGTCGGCCTCGACCGCCGCCGCGACCCTGCGCGCATCCTTGCCGTGCTGGAAGAAGTCGGGGCCGACATCATCGCCCTTCAGGAAGCCGATCGCCGCACCGGCGGACGCGCCTCGGCGGTGCCGCACGAATTGTGGGAAGGGCACGGCAACTGGCTCCCCGTTCCCCTTGGCGTCAAGAACCGCCGCGCCCTCGATCGCCTGCCCAAGGTCGGCGCCCGGGTCGATGAATGGCTCAAGGTCGATACCCGCAATATCGGCTGGCACGGCAACGCCATTCTGGTTCGTCCCGACATCGGTATCCTCGATGTCGCCGCGCTCGACTTGCCGATGCTGGAACCGCGTGGGGCGGTAATGGCCGAACTGCTGGTCAACGACCGCCCGCTTCGCATCGTCGGCCTTCATCTCGATCTCAGCGGCCTGTGGCGGCGGCGCCAGCTCAAGGCCATTTGCGAAGCGGTCCGGGCTCGCCCGCATGCGATGCCGACGGTGATGATGGGCGATACCAACGAATGGCGCTCTACCGCCGCTTGCCTGCGCGATCTCGAACCCGATTACACGATCGTCGCCCCCGGGCCGAGCTTCCATGCCCGCCGCCCGATGGCCGTCCTCGACCGCCTGTTCGTCGACCGTTCGCTCGCGGTCGAGCAGGCCGGGGTCCATGAAAGCGAACTCGCCCGGGTGGCCAGCGACCATTTGCCGGTATGGGCGCGGGTGGGCTGGTAGGCACGCGCTTGCCTTGTAGGACATTGCCGCTTATCTAACCCTTATGGTTCGTCTCGGCCCGGCTGCGTTCTTCGAAGGTGAAGGGTCGACGGGCCTGGGCAGGCCGCGGCCGGGACCCCCGACCGTGTCAACTTCGACAACTTCGCCTCAGGCCGCCTTGCCCTGGATCGCGCGTTGCCGCCGCCGCTGCACGCTCGACCCAATGCCCACCGCCTCGCGATATTTGGCGACCGTGCGGCGGGCCAGGACCATGCCCTGCTCCTTCAGCAGGTCGACCAGCTGGTCGTCGCTCAGCACCTCGGTCTCGGCCGCGACCAACCGCTGGATCGCGGCCTTGACCGCATCCGCGCTGGCGCCTTCGCCATCGTCCGCCGCGACTCCGCTCGAAAAGAAGCTGCGCAGTTCGAACAGGCCATGATCGCACAGCAGGCTCTTGGCCGCCGCGACCCGGCTGACGGTGCTTTCATGCATCTCCACCGCTTCGGCGACCTTGCCCATGGTCAGCGGCCGAAGCGCGCGCACGCCCTCGCGGAAGAAGCCTTCCTGCGCGCTGACGATCGCGCTCGCGACCTTGACGATGGTGCGGGCCCGCTGGTCGAGCGCGCGGACCAGCCAGGAGGCGCTCTGATACTGCTCTGACAGCCAGGCCCGGCTCTTGCGGTCGCCGGCCGACGCGCTCTTCAGTTCCTGGTGATAGCGCCGGTTGACCAGTACGCGGGGTAGGGTGGCGGGGTTCAGTTCGACCACGAAGCCGCTCGCCGTCCGCCGCACCAGCACATCGGGCTCCGCCGCCCCCTGCGGCTCGGCGGCGAAGCGGCACCCGGGCTTGGGATCATAGGCGCGAAGCTCGCGGATCATGTCGGCAAGGTCCTCGTCGTCGACCCCGCAGATTCGCTTCAAGGCCGCCGTCTGCCCCCGCGACAGGAGGTCGAGGTTGGCGATCAGCCGCGCCATCGCCGGATCGTAGCGATCCGCCGCCTTGGCCTGCAGCGCCAGGCACTCCGCCAGGTTGCGCGCGCCGACGCCCGGCGGGTCGCACGCCTGCACGGCGCGCAAGCCCGCCTCGACCTCTTTCAGCGGCACCTCGAGCGTGCTGGCGATGTCCTTGAGCGGCGTGGTCAGCCAGCCGGTCACCTCCAGCTCGTGGACGATCGCCTCGGCGACCCGGCCCGCGCCGTGCAGCTGCGCCATCAGATGCTCGCAAAGCCCCGTCTCGCACGCCGCCAGCCGGTCGAAGTCGAACCCGTCCTCGTCGGCCCCGCCGATCTCGTAGGCAGCGTCGGTCTCCCCCGCCGCCTCGCGCCAGTCGCCGTCGAGCGCCTCGTCACCGCGCCCGCCCAGCTCGTCCGCGCCCTTGGGGTCCGCCGCCGCGTCCCCGAACTCGACGTCTTCGCGGACCACGACGTCGCCGTCGCTGCCCATTTCCAGCAGGGGGTTCTTCGCCAGTTCCTCGGCGATCGCGGCTTCGACTTCGAGGTTGGTCAGCTGCAGCAGCTTGATCGCCTGGCTCAGCTGCTGGTTCATCACCAGCGACTGGGAGGCTCGCAGATGAAGTCCCGGCCCCAGTCCCATCTGCCCCGTCTACGCCTTTACAGTTCGAAACTCTCGCCGAGATACAGCCGGCGTACGTCCTGGTCCGCGACCAGTGCTTCCGGTGTCCCGGCGAACAGCACCTGTCCGTCGTAGATGATGCAGGCGCGGTCAACGATGTCCAGCGTTTCGCGGACATTATGGTCGGTGATCAGCACCCCGATGTCGCGCTGCTTCAGGTCCTTCACCAGGTCGCGGATGTCGCTAATGCTGATCGGGTCGATGCCGGCGAACGGCTCGTCGAGCAGCATGATCTTGGGGTCCGCGGCAAGCGCCCGCGCGATCTCGCAGCGCCGCCGCTCGCCGCCCGACAGCGCCATTGCCGGCGACGCGCGTAGGCCGGTCAGCCCGAACTCGCCCAGCAATTGCTCCAGCCGGGCTTCGCGCGCACCGCGTTCCGGCTCGGCCACCTCGAGCACGGCCATGATGTTCTGTTCGACGGTGAGCCCGCGGAAAATGCTGGTTTCCTGCGGCAGGTAGCCAAGGCCGAGGATCGCGCGCCGGTACATCGGGAGCGGCGTGATATCGCGCCCGTTCATCTGGATCCGGCCGCTGTCGGGCTTAACCAGCCCCATCACCGAATAAAAGCAGGTGGTCTTGCCCGCGCCGTTGGGCCCGAGCAGCCCGACCACTTCGCCGCGGTTCACCTGAAGGCTGACGTCGCGCAGCACCTGCCGCTTGTCGTAGCTCTTGGCGATGCTGCACACTTCAAGCCCGCGCATCGGGACGGGGCCGGCGTCATCGGCCGCAAGGGGAATGGCGCTGGCCTCGTTCATGGGTGTCAGCCGCCGCGGCGCTGCGGAACGGTGAAGCGGCCGGTGACGCGGCCGCCGCTCTCGCCGAGACCGGCCGGCCCGCCGTCGACCACCGCGCGCCCGCTGTCGAGGTCGATCGTCAGCCGCTGCCCCGCGATGCGCGATTCGCCGCGCTCGAGCCGGACCGAACCGATCAGGGTGATGATCCGCTTGTTCAGGTCGTAGATGCCGAAGTCGCCGCGGGCGGTCTCGGAGGGGGAGCGCACCACCACTCCGCCGCTCGCGTCCAGCCGGTCGATCTGGAGGCCGCCGGCGCTGGTATAGGCGACCGTCAGCCGCTCGGTATCGAGCGCCAGTTCGGCCTGCTTCACCTTGACGTTGCCGGCAAAGATCGCGCGATCGGCGCGATCCTGCACCTCGATCCGGTCGCTGGCGACGTCGATCGGTGCGTTCGAATCATGCCCCTTGAGCGCGGAGACCGGGCCACCCTGGGTCTGCGCGAGCGCGACGCCGCCCGCGGTAACGGATGCCAGCGCGGCGGCAATGCTCAAGGTGCGGAATTTCCCCATGCGGCTCATCTGACCGTCCCGGGCGTGATTTTCAACCGCGCGCCGCCATCAAGCACCACGACGCGGCTGTTGAGGTCGGCCCGCATCCGGCCTGCGCTGTAGGTGCCGAGCCGGACCTGTCCCGTCACGCCGCCGTTCAGCGCCACCTGCCGGGTGCCGAGATCGGCCGACATGCTCTGCGCGTTGAAGGTGCCGACCGGCATGCGTCCGCTGATCTGCCCGGTGCTGCGGACCTGCCTGGCCTTGAGGTCGATCAGAACGTCGCGCGTCAACAATTGTTCGCCCTCGGGTCCGCTCACCCGCACCGGCCCGCTGACGGCGACTTCCTGGCGATCGAGATCATAGCGGCCACGCAGCGCCTGGATGGTCGCCGGTCCCTGAGCGAGGCCGAGCCGCGCGCGCATCCCGGCGATGTCCACCACCGGCACGCTGCTGGTCTGCTGCACCGCCCGATCCGCATCGAGCGTAAAGGCCTGCCCCTTGTTGTCGGTCCCGCTGTAGCGCGCCGCCTCGATCTTCATCCGCTCTTCGGCGCGGCTGACATCCTTCTTGTCGAGGATGAAGCTGACTTCCTGGCGATCGGACAGGGGCAGCAGCAGGAAGACGGCGCCGATCACGCCAACCGCCGCCGGCAGCCCGATCTTGAGGACGCGCACCAGGCCGTCGTGCCGGCTTCCCGGCTCGGCCCAATGCTGCGCCCGTTCGCGCTGGAGGTTGGCAGCTTCGCTCATCAGCTATGTGCGAAGATGTCCTCTTCGGGCCAGCCTGCAAGGTCCAGCTCCGCACGCGCGGGAAGAAAATCGAAGCAGGCCTGCGCCAGTGCCGCCCGGCCCTCGCGCTGCAGGCGGACGTCCAGCTTCTCCTTCAGGGCATGAAGGTAGCGCACGTCGCTTGCCGCATAATCGCGCTGCGCGTCGCTGAGGTCGGGCCCGCCCCAGTCGCTGGTCTGCTGCTGCTTGTTGATGTCGGTGCCGAGCAGCTCCTTCACCAGTTCCTTGAGGCCATGCCGGTCGGTGTAGGTACGGACCAGCCGCGACGCCGTACGGGTGCAGTAGAGCGGCGCCGCCATGATCCCGAGATAGTGACGCATGATGGCCACGTCGAAACGCGCGAAATGATACAGCTTGAGCCGATTCGAATCGCCCAGCAGCGCCTTGAGGTTGGGCGCCGCATAATCGCTTCCGGGCGAGAAGCGGACGAGATGCTCGTCGCCGCTGCCATCGGACAATTGCACCAGGCACAGCCGGTCGCGGCCCGGATGCAGGCCCATCGCCTCGGTGTCGACCGCGATCGGCCCGGGGCCGAACAGGTCAGTGCCGGGCAAGTCTTCTTCGTGGAAATGAATGGCCATAAGCGCGTGTCGACCCTCTAGCTTCAAGGCCGCTTAACGGCTCATGACGGGAAGGCCTAGACAAACGGCTAGAGCATGGCGGTTTTTTCCTGTAGGCTCGTTCACGGAATCATGTCCACTGGGCATGCCATGACCGGTTGCGCCGTTGAGCCCAGCGCGTTGGTTTGAAGAGAATCGGGTTCGAGGAAGTTTATACGGGCATGGGTTACGATCGAGGGCGTAAGGGCGACCGGGGCGGTCGCGGACGCGACAGCAAGGGTGATTTCGGCGGCGGTGGCGGCGGTGACTTTGGTGGCGGCGGCTTCGGCGGCGGCGACTTTGGTGGCGGCGGCTTCGGTGGCGGCGACCGCTTCGGCGGCGGCGGCGGCGGCGGCGGTTATCGCGGCGGCGGCGGCGGCGGCTTCGGCGGCGGAAGTAGCGGCGGTGGCGGTGGCTATCGCGGCGGTGGTGGCGGCGGCTTCGGCGGCGGCGATCGCTTCGGCGGCGGTGGCGGCGGGGGCCGCTTCGGCGGCGGCGGCGGCGGCGGCTTCGGCGGCGGCGGCGGNCTTCGGCGGCGGAAGTAGCGGCGGTGGCGGTGGCTATCGCGGCGGTGGTGGCGGCGGCTTCGGCGGCGGCGACCGCTTCGGCGGCGGTGGCGGCGGCGACCGCTTCGGCGGCGGCGGCGGCGGCGGCTTCCGTGGCGGCGGCGGCGGCGGTGGTGGCGGAATGCCCCCGCAGGTCGTTGGCGAAGGCAAGGGCGTCGTCAAATTCTTCAACCCGCAGAAGGGCTTCGGCTTCGTCGTCCGTGACGATGGCGGCGAGGACGTGTTCGTGCACATCTCGGCGGTCGAGCAGGCGGGTCTTACCGACCTTGCGGACGGCCAGCCGCTGGAGTTCACGCTCGTCGATCGTGGCGGCCGGATCTCGGCAACCAACCTGCGCATCGATGGCGAACCGCTCAAGGTCGAACGCGAAGAGCGTGCGCCGCAGCGTCAGCTGACCGGTGAAAAGGCTTCGGGCACCGTCAAGTTCTTCAACGCGATGAAGGGCTTCGGCTTCATCCAGCGCGATGACGGACAGCCGGACGCGTTTGTCCACATCTCGGCCGTCGAACGCGCCGGAATGACCAGCCTCAACGAAGGCGACCGTCTCGAGTTCGAACTCGAAGTCGATCGCCGCGGCAAGCATGCGGCAGTGAACCTGTCGCCGCTGCAGGCCTAAACACACACTCGCGTTCGTCGCGAGGGGCAAGAAGGGCTCGCCGGGGATCACTCCGGCGGGCCTTTTTTGCGTCCGGTCAATCCTTCCGGAACGGCAACTCCGCGCGCAGCGCCTCGATCTCGAAGGCCATGGCTTCGCGCTCGCGGCCGAGGAAGTCCGCAACCGCCGCGCGAAAGCCGGCATGCGGGATGAAGTGCGCGCTGTAGGTCAGCACCGGCTCATAGCCGCGCGCCAGCTTGTGTTCGCCCTGGGCGCCCGCCTGCACCGTCGTCAGCCCGTGCGCGATCGCCCATTCGATCGCCTGGTAATAGCAAAGCTCGAAGTGGAGGAACGGCACGTCCTCGCTGCATCCCCAGTAGCGCCCGTAAAGCGTATCCGCGCCGACCCAGTTGAGCGCCCCGGCGATCGGCACGCCGTCCCGCTCGGCCAGGAACAGCAGGAGATCATCGCCAAGCCGCTCGACCGCGCCGCTGAAGAAGTCGTGCGAAAGATAGGGCTGGCCCCATTTGCGGCTCCCGGTGTCCTGATAGAACAGCCACATCGCAGCCATCTCGGCCGCCCCGATCTCGGCCCCGCGCAGCGCGCGAAAGCTAAGGCCCTCGCGCGCCGCTGCCCGCTCCTTGCGCAGGACCTTGCGCTTCCGGCTGCTGCAGCGCGCAAGGAAGCCGTCGAAGTCCGTCTCGCCCGCGGAACGCCAATGGAATTGCACGCCGTGCCGGACCAGCCAGCCGCGCTCCTCGGCCTGACTCGCTTCCCCGGCCGTCAGAAAGGTCGCATGGGCCGACGACAGACCATTTTGCCGCACCAGCGTTTCCGCGCCCGCGAGCACAAGCGGCACGTCGCCCAGCAACCGCTGTCCGACTACCGGCGTGAACGGCACCGCGATCTGAAGCTTGGGGTAATAGTCTCCGCCCGCCCGGCTCCACGCGTCGGCCCAGGCATGGTCGAACACATATTCGCCCTGGCTGTGGGTCTTGAGGAAAGCGGGCGCGGCGCCGACCGTCTCGCCGTCCTGCGTCACCAGAAGGGGCAGGGGCGTCCATCCGCTTGCGCCACCGATACTGCCGCTTTCTTCCAGAAGGGCGAAAAAGGCGTGGCTCAGAAACGGATCGGCCGCCCCCGCGAGCCGGTCCCACGTGGCCGCGTCCACCGCTTCGAACGAATCGGCGATACGCGCCTCGACGGAATCACGGTCGGCCATCGCCCTCCCAGATAAGCGCATCGACCCGATTCGAAAGGGCCGCGCGCTGATCGGAGGTGCGGACGGTCCAACTGGCGACCGGACGCCTCGAGCGCTCGCGGGCCACCCACGGCTTCACCGCTGCACTTGTCTCTACGGCCACGAAGTCGGGCCGGGCCATCGCCAGCGATAGTGTTCGGCGCCAGCGAGGCACGTCATCGCCGATCACCAGCCCGCGCGGGATATCCGTTGCGCAGCGCGCGAACCAGGCGGGGACGCGCGGGTCGAAGCTCATCACCCCGACCGGTCCGCTATGCCCCACCAGCGTCTGCGCCACCGCCCGGCAGAGCAGGTCCACCGGCCGCGGCGGCCAGCCGTCCTGCGCCTTCAGTTCCAGCAGCAGGGGCGTCTTCTCACCCGCGAGGTCGAGCAATTGCCCGAGCCAGGGAATGTGCTCCCCTGTTCCGGCGATTGGCAGCGCCATCAGGGCGGCGGCGGAGACCGACTCGGTCTCGGCCTGGACGCCGCACATCCGCTCGAGGCTCGAATCATGGAAGATGATCGGAAAGCCGTCGCGGGTCAGGCGCAGGTCGCACTCGATCCCCGCGCCGGCGTCGATCGCTGCGCGGAACGCCGCCATGCTGTTTTCAGGAACGCCGGGACCATGCCGGCCGCGATGCGCGAAGCCGGCCGTCCCCGCGAAGAGCCGCTCAGTCGCGGACCTCGACAATCGCGTCCACCTCGACCGCGACGCCGAGCGGGAGCGCCGGAACGCCGACCGCCGCGCGTGAATGGCGCCCGGCCTCGCCGAACACGTCCTGCATCAGCTCCGACGCACCGTTGGCGACTTTGGGCTGGTCGGTGAAGTCGGCACTCGAATTGACGAACACGCCAAGCTTGACGACGCGGCTGACCCGGTCGAGCGAGCCGCCGAGCGCTGCCTTGACCTGCGCCAGTACCATCAGCCCGCAGCGGCGAGCGGCGGCCTGGCCGGCTTCAAGGTCCATGTCCTCGCCCAGGCGGCCGGTGATCCGGCTACCGTCCTCGGCGAAGCTCACCTGCCCGGACACGAACAGCAAATTGCCGCTCTGCACGACGGGCACATAGGCCGCGACGGGGGCGGCTGCTTCGGGAAGGGTGATGCCGAGTTCGGCGAGGCGCTGGTCGATGCTCATGAATGTCCCGTTATGCTGTTTGGATCGTCATTGCGAGGAGCAAGGCGACGAAGCAATCCACTAAGGTGGCCACAAATCGCCTCGCCATGCCCGCGAAACGCGGCGGCGGCTTATTTGCGCGTCATTGCGAAGCCGGCCCAGCCCTGGCGGGTAGGCATCAGTTCGATCGAATTGAAATTGAGGTGGGCCGGCCGGCTTGCCACCCACAGGATCGTTTCGGCGAGGTCCTCGGCGGTCATCGGCTCGACCCCCGCATAAAGCGCGTCCGACGCCGCCTGGTCGCCGCCGTTGCGCACCACCGTAAATTCGGTTTCGGCCATCCCGGGCTCGATCGACGTCACCCGCACGCCGGTGCCGGCAAGGTCGTTGCGCAGCGCCAGGCTGAACTGGCGCACAAAGGCCTTGGTCCCGCCGTACACCGCGCCGCCGCGATAGGGATAGTTACCCGCGACCGACGACAGGTTCACGATCACGCCCTTCGCTTCGATCAGCTTGGGCAGGCAGGCACGGGTAAGGGCGACGAGGCCGGTGACATTGGTGTCGAGCACCGTCTGCAGATCTTCCCACTTGCTGTCCTGAAGGTCGGCCATCGGCGGCGCGAGCCCGGCGTTGTTGAGGAGGCAGTCGATCGCCCCCCATTCGCCGTCGAGCTGCGCCAGCGTCTCGACCTGGGCGAGGTCGCGCATGTCGATGCTGAGCGGCAGGAACGAGGCTCCCAGCTCCTCCTGCATCGCCTTGAGGCGTTCCTCGCGCCGGCCGGTGCCGATCACCCGCCAGCCGGCACCGACGAACGCCCGGGCGGAAGCGGCGCCGATCCCGGCGGTGGCACCAGTGATGAGGCAGGTCTTCATGGGGGTCAGCCTTCCAGTCTTTCGAGAATCCAGGGTGTGGCAAGTGCCCAGTCGTCGATCCGGGCATGGGCATGCTCGGCCTTGGCGGTCACCGCGGCAAGTCCGGGTTCCGCCACCATATGCAGCCGGTACGTCTCGGGCGAATGCTTGGCGACCGAGGCGTGGTGGACGGCAAGGTCGTCGACGAACACGCTTCGACCGGCGTGGTGGCGCTCGATGATGGCCTTGAGAGGAACGCCCTTGCCGCCGCTGTTGCAGACCACCTCGTGATGGATGCCGAACCGCGCCAGTTGCTCGATCCGGCCAAGGCGCGAATCCTCTCCAAGGTTGGTGAGGATGACGATGTCGGCCCGCTCGCCGATCGTCCCAAGCGCTTCGACCGCGCCCGGGACGATGGTCTGCCGGTGCATCTCGCTCGCGAAGAAGCCCCACAGATGCTCCCACACCTGTTCGGACGGCAGGACTTCGCCGCTGCCCTTTCGCTTGAGCGCGCTAGCCATGCTCCCGTCCTCGGGCCGGAACAGCTTGTCATGCTCCTCCTCCAGCCAGGCGGAAAAGTGACGAACCATGTGGAGCAGGACCTCATCACAGTCGGTGACGAGCAGGGGACGGGAATTCATGCTTCGAGAGCGCTCCTGGCGGCGACGAGTTCCTGGGGCTTTATCCCGAGCGCATCGGCCACCGCCAGAAGATCGGGCTCGTGATCTTCGAGGAAGCGGAGTACGGCCACCAGCACCGCGGGATCGGTGGCACGTTCGCGCAGGTCCTCGGGGGTCAAACCAGTCAACGACAGCAGCCGGGTCGCTCGAACTTCGTCTCCGAGTGAGACGGCAAGCGCCTGCAAGGCAACCGTTATGGAGTCAGTGTCGTTTGGGCTTCGCCGGATCATAGCCTATGATTATTGTATGAGGAGCGCCTGACGCATGGCGAGGATCTTGGTTGTCGAGGACAATAGCCTCAACATCAAGCTGTTCTGCGACCTACTCTCGGCGCACGGTCATGATGCGCGCCCGGTCACCGACAGCCGCGTCGCGCTGGACGAAGCGATGAGCTTTCGGCCCGACCTCATCATTACGGACATTCAGCTGCCCTATGTCAGCGGGCTCGACCTGATACGCGCGATCCGCCGCGAACCCGTGCTCGCCGAAGTGCCGATCATGGCGGTCACCGCCTACGCGGGCCAGGGTGACGGCGAGCGGATCCTTGCCACCGGGGCGCAGGCCTATGTGTCGAAGCCGATCTCGGTCGCCCGCTTCGTCCAGGAAGTCAGCGCGCTGCTTCCCAAGACGCCAGCCTTATAGCCTTTTGTGACGCCAGCCTGGCCGGGGTACGCTCACCGGGCCGAATCCCAACGCAAAGAAGGGCGCCGAAGCGCCCTCCAGCCGCTCGAGCGGCCGCATCTGCTGCAGGCCGGGCGTTCGCCCGGACCGCGCTTACTTGATCTTGGCTTCCTTGAAGTCGACGTGCTTGCGCACCACCGGGTCATACTTCCGGAAGGTCATCTTCTCGGTGATGTTCCGCGGGTTCTTCTTGGTGACGTAGAAGAAGCCGGTATCGGCCGTGCTGACGAGCTTGATCTTGACGGTTGCCGGCTTGGCCATCGTGGTGCACCCAAAAGTAGAAAAGGAAAGAGCGGCCCTGAAGCCGCCCGCATCGGCGCCCCATTGGCCGCGTGCAGCCCGCTTGTCAAGGTCATCGCCGCCTCACAGCGCCGTAACGGCGCCGTCTTCAACCTCTGTTTACCCTGTGGGCGCACTCTCCAGTGGCAGGCATGAGGTGAACCATGGGTGATTCGCTCGACGGCGTCCGAAACGAACTGCAGCAGCGGCTGCATGACCTGCGCACCCGCGCCCAGCGGCTGAGCCCGCTCGACATCCATGCGCGGATGGACGCGATCCGCGGCTGCGCGGACCAGGCGGGTCTTCACGCCATGGAAGGGCTCGCCCGGCTGTCGTCGCAATTGGCGCTGCTGCCCGGCTGCCGCGTCGCCACCACCGCCTGCCTCGACCATGCCGAGGACGCGCTGGCCGCCCGCACCCCGGCCGAGCATCAGGCAATCCTCGCGGCGGTCGCCACCCGGCTGCACTGACCTCCTCCCCCGCAATGACCATTGTGCGGAGGAACTAAGCCCGGGATATTCGTTACGCTTCGATGCGTGACTTTTCGCAGCTTCTCGATTCGCTCGTCTACACCCGCTCGCGGCTGGCCAAGCTCAAGCTCATCGGCGACTATCTGCGCCGGACCCCCGATCCCGACCGCGGCTACGCGCTTGCCGCGCTGACCGGCACGCTCGACATCCCGCACGTCAAGGGCGCCGTCATCCGCGCCCTCGCCTCCGAGCGCGTCGATCCCCTGCTTTTGCGGATGAGCCACAATTATGTCGGCGACCTTGCGGAGACGGTCTCGCTCCTGTGGCCCAGCCCGGAAGGGGAGCTCGACGATGGCACCATCACGATCAGCGAAGCGGTCCACCGCCTGAAGCAGGCCAGCCGATCCGATGCGCCCGCGGTGCTGGTGGCGATGCTCGACCATCTCGATGCACCGGGCCGCTATGCGCTGCTGAAGCTTGCCACTGGGGAACTGCGGGTGGGGATCAATGCCCGCAACGCCAAGCAGGCCTTTGCCGACGCCTTCGAACTCGATGTCGAGGCGGTGGAGGAAGTGTGGCACGGCCTTGCGCCACCCTATTCCGAACTGTTCGCCTGGGGCGAAGGCCGCGGCGCGCAGCCGACGGCCAAGGATATTCCGGTCTTCCGCCCCTTCATGCTCGCGCACCCGCTCGAGGATGCCGAGCTCGACCTCGATGCTTATGCCGCCGAATGGAAATGGGACGGCATCCGCCTCCAGCTGGTTCACGCAGGCGGCGAGACCCGGCTCTACAGCCGCACCGGCGATGACGTGACCCGCAGCTTTCCCGAAGTCGCCGAAGCCTTTCGCCTGCCCGCCGTTCTCGACGGCGAATTGCTGGTGCGCGGTGCGGGGCAGGGGCTCGACGAACATGGCGGGTCGGCAGCCAGCTTCAACGCGCTCCAGCAGCGGCTTGGCCGGAAAGTCGTCAGCGCCAAGACGCGCGAGGAATATCCCGCCTTCGTCCGCCTCTACGACCTGCTGTTCGACGGTGACGAAGACCTGCGCGCCCTGCCGTGGAGCGACCGCCGGGCGCGGCTCGAGGCGTTCATGGCGCGCCTTCCCCCCGACCGCTTCGACATCTCGCAGCTGATCGAAGCCGAAAGTTTCGCCGAGCTGGCCGAGATCCGCTCGGGCGCCCGCGATGCCGCGATCGAAGGCATGATGCTGAAACGCCGCGACGCGCCCTACGTCGCTGGGCGGCGCGTCGGCCTGTGGTACAAGTGGAAGCGCGATCCGCTGACCGCCGACTGTGTCGTCATGTACGCCCAGCGGGGGTCGGGAAAACGGTCGAGCTTCTATTCAGATTTCACCTTCGGCTGCTGGGCTGAGGATGGCGAGCTGCTGCCGGTCGGCAAGGCCTATATGGGCTTCACCGACGAGGAGCTGAAATGGCTCGATCGGTTCGTCCGCCGCCACACCGTCAACCGGTTCGGCCCGGTCCGCGAGGTCGAGAAGACCCTGGTATTCGAAGTCGCGTTCGATTCGATCCACCAGAGCAAGCGCCACCGGTCAGGGCTGGCGATGCGCTTTCCGCGAATCGCCCGCATCCGCAAGGACAAGCCGGCGCACGAAGCGGACAAGGTGGCGACCTTGCTGGCGATGGCGACCTAGAGGTGCTTTTCCAGCACCGTGAACTCGAGATCCTCGAACTGCGCGCCCGCATCGGGCCATTGCTCATAGGGGAAGGGCCGCCGCTCGCCGGTCGGCTGGTATCCGCGGCGGTGGTAAAAGGAGAGCAGTTCACGCCTGCGGCTGAACACCTGCATCTCCATTCGATGCGCGCCTCGCTCGTCCCTCGCATAGGCCTCGGCCGCTGCCAGCAAGCGCTTGCCGAGGCCCTCACCCTGGAGGGCGGGGTCGACCGTCAGCATGCCAAGGTACATGAGCTCATCGCTTAGCCGCACCAGTCGTACGCAGGCCCTGATGACGCCGCCGTCCCGCCACACCAGCAGATTCTCTCCGGCATTGAGAAATCCCTGCAGTTCCTCGACACTGGTCCGTGGGCCGGTCAGCAGGTCGGCCTCGTGGCTCCACCCGGCGCGCGCCGTCTCGCCGCGGTAGGCGCGCTCCACCAGCGCGTGGAGGGCGGGCAGGTCAGCCGGGGTCGCAGGTTCCAGCCGCATCGCTCAGCGCCGCTCCTCGTCGCCGAAGATCGCGACCTTGCGCCCGCTCGCGTCGGCCTTGCCGCGGTACATGCCGGCCGAGTTGAAGCTGTACGCCATCTCGCCCTTTGGCGTGACCACGATGACCCCGCCGCTGCCGTCGATCGCCGCCACTTCCTTCATCACGGTATCAGCCGCGGTCCCCGCATCCTCCTTCAAGAAGCGCATCCGGGCGCAGATTTCGTGGGCGACGCCGACGCGGATGAACATCTCGCCCGATCCCGTCGCCGACACCGCGCAGGCGCGATCATCGGCATAGGTGCCGGCACCGATGATCGGAGCGTCGCCGATGCGGTTCCAGCGCTTTCCGGTCATTCCGCCGGTCGAGGTCGCGGCGGCGACATGGCCGCTCTGGTCGAGCGCAACCGCCCCGACCGTGCCGTAGCGATATTCGAGGTCGAGTGCGGCGACGTCGGTTTTCTTGAATATCTCCAGCTGCTTGCGGCGATAGTCGGTCCCGAAATAGGAGGGATCGACCTGTTCGAGGCCCTTTTCCTTCGAAAAGGCGTCGGCGCCGGCACCGCTCAGCATGACGTGGTTGCTCGCCTCCATCACCTTGCGGGCAAGGCTGACGGGGTTCTTGCTGCGGGTGACCCCGGCCACCGCGCCAGCCGCGCGAGTCCGGCCGTCCATCACCGCCGCGTCGAGCTCGTTCTTCCCGTCGTAGGTGAAGACCGCGCCCTTGCCGGCGTTGAAATTGGGATCATCCTCAAGCACCCGCACCGCCGCCTCCACCGCGTCGAGCGAGGCGCCGCCCTTGCTCAGCACCGCCGCGCCGGCCGCCAGCGCGCGGTCTAGCCCGGCGCGGATTTCCTTTTCCTTTTCCGGGGTCAGCGCCGACCGCTCGATGACGCCGGCGCCGCCATGAATGACCAGCTTCCATTCTGCGGCTTGGGCGGGGGCAGTCATCAGCAGGGCTCCGATCAGTACAGCAAGGCGCATGGTTTCTCCCTTGAGAGAGGTGACCGCGGTCGATTAGCGCAACCGCAGCGCCCTTGCACTGTCTTCTAGTTCGATATATATTTGATATCAGATTAGGAGGCAAAGATGTCCAACCGGGGAACCATCGATCTTTCGTCCAGCGCCGAACGGCAGGCGCAGACATTCAGCGGCTATGCGATGCTGATTGCACTGCTGCTGGTGATTGCCGTGCAGCTGTTCGGAATTGCCCAGCTCATCGGCGACCGCGGCGGCGCTGTGGCCATGGCCGTCGTGCTGGTCGCGCCGGTGCTCATGGTCTTCCTGCTGTGCGGATTTTACATGCTGCAGCCCAACCAGGCCGCGGCGATCACCCTGTTCGGTTCCTACCGCGGAACCGACCGCGCGACCGGCCTTCGCTGGGTGTGGCCGTGGGAAATGCGGCGCAAGGTGTCGGTGCGTGCCAACAACTTCATTTCCGAGCGCATCAAGGTCAACGACCTGCGCGGCAACCCGATCGAGATGGCGGCACAGGTGGTGTGGCGCGTGGTGGATACGGCCCAGGCCCTGTTCGACGTCGACGACTACAAGGCGTTCGTCGCGGTGCAGGTGGAGGCGGGCATCCGCGCCATCGGCTCGCGCTATCCTTATGACGATTTCGAACATCTCGAAGTGACCCTGCGCGGCAACCACGACCAGGTCGGAGTCGAGCTTCGCCAGGAGCTTAACGCGCGCTTGTCGGTGGCCGGGATTAGCGTCGATGAATGCGGCTTCACCCATCTCGCCTATGCGCAGGAGATTGCGGGCGCGATGCTCCGCCGCCAGCAGGCGCAGGCTGTGGTGGCGGCGCGCAAGACGCTGGTCGAAGGCGCGGTCGGAATGGTCGAAATGGCGCTCGAACAGCTGTCGGCCAAGAACGTGGTCGAGCTCGACGACGAACGCCGCGCGGCGATGGTGTCGAACCTGATGGTGGTGCTGTGTGGTGAACGCGACACCCAGCCCGTCGTCAACACCGGCACGCTTTACCAGTAAGCCCGGTGGCGGAGCGCAAGGCCTTTCCCCTGCGGATCGACCCGGCCCTGTGGGCCGCGGTCGAGCGCTGCGCGACGGCCAATCTCCGCTCCGCCAATGCCGAGATCGAATGCCTGCTGCGCGAAGCGCTGAAAGCGCGCGGCGTGAAACTTGCCCCGCCGCAGCCGGTCAAGCGCGGGCGGCCGCCCAAGGAGACGGATGATGGATGACGGCCCGGCCTGGTTTGCCCCCAAGCGGCGCGGCTTCGGCTCCGGCCTGCCGATCGCCTGGCAGGGGTGGGCGCTGCTGATCGCCTACATCCTCGCCGTCCTCGCGCTCGGCCCCGTCGCCGAGCGATCGCTCCCGGCCTATCTCAGCGCGTTTACCGGCCTTACGGCCCTGTTCATGCTGATCTGCGCAAAGACCACGCCCGGCGGCTGGCGCAACCGCAAGTAGAGGATATCCTTTCATGCTTTCCATGCTCATTGCCGCTGCGATCGCTGCAGCTCCCCAGACCAGCGAGGTCACCGCGCCTGGGGCGCAGGGCGACCTTGCCGGAACCATGATCGACGCGGGCAAGGACGCGCCGCTGGTGCTGATCATCCCGGGTTCGGGCCCGACCGACCGCGACGGCAACAACAGCATCGGCAAGACCGGTACCTATCGCATGCTCGCCGACGGTCTCGCCAAGCGCGGCATTTCCTCCGTCCGCATCGACAAGCGCGGCATGTTCGGAAGCAAGGCCGCGGTTGCCGATCCCAACCAGGTCAGGATCGCCGACTATGTCACCGACGTGCGCAGCTGGATCTGGAAGCTGCGCGGCGACGACAGCAAGAAGTGCGTCTGGCTGCTCGGCCACAGCGAAGGCTCGCTGGTGGCGCTTGCCTCCGCGCAGAAGCCCGACGGCATCTGCGGCGTGGTCAGCGTGTCGGGCAGCGGGCGCAAGCTTGGCGACACCATCCGTGCGCAGCTTCGCGCCAGTCCCGCCAATGCCCCTGTCCTCGACCCGGCCCTGTCGATCCTCGATCGGCTGGAGAAGGGCACCAAGGTTCCGGAAGCCGAGATCCCGCCGCCGCTGCTGCCGCTGTTCCATCCGGCGGTGCAGGACTATCTTGTCGACCTGTTGTCGCAGCAGCCGCAGAAGCTCGCCGCCGGACTGACGGTGCCGCTGCTGATTGTGCAGGGCGAAACCGATCTTCAGACCAGTGTCGAGGATGCGAAGCTGCTCGCCGAAGCGCAGCCCAAGGCCAAGCTCGCACTCATCCCCGGGGTCAACCATGTGCTGAAGGCGGCTCCGATCGACCGGGCGGCAAACGTCGCTGCCTATCGTGATCCCGCCCTGCCGATCGCGCCGGCCGTCGTCACGACCATTGCCGACTTCGTGAAGTCGTGACGCCAGTTCCACCGCCGACCAGCGCGCGCGGGTGCTTAGTCGCCCCCGCCGCGCTTAGACTGCGGGGCCTTCCCGAGCAGTACCGCATCGTCGAGCATCCGCGCGAGGCGTAGCCCGCCCGCCACCACCTGCTCGCGAACCGCCGGGATCAGCGCCTGGAGCTTGGCTTCGTCGAGCACCGGCCGCTCGGTCTTGCCGCGCTCCCGGCAGGGATCGCCAAGGATGCTGGTGTAGGCAAAGGTGCGGCTGTTCTCCCACGCCTTGCGGCTCCAGTCCTCGACCGTCCCGCCAGCCAGTTCGGCCTTGCGCTCGGGGGTCAGACCGCCGAGCAGCCCCTGAACGCCACCCGGAGGCGTCGTGACCGCGCGCTCGGGGATCCAGCCGTCCCAGATGCCGTGAAGGTTGGTCCGGCCGGCGACGATGCCGTAGGTCACAGGCACGTCATTGCCGCCCCGATCGCCCCGATCGCCGCCGTGCATCGGCTGCGCGAGATCGCCGACGAAGTGGGTGAGATAGGCCAGCGCCATCACCCGTTCGCGCACCGGCAGCTTCTTGTCCGCCAGCAACCGCGCGTTGCGTTCGATCTGCGCCGACACGCAATTGCCGTCCTTGCACGCCTCGCGCAGGCTGAAGGGCTTGCAGACGTTGACGTTCTGATAGTGCCAGCTCGACTGATAGCTGAAGCGGTCGCCCATCGGCTTGATGCAGTCGGCCCAGACGCTTGCGTCCTCCAGCGTGCCGACCGGGCATTCGGGCGTTTCCAGCCGCCCGCCTTCGCGCATAAGGGCTTTGAGCTTGGCCCGGGTCTCGGGCTTCACTTCGGCCCAGGCGATGCTGGCCACCATGCGGTGGGTATATTCCCAATAGGCTGCGGCGGGCGCGGCGGCGGTCAGCGCAAGAAGCGCTGCGATTAGTCTGATGATCGGCACGGGTCGCTTCTTAGCCGCGCGTCCGGGGCGGCGAAAGCCCGCCTTGGTTCCGTCATGGACCGGCTCTATATGACGGCTCATGTCCGGACTTCGCCCCTGGCGCCATATCGAGCGCCGCCAAAGCCGTCAGATCATGGTCGGCAACGTGCCGGTCGGCGGCGACGCGCCGATCACCGTCCAGACCATGACCAACACCCTGACTTCCGACGCCAAGGCGACGATCAACCAGATCCGTCGCTGCGAGGAGGCCGGGGCCGACATCATCCGGGTCTCCTGCCCGGATGTCGAAAGCACCGCGGCCCTGCGCGAGATCGTCCGCGCCTCGACCGTTCCGATCGTCGCCGACATCCATTTCCACTACAAGCGCGCGCTCGAAGCCGCCGACGCCGGCGCCGCCTGCCTGCGGATCAATCCCGGCAATATCGGCAGCAGTGAGCGGGTCGCCGAAGTGGTCCGCGCCGCCAAGGCCAATGGCTGCGCGATCCGCATCGGGGTCAATGCCGGAAGCCTCGAGAAGGACCTGCTCGAAAAATATGGCGAGCCCTGTCCCGAAGCGCTGGTCGAAAGCGCCCTCGATCACATCCGCATCCTCGAGGATCATGACTTCCGCGAATATAAGGTCGCGGTGAAGGCGAGTGACGTCTTCCTTGCGGTCGCGGCCTATACCGAGCTTGCGGCGCAGGTCGATTGCCCGCTCCACCTCGGGATCACCGAAGCGGGCGGCCTGATCGGCGGCACTGTCAAAAGCAGCGTCGGGCTTGGCATGCTGCTGTGGAGCGGGATCGGCGACACCGTCCGCGTTTCGCTCTCGGCCGAGCCCGAGGAGGAAGTCCGGGTCGGCTACGAACTTTTGAAGGCCCTCGGCATCCGCAGCCGCGGGGTCCGGGTCATCTCCTGCCCGTCCTGCGCGCGGCAGGGCTTCGACGTCATCCGCACCGTCGAGAAGCTCGAAGAGCGCCTCCAGCACATCCGCACCCCAATGAGCCTCAGCGTCCTCGGCTGCGTTGTGAACGGCCCCGGCGAAGCGCGCGAGACCGACATCGGTGTCACCGGCGGCGGTAACGGCAAGCACATGGTCTATCTGTCGGGCGTCACCGACCATCATGTGGCGGACGAAGGCATGGTCGACCACATCGTCCGGCTGGTCGAGGCCAAGGCGGCGGAAATCGAAGCCGCCAACGCTGCCGCCGAACCCGTCGCGGCGGAGTAGCCACACTTTCTTTACCGCGTGGGGCCTAGCCTCCGCGTCATGTTCCGGGCCGCGATCCTCCTTGTCGTTGTCGCCACGATCGTCGGCACCCTGATGCCGTCGCGGCGGCCATCGCCGGCGACGGCCGGGGCCGACTCCCGGCAGACGACGATGGTGCCCAGCGCTAGCGCTACCCCCGCGCCCGGCTCATCCGACCTTGCCATGGCGGCGCAGGCAAGCGGCGGCGAGGTCCGCCTGACCCGCCGCGGCGATGGTCATTTCTATGCGACTGTCGAGATCAACGGAATTCCCGTCGAGTTCCTCGTCGATACCGGTGCGACCGCCATCGCGATGACCCAGGCCGACGCGCGCCGGGCCAGCGTCCCGCTCGGCGGCGCGCGCAGCTATGTCGGCGAAGGGGCGGGCGGCGCGTTGCAGGGCGAATTCGTCCGCCTCGGCCGGGTGCAGCTTGGTGACCAGTTGGCGACCGACATGACCGCGGTGGTGATCGAAGGCGCTTCCGCCAACCTCTTGGGTCAGACCTTCCTCACCCGCTTCAGCGAAGTGAACGTCCGCGGCGACACCATGACCTTGCGCTGACTTGGCCAAGCCTCGGGCAGGCTCTAGGGCCCGCCCATGCGGCCGCCCTCCCACCTCTTGCCCGTGCTGGCGGCGCTTGGCGGGGTCGCCTTCTTCGCGCTGATGGATGCGGCGATGAAGGGGCTCGCGGTGGCGCTCGGCGCATATGTCGCGATGCTGTGGCGGCAGGCCTTCGGGACGTTCCTTTCCGCGCCTTTCTATTTCGCCCGGCGGCAGGGCTGGCCGGGCCGGGCGGCGCTTCGCATCCACGTGCTGCGCGGCGGCGTCACCGCCCTGATGGCCGTGCTGTGGTTCTACGGCCTTGCCCGACTGCCGATGGCCGAGGCGATCGCCATCGCCTTTATCGCGCCGCTGCTCACCCTCTATCTCGCGGCGGTCCTGCTTGGCGAGAAGGTTGACCGGCAGAGCATATTTGCCTCGCTCCTCGGCCTTGCCGGAATGGCGGTGCTGGTCGCCAGCCGGATCGGCGCGCCGGGGGAACGTCACCTCGACGGGGTCGCCGCGATCCTCGCCTCGGCCGGGCTCTACGCCTGGAACCTCATCCTGCTGCGGCAACAGGCATTGGTCGCGCAGCCTGCCGAGGCGACCTTTTTCCAGTCGCTGGTGTCGGGAAGCTGGCTGCTGCTCGCCTTGCCGGCCGCGTGTCTGATCCTGCCGGGGATCGACCTGGTGCCCGCACCGGAACAGCTCGGGCTGCTCGCCTTTGCCGCGCTGCTCACCATCATCAGTCTCGCGCTTCTCAGCTGGGCCTATGGCCGGGCCGAGGCGCAGCGGCTGGTCGCGACCGAATATAGCGGTTTCATCTGGGCCGCGATCCTCGGCGCCCTGGTCTACGGCGAGCGGCTGACCCTCAGCACCCTTGCCGGCGCGCTGCTGATCGTCGGCGGCTGCCTGCTCGCCGCGCGCAAGCCGCGCCACGCTTCCCCAATGGTCGAAAGTGCTGCCTGATGGCCTGGTTGCTGCTTATCCTTGGCGGGCTGTTCGAGGTCGGTTTCACCACGTCGCTTCGATTCGTGGACGGCTTCCGCAATCTTCCGTGGACGGCGGCCTTCCTCGTCAGTGTGACGCTGTCGATGGGGCTGCTCGAGCGTGCGGCGCGCGAGATACCGATGGGAACCGCTTATGCCGTGTGGGGCGGGATCGGCGCGATCGGTACGGTGGCGGTCGGGATGCTCTTCTTCGATGAGCCGTCGACCACCATCCGCCTGCTTCTCATCCTTGTCGTCGTGGCCGCGATCGCCGGGCTCAAACTGACCGCCTGAAGCGCCCCCCGTCTTTGCGAGCGCAGCGAAGCAATCCAGCGCGTCAATCGCTGGATCGCCTCGCCAGTGATCAGCGCCGCTGCGGCTCGAGCGCCGGAGCGATCTCGGGCGAGCTCTCGATGCTCGGCAGCAGGCCGGGCCGGGGGAACGGCCCGCGGACCTGCTCGAAGGCGAAGCCGAACTTCAGCAGCTGCCCGTCCGACCATTTTGGCCCGACGAAGCTGAGGCCCACCGGAAGTCCGCGCTGCAGCCCCATCGGAACGGTGAGGTGCGGATAGCCCGCAACCGCCGCCATCGATCCCACCGCATTGCCGCCGGGCGACACGTCACCATGCACCGCATCGATCTTCCATGCCGCCGGCCGCGTCGGAAAGACGATTGCGTCCACGCCCGTCAGCAGCCGGTCGAGATCGGTGCTGGCGATCCGCAGGCTGTTCGCCCGCGCCTTCTTGTAGGCGGGGTCGGCGAGGCCCTTGGTCTTCTCCGCTTCCTCGAAGGTGTCCTGCCCGAACAATGCCATTTCGCTCGCCGCATTCGCCTTGTTGAAGGCGATGAGGTCGGCGAGGCTCTTGGGACCGGTGGCCGGGCTGCCCTTCAGATAGGCGTTCATTCCGGCCTTCAGTTCGGTCAGCAGCACCGCATATTCATCGCCGCCGTAATTGCCGGTCGGCTTGAACTGCTTGATCTCGACCAGTTCGGCGCCGGCCTGCCTGAGCCGGTTCAGCGCTTCGTCGAACAGGGCATCGGTCCCGAACCCGGCGGCAAAGCGCAGGACGGCGATCTTCTTGCCCTTGAGCGCGTCGGGGGAGAGGCCTTCGAAATATTTCGTCCTGTGCTTGTCTGCGTCGGCGGTCGCCGGGTCGGCCGGGTCGGTGCCGGCGATCACCGACAGCAGTTCGGCCGCCTGCGAAACGGTGCGGGTCATCGGCCCGGCAGTGTCCTGGCTTTCGCTGATCGGTACGATGTGCGTTCGGCTGACGAGGCCCATGGTGGGCTTCAGGCCGACCACGCCGTTCATGCTGGCGGGGCAGGTGATCGACCCGTCGGTTTCCGACCCGATCGCATAATCGACATAGCCGGCGGCCACGGCCGCGCCGCTCCCGCTCGAACTGCCGCAGGTATTGCGGTCGAGCGCATAGGGGTTGCGGGTCTGACCTCCAACCGCACTCCACCCCGAAATGCTACTCCCCGACCGGATGTTCGCCCATTCGCTGAGGTTGGTCTTGCCGATGATGACGGCGCCGGCTGCGCGCAGGCGGGTGACGATCGGCGCGTCGCGGCCGGTGTTGTTGCCCGCAAGCGCAAGGCTCCCGGCGGTGGTCGGCAGGTCGCGCGTCTCGATATTGTCCTTGAGCAGCACGGGCTGGCCATGCAGCCATTCGTCGTCGCGCGGCGCGGCTTCCTTCTTTGCGAGGCCCTCCGCCTCGGCGGTCGGGCTGAGTGCGATCACCGCGTGAAGTTGCGAGTCGGCGGCCTTGATCCGGGCAATCGCATCGGCAGCCTCGCCCTTTTCGTCTTCCAGCGGAGGCGGTGGCGGCGTTCCCGGCGGGGGCACGCGATCGGCCTCGGCGCCCGGCGGTGTCGGCAGCGTGACCTCGATCGGAGACTTGGCGGCACATCCGCCAAGCAACAGGGCGGCGAGGGTCAGGAAACGCGGTCCGCTTGTCAAAGCATGCCTCCGGTTGGTCGAAAGTCTGGGGTGACAGACATTTCAGGTTCATCGCAGGCGCACAAGCCGCCGGAACGTTCCTGCTTCCACCGCACTAAGGGTGACATGACCAAAGCTTTTCTTCTCGCTTCCGCTGCCTTGCTGTCCTCGCCCGCCTGGGCACAGGTCGCTCCTGCACCTGAACCCGCCCCTGCGCCCGCGCCTGCAGCGGCGGCCCAGCCCACCGACGAGGAAGGCGAGGAAGTCGATCAGGAAGTGACGGTCACCGGCCAGCGCCCGCGCGGATCCGTGGTCGGAAACATCCCGCCCGAAAACGTGCTCGACAGCCGCGACATCCGCGCCACCGGTGCAACCAGCATCGCCGAACTGCTAGATGCCATCGCAACCCAGACCGGAAGCGCGCGCGGCCGCGACAGTGGACCGCCGGTGGTCCTTCTCAACGGCCAGCGCATCTCGGGCTTTCGCGAATTGCGCGATCTTCCGCCCGAAGCGATCCAGCGCACCGAGATCCTGCCGGAAGAAGTAGCCCTCAAATATGGATACGCTGCCGACCAGCGGGTGGTGAACATCGTGCTTCGCCGGCGCTTCAATTCGACGGCGGTGGAAGTCGGCGGACGCGTCGCGACCGACGGAGGCTATGCAACAGGCCGGGCGGATTTCGGCAAGCTCATCATCAGCGACAATACCCGGACTTCCGGCAACCTCCGGCTGGAAGGCAACAATCCGCTGTTCGAGACCGAGCGGAACATCGGCGTTCGCGTCGAGGACACGATCGACACTCGTCCCTTCCGCACCCTCGTCGGCGCGGGCCAGACCGCGCGCGTGTCGGGAACGTTGAGCCGGCCCGTGTCCAAGATCTTCAACGGCACGCTGACGGGAGAGGCCGAGCGGCGGAATGGCAGCAGCGGCCTTGGTCTCCTGTCCGGCAATTACCTTCGCCGCGAGACCAGTGGCACGACCTTCGGCCTTGGCGGATCGCTGAATGGTCAGGTCGGGAAATGGCGACTGTCGTCGACCGCCAATGCCGAACAGGTGAAGAGCGAATCGGAGACCGCCCTGCGCGGCGACCTCAGCGAATCGACCCGTCAGTCGATCATCCTCGATGCGACCGCCAACGGGCCGCTGCTGACGCTGCCTGCCGGGACGGCGAACATCACCGCCAAGGTCGGCGCCAGCGCACTCGGCATCGACAGCCGCAGTCGCCGCGCGGGTGTCGTCACGCCGTCCAATTTCAGTCGTGCCATCGTCGAGGGATCGGCCAACGTCGACCTGCCGCTGACCGACCGCGCTTCGGCGATCGGGCGGCTGACCGCTAACTTCAATGGCGGGCTGCGCTATCTCGACGATTTCGGCACGCTCACCAGCGTTGGGGCTGGACTGAACTGGTCGCCCGCGCCGCGCGTCAGCCTGCTTGCAAGCTGGACCCGCGAGGAAGGGGCTCCAAGCCTCCAGCAGCTTGGCGATCCACTGCTCGAAACCAGCGGCGTGCCCTTCTTCGATGCCCGTAACGGCGTGACCGTGCCGGTGACCACCATCACCGGCGGAAACCGCAATCTTGAGTCCGATTCGCGCAACGTGTTCAAGATCGGCGGCAATTGGCAGCCGCTCGAGAGCCCGAGCCTTAGGCTTCGCGCCGAATTCATTCGCCAGACGGTCGACAATCCGCAGATCAGCTTCCCGGCCGCGACGGCTGCGCTCGAGCAGGCTTTTCCGACCCGCTTCCAGCGCGACGCATCGCTGCGCCTGATCAGCGTCGACCTGCGACCGGTGAACGCCGAGCGGTCGACCCGCGAGACGTTCCGCTGGGGTTTCGATGTCACCAAGACCCTGCGGACCCAGCGGCCTTCGCAGCAAACCATCGGCCGCCTGGTCGACCGGGCTCGCCAGTCGGGGCTGATCCCCGGCACTCCTCCCGCTGGCGCTGGCGCTGGCGCTGGCGCGGGAGCGGGAGCGGGCGGTGCCGCGGCGCCTGCGCCAACCGTGGTCGTGCGCGACGGTGAAGGGCCAGCTGGCGGCCGGCCAGGCGGCGGTGCCGGTGGCGGCGGGTTCCGATTTGGTGGCCCGGGTGGCGGCGGCGGCGGTGGCGGTGGCGGACCGTTCGGGGCCGGTGGCCGCGGCGGGCGGCTGACCCTTTCGGCCACGCATACGGTCACCTTCACCGACCAACTGGTGATCGGGCCGGGCCTTCCGGTGCTCGACTATCTCAATGGGGAAGTGCTGAATGCCAGCGGCGGGCGCGCCCGCCATCAGGTCGAGGCCGAAGGCGGCTATTACAACAATGGTCTAGGACTAAGGCTGTCGGCTGACTGGCGCAGCGCGACCCGGCTGTCGTCGGCCGGGCAGGACCTGCGCTTCTCTCCCTATGCGACCTTCGACCTTCGCGCTTTCGCCAATCTCGGCGAGCGCCTGGACTTGGTGACCAAGGTCCCCTTCCTGCGCGGCAGCAGTGTGCGGTTCGAGGTGAACAACATCTTCAATGCCCGGCCACAGGTGAATGGCGCTTCGAGCAGCATTCCCTTCGCCTACCAGCCCGACCGGCTGGAGCCGATCGGACGGACAGTCGGGATTACCTTCCGCAAGCTGTTCGTGCCGCAGCGCTTCATCCGCCGCGTGATCCAGGAGAATCGCGCCGGTGGCGGGCGTCCGGACGAGTGAGCGAGGGGCTTAGAACCCCTCCTTTTGCGCCCGCTCCAAGCCTTCGGTGATGATCCGCATGGCGTCCTCGCGGCCGCCCCACTTGCCGACCCGGGTCCACTTCTCGGGCTCGAGGTCCTTATAGTGGGTGAAGAAGTGGGCGATCTGGTCGAATACGATCTTCGGCAGGTGATCGCCCTCGGTGACGTCCTCGTAATAAGGGGTGGTCTTGACGTCGGGCACGGCGAGCAGCTTCTCGTCGCCGCCGGCCTCGTCCTCGAGGAACAGCACGGCGACCGGGCGCGCGCGAACCACGCAGCCGGGCATGAACGGCCAGCGGTTCATCACCAGGCAGTCGAGCGGATCGCCGTCCTCGCCGAGCGTGTGAGGGATAAAGCCGTAATTGGCCGGATAGCGCATCGCCGTGTGGAGGATGCGGTCGACGAAGATCGCGCCCGACTTCTTGTCGAACTCATACTTCACCGGCTCGCCGCCGATCGGCACCTCGATGACGACGTTGATGGATTCGGGCGGATTGGCGCCCGCCGGCACGAGGTCGAGGTTCATTTTGGCTCCAGAAGGATATCGAGTGCGCCCTTGCCCGTACCGACCTTGGCGAAGCGCGGATGACGCAGGCCATCGGCGTAGTTGATGGACACGGTACGCACCGCATTACCACGCTTGTAGGTCAACCGGATCGGTGTGGTTGTGCCCTTGGCATCGCGAATGGCGTTGCGCAAGGCGTCGTTGGAATAGGCCCGCTCGCCGATCGCAAGCAGTTCATCGCCAACCCGCAGGGCCGCTGCAAAGGCCGGAGTGCCCCAGCGGACGCCGGTCAACTTGGAGTCCTTGACCACCACGCCAAGCGAATAGGTGAAGTCGGCATTGCCGCCGGTGCTTTCCCGCGCCTTCCAGGCGGCGGTCGGCGTATCGGTGAAGGTCAGCTGATAGCCCGACCTGGTGAACCCCTCGAGCGGCGCGCGAGGACGGACCGCGTCGACCCGGTCGGCCAGGAACTTCGTCCAGTCGTACGGATACACCTTGTTCAGGGTCGCGATCACGTCCTGGCGAGTGTAGAGCAATTCGCCCCAGTCGCCGTCGTTGACGCCGAAGAAGGCCTTGGCGAAGTCGTCCATTCCGCGCTTGTTGGCGGTCCCGCCACGGATGATCGCGTCGGCCTCCAGCCAGATCAGCATGCCTTCGTTGTAATAATCCTCGCTGCGCTGATAGCTGCCCCACGGTTCGGGCGCGCGGTTCTGGATGATCGGGTCGTTGGTGGTGTCAAGCAGCGGCCGCCAGCTCCTGCCGGGCAAATCATCGAGGCTCGCCGCGACGATCGCCAGCTTGTCGAGCACGTCGGCCTTGCTGCTCATGCCCGAACGGGCCTCGAGGACATTGCCCCAGAACTGCGTCTGGCCTTCATAGACCCACAGCAGGCTGTTGCGCATCGGCGTCTGGAAGTCAGGCGTGAACAGGTCGGCGCCGCGGCGATACTTGCCGTTCCAGCTGTGCACGAATTCGTGCGGGAACACGTTCCGGTCGAGCAGCCGGTCGGCATAATCGGTGTAATAGCCGAGCGAGCTGTCGATCTCGGTCGAGCGGTGATGCTCGAGCCCGATGCCGCCAAGTTCGTCGGTGACCGCGTTCAGGATGTCGTAGTGGTCGAAGTGCCGCGCGCCGAACAGCTTTACCGCCTGGTCGACCATCGCGCGATGCTTGGCCAGCACGTCGGCGGGAATCTTCAGTTCCTCAGGCGCGTCGGCAACGCTGTTGAGCGTCACGCCATGGCCAAGTTCGTCCTTGCGAAAATAGCGGCCGGCGAACACCGGCGAATCGACCAGCGTCTCGTACGACACCACCCCGTAGCGGATGCGGTTGCCGGAACCCTCGGCAGCGCCGGCGGGGCGGAGCGCGGTCGCGGCCTGCCAACTGGTGGGAAGGACCAGCGTCGCTTCGACCGGAATGCGGCGCGTGTAATAGCCGGCCGGGTAGAGGGAGACATTCTCCCACTGGATGTTGCTGATCGCGGGGGTGACGACGATTCGGCCCTGGTTGGGCTGAGTCGGGGACAGGAATTCGAAACGGGCTTCGATCGCCTGTGTGTCCCCAGGCACCGTTACCCGGTAGCCGCTGGTCTCCACCGTGTCGCGTGTCCACGGCAGGATCGCGCCCTCTGCGGTGCGGATGACGAGGCCGGCAAGCTTGTCGGGTTTCTGGTCGGGGCCGTGCGCGCCGGGCAGCCAGCGCGGAAGCAGCAGAACGAGGTCGCCCGGGCCGGCCACCGGAATGACCTGCCTGACCTTGAGGATCGCGCGATCGGTATCGGTCGCATCGACTTCCAGCCGCATCGTGCCGGGGTAGGGAATGTCTCGCGCAGCGGGCACGCTGTTCACCGGCAGGATCGCCTGCGGGGCGCTGTTCTGGGCGAGGGCGGGACTGGCGGCGAGCACCGTGGTGCCGAGGGCCGCTGCAAGAAGCAGGGTACGCATGGCGCCCGCCTAGCCATGGCGGCGCTCAGCCGCTAGTGGCGGCGCGCAAGTTTATGGCGCAAATCCAGACCCCCCAACCCGTCCGCGGCATGCAGTCGCTCCTCGGCGAGGAAGCCGACCGCTTCGCGCACGTCGTGTCGACCTTCGACAAGGTGCGCCGGCTGTTCGGTTTCCGCCGCGTCGAAGTGCCCGTGCTGGAGCCGACCGCGGTGTTCGCCCGCTCGCTTGGCGAGACCACCGACGTCGTCTCCAAGGAGATGTACACCTTCGAGGATCGTTCGGGCGACAGCGTCACCCTGCGACCCGAATTCACCGCGGGGATCGCGCGTGCCTTCCTGACGGAGGGCTGGCAGCAATATGCGCCGCTCAAGGTCGCGACCCACGGCCCCGCCTTCCGCTATGAACGGCCGCAAAAGGGGCGTTTCCGGCAATTCCACCAGCTCGACGCCGAGATACTTGGAGCCGCCGAACCGCAGGCCGATGTCGAGGTGCTGAGCTTTGCCTCGCAGCTGCTCTCCGAACTGGGTGTCGGCGGCAACGTCGTGTGCAAGCT
The DNA here is from genome assembly GCF_039536725.1 of Sphingomonas humi. NCBI lineage: Bacteria > Pseudomonadati > Pseudomonadota > Alphaproteobacteria > Sphingomonadales > Sphingomonadaceae > Sphingomonas > Sphingomonas humi. Next base: position 686,155 of record NZ_BAAAZD010000001.1, read on the forward strand.
CAACACGCTCGGCGATCCGGCGACCCGCGCTGCGTGGCGCGACGCGCTTCACGAGCATTTCGCGTCGCACCGCGCGGACCTTAGCGAAGACAGCCGCGACCGGCTCGATCGCAACCCGGTCCGGATTCTCGACAGCAAGGCACACGCCGACTGGCCGATCGTCGATTCGGCACCGGTCATCGACGACTTCCTGACCGCCGAAGCGAGCGACTTTTTCGCTGCGGTGACCGCCGGGCTCAACGCTGCCGGAGTGACGTGGGAGCGCGCACCGCGGCTGGTGCGCGGGCTCGATTATTATCGCCACACGGCATTCGAATTCGTGACCGACGCGCTTGGCAGCCAGGGCACGGTCCTGGCTGGTGGACGCTACGACGGCCTGGTCGAGGCACTGGGCGGTCCGCACACGCCCGCGATCGGCTGGGCGGCGGGCATCGAGCGGCTGTCGATGCTGATCGACGCACCGCAGCCCGACCGGCCGACCGCGGTGATCGTGCCGATGGGCGCCGCGGCCGAACAGGCGGCCGTCGCCATCCTCGCCAATCTTCGCCGCCAGGGCATCGTTGCGGACATGGCGTGGCGCGGCAACATGAAGAAGCGCATGGCCAAGGCTGCGTCATCGGGAGCGGGCCATGCCGTGATCCTTGGCGACAGCGAGATCGAAAGCGGCACCGCGCAGGTCAAGAACCTCGCCACCGGCGACCAGCGCGCGGTCGCGCTCGACATGCTTCACGCGGCGTTCGACGCGTGACCGCCATCTCCTCGGAGCGGATCGCCCAGATCGAGGCGAAGCGGCAGGAATTGTCGGAAGCGATGGCGTCGGGTGACCTTTCCCCCGACACCTTCGTCCGCCTCAGCAAGGAATATGCGCAGATCGAGCCGGTCGCGGCCGCGGCGCGCGAGGTGCGCCGGCTGCGCGCCGAGCGCGAAAGCCTTGGCGCGATGACCCGCGACGGCGACGAGGAGCTTCGGGCGATGGCCGCCGAGGAACTGGCCCTGATCGAAGAGAAATTGCCGCAGGCCGAGCGCGCGCTGGCCCTGCAGCTTCTGCCCAAGGACAGCGCCGACGAACGTGCGGCGATGCTCGAGGTCAGGGCAGGCACGGGCGGCGACGAGGCGGCGCTGTTCGCAGGGGACCTCCTTCGCATGTACCAGCGCTTCGCCGATGAGAATGGCTGGAAGTTCGAGCTGATCAGCGCGTCTCAGTCGGAAGTCGGCGGCTACAAGGAAGCCGTCGCCTCGATCAACGGCAATGGCGTGTTCGCGCGCCTCAAGTTCGAAAGCGGCGTGCACCGCGTGCAGCGTGTTCCCGCAACCGAAAGCGGCGGGCGCATACACACCTCGGCGGCGACGGTTGCGGTGCTTCCCGAGGCCGAGGAAGTCGACGTGCAGATTGACGACAAGGATTTGCGCATCGACGTCTATCGCTCGTCGGGGCCGGGCGGACAGTCGGTCAACACGACTGATTCGGCGGTCCGCATCACCCACTTGCCGAGCGGGCTGGTGGTCATCCAGCAGGACGAAAAGAGCCAGCACAAGAACAAGGCCAAGGCGCTGAAAGTGCTGCGGACCCGCCTGTTCGAACTGGAACGCGAGCGGCTGGCAAGCGAGCGGGCCGGCGCGCGGCGGTCGATGGTCGGATCGGGCGACCGTTCGGAGCGCATCCGCACCTATAATTTCCCGCAGGGGCGGGTGACCGATCACCGGATCAACCTGACCCTCCACAAGCTGCCCGAGATCCTCGAGGGTCCGGGTCTCACGGAACTGACCGAAGCGCTGATCGCCGAGGACGAAGCGCAGCGGCTGGCCGGGCTCGAAGAGCAGTGATCCGCGCATGAATCCAGCCGAGCGGGCGCTGCACGAAGCGGTGCGGCGGCTTCCCAACTGCACCGATACGCCGCGGCTCGATGCCGAAATCCTGCTCGCGCACGCCTTCGGGATCGAACGCGATGCGCTGATCCTCAACCCGCCCGCTGGCCCGGTCCCGGACAGCTTCGAGGAGCTGTTGCAGCGGCGCTGCGCGGGCGAGCCGGTGGCCTATATCGTTGGCCGCCGCGCCTTCTGGAACATCGAGCTGGAGGTCGGCCCCGGCGCGCTGATCCCACGACCGGACAGCGAAACGCTGATCGCCGCGGCGATCGAACATTTTGCGGGCAGCGACGGCCCCGAACGCATTCTCGACCTCGGTACAGGTCCCGGAACCCTGCTGCTCGCCGCACTCGACCAATGGCCGCGCGCGACGGGGCTCGGCATCGACGCCAGCGCGGCGGCGCTTGGCTATGCGCGGCGCAACGCCGAACGGCTCGGCATCGCGCCGCGCGTGCAGTTCCGACGCGGCGACTGGGCGAAGTCGGTGACCGAACGCTTCGACCTGCTGCTGTGCAACCCTCCCTATGTCGCGCAGGGCGCCGTGCTTGGCCCGGGGGTCGCCGAGCACGAACCGGCCGAAGCGCTGTTCGCGGGGCCGGACGGGCTGGACGATTACCGCCAGCTTGCGCCGGAGATTGCGCGGCTGCTGGCGCCGGGCGGCCTGGCGGCGATCGAGATCGGTTTCGACCAGGGCCAGAGCGCTGCTGCGCTGTTCGCTGCACAGGGCCTCAGGCCCGCACTTGCGCATGACCTTGCCGGGCGTGAGCGGGCGCTGCTGATCCGGGCCGACGATTAGGACTTGGAAAAGGCGTTCGCCGCCGCTACATCTTGTCGCAGCACCGGTCCGCTTTGAGGAGCCGACTGGGGCCACCCCCTCAGACATCTTCCGGTTTCGCGGCCTTTTGGCGCGGCAACGAGGACGAAAAGGGGCTCCGGGCAACGAGCGGTTCGTGTCCCGGCACCGCAGCTCACGCGCTTTGAGGATTTGTTCGGCGCCAGTGGTCAAGGAACGTCACGCTTGATGAACAATCGCCAGGGCGGCCGCCGTCGCGGTCGTGGGGGTCAGCAGCCGCGGGGTCTCGGGGGAGGCGGCGGTGGCGGCAACGGTCGCGAGCAGCGGAGCCGCGGCAATGCCGCGCAGCTGCTCGAGAAGTACAAGAACATGGCGCGCGACGCGCAGCTTGCCGGCGACCGGGTCCAGACCGAATATTACCTCCAGTTCGCCGACCACTATTTCCGCGTGCTGGGCGAAACCCGCTCGCGTTTCGAGGACCAGCGTCCCTCGCGTGACGACGAGGATGATGACGGCGACGAGGATTCGTTCGACGGCGACGGCGAGGACGATGGCTTCGACGCCCCGCAGCAGCGCCAGGAACGGCCCGATCGGCAGGAGCGCCAGCCGCGCGGCGACCGCTACGAACGACGTGATCGTCGTGACGAGCGCCCGCGTGAGGATCGGCCCCGTGAGGACCGTCCGCGTGAAGAGCGCGCCCGTGACGAGCGGCCGCGCGAGGATCGCCCCCGTGAGGATCGTCCGCGCGAAGAGCGTCCGCGCCGCGAGCGGCAGGAGCGCCGTCCGCGTGACGAGGAGCAGGTCCAGCCGCAGGAGCAGGTCTCGGAAGCCGAAGGTAGCGGCATCGCCGACTTCCTACCGCCGGCGATCGGTCCGGTAAGCGACGTGACGGACGAGGCCGAGGCCCCGCGTCCTCGCCGCCGCACCCGTCGCCCCCGCGTCGAAGACAATGACGAAGGCGTCGCCCCCGCCGCCTGACCGATAGCCGCGCCGCTCGGCAGAACGAGCCGTAGCGTCGTTCAGTTGACGATCATGTAACATTGTTACAGGCTTCTTCCCTGCTTTGGGAAGGAGCCTGTGCATGCGCTTGATCGTGGCTTTGCTGGCGGCCGCTGCCGCGCCTCTCGCTGCGCAGTCGACATCGCCGCAAGCCATCCCCGCGCCCGAGGCGAGCGCGCAGGGCGATGTCGCGGTTACCATCTACAACAATGACCTCGCGCTGGTTCAGGACCGGCGCGAACTGTCGCTTCCGGCTGGCCGCTCGCGGCAGGAATTCCCCGACGTGTCGGCGCGGATCCGGGCGGAAACCGTGACGCTGGCCGGCAGCAACATCGGCATCATCGAGCAGAATTTCGACTACGACCTGCTCAGCCCGGCCGCGCTGATGCAGAAGGCGGTGGGCGAGACGATCACCCTGGTCAGGGTCAATCCCGCGACCGGCGCCGAAACGCGCGAGCGGGCACGGGTGCTGGCGGCCAATGGCGGGGTCGTCCTGCAGATCGGCGACCGGATCGAGGTGCTGCGCGACGACGGGCTCCCCGTCCGGGTCATCTTCGACAAGGTGCCAGAAGGCCTGAGGCCGCGCCCGACGCTGTCGGTGACGATGAATGCGCCCAAGGGCGGCCGGCAGCCGGTGACGCTGACCTACCTGACGCCGGGCCTCGCCTGGGATGCCGACTATGTGGCGCTGTTCGATGAAGCGGCAGGCCGGATGGACGTTCAAGGCTGGATCACCCTCAACAATCAGAGCGGCACCGCTTACCGCAACGCCGACGTGGTGCTGGTTGCGGGGGCGGTCGGGACAGGGGCGGGACAGGGTACGCCCGACCGCTATTTCGGTGCGCCGCAGCCACCCTCTCCCCCGCCGATGCGCGGTGCGGGGACTGAGACGGCCGGGCGGGAGCGGGTCGGTGACTTCTACCTCTACCCGCTCCCGCAGCGGACCACGATCGCACAGGCGCAGCAGAAGCAGGTAAGCTTCCTCGACGTGTCAGGTACCCCGGCAAGCCGTGCGTATGAGTATCGCAATTCCTGGCTCGGCACCGCCACCCAGCCGGTCAGCGCCAATTCGGTGCTGCGCTTTTCGACCGGGCGCACCCAGGGCCTCGGCGATGCGCTGCCGGCAGGCACGGTGCGGGTCTATCAGCGCGATACGCGCGGCACGCCGCAATTCGTCGGCGAATCACGGATCGGGCACACACCGATGGGCAGCGATCTCGGGCTGACCACCGGGCAGGCCTTCGATATCAAGGTCCAGCCGGTCGTCGAGCAGCGGACGCGCCTGAGTTCGGACGCAAGCCGCTGGCGGACGCAGATGCGCTACCGCCTCACCAACGCCTCGCCGAGGGCGGTGACGGTGGTGCTGTTCCAGGATGGCCTGTGGGGCGACACGCGGATCACGGCGGAAAGCCAGAAGAGCGAGCGCAACAGCGCCGACGCGGCGATCTGGCGGGTGCAGGTCCCCGCGAATGGCGAAGCGAGCGTGACTGCCACCTTCGATTCGCGCTTCTAGGGGCGATGCGCGCCGCCGCGCTCCTTGCGCTCTGCCTTGCCGCACCGGTCGCGGCGCAGAATGTCGTCACCTCGCCTGCGCCCGACCGCGTCGGAGTGACCATCTACCGCGACCTTAGCCGCGGCGACCAGCGGCCCGACCGCAATTGGCTGAACGGCTATGCGCTGATCAGCGAAACGCGGACGATCGCTATTCCGGCGGGCGAATCCGAGCTTCGCTTCGAAGGCGTGGCGAGCGGGATCATTCCGCAAAGCGCCATCATCGGCGGGATCCCCGAGGGCCTGGTCGAGCGCAACCGCGATGCGCTGCTGCTGTCGGCGGGCAGCCTGGTCGATCGTGCGCTCGGACAGCGGGTCAACCTGCGCCGAACCGACAAGGCCACCGGCAAGGTTTCCAGCGAAGATGCGGTGGTGCGCTCGGGCAGCGATGGCGGAGTCGTGCTGCAAACCGCCAGCGGGATCGAGGCGCTGCGCTGCACCGGGCTGAACGAAACCCTACTCTACGACCGCGTACCCGCCGGACTGTCGGCGCGGCCGACGCTGTCGGTGAAGGTGCGGGCCCGCCAGCCGCTCAGCGCGACGGTGACCCTGTCCTACCTCGCAAGCGGGTTCGACTGGCAGGCCGATTATGTCGCGATCCTTTCGCCCGACGAGCGCACGCTTCAGTTGCAGGCCTGGCTGACGCTGGCGAGCACCGACGACACCAGTTTTGTCGGCGCGACCACGCAGGCGGTTGCGGGGCGGGTCAATCGCGAGGCCGCCGAGGTTCCGCCTGCCCAGGCGCCCGAGCTTCGGCTGCAATGCTGGCCCCAGGAAACGACCAGCGATGTCGGTAGCATCGCGCCGACCTCGGCCTTCGACGGGGTGCCACCGCCTCCGCCGCCGCCGCCGCCGGCCCCGGCGGCGATGATGAGCCGTGAGATCGTGGTCACCGGATCGCGCATGACCGCCGAGCGCGAACGGCTGGGCGACCTCCAGCTGTATCGCATCCCCGAACCGGTGACGGTGGCGGCGAGGGCGCAGAAGCAGGTCGGCCTGCTCGACCAGCCGTCGGTACGGGTGCAGCCGGTATACCGTTTCGCGATCGATGCCGGAGAGACGGCGGCCGAATCGGCCGGTCAGCTCGTCCTGCGCAGCACCAACCGCGAAGCCGAGGGTCTTGGCCTTCCGCTGCCC
>NZ_BAAAZD010000001.1:700000-1584951 GCF_039536725.1 Sphingomonas humi
CGTGGGAATGGTGACGCGGGGTGGAGCAGCCCGGTAGCTCGTCAGGCTCATAACCTGAAGGTCGTAGGTTCAAATCCTACCCCCGCAACCAGCATAACAGGCCGTCCTTCGGGGCGGCCTTTTTGCGTTTGGGCGACAAGCGACGTCACTCCTGACGCGCCCCGCGAGGAAACTCGATCGCCTGCGCAAGGTCAGGCACTGGCCGCCTTGCCGAAACCGCACTTGCCGGGACCCTTGCGCCGCAACGGATGTTCAAGAAGGCGTGCGCATCGCGACCTACAACGTCAACGGCGTCAACGGGCGCCTGCCGGTCCTCCTCGAGTGGCTCGAAGCGACCGCGCCCGACGTTGTCTGCCTCCAGGAATTGAAGGCGCCTGACGAGAAATTCCCTGCCGCCGCGATCGAGCAGGCCGGATACGGCGCCATCTGGCATGGGCAGAAGAGCTGGAACGGTGTCGCGATCCTGGCCCGCGGCGGAACCCCGGTCGAGACACGCCGCGGCCTCCCCGACGATCCCGATCCGGCCCAGAGCCGCTATCTCGAGGCGGCGGTCAACGGCGTGGTGGTCGGCTGCCTTTATCTTCCCAACGGCAATCCCCGCCCCGGGCCCAAGTTCGACTACAAATTGCGCTGGATGGCGGCGTTCGAGGCGCTGGCGGGCAAACTGTTCGATCTAGGCGAACCGGTCGTACTGGCCGGCGACTATAATATCATCCCGACCGAAGCCGACGTCTACAAGCCCGAGCGGTGGGTCGACGATGCCCTGTTCGCGCCCGATGTCCGTGCAGCGTTCAAGCGACTGACCGATGCCGGCTGGACCGACGCCCTGCGCCACCTCCACCCGGACGAGCAGGTCTTCACCTTCTGGGACTATTTTCGCAACGCCTTCGCGCGCGACGCAGGGCTGCGGATCGACCACCAGCTCCTCAATGCCGCCGCTGCCAAGCGCCTCAAGGCAGCGGGCGTCGACCGCAGTGCGCGCGGGCTTCCCAAGACCAGCGACCACGCGCCTGTCTGGATCGAACTGAAGTGACCGCCCCGAAGACTATGGAAGCGCTCCTGGTCGCGGAGCTGCCTGACGGGCCCGAATGGCGGTTCGAACCCAAATGGGACGGCTTTCGCTGCCTGGCCGTCCGGGAAGGCGGGAAGGTCGCGCTATGGTCGCGCTCGGGCAAACCGCTCGGTCGCTATTTTCCGGAAGTCGAGGCCATGATCGCGGAGCTCCCCGCTGGCGACATCAGTCTCGACGGAGAGCTAATCATCGAGACTGCGGCAGGTCTGAGCTTCGATGCCCTGTCGCAGCGCCTCCATCCCGCCGAAAGCCGGATCCGCAAACTGGCGGCCGAAACGCCGGCGAAATTCATGGCGTTCGATCTGCTGCGCCTCGGCGCGGACGATCTTGCCGAACAGCCCCTCGCCAAGCGTCGTCGTCACCTCGAACGCATTATGGCCCGCAAGCATTCGGCGTCACTGATCCTTTCCCCCCAGACCGACAAACCAGCCGAGGCGCTGCGCTGGCTCGAACGAAGCGGCGGTGCGCTCGACGGCGTCGTCGCCAAGCGGGCCGACGAACCCTACCGCGCGGGCGAGCGCGCCATGCTCAAGGTCAAGAACCATCGCAGCGCCGATTGCGTTGTCGGTGGCTATCGCGAGGACGCCAAGGGCGACGGCGTCGCGTCCCTGCTCCTCGGCCTCTATGGCGATGACGGCCTGCTGCACCATGTCGGTTTCTGTTCGAGCTTCAAGGCTGCCGAACGGCGCCAATGGGCCCGTGACCTCGCGCCGCTTGCCGGGGGTGCGGGCTTTACCGGCAACCGCCCGGACAAACCCAGCCGCTGGGCCCGCGAGCGAACGGTCGAATGGACCCCGCTTCGCCCAGAACTGGTGGTCGAGGTGCTCTACGACCAGGTCACCGCGGGCCGTTTCCGGCATGGCACGCGCCTCCTGCGCAAGCGGCCCGACAAGCGCCCGGACCAGTGCCGATGCGAACAGCTTCGCCATCCCCTCACTCCCGCCGAGCTGAGCGACCTCCTCGCCGTGGAGTGAACCTGCATTGGCAATGTCGGCCGTGACACGTAGGCTGCTCTCTGCCGGTCGTTTCACCCGCACAAGCAGGGGCATCCATGCCTGAGTTTTTGAGTGGATTCTTCGAGGGCAATTACGCACCGCACGGTTACTGCCTGCTGTGGCGCCCCGAACTTATCTGGACCCATGTCGTTTCCGACGCGCTGATCGCCGCGGCCTATTTTTCCATCCCCGTTGCGCTCGTCACCCTGGTCCGCCGCCGCCCCGATGTGACCTTCGGGAAGATGTTCTGGCTGTTCGCCCTTTTCATCCTGTCGTGCGGCTTCACGCACGTAATGGGGATCTGGAACCTGTGGCACGGCGACTATGCCGCCGAAGCGGCCATCAAGGCGATCACTGCCGCGGCAAGCGTGCCGACGGCGATCCTGCTGTGGCCTCTGCTGCCCAAGGCGCTGGCCATCCCGAGCCCCACCATGCTGCAGAAGAAGAACGAGGAACTGGCGCAAGCGCTGGCCGAGCGCGACAAGGTTCTCGAGCAGCTGCGCAGCGAAGTCACCCAGCGCGAACGGGCCGAGGCAGCACTGGTCCAGGCCAACAAGATGGAAGCCGTCGGTCAGCTGACCGGGGGCATCGCGCATGATTTCAACAACCTCCTTCAGGCCATCTCGGGAAATCTCGAACTGATCCAGATGGCTCCGGACAACCGCGACAAGGTGATGCGCTGGGCGGGCAACGCCTCGCAGGCGGCCGAGCGCGGGACGCGGCTGACCGGCCAGCTGCTGACCTTTTCGCGCCGGCAGCGGCTCGAAGCGACCGCGGTCGACGTCAGCAAACTTTTGTCCAACATGTCTGAACTACTCCGCAATTCGGTCGGGCCGCGGGTCGACCTCAAGGTGGAAGTCGCCGAAGGACTTGGGCACGTCCGCAGCGATGCCACCCAGCTCGAGCTCGCCATCCTCAATCTTGCGATCAACGGCCGCGACGCGATGCCCTCGGGCGGCCGCCTGACGGTAAGCGCCGAGCGCGGCGGCGACGAGCACATCGAAATCCGCATCATCGATGAAGGGGTCGGCATGACCCCGGAAATTGCCCAGCGCGCCTTGGAGCCTTTCTTCACGACCAAGGGGCCGGGGCGTGGGACCGGGCTTGGCCTGTCCATGGCCTATGGCGTCGCGCGCGCGGCTGGCGGCGACCTCAGGGTCGACAGTGTCGCCGGCGCGGGCACGACCATCACCATCCTCCTGCCGCCGGTTTCCGACGAGACAGACGGGGCCGCGGCGGTGGCGGCAAGCGACAAGCGGGCGGTGCCTGCGAAGAAGGTCGACGTGCTGCTGGTCGACGACGATCCCGAGGTGCGGCAGGCAGTCGCCGACATGCTCCGCGCGGATGGGCATCACGTGCGCGAATCCGAAAACGGCCCGCAGGCGCTGCTCGAACTCGAACGAAGCCCGCCCGACCTGATGCTGCTCGATTTTGCGATGCCGGGAATGAACGGCGCGCAGCTTGCAGCGCAGGCGCTGGATCGCAAGCCCGATCTCAAGCTGCTGTTCCTGACCGGCTATGCGGACAGCGAGGCGATCGACCAGGCCGTCGATGGTTCCGCGCAGATCCTGAAGAAACCTGTCAGCGCGGGCTCTCTCGCCGCCGCAATCGAGAAACTGCTCGGCTAGGCCCGGCTGGCAAAGCCGGCCAGCACCTCGGCCAGCCAACGGCCCGCGGTCAGCGCGCTGAGATCGGTCGGGTCGAGCGTCGGGTCCCATTCGGTCAAATCGATCAGCCGCACGCTCGGCTGCGCCGCAAGCCACCGTGCCGCGGCGAAGAATTCCTGGGCCAGCATCCCGCCCGGGCGCGCGCCGGGCGCCGCGGGAAACTGGCTGCGATCGATCACGTCGATATCGCAATCAACCATGATGGCGCGGCAATGCTGCAGCCTCTCCATCGCCGCCTCCAGCACCTCGATCGTCCCCTGCTCGAGCAGATCGCGAAGGGTCACGACCAAGTGACCGCCGGCAATCGCATCGCGGTGCATGCCCGGGGCATTGGCGAAGGGAGCAAGGCCGATCTGGACGATGTTTGCGCCCGGCAGCCCGTCCTCGCGCAGCGCCCGGACCGGGTTGCCGTTGCTCAGGCCCTGCTCCAGCCTGCGCATGTCGAAATGCGCGTCGAGGGTGACGAGGCCCACTTCCGCAATCTCAAGTTCCAGTGCGTCCGCCAAGCCGAGCAGCCCTGGCCGGGTGACCGCATTGTTGCCGCCGATCAGCAGCGTCAGCGCGTGACGCTGGGCGGACCCGCGCACGGCAGAGCGGATGGGTGCCGTCGCTTCCTCGATCGACTTGTCACCCAGCATGATGTCGCCATGGTCGGCAACCAGTGTGCCGAGTTCCTGTCCGGTATCGATGTCATAGGTGCCGATGCGCCGAAGCACCGCGCGAAGCGCCGACGGCGCAAGGTCGCACCGTCCAGGCGTGACCGACCCAGCCCCCAGCGGAGCACCGATCAAGCCCACTGGTGTCTCAGCATCGGCGGGAACGAGAAGATCGGACAGGTTGGGCCAGGCGCTGGTCATTGCCGCTGCTGTAGCAGCCGCCTACAGCCCTGCCCATGTGGGACCGCCTGCTGACCGACTGCCATGCCCTGACGATGGTCGCAGCGCCCGGCAATCCGCTGGGGCTGATCAGAAACGCCGCCATCGGCATTCACGAAGGCCGGATCGTCCGCGTCGGCCGCCGCACCGAGCTTGCCGGAACCCGCGCCTCCGAAGTGGTGCCGCTTGGCGGGGCGTTCGTCACGCCGGGCCTCATCGACTGCCACACGCACCTCGTCTTCGGCGGGACCCGCGCCACCGAACACGCCCAGCGGCGCGCAGGCGCGAGCTATGAGGAGATTGCGCGCGCCGGCGGGGGCATCGCCTCGACCGTCCGCGCAACCGCCGCCGCCAGTACGACCGAGCTTCTCGAACAAAGCCGCACGCGTCTCCATGCGCTGATGCGGGGAGGGGTGACCACGGTCGAGATCAAGTCGGGCTATGGCCTCGATCCCGCGTCCGAACTCCGGCTCCTTAACATCATCCGCACCCTGTCACGATCGGAGCGGGTGCGGGTCGTTCCGACGCTTCTGGCCCTCCATGCTCTTCCCCAAGGCGCCGACCGCGACACCTATGTCGAGCGGATGGTCGGAGACCTGCTGCCGACCGTCGCCCGCCTTGGCCTCGCCACATCGGTCGATGCCTTCTGCGAGACGATCGCCTTCACCCCCGCCGAAACCGAGCGCCTGTTCGACGCCGCGGCGAGCCACGGCCTTCCGGTCCGTCTTCATGCCGAGCAATTGTCGAACCAGTCCGGCGCGGCGCTGGCGGCGCGTTACCAGGCGCTGTCGGCCGATCATCTCGAGCATCTCGACGCCGCCGGGGCAGCGGCGATGGCGCGCGCCGGGACGGTCGCGGTGCTGCTTCCGGGCGCCTTCTACACCCTGCAGGAAGAAAGGCGCCCGCCGGTCGATCTGCTCCGCGAGCACCAGGTCCCGATCGCCATTGCCACCGATTGCAATCCGGGCACCTCGCCCTTGCTGAACCCGCAGCTCGCCATGAACATGGCCTGCACCCTGTTTGGACTGACGCCGGAGGAGGCGATAAGCGGAATGACCATCAATGCGGCCCGTGCGCTCGGGATGGCGGACGAGATCGGAACGCTCGAGCCTGGCAAGGCGGCCGACCTTTGCGCCTGGCGCATCGCTGACCCGGCGGAGCTTGGCTACTGGATGGGCCTGATGCCCGAGCGCCGCCTGGTGGGAGGAATGGACGCGTGACCGATCGGCGTGACAACCAGCGGATCATCCGGGCTCGCCGCGGCACGGAGATCAAGGCCAGGAGCTGGCAGACCGAAGCCGCCGTCCGGATGCTCCAGAACAATCTCGACGACGAGGTTGCCGAGGATCCGCAGAGCCTGGTCGTCTATGGCGGCATCGGCCGCGCCGCGCGCGACTGGCCGAGTTTCGACGGAATCGTCACGACCCTCGAGCGGCTGGAGGATGACGAAACCCTGCTGGTGCAGTCGGGCAAGCCGGTCGGCGTGTTCCGCACCCACCGCGATGCGCCGCGGGTGCTGCTCGCCAACTCCAACCTCGTCCCCAAATGGGCGACGTGGGAGCATTTCCACGCGCTCGATCGCGCCGGGCTGATGATGTACGGCCAGATGACCGCCGGCAGCTGGATCTACATCGGCACGCAGGGCATCGTTCAGGGCACTTACGAGACCTTTGCCGAGATGGGCCGGCAGCATTTCGGCGGCGACCTCAGCGGCAAGTGGATCCTCACCGCGGGTCTTGGCGGCATGGGCGGCGCGCAACCGCTGGCGGCAGTGATGGCCGGCGCGCACTGCATCGCCATCGAATGCCAGGAAAGCCGGATCGAGAAACGGCTCGAAACCCGCTACCTCGACCGCCGCGCGGCGACCATCGACGAGGCGCTGGAGATCATCGCCGCCGCGACCGAGCCGACCAGCGTTGGCCTTCTCGGCAATGCGGCGGAGCTCGTGCCCGAAATGCTCGCCCGCGGCATCCGCCCGGACGCCATCACCGACCAGACGAGCGCCCACGATCCCGTGAACGGATACCTCCCGATGGGCTGGACCGTCGCCGAATGGATCGAGCGCCGCGAACGCGATCCCGAAGGCACCGCAACCGCCGCGCGCATCTCGATGGCCCGCCACGTCGAGGCGCTGCTAAGCTTCAAGGCGGAGGGCATTCCGGTCTTCGACTATGGCAACAACATCCGCCAGGAAGCGCTCGACACCGGGGTCGCACATGCCTTCGACTTCCCCGGCTTCGTGCCCGCCTACATCCGGCCGCTGTTTTGCCGCGGCATCGGCCCGTTCCGCTGGGTCGCGCTGTCGGGCGATCCCGAGGACATCTACAGGACCGACGCCAAGGTGAAGGAGCTGATCCCCGATGATCCGCACCTCCACCGCTGGCTCGATATGGCGCGCGAGCGGATCGCCTTCCAGGGCCTGCCCGCGCGCATCTGCTGGGTCGGCCTCGGCCAGCGCCACCGCCTCGGCCTCGCCTTCAACGAAATGGTCAGGAACGGCGAACTCAAAGCTCCGATCGTCATCGGCCGCGACCATCTCGACAGCGGATCGGTCGCCTCGCCCAACCGTGAGACCGAGGCGATGAAAGACGGCAGCGACGCGGTCAGCGACTGGCCTTTGCTCAACGCCCTCCTCAACACCGCCAGCGGTGCGACCTGGGTGTCGCTCCACCACGGCGGCGGGGTCGGCATGGGCTACAGCCAGCATGCCGGCATGGTGATCGTCGCCGACGGCACCGACGAGGCCGCGCGGCGGCTGGAGCGGGTGCTGTGGAACGACCCCGCCACCGGCGTGATGCGCCATGCCGATGCCGGCTATGACGAAGCGGTCGCCTGCGCGCGCGAACAGGGACTGGACCTGCCGAGCCTCGGCTGAAATTCGGCGCCGTGGTCGAAGCGAGCAAGTGCGCCGCCGGGGCGCACGCCGCTCGGGATGATTTCGTCAGATGAAGCCGAAGTCATCCGCATGGAGGCTGTTCATCGCGACCCCGGTCAGAACAACCGTATTTCCCCGGCCGTCGCCAATCCACGTGTCGGCCCCGACCTGCGCGGCATTCGACATGATCTGCGCAAAGCTGTTGAAGATGTCCCGGCTGAAGATCACCGCATCCGGTGATCCGGCGCCGGCAACGAAATCGGCAATGACGTCGACGCCCCAATTGGCGTTGATGATGAAGAGGTCCGAACCGCCGCCTCCGAACAGCGTGTCATATCCGCCCCGGCCTTCCATGACGTTGGCGCGGTCGTTGCCGACGATGATGTTATCGCCCGAATTTCCGTACCCGTAGGTCTGGGTCCCATAGTTCATGAGCAGATATTCGGTGTTCGCCGGCAAGGTGTAATTGTCATAGGCGTAGACGACATCGGTGCCCTCTCCGGCGGCTTCCACGATGCGGTCGCCATCGCCGCCCACTTCGTAATTGTCGTTGCCCGCGCCGCCGACCATCAGATCGGCTCCCCCGCCCCCGATCAGCAGGTCGTCGCCGAAGCCACCGTAAAGGGTGTCGTTGCCCTGATCGCCGTAAAGCCAGTCGTTGCCGCGTCCTCCGTCCAGAAGATCGTTGCCGTCGCCGCCGTGCAGGCCCGAATAGGCGATTTGCGACCGCTGCCCTGAGGCAAAGGCAAAGCCCGAATCGTCGCCTTCACCGCCGATGAGGGTGTCGTTTCCGCTGCCGCCGTCGAGGTAATCGCTGCCTCGTCCGCCATCCAGATAATCGTCACCCGCGCCGCCGAAGAGGCCTAGCGGAACGGAGGCGTTGCCGGGGTCGGACTGGTAAATTCCGGAATCATTGCCGTCCCCGCCGTAGAGGATGTCGTTTCCGTCATCCCCGTAGAGACCGTCTTGGCCCTCGGTCCCCACCAGATAGTCGTCGCCCTGGCCGCCCCGGATCACCGCCACCATAAGCAAACCCTCCGTTCACACGTTACACGTTCCCTCCTCTGACGAACCATCGGTCGGTCTATTGGTTTCTGCCTTATGTCCGCTTGCCAACAGATGCGGACAGCTAGGCCGCTGAACTTTACGACGCGATGATCCGTGAGCGCGGGAATGCCCGGTCATCATCCCACTCCCTTCGGGCTGTGATCCGCTCTAAGCGGGGCCATGCTCAATCTCGATCCCGAAGCCGTCGACCTTTCTCTCCTCCGCCAGCTGTGGACCGGGGCGCCCGCGCGCCTCGCCGACGCGGCACTTGCCCGGGTGGACGCCGCCGCCGCCGCCGTGGCCCGCATCGTCGCCTCGGGCGAGACGGTATACGGCATCAACACCGGCTTCGGCCTCCTCGCACAGGAGCGAATCCCGGCCGAGCGTCTGGCCGAGCTGCAGCGCAATCTCATCCTGTCGCACAGCTGCGGGCTCGGCGAAGCGACGCCGCGCCACGTGACAAGGCTGATGATCGTTCTGAAGTTGCTCGGCCTCGGGCGCGGGCATTCCGGGGTTCGGCGCGAGGTCGTTGATGCCCTGCAAGCGCTGATCGACGCCGATGCGATGCCGGTCATTCCCTCGCAGGGGTCGGTCGGCGCTTCGGGCGATCTTGCTCCGCTGGCGCACATGACCGCTGCGTTGATGGGGCACGGCTGGATCGACCTCGCTGGCGAGAAGCTAACCGCGGCCGCCGCGCTGGAACGGCTTGGGCGCAGCCCGCTGGAGCTTGGCCCCAAGGAAGGCCTCGCGCTGATCAACGGGACGCAGTTCAGCACTGCGGTCGCGCTCGATGCCCTGTTCGCGGCGGAACGGGTGTTCGGCGCGGCGCTCCAGGCGGGCGCGCTGGCGGTCGATGCGCTGAAGGGAAGTGTGAAGCCCTTCGACCCGCGCATCTCGGCCCTGCGCGGACAGCCGGGACAGGTCCGCGTCGCGGCCGAATTGACCCGCTTGCTCGACGGGTCGGCAATCGTCTCCTCGCACCACCGCTGCGGCCGGGTGCAGGATCCCTACAGCTTCCGCTGCCAGCCGCAGGTAATGGGCGCCGCGCTTGACCTCCTGGAGAATGCCGCGCGCACCCTTGTCATCGAGGCGGCGGCGGTCACCGACAATCCGATCCTCTTCAGCGGCGACGAGGGCGACGACGCCATCTCCGGCGGCAACTTCCATGCCCAGCCGGTCGCCTTTGCCGCCGACACCATTACCATGGCGCTGTGCGAAGTGGCGAGCCTGTCCGAGCGGCGGATCTCGGTGCTCGTCGATCCCAAGATGAGCGGCCTTCCGGCCTTCCTGACCGACGATGGCGGGGTCAACAGCGGGCTGATGATCCCGCAGGTGACTGCCGCCGCGCTGGTCGCGGAAAATCGCAGCCTTGCCTTTCCGGTGTCGGTGGACAGCATTCCCACCTCGGCCGGACAGGAAGACCATGTCTCGATGGCGCCGATCGCGGGGCGAAAGGCGGCCGTGGTCGCGCGCAACGCGGCGGGCGTCGTCGCGGTGGAATTGATCACCGCCGCGCAAGGCGTCGACTATCACGCGCCGCTTGCCACCTCGGCAGCGCTGGCCGGGCTTCATGGCACGGTGCGCTCAATCAGTCCTCGCCTCGAAGCGGACCGCTACTGGGCGGACGAGATGGCGGCGCTGCAGGCGGCGGTGCTGGACGGCCGGATGAGCGGCGGCTTTCTTCTTGGCCGCTGAGCCCCTAGAGGCGCTTCCCATGTCCATCACAGTCAGCAGCGCGTTCGACAGCGGCAACATTCGCCTGGTCAAGTCGGAAGGGTCCACCCTCGACCTGGAGATCGTCAACGATCACCAGTCCGACTTCTACCAATGGTTCCATTTTCGCCTGTCGGGCGTGCGCGGGCAGCAGGTCACGCTGCGCATCATCAATTGCGCCAATTCCGCCTACCCGATGGGCTGGCCCGACTATCAGGCGCGCGTCTCGACCGACCGCGAGACCTGGGTGCTGGCCGACACCAGCTACGCCGACGGGGTGCTCACCATCACTGTCGAAGGCGATACCGACATCCTGTGGGTCGCCTATTTCGCCCCTTATTCGATGGAGCGGCATCACGACCTGGTCGCCGCCATCGCCGAGGTCGACGGGGTCACGCACCGCACGCTGGGCGCCAGTCTCGACGGTCAGCCGATCGATTGCCTGACGGTCGGCGAAGGTCCGCTGACGGTGTGGCTCTATGCCCGCCAGCATCCGGGCGAGAGCATGGCCGAATGGTGGATGGAAGGCGCGCTCGAAAAGCTGGTCGATTATGACGATCCGGTCGCCCGCGCGCTCCGTCAGCGCTGCACCTTCCACGTCGTTCCGAATATGAACCCGGACGGCTCCGCACGCGGGCACCTGCGCACCAATGCGGCCGGCGTGAACCTCAACCGCGAATGGCACGCGCCCTCGGCCGAGCGGAGCCCGGAAGTGCTGTGCGTCCGCAACGCGATGGACCAGGACAAGCCGGTGTTCGCGATGGACATTCACGGTGACGAGGCGATTGCCGCCAACTTCCTCGCCGGCTTCGAAGGCATCCCGAGCCTCAAGCCCCGGCAGGAGGAGATGTACCACCTGTTCGCCAACACGCTCGAGCGGATCTGCCCCGATTTCCAGACGCAGCAGGGCTATGAACTGTCGCGCCCGGGCGAAGCGAACCTGTCGATGAGCACGACCCAGCTTGCCGAGCGCTACGGCTGCGTCTCGATGACGCTGGAAATGCCGTTCAAGGACCATGCGCCGCTGGCCGATCCGATCCAGGGCTGGAGCCCCGAGCGGAGTAAGGCGCTGGCCCGCTCCTGCCTCGACGCGCTGCACCAGATCCTGCCCGAGCTGGAGGCGAAGTAAGCGCCATGCCGACCCTCGTCCTCCTCCGCCACGGCCAGAGCCAGTGGAACCTCGAGAACCGTTTCACCGGCTGGTGGGACGTCGATGTCACCGCAGCGGGCGAGGCCGAGGCGACGGCGGCGGGCGAGCTGTTCAAGGCCAGGGGGGTCGATTTCGACCGGGTGTTCACGTCAGTTCAGAAGCGCGCGATCCGCACCGCCAACCTGGCGCTCGACGCGATGGACCGGCTGTGGCTGCCGATGACCAAGGACTGGCGGCTGAACGAGCGGCATTATGGCGGCCTGACCGGTCTCAACAAGGCCGAGACGGTGGCCAAGGTCGGTGAGGAGCAGGTCAAGATCTGGCGCCGCAGCTTCGACGTGCCGCCGCCGCTGGAGGCCGACAGCCCCTATGCGAGCCTGCAGCAGGACCGCCGCTATGCGGGGATTCCCGTTCCCGCGACCGAAAGCCTCAAGGACACGATTGCCCGCGTGTTGCCTTATTGGGAAGCAGACATCGCGCCGTGCCTGAAGCGCGGGGAGCGGGTGCTGATCGCAGCTCACGGCAACAGCCTGCGCGCGCTCGAAAAGCATCTTTCGGGTATTTCCGACGCCGAGATCACCGGGCTCGAGATCCCGACCGGCCAGCCGATTGTCTACGAACTCGACGACCAGCTGCAG
This sequence comes from Sphingomonas humi, assembly GCF_039536725.1. Lineage (NCBI taxonomy): Bacteria > Pseudomonadati > Pseudomonadota > Alphaproteobacteria > Sphingomonadales > Sphingomonadaceae > Sphingomonas > Sphingomonas humi. Next base: position 712,033 of record NZ_BAAAZD010000001.1, read on the forward strand.
CGCGTCGACCGCTACTACCTGTCGGAGCGCTGAGCGGGCGGTCGCTGCATCTGCTGTCGCGGTCGCCGCGTAACTTGTCAGGTGCAAACGACCGCTCCTCTACTAGCAGCAACCACGCCTCTCGCTCGCGGTCTCGGGAGGGCCGCAGCGCCGCGGCACATCCGTTTCGCAACCGATCGGCGATCAGCCGGCTTTGCAATTGGTGCCCGGCATGCCAGACCCTGCCACGTGAGCATTTGGGCGTCAGACGATCGTAAGGAAGCCCAGGCTGCGCTCGTAGCCGCGTTGCGTGCCGCAGCGGGGGGCGATCGCGACGCGCTTCGCAATGTCTTCGACCGCACCTCGGGCAAGTTGATGGCGATCTGCCTCAGGATCCTGAACGACCGCGACGAAGCCGAGGACGTGCTTCAGGAAGTCTATGTAAGCGTGTGGACGCGGGCGGCGAGCTTCGATCCGGCGCGGGCCAGCCCTGTCACCTGGCTTGCCACCATCGCCCGCAACCGCGCCATCGACCGCCTCCGCTCACGCCGGTCGCGCGGGCTCGCGGCCCCGGTCGAGGAAGCGCTGGAGCTTGCCGACGATCGGCCCGACGCATTCGCCGCCGCTGCCGAGCGCGAGGATGGCGAGCGTATCCACCATTGCCTCGGCACGCTCGAACCACGCACGCAAAAGCTGATCCGCATCGCCTTCTTCGAGGGCCTGTCGCATTCGGAGCTCGCAACGCGATTGGGTGAACCGCTTGGAACGGTGAAAAGCTGGATCCGGCGCGGGCTGCAAAGCCTCAAGAAGTGTCTCGGCGGATGAGCGACGACCTTACCCTCGCCGCCGAATATGTGCTTCGCCTGCTCGAAGGCGAGGAATTGCTCGACGCGCGCCGCCGGCTCGCCGCCGACCCTGCCTTCGCTTCCGAAGTCGCCTGGTGGGAAGCACGGCTCGGCCCTCTCTACGAGGAATTTGGCGAGGAAGCGCCCTCGCGTGAGCTGTGGTCGCGGATCGTGCGGCGGCTCGACCAGCCCGGCGACAATGTCGTCACCCTGAAGCGCCAGCTGGCGCGGTGGCGCGCTGCCGCCGCCGGCGCGGCTGTCGCCGCCGCGGTGCTGCTCGGCCTGCAGCTGCGGCCCGACACCCCGCTTCCGGCCCCCGCGCCGCAGGAGCGCCCGGCGGCACCGCTGCTGGTCGCCTCGCTGGTCGGCAAGGAAGCGCCCGAGGCCCTTACCGTCGCCTACCGCGCCGACACGCGCGAACTGGTGATCACGCCGGCGCGGGTCGAGGCGCCTGCCAATCGCGCCCGCCAGTTGTGGCTGATCCCGGCCGGCGGCCAGCCGATCTCGCTCGGTCTCGTCGCAAGCGAAGGCATTCAGCGCCGGGTGATCGCGGTCGGCATCGCCCGCCGCTTCGCCGATGGCGGCACGATCGCCGTGTCGGACGAGCCGACGGGCGGATCGCCAACCGGTCAGCCGACCGGCGCGGTCCTTGCAGCGGGTAATCTCGGCACCGTCTGAACGACGCGCGCATCCAGTTCGATGGTCGCTCCGTAACTCCTGTGCGTGCCCAGCGACGGGCCGCCGACAGGAGTGACAGAATGCCGAAGTCCAACCTCTTCCTTGGTCTTGCCGCCGCAGCCGCCACGCTTGCGGCAAGCGCGACCATTGCCGCCAGCCCTTCGCCCGCAAAGACGGTGATGGTCGGCGGTGCTGCCATGTATCCGACGCGCACGATCGTCGAGAATGCCGTCAATTCGAAGGACCACACGACGCTGGTCGCGGCGGTCAAGGCGGCCGGCCTGGTCGAGACGCTCTCGGGACCGGGACCCTTCACCGTTTTCGCACCGACGAATGCCGCCTTTGCCAAGCTTCCCAAGGGCACGGTGGAAACCCTGCTCAAGCCCGAGAACAAGGCGATGCTGCAGTCGGTCCTGACCTACCACGTGGTGGCCGGGCGTCTGACAGCGGCCGACCTCATGCGCCAGATCCGCGCCGGCGGGGGTGTCGCCACCCTCACCACCGTCCAGGGCGGCAAGCTCAGCGCGCGCATGGTCGGCACGAGCGTCGTCCTGACCGACGCCAAGGGCGGCCGCGCCAGGGTCACCCAGGCCGACGTCCTGCAATCGAACGGCGTCATCCACGTTACCGATAACGTCTCGCTCCCCGGCTGATCCCGAGCCGGAGCGACGGCCCGCCCGCTACGCCTCCACACGGGCGGGCCGATTGGAGGCTTTGGAGGCAACAGGGATATTGAAATGAAGATCGTTATCGCAAGCGGCCTGCTCTTGGGCAGCCTCGTCCTCCCCGCCGCCGCCAGCGCGCAGAGCGCAAGCTGGTCGGGCGCTTATGTCGGCGGACGGCTGGGCGTCATCCGCCAGCCCACCGGCAAGGCCGAACGGATCCTGTTCGACAAGAATCTCGACGGAACGTTCAACGACACCGTCCTCACCGCCACCGGTGCCGACGCCTTCTCCCCCGGTTTCTGCAACGGTGCAGCAAGGGACCGCGTCCCCGCGGCCTCCTGCAACTTCGACCGCGAAGGCGTCGATGGGGCGCTGCTGGTCGGTTATGATGCCGACCTTGGCGGCGTGGTCGTCGGCCTGGTCGGCGAAATCGGCCGCGGCAAGGCGACCGACAGCGTGTCCGCCTTCAGCACCACGCCCGCTTTCTACACCATGACCCGGAGGCTGCGCACCAATGGTGCGGTTCGCGCCCGCGTCGGCGTGCCGCTCGGCGAGACGCTTCCCTATGTCACCGGCGGCATTGCCATCGCCGACATCGACCGCAGCTTTTCGACCAGCAACACCGCGAACACCTTTTCGCAGCGCGATACCAACGGCAGGGTGAGGGGCATCCGGCTGGGTGGCGGCGTCGACCAGCGTATCGGCCGCTTCACGGTCGGGCTCGTCTACCTGTTCACCAACTACAAGGACGACGATTACCGCGTCCGCGCCGCCGGCCCCGCCCCGGCGACCAACCCATTCATCCTCACCAACGCGTCGGGAACCGATTTCCGGCGCAGCGACGACCGGTTCAAGACCCACAGCATCAACGCCACGGTGGGTTACCGCTTCTAGTTTCGTCCCCCCGAGCCGGCGCGTCCCTCCCGCGCCGGCTCACCCTTTCGGCGGGCCGGATTGCGCGCCCGTCCGAGATATATCCGTTACGGATACGTCATTAAATTGGCGTTGAATCAGCGCTGGTAGCTTCCGGTGGTCATCGGGAGATCACCGGCATGCCCCGCGTCCTGCACGCTCATCACCCCTGCCTGGCTGCCAGCCTGCTTGGCCTGTGGTCCGGCATGGCCGCTGCCGCCGAGCCGGCGGTGAAGACCGCCCCGGTACCGGCGCTGCGCTGGTCGACGACGGCCGGCATGATGACCGACTATCGCTACCGCGGAATCTCCTATTCGGATCGCAGGCCCGCCGGCCATGCCGGGGTCTCGGTCGAACATCGCTCGGGTGCGCACGCCGGCCTGTCCGGCGCAAGCGTGCGGATCGACGGCAGTCGCGACCTTGAACTGACGGGCGGGGTCGGCTGGAGCGGCGACCTCGGCGCCGCGGGACAGATTGACGCGGCAGTGAACTATGTCGGTTACGCCGACCTCGTCGCCAGCGATTATGTCGAAGCCTCGATCGGCTGGCGGCGGCCGGTGGGCCCGGTGACGCCCTTTGCCGACATCGCGTTCACCCCGGCGCAAACCCCGCTGCGCGGCGGCGGCGGGCGGCTGGCCAGCAATCTCTACCTGCACGGCGGCACCGAATGGAGCGTGCGGGGCAGCCCGCTCACCTTCCGCGCCGAACTTGGCCGGGAGCGCGGGTCGGCGGCGCCGGCCGGCCGCACCAAATGGGACTGGCAGCTTGGCGCACGGGCCAGCCTTGGCCGCTTCGGGGTCGGGCTCGCTTATGTCGATACCGCGGCCGCGCGCTTCGATCCCGAACTGCGGCGGCTCAGCCGCCGCGGACTCGTCCTCTCCGTCGATTCCGGTTTTTAGGAGACCGGTCGATGATCGTCCGCATCGTCAAGCGCCTCGGCGGCTTCAGGGAGGATACCGACCTCGTCTCGCTGCGCGCAGTGATGCGGCCACTGTCGCTCATTCTCGTCCTGACACTCAGCATGTGCGTGACCCTGCTCGGCGCCCTGGTGGTGCAGATGGATCAGCGCGGCGCCGAGCAGGTGCAGTGGATGATGCGCGGCGCGGTGGAAACACGGCTCAGTGCGCTCAAATCCATGACCCGCGACTATGGCCGGTGGGACGATGCTGTGGTGCATCTCTATGGCCGCCTCGATCGCCGGTGGGCGGTCGACAATCTCAGCAACGCCACGCACGTCCTGATCATCGACCGCCAAGGCCAGACCCTGTTCAGTGCGGGACCCGATGGCAGCGCCGGGGTCGATGGCCGCAAGGCGATGCCCGAAGGTATCGCCGAACTGCTCGCCATGCTTCCGACCAGCAGCGAAGGCGCGCAGGCGCTCGATGACGCGGTCGGGCTGATCGTCCCGTTCGAAGGCCGGCCGATGCTGGTCGCCGCCATGCCGATCATCCCGTTCAGCGAGCGGGTCTCGGCGCCGGCGGGGGAGATGCGCTACGTCATCATCACCCAGGCGCTCGACCAGTCGCTGCTCAGCCCGTGGCAGAATTCGTTCGGGCTGCGCGGCGCCGCCGTGGTGAACAGCCTCGACGGGCGTGACCCGTCGACGGCAACCGCGCTTGCCGACAACCAGGGGCGGGCGATCGGCTACATCGTGTGGGACCCGGTGCAGCCCGGGCGCGAGGCAGCGCTGGCTATCCTGCCCTACCTACTGGTCGGCTGGCTCGTCCTCGGCATATCGTGCGTGTTCCTATCGACGCGCGTCGTCGGCATCGTCCGCGCCCTCAGCCGCGAACAGGATGCCGCACGGCGATCGGCCCAGCTCGCCGACGCCAATCTCGAAATCGCACGCCAGGCGCAAATCTCGGCCGAGGCCGCAAAGCTACGCGCCGAGCAGCTTGCCTCGCACGCCGAAAGCGCCCGCCGCGAAGCCGAGATGCAGGAGCAGAATGGCGGAAGCGCCGGTTTTGCCAAGCCCCTCCCCAAGGTCGCCTGAGAAGGGCTTTGCGGGTGTTCAGCCGCACCAATCTCATGCTTCCGATTGCGCTGGTCGTCGCCATGTGCCTCGGCGCGCAGGCGTCCCTGTTCCTCGCGCTGACCAGCAGTCAGGACCGGATGGCGCTTGCCGGGGAGCATGAGCTGGCGAGCACCGCGTTGCGCGAGGAACAGGATTCGCTGCTCCGCCTGCTCAAGGATTACGCCTTCTGGGATTCGGCTTACCAGCGTTTGTCGCTCAGGCTCGACACCGCCTTCGCCGACGAGAACCTTGGCCTCTACCTCGCCCCTGCGCACGGCCTCGATTACAGCTTCGTGCTCGATGGCCAGGATCGCACCATCTATGCGACGCGGGGCACCGCGAAGACCACCCAGACGGCCCTGACCGCGCTTGGCGCGCCGGTGGTCCGCGCCGTGTCGGCGGTTCGCCGCATTGGCCCCGGGGGCGACCCGCGGGTGGTCGGGTTCACGCTGGTGGAAGGGCATCTCGCGCTGTTCGGCGTGTCGGCGATCCTCCCCAGCCCCGACAGCAAGATGAGGGAGCGGCCCGGCCCGCGCGCGCTGATGATCCTGGTCGATTATGTCGACGCGGGCATGATGCACGAGCTGGCGAACCGCTACCGGTTGGCCGACCTGCGCCTTACCGGGGCCCGGCCGGGCAGCTCCGCCAACCTTCCGGTCACGCTCTACGGAGGCGAGGTCGCCGGGCATCTCACCTGGTCGCCCTATCAACCCGGAACGAACGCGCGCCACCAGTTGCTGCCGTGGATGCTCGCGGTCGGCCTGGTGGTAATTTTCCTTGCCATCGTGGCCGTGCGGATGGGCCGCGCTTCGGCGCGCGAACTGATCGCGAGCGAGGCCAAGGCCCGCCACCTCGCCCATCACGATACGCTGACCCTGCTGCCCAATCGCCGCGCCTTCATGGAGCGCCTCAAGCTGCGCGAGGAAAGCGAGCAGGCGGGCATCCTCTACCTCGACCTCGACGGCTTCAAGGAAGTGAACGACGTGTTCGGGCACGGCGCGGGCGATGCCCTGCTCAAGGCCGCGACCGAGCGCCTGCAGTCGATCGTCAGCTGGCGCGGCATCCTTGCGCGCATCGGCGGGGACGAGTTTGCGGTGCTGATCACCGGGCCGCTCGCCCGCGAGGGGGCGGAATGTCTCGCGCAGGCCGTCGTCCAGGCATTCGACGAGCCGTTCGAGACCGCCGGGCACAATCTCAGCGTCGGCACCAGCATCGGCGTGGTGTTCGATAACGGCGACCTCAGCGGCGAGGAGATGGTCCGCCGCGCTGACATCGCGATGTATGTCGCCAAATCGGAAGGCAAGCACCGCTACCGGGCCTACGACCCCAGCATGGAACGCGGCCGCGAGCTGACCAAGCAGCTCGAAAGCGACCTGCACCGGGCGATCGGGACCGACCAGATCTACGTCCTGTTCCAGCCGGTGGTGAATGCCGGCGACGGCCGCACGATCGGGGTGGAGGCGCTGGCGCGCTGGCGCCATCCCGACCGCGGCGAAATCAGCCCCGACATCTTCATCCCGATCGCCGAAAAGAGCGGGCTGATCGTGGCGCTCGGGCGGCAGATCCTCCGCGAGGCCTGCCAGCACACCCGGTCGACCGGGCTGGACCTCGCCGTAAACCTCTCACCGGCGCAATTCTGGAACGACAATCTGTTCGAGGACATCACCTCCATCCTCGAGGAGACCGAGTTTCCGACCCATCGGCTCGAGCTCGAGATCACCGAAAACTACCTGCTGCGCCGTCCGGAAGCGGCGGCGCAGGTCCTGAACCGCTTGCGGCGCATCGGAATCCGCGTCGCGCTTGACGACTTCGGCACCGGCTATGCCAGCGTCGCCTATCTGAAGCGCTTCAAGATGGACAAGCTGAAGCTCGACCGCTCCTTCGTCGAGCGTATCGCCAACGATTCCGAAGCCGCCTCGGTCGCCAGCGCGATGATTGCGCTGGGCCAGGCACTGAACCTCAATATCGCCGCCGAAGGGGTGGAGACGGAGGATCAGGCCCGTGCGCTGCGGATCGCCGGCTGCACGCACCTGCAGGGCTGGCTGTTCGGCCGGCCGCAGGCGAGCAGCACGCTGATGGCCGAAATCCCGCTCAGCCGCCGGGCCTAGTTCTCGTCGCCCATCCTGAGCGCGGCGATGAACGCCTCCTGCGGGATGCTGACATTGCCATACTCGCGCATCCGCGCCTTGCCCTTCTTCTGCTTCTCCAGCAGCTTGCGCTTGCGGGTCGCGTCGCCGCCGTAGCATTTGGCGGTCACGTCCTTGCGCAGGGCGCTGATCGTCTCGCGCGCGATCACCTTGCCGCCGATCGCGGCCTGGATCGGGATCTTGAACATGTGCCTCGGGATCAGCTCCTTGAGGCGCTCGACCATCCCGCGGCCGCGCTGTTCGGCGGTGCCGCGGTGGACGATCATCGAAAGCGCGTCGACCGGCTCCTCGTTGACCAGGATGCTCATCTTCACGAGGTCGCCCTCGCGCGTCCCGATCTGGTGATAGTCGAAGCTCGCATAGCCCTTCGACATGCTCTTCAGCCGGTCGTAGAAATCGAACACCACTTCGTTCAGCGGAAGCTCGTAGGTCAGCTGCGCGCGGCCGCCGACATAGGTCAGGTTCTTCTGGATGCCGCGGCGGTCCTGGCACAGCTTCAGGATCGGCCCCAGATATTCGTCGGGGACATAGATGGTCGCCTCGATCCACGGCTCTTCGATGCTCTCGATCCGGTTGGGATCGGGCATGTCGGCCGGGTTGTGCAGCTGGATGGTCTGCGCGTCCTCGTTCTTCGAATGCGTCAGGTGCATCGTGTAGACGACGCTCGGCGCCGTCGTGATGAGGTCGAGGTCATATTCGCGGGTCAGCCGCTCCTGGATGATCTCGAGGTGGAGGAGACCGAGGAAGCCGCAGCGGAAGCCGAAGCCCAGCGCCGCGCTGCTTTCGGTTTCGAACGAGAAGCTGGCGTCGTTCAACCGCAGCTTGCTGATGCTTTCGCGCAATTTCTCGAAGTCGGCGGCGTCGACCGGGAACAGCCCGCAGAACACTACCGGCTGGACTTCCTTGAAGCCCGGAAGCGGCTCGGCGGCGCGGCGCTTGGCGTCGGTGATGGTGTCGCCGACGCGGGTCTGGGCGACTTCCTTGATCTGCGCGGTGATGATCCCGATTTCGCCCGGGCCCAGCTCTGGCAGAAGCTGCAGCTTGGGGTTCATGCAGCCGACGCGGTCCACCAGGTGGCGGGTGCCCGCGGCCATGAAGACGATTTCCTGGCCCTTGCGGATGAAGCCGTCGATGACGCGGATCAGGATGACGACGCCGAGATAAGGGTCGTACCAGCTGTCGACCAGCATGGCTTTCAGCGGTGCATCAGGATCGCCCTTGGGCGGCGGGATGCGCGTGACCACCGCTTCCAATACTTCCTCGATGCCGATCCCGCTCTTGGCGCTGGTTAGGACGGCATCGCTGGCGTCGAGCCCGATCACTTCCTCGATCTCGGCCTTGACCTTGTCGGGCTCGGCGGCGGGAAGGTCGATCTTGTTGATGACGGGCACGATCTCATGGTCGTGCTCGATCGACTGGTAGACGTTGGCCAGCGTCTGCGCTTCCACGCCCTGCGCCGCGTCCACCACCAGCAGCGCACCTTCGCAGGCGGCGAGGCTGCGGCTGACTTCATAGGCGAAATCGACGTGGCCGGGCGTGTCCATCAGGTTGAGGGTGTAGGTCTTGCCGTCCTTGGCGGGATACTGGAGGCGCACGGTCTGCGCCTTGATGGTGATCCCGCGTTCCTGCTCGATCTCCATGTTGTCGAGCACCTGGCCGTGCGTCATCTCACGCTCGGTGAGGCCCCCGGTGCGGAGGATCAACCGGTCGGCGAGGGTCGACTTGCCATGGTCGATATGGGCGATGATCGAGAAATTGCGGATCAGGCTACGGTCTGTCATGTCGGCGGAGCCGCTAGCAGGGGCGGGCCCTTCTGTCATCTGGACCTCGGGGGCAGCGCTGTGGCAGGACTACGCCCATGAGCACGCCGACCATCTTCTGCTTCGGCGTCGCGATCCTGCTGGGCATCGCCGGCGGCCTCCTGACCGACGTCGGAAGCTGGTACCACGGACTTCGCAAACCGCGGCTCAATCCGCCCGACTGGCTGTTCGGACCCGCCTGGACGATCATCCTCGGGCTCGCGGCCTGGTCGGCGACCATCGCCTGGAGCGCTGCGACGGACGAGGGCGAGCGGCAATTGGTGGTGCTGCTGTTCGGCGCCAACGCGCTGTTCCACCTCCTGTGGAGCCCGCTGTTCTTCAAGTTCAAGCGGCCCGACTGGGCGCTGGTCGAAGTCGCTTTCCTGTGGCTGTCGCTGGTCGCCCTGGTGGTTGGCCTGGCACCGATTTCGACGACGGCCAGCCTCCTGATCCTGCCTTACCTCGCGTGGGTGACCTTCGCGACCTGGCTCAACTGGCAGATTGTCCGTCTCAACCCGCGCACCGCGTAGGCGCATCCGCGTTCCTGCGGGGGCTTGGCCGTCCATCGAATTGCGGCCGCCGTTCGTCGATGATCCAAGGTCGCGATTGTCGAAGCTCCGCAGGGGTTTTCGTAGATTTTCTGTTGGAGCTTCAACGTTATGCGCCCATCTTCCCGTTCGTCGATCCGCTTTGCCGGGGCCTCGCTCCTCGCGCTCGCGCTGCCCGCCGCGGCCCATGCGCAAAGCGCGGCGCCGCTTCCGGCGCTGGTCGGCGAGGTCAAGATCCCCAACCAGAGCTTCAAGCTTGCCAATGGCCTGACCGTGGTCGTCCACGAAGACCGCAAGGCGCCGATCGTCGCCGTCAGCATGTGGTACAACGTCGGTGCCAAGGACGAGCCCAAGGGCAAGACGGGCTTTGCCCACCTGTTCGAGCATCTGATGTTCAACGGATCGGAAAACCTTCCGGGCGACACGTTCAAGTGGCTCCAGGAGATGGGCGCCACCGACGAGAACGGCACCACCAGCTTCGACCGGACCAATTATTTCCAGACGGTGCCCAAGGCGGCGCTCGACCGGGCGCTGTTCCTCGAAAGCGACCGTATGGGTTATCTGCTGGGCGCGGTCACGCAGGAGAAGCTCGATAACCAGCGCGGCGTCGTCCAGAACGAGAAGCGCCAGAATTACGACAATCGTCCGGGCGGCATGGTCTTCCCAACCGTCTACCAGAACCTGTTCCCCGAAGGGCATCCCTACCACCACATCCCGATCGGCTCGATGGCCGATCTCGATGCCGCCACCCTGCTGGACGTGCAGACCTGGTTCCGCGAGAATTACGGCCCCAACAATGCCGTGCTGGTGCTTGCGGGCGACGTCAGCGCCGCCGAAGCGCGGACGCTCGTCCAGAAGTATTTCGGCTCGATCAAGCGCGGCCCGGTCAATGTCCCGGCGCAGGCCTCGGTCCCCCCGGCTTCGCCCAAGAGCATCGTCCTCAAGGACAAGGTCGCGGCCACCAGCGTTTCGCGCTGGTGGGCGGTGCCGGGCATGCTCGACAAGAACACCCAGGCGCTCGACCTCGCCGGCTCGGTGCTCGGCGGCCTCGCCTCGTCGCGGCTGAGCCAGATCCTCGTCCGTGACGAGAAGCTGGCGGTGGCCGTGTCCGCCAGCAATGGCGCGAACCAGCGCGTCGGCACCTTCTCGGTGTCGGCAACCGTGCGCCCGGGCGTCGATCCCGTCGTCGTCGAGAAGCGCCTCGACGAGATCGTGGCGGACTATGTCGCCAAGGGTCCGACCCGCGATGAACTGCGCCGCGCCGCGACCGCGCTTGTCGCGTCCCAGATCCGCGGCCTCGAACAGGTCGGTGGCTTCGGCGGCAAGGCCGTCGCGCTCGCCGAAGGTCAGCTCTACGCAGGCGACGCCAACTGGTATCGCACCGAACTTCAGCGCTATGCCTCGGTCACTCCGGCGCAGGTGCAGACGGCGATGCGCCAGTGGCTGACCCGTCCGCCGCTCAAGCTCCGCCTCGAACAGGGCGAGCGCCCGGCTTCCGATGAAGCCAAGGGCGCTCAGTCGAAGCCCGCCGGCGCGGTTCCCGCCCCGACCAAGCGCGACGTTCCGCCGCTCGGCAGCTTCGCGTCGCTCGATTTCCCCACGGTCGAGCGCGCGACGCTGAGCAACGGCATCAAGGTCACCTATGCCCGCCGCACGGCGGTGCCGCTGACTCAGCTGGCGCTGTCGTTCGACGCCGGCAGCGCGTCGGACCCCGCCAATGCGCGCGGCCTCCAGGCCCTCACCGCCAATCTCCTCGACGAAGGGGCGGGCGCATTGAACGCGCAGGCCATCGCCGAACGGCGCGAAGAGCTCGGCATGAGCCTCAACGTCTCCAGCAGCCTAGATCGCACCAACCTCGTCAGCTCGATGCTGTCGGCCAACATCGCGCCGTCGCTTCAGCTGCTCGAAACGATCGTCGAGCGGCCCACCTTCGCGCAGGATGACCTCGACCGGCTGCGCAACCAGACCCTGACCGGCATCGCCCAGTCCCAGCGCGACGCTAACGGGATCGTCCAGCGCAACCTGCCGACGCTGCTGTATGGCGCCAGCCATCCCTATGCGACGGTCGGTGCCGGCCTCCCCGACGCGATGAAGCGGTTCACCCGCAACGACATCGTCTCCTACAGCCAGGCCTGGCTGCGCCCGGACAATCTGGAGATCTTCGTGGTCTCCAACCTACCGCTGGCCGACATCACCCGCCAGCTCGAGGCGCGCTTCGGCAATTGGACGGCCCCGGCCGGCGTTGCCAAGGGGACCAAGGCCTTCACCGCCGCTCCCCCCTCGGTAAGCGGTCCGCGGATCTACCTCATCGACCGCCCCAACTCGCCGCAGTCGGTTATCGTCGGGGCGCAGGTCACGCCGTTGCAGTCGAACGCCGACATCCTCGCGGCGGACGCGGGCGCCGACGTGCTCGGCGGCAATTTCCTGTCGCGCCTCAACTCCGACCTGCGCGAAACCCGGGGTTGGAGCTATGGCGTCGGCGGCGGCTTCTCGCTCAATGAGAAGCTGGTCCCCTACACCATCCAGGCACCGGTCCAGGCCGACCGGACCGGCGAATCGATCGCCGCGATCAACAGCCAGATCAGCGACCTGTTCGGTTCGAAGCCGGTCACCGGCGAGGAACTGGAGCGGCTGGTCAGCAACAACGTCAAGTCGCTGCCCGGCCAGTATGAAACCAGCGCGGCGGTCATGTCGGCGCTGATCCAGAACGACCTGCTCGGCCGTCCGGACGACTATCAGGAGAAGCTGGCGGCGCGCTACCAGGCGCTGACCACGGGGCAGCTCGTCCCGGCGCTGCGTGCAGCGGTCGATCCGCAGAAGATGACCTGGCTGGTGGTGGGCGACGCCGCCAAGGTTCGCCCGCAGCTCGAAAAGCTCGGCATGCCGATCGAGGTCATCACGACCAAGTAAAGGTCAGCGCGTGGCAGGGGCGGGATCCGCTCCGCCCCTGCCGCGCTCGACTAAGCCGCCACTACTCAGCGCAGATAGGTGACGTGCCCCATCTTGCGCCCGGGCCGCGCCGCGCCCTTGCCGTAGAGGTGCGGTGAAGCGTCCGGATCCGCGACCAGTTCGGGCCACCGTTCCACGTCGTGGCCGATCAGATTGTCCATCACGACCTGCCGCGCCCGCGGCGCGGTGCTGCCGAGCGGAAGGCCGGCGATGGCGCGGATATGCTGGGCGAATTGCGAAGTGGCGGCGCCCTCGATCGTCCAGTGCCCGCTGTTGTGGACCCGCGGCGCGATCTCGTTGACCAGCGGGCCGTCGCTGCAGGCGAAGAATTCGACGGTCAGCACGCCGATGTGGCCAAGCGCCGCGGCAATCGCGCCCGCCTGGCGCCGCGCCTGCTCGACCTGGCCTTCGACAAGGGCGCCGGCCGGCAATTCGGAGCGGCGGAGGATGCCGTCCTCATGGGTGTTGCGGGTGCTGTCGTAGAAGGCGAGACCGCCGTCCGCGCCGCGCGCAAGCACGACCGAAAACTCCGCCTCGAAGGCGATCGCCTGCTCGGCGACGAGGGGTCGGCCTCCAAGCTGGTCCCACGCGGCGGCAATGTCGTCGGCGGAGCGGAGCCAGGCCTGTCCCTTGCCGTCATAGCCGTCGCGGCGGGTCTTGAGGACGAGCGGAAGACCGAGCTCCTCGATTGCGGCGGCGATGTCGCCGGGCCCGTCGATCGCCTTCCAGCGCGCGGGGCGCCCGCCCGCCTTCTCCACGAACGCCTTTTCGGCGCAGCGATCCTGGGCGATGGCAAGGCTGGCGGTGCCGGGGCGAAGCTTCCCGGCAATCGTCGCGAGCGGCCCGACCGGCAGATTTTCGAATTCGTAGGTCACGACGTCGCAGGTCGCGGCGAACCGCTCTAGCGCGGCGACATCATCGAAGGCGGCACAGGTGAAATCGGCGGCGACGTCGGCGGCGCAGGGCCGCTCATGCGGATCGAACACGTGGACCCGGTAGCCGAGCGGGGCTGCGGCCAGCGCCAGCATGCGACCAAGCTGCCCGCCGCCGATGATTCCGATCGTGCCGCCCGGGTCGATCACTCAGGGCTCTCGGCGATCGAATCGGTCTGGGCGGTGCGCCAGGCCTCCAGCCGCGCAGCCAGCCCCTCGTCTGACAGAGCAAGGATGGACGCGGCCAGCAGGCCGGCATTGATCGCCCCGGCCTTGCCAATCGCAAGGGTGCCGACCGGGACGCCGCCGGGCATCTGGGCAATCGACAGCAGGCTGTCGAGACCCGACAGCGCCTTGCTTTCGACCGGCACGCCAAGGACGGGAAGCGGGGTCATCGATGCGGCCATGCCGGGCAGGTGCGCGGCCCCGCCGGCCCCGGCGATGATCACCTTGAGGCCGCGTGCTTTTGCCCCTGTCGCATAATCGTACAGTCGCTTGGGGGTGCGGTGCGCCGAGACGACTTTTGCTTCATGAGCAATGCCGAGTTCACCGAGAATCGCCGATGCGTGCTGCATCGTCTCCCAGTCGGATTGGCTGCCCATGATGATCCCGACGTCCATCCGCGCTTCGTCCCCCGTTCAATCGGGTCCGCTTCTAGGAGCGGTGCGCCTTCATGTCACCCGCTCCCAAAGCGGAGGAATCTCGGCTATGGGGTGCCCTGCCGCCCTGCCAACGGTGTGTTTGCGATGAACGATGACGTGTCGGTCACGAACGAGGATCCTGTCGCCCTTTGGGGCGAGATCTCGCGCCTGCGCGCCACCGTCGCGCGGCTCGAGCGGCAGGTCAGCGAGCTCGATCGGCTGGCCCATCAGGACCCGCTCGTCCCGCTACCCAACCGCCGCGGCTTCGAACGGCAACTCGCCAGCCTGATCGATCGCACCGAACGCTATGGCGATGCGGGCGCCTTGCTGTTCATCGACGTCGATGGTCTGAAGATGGTCAATGACAGCTTCGGCCACGAGGCAGGGGATGCGGCGCTGATCCACATCGCCGAACTGCTGACCGGCGGGGTCCGGCAAAGCGACACGGTCGCCCGCTTCGCCGGTGACGAATTTGCGGTGCTGCTGGAACGGGTCGATCTCGACCAGGCCACGGAAACCGCGGCCCGGCTGACCGACCGGATCGCGGGCACCAGCTTCACCTTCGAAGAACAGGCGATTCCGCTTTCCGCGGCAATCGGGATCGCGGAAATCCGCGGCGGCGATACACCCGAGTCGGTCCTCGCCCGGGCCGACCAGGCGATGTACGCGCAAAAGGTCGCGGCCTAGGCCGGCCTTGCCGTACTGGCGCGGCCGAACAGCCGCCGCTTCCCACCGCTCTTCAGGACCGAGCGCCGGAACCAGGCCGACGCGAGCTTGAGGATCAACGCGATCCACAGGCTCTGCCAGGCAAGGGCGACAAGGTGCGGCCACAAGGCCCCATCCATCGCCGCCCGCGCCAGCATCGCGAACGGCGAGGACAGGGGAAAGACCGTCGCGCCAAGGCCCATCCGGCCCGACGGATCGCTGATCGCATAGCTGGCAAGCACGACCAGGCCGACCTGCCCCATGGTGATCGGCATCGACAGCAACTGGACCTCACGCGCGGTGGAAGCCTGCGCCCCGATCCCGAGGAAGGCAGCGCCGATCAGCAGGTAGCTCATCGCGAAGTAGGTCGCGACGAAGAAGGCGAACAAGGGCCAGCCCACTGCCGGCGTCGGAAGCGCGCCAAGCGCACCGGGCGCAAAGACCGCAAGCCCGGTGACCGCCAACGTGGTCCAGACGGCAATCCCGCTGAGGCTGACCGCAAGCATTCCGAACAGCTTGCCGATGAAGATGCTCTCGACCGGGACGGCGGCGGCAAGGACTTCGATGACCTTGTTCGATTTCTCCTCGATCAGCTGGGACAGCAGCATGCCCGACAGCAGCAGGGTCAGCAGGAACAGCAGGCCCTGCCCGGCGCGGGCGGTGATCTCGCGCGCGTTGCGGGCGGCGATGGCGGTGCCGCCGATCTTTTGGACGGCGATCACCGGCGGCGCGGCGGGATTGTTGGCATAGGCGATCAGCAGCCGCATCTGCCCGACCAGCCGGTCGTCGGCCTGCAGGTTGCCGGCCAGCGCGGGGCGTTCGAACGGGCTGGAAAGAACCGCCGAATAAGCCGGCAGGCCGGGCTTGCGGAGGAGTTCGCCGGGCGAACCGGCGCCGGGCTTCTGCCAGGCGATTTCGGGAAGGCCGGTGACGCCCTCGGTTTTCTGCAGGAATTGCGACGCCTGCTTCAACCGCGCAAAATCGGCTTCGGAGGCGATCACCGCGACCTGGCGCGGGGCAGGGTCGCCGGCGACCTTGGCGCCAAGGCTGCCGAAGATGATCCCGAGCAGGATGGGGAACAGCGGCCCAAGCAGGAAGAACAGAAACGTCCGGCTCAGCACGGTCGCGCTATAGTCGCGCCGGGCGATGACGAAGGCGGCCTGAAGCCGGCTGAGGTGGCGGTTCATTGCGGCACCTCGCGGCCCATCGCGTCCGCCGTTCCGGCCCCCGCGATGGCGACAAAGGCATCGTGCAGACCCGGGCGCTCGATCGACAGCGTATCGATCCCCGCACCACCCTCGATCAGTGATTTGAGCAACGGTTCGGGGCCGCCCGGCGGCAATTCGAAGCGCCATTCGCGTCCGACCTGCCGCGCTCCGGGCGGAAGCGCCGCGCGCCATGCGCCTTCCGCGGCCCGGGTCTGGAGCCGGACCACCGGCCGCAGCTGGTCGCGCGCTTCGTCGACGGCGCCCGAAAAAGCGACCTTGCCCGCGGCGATGATCGCGATCCGCTCGCACAGCCGCTCGGCGTGGGCGATGACGTGGGTCGAAAAAATGATCGTCGCGCCCGCCGCGGCTTCGGCCCGGATCAGCGCCTCGAGCTTTTCCTGGTTGATCGCGTCGAGCCCGGAAAACGGCTCGTCGAGGACGATAAGGCGGGGCCTGTGGACGAGCGTGCCAAGCAGCTGCACCGTCTGCGCCTGGCCCTTGGAAAGCGAGCGGATCGGCTTCTGCTCCCAATCGGCAAGCCCGCGTTCGGCCAGCATCGCGACGGCACGGCGGCGGCCTTCGGCCAGCGGAAGCCCGCGCAGCGCGCCCATGAAGGCGATTGCCTCGCGCGCGTTCATCGCCGGGTAAAGCCCGCGCTCCTCGGGTAGATAGCCGACATCGCAGGCGACCTTGAGCGGCTGGTCGCAGCCGAGCAGGCTTCGGCTGCCGCTGTCGGGGTCGATGATCCCCAGCAGCATGCGAAGCGTCGTGGTCTTGCCCGCGCCATTGGGACCAAGCAGGCCGAAGATGCTTCCCGCCGGGACCGAGAGGCTGACCCCATCGACGGCGCGCTTGGGACCGAACTCCTTGACGAGGTCGCGTGCCTCGACGGCAACCTCCTGATCCTGCTGCACTCGGCTGGCCTCCCCACGCGTCGCCCTGTAGTGAGCGCGCGTGCTTGAACCAGCAAGCCTTAAGGAACGGATACGCGAAGAGGCCGAAAGGCTCGGATTCGTGTCCTGCGGCTTTGCCCGCGCCGACGCGGTGCCCGAAGCGGGCGAGCGCCTGCACGCCTGGCTCGCCGAAGGGCGCCACGGCGCGATGGGCTGGATGGAGGAGCGAGCCGGCCAGCGTGCCCACCCCCAGGCGCTGTGGCCCGACGCGAAAAGCGTGATCGCGCTGGCGATGAGCTATGCCCCGGCGGGCGATCCGCGCGCGCTGGAGGACGCCCCCGAACGCGGGCGGATCAGCGTTTATGCGCAGGGCGCCGACTATCACAAGACGGTGAAAAAGGCGCTGAAGGCGCTTGCCCGCTTCATCGTCGATGCCGTTCCAAGCGAACTCAAGGTGTTCGTCGACACCGCCCCGGTGATGGAGAAACCCTTAAGCGCGGCGGCCGGGATCGGCTGGCAGGGCAAGCACACCAACCTCCTCTCGCGCACGCACGGCAATTGGCTGTTCCTCGGCGTCATCTTCACCGAACTCGAGCTCGCGCCCGACGAACCGGCCCGCGATCATTGCGGGAGCTGCACACGCTGCATGGTGGCCTGTCCCACGGGCGCGATCGACGGGCCGCGGCGGATCGATGCGCGGCGCTGCATCTCCTACCTGACGATCGAACACGCCGGCCCGATCCCGCTCGAATTTCGCGAAGCGATGGGCAATCGCATCTACGGCTGCGACGATTGCCTCGCCGCCTGTCCGTGGAACCGCTTTGCGAGCCAGGCGCAGGCCAATCGTGCGTTCCTGCCGCGCGCAGAACTCGTCGCTCCCGAACTTGGCGACCTCCTGGCGCTCGACGATGCCAGCTTCCGCGAGATGTTCTCGGGCAGTCCGATCAAGCGGATCGGGGTGAAGCGCTTCCTGCGCAACTGCCTGATCGCGGCGGGGAACAGCGGCCGGCCGGGCCTGCTCGGCCGGATCGAGGCGCTGCGGGACGATTCCGATCCCGTCGTCGCGGAAGCGGCCGAATGGGCGGCCTACCGGCTGAGCGAGGCGATACAGCCCTCGACCGCCACGGCTTCGCCCGAGCCCGGCCGGCGGGTATCGACGTGCAGCACGCTCGCCGCGCCGGTCCCGCGTTCGGGCGGATAGAGATAGGCATCGAGGACGCAGGTCGCGTTCTGCCATTGAAGCTTGAGGCCGGTGCCTTCGCGCACGCGAAACGGCGCCGGTCCGAAGCGCTGGAGCAGGTCGGCTTCGCTCAGCCCCGACAGGTTGCTGCGCACCTCGATCGGGGCCGGGCGGCTCGGCTGGGGCGCGGGAGCTTGCTGCGGGGCGGTGGCGCAGGCCGCGACGGCAAGGGCGGCGAACGGAAACAAACGGCGCATCGCGCGGCTTTGTCAGCAGTGGCGGGCGGGCGCAACGCTTTCCCAATCGCCTCCCACCAGCTACGGGCGCGCCTTTCCGTCAACCGCCAGGAATTTTCATGACCACTCCCCGCTACGACGTGCTTGCGATCGGCAACGCCATTGTCGACGTGATCGCCGATGCCGACGACGCCTTCCTGCAGGCGCAGGGCCTCGACAAGGCGAGCATGCGGTTGATCGACGAGGCGGAGGCCGAGCGGCTCTACGCGCTGATGGGCCCGGGCCGCGAGGCGAGCGGCGGGTCGGCCGGCAACACCGCCGCCGGGCTTGCCGCGCTGGGGATCAGCACCGCCTTCATCGGCCAGGTCGCCAACGACCAGCTCGGCGGGATTTTCGCCCACGACATCCGCAGCCTCGGCGTCGCCTTCGACACCCCCGCCCGCGGCGATGTCGGCGCCACCGCGCGCTGCCTGATCCTGGTCACCGCCGACGCGCAGCGGACCATGAACACCTTCCTTGGGGCAGCGCAGCAGCTGTCGCCCGACGCAATCGACCTCGATGCGGTGCGCGACGCGGGCATCCTCTATCTCGAGGGCTATCTGTGGGACCCCGAAGTGCCGCGCGCCGCGATGGAAGCCGCGATCGCCGCCGCGCGCGAGGCCGGACGCAAGGTCGCCTTTACCCTCAGCGACACCTTCTGCGTCGACCGCCACCGCGACGGTTTCCACCGCCTGCTTGAAGAAAAGAAGGTCGACATCCTGTTCGCCAACGAGGCCGAGCTGCTGGCGATGACCGGCGAAACCGACTTCGAGACCGCGCTCGTCGCGCTTGCCGCCAAGGTCCCGGTTCTCGCCGTTACCCGCAGCGAGGCCGGTGCGGTGGCGGTGGCCGGCTCCGAGCGCGCCTCGGTCCCGGCCGAACCGATCGAGCGCCTCGTCGACACCACCGGCGCGGGCGACCTGTTCGCGTCCGGCTTCCTCGCCGGACAGGCCCGCGGGCTCGGGCTCGAAGCCTCGCTCCGCCTCGGCGCGATCGCGGCGGCCGAAGTGATTCAGCATTATGGAGCGCGCCCCGAAGCCGACCTCAAGGCACTGGCAGGCGACCTCCTCTAGGGTTCGCCCACCGCCGAACAAGAAAGGGGCCGGTGCATCGCTGCACCGGCCCCTTTTCCTTTGGGCGTCGTCCCCGCTCAGTCGCGGGTGACGGTGCCACCGTCCGGGTTATCCTCCGGGAAGTAGGGCATTTCGCCGTCGGCGGTGACCGCATGGCCCTTGCCGAGCTCCGAATTATGCATGCCGTAGACGAAATAGAGCGCCGTCATGCCGAGCATGTACCAGACGAAGAACATCAGCACGTTCCACGGAACGGTGGTGATCAGGTACAGGCAGGACAGGATGCCGAGCACCGGCAGCACCGGATAGAGCGGCACCTTGAACCCGCGCGGCAGTTCCGGCGCCGAACGGCGGAGGTAGATGACCGACAGGCAGACGATGGCAAAGGCCGCCAGCGTTCCGACCGAGGTCATGTCGCCCAGCACGTTGATGTCGAAGAAGCCGGCGGCGACGGCGGTGATGATGCCGACCAGGATGGTGTTGATGTACGGCGTCTTGAAGCGCGGATGGACCGTCGCGAACACCTTCGGCAGCAGGCCGTCGCGGGCCATGGTGTAGAAGATGCGGGTCTGCGCGTACATCAGCACCAGCACGACCGAGGTCAGGCCGATGATCGCGCCGACCTTGATGATCTTGGCCAGCCAGCTCCAGGTCGGGCCGAAATTGTCGACGACCACCGCGACGGGATCCGGCACATTTAGCGAGGCATAAGGCACCAGTAGCGTCATGATTGCGGCAACCAGCATGTAGATGACGGTGCAGACGATCAGGCTGCCGATGATGCCGAAGGGCATGTCGCGCTTCGGATCCTTGGCTTCCTGCCCGGCGGTCGAGACCGCTTCGAAGCCGATATAGGCGAAGAAGACGATGGACGCGGCACGCATGATGCCGTCGACGCCGAACTGCCCCGGCCCGGTGTTTTCCGGGATGAAGGGGGTCCAGTTCTTGGCGACCAGCTCACCGAAGTTCGACAGGACGATCAGGCCGCCGACGACGATGAAGGCGACCAGCACGCTGACCTTGATCGCGACGATGGCGTTGTTGACCTTCGCCGATTCCGACACGCCGACGACCAGCAGCACCGACAGGGCAAGACAGATCAGGAAGGCGGGAAGGTTGAACAGCGTGGTGATCTGCGCGCCGTTGACCAGCACCGGCACGCCTTCCTTCATCAGCGTATAGCCGGCGGGACCGGTGAACTGCGGCGGGATGACGAGCCCGAAGTCGGCCAGCAGGCTGACGACATAGCCGCCCCAGCCGACCGCGACGACCGACGCCGCGAGACCATATTCGAGCAGCAGCAGCGCGCCCATGATCCACGCCACGAACTCACCAAGCGTGGTGTAGCCGTAGGTGTAGGCGGAGCCGGACACCGGCAGGGTCGAGGAAAGCTCGGCATAGCAAAGGCCGGCGAAGGCACAGACGATGCCCGCCACCACGAACGACAGCAGCACCGCCGGACCGGCGTGGAGCGCCGCGGCGCTGCCGGTGCGGACGAAGATGCCCGCGCCGATGATGCAGCCGACGCCAAGCAGCAGCAGGTTCCACTTGCCAAGCGTGCGCTTGAGCTCGCTCGACGCGGATTCCTGCTGGACCTGGGCAATGGATTTGCGGGCAAACATTCGCCCGATCAGTGACTTCTTTGGCGCGGCACTAGCCATCAAGGCTCCCCCGAAAACTTGAGAATGTGAAATCGGCGCGGAGCCTAGCGGTTCATTCGGGCCGTGCAATCCCTCTGTCACATGCCCGCCACAGGGGCGACGCCTTAGCGCGCAAGCATTGGCCCAAGCGGCTGGCCGCCGAAGATGTGCACGTGAAGGTGCGGCACTTCCTGCCCGGCGCGCTTTCCGGTGTTGGCAAGCAGGCGATATCCCTGCGGCTCGGCCCCGACGATCCGCGCGGTTTCGCCCACCGCCCGGACGAAACCGGCGATTTCGGCGTCGGACGCATTGGCCGAGAAATCCTCCCAGCTGACATAGGCGCCCTTGGGGATCACCAGCACGTGCACCGCGCTTACGGGATTGATGTCGTGGAAGGCGAGCGCATGCTCGGTCTCGAACACGGTCTTGGCCGGCAGCTCCCCGCGCAGGATGCGGGCGAAGATGTTCGTTTCGTCATACGGCTGCTTGTGATCAATTGGCATGGACGCGTTTCCCGGTTGACCCTGTTCGGAGCCTCGCTACCAGTTCGGGACATGGCCGACGATAGCCCAGAAAGCCTGATTCCCTACGACGAGATCGTGCAGGAAGCCCTGCGCGATGTGGTCGGACGGGTGCTGTCCTCGGTCGAGAAAGGCGGCTCGCTGCCCGGCGGGCACCATTTCTACATCACCTTCCGGACCCGGATGCCGGGGGTCGAAATCCCCAAGCATCTCGCGCAGCGTTTCCCGGACGAGATGACGATCGTCATCCAGCATCGCTACTGGGACCTCCACGTCGCGCCCGACCATTTCACCGTTGGACTGAGCTTCGGCGGCGTTCCAGCGACGCTCCGCGTCCCGTTCGCCTCGGTGACAGACTTCGTCGACCCGGCGGTCGATTTCAGCCTCAAGTTCCAGGCCAATGGCGCCGAAAATGACGGGGCCGAGGATCATGACGACGCCGAGAATGACGCGCCGGCCGTGGTCCCGGTCGAGGACGGCTCCAACGTCGTCTCGGTGGACTTCACCCGCAAGAAATAGAGCCGCGATCGTCATTGCGGGCGAAGCGAAGCAATCCACTGGTTCGTGCAATGGTTGCTTCGCCGTTTCGCTCCTCCCAAGGACGCGCGCAAACGTCAGACGAGGATTTGCATGACCGACACCCGCACCGAAACCGACAGCTTCGGCCCGATCGAAGTTCCCGCCGACTGCTATTGGGGCGCGCAGACCCAGCGGTCGCTTGGCAACTTCCCGTTCGGCGAACGCGAGCGGATGCCGATCCGGCTGGTCCACGCGCAGGCGATCGTGAAGCAGGCGGCGGCGCGGGTGAACCGCAAGCACGGCCTCGACGCCAGGCTTGCGGACGCGATGGAAAGCGCTGCCTCGGCGATCATCGCGGGCGCCCACGACGACCAGTTCCCGCTCACCATCTGGCAGACCGGCAGCGGCACCCAGACCAATATGAACGTCAACGAGGTGATCGCGGGCATCGCCAACGAGGCGCTCGGGTCCGGCAAGGGCGGCAAGAGCCCGGTCCATCCCAACGACCACGTCAACAAGTCGCAGAGCAGCAACGACAGCTTCCCGACCGCGCTCCACGTCGCGGCGGTGCTCAGCGCCGAACAGCAGCTCTATCCCGCGC
The DNA here is from genome assembly GCF_039536725.1 of Sphingomonas humi. Classification (NCBI taxonomy): domain Bacteria; kingdom Pseudomonadati; phylum Pseudomonadota; class Alphaproteobacteria; order Sphingomonadales; family Sphingomonadaceae; genus Sphingomonas; species Sphingomonas humi. The sequence goes on from NZ_BAAAZD010000001.1 coordinate 734,757, forward strand.
TCGACCGGCTGACCGCCGCGCTCGACGCCAAGGCGCGCGAATGGGACTCGATCGTCAAGATCGGCCGCACCCACACGCAGGACGCGACCCCGCTGACGCTCGGCCAGGAATTTTCCGGCTATGCCGCGCAGCTGGTCAATTGCCGCAAGCGGATCGAAGGTGCGCTCGAAGGCAACCTTCGCAAGCTCGCGATCGGCGGCACCGCGGTCGGCACCGGCCTCAACGCACCGGCCGGCTGGTCCGACGACATGTGCCAGGCGATCAGCGACATTGCCGGCAGCCGGTTCGAGCCCGCGCCCAACAAGTTCGCCGAAATGGCGGCGCGTGATGGCCTCGTCTTCTTCCATGGCGCGCTGGCGACGCTGGCCGTCGCGCTGACCAAGATCGGCAACGACATCCGCTTCCTCGGCTCGGGTCCGCGCTCGGGCCTTGGCGAACTCAGCCTGCCCGAGAACGAGCCGGGCAGCTCGATCATGCCGGGCAAGGTCAACCCGACCCAGGTCGAAAGCCTGACGATGGTCTGCGCGCAGGTGATCGGCAACGGCCAGGCGGTGACCGTCGGCGGCATGCAGGGCCATTTCGAACTCAACGTGTTCATGCCGCTGATCGGGTCGAACGTGCTGCGCTCGGTCGAACTGCTGTCGATCGCGATGGTCAGTTTCGCCGAACGCTGCGTCGAGGGGATGACCGCCAACGAGGATCATATCGCCGAACTGGTCGGGCGCAGCCTGATGCTGGTCACCGCGCTGGCGCCCGAGATCGGCTACGACAATGCCGCGAGCATCGCCAAATACGCCCACAAGAAGCGGCTGACGCTGAAGGAAGCAGGGCTGGAACTCGGCCTGGTCGACGCCGAAACCTTCGACCGCGTCGTCCGCCCGGAAGCGATGATCGGGCGCTAGGCTCGCATTTCGTCATTGCGAGCATGACGAAGCAATCCACGGCCAGCGCCAGTGGATTGCTTCGTCGCGTCCGCTCCTCTCCAGACGACTGACAAACGCCCCCGCGAGTCGCCCGATTGACTCCGTTCGCTGACTCGCGCGAATAAGAACAAAAGCAGAACAAGAGCGTTGCGAGTCGTGTGGAACGAGGTCTTCATCTCGTCGCCGGCGGGGGTCCCCGTGCGGCTGGAGAAAACTGTGCACCGGCAGATGCCGTGGTACGGTTCCCTTCCCGTGCGGCGCACGATGCCGCGCTTTCACCTGCGCAGCCGACCCTCTCCGAACTCTTTCCTTCCTCGCCCCGCGATGCCGGCTGGACCGGCTTCGTGCTCCGTCATCTCGACACGCCCAAGCCCTTGCTGTGGGTGCAGGAACGCATGGCCATCCTCGAAGGCGGGCGGGTCCATGCGGCCGGGCTCGGGCCCGCCGGGCGGCAGCTCATCCATGTCGAGGCGCGTGATTCGAGGGCCGCGCTGTGGGCGATGGAGGAGGGCCTTCGATGCGAGGGCCTAGGCGGCGTGATCGGCGAACTGTGGGGCGATCCGCAGGCGCTCGACTTCACCGCGACGCGGCGGCTGGCGGTCGCGGCGGAGCGGTTCGGGGTCGCCTGCTGGCTGATCCGCCTGGCTGGCGCGGCCAACCTGTCCGGCGCGCGCGAACGCTGGCGGCTGGCAAGCGCGCCGAGCCTGGCCCATCCCTTCGACCCCAAGGCCCCGGGCACCCCGCGCTGGACCGCCGAGCTGTTCCGCTCGCGCTTGCGGCACCCCGGTTCGTGGGTGGTCGGCGATGAGCCGGCGGATCTGCTCCCTGTGGCTCCCCAACCTGGCGATCGAGCGCTGGGCCAATGGGAGCGCCGCGCCTGAGGCCTGTCCTGAGCAGCGTCGAAGGGAAGCGCTCGCCCGGCCGCTGGTCCTCACCGTCGAGGGCCGCCACGGCCAGCTGATCCACGCCGTCACTCCCGCCGCAGCCGGGCGCGGGGCAGCGCCCGGTGCCCGGCTGGCCGACGCCCGCGCGCTCGATCCCGCGCTGGAGGCCGAGGCGGCGGACGTCGCCGGCGAAGCGGCCTGGCTCCGCGCGGCCGCGCGCTGGGCCAGCCGCTGGTCGCCGCTGGTCGAGGTCGACGGCGCCGACGCGCTGTGGCTCGACGTGACCGGCGTCGCGCACCTGTTCGGGGGCGAGGCCGCGCTTCTTGCCGACATCGAGGCGCGCTTTGCCGCGATGGCGGTCAGCACCCGCGCGGCGATTGCGCCCACCGCCGGGGCCGCCTGGGCACTGGCGCGCTATGGCCGCGGCGCGCGTCTCGCCAGCCCGGACGAGCTTGCCCGGATACTTGCGCCGCTCCCGGTCGCCGCGCTGCGCCTGTCGCCGCAAGCCACCCACATGCTGGTTCGCCTCGGCCTGAAGCAGGTCGGCGACCTTGCCGGCGTGCCCCGCAAGTCGCTCGCCCGGCGCTTTCCCAAGGACGAGCATCCCCTCGACGCGCTCGATCGCGCATTGGGCCGCAAGCCCGAGCCGCTGACCCCGCTCCCCGACGATCCCCCGCCCCGCGCGCTGCTCCCGATCAAGGAGCCGGTGGTGCATCCCGAAGCCCCGGCCGAGGCGCTTCGACAGCTCGTCCCCCGCCTCGCCGACGAACTGGAACGGCGCAAGCTCGGCGCCCGCCACCTCCTCCTCACCGCCTTCCGCGTCGACGGCAGCGTGGGCGAGGTCCAGGTCGCGACCTCGATCCCCTCACGTGAACCGGGACATCTCCACCGCCTCCTGTCCGGAGTTCTCGAACGGCAAGGGATCGACCCCGGGTTCGGGATCGACGCCTTCGCGCTGGAGGTGCGCTGGTGGGAAGGGCTCGATTCCGCGCAAGAGGCCCTGCTCGGAACTCCGTCGGGCGAGGTGGCGGTGGCGGCGCTGATCGACCGGCTGAGCGTTCGGCTGGGTGCGGCCAGGGTGCGGCGGCCGGTGGCGGTGCAAAGCCACCTTCCCGAGCGCGCGGCCGGCTGGACCCAAGGGATCGATGCGCCGCCGGCCGCCGCCGCCGACACCCATCCGCAGGCCGACGATCCGACCCGCCTGCTCGATTCACCGGAGGAAATCGCGGTCCTCTACGCCACGCCCGAGGGCCTTCCGCGACGCTTCGTGTGGCGGCGCAAGGTGCACGACATCGCCCGCGCGCAAGGGCCGCGGCGGGTCTCGCCCGAATGGTGGCGCGAACGGTCGAGCGCCCGGCTGCGCGACTATTACAAGGTCGAGGACGCGGCGGGCGTGCGCTTCTGGATCTTCCGCGAAGGCGTGGTCGGCGACGGCCGCGGCGGGGCGCCCGCCTGGTTCGTCCACGGGCTGTTCGCATGAGGCCGGACCATGCCTGAACAGGAAGGCTATGCCCGCCGCCGGCTGGAACTGCGCGACGGCCCGCTCCCGCCGATCCCCAAGGCGCCGTTCGTCGAACTGGGCATCGCCACGCCCTTCTCCTTCCTGCGCGGCGCGTCCGACGCGCTGGAACTGATCCCGCGCGCGATGGAACTCGGCATGGACGCGATCGGGGTCGCCGACCGCAACACGCTGGCGGGCGTGGTCCGGGTCCACAGCAATGCCACGACGGCGGGGCTGAAGCCACTGATCGGCTGCCGGCTGGTGGTGAGGATTGGGGAGGAGAGCCAGAGCAACATCCACCCGCTCGTTCGTACTGAGCGGAGCGAAGCGCAGTCGAGGGACCTCGCGCCCGCGCCCTTCGACGGCGCGCCTGCGGCGCTCCGCTCAGGACGAACAAGCGGCGGGCAAGGCGACGAGGAGCAAATCGAACTCCTCGCCTATCCCATCGACCGCGAAGGCTATGCCCGCCTCTCGCGCCTGCTCAGCCTCGGCCAGGGTCGCGCGATCAAGGGGGAGTGCGATCTGCACCTCGACGATGTCGCCGCCTATGCGGAGGGCATCGCCTTCATCGCCTGGCCGGGCGAGGACCTCGACCGGTTCGAGGCGCAGCTGCCGGCGATCCGCGCCGCCATCCCTGCGCTCCGCCACATCGCCGCAAGCCACCTCTATCGCGGCGACGACCTTGCCCGGATCGAGCGGCTCGACCGGCTGGCGCAAGGCTTCGGCGGTACCATCCTCGCCTCCAACGACGTCCATTATCACACGCCCGCCAAGCGCCCGTTGCAGGACGTCCTCACCTGCATCCGCGAAAAGACCACGCTCAAGGAGGCCGGTTTCCGCCTCCACGCCAATGGCGAACGCCACCTCAAGGGCCCGGAGGAAATGGCGCGGCTGTTCGAACGCTGGCCGCACGCGATTTCCGCGACCCGCGACTTTGCCGACGCGCTCCATTTCAGCCTCGATGAACTGCGCTACGAATATCCGCGCGAAAGCGTGCCCGAGGATTTGAGCCCCCAGGCCCACCTCGAGGTGCTGACCTGGGCCGGCGCGGAGGAGCGCTATCCCGGCGGCATACCCGACAAGGTCGCGAGCCAGCTCCGCCACGAACTGCAGCTGATCGAGAAGCTGGATTTCGCCCGCTACTTCCTGACGGTCCATTCGATCGTCGCCTTCGCGCGGGGCTGCGAACCGCCGATCCTGTGCCAGGGCCGCGGCTCGGCTGCCAACAGCGCGGTCTGCTATTGCCTGCAGATCACCGCGGTCGATCCCGCCGACACCGACCTCCTGTTCGAACGCTTCATCTCCGAAGAGCGCAAGGAGCCGCCCGACATCGACGTCGATTTCGAGCATGAACGGCGCGAGGAGGTGATCCAGCACATCTACGAGAAATATGGCCGCGACCGCGCCGGCCTGTGCGCCACCGTCATCCACTATCGCCCGCGATCCGCGATCCGCGAGGTCGGCAAGGTGATGGGCCTCAGCGAGGATATTTGCGCGGCGATCGCGGGCACCATCTGGGGCTGGGGCGAGGACGTCACCGAAACCCACGTGGCTGAAGCCGGGCTCGACCTCACCGACCCCCACCTTGCCCGCACGATCAAGCTCGCCGAGCAGTTGATTGGCATGCCGCGCCACCTGTCGCAGCACGTCGGCGGCTTCATCCTGACCGAACGGCCGCTGATCGAGACCGTGCCGGTCGGCAATGGCGCGATGCCCGACCGCACCTTCATCGAATGGGACAAGGACGACATCGAGGAGCTTGGAATCCTCAAGATCGACGTCCTCGCGCTCGGCATGCTGACTTGCATCCGCAAATGCTTCGGGCTGATCGACGAGGTGCATGGGGTGAAGCTCGACCTCGCCACCGTCCCGCGCGAGGAACCCCGCGTCTACGACATGCTGTGCAAGGGCGATTCGCTGGGCGTGTTCCAGATCGAAAGCCGGGCGCAGATGAACATGCTCCCGCGCTTGAAGCCGCGCTGCTTCTACGACCTGGTGATCGAGGTGGCGATCGTCCGCCCCGGCCCGATCCAGGGCGACATGGTCCACCCTTTCCTCAAGCGGCGGCAGGGGAAGGAGCCGGTCGAATATCCCCGGCCCTCGGCCGATCACGGCCCGCCCGACGAACTGGAGCGGATCCTCAAGCGCACGCTTGGCGTGCCGGTGTTCCAGGAACAGGCGATGAAGATCGCGCTGGACGCGGCGAAGTTCAGCAGCGCCGAAGCCAACCAGCTGCGCAAGGCGATGGCCACTTTCCGCAGCCGCGGGACCATCGACCTCCTCCAGGACAAGATGGTCGAGCGGATGGTGGGCCGCGGCTACGAGCGCGAGTTCGCCGAACGCTGCTTCCACCAGATCCGCGGCTTTGGCGAATATGGCTTCCCCGAAAGCCACGCCGCGAGCTTCGCGCACCTGGTCTATGTCTCGAGCTGGCTGCGCTGGCGCTACCCTGCGGCATTCGCGGCGGCGCTGCTCAACAGCCAGCCGATGGGCTTCTACGCCCCCGCGCAGATCGTGAAGGACGCCCAGCTCCACGGGGTCGAGGTGCGCGCGGTCGACGTCAACGAGAGCGGATGGGATTGTTCGCTGGAGCGCCAGCGTCCTTCGACGGCGCTGCGCTCCGCTCAGGACGAACGAGAGGGAGCCTCGGAACCCACCCTCGTTGGTCCTGAGCGAAGTCGAAGGACGCAGGACCAGTCCCCCGTCAGTCCCAAGCACCCCAACCTCGCCCGTCCCGAGCACCCCAATCCCGTTCGTGCCGATCACCCCAATCCCGTTCGTCCTGAGCGAAGTCGAAGGACGCAGGACCAGTCCCCCGTTCGTGCCGAGCGAAGTCGAGGCACCCACCCCCTGACGTCGCTCGGGGCTGACGGGGTCGCCCTCCGCCTCGGCCTCCGCCAGGTCGAAGGCCTCCGCGCCATGGACGCCGCCCGGGTCGTCGCCTCCGCACCCTACCGCAGCGTCGAGGACCTCCACCGCCGCGGCGGCGTCCCGCCCCACGCCATCGTCCGCCTGGCCGAAGCCGACTGCTTCCGTTCGATCGGTCTCGATCGCCGCCAGGCGTTGTGGGACGCCCGCGCGCTGCGGGCGGTGCCCGAACTGCCATTGTTCGCCGCGGCGCGCACCCGGGAGGAAGGGGAGGAACGGGAAAAGGCGGTGCTGCCGGCCATGCCGCTCGCCGAACATGTGGTCAGCGACTACCAGACCGTGCGGCTCAGCCTGAAGGCGCATCCGATGCAGTTCCTGCGCGACCATTATGCCGGCCGCGGGTTCGTCCGCGCCGCTGACCTGCGCTCCATCCGCTACGGCAAGCGGGTCAGCCTCGCGGGCCTTGTGCTGATCCGCCAGCGGCCGGGAAGCGCCAAGGGGGTGTGCTTCATCACGCTGGAGGATGAGACCGGGACCGCCAACCTGGTGGTGTGGCCCGATGCCTTCGCCGCGCAGCGCAAGGTGGTGATGGGCGCGCGGCTGATGGTGGTGCACGGCCTCGTCCAGCATGACGAGGCGGTCTGCCACCTCATCGCCAGCCGCCTGGAGGACGACAGCGCGCGTCTTCGCACCCTCAACGACGGGCAGGCGCTCGACCCCCGGGTCGGCCGCGGTGACGGGGCGGGGCCAAGCCGCCCGCCCATGGCCCGCCACCCGCGCGACGCCGAGGTCATCCCCAAGGCGCGGATCATCAACTGCCCGACCCACTGAACGCCAGCGCGCTCGTCATTGCGGGCGGTCGTCTAAGGCCTTGCAAAGTAGGATTTGCCCTGATTGGATGAATGGGCGGCCAGGTGGGCCGCACGGAGGGGAAGACAGGCGGGTTACAGGGGGCTGACCGTGTCAACTTCGACAACTTCGCGTCGCTTTTGCCCCATTCTTGCCACTGTTGAGCAAGCTTGAGGCAAGACTCCAGCGGTTAAACAACAGCTTATGCGCGCATTGATTCTCTCCCTTTCCGCCAGCCTGGCGCTGGCCCTCCCGGCAGCCGCCTCGGCCAGCCCGCTCGAGGGGCTGTGGACCAATCCCAAGCGGTCGGTGGTCGTCCGGATCGCGCCCTGCGGCCCGGCCTGGTGCGGCGAGGTGGTGAAGGCGAACGCGCGCGAGGAGGCCAAGGCCGCCCGCTACGGCGTCGACGACCTCGAGGGCGAGACGATGCTGACCGGCCTGCGCACCGCCGGCGCCGGGCGCTGGAAGGGGCAGGTGTTCGTGCCCAAGCTCGGCCGCAAGGTCGCCAGCACCGTCACCATGCCGACCCGCAACCAGATCAAGGTGTCGGGCTGCTTTGCCATGGTGATCTGCAAGACCCAGCTGTGGACGCGGGTCGGCTAAGCCAGGGCTTCACCTGGACTTTCCTTGGCGCCACCACGCCGCTAGCGGCAGGGCATGACCAAGCCCACCATCCTCGTCACCGGCGGTGCCGGTTACATCGGCAGCCACGCGGTCCTTGCCCTGCACGACGCCGGCTGGCCCGTGGTGGTCGCCGACAACCTCTCCAACGGCCGCCGCGAAGCGGTGCCCGAAGGCGTCCCGCTGATCGAGGTGGATGTCGGCGACGCCCCGGCGATGGAGCGCCTGCTCGCTGATCACCCGATCACCGCGATCATGCATTTCGCCGGCTCGATCGTGGTGCCCGAAAGCGTCACCGACCCGCATTATTATTACCGCAACAACACCGTCGCCAGCCACGCGCTGATGGGCGCGGCGATGAAGGCGGGGGTCAGGCACATCCTCTTCTCCTCCACCGCCGCCGCTTACGGCGCGCCCGAGAAGGTGCCGCTCGACGAGGACAGCGCGACCCGCCCGATCAACCCTTATGGCTGGTCCAAGCTGATGACCGAGCAGATGCTGCGCGATGTCGCCGCGACCGGCGCGTTCAACTATGGCGTGCTGCGCTACTTCAACGTCGCCGGCGCTGATCCCGAAGGTCGTTCGGGCCAGGCCAGCAAGGGCGCGACCCACCTGCTCAAGGTCGCGTGCGAGGCGGCGGTCGGCAAGCGGACCCATGTTGACGTGTTCGGGACCGATTATCCGACCCCCGACGGCACCTGCATCCGCGACTATATCCACGTGTCCGACCTTGCCAGCGCCCATGTGCTGGCGCTGGAGGCATTGATCGCCAACCCCTCCGAGAGCTTCACGCTCAATTGCGGCTATGGTCAGGGCACGTCGGTGCTGGAGATGCTCGACGCGCTCGACGCGGTGAACGGAACTCCGGTCAAGCGGGTGCTAGGCGAACGGCGCGCGGGCGATCCGCCGCAACTGGTCGCGTCCAACCGCCGGTTGGTCGAACGGCTTGGCTGGCAGCCGCGGTTCGCCGATACCGCGACGATCATCCGGAGCGCGCTCGAATGGGAGCGACGCCTCCCCAGCTGATTGTCAAGGAACCTCCCGCTTGCGTTTTCACCTGCTCGGCCTCGCGCCGGTTGCCGCCGTCCTGATCGCCGCCGCGCCCGCCGCGGCCCCGACCGCCAAGCTCTACCAGGCCCCGCAGGCGCAGGCCGACCGGGTCCGCGCCACGGTCGAGTTTCTGGCCGACGACCTGCTCGAAGGGCGCGCGACCGGCAAGCGTGGGCATGAGGTTGCTGCGGTCTATGTCGCCAGCCGCTTCCGCGCGCTCGGGCTGCAGCCTGCCGGTGACAATGGCACCTGGTTCCAGCGCGTGCCCTTCCGCCGCGCGACCAGCGACGGGACCCAGAGCTTCAGCCTGACCCGCGGCGGCAAGGCCGAGACGCTGGTGGCGGGCGAGGACATCGCTGTCCGCCCGAGCCTGACCGAAAAGGAGCGCGACCTCAGCGCCGGGCTGGTGTTCGTCGGCCAGGGCATTCGCGATCCCAAGCTGAAGATCGATGATTATGCGGGCCTCGACGTTCGAGGAAAGATCGTCGTCGTGACCGGCGGGGTGCCGGCCGGGCTTCCGAGCGACATCGCCTCGCACCTCTCGTCGCGCAAGGTGACGATGGCGGCCGCAGCGGGCGCGATCGGCGTGCTTGAGATCGCCGGCGGAAGGCCGATGCCGCGCCCGGTGACCGACTGGATCGACGCCAGGGGCAATGCGGGCAGCACGCCTGCGGCCATCCGCGTGCGCGGATCGATCTCGCGCACCGGGGCCGAAAAGCTGTTCGCCGGTGCGCCGCAAAATCTGACGGCGATCATGGCGGCCAACATGAGCAGGCAGCCGGTCCGCGGCTTTGCCCTCAACGGCACCCTTAACGTCAAGGCGAACTCGGCCTGGTCCGATTTCACCAGCCCCGAGGTGATCGGCAAGCTGGAGGGCAGCGACCCCAAGCTGCGGTCCGAGCATGTCGTGCTGATGGGCCACCTCGACCATCTCGGGCTGAAGGCCGATGCCAAGCCGGGCGAGGACAATGTCTACAATGGCGCGCTCGACAATGCGGCCGGCGTCGCCACCGTGCTGGAAGTGGCCGACCGGTTCGTCGCCTCGGGCGCGAAGCCAAAGCGCTCGCTTCTGTTCATCGCCAATACCGCCGAGGAGATGGGCCTGCTCGGCGCGTCCTACTGGGCCGAGCATCCGACCGTCCCGGTGCAGAGCATCACCGCCGGCATCGACCTCGACATGCCGCTGCCCCTGTACGACTTCACCGACGTGACCGCCTTCGGGGCCGAGCATACCACCATCGGTGACACTGTCGCCAAGGTCGGCCGCACGATGGGGATCAGCGTCGGGCCCGACCCGATGCCCGAGCAGGGGATCTTCACCCGCTCCGACCATTATCCGCTGGTGCTGCGCGGGATCCCGGCGACCTTGATGTTCACCGGCCACGCCAATGGCGGCAAGCCCAAGTGGGACATGTTTTTCGACAAGAACTACCACCAGCTCAGCGACGACCTGAACCAGGCGATCAATTGGGGTGCGCTGGCCCGCTACGGCGAGCTCAACTACCGGATCGCGCGCGAGCTCGGCGATGCGCCGCAGCGGGCAGCGTGGAAGCCGAACGACTATTTCGCGCCGGTCAGGTGAGGAACGGGCAGGAACCGTCGGGGACCGGCTGGCGGGACTTGCTCCTGATCGGACTGCTGTGGTGCATCATCTGGGCGATCCTCTACATGGCGCTCGAGTGGGCGGCGCGGCAGTGGGGCCGCGACTGGCTGAACCAACGCTACAAGCGGACCAGCATGGCGGCGGTGATCGCGGTCGCGGGTGCCGCCTTGATCGGGTCGTGGATCGCCGATGCACTCGGGTTCAAGCCAAACAGGCGGCCCGAGAAACTTGACTCAAAGCCGCCCCTCCCATAGGGGCGCTGGCCGAAGCCTTGCGGGGCGTCAGCTGACAACCAGAACATTAGAAAGACGGGTCGACCCGCCATGAAGATTCGCAATTCGCTCAAGAGCCTCAAGGATCGCCACCGGGATTGCCGCGTGATCCGCCGTCGTGGCCGGACCTACGTCATCAACAAGACGAACCGCCGCTTCAAGGCGCGCCAGGGCTAAGCTGAACCGGCCCGAAACGGGCTGGATCGCTTTACCGCTGAAACAGTGCGGCCCGTCGTCAGTGGCGGTTCATCTCACGCGCACTATATCCGCTTCCAGTTAGGGAGCCGATTCGATGAGCATGTTTTTCCGCACCACCATTGCCACTGCGCTCGTCGCGGGCGGGCTTGGTCTCGCGGCCTTGCCTGCGTCGGCGCAACCGGGCGGCCAGGGCTGCGTCTCGCCGCCGGGTATGAACTACATGATCTGCAACGGCCAGCGTGTGCCCAAGCCCGGCAACCGCGTCGCCACCACCGACGGTGGCTGGCGCGAGGAAAGCAAGCAGGGCAATTGCATCGTCGTGCGCGAAAAGACCGCCACGGGCGAGTTCAAGGAAAGCCGCCGCTGCGACTGAGCCAGAACGGCTAGGACGTCTTGGCGATCCCCCGTGCGGCGCGGCCGCTCGGATCCTCGGCAATCTTGCATTCCGGTAGCTTGAACTTGGCATTGTCGCTGCAGGGGCGGACCTGCGCGCTGCCATCGGCGCCGACGAAAATGCCCCAGCTGCGCTTGTCGTCGCAATCGGCCGCCCACATCGACAGCTTCTTATATTCGGTCACGTAGCCCGAGCGGACCACCCGCTTGCACTTGAGACCGCTGGCGAGGATCGCGCGCTTCAGGGCGATGTCGCGGTTCATGTCGCTCAGCTGGTGGAGCGCGTTCTGCTCGTCGCTGCGGACGGCGATGTCGGGCTGGTTGGTCGCCGCCTGCTGGCTTCCCGTATCGCCGCAGCCGGCGAGGATCAGGGCTGGCAGGAGGGCGATGGCTGGCAGGCGCATGGGTTCAATTCTCCTCGTCATGGGCGATGGTGACGACCGCTGCCGCAGCCTTGGCTGCCGCAACCGCATCGTCGACATTCGCCGCCCGCGCCAAGGCGACGCCCATGCGCCGGCCCGCGAGGGTCTCCGGCTTGCCGAACAGACGAAGGTCGACCGGGGTTTCCGCCGTTCCTAACGCGAGGGCTTCGGCGGCACCGTCGAAGCGGAAGCGGCGGCTGGGACGGTCGGCGAGGATCACCGCCGAGGCGCTCGGCCCGCGCGGGAGGATGGGGCCGAGCGGGAGGCCGAGGATGGCGCGCAGGTGAAGCTCGAACTCGTTGGGGTCCTGGCTGGTGAGCGTCACCATGCCGGTATCGTGCGGTCGCGGGCTGAGCTCGGAGAAGATGGCGCGGTCTGCGGCAATGAAGAATTCGACCCCGAACAGTCCTCGCCCGCCGAGCGCACGGACGATGGTGGCGGCCTGGCGCTGCGCGTCCTCGAGCACGGCCGGGGGAAGAGCGGCGGGCTGCCAGCTTTCGCGATAATCGCCTGCTTCCTGGCGGTGACCGATGGGGGCGCAGAAGTGGATGCCGTCGGCGGCGGCAATGGTGAGGAGGGTGATCTCGCTGTCGAAGCGGATGAATTCCTCGACGATCACGCGGGGGCGGTCGCCGCGCATCTTCTCGATCGCATAGGCAAAGGCGGCGCGCACGTCGTCCGGGGTGCCCGCGGTGCTCTGGCCCTTGCCGGAGGAGGACATGACCGGCTTAATCACGCAGGGCAGGCCGACCGCCTCGGCCGCGTCGAGGGCTTCCTGCTCGGTTTCGGCGAAACGGTAGCGGCTCGTGGTGAGGCCAAGCTCCTCGGCGGCGAAGCGGCGGATGCCGTCGCGGTTCATGGTCAGCTGCGCGGCCCTGGCCGAGGGGACCACGTGCCAGCCCTCCCCCTCCAGCGCGGAAAGGGTCGCGGTGTCGATCGCCTCGATCTCGGGCACGATGAAATCGGGACGATGCTTCTCGACCGCGGCGCGCAGGGCGGCACCGTCGAGCATGGAGAAGACTTCGGCATCGTCGGCGACCTGCATGGCGGGGGCGCGTGCGTAGCGGTCGCAGGCGACGACCTCACAGCCGAGGCGCTTGGCGGCGATCGCGAATTCGCGCCCGAGTTCGCCCGACCCCAGCAGCATGAGCTTGGCAAGGAACATGGGAAAGGTGCCTACCCCAAGCGCGCGGGACGCGATAGGCTGGCCACATGAGCATCCTCCTCGCCCTCGCTGCCGCCCAGGCCGCCGCTGCCGCCGCCAAGCCGCTCACCCCGTCGGAGATCGTCGCCAAGGCGCCGGCCGCGGCATGGCGGGAAGTCGCGCCGGACGACCTGATGGTGATCGACTATCAGGGTGGCGGGCGAACCATCGTCGAGCTCGCGCCGGCCTTTGCGCCGGTCCATGTCGCCAACATCCGCGCGCTGGCCGGGTCGGGCTACTGGAACGGGGCGAGCATCTACCGGGTGCAGGATAATTACGTCACGCAATGGGGCGTCAACGAGGGTGGGCCGCCGGTGCCCGCCGCCGTCGTGAAGAAGCCGCCGGCCGAATATGACCGGCCGTTGAAGGGTCTGGCCCCGCGGCCGCTCGGCTATCCCGACGCTTATGCGCGCGGGGTAGGACATGCGATGGGCTGGCCGGTGGCGTGGAACCCGGCGACGTCGCGGGCGAACCTGACGCACTGCTATGGGATGGTGGGCGTCGGACGGGACATGGCGCCGGACACGGGCATGGGCGGCGAGCTATACACCGTGATCGGCCATGCGCCGCGCCACCTCGACCGCAACATCGCACTGGTCGGCCGGGTGGTCGAGGGGATGGAGCAGATGTCGGCCCTGCCGCGGGGGACCGAGGCGCTCGGTATCTACAAGACAGGAACGGTGGCGCGGATGATTGCTTCGGTGCGGCTTGCCTCGGCGATGCCGGCGGCGGAGCGCCCGCGGTTCCAGGTGATGGAGACGGGCAGCGCGACTTTCGCGGCCTACGTGAAGGCGCGGGCCAATCGGCGGGACGCTTTCTTCAACGTGCCGTCGGGCGGGGTCGATCTATGCAATGCGCCGGTGCCCGTCAGGCGGACACCGGCGCTTTCCTCTTCCTCGCGTTAGTCGTCCCCGTTCGACAGGCGAGCGATTACTACCGCAGCCCTTCGTGACGCCGAGGGGACGTCTCGTTACGCCGCCCAGGCGTGTCCTTGATTGCGGTTGCGGTGCTGGATGACCGCCGGTCCGTTGTGATGCCGGGTGCTCGCTTCGGCGAGCGGGAGGGCGGTGGCGCAGAAAGCGCATTCGGCCGACATGCGACCGATCAGCCAGTGCGTCCGGCCGCAGCCCGGGCAGTGATTGACTTCATGTTCACGATAGACCGCGTGATAGCCACGACCCTTGGGATCGTGCTTCAGGCCCAGCTCTCCGAGGGTCGGGAAATTGGTCATGATCAAGCAGTCCTTTCAGCCCGGCACAACGGCGCTGCCGCGGTTTCGGTTCCCCGGATGCGATCACCTGTGCCGCGTTCAGACGGCGCGTAGAGCGGCTGCCGGACGGGCCCTCAGGGCAGGCCAAGCTGCTGCCAAGGCTGTCAGAATCGCGACGACCATGCCCGCCAGCGGAAGCGCGATGAGGCTTGGCCAATCGGGCTTGAAGGGCAGTTCGAACAGGCGGGTGACGACGCCCCAGGCGGCTGCCGTGCCGGTCAGGAAGGCAAGGGTGACGATGCCCCCCGACATGGCCGCAAATTCGATCCCCTGCGCGGTCAGCACCTGCCCACGGGTGGCACCGACGAGCTTCAGCAGGACGCTCTCGCGGGTGCGGGTGCGGCGGGTGGCGGCGACCGCGCCGGCCAGCACGGTAATGCCGATCACGATCGCAACCAAGGTCGCTAGGCGGATCGCGTTGTCGAGGCCTTCGAGGATGGTGTTGACCTGCGTGACGACATCGCTGACGCGGATGGTGCTGACCATCGGCAGGTCGGCCGCCAGCGCGCGTTCGAAGCCGAGGGTCGAAGCGCCCTTGGTCGGCGAGACGGTCGCCATCAGCGTGTAGGGCGCCTGTTCAAGCGTTCCGGGCGCGAAGATGATTGCGAAATTGAAGCCCAGGCTGCGCCAGTCGATCGAGCGGAAGCTGGCGATGCGCGCCTTGATCGGGGAACCGAGCACGGCGACCGTGATGGTATCGCCGACCTTGAGCTTCAGGGCACGGGCGGCCTCGATATCGAGGCTGACCAGCGGCGGGCCCGAATAGTTGGCGGGCCACCAGCGCCCTTCGACCACCTGATTGCCCTCGGGCAGGTCGCGGGCAAAGGTCAGGCCGCGGTCACCGCGAAGGATCCAGGCGCCTTCGGGGATCGCCTTGAGCGCGGAGACGGGCTGGCCGTTCAGCGCGGTGACCGGTCCGCGCAACGAGGGAACGAGGCGAAGGTCGGCACCGGGAAGCTGGGTCGCGGCAAGGCTTCGGAAGCGGGCTTCCTCGGCGGCCGGGATGTCGAGCATGAACAGTGCCGGTGCCTTGGCCGGGATGTTGCCACTAAGCTCCGCCCGAACGCTGCCGCCGATCCCGGCAAGCGCAACCAGCAGGGCAAGCCCGAGCCCGAGCGCGACGCTGAGGCGGACGGTGGCGGCGCCGGGGCGGTGGAGCGCGGCAAGCCCGAGGCGGGTGATGGGTCCGCCGCGGGCGCCGAAACGGCGCGCGGCGAGGGCGAGAAGCTTGCCGGCGCCGGCGAACAGGAAGGCAAGGGCGATGCCGCCGGCAATGGTCACGGCGGTCACCAGCGCGCTGCCCGAGGTCAGGATGGCGAGCGCCGCGACCGCTGCCGCCGCAAGCAGCGGGACGATCAGGTCCCGGCGGTCGGTGCGGGCATCATCGACATCGCCTCGCAGCACCGCGGCGGGGCGGGCGCGAACGGCCTTGGCAAGCGGAACCCAGGCGGCGGCCAGTGTCACGAGCAGCCCGAACAGGGCGGACCGGGCAAGCGCGGCCCATTGCGGCATGGGGTCGGGCGCGACGGGGAGGACGTCGGCCGCGGCCTGTCCGACGATCGCCGGGACGGTGGCGCCGGCGAGGGTGCCAAGCAGGATGGCGACGAGGGCAAGGATGGTGACGCTGGTGCCGAGCATCAGCGCCAGGTCACGGGTACGGGCGCCGTGGACCTTGAGGATGGCGATGGTGGCGCGGCGCGAGGCGGCAAAGGCCCCGGCGGCCGACGCGATCCCGATGCTTCCGATGCCGAGCGCGCCAAGCGCGATCAGCAGCAGCATCTGCCCGGTGCGTTCGGTGAAGCGGCGGATGCCGGCGGCGGCCTCGCCCTTGTCGGTGACCCGCCAGCCACCTTCCGGAAAGCGTTGCTGGAAGGCCTTGCCGAGCGCCTGGGGCGAGGCCCCTGCGGGAAGGGCGAGCCGGTAGCTGCTGGTGTAAAGGCTGCCGGGCTGGACGAGGCGCGTGGCATCGAGCCCGGGGCGACTGACCAGCACCGGCGGGGCGAGCGCGAAGCCCGACGGCGCAGGCAGCTTGTCGATGATGCCGCTGACCCGGAAGTCGGCATATCCGATCCGGATCGGCGCTCCGATGCCGAGCGAATATCTTTCGGCAAGCTCGCGCCCGATGGCGGCGTCGGTGGGCGAGGCGGGAAGCCGGCCGGACACGAGCGTGATCTTGCCCGCGGCGGGCCAGCCCTGGTCGATGCCCGACAGGTCGACCAGCGCGGTCTGCGCGCCGATCTGCGCGGTGCTGCGCAGGGTGACGCTTTCGCGGACGGTGCCGAGGCGGGCGATGGCGGCGCGCTCCTCGGGCGTCGCGGAGCGCTGGGCGACGCTGAGCGCAAGGTCGCCGCCAAGAAGTTCGCGGGCCTGGCCGTCGATGGTGGACGCGATCGCACTCGACAGGCTGGTGACGGCGGCAAGCCCGGCCACCGCGATGGCGAGGCAGGCGAGCAGCAGCCACAAGCCGCCAATGCCCTGCGCAAGGTCGCGGCGGCCAAGCTTCAGCCCTGCGCTCATCGGGCGAGCCGTCCGTCGGCGATGCGCAGGACCCGGCCGGCGCGTTCCGCAACAGCCGGGTCGTGGGTGATGACGAGCAGGCCGGCGCCGGCGGCTTCGACTCGGTCGAACAGGAGGTCGATGATCTTCGCGCCGGTTGTCGCATCGAGGTTGCCGGTGGGTTCGTCCGCCAGCAGGAGCTTCGGCGCCGGGGCGGTCGCCCGGGCGATGGCGACGCGCTGCTGCTCGCCGCCTGACAGCTGGGTCGGATAATGGTTCCCGCGCGCGGCAAGGCCGACCGCGGCAAGCTCGGCCGAGGCACGTTCGCGGGGATTGGCGGCGCCCGATAGCTCCATCGGCACCATCACGTTCTGGAGCGCCGTCATCGTCGGCAAGAGGTGAAAGGCCTGCAGCACCACGCCGATCGCGCGGCCGCGCAGGCGGGCAAGCTCATCCTCACCAAGCGCGCCCATGTCCTCACCCAGCACGCGGGCGGTGCCGGAGGTCGCGCGTTCGAGGCCGGCGATGACGGCCATCAGCGAGCTCTTGCCCGAACCCGAGGCGCCGAGCACCGCCACGGTTTCGCCGGGCTGCACCTCGAGGCTGATGCCGCGGAGGATCTCGGTACGGGCAGCGCCGGTGCCGAGGGTGAGCTGGACGTCGCTGAGCTGGATCAAGGGCTGGGTCATCGCGGCGGAGCTAGGAAGCTTGAAGGGGGGCGGCAATGGCCTAGATGGTCACCCATGTTGCGCTGGCTGCTCTTTCCCGCCCTGTTCGCCGCCGTTCCGGCGAGCGCCCAAGCCCCTTTGTCGAAAAGCGAAGGGCCGCTGATCCTCGCCTTCGGAGACAGTCTGACCGCTGGCTACGGGCTTGGCCGGGGCCTCGGCTTCGCGCCGCAGCTGCAGGATGCGCTGCGCCGGCACGGGGTTGCGGCGCGGGTCCATGATGCCGGAGTGTCGGGAGATACGACCGCTGGCGGACGCGCGCGGTTGAGCTGGACCCTGCAGCGGCTGGGCGCGAAGCCCGACCTGGCGATCGTCGAACTTGGCGCGAACGACATGCTGCGCGGGGTGGATCCCATGGTCACCGAAGCCAATCTCGACGCGATCCTCGCCGAACTCGACAAGCAGGGGATCCCGGTGCTGGTGGCGGGGATGCTGGCGGCGCCCAACCTCGGGCCCGACTATCGCAAGCGCTATGAGGCGATCTTCCCGGCGCTAGCGCGTAAATATGGGGCCGACCTCTATCCCTTCATGCTGCAGGGCGTGGTCGGCAACCGCGCGCTTCTCCTCGGCGACGGAGTCCATCCCAATTTCGAGGGGATCAAGCGGATGGTGACCGGAATCCTGCCGACCGTGCAGCGGGCGCTGGCCCGGAAGAAGTAGTTCAGGCGCCGATCTGGGCGAGGGCTACCTCGCTCAACGGTTCGGCGAATTGCGCGCCGAGCTTTCCGGCGGCGGTCCAGCGGACGATGGCGCTGGCGCGTTCGCGACCCGGAAGGATCAGCCAGACGCGCGCGCCGACCTCATGCTCGGTGGTGGTTTCGGCCATGAAGCCCTCGGACGAGATGTTGAGGACACGCGCTTCGGTGCCGGTGGTCCCCATCTCGCGGACATGCGCCTCGAGGTCGACGTCGGCGCGCGGGGTCCCGCGGCGCTCATGGCCGGCAGGGTCCTTCGCAATACGAGCGTCGATCGGCAAGTCACTCAACTCCTGGAAGCGTCGGCGCGGGCACAGCGCGGCCAACGAGCGGGCGGCTATGGCGCATCCGCACGCGAAACGCCAGACCGGGCTAAGCCGTGGGGGTTATTGGACAAAGATTGTTTCCACCGGGGCAAATGTTGCGCCTTGGACACTGGAGGTAGGCGTTCATCTTCGGTATCAAGGGAGGTGGGCAAAGAGCCCTCCGACTATTGAACAAGGGTAAAGCGACCATGCGCGGGCGAGCGGCGATTTCGGTGATGCTGGCGGTGAGCGCCGGGACGGCCTGGGCACAGACCCGTCCGGTCGCGACGGCGCCGGTGCGCGCGCCCGGCACTGCGGTGCAGGGACAGGCCGGCATGGTCGATCCGCTGGCACCCAAGGCCGCGCCGACGACGGCGGCTCCGATGACGACGACGCAGCCGGGCAGCGTCCCGCCGGCCGGGACCGACCAGCTCGCGCCAGGCGCGGTGCCGGCGCCGGTGGTGGTCGAGCTTCCGCCGGCGGTGTGGCAGGCAGCGCCCGCGGCCGAACTGCTCGCTTATGTGAAAGCGGTCGGCAAAGAAGGGCTTGACCCGCGCGATTACAGCCCGGCGCTGCTGGAGACCGCGCTCAAGTCGGGCGATCCGGCGGCGATCTCGGCCGCGGCGAACACCGTCTGGCCGCTGATCGTTCGCGACCTCGCGCTCGGCCATGTGCGCGGCGCAGCGCGGGTCCAGTGGTTCGTTCGCGATCCCGACCTGCCCGAGGGCCGCACCCGCGAACTCCTCGATGCGGCGCTGGCCGGCCGGGGCGTCGCCGCGACGCTCGACGGGCTGCTGCCCAACCACCCGCAATATGGGTCGCTGCGCAACGCGCTGCTGGTCAATGCCAAGGACCCGGCGACCATCGCCAAGGTCCGGCTGAACATGGACCGCTGGCGCTGGCTGCCGCGCGATCTTGGCAACCGCTACATCATCGTCAACGTGCCGGGTGAGCATGCGACCCTGGTCGAGAACAGCGCCACCCGCTGGAAGCGCCGCGCGATCGCCGGGGCGACCAAGACCCCGACCCCGCAGCTGGCGGTGCAGGCGACCGGCGTCATCCTCAACCCGTGGTGGGAAGTCCCGCCGAGCCTGTCGGCCGAAGTCGCGCGCAAGGGCGGCTATGTCGCGGTCAAGGGCAAGGACGGGAAGGTCCAGCGCTGGCGCCAGCCGCCGGGGCCGTCCAACGCGCTCGGCAAGATCAAGTTCGTGATGTACAATCCGCAGAACATCTATCTGCACGACACCAACAATCGCGGCCTGTTCGATGCGCGCTCGCGCTTCCTCAGCCACGGCTGCATCCGCACCGAGCATATCCTCGATCTCGCGGCCGAGCTCTTGAGCGACGACGGGGGCGAATGGGATCGCACCAAGATCGATGAGGCGCTTGCCGCCAACAAGACGGTGTCGGCCAATTTCGTGAAGCCGGTGCCGGTCTACATCGTCTATTTCTCGATCGCCGCGCTGAACGACGGGTCGATCGTCAAATATACGGACCTCTACGGCCGCGACGCGCCGGTGATGGCCGCGCTCAACGATCGCGATGGTACTGCCAAGCCGGCGGTGAAGGCCGCGACGCGCTGACAAAGAAAGGGCCGCGGCGCCAATCGCCGCGGCCCTTTTCTTTCAACGACCCTCGTTGAGGTCAGGCAAGCTTGTCGGCGTAGATCATGCGGCCCTCGCCAAGCGCGCGCATCACCTGGAAGTGGCTGTCGCGGCCGAAGGCAAAGCAGCCTTCCGAACGGCCAAGCTTGCCGTGGACGCCGATCATCTCGGGCTCGGCATACCAGGCCTGGTGGACGACGATGGCCCGGCCGAGCGCATTGTTGTTGCTCCAATCGAGGCCATTGACCCGCATCGAGAGGCCGTACTTGCCCTCGTAATAGCCGTCGGTGACATAGGCGCCGCTCGAGGTGGCATTGCTCCCGAAGTCGTTCGAGAAATGCTCGAGGTAACCGGTGTGCGCGACGTCCGAGCCGCGGCCGTGCGCGACATAGTGGCTGGTCACCTGCCCGGTCGCGAGTTCCACCACGTGGAAGCGCGATTCGCGGCTCGGTGCCGAGAAGTCGGCGATGCCGATGCGGTCGGTATGGCGCAGCGACGGGCGGTGACGCTCCAGCGCCGCCTTGGCCCGTGCGAAGAGTTCGGCGTTTACCCCGATCGGGGCGGCCGGAACCACGGGCTGCACCACCGGAAGGACGGGGGTCACCGGGACCAGCGGTTCGGTCGCGAACGGCTTGGTGCCCGTCAAAAGGCCCGGGATATCAGCGGCCAACGCGGCGCCGGAAAGCAGCGCAGCGCCGCCACCGATACCAAGATGACGAAGAATATCACGGCGATTGATGGTCACCCAAACCCCTCCTGCTGATGCCGGGAACGAGAAAAGGCTATACACGGCAACAGGTTAACGGGCGCTAACCAAGTCACGGACCCGACGCAGAAAGCCCTCGCTTCGTCGCAGGAGGCCGCCGTGGGTTGTCGAATCAGGGAACCACTGATAGGGGCCGCAACTTCCGGACGATCCACGTGATCGCGCGGATACCGCTTGTCGCCTGCGGACTTGGCCCTGAGGGTCGGTGCAGTGCGATGCCTAGCCGCCCCTCGACAGGGGCGACGTGGGCGCAACCTATAGACTGGAGTGACGGACTTTTTATGCAAATCATCGTTCGCGACAATAACGTCGACCAGGCGCTGCGCGCGCTCAAGAAGAAGCTGCAGCGTGAGGGCGTCTATCGCGAGATGAAGCTCCGCCGTCACTACGAGAAGCCGTCGGAAAAGCGTGCGCGTGAGCGCGCCGCCGCCATCCGCCGCGCTCGCAAGCTCGAGCGTAAGCGCGCCGAGCGCGAGGGTGCGCGTTAAGGCGTCGCTTCGACGCTTTTTCTTGACCCATAGCGAGGCCGCCCCTTACCGGGCGGCCTTTCCTTTTGTGCTTGAGCCGTAGCAGGATGATCATCCGATGAGCGCCACCCAGGTTCCAATCCAGCCCGTCGCCCGCGCCACCCGGCTGCGGCTCGCCTTCGGGCTGATCATGCTGATCATCGCCGGCGCTGCCCTCGCCTTTGCCGGGGCCGGCCAGATGGGCCCCGAGGTCAAGCCGAGCGGGCTCCAGATCCGTACTATCGCGGCGGGCGAAGGCGACCTCATCGGGCCGCAGGACGGGGTGATCATCGACTATGTCGGGACGCTTCCGGACGGGACCAAGTTCGACGAGGCGCAGGACGCGCCGCTGCTGGTCGGGCAGGTCGTGCCGGGCTTTGCCGAAGCGCTTCAGAACATGCGTCCGAACGGCCGCTACAAGGTCCGCATCCCGGGCGAGCTGGCCTATGGCGCGACCCCGCCGCCGGGTTCGCCGATCCCGCCCAACA
Organism: Sphingomonas humi; assembly: GCF_039536725.1. Classification (NCBI taxonomy): domain Bacteria; kingdom Pseudomonadati; phylum Pseudomonadota; class Alphaproteobacteria; order Sphingomonadales; family Sphingomonadaceae; genus Sphingomonas; species Sphingomonas humi. The sequence goes on from NZ_BAAAZD010000001.1 coordinate 756,400, forward strand.
GCCCGCTCGATTTCGAGATTACGGTGAAGCGGGTGGTGAAGAATGCGGCGCAGCAGGTCCCGCAGGGGGCCCAGGCCCTTCCGCCGGGCGCGGAAGTTCCGCCGCCGTCCGCAGCGCCGGGTCAGTAAGCCCGGCGCCGGACCGGCGCTCGGCGAGCTTTTCAAGGGTGACCTTGATCGTCGCCATGATCGGGTCGGCGAGCAGCAGGCCGAGGAAGCCGAACAGCGCGCCGAACACCAGCTGCGCGGCAAGTACGATGGCGGGCGCGAGGTCGACCGTCTTGCGGGCGATGTAGGGCAGGATCAGATAGCCGTCGATGTTCTGGACGGCGAAGTAGGTGAAGATCGCCCACAGCCCCTGGTCGGTCCCGGCCGAAAATCCGACCGCCACCATCAGGATGCCCGACACGATCGCCCCGATGTTGGGGATGAAGGCGAGGATGCCGGTCAGCAGGCCGAGCAGCGCCGCCATCGGTACGCCGCCCACCCACAACACGGCGAAAGTGAAGATCCCTTCGACCACCATTCCGACCAGCCGGCCGAACAGCAGCCGGCGCAGGGTAAAGCCGACCGTGGCGAGGATGTCGTAATAATCGGCGCGGTGGCGCAGCGGCAGCATCCATGCGACGCCGCGGTCGTAGACCTTGGGTTCGACCGCGAAGAAGATGCCGATGATCAGGATCAGGAAGGCGCTGGTCAGCGCGCCGATCGCCGAGCCGACGAAGCTGGTGACCCGGCCGAGCGATCCGAGCAGCTGCTGCACCGCGGTGTCCGAGCTTCCTTCGGCGACCATCCCGTGGTCGGCGGCCCATGCGTAGAGGCGCATCGCCTGTGCTTCGACCGTCAGGCGGAGCGCTTCGAACTGGGCGGCGAAGGTGGTGCCGGCGTAATAGAGCACCCACCCGAGGAAGCCGAAGCCGATGAGGGTGATGATGGCGAGGCGAAGGCCGCGCGGAAGCGGGAGGTAGCGGCCGAGCAACCGAGTGCCGCCATCGAGCAGCACCGCGAACACCAGCCCGCCGACGATCAGCAGCAGCGGCTGCGAGAGCAGGATGACGGCCGCGACCAGCAGCAGCGAGCCGATCCAGATCCACGCCCTTTGAAGCTCGCGGCGGACCGCGGGATCGTAGAATTCGGCAGGACCCGGCTGTTCGACGTGACCCTCGTCGCTGCCCCCTGCCATGCCGCTCAGACCCCCGAACGAAGGCTCGTGCCGGCGCGGCCGCCGCGCAGGGAGGTCAGCCAGCTGACCGGGTTCCACCAGCTGGCGGAGCCGTCGAGGCTGAAGGTGATGAATTCGGCGCGGCCGCCGATATTCTCCCACGGAACGGGTCCGCCAAGGCCGTTCTCGACCGGGCCGAGCGCAAAGCGGCTGTCGGCGCTGCGGTCACGGTTGTCGCCCATCAGGAAGACATGTTCGGCCGGGACCTTTACCGGACCATAATCGTCGCCGACGCTCTGCCCGAGTTCGACCGTGTCGTAGGTCGCGCCGTTGGGGAGGGTTTCGCGGACGATCGGGAGGGAGCAGGCGAAGCTGCCGTCGGGCCGCTGGACGAGATGGCCGGCGAACTGTTCGACCCCGCACGGCGCATTGCCGTCGACCGGGACCATGCGATCGGGCAGGCGCTGCTGGCGGACGGGCACGCCGTTCAGGATCAGCCGCCCGCCGCGCACTTCGACCGTGTCGCCGGGAAGCCCGATCACGCGCTTGATATAGTCTTCGTTGAGGCCGGGGGGCGTGACGATGACGATGTCGCCCTGCTTGGGAAGGCTGCCGAACAGGCGGCCCTTCTGTTCAGGCCAGAGGTGGAAGCTCGGCGAAACCCACGACCAGCCATAGGCATATTTGCTGACTACCAGCCGGTCGCCCTTGAGGAGGGCGGGCATCATCGATTCCGACGGGATGTAGAAGGGCTTGGCGATGAAGCTGTGGAAGAACAGCACCGCGAGCAACACCCAGAAGATGCCCTTGATCTCCCGCCAGAGGGCCGAATCCTTCTTGGCCGGCGTCGCTTCGGGCACCGACGGATCGGGCGCCTTGGCTTCGCTGAGGACGGTGTCGGTCAAGGCTTCAACTCCGGTTCGGAACGGCTTCGAGGATGACGAAGGCCTGCGCCCACGGGTGGTCGTCGGTCATCGTCAGATGCACACGCATGGCGTGGCCCGCAGGGGTGAGCGCGTCAAGCCGCTCGGCCGCGCCGCCCGTCAGCTGCAGAGTGGGCGCGCCGCTTGGCAGATTGGCGACCCCGATGTCCTTCATGAAGACGCCGCGCTTGAACCCGGTGCCGACCGCCTTGGAGAAGGCCTCCTTGGCGGCGAAACGCTTGGCCAGCGTGCCGGCGGCGGTGAACGGGCGGCGCGCGGCCTTGGCACGTTCCTTGTCGGTGAAGACGCGGTTGAGGAAGCGGTCGCCGAAGCGGTCGAGCGACGCCTGGATCCGCTCGATGTTGCAAAGGTCGGAGCCGAGGCCGACGATCAACGCGAGCTGTCCATGAGGTCGCGCATCCGGCGGATGCTGGCTTCGAGGCCGACGAAGATCGCCTCGCCGATCAGGAAATGGCCGATGTTGAGCTCGGCGACCTGCGGGATGGCGGCGATGGGGACGACATTGGCGAAGGTCAGACCATGACCCGCGTGGGGCTCGATGCCGTTCTTGGCGGCAAGGGCGGCGGCATCGGCGAGGCGCTTCAGTTCGGCTTCGCGGCCATCTTCGGGAAGGTGGGCGTAGCGGCCGGTATGGAGCTCAATCACCGGGGCGCCGAGCCGCATGGCGGCCTCGATCTGATTGGGCTCGGGCTCGATGAAGAGCGAGACGCGGATGCCGGCGGCGCCGAGTTCCTGGCAGAAACGGGCGAGCTTCGCCTGCTGGCCATGCGCGTCGAGCCCGCCCTCGGTGGTGCGCTCCTCGCGCTTTTCGGGGACGATGCAGGCGGCGTGGGGCCGGGTGGCGAGCGCGATCCGGAGCATTTCCTCGGTCGCGGCCATTTCGAGATTGAGCGGGAGCGCGATCTCGTTCTTCAAGCGGACGAGGTCGTCGTCGCGGATGTGGCGGCGGTCTTCGCGGAGGTGGGCGGTGATGCCCTGTGCTCCCGCGGCCTCGGCAGCGTGGGCGGCGCGCACGGGGTCGGGAAAGTCACCGCCGCGCGCGTTGCGGATGGTGGCAACGTGGTCGATGTTGACGCCGAGGCGGAGCGGGATCGTCATCGGGCGAGGTCACCAAGGTGACGCGGTGGGCACCCCTGATTGTGACCCTGCCGGGAGGGGAAGGGGGTCACAGCGAAGTTGACACCCTGTGACCTCGGCGCATGCGCGGCGTTCGGTTCCAGGCTGCTCATCGCCACCGACATGGCATCTGATATCCTATTGTTCAATCAGGCCGCCGCGCGGCTGCCGGGCTTGATCGCGGGAATGGCGGCCAGTTCGGGCGGCAGGGCGTCGGCCTCGTAGGTCGGAACGTCGAGCCGGATCAGCGGGGTGAAGGGGACGCCAAGGTCGGCAGTGCCGTTCGAACGGTCGACCAGCGAGGCCGCCGCGATCACGTCGCCGCCGGCCTCGCCGATCGCAGCAATCGCTTCGCGGCTGGACAGTCCGGTCGTGACGACATCCTCGACCAGCAGGACGCGGGTGCCGGGGTCGAGGCGGAAGCCGCGGCGCAGTTCAAAGGTGCCGGCCGGGCGCTCGACGAACATGGCGGGGAGGCGCAGTGCGCGGCCCATTTCATGGCCGATAATCACCCCACCCATCGCCGGGGACACAACGGCCTGGAGCCGGGCGCGGAGGGCCGGGTCGATCCTGGCGGCAAGCGCGGTCGCCAGCCGTTCGGCCCGTGCCGGGTCCATCAGCACCCGCGCGCATTGCAGATAACGGGGGGAGCGCAGGCCCGAGGACAGGATGAAATGGCCCTCGAGCAGCGCTTCGGCCGCGCGAAACTCGTCCAATATCTCCTGCTCGGTCATAGCGTTCGCCCCTTTTGTCATGGCCTTTGGGCGGGCTTTCCGGCGGCCCGCTGCTGAGCGCATATACAAGTCCTTGAGAAGGCGGGAGCCCCTGCCTATAAGGCCGCCACTTTCGAGGCGGCCCGGTCGGTGGCTGCCGTGACTTGAACCTGTCACTGGGGTCGTGATGACGTTGAAAACTGGGCTGATCGCACTTGCTGCCATCGGGATGCTGCCGATGGTGGCGCAAGCACAAACGCCTGCGAATCCGGCCCCGCAAGAACAGGCCGCGGCGCCGGCGGGTGCCGCTGCGACCGCTGCGACTCCGGCCGGTCCGAGTGCCGCCGCGGTCAATCCGAGCGCGACTCCGGCCGACGCGGCCGCGGTCGCCCCGGGCGCTGCCGCGACCCCGACCTTCGAACATGCGCCCGCCGTCAAGGGCGTCGGCATGCCGGACGGCCGGATGGGCCTGCAGGAGCAGTATACCCCGGTCGGCCGTGAAGCCGCCGCCTTCCACAACAACTGGCTGCTGGCGCTGTGCGCGGCGATCAGCCTGTTCGTGCTGGCACTGCTGGTGTGGACGATGATCCGCTATCGCCGCAGCGCCAACCCGACGCCGAGCCGGACCAGCCACAACACTTTCGTCGAAGTGGTGTGGACGCTGGTCCCGGTGCTGGTGCTGGTCGCCATCGCGGTGCCTTCGATCCGCCTGATCCGCCACCAGTACAGCCCGCCGCCGGCGGACCTGACGGTGAAGGTGATCGGCAACCAGTGGTACTGGAGCTACCAGTATCCGGACAATGGCGGGTTCGAGATCGTCTCGAACATGCTGAAGGAAAAGAACGAAGTCGCCGCCGGCGCCCGCTTCCGCACCGACGCCGACGGTCCGCGCCTGCTGGCGGTGGACGAGCGGCTGGTGATCCCGGCGGGCAAAGTGGTGAAGTTCATCGTCACCTCGAACGACGTGATCCACAGCTTCGCCATGCCGGCCTTCTGGACCAAGACCGACGCCAACCCGGGCATCCTCAACGAGACCTGGGTCAAGGTCGACAAGCCGGGTGTCTATTTCGGCCAGTGCTCCGAACTGTGCGGCGCGCGCCACGGCTTCATGCCGGTGGTGATCGAGGTCGTCGCACCCGAGCGCTTCGCCCAGTGGGTCGCGAGCAAGGGCGGAACGATGCCGGGCGCAACCCCGGCGGCCGTCCCCGACAGCACCGCGGCGACGCAGGTCAGCCCGGCAGCGGTGACCCCGGCCCCGGCCCCGGCCGCGGGCGCTGCCGCTCCGGCCCCGGCGGCCGGCGCTGCTCCGGCTGCTCCCGGCACCACCCAACCGAACGTCGCCAACCGCGCGACCACCGGCACCAATTAAGAATTGAACGGACCGATCCATGGCCACCACTGCTGACACGCTGAAGCTCGAGCCCGCCAACGCCGGCGGCCATGCCCATGCGCACGACGATCATGACCACAAGCCGGGCTTCTTCGCCCGCTGGTTCATGTCGACCAACCACAAGGATATCGGGACGCTGTACCTGATCTTCGCGATCATCGCGGGGATCGTCGGCGGCGCTCTGTCGGGCATCATGCGCGCCGAGCTTATGGAGCCGGGCATCCAGTATCTGACCAAGGCCTGGCCGATCGGTGCGGGCACGGCCAATATCGACGAGGCCTATCACCACTGGAACGTGCTGATCACCGGCCACGGCCTGATCATGGTCTTCTTCATGGTCATGCCGGCGCTGATCGGCGGCTTTGCCAACTGGTTCGTGCCGATTATGATCGGTGCGCCGGACATGGCCTTCCCGCGGATGAACAACATCAGCTTCTGGCTAACCGTTGCGGGCTTCTGTTCGCTGCTGCTGTCGACCTTCACCAGCGGCGGGACCGGCGTCGGCGCGGGCACCGGCTGGACCGTCTATGCCCCGCTGTCGACCAGCGGGTCGGCCGGGCCGGCGGTCGATTTCGCCATCTTCGCGCTCCACCTTGCGGGTGCGGGTTCGATCCTAGGCGCGATCAACTTTATCACCACCATCTTCAACATGCGCGCGCCGGGGATGACCCTGCACAAGATGCCGCTGTTCGTGTGGTCGATCCTGGTCACCGCCTTCCTGCTGCTGCTGGCGCTGCCGGTGCTGGCGGGTGCGATCACCATGCTGCTGACCGACCGCAATTTCGGCACGGCCTTCTTCGACGCGTCGGGCGGCGGTGACCCGCTGCTCTACCAGCACCTGTTCTGGTTCTTCGGCCACCCCGAAGTCTACATCATGATCCTGCCGGCGTTCGGCATCGTCAGCCAGATCGTCGCGACCTTCAGCCGCAAGCCGGTGTTCGGCTATCTCGGCATGGCCTACGCCATGGTCGCGATCGGCGTGGTCGGGTTCGTCGTGTGGGCGCACCACATGTTCACCGTCGGCCTCGACGTGAACGTGAAGATGTACTTCACAGCCGCGACCATGATCATCGCGGTCCCGACCGGCGTGAAGATCTTCAGCTGGATCGCGACCATGTGGGGCGGGTCGATCACCTTCCCGACCCCGATGCTGTTCGCGATCGGCTTCATCTTCCTGTTCACGGTCGGCGGCGTAACCGGTGTCGTGCTCGCCAATGGCGGCGTCGACACCTACATGCACGACACCTATTACGTCGTGGCGCACTTCCACTACGTGCTGTCGCTGGGCGCCGTGTTCGGCATCTTCGCGGGCTTCTACTACTGGTTCCCGAAGATGAGCGGGAAGATGTACAACGAGGTCCTCGGCAAGCTTCACTTCTTCGTGATGTTCGCCGGCGTGAACCTGATCTTCTTCCCGCAGCACTTCCTCGGCCTCGACGGCATGCCGCGGCGTATCCCGGACTACAACGAGGCGTTCGCTTACTGGAACTACGTGTCGACCGTCGGTTACATGGTGACCGTCGCGGCGATGGGCGTGTTCTTCGTGAACGTGATCCTGAGCCTGATCGGCGGCAAGAAGGCGCCGGACAATCCCTGGGGCGAAGGCGCGACCACGCTCGAGTGGACCCTGCCGAGCCCGCCGCCCTACCACCAGTTCGACGTGCTGCCGCAGATCGACTGAGGCACCCAGTCAACTAGACCATGGCAAGGCCCGCCCCGAGATCCTCAGGGCGGGCCTTGTTGCGTGAAACGTGGCTGAAACAAGCGCGCGCTTGCATCCTCAGCCGCCCGCGTCACTGTGCGGCGATGCGTATCCTCATCCTCCCGCTTGCCGCCCTTGCCCTCACCGCCGCTGCCGGGCCGATCGACCCGGCGCGGATCAAGGAGGATGTGCGCACCCTGTCGTCCGACGCCTTCGACGGGCGCGGCCCGGGGGAGAAGGGGGAGGCGGCGACCATCGCCTATCTCGCGAAGCAGCTGGCGGCGGCGGGACTCCAGCCGGGGGGCGAGGATGGCGGCTGGTTCCAGAAGGTGCCGCTGGTGCGGCTCGACACGCAGCCGGGCGCGACCGCGACGATCCGCGCTGGCGGGCAGGCCGACGTGCTTCGCGACGGGCCCGACCTCGACATCAATCCGACCAACCCCGGGGTGACCGACGTGCGCGATGCGCCGCTGGTGTTCGCCGGCTGGGGCGCGCCCGATCCGGCGCGGGGCTGGGACGCGTTCCAGGGCGTCGACGTGCGCGGCAAGGTCGTGGTCATGCTGGCCGGCGATCCCGACCTCGAAGGCGGCAAGGACCTCGGCTTTGGCGGACGCGCGCTGGTGGTCGGCGGACGCGGCGGGACCAAGGCGGCGGCGGCGGCGAAGGCGGGCGCGCTTGGCGTGCTCTTCATCCACGAGACGGCGGCCTACAGCTGGCCTTATTCGCAGGCGGGCGACAGCATCCGCGTCCCGGCCTTTTCCTATGCGCCCTTGAAGCCCAATCCGCTGCAGTTCGCCGGGATCGTGCGCGGCGGGGCGATCCTGCCGGTGCTGGCGAAGCTCGGCCTGACGTTGCCCGCGCTCAAAGTGCGGGCACGAACGCCCGAGTTCCGGGCGTTCCCGCTGCAGGCGACGGTCAGCGTGGCGGCAACCAACAAGGCGTCCGACGTGATCAGCCACAATGTCGTCGGCGTGCTGCGCGGCAGCGCGCGGCCCGACCAGTTCGTCCTTTACGGCGCGCACTGGGACGCCAACGGACACAACGGCCCGGACCGAACCGGCGACACGATCCGCAACGGCGCGATCGACAATGCAACGGGCACGGCCGAGCTGCTGGAAGTGGCGCGGGCCTTTGCGGCGGGCAATCGGCCCGAGCGCTCGGTGGTGTTCGCGGCCTGGACCTCGGAGGAGAAGGGGCTGCTCGGCGCTGAATATTACGCCCAGCACCCGCTCTATTCGCTGGCGAAGACCGCGGCGGTGATCAACCTCGACCCGCATGTGGTGCTGCCCGCGGCGAGGAACCTCGAGCTGATCGGGCCGGGACAGACCGACCTCGAGGGACTGCTGGCGGTGGCAGCGCGCGAACAGGGATTGCGGGTCGACGCTGAGCCGAGCCCCGAAGCGGGGTGGTATTTCCGGTCGGACCATTACCCCTTCGCGCAGCGCGGGGTGCCGGCGCTGGCGTTCCGGGCCGGACGCGACCTCAAGTCGGGCGGCGCAGCGGCGGGGCAGCGGATCGTCGGCGAGTATAATGTTCGCTGCTACCACCAGCCGTGCGACGAATTCCGTCCCGGCTGGACCTTCGCCGGCACCGCGCAGGAAGCGCTGGCAGCGTTCCGGGTCGGGCAAATGGTCGCGAATTCAGGCGCGTGGCCGACGTGGAATGCCGGGTCGGGCTATGCCGCGGCGCGATCGCAAAGCGCATCCGAACGGCGCTAGCGCGCCGGGGCATCGACCTTTCGCGCGGTGCGGACGATCACGGGGGGCGAGAGCATCTGCCCCTTCATCGGGCCGACGCCCTTTTCCGGATCGACCGGCGAGGCGAAGATCGCCTTCACCACGTCCATCCCTTCGACCACATGACCGAACGGCGCGAAATCGTCGCCGAAGGGGATCGCGCCAAGGGTGATGAAGAAGTCGCTGCGCCCGGTGCCGGGGCCGGCGTTGGCAAGGAGGATGGTGCCGGGTTCATGCTTGATCCCGGTCTTGCTTGCCGGTTCGTGCGCGACCGGCGGGTAGAGCAGGCGGGCGTCCTTGGTGATCCCGCTCTGGATGAGGCCGTTGCCTTCGCCGTAGGGCATGGCGCGGTAGAAACCGATCCCGTCGAACCGCTTCGATTCCACGTAGCGGAGGAAGTTGGCGGTGGTGAGCGGCGCGCGTCCGCGTTCCAGCGCGAGGAGGATCGGGCCCTTTTCCGTGTCGAGGCGGACGTAGGCGAGGTCGGCAGCCGGCGCCTGGACCTGCGCCTGGGCAGCGAGAGCCGGAGCGGCGGGGAGTAGCGCCAAGGCGCTGAAAGCAAGGACGATTCGGGTCAGCATCGGGCTATTCTACCCGAGCACGGCACTTGGTCCAGTGAGCCCCGAGCGGCAGCTTTCCTCTTTGGTCGCGGGGGCCTATAGGCCCGCCTGAATCATGAGCACCGCAGTATCCACCCACGACCTCCCGGCCGACTGGCGCGACCTGTTCGCGCTGACCAAGCCGCGCGTCATGACCCTGGTGGTGTTCACCGGGCTTGCCGGCCTGCTCGCTGCGCCGGTGCACATGCACCCGGTGCTGGCGTTTACCGCGGTTCTCTGCATCGCGGTCGGGGCCGGCGGGGCGGGCGCGCTCAACATGTGGTACGAGGCGGACATCGACGCGCAGATGAAGCGCACCGCCAAGCGGCCGCTTCCGGGCGGGCGGCTGAAGCCAGAGACCGCCTTCCAGTTCGCGGTCGGCCTCAGCCTTGGCAGCGTGGTCCTGATGGACCTTGCGACCAATCACCTGGCGGCGGCGATCCTCGCGTTCAGCATCTTCTTCTATGCGGTCGTCTACACCGCCTGGCTGAAGCGGCGGACCCCGCAGAACATCGTCATCGGCGGTGCGGCGGGCGCCTTTCCGCCGCTGATCGGCTGGGTCGCCGCGACCGGCCGGATCGAGCTTTTGCCGGTGCTGCTGTTCCTCAACATCTTCCTGTGGACGCCGCCGCACTTCTGGGCGCTCAGCCTGTTCGTGAAGACCGATTATGCCAATGCCGGCGTGCCGATGCTGCCGGTGGTGGCGGGGTTCGAGGCGACGCGGCGCCAGATCGCGCTCTACACCGTGCCGATGGTGATCGTGGCGGTGGCGCCCTGGCCGCTTGGTCTGACCGGCGCCGTCTATGGCGTGGTGGCGAGCGTCTTGAGCGCCATATTCTTGGTGCTGAGCCTGCGGGTGCTTGCCAACAAGGCGACCGAGCCGGCCGGAATGGGCCCGGAAAAGGCGCTATTCAAATTCTCGATCCTTTATCAATTCGCTGTATTTGGAGCCCTGGTTGTGGATCGTTACCTGTGACGCAGCCTGAAGATGAGGTGATCCGCGCCCGGCAGCGCAAGGCAGCGCGGGTGACCGCGATCCTGCTGTTCGCCTTCATCGCGCTGACCTTTGCGGTGACCATCGCCAAGATGACGGTCAATCAGTGACGGCAGCGTCGCTCGACCGCGGCAACCTTAACGCCCGCAACCGCCGGGTGGCGGGCTATGCGGTGCTGTTCGTGCTGTTCATGGTCGGCCTCGCCTTCGCCAGCGTGCCGCTTTACCGCATCTTCTGCCAGGCGACGGGCTTTGGCGGCACCCCGATGCGGGCCAGCGCCGCCCCGGGCGCCCAAGCCGCGCTGGCCCCGGTCGGCGTGCGTTTCGATGCCAATGTGAATTCGGCGCTGCCGTGGGAATTCAAGCCCGAGACCAACACGACCCGGGTCGTGCCGGGGGCGCGGATCGTCACCTATTTCACTGCCAAGAACCTGACGGCGCGGGAAACGACGGGCACCGCGACGTTCAACGTCACGCCCGAGATCGCGGGCCAGTATTTCAGCAAGCTCGAATGTTTCTGCTTCACCGAGCAGACGCTGCACGGCGGGCAGAAGGTCGAAATGCCGGTGGTCTTCTTCGTCGATCCGAAGATCCGCACCGACCCCGCGACCAAGCATATCGAGGAGATCACCCTCTCCTACACCTTTTACCCGGTGGAAAAGCGCGCCGAGGCTCGCTAGAGCGCCCTTCAGCAACAGTTTAGCTTGGAATTTCGAGGACCCATGGCCGCGACCCGCAACCATCCGTACCACATCCTTCCGCCGAGCCTCTGGCCGCTGATCGGCGCCTTCTCGGGCCTTGCGCTGACGGCTGGCGGCGTGCTGGCGATGCACGACAATCCCTACGGCAAGTTCGTCCTCCTGGCGGGCTTTGCGGGCGTCCTGCTGACCATGTTCAGCTGGTGGCGCGACGTGGTGCACGAAAGCCGCGCGGGCGATCACACGCCGATCGTGCAGCTTCACCTGCGCTACGGGATGATCCTCTTCATCGCGTCGGAAGTGATGTTCTTCCTCGCCTGGTTCTGGGCCTTCTTCGACAATGCCCTGTTCCCGAGCGCGGTGGAGAGCATCGGCGGCGTGTGGCCGCCCAAGGACATGCCGGTCATCAACCCGCTCGGCTTCCCGCTGCTCAATACCCTGATCCTGCTGTGTTCGGGCACGACGGTGACCTGGGCGCACCACAGCCTGATCAACGGCGACCGCGAGGGGCTGAAGACCGGCCTCCTCGCCACCATCGCGCTCGGCCTCGTGTTCAGCTCGATCCAGGCTTATGAATATGCCCACGCGCCGTTCGGCTTCGTGAGCGCCAGCGGCGGCAACGTCTATGGCTCGACCTTCATGATGGCGACCGGCTTCCACGGCGCGCACGTGCTGATCGGGACCATCTTCCTGATCGTCTGCTATATCCGCGCAGCCAGGGGCGACTTCACCCCCGAGAAGCATTTCGGCTTCGAGGCGGCGGCCTGGTACTGGCACTTCGTCGACGTGGTGTGGCTGTTCCTGTTCGTCTCCATCTACCTGTGGGGTGGCTGGGGCGCCGAGTGGCACGGCTGATCACCCATGCGGGACCGGCGGGCCAGTGGCTCGCCGGCCTCTGCCCACGTTGCGAGAAGGGCCGGCTGTTCGCCGGCCCTGTTCGTTTGCGTGACGCCTGCAGCGAATGCGGGCTCGATTTCACCCAGTTCAATGTCGGCGACGGGCCGGCGGCGTTCCTGATCCTGCTGGTCGGAGCGCTGCTGGTGATCGGGGCGCTGGTGGTCGATGCCGCGTACGAGCCGGCGTGGTGGGTGCACCTCGTCTGGCTGCCGGTCGGCGCAGCGCTGACGCTGGGTGGGCTGCGGCTGGCCAAGGCATGGCTGCTCGGCGCCGAATATCGCAACGCGGCGCACGAAGGACGGTTGGTCAAGTGAAGCGGGTGCCGATCCTGGCGACGCTGGTGGTGCTGGCGGCGGTGGCGACGATGGTCGCGCTTGGCGTCTGGCAGCTCGGGCGGGCGAAGGAAAAGGAAGCGGCGATCGCCGAGGTCGTCCGCAACGTGAAGGCAAGCCGGATCGACGTGGCGCCCGGCCTCGACCTGCAGGCGAACCTGTTCCGTCCGGCGCGGGCGCGCTGCGAGAGACGCTCGCCGACGCGGCTGACCGGGGCGGGCAAATACGGCTTCCGCATCATCGCGGATTGCAGTGCCGGGCTGAACCAGCCGCTGGCGGTGCAGCTGGGAACTGTCCGGCAGCCCAAGGAGGGCCAAGCGTTCGAGGGCGGCGTGGTCAATGGCTATCTGGCGCAGGCCCCGGACAACCGGTCGCTGCTCCGCCAGCTGTTCGATCATCGTCCGGCCGGGATGATGATCGTGGCGGACCCGCCGCTGGCCGGGCTGGCGGCCAACCCGCCGGCCGACCTCGACAGCATTCCCAACAACCACAAGAGCTATGCGGTGCAATGGTTCGCGTTCGCCGCCATCGCTCTGGTCATCTATGCCCTGGCGCTGCGGAGGCGGTGGGCATGACGGCGATCACCCAGCTCGCCAATGGCCTGACCGTCATCACCCGGCCGATGCCGGGGCTGGAGACGGCCAGCATCGCGCTATTCGCAGGCGTCGGATCGCGCCACGAAACGGAGCGGCTGAACGGCCTTGCCCACCTGTTCGAGCATATGGTGTTCAAGGGCGCCGGGGGGCGTTCTGCGCGGCAGATCAGCGAGGCGATCGAGGATGTCGGCGGCGAACTCAACGCCTGCACCGAGCGCGACCAGACGAGCTTTACCGCCGCGGTGCTGAGCGATCACGTCGGCCTTGCGGTCGAACTGATCGGCGATCTCGTCTGCCGGCCGGCGTTCGACGCATCGGAACTGGAGCGCGAGGCCGAGGTCGTCCTGCAGGAGCTTGCCGAGGCGGAGGACACCCCCTCGGACATCATCTTCGACCATCTTTGGAGCCAGGCCTTTGCCGGGCAGGCGCTCGGCCGCTCGATCCTCGGCAGCGAGGAAAGCGTGCGGGCGATCCGGACCGGCGACCTGTTCGCCTGGCGGGACGAACATTATCGCGGCGGATCGATGGTGCTGAGCGCGGCCGGGGCAGTCGAGCATGAGGCGGTGGTCGCGCTTGCCGAGCGGCACCTGGCGACACTGGCCGCGGGTGCGGTTCCGGCAGCGCCCACCGCGCGTTTCACCGCGGAAAGCCGGCACGAGCGGGCCAAGGCCGAGCAGGCGCAGATCACGCTCGCCTATGAAGCGCCGGGCCAGAAGGACGCGGGCTACCTTGCGGCGCGGCTGTTCGCGGACATCGCGGGCGGGGGGGCATCGTCGCGCCTGTTCCAGTCGGTCCGGGAAGAGCGCGGGCTTGCTTACACGGTGAGCGCGGGGCTGCACGGGCATGATGACCTTGGCCTGCTCCACGTCCATGCCGCCACCGCGCGCAAGGAAGGCAAGGCGGCGCAGGTGCTGATCGAAGAGGTGCTCCACGAAACCGCCGCGGGTCTCGAGCAGCGCGAGCTGGACCGGGCGCGGATCCAGATCCGCGCGGGCCAGGCGATGGCGCTCGAAACGCCGTGGGGACAGGCCGCGCAGGCCGCGCGCCAGTGGCTGGTCCACGGACGGTTGATCGGGCGCGAGGAACTGGCCGACCGGCTCGCGGCGCTGAGCGTCGAGGACGTGCGCGACGCGGGGGCACGGATGCTGCGCGGCGCGCCGGCGCGGGCGACCTTCGGAGTGGCAGCATGAGCGACCTTCAGACCATCGTCGCCGAGCCGTGGGCCGACTGGGGCCTGATCGATTGCGGGCACGGCCTCAAATATGAGCGCTATGGGCATATCAAGGTGGTCCGCCCCGAGCCGCAGGCGATGTGGGCGCCGGCCGCGGACGATTGGGACCCGGACGCGACCTTCGTGCCCGGCAGCGACGAGGACGGCGGCGGGCGCTGGGTCCAGCATCGCCCCGTTCCGCGCAGCTGGCCGCTGCGCCGCGACGGGGTCCGCTTCGAGGCGAGCCTGACCCCGTTCCGCCACCTCGGCTTCTTTCCCGACATGGCCCCGCAATGGGACTGGATGCGGGCGCGGGCCGAAGGCGGAGAGGTGATGAACCTGTTCGGCTACACCGGCGTCGGCACCCTGCTGCTGAGCGAGGCGGGGGCGCGCCTGACCCATGTCGATGCGTCCAAGAAAAGCGTCGAGCAGGGCAAGAACAATGCTCATCTGTCCGAGCTGGAAGAGCGGCCGATCCGCTGGATGATCGACGATGCCGCCAAGTTCACCGCGCGCGAGGTGCGGCGCGGGCGGCGCTATGACGGCATCCTCCTCGATCCGCCCAAGTTCGGGCGCGGGCCGACGGGCGAGGTGTGGCGGCTGGAAGAGCATCTGCCCGGCCTGATCGAGGATTGCGGGCGGCTGCTGGACGAGAACAGCCGGTTCTTGGTGCTGACGGTCTATGCAGTGCGGATGAGCGCGATCAGCGTTGGCGAATTGCTGCGGCAGACGCTCGGTCATCTTGGCGGGCGGATCAAGGTCGGCGAGATGACTGTGCGCGAGGAAGCCCGCGGGCTGCTGCTGCCGACTGCCTTGTTCGCGCGCTGGGTGCGCGACTAGGTCCTGGTCGCGCGAAGGGCCGCGCCGGCGACGAACGGTGCCCCGACGAACAGGAACAGGCTGACCGCGGCTTCGAGCTGCAGCGCTCCGGCGCGCGGATCGCCCGCGGCCGAGGCGGCGAAGATCAGCAGCGGAATGGCCAGCGGAAGCAGCAGCAGGGCGCCGAGCGCCGACGCCTGGCGAAGTCCCGCGGTAAGGCTTGCGACCGCGACGGCGAGGGCGGCAAGCCCAGGAGTGCCGACCGCGAGCGTGACGAGCGTGCGCTGCAGCGCTTCGGGCGGCATGCCGAGCAGGACCGACGCGGGCACGGCGGCGATCAGCAAGGGCGGCCCGAAGCCGAGCCAGTGGGCGATCGTCCGGGCGAGCGCGACTTCTTCCATGCGGAGGCCAGCCAGTGCGAGCTGGTCGAGGTGGCCCGAAGCACGGTCGGGCTCGATCAGGCGTTCGAGGGGCAGGAGGGCTGCGGTCAGGGCGGCGATCCACAACAGGCCGGGGCCGACGCGGGCGAGCAGCCTGGCGTCGGGCCCGACCGCGAAGGGCATGAGCGCGGCGACCAGCAGGAAAAAGATGATCGGCAGCAATGCGCTTCCGGCGAATGTCCGGCGAAGGTCGCGGCGGATCAGCCGGCCGATCACCGGGCCAGCTCCAGCAGCCGCCAGTCGGCGCCGGCAAGCGGCTGGTGCGAAGCGGCGAGGATCGCGCCGCCGCCGGCGATGTGTGTCCGGATCAGCGCTTCGAGCAGGCCGAGCGAGGCTGCATCGAGGCCGTTCGCAGGCTCATCGAGCAGCCACAGGGGCGCGCTGCTAAGGGTCACGCGGGCGAGCGAGGCACGCCGCAGCTGTCCGGTCGAGAGCAGGCGGACGGGCACTTCGGCCAGCGCCTCGAGGCCCGTGGCAGCAAGCGCGTCCGGCACCCGCGCGGGATCGGGCGCCCAGAAAGCGAGCGCCCTGGCGAGCGGCAATTCGGCATCGAGCGCGGGGCGTTCGTCGGCAAGCGCGCACGGTTCGCTGTCGACCTTTCCGGCGAGGGGACGCAGCAGCCCGGCGGCGAGGCGCAGCAGGCTCGACTTGCCGGTGCCGTTGGGTCCGCTGACCAGCACCGCTTCACCCGGCCCGACCGCCAGGTCCAGCCCTTCGAACAGGAGGCGCCCGCCGCGCCAGCAGGCCACGTTGGTCAGCCGCAGCAGGCTCAAGCGGCAGCGTCCTCGAGTGCGTGCATGTCTTCGTCGCTGAGGCCGAAGTGGTGGCCGATCTCGTGGATCAGGACGTGGGCGACGAGATGTTCGAGGCTGTCCTCGCCTTCGCTCCATTCGAGCAGGATCGGAACGCGGTAAAGGAAGACCCGGTCGGGAAAGCGGCCGCTTTCATCAACGCTGCGTTCGGTCAGCGGGCGGCCAACGTAGAGGCCCGAAAGGTCGTAGGGGCTTTCGATCCCCATGTCGGCCAGCGTCTCGTCCTCGGCGAAGTCGTCGACCTGCAGCAGGACCTCGCGCGCGGTGGCGGCAAAGGGTTCGGGCAGGCGGTCGAGCGCGGCGCGGGCGAGCGCCTCAATCTCCGACAGGCTGGGGGCAGGACCGAAGGCGCGCATGGGAAAGCGGTGTAGCGCGTGGGAAGCGGCTGCCAAGCGGGTTGTTCCTTGCGCGCGGACCCCCTAAGAGCCCGCGCAGTCCAGGCACCTATACGAAGTGCGGAGCGGTGGCCGAGTGGTCGAAGGCGCTCGCCTGGAAAGTGAGTATACGGCAAAACCGTATCGAGGGTTCGAATCCCTCCCGCTCCGCCAGCCTCATGTTTGTCGACGTTCTCCAGTCGGCGGCAGAGGGGCTGGATGGCTGCCATAGGTTGTAAGTGGAAGGCGGGAGTTTTTCGTACCCGTAATGTGGGCGGCAGCAACTCTGCTGACTTCAATTCCGCGAGCGAGAGCCTGTTCTTACGGGCAATCACCGCCACTCTGGATTACTGCTTGAGGGGTGCCAATCCGCAAGCACGGGGGCGGTTTGGCATCAGGCGTAGGGAGCCTGGAGGCGAGCTGGTCGGCAAGCGTTGCGGCACCACCGAGAACATCGGACGGATTGCTCGGGAGAGATGGTCGGAGGGGGCGCCCATTCGCATATAACCTCGGTGCGAATTGCTGTCGTGCAGATCGTCTACGGTCGCTCGGAAGACCAGGGGAAGTTCAGGTAGCGGTCGCGGCTGTCGAAACAGATGTTGCCATACATTTTCAGATAAGAGTTTCGGCGCGACGGGTCGGCATAGACGGCTTTCGGGTCGGCCACATCCCGCTCGTAATGCGCGATATTCGCGATCGTAAGGGCCTTGGGGAGGATGTCCATTGCCTGCGGCACCCACCGCCCGTCTAGCCAGTCCGCAGCGAAGCGACCCATCGCATAGCCGAAGATTGAGGACGCGAGGCTGATGCTCGCCTTGTAGGGACTTCCGGCCTTTTTAAGCTCCGCTACGGCGGCGCGCTCGCCATCAATGCCGCCGAGGAACTGGTCCGGCCGCGCCTTTCCCGCCTGGCGCAGGGCATCGAGCGCACCAAGGACGACGGTGTCGGCGCCCAGCACGACATCGATCTTGGGGTGCGCCAGCAGGATCGTCTTCATCGTGCGATAGCCCCCCGTCCGATCGACGGTGACGGGCGAGATGTCGGCCACGATGGTCACGCCCGGCAACTTGCGCAGCGTATCGCGCATGGCGGTGAAGCGCGGGGCGAGGAACTGAAGATTGTCGTGGGTCAGCAGGACGACTTTTGCCCTACCGCCGAGCCGTGTCCGGATGTGCGCCGCGGCCGCATCCGCCAGCACCTTGCCGGTCTGGTACTGCGGCGCATTCAGAATGGTCGTAGCAGGGGGAGGCACGATCGCCCCGACGTAGGCACCGCTCCTGATCACGCGTTCGATGCCGGGGCTCAGGGACGGCGGATCGATCGGGGCGACCACCAGGGAGCCCGCCTTTCGCGCCTGAAGCGCGTTGATCTGCCGGATCATCAGCCCGGGATCGTTGTTGGCGCGCATGCTTCGATAGGTGAGGCCCCGATCGGACGCTGCGGCGGCAAGGCCGCGCCCGATGCCTTGGACGAACTCACGGTCATTGTCCTGGACGAACACGAGTTCGCGGAGCAGGCCCCGTGGCTTGGCGCAGCTGCTCCGGGCCGGGTTGAAGGGAGGAAGGACAACGGGGCGTGTGAGCCCGTGACCCGGCGCCGGCGCCGCGGACAGCGGTGCCGCGGCAAGGACCAATGCCGCAGCAACCCCGCGCATCACCTGCCACGCGGCGGTTCTCATGCGGGCTGCAGCGTCGAAAAGGTCATCCGTGCGGCGGTGCCGGGTGTGCGATCGATATACTCGACCTTGGTCTTCAGCCCCGCCGCCATCGCTGCAACGATTTTCGATCCCAAGCCCGTTCCGCCAGGACGAGAGCTGGCGCCGACGCCGATCCCATCATCCTGCACGACCAGTTCGGCACGCCCTTCTTTCAGCATCCGCAGCATGACGCGAATCTCGCCCGACTGACCGGCGGGATAGGCGTATTTGAATGCGTTCGTCACCAGCTCCGTCGCGATCACCCCAAGGCTGATGCTCTGATCGGTGGGAAGGGAGATCGGGTCGAGCGCACTTGTCAGCCGGGCGGAATGACCGTCCTTGTTCATCGCCCGTCCCAAATTCTCCAGCATCACGCTCAGATAGTCGTTGAGCGCGACCGAGGTCACGTCGTTGGATGTGTAGAGGCTCTTGTGAATCTGCGAGATCGCCTGGATTCGTGACTCGGTCTCCTTCAGGGCACCCCTGGCCGCTTCGTCGGTCACCGTCTTGGCCTGCATGGTGACCAGCGCGGCCACGAGCTGAAGGCTATTGCTGACCCGGTGATTGACCTCGGCCAGCAGCAACTCGGCGCGTTCCCGGGCGCGGGCCAGCTCCTCGGTCCGCCGCTCGACCCGTTCTTCCAACGTGACGTTGATCGCGCGCACCTCGTCCCGTGCCTGGGTGATCTCCCGCCGGTTACGAAGCACGTTCAACGTCACCGCGGCCACGACGAGGATGATGACGATCGTTGCGATGATCGACACCAGGCGCAGCATCGCGGCATTGTCTTGCTGCTCAAGCTGGGAGAGCGTCGATTTCTCATCGACGTCCAACATCGCGCCGTAAAGGTAGACGTTGATTTCATCCATCAGGGCCTTGCCCCGATTACTGCGGATGACCGACAGCGCCTCGGTGTCCGCGCCGGAGCGCTTCAGCGCCACACTCTCGTCCATCTCGCGGAACTTCTCGGCGACCGCCTGATGCAGCCGAGGAAGGTACGGCGGGGGCTCTGACCCTGTCTCGAGACGCTGCGCGAGATCGGACAGATGCTGCAGGGCGCGCGCCTTGGCCGTGTCGTACGGCGCGAGGTAGATTTCGTTGCCGGTCAGCAGATAGCCGCGCTGGCTCGATTCCGCTGTGCGTAGTGCGTCGCGCAGCTCCACTGCAGCCGTCCGCGTGCCCCGCTGGACGTCCGACGCCTGAAAGATCGAGTTCGACCGCTCACCGAGCCACATCGTCATCCCGAGGATGGCGAACAACGCCAGGAAGCCGACGATGAGACCGATGACGATGCCCAGAGCGAGCCGGCCCCTTGCCGGATTGTCGTGCTCGCGTTTCAGGCTCGAGGTCTGCATGCGCTCGTTCTAGTGCAAGTTACCCCAGAGTCACCTTGGGCCCTCAGCTTTGTCTCGAGGTCAGGTAGTAGATCGATTTCACACGATCAGGCAGCCAACTTACCGGCAGCGACTGGTGGGAAGCGGAAAGGCTGCTTTCGGGTGAGCAAGGCAGATAGCGGACGCTAGATTATGCTTCGCGAGACGTCGGCTCAGCGCCCAGTCCGGACACTCACAAACGATTGCCGATCGCCCAATTGCGGACATCTGAGCCTAATCGGCAAGTCGAGGATAGCGGCCCAAGGTGAGAACGGCCGGGCCACCGATGGCAAACAAGGCCGCTGCGACCGCGAAGCTGACGTCATAGCTGCCCGCGCGTTCGGCAAGGGCGGCGAAGGCGAGCGGGCCGATTCCGCCGGCGAAGGCGACGCCGGCGTATAGAAGACCATAGGTCTTGCCGTAGCTGCGCAGGCCGAAATAGCGCGTCGTGAGATAGGCGAGAAGGTCAAGTTCTGCGCCCGCTGCGACCCCGACCAGCACGGCTGCCGTGATGGCAAGCGCGAGGGAGGGATCTCCCATTAGGATCAGGCAGCCGATGGCAGCTGGGGTAAGCACGACTGCCGCTACCCCTGGTGCCCACAACCGATCGATCAGCCAGCCCACCGTTATCCGGCCGGCAATGACGGAGAAACCGAAGGCGCTCGCGGCAAGTGCGGCAGATTCCCGGGCGATCCCCTTGTCGGTGAGCGCAGGAATGAGGTTGGGGATCATGCCGGCGATTCCGAGGTACATGGCAAGCACCGACCCCAGCATTACCCAGAAGCGATAGGTGCGAACGGCCTCACCAGTGGTCAGGCCCGGCCTTTCGACAGAGCTTGTTTGCGCGCGAAGAACGTCACCGGCGGGCTTGAAGAACAGCACGGCCAGCGGCAGCGCAAGGGCGAGGGGAAGAAGAGCGACACCGACGAATGCCGTTCGCCAGCCGAACCGCTCAATCAGCCAGGTGACGTAGGGCGGTGCAAGGATAGCGATGATCCCAGTTCCTGCGAGCGCCATCGCCAGGGCAAGGCCGCGATGCCGATCGAAATGACTGGCGATTGCCTTTGTCCAACTGATCGGACCGCTGCCCCCACCCAACGTCGCGACAACCGCGAAGCAGAGGTAGAAGAGCGGCAGGCTGCCGTTGTTACGCGAAGCGAGCAGGAAAGCGGCGCCGACTCCGGTCAGGCCGATTAAAGCCAGCGGGCGGGCGCCGAAGCGCTCGATCAGGGCTCCGATGAACGGCGCCGCGAGGCCGCCTAAACCGCTGCTGAAGAGCAGGGCCGCGGTGACTTCGGTGCGGGTCCAGCCGAATTCGCGGCCGAGCGGGTCGACGAACGCGCCGATTGAATAGACGGCGATCCCGACCGAGCCAAACGCGACCCCCGCGACGCAGGCGAGCAGCAGTTTCCACCCGGTGGCAAATTCGTTGCGCGTGTCGGCGTCCCTCATTGGTCCTCGTCGATGATGGCGACGGCCCTGGTCCAGCCGGCGGAGGCAGCACGGATCTTCACCGGAAAGCAGGAGATGGTGAAGCCGGTTGCGGGCAACTGCTCGAGATTGTGCAGCTTTTCGATATGGCAGTAGCCGATGTCGCGCCCGGCGCGGTGGCCTTCCCAGATCAGTGAGGCATCTCCGGTCTCGGCGAAGCGTTCGCGAGTGTAGAGGAAAGGCGCATCCCAGCTCCAGGCGTCGGTGCCGGTGACGCGGACCCCCTTTTCGAGCAGAAACAGGGTCGCCTCGCGGCCCATGCCGCAGCCGCGCACGACGTAATCGTCCGAGCCGTAGCGGTTCCCGGCTGCGGTGTTGACCACCACGATGTCGAGCGGGGCGAGACGGTGGCCGATGCGATCGAGTTCTGCCTCGACCTCGGCTGCGGTCGCGACGTGGCCATCGGGCAGGTGGCGCAAGTCGAGCTTCACGCCCGGGCCGAAACACCAGTCGAGCGGCACTTCGTCGATGGTGATGGCGCGGCGACCGCCGTCCATGGTCGAGGCATAATGATACGGCGCGTCGAGGTGGGTGCCATTGTGGGTGGTGAGCGCGATCCGCTCGATCGCCCAGCCTTCGCCGTCGGGAAGTTGTTCTCTAGTCAAACCGGGGAAGAAAGAGGTGATCTCGCCGACCGAAGCGGCGTGATCGATATAGTCGATCTGCGGACGATAGCCTTCGGGATCGGAAGCGACGTCATTTTCGATCGGCACCGACAGGTCGATGATGCGTCTCGCCATGCTCTAGAACTCCACCCGGTCACCGCCCTTGAGCGCCAGCATGGCGCGCGCCTCGGCAGGGGTTGCTGGCTCGTGCCCCATTTCGCGGAGGATGCGGACGATCTTCTCGACCTGCTGGGCATTGGATTGCGCCAGTACGCCGCGCTCGATGAACAGGCTGTCCTCGAGGCCGACGCGGACGTGGCCGCCCATCAGCGCGGCTTGTGTCAGGAACGGCATCTGGTGGCGGCCGGCGGCGAGCACCGACCATTGGAAACTGCCGCGTCCGAATAGCCGGTCGGCGGTCGCTTTCATAAACATCAGGTTCTCGAGATCGGCCCCGATCCCGCCGAGAATGCCGAAGATCATCTGGATCAGGAACGGCGGTTTGACCGCTCCGGCATCAACGAAATGAGCCAAGTTGTAGAGGTGGCCGACGTCGTAGCATTCGTGCTCGAAGCGGGCGCCGGCATCGCCCAGTGACTGGAGGATGGTGGAGATGTCGCGGAACGTGTTCCGGAAGATGTAGCTGTCTGAATTGCGGATGTAGCCCTCTTCCCAGTCGTGCTTCCAATTGCTGATCCGGTCCGCCACGGGAAAGAAGGCGAAGTTCAGCGAGCCCATGTTGAGGGAGCACATCTCCGGCTTGAACCGGCGAGCCGCCTTGAGTCGCTCGTCGAGCTCCATCGTCGCCGAGCCTCCCGTGGTGAGGTTGATGACCGCATCGGTGCGCTGACGGATGAGTCCGAGGAACTGCGCGTAGACGTCGGGGTCGCCCGTCGGCTGCCCGGTCTCGGGATTGCGTGCATGAAGGTGCAGGATCGATGCGCCGGCTTCGGCCGCGGCGATGGCCTGGTCGGCGATTTCCTGCGGCGTCACGGGAAGCGCGTCAGACATGCTCGGCGTATGCGCGCCGCCGGTGACGGCGCAGGTGATGATGATCTTGGCTATGGCCGTGCCCTCCCGAGCAGGTCGCGATGGAGGCCGAGCCGGTCGGCGGAGAGCTGAAGGCGGCGGACCTGACCGGCTTCGGTGTCGAGGATGCCGGCGACGCGCAGCTCGATCCCTGCGCCGACATTCGCCTGGTCGATGTCCGCGAAACCGCCGGCGTAGCTACCGCTCAGGACGGCATGGAAGGCCGCGCGCGGGCCGGCTGTGAAAAGGGCAGAGACGGTGATGCCCGACGGGCGGACTAGCTCGTCGAAGGCCGGCATACCGACCCTGATCTGCTCGACCATCGGCGACAGGAGGTTGGCCGGCTCTTCGAGCCACTCTCGCGCCAGCCGCTCGGTCGACTCGTTGGGCGCCTCGCAGGGCTGATCCCACGGCGCGGCCATCGGCGGCAAGATGGGATCGCACACGCCGCTCTTCAGTTCGCGCTTGCGAGCGAAATAATCCTCTTCCGCCCAGCCTCGTGACAATTGCTCTCCATCGAGGGCAAACAGCGTGATCCCACCCCAGGCGACCGCATGGAGGGGCGGCCTCGCCGAGACGCCATGCTCGGTGAAACGCATCGCCGCCCAGCCTGGAGCGAGGACGACGTCGTGCACGGTGACGATCAGGCCCGGGAAGAGGTCGAGCTGCGCTGCGGTCGCCGGAAGATACTGCTCATCGCGCCCGGCGAAGACGTGGCCGCCGATGTGGAGCGTATAGTCCGGCGCCATGATCCGCCGGGCTTCGGCGACATCGTGCGAGGTCAGGAAGTCGGTCGCAAACCCGCGCAGCAGGCGGGCGGGGAGGGACAGCGAGGCCGTCACCGCGACCACCATTCGTGCTTGCGCATCTCGCCCTTCAGCACCTTCCCCGACGGGTTTCGGGGAAGCTCGGGGACGATCCGGATCAGCGAGGGGCATTTGAAGTGCGCGAGCCGCTCGCGAAGGAAGGCGCGGAGGTCGTTTTCGGGAAGCGTGGCGCCTGTAACCGCAATGACAAAGGCTGCCGGGCTTTCGCCCCAGCGCTCGTGCGGGATGCCGATCACCGCAACATCAGCGACGTCAGGGTGGGCAAGCAGGACGTTCTCGATCTCGCGCGGATAGATGTTCTCGCCTCCCGAGACGATCATGTCCTTAAAGCGGTCGACGAGAGTGACGTAGCCCTCGGCATCGATGATGGCGGCGTCGCCGGTGCGCAGCCAACCTTCCGCATCGATGGCGGCGGCGGTTTCAGCTGGCTTGCGCCAATAGCCGGGCGCAACCACCGGAGAGCGGATCAGTATCTCGCCAACCTCCCCCGGTGCAACGTCGTCGCCTGTCGCCGGATCGGCCAGTCGCAATTCGACCCACGGGAAGGGGCGGCCGATCGAGCGGAGCCGCTCGTCGCTGTCGTCGAGATGATCGCGCGGAGGGAGCGAGATGACCGTGCCCGCCGTCTCCGTCATCCCGTAGGCGTGGTCGAAGCCGCAACCGAGGAGGCGCAGTGCGCGGTCAAGCGTCGGACGGCCGATCGGCGCGGCGCCGTAGACCAGCCGCTCTAGGCTGGTTGGGGGCGGAGCGTCGGACCCTTCGAGATGATCGAGGATCCGCTCGAGAACGGTCGGCACGAAAAAGCCGTGTGTTGCGCCATGATCGCGCATCGCCGTGACGACATCGGACGGGTCCGGCTGGCGTAGGAGCACGGTAGTGCCGCCCTGGCTGAGCGCCATCATGCCGTAGCCGATCCCGCCAATGTGGAAGAGCGGCATGGCGACGAGGTTGACGCTGTCGGCCGTAAATCCCCAAGCTTCGCGAGCTGTTCGCTCGACAAAGGAAAGGTTGTCCGGCGTGATCATGACGCCTTTGGGCTTTCCGGTAGTCCCCGAGGTGTAGAGTAGAAGGGACGGTTCAGACCGCGCCGATTGCGCCGATTGATCGTCGGCCGGTTGGGCCTGAACCCAGGTATCGAAGTCGGCGCCTAGCGGGATGATATCGAGGTCGTCCGCCCTGCAATCCAGTTCCGAGTCGAGCAACAAGAGATGGGGCTCCCCGTCCGCGAGGATCGCCGCGACTTCGGCCGAGCTCAGCCGCCAGTTGAGCGGCATCATCATCGCCCCGATCTTCATCGCCGCGAACAGCAGCTCGTAGAACACCGGATGATTGCGAGCGAGGATGGCGATCCGGTCGCCGGACCGGATGCCCTTCGACACCAGCCCATTCGCCAGCTGGCTGCTCCGGCGGTCGAGCTCGGCGAAGGTCAGCCGATCGCCGCCGAACAGCAGGGCCGTCGCTTGCGGGCGTTCGCCCGCGAAACGCCGGAGCAGGTCAAGTAAGGTGGGCGGCGCGTCAGACATCGCGTCAGTAGCTCTTGGGCAAACCGAGGCTGTGCTGCGCAATGTAGTTAAGGATCATCTCCCTGCTGACCGGTGCGGTCTTGTGAAGCCGGGCGGTAAACCACAGGTCGGCCAGCCCATATTCGTGGCTGAGGCCATTACCGCCATGCACCTGGATCGCCTGGTCGAGCGCGACGAGGCTGCTGTCGGCGGCGGCGAACTTGGCCATGTTGGCCGCTTCGCCCGCATCCTCCCCAGCGTCGTAGAGCTGCGCCGCGCGGGCGTTCATCAGGCGGGCTTGCTGCACCGCGATGAACGCCTCGGCAAGCGGGTGGGCGACGCCCTGGTGCTGGCCAATCGGCGTCTTCCACACCGTCCGGTCCTTGGCATATTGCGCGGCCTTGACGAGGGCGTAGCGCGAAATGCCGTTGTTGATCGCGGCGGCCGACACACGTTCCGGATTGAGACCAAGGAATACCTGCTTGAGGCCGTTGCCCTGGACGCCGACCAGCGCGTCGGCGGGCAGCTTCACATCGTCGAAGAAGACGGAGAACTGGCGCTCGGGCACCTTCACCGCCGCATCGATCCGGGTCGCGGTGATCCCCGGCGCGTCGGCAGGAACGATCACCAGCGTCAGCGCCGATCGCTCCGGCGTCGACAGGTCCGCGTCACGAGCGACGACCAGCACAGCATCCGCTTCGTCGATCGCCGACGTCCAGTATTTCTGCCCACGCAGGATCCACCCGTCGCCGTCGCGCCGTACCTGCGTCGACACCTTGTGGGTGTTGGAACCGGCGTCAGGTTCCGTGATCGCGAAACTCATCTTGCGCTGGCCGGCGGCAAGCCCAGGAAGCCATTCCTTCTTGAGCTCGTCGGTGCCGAACTTGGCGATGATCGGGGCGCAGATCGACGCGATCACGAGGCTCAGCAACGGGCAGCCCTGCGCAGCGGTCTCTTCGATCACGATATTGAGATCGGCCAGTCCACCGCCGCCGCCACCCCATTGTTCGGGGATGTGGACCGATAGGAAGCCAGCCTTGGCGAGCTCCTGGTAAAGTTCGTCCGCCGAGCCGTCCTTGGCGACCTCTTCCTGGAAATATTTGCGGCCGAACCGCCCGACCAGTTTCGACACCGCATCGCGCAGGTCTCGGTGGTGGTCGGCGGTGTCGACCAGGGGCGAGTGGAACATGGTCTCGGTGCTCATGCAGCCTCGGTGGTGCTGGAGGGATAAGAATAGAAGCCTTGGCCCGACTTCTCGCCGAGCTTGCCCTCAGCGACCATGCGCTCAAGGATGGCAGGCGGGGCAAAGCGGTCGCCGTGTGCGGCCTGAAGGGAGCGGGCGATGTCGAGCCGCACGTCCAGCCCGACGATATCGCTGAGCCGCAGCGGGCCGACCGGGTGGCGATAGGCAATCGTCGCAGCGCGATCGATATCCTCGGCCGATGCAACGCCGCTTTCCAGCATCCGCATCGCTTCCAGCGCGGCAATGAGGTCGAGGCGGCTGGTGGCGAAACCGGGAATGTCGCGAACCGTCAGCGACTGGTGACCGATCCGGCTCACGATGTCGCGGGCGTGCGCCAGTGCGGGTTCGCTGGTCGCGGCGCCGGTGATGAGTTCGACCAGCTTCAACGACCAGACTGGGTTGAAGAAATGCATGCCGAGGAAGCGGTCGGGCTGCGTGACGGCCTGTGCGAGAAGATCAATCGACAGCGACGAGGTATTGCTTGCGAGGAGGCGCGGCTCGCGGGCAGCGCATGCGGCGAGGACCCGATGCTTCAGTTCCAGGCGCTCCGGCACGCTTTCGACGATGAGTTCGAGGCCGATCGGCAGGTCATCGGTGGCGATGAGACGAGTGATGCGCGAGCGCAGCGCTTTCGCGGCATCAGGCGAAAGCTTGCCACGCTTGATCCCGCTATCGATCGCTCCTTCCACGGTGCGGTTCATGCGTTCGGCGCTGGTGTCGCTGGGCTCGACTACCAGCACCTCGCCCCCGGCCTGCGCGAGGACATAGGCGATGCCTACTCCCATCGTGCCGCCGCCGACCACGGCGAAACTGGAGCCAATCATCAGCGGCCCTCCCAAACCGGCTGACGCTTGTCGGCGAAGGCGCGGGCGCCTTCCTGCGCATCGCGGCTCCGGACCACGGCATCGACCAGGGGGCGCTGGATGTCCCACAGCCGCTCCGCCGGCCAGCCAGCCTGCTCGACCATGATGCGCTTGCTGGTTGCCACTGAAAGCGGAGCGTTGGCGGCAAGGATGCGAGCAAGATCGAGTGCCGAGCCGAGCGCCTCGCCAGCGGCGACAAGTCGGTTCACAAGGCCGAGGCGCTGTGCCGTGCGCGCATCCATACGAGCGCCGGTCAGCCCATATTCCATTGCGATGTTCGGCGGAATGCGACGCGCCAGGCGGACCAGGCCTCCCGATCCCGCGACAAGGCCTCGGGTCGGCTCCGGCAAGCCGAATTGCGCCGTTTCGCTCGCGACAATGAGGTCGCAGGCGAGTGCCAGTTCAAAGCCACCGGCCAGAGCGAAGCCTTCGACAGCGGCGATCAGCGGCTTGGCCGGCGGAGCCTCGGTCACGCCGGCGAAGCCCCTGCCGTCCACTTCCGGGCGTTCACCGCTGGCGAAGACCTTGAGATCCATTCCCGAACAGAAATGGCCGCCCGAACCGGTAATGATGGCGCAGCGAAGCGCAGGATCGGAATCAAGTTCGTCCATCGCCGCCGCCACTCGTTCCGAGACCTCGCGGGTGACGGCATTTCGCCGGTCTGGCCGGTTAAGAGTGACGACGAGGATCTCGCCCGCGCGTTCGACAAGGACGGAGGTCATGCGCGAGCCTCTGCGGCAATCGGTACCGATACGCCGGTCGGCTTGAGGCAGCGATAATCGCCAAGATTGGCGCTCTCGGTCATCTTCCAGAAGTCGATGATGCGGAACGGGTTGTTGACGACGTTCCGGCCGCGGCTGTTCATGAAATAGCTCTTCACACCCGAAGCTTGCCAGATCATGCCGCGATGGGTGTCATCCACCGCCTGCGAATAATCGTCATAGACCTCGCGCCTGACCTCAACCGTGCGGCAGCCCTGTTCGAGCATCTGACGCAGCAAAGACATCAGATAATGGGTCTGGCGCTCAAGGATCGTGATCAGGCTACCGCCATGGCCGAACTGCGTGTTGGGGCCATAAAGACAGAAGAAGTTGGGGAAACCGGGAACCACAGTGCCGAGAAAGGCGCGCGCATCGTCACCCTGCCATTCGTCGTGGAGCAGCCGACCACCGAGACCCTCGACCCGCATCGGCGCGAGAAGATTGACTACGTCGAATCCGGTGGCCCAGATAATCGCATCGGCAGAATGGAAGTCGCCATCCGCGGTCACGACCCCGTCCTCGCGCACTTCCGTCACGCCCGAGGTCACCAGTCGCACATGGTCACGCGCGACGGTCCGAAACCAGCCGTTGTCCAGCAGCATGCGCTTGGCGAACGGCGGGTGCGAGGGGAGGACCTGCGGTAACAATTCCTGCGCCTCGCCTAGTTCCTTACGGATATAGGATGTCAGCCCTTTGCGGTGCGCGTCGTTGATCGCGTTGATCGACCCCTCGGCCGACCAGTCCGGATCATGCTGCAGCGCCTCATAAAGCTTGTCGTTGAAGGCCCAGCTGAGCCGCAGCCGGTACCACAGGCGGTATAGAGGAACCTCATCGAGGAGATCCTGCACCGGTTCGGGGATCGACTGCTGGAACTTGGTGAAGGGCGCCGCCCATTGCGGGCTTCGCTGAATGATAGTGAGGGCGGCGACGCGATCGGCGATCGCAGGGGCCACCTGCATCGCGCTGGCGCCGTTGCCGACCAGTATGACCCTCTTGCCATCAAGGGCGAGACCTTCGTCGGGGTAGCGGGCTGTATGGACGCTCGGGCCTGCGAAGCGCTCGAGGCCCGGCACGTCGGGCATGCGCGGCTTGTTGAACGCGCCGACCCCGCTGATCAGGATCGTCGCGCGCAGCCGCTGCTCCGCGCCCGTCGAGTCGTTTGCCAGCACCTCCCATTCGCCCCGCTGCTCGTCGAAGCGCGCGGCGGTCGCTTCCAGTCCGAAGCGGATCTGTGACAGCACACCGTGATCCTCGGCGACCTCTTTCAGATAGCGATGGATCTCGCGGCTGTCGGCGAAGTGGCGCGACCAGCGGCCCGGCGCGAAGGAGAAGGAATAAAGGTGGCTGGGCACGTCGCAGGCGGCGCCTGGGTAGCGGTTCTCCAGCCATACGCCGCCAACATCGTGGCTGCGCTCGATGATGGTGTAGGGGATCCCTGCGCGGTCCAGTTCCACCGCTGCGCTGATCCCCGAGATGCCGGCACCGATGATGAGCGCGGTGAAGCCAGGCGGGACAGCCGCTGGCCGGGCGCCCGGGTCCTCGGCGAGGCCGAGCTCGTGACGGATCATCGGCACGTAGGTGGAGGGGATGTCCTCGCCGAGCGTCGCACTCATCATATCCAGCAACAGTTCGTCGCCGGGATCGGGCAGAGTCACCGGAGCGCCATCCAACCAGGCGTCGATGGCCGCGAGAGCCGCATCGCGGATTTCCTGTTGCTGCGTGAACGGCAGGTCGCCCGTCTCATTGTCATCCATGCCGCGCAGACGCCCAAAACGAAACGGCGGACGGACCCAGCGTGGATCGCCGGTAAGGTGCACCAACAGGCACGCCAGCGTTGGCACACTTGCGCCTGAGATCGCGTCCTGCAGGTTCGCCTTGTCGAGCAAGGAAGGCTCCAAAATGCATGATTATCAACGCCACTGTTGAAACATAACGCCACGCTCCGTGTCAACGTGGGTTGCGTCGAATTGCCGCGCTGCAGCAAAATAGAATGTCCTTTTCGCACTTGCGAAAACCGGAATTTACGTCAGTGATCGGCAGCTTTTTAGAGCGCTTTCAACAAAGCCGTTGACAGATTCTTAGGCGTTGATAGCTTCCTCTTTTCAACACGACCGTGGAAACACGCTGGAGGGCAGTTTGATGGGGCGCTTGCACGGAATTGGCCTGAAACTTCTCGGCTCTGTCAGCACGTTAGGGCTGGCGCTGACCCTCACTCCCTCTGCGGCGCTAGCGCAGGCCGCGCCCGAGTCGCCGACCGCCCGCGCTGTGGCCGATCCGGTCGCGCCGAACACCGGCGACTCGACTGTCGCACCAAAGGACCAGCCGTCTGGAGATATCGTTGTCACGGCCCGCCTGCGCAGCGAGACATTGCTTGATGTGCCGGTTGCCGTCTCGGCGCTCTCCGCCGAGGATATCGTCCGCTACAATGCCACCGACCTCACCAAGATCGGTGAGCTGACGCCGACCGTCATCATCAGCAACTACCGCACTATCGGTGGCGGCTCGCTGTCAATTCGCGGCATCAGCTCGCCCCCAACGCAGGTCGGCTACGAGCAGCCCGTCTCAGTCGCGCTCGACGGGGTGCAGACCTCATCGGGGCGCGTCGCGACACTGGGCTTCTTCGACATGCAGCAGGTCGAGATCCTCAAGGGCCCGCAGGCCCTGTTCTTCGGCAAGAACAGCCCGGCCGGGGTCATCTCGGTGACCAGCGCCGGACCGACCCGCGACCTCACCGTGGGCGCACGCGCGGCGTATGAATTCGTCGCCGACGAAGTCACCACCGAAGGCTTCATCGCCGGTCCGATCGCCGGCGGGATCGGCGGCCGCCTGGCGCTCAAGTATCGCGACATGAAGGGGTGGCTGCACAACAATGCGCAGCCCGCCGCCAATCCCTTCTTCCCCGCCGCGCTTCCGGCCGCGACCGGGCGGCTTCCAGGCCCGCCCGACGACCGCGTCGGGGACTATGAGATCATGGGTCGCGGCACGCTCGAGTTCGCGCCTACCGACAATCTGACGATCACCGGTAAGCTGTTCGGGCTCAAGGGCATCGACCAGGGCGGCGGCAGCTATTCGCAGAACATCGGGCCGTGCTCGGACGGCAAGCCGCGCTCGTTTGGCGTGGTCGATCCGTTCGGCGACTGCCGGCCCGACAACAACACCAGCTTCAGTAACATCGTGCCTGCCATCGCCAGCCGCGTCCCGGCGCTGAACGGCGACAATCGCTCGCGTGGTCGTCAGCAGGCGGTCACCACCTCGCTCAACATGAAGCTCGACCTTGGCGCACTGACCCTGACGTCGATCACCGGCACCCTCTACAATCGCTATCGCAGCATCTCGGGCCTGACCCACACAGTCGACAATGCACTGACCACCTACGAGGACACGAGCTACCGCGCCTTCAGCCAGGAAGTGCGCGCGCTGACCAAGCTTAATGGCCCGGTCAATTTCCTCTTCGGCGCATATTATCAAAACGCCGAGGACAAGCTCTACAACCACACAAATTTCCGGGCCGACATCAGCTACAATCCGGCAACAGATCAGCTGGTGACCTACGTCAAGCAGGCCTACCTCAAGGGCCGGGCCTATTCGGCGTTTGGGCAGGCTGTGTGGGACGTTACCGACCAGGTCGAGCTCGCCGCCGGTGCCCGCTGGACGTCAGAGCGCAAGCGGACCCGCAATCAGAACCTCTACGGCGTCAATACCGCACTCGGGCGTTTCGCGACGCAGACAACCGTCTTTGCCGGGTCGACCGATCCGACGCCAGGCGTGCTGGCCGCGACCTTCAAGGACAAAAACATCTCGCCCGAAGTGACACTGACCTATCGCCCAGTGTCGAACTCGGCGATCTACGTCGCCTACAAGACCGGCTTCAAGTCGGGCGGCTTCGGCATCACCAGCCCAATCCAGACCACCACGCTGCTGAGCGACATCGACTTTGATTCCGAGACCGTGAAGGGGATCGAGTTCGGCGCCAAGGGGCAGGTCGCACCGGGCCTCCGCCTGCAGGCGACGGCCTTTGGTTTCGACTTCAAGAACCTTCAGGTCACCACCTACGACGCCGCCGCGATCCGCTTCCAGATCAACAATGCTGGCGCCGTCCGGCAGCGCGGGGTCGAGCTCGAGGCGGACTATCGCGCCATGCAGGGGCTGAACCTGCGCGGGGCGATCGCGTATGTCCGCAATCGCTTCCGCGACTACACCGGGCAATGCTACGGCTACACCATTCCGGTGGCGCAGGCGCTGACCGCCGCGGCGCCCCCGGGCTGCTCGTTCGTGCTCAACCCCAACGGGTCGCGCGCGCTGACGGCAGCGGGCGGCGCGATCCTGCAGCAGGTGTTCGACGGCCGTGCTCCGGCGCGTTCACCCGACTGGGCGGGCAATGCCGGCTTCGACTATACCCGCGACCTTGGGGCCAGCCTGGAATGGACGCTGAATGGCGATGCCTTCTACAGCTCGTCCTATTATGCCGGCGACACCTTGGCTCCGGCAACGAAGCAGGACGCGTTCTGGCGCTTCAACGCCGGGATCAAGGTCGGCGCGCGGGATGATCGGTGGTCGATCGGGCTGATCGGGCGCAACCTCACCAACAAATATTATTTGCTGTTTGCGGGCGATCGCACCGGCGGCACCAGCGTCCCGCTGACGCAAGGCGAGCAGCGCGGTGTTGTGGCGCGTGGCCGGGAGATCGCAATCCAAGGAAACGTGCGTTTCTGAACGTGGGGGCGCTGAGGCCGGCGGGGCGTGCCACCCCGTCGGCCTTTGTTTGTCAGTAGGGGGTTTCGAGCCCGCCCAGCACCATCTCGGCGAAGGTCTTGCCGATTTCCTCGACCGAAACGTCGCTGCGGTCGGGACGGAACCAGCGGTTGGTCCAGCCCAGCATTCCGAGGATACCGTAGACCACCACGCGGGGTGAGCCGACGTTGCGGAAGCTGCCGTCGGCATAGCCTTGTTCGATGATGGCAATCATCGAATCCTCGGTCTTGCGATTCTGTGTCCGCATGTGCTGCGACCAGTCCGAGCGCTTGTCGCTGACGTGACTGAGGTTTTCGCGGATGTAGATGTATAGCAGCGGATAATGGTGGCCGTAGCTGTTCATCAGGGCGATGATCAGCTCCCTCAGCTTGCGCCGAGGCGCTAGCTCGCTGTTCTCGATACGGACCGCTATTTCCGTATTGCGCTCGACCACGGTGCGGACGACCTCGTCGAACAGCTCCTCTTTGGAGCCGATGTAATAATAGAGGCTGGCCCGATCGATCTCCAGCTCGGCCGCAACGGCGCTGAGGCTCGCCCGCTCGTAGCCCAGGCGATTGAACACCCGAACCGCCGCTTCGGCGATTTCCTCGCGGCGCTTGCGATAGCCCTTGCTCCCCCCGTCCTCCCTGGCCACGTTTCGGCGTCGGCCGATCCGGCTTGGCGCGCTGGCTGGCTCTGAAGCGGGCTGGTCGGGTGCGCCGAGATCATTCATGTGATCTATGTCCCGCATGTCGTCGAATTCGTCAACGCTATTGTTGACAGGAGGTTACTAGCGGCGCACCCCTAGCTGATGAAGAACGCTGTCGACCGCTATTCGATCGACCCCGCCTTGAGGGCTCTTGCCGCCGATCCGCGCGCAACGGCGCGGCGGCCGCCCGCTCACGTTCCGATCGACAAGGTCCGCGAGGCCGCCAATAGCGCGATGTGCCGTCAGCCGGCTGGGCCGGCGCTGTTCCGTGTCTGGGACGAGGTCATCGTGACCGGTGAGGGCGCGGAGCTGAGCTTGCGCTTCTATCGTCCCGACGCTGCTGCGCCCCACTTGGGGATCATGTTCCTTCACGGCGGCGGGTTCACCCTCGGAAGCCTCGACACGCACGATCCGCAGTGCCGGTCGCTGGCGCGCTTCAGCAACAGCTTAGTGGTGTCGGTCGACTACCGCCTCGCCCCGGAACACCCCTACCCGGCGGGGCTGGAGGATTGCCGAGCCGCGTGGGACCGTGTGACCGCCGGCGGCGATGAGCTCGGCATCTGCTCGGGACGATGGGCAATTGCCGGCGACAGCGCCGGCGCCAACCTTGCCCTGTCGCTTGCGCTTGGCACGCGCGGCGAACTCGAGCGACCTGCCGCGCTGGCGCTCTTCTATCCCTTTCTCGATCCGGGCTGCGACAGCCCTTCGGCCCACCAGCTGAAAGAGGGACCGGGCCTGTCGCGGGATGCCATGCTGTGGTTCTGGGAAAATTATCTCGGGCCCCAGCGGCACGCCCCCGGAGCCGAACTGCTGAAGCGAGACCTTTCCGTACTTCCTCCGACCAGCCTGTTCCTGGCGGCCGCGGACCCGCTTGTCGATGAAGGGCTGGCGCTCGCCCAGGCGCTTCGGGAGGGGCACGTCCCGCTCACCTGCCGGATTGCCCAAGGCATGGTTCACGGCTTCCTTCATCTTGGTGCGCTGACCCCGAAGGCTGACGAGACGCTGCGACTTGCTGCGTTCGATCTTCGTGGAGCGCTTGATGCAACGCTTGGCCCAGATCGTGAAAATTTGAACGACCTTCCCACGGAGAGAATTCGATGACAGCTGCTTATATCGTTGATGCTCGCCGTACCGCCGGAGGCAAGCGGGGAGGGGCGCTGCGCGACTGGCATCCGGCCGATCTTGGCGCGGCGGTGCTGAATGCCTTGGTCGAGCGGAGCGGGATCGATCCGGCTGCGATCGAGGACGTCATTGTCGGCTGCGTCAGCCAGATCGGCGAACAAAGCTTTCATGTCGGCCGCAATATGGTGATGGCGAGCAAGCTTCCCGACAGCGTGCCGGCCGTCACCATCGACCGGCAATGCGGTAGCAGCCAGCAGGCGCTGCACTTCGCCGCGCAGGCGGTGATGAGCGGCACGCAGGATGTCGTCATCGCCGCCGGCGTCGAAAGCATGACCCGGGTGCCGATGGGCACGCCGGTCATTCTGCCGATGCAGGCGGGGATCGGGCAGGGACCATGGTCCAAGGCGATCCTCGATCGCTACGGCGTCACCGAATTCAGCCAATTCACCGGCGCCGAGATGATCGCGAAGAATTATGGCATGAGCCGCGAGGAGCTCGACGCCTTTGCGCTCGGCAGCCACCGCAAGGCGGAGGCGGCGATCGAAGCCAATGCCTTCGCCGACGAGATAGTGCCGCTCGAAGTCGTCGATGCCGAGGGCAATCGCGACCTTCATACGCGTGACGAGGGCGTTCGTGCGGGCGCGACGATGGAAGGGCTCGCCGCCCTCAAGACGCTGAAGCCCGACGGGGTGATCACCGCCGGTAATGCCAGCCAGATCTGCGATGGTGCGAGCGGTGCGCTGATCGTCAGCGAACGGGCCTTGAAGGAGCATGGCCTGACCCCGCTGGCACGGATCGACAATCTCACCGTCACTGCCGGTGATCCGGTGATCATGCTGATGGAGCCGATCCCGGCCACCCGCCGCGCGCTGGAGCGATCGGGACGGGCCATCGCCGACATCGACCTCTACGAGGTGAATGAAGCGTTCGCCCCGGTTCCGCTCGCCTGGCTCCGCGAGCTCGGGGCGGATGCCAAGCAACTCAACGTCAATGGCGGCGCGATCGCGCTCGGTCACCCGCTCGGTGCCAGCGGGACCAAGCTGATGGCGACCTTGGTCCATGCGCTGAAGGCGCGCGGCAAGCGCTTCGGGCTGCAGACAATGTGCGAGGGCGGCGGCATCGCCAACGTTACCATCATCGAAAGTCTGACCTGAGCGACACGTCGAGGATGCCGCTCGGGCGCTGGACAGCCCAGGCATAATCGCAAACCCGAAGTCTTAGATCCGGCTCGCGAACCCTAAAGCGGACAGTCTTCTATCGGCCACAAACGGTCGTTCAATCGATCGGTGCGAATGTCCGCTCGCCACCCGTTCCAGACATCATGCCCTTTCCCTGGCGCTTCGCTCAAAGGCAGAGGTCTGCTCGAGGCTCCGGCTTCTTCCCAATGCAGCATAGATTGCATTGGCGGCGGCATTCACTGCGGACCATCGATCATGCTCCCGCTCAGCTGCGAGCCCTTTCCAGAAGCTCTTGAACGGCCAAAGAAGCAAAACGTCATCCGAGCCCAAATGCCGAAGCCAGGCAACTGCCAACGCAAGAGCACGGGTTCTAGGCACGGGGCCGCCGTGAGAAGAAGCGGCGGCTTCCTTAATCGCTTGCAGAGCCAACTCACGCAGGCGCTCGAATCCGCTTCGCTCCACGTCCCGACCGAACAAAGCCGGAACGATTCAGCAAGGATTGCGGCCCTTCGAACTGCCGTCGCGTCAGATGAAACCGAAGTCGTCCGAGGCCAGGCTGCTCATGCTGATTCCGGTCAGAACCACGGTGTTGCCCACACCGTCGCCGATCCAGGTGTCGCTACCGACCTGGGCGGAATTGGCCATGACCTGTGCGAAACTGGTGAAGAGGGCGGACGAGAACAGGATCGCGTCGGGGGTCCCGGCGCCGGGAGTGAAGTCCGTTATCACATCCATGCCGAAGCCCGGACGGATGATGAAGAAGTCGCTTCCAGGTCCGCCGGTCAGCGTGTCATATCCCGCGCCGCCTTCAAGGACGTTGCTCGACGCATTCCCGACGATGATATTGTTGAGGGCGTTGCCGGTGCCGAACCGCTGGTTGCCGTACAGCATCACCAGATTCTCGACGGCGTCGGGCAGGGTGAAGTCGAGGTAGGCAAAGACGTTGTCGGCGGTTCCTTCGCCAGCGGTTTCGAAGACGATATCGCTGCCGTTGTCGACTTCGTAGATGTCGTTCCCGGTGCCGCCCAGCATGACGTCGCCGCCGGTCCCGCCAATCAGCACGTCGCCGCCGCCGCCGCCCGACAGGAAGTCCTGGCCGCTGCCGCCTTCGAGCCGCTCGGCAACGGCTCCACCATAGAGTCGGTCGTTGCCGCCGTAGCCGAAGACCGTCCCGCCAATCGTACCCGATTCGCCGTGATAGGCGTCGTCGAAAGCGCTGAGCTGCAGGCTGCTCCTGATGTCGCCCAGGTTGGAGACCGACACCCCGCGTGTCTCGATGCCGTAGCCGTCGAATTCGGGCCCTGCGGCGAGCGTGACGACACTGAGCAGGGACGAGCCTGCGCCGACGGTGAGTTCGCTTCCCTCCTGCATCGCGACAGCGGCGTTGGGGCTGTTCGAGTGTTCGAAGCCAAACCGGCCATATGCCCCGAGGCTAATCGCGCTCAGACCGTTGGCGCCGACCAGGGTGACGTCGGCGACGAAGCGCTTGGTGATCGACAGGAAGTTTGTCTTGAGCGTGAGCTGTTCGAAGTCGACGAACTTCGACAGATCGGACCGATAGTGTTCGATGATGTCCGGCGTCCCATCGAGGGTACCGAGCTCGATCTCATCGAAACCCGCACCCCCACTGACCAACCCGCCGAAGGGTGAGCCATTGCTCACGTCCAAGGTTGCGGCGGCGGTTCCGAACCGGTCCAGACCGCCGCCCAGGTCGACGTTGCCGAGGATGTAGGAACCGCGCGCGATCCGGAAGACTTCATTCGCATCCGAACCGGAAATCTGGCCAATGGTGGAGTCCAGACCAAGGACGAAGATCGAGCCTGTCAGACCGATCGAAGCCGCCGGGTTGCGCGAATTGGTGAGCTCGGCGCGAATTCCGTCGGCGAGCTGGATTTGCGAAAAGCCGGACAGATCGTTGAACTGTCCGCTCGCCGCGAGGCGCAGGGTCTCGAACTCGCGCACTTCGGTTGAAAACGAGAAAGAGGATGTCGTGATCACCAGCGTATCGGCGCCGCCACCGCCGATCAGGCGAACGAAGTTTCCATTCTGGGCGCCACTGATGGTCACCACATCGTCGCCGTCGCCGGCGTCGATGACATCCTGGCCCGCGCCGCCGTCGATCTGGTCGTTGCCACCAAGCCCGGAAATGATGTCGTCGGCCGTCGTCCCCGTCAGGACGTCATCGCCTGCGGTCCCCACTAGCTGCGCCACGCCTGCTCCTTTGCACTAACACGCCCTCCGGTTCGTAGCCGGAGCGGCGCGGGCGAGGTTGATGAAGCTGGGAGCCGGAGGCCCAAGCATCAGAACAAGCGATCGGCATAGCTACAAGAAGTTACCGGAATCAAAGGAAAAAAGAGATATATTGTCGCGTGCTGGCGGCGGTTGGTCAGGGGCCACAGTCCCCCGTCGCAGTTGCGTCGACGACGCGACCTCCTGCGATCGGCCGGAACGTATGGCCCCGTAGGACTAGCCTAGTCGAAACAAAACGAGAAAATCCGCCGCCAGCGCGATGGGGCGCAGCCGCGGCCTGTCTCACATAATAAAAGCAGGCGTACGTCAGAGTTGGCCGGCAAAAAGTGAAGCGGAACCGCAAATGTTCAACTGTCATTCAAAATCCAGCGACCGCGCGAGACTGAAAGCGCACTTTTGGCGTTGGGCGGGAACTGCGGTCTTCGACGTCGATTGAACGGGGATATCTTAAATTCGTTCGATTGAGGCCCCGGCATGAATGATGGACTGCAGACAAGCTCGGCGACGACAACCACTGCCGGCGACGACGTCATTACCGGGACCGACGGCAACGACACGCTGGTGGGCGGCGCTGGCGCCGATACGATCAGCGGCGGCGCGGGGAATGATTTCCTGTGGTCGGCCGAGCTGAACCAGGACGATAACGGCCGGGAACGCGACGTTCTCAACGGCGGGACCGGCGATGATTTTCTTTCCGCGGGTGTCGGTGACGATGTCGACGGCGGAGATGGGATCGATACCCTTCGCCTGTCGCTTGCGGGCTCGCAGACCGGAGTATCATTCTCGACGACGTTCCTGGTGACCCCTCCCTCGGCGACGATCGCGGGGGTCGGCACGTTCAGCGGCATCGAGCTCGTCAGCTCGATTCGCGCCACCGATTTCAACGACCTGATCTTCCTTCATTACCAGACCAGCGTGATGACCATCAATCTTGGCGCCGGTAACGACCAGCTGGCGCTGAACAACGGCGGTGCCATCGTGAACGCCGGCGAAGGCGACGACTATATCGCCGCCCTGCGCGGGACCGACTATATCGACGGCGGGAACGGGCAGGACCGGGTCGATTTCTCCAATGCGGCGAGCGCTCTCAACCTAACCCTTGCCGCGCCCGGACAGATCACCATCGGCCCGCTCGGCACCCAGCTCATCAACGTCGAGGGCATTGGCGGGTCGCCGTTCGATGACCAGATCACCGGCAACATCCTCAACAACTACCTTGGCGGACTGGGCGGCAACGACAGGCTTTCGGGCCTCGGCGGAGACGACACGCTTGCCGGCGGGGCAGGGCAGGACAATCTGTCTGGCGGGGACGGAAACGACCTGCTGCTGGGCGGCATTGGCGCCGACACGATGATCGGCGGCACCGGCAACGACGCCTTCGAGGTCGATGACACCGGAGACATCGTGTTCGAGCAGGCTGGCGAAGGCAATGATACGATCTTCGCCTACGTCGATTACACCTTGCCGAGCGACGTCGAGACGCTGGACATGCGTTACGGCTTCCAGAGCTTCGGCTATGGCAACGCTTCGAACAACTTCATCGTCGGCAATGATGCGGACAATCGCCTTTCCGGCTTCGATGGCAACGATCGCATCGAAGGTGGCGCTGGAAACGACGTGCTGGATGGCGGCAACGGGGTCGACGTGCTGCTTGGGGGCTTGGGCGCCGACACCATGAATGGCGGAGCGGGCGACGATTTCTACGAGCTCGACAATCCGGGCGATGTGATCTTCGAGGCCGTGAACGCAGGGGCGTCGGACGTCGTCTACGCTTATGTCGACTACATCCTTCCGACCAATGTCGAGCATCTCGTGATGCTTTACGGAAACCAGCGTTCCGGTACCGGAAACGCGGGTGACAACATCATCATCGGCAACGCGCAGGCAAACGTCATCGAGGGCGGTTCCGGTTATGATACGCTGACGGGCAATGCCGGGTCCGACATGTTCATCATCAAGCCGGGATTTGGCGTCGATGTGATCACCGACTTCAAGGCAGGCGCCGGGAGCGATGACGCGGTATTGTTCTCCAAGGCGCTGTTCAGCAGCTTCAGCCAAATCATCGGAAATGCCGCGCAGGTTGGTGCGGATACGTGGATCGGCGACGGCAATGGAAATACCGTCGTGCTGGTGGGCGTCACGCTTGGTTCGCTCCACCCGGACGACTTCGGGTTCTTCTAGGAGCTTCGGGGGAGCAGGCCCGGCTTGTGTCGGCCTGATCCCCCTGCGGGCATCATCGCGTGATGGTGCTTTCAAGACGCCTGGTGCGAAGCTAAGCTTCGGCACGATAATCCATCGTGAACGCGCCGGGCGTCCGTCCGGCGTGCCGGAGTTCCCGCATGACGCTTCGCCTTGCTGCCCTTGTCGCCCTGCTGGTTGCTGCCCCGGCTGCGGCGCAGGTCGAGCGCAATATTCCGACGACCCCCTTCTCGGTCGACGAGACCTATCTGTCGGGGCTGAAGTGGCGCAACATCGGCCCCAACCGCGGCGGTCGGTCGATCGCCGCGGCGGGAAGCACGGCGCGCCCGCTGGAATATTATTTCGGCGCGGTCGGCGGCGGCCTGTGGAAGACCAATGATGGGGGAACCAGCTGGAAGCCCGTCACCGACAAGGACGCGGACAATAGCGCGGTCGGCGGCGTCGCGGTGTGCGAGGCCAATCCGGACATCGTCTATTTCACCACCGGCGAAACCGAGCTGCGCGGCAACATCATGCCGGGCAACGGCGTCTACCGTTCGACCGATGCCGGCAAGACGTGGAAGAACGTCGGCCTGAAGGAGGTCCAGAACTTCTCCCGCGTGCGGATCGACCCGACCGACTGCAACAACGTCTTCGTCGGCGGGTTCGGGCGCTATTCGGGGGCCTCGGCCGACCGCGGCGTCTTCAAGAGCAGCGACGGCGGCACGACCTGGCGCAAGGTGCTCTACCGCGACCCGAAGACCGGCGCGGTGGACCTGTCGATCGATCCGAAGAACCCGAAGATCATCTACGCGGCGATGTGGGAAGCCTTTCGCAAGCCGTGGGGCATGAGCTCGGGCGGACCGGGCAGCGGGTTGTTCAAGAGCGTCGACGGGGGCGAGCACTGGAGCGAACTGACGCGCAATCCCGGCATGCCCAAGGGGCTGATTGGCAAGATCGGCGTCAGCGTCTCGCCGGTCGACGGCAACCGCGTCTATGCGCTGGTCGAGAACCATGACGGCGGGGTGTTCGTGTCGGACGATGCGGGCGCGACCTGGAAGCGCACCAACGACAGCCGCGACCTGCGCCAGCGTGCTTTCTATTACACGCGCATCACCGCCGACACGAAGAACAAGGACCGGGTGTATGTGACCAACGTCCAGTTCTTCCGCTCGGACGATGGGGGCAAGACCTTCCCGACCAAGATCAAGGTCCCGCATGGCGACAACCACGACCTGTGGATCGCGCCAAACGACAACCAGCGGATGATCGAGGCCAATGACGGCGGTGCCAACGTCAGCGTCAACGGCGGCCAGAGCTGGACCCGGCAGGACTATCCGACCGCGCAGATGTACCGCGTCGCGATCAGCAACCACTTCCCCTATTTCGCGTGCGGAGGGCAGCAGGACAATTCGACCATCTGCGTGCCGAGCAAGGGCTGGCGGCACGTCAATTCGCTCGGCGGGCAATATGGCTTTGCCGTGGGCGGGGGCGAAAGCGGCTATGTCGCGAACGACCCCCTCAACCCCAACATCTTCTACGCCGGAAGCTATGGCGGGACGCTCGACCGGTTCGATTATGCGACCGGGCAGCGCCGCGCGGTCAATGTCGTGCCCGACAATCCGATGGGCTATTCGGCGGCCGACATCGGCGAGCGATTCCAGTGGACCTACCCGATCGTGTTCGACCCGCAGGACAAGAACATCCTGTACGTGAGCTCGCAGCACGTGTTCCGCACCAGCAACGGCGGCAATTCGTGGGAAAGGATTAGCCCGGACCTGACCCTTGGCGATCCCAAGACGCTGGCGGCGTCGGGCGGGCCGATCACCCTCGACCAGACCGGGGTCGAGACCTACGGCACCGTCTTCGCGCTGACGCCGTCGCGGCTGGAAAAGGACGTGATATGGGCCGGGTCCGACGACGGGCTGGTGCACGTCACTCGCGACAACGGGCGGACGTGGCAGAACGTCACCCCCAAGAGCTTTCCCAAATATCTCAAGATCACCACGATCGAGGATTCGCCGCACCGGCCGGGAACGGCGTACCTCACCGGGCACTTGTTCCTGCTCGACGACATGCGGCCGTATATCTTCAAGACGACCGACTATGGGCGGACCTGGACGCCGATCACCAGGAACATTCCGTCCGATGAGATCGTCCGCAGCATCCGCGAGGACAAGGTTCGCCCCGGCCTGCTGTTCGCCGGAACCGAGCGCGGCGTGTGGGTGTCGTTCGACGATGGGCAGAACTGGCAGAAGCTGCAGCGCAACCTGCCCGCGACGCAGGTCGCCGACCTTGCGGTCACCGACCATGACCTGGTGATCGCGACGCATGGGCGGTCGTTCTGGGTGCTCGACAATATCGACGTGCTGCGCCAGCTCGACGGGCGGAGCGGCACCAAGGCGGTGCAGCTGTTCCGGCCGGCACCCGCGGTGCGCGGTGTCGATCCGGGCGTGATTATCGATTATTTCCTCCCCGCGACGCCGGCCAAGCTGTCGATCGACATCCTCGACCCCGCCGGCAAGGTGGTGCGCACCTTCGAAGGCGCGCCCGAGCCGGCGAAGACCGAGGCGACGCCGGTCGACGAGGATGAGGACGAGCCCAAGCCCGGCCCCAAGCCGACGCTCAAGCCGGGGCTTAACCGCTACACCTGGGACATGCGCTATCCGGGCTTCACCGAATTCCGGAACATGATCCTGTGGTCCGCCCGCAACCGGGGCCCGCTGGCGTTGCCGGGACAATATTCGGTGCGGCTGACGGTCGACGGCAAGGTCGACACGCAGCCCGCCGACATCCGCCTCGACCCGCGGATCGCGACCGTGTCGCAGGCGGACCTCCAGAAGAGGTTCGAGCTTGCCAACCAGATCCGCGAAAAGGTCAGCAGTGCTAATGAAGCAGTGCTGCTGGTCCGCGGTGTGGCGGGGCAGATCGAGGAGCGGAACAAGCAGTCGAAGGTCAGCGCGACGCGGGAGGCGGGCGAGCGGCTGGAAGAGCGGCTCCGGGCGATCGAGGGGCGGATCTATCAGGTTCGCAATCGCAGCCGGCAGGACCCGCTCAACTATCCGATCATGCTCAACAACAAGCTGGCGGCGCTGGGGGAGGTCGTCGAGTCCGCCGAAGCCGCTCCGACCCAGCAGAGCTATGTGGTGTTCGCCGACCTGTCGCAGCGCCTCGACCGCGAGCTTGCGGCACTCGACCAGCTTCTCGCCGCCGAGCTGCCGCGGCTCAATGCCCGGCTGACCCGCGA
This sequence comes from Sphingomonas humi, assembly GCF_039536725.1. Lineage (NCBI taxonomy): Bacteria > Pseudomonadati > Pseudomonadota > Alphaproteobacteria > Sphingomonadales > Sphingomonadaceae > Sphingomonas > Sphingomonas humi. Next base: position 799,737 of record NZ_BAAAZD010000001.1, read on the forward strand.
GGGGCTGCCACCGGTCGAACGCCGTGCCGAGGCCGCGGTGGAGCCTGGTTCAGCGCTCGGGCCGGGCGGCGAAGAAGAGGACGAGGAAGAAGAGGAAGAGGGGCGGTAGGTCCCTTCTTCCTTCCTCAGGCGCCGAACAGCTTGTCGAGCTCGCCCGTCACCAGCGGGTGATACAGGGCACGCGCCTGCGGGTAGAGGCGCAGCGCGATGGGGCGGCCCCAGCTCTGGTCCTTGTTCAGGGCCAGAAGCAGCGGGCGGACGAACTTACGGCGACCCTGTGCCTTGAGGAAGGCGTCGAGCGCAGGAACCGCGGCGTCATAGCGATTGGCGACCGCAAGGCTGAGCCAGGCGAAGCGCACTTCATCATTGCCGATCGCATTGAGCCCGAAGGCGCGGTCGAGCGCGTCGAGGCTGGCGCGGGTCTGCTGGCGCGGAAGGCGGTTGAGGAAGCGCAGGCGCTCGTCGGTCGTCCAGCGCGCCCAGGTGGCGGTCGGAAGCGTGCCGCGGGCATGGGCCGCGACGGCGGCGTCGACTTCGGCAAAGGCCTGGGCGTCGGCCGGGACCGCATTGGCCGGCAGCCCGGGCTGATAGACCCAGCGGTCGAGCTGGAGCCGGCGTTCAAGCGCCGGGTTTCCGCGGACGAGGTCGCGGCGGACCGCGGCGACGAACATCGCGCTGGTGACGGGCTGGAAGGCATGGTCGGCGAACCATTTGCGCAGGAACGGGTCGAAGCGCGCGCGGCCGACTTCCTTTTCGAGCACGCGCAGGAAGGCTGCGCCCTTTTCATAGGCGATGTCGGTCATGCCATCGTCGGGGTTGCGGCCCTTGAGGTCGATGGCGAGGCGGGTGTCGGGAGCAGCCTGTGCCTTGAGCTCCCCGTCGAGGCTGTCGATGCCGAGCGCGATCTGCTGGTCGGCGACGCGCTTGCCGTAGATCGCCTCGACGATCCGGCTGGTGGCGTAGGTGGTGGTGCCCTCGTTCAGCCAGAAATCGGCCCAGGTAGCGTTGGTGGCGAGATTGCCCGACCAGCTGTGCGCAAGCTCGTGCGCGATCAGGCTGACCAGGCTTTTATCGCCGGCGATGAAGGTCGGGGTGAGGAAGGTGAGGGTCGGGTTCTCCATCCCGCCGAACGGGAAGGAGGGCGGCAGGACGATCATGTCGTAGCGGCCCCAGCGATAGGGACCGAACAGGCGCTCGGCGGTGGCGACCATCTTTTCGGTGTCTTCAAGCTCCTTCGCCGCGGCGGGGAGCGTCGCGGGTTCGGCCCAGACACCGGTGCGGGGCCCGAGCGGCTGGAACTTCAGGTCACCGATGGCGATTGCGATGAGATAGGGCGCGACCGGCTTGTCCATGTGGAATTCGTAGGTGCGCCGGCCGCCGTTGGTGACGTTGACCTCGTCCGAGCGAAGCCCGCTCATCACCGCGGTCAGTTCGATCGGGACATTGATCCGGGCCGACCAGGTCTGGCGAATGCCGGGGCTGTCCTGGGTCGGGATCCAGCTGCGGTTGAGGATCGCTTCCCCCTGGCTGAACAGGAACGGCTGGCGCTTGCCGGCGGTCTGCTGCGGGGTCAGCCACTGCAGGGCGGCGGCGTTGCTGGCGGAATAAGCGATGCGGACCTTGCGGGTCGCGGCCGCAAGCTGGATTGTCAGCGGGCGGCCCAAATTCTGGTCCTTCGCCCCGAAGGCGAAGCCGAGCGGCTTGCCGGTGGCGGCGTCGGTCACCGTGGTGACCTGGTAGCCATCGCTGTCGAGGACGATCGCACGCGCGCCGGGCCTGCGATCGATGTCGAGCGTGGCGGTGCCGCTAACCTGCCGGGCGGCGAAGTCGAAGCGGAGGTCGAGGTCAACATGGGTCACGCGGGCTTCGCGCGGACGGGCAAAGCTGTGCGGGTCGGCGGCATCGGCCGTCATCAGTACGGGCGACACGGCGGCGGCCGGCGCGGCGGCGACAGCAGAAGCGGTCATGAAGGCAACGGAGCCGAAGGCCGCGGTGAGGAGCAGGGTGCGCTGGAAAAGCATATCGTCCACTTCGTCCACGTCGCCTGATTTCAGGCAGTTAGAGGTCGAAATGCGCGTTGGACCAGCAATTCCTACTAGGCAAGGGCGGGAGGTCTAGTCGAGCTTGTAGATGCTGTTCCTGGGCGCTGCCATGACGCGGCGGAGCATGGGTTCGAAAAAGTCGAGCGGGGCGCCGTCGTAAGCCGGGTCGAAGGCGCTCTGGTCGTAGAGTTCGCAGAAACGGGCGGTCGCTTCGAAATGCGGATGGCCGCGGAAGTTCTCGCGCATGTCGCGGTCCATGCCGAGATGGTGGAAGAAGTAATAGCCCTGGAAGATGCCGTGCTGCGCGGTGATCCAGTGCAATTCCTCGCTGACGAACGGCTTCACGATGGCCGCGGCGATGTCGGGATGGTTGTAGCTGCCGAGCGTGTCGCCGATGTCGTGGAGGAGGGCAGTGACGACATAATCCTCGCTTTCCCCGTTGCGGTGGGCGCGGGTCGCGGTCTGCAGGCTGTGCTGGAGGCGATCGATCGGAAAGCCGCCGTAATCGCCATCGAGCAAGCGGAGGTGCGCCAGGACGCGGTCGGGCAGCGCCCTGGCGAAGGGCGAGAAATGCGACGCGATCGCCTGCCAGTCCTCGGCGGTGCCGTCTTCCATGGCGGTGAAGCTGGCCTGGACGGGCTGATCGGTCATGGGCATCGACTCCTCGAGACGAGAGCCTGTCACCGCGGGGGCGGCGACGCAATCATTTGGTGCGGTGAGGGGGCGTGGATTGCTTCGCTGCGCTCGCAATGACGAGTGGGGCGGCACGTCCGCTCGCAATGGCGGCGGGGGGCGGCTATATGGTTGCCGATGGCCAGCGACAGCGCCCTTGTGACCGATCAGCCACGGCGGAAGGCGCGGGCGTTGGCGCCGCGCAAGGGGCCGATCGCGCGGACGGTCGGGCTCGACGCGCCGTTCTTCGCCGACAAGAACCGCGCTTTCTGGGTGCTGCAGTCGTCGGGCTGGGTCGGCTATTTCATGCTCCGGACCTTGTCGGGCATCGCCAATGCGGTGCCGGCGATGTTCGTGGTCCACACGCTGCTGCTGACCGCCACCGGCTATTCGCTGACGCTGCTGCTGGCGAGCCTTTACCGCCGCCTCATCACCATGCGGGCGCTCTATACGGTGATCCTGAGCCTGGCGGCGGTGGGGGTCGCTTCGGGTATCTTTTCGGTCATCGAGACGTGGAGCCACGCGACCTTCGTGCGCCCGGGGGCGAACCCGGTGGGCGTGCAGCTGCTGGGGCCGATCCTGCTCAATTTCGCGCTGCTGGCGGCCTGGTCGGCGCTTTACTACGGGATCAACTATTACCTGCTGCTGGAAGAGGAGATCGACCAGCGGACCCGGCTGGAAAGCCAGGCGTCGAGCGCGCAGCTGGCGATGCTGCGCTATCAGCTCAACCCGCATTTCCTGTTCAACACGCTCAATTCGATCTCGACCCTGGTGCTTTTGAAGCAGACCGAGCGGGCGAATGCGATGCTGGCGCGCCTGTCGAGTTTCCTTCGCTACACGCTGGCGAACGAGCCCACCGCGCAGGTGACGCTGGCGCAGGAAGTCGAGACGCTGAAGCTGTACCTCGAGATCGAGAAGATGCGGTTCGAGGACCGGCTGCGGCCGCATTTCCGGATCGAGGCGCAGACCATCGGCGCGCGGCTGCCGAGCCTGCTGCTCCAGCCGCTGATCGAGAATGCGATCAAATATGCGGTGACCCCGAGTGAGACCGGGGCCGACATCTGGATCACCGCGACGCCCGAAGGCGACAGCGTGCGGATCGAGGTGGCCGACAATGGCGCCGGGGGACAGGACGCCCTGGTCGCGACGCAATCGACCGGTGTCGGACTGGCGAACACGCGGGACCGTCTGGCGCAAGCCTATGGCGAGCGCCATCGTTTCGCGACACGCAAGAACGAACAGGGGGGTTTTAGCGTTATCGTCGAAATTCCGCTCGACGCGCGGCCGCTTGGCAGCTGACGGACGGACCCAACAAGAAGGAAGCCATGACCATTCGAACCATCCTGGTGGATGATGAACCACTGGCCACGCAGGGGCTGATGCTCCGGCTCCAGGCGCATGACGATGTCGAGGTGATCGGCACCGCCAGCAACGGGCGCGAAGCGATCCGGGCGATCAAGACCCACAAGCCGGACCTGGTGTTCCTTGACATCCAGATGCCGGGGTTCGACGGTTTTTCGGTGATCCAGGGACTGATGGACGTCGATCCGCCCTTGTTCGTGTTCGTCACCGCTTATTCCGAACATGCCCTGCGCGCGTTCGAAGTTCAGGCGGTCGATTACCTCGAAAAGCCGGTGCTCGAGGACCGGCTGGCGACGACCATGGAGCGGGTTCGCCAGCGGCTGGCCGAGCGCGGCGCGGCGCAGCATGCCGAGCGACTTGCCGAAGCGCTTGCCGAGCATGCCCCCGAAGCGGCCGAGGAGATCGGCGAGAGCGCGCCGGCGGCAGCGCCAGAATCCGGCCGGTTCGAGAAGATGATCAACATCAAGGACCAGGGCCAGATCTTCCGGGTCGATGTCGACACCATCGAGCGGATCGACGCGGCCGGCGACTACATGTGCATCCAGACCGGCGACAACACGCTGATCCTGCGCGAAACGATGAAGGACCTTGAAAAGCGGCTCGACCCGCGGCGGTTCCAGCGGGTCCACCGGTCTACCATCGTCAACCTCGACCTCGTCCGGCAGGTCAAGCCGCACACCAACGGCGAATGCTTCCTGGTGCTGAACAGCGGCGCGCAGGTGAAGGTCAGCCGAAGCTACCGGGACGTGGTCGCGCGCTTCGTTCATTGAGCCGATGAGCGGTTGCCGCCGCCGCCGCGTGCGGTAGACTGCGGGCATGGCAAACGGGGGCGCGGACGGTGCGATGAATGCGCTGGGGGGAAGTGCCTTCCGGCGCATCCTCGGCATTGCCGATGCCCTGCCGATGCCGCTGGCGCTGATCGACCAGAACCAGCGCTATCTGTTCTGCAACCAGGCGCTGGCCGACTTCCTTGAGAAGCCGCGCAGCATGATCCTCGGCCGGCGGATCGGCGAGGTGCTCGACCCTGCTGCCTATGAAATCCGCAAGCCGCTGATCGCGGCCGCGCTGGCGGGCGAGAAGCAGTGGTTCGCGTCGGAATATGACCATCCCAGCCGCGGGACACTGGCGATCCAGACGCAGTACCTGCCGCAGATCGAGGTGGACGGGACGGTGTCCGGGATCGTGATCCTGGTCAGCGACGTCACCGAGCAACGGGTCGCCGAGCGGTCGATCCGCGAATCCGAGGCGCGGTTCCGGCGGATCGCGAACAATGCGCCGGTGATCATGTGGGTGACCCGGCTCGACGGTCATCGCGAGTTCGTCAACGACGCCTATCTGAACTTCGTCGGGATCAGCCGCGAACGCGTCAACGATCATGAGTGGCGCGACTTCATCCATCCCGACGACTTCGACGAGGTGGTCCGGCAGAGCGTCGCCGGCGAAGCGTCGCGCCAGCCATTCGCGCTTGAGGCGCGCTACCAGAGGGCGGACGGCGTGTATCGCTGGCTGCGCTCGGTCTCGAGCCCGCGGTTCGGGCCGGACGGCGAGCTGGTCGGCTTCATCGGCGCGGCGTTCGACATCACGCTGGCCAAGGAAGGCGAGCTCGAGCTGCGAAGGCAGGTCGATGAACGCACCGCCGAGGTCCGCGAGAGCGAGGCACGGCTGCGCGCCATCTTCGACAGCGTGCGCGAAGTGGTGGTGCTGCTTGAGCCCGACGGAACGGTGCTCCAGCTCAACCGGACGCAGGCGAGCTGGCGCGACAAGCGCGCGGACGAGGCGATCGGCAAGAAATTGTGGGAAGCGCCGACGCTTGCCGCCTATCCCGAACACAAGGAGGCAGTGTCGGGCGCGATCACGGTCGCCGCGCGGGGCACGCCGGTCACCCACGACATCATCCTTGAGCGGCCGGGAGCGGCGACCGCCTATCTCGATGTGTCGTTCCGCCCGGTGTTCGGCCGCGACGGATCGGTCATGTACATCCTGTTCGAGGCGCGCGACGTCACCGAACTGAAAGCTGCGCAGGAGCAGCTTCGGCAGAGCCAGAAGATGGAGGCGCTCGGCCAGCTGACGGGCGGGATCGCGCACGATTTCAACAATCTGCTGACGGTGGTGGTCGGCGGCCTCGACCTCATCGTCCGCCGGGCCGAGGACCCCAAGCTCGAACGCTATGCCCGCAACGCGCTGGAGGCGGCCGAACGCGGCGCGCGGCTGACCGCGCAATTGCTGGCGTTCAGCAGGGTGCAGCGGCTGGAGGTGCGCCCGACTCTGGTCGGGCCGCTGATCGCCAACATGCGGCCGCTGCTGCGCAACGTGCTGGGGCCGGGGATCGAGAAGAAGATCGAGCTCGATGATGCGGCGATCCCCGTGCTGGCCGACCCGACCCAGCTTGAACTTGCGGTTCTGAACCTCGCGATCAACGCCCGTGACGCGATGCCCGAGGGTGGGCACCTTTCGATCACCACCTCGGCGATCGCGATCAGCGACGATCACGAACTGGAGCCGGGCGATTATATCGAGCTCAGCATCGCAGACACCGGGAGCGGGATGCCACCGGACGTCGCGGCACGGGCTTTCGAGCCCTTCTTCACGACCAAGGACGTGGGCAAGGGCACGGGCCTTGGCCTGTCGATGGTCTACGGCGTCGCGCGCCAGTCGGGCGGGACTGCCCGCATCGAAAGCCAGCCGGGCGAGGGAACCACGGTGCGGCTCTATTTCCGGCGGGTCGACGGGGCCGAGGCCGGACCCGCGGCGGGTATCGCGGCCGAGGAAGCCGAAGCCGACGTGCTCGAGCAGGGCGCGCGGGTGCTGGTGGTGGACGACGATCCCGACGTCCGCGGGTTCGTCGTCGCAAGCCTCGAGGACCTTGGTTATCAGGTCACCGAGGCCGCCGACGGCGAGACCGCCCTCAAGGAATTCCGGCGCGAGGCGCCCGACCTTGTCGTGCTCGATTATATCATGCCGGGGATGAGCGGCGCCGACGTCGCCCGCGCGATGCGGGGCGAGCGGCCCGAGCAGGCCATCCTGTTCGTGTCGGGCTACAGCGAGACCGACGCGATCCGCCACGCCGCCCCGGGCGCGACCCTGCTGCCCAAGCCCTTCCGCTCCGAAGCGCTGGCGGCCTCGGTGCGGAAGGTGTTGAGCGGGGACTGAGCCCCGCCCCCCATTCAGAACTTCATGCTGGCTTCGAGACCAAAGGTCCGCGGCGTGTTGAAGTTGCCATAGTCGCCGAGGATGCCGCCGTTGTTGCCGACGGCGAGGATGTTCGGAACGCCGGTCACGGGGGCGGTCTGCACCGCCGGGATGCTGTTCGACGGGTCGCGGCGATAGACGTATTGCTCGTTGAACAGGTTGCGCGACCACAGGCTGAGCGTGAACCTGGCGGCATTGGCGAGGTTGATGTCGGTCAGCGACACGCGACCGTTGACGATGAATGAGGCGTCGGCCTTGGCGGCGAACTGGTCGAAGGCCTGCGTCGCCTGCGCGTAATTGCCGTCGAGGTGGAATTTCACCGCGGTTTCGCTGCTGCCGATCGGAAGCGAATAATCGATCGAGCCGCTGGCCGCATTGCGCGGCGTGAAGACGATGAAGAACTGCTGCGGAACGGTGGTCGAGTTGATCGCCTGGCCAGCCGAGGTGCAGGCGGTCGAAGGCGCCGCCACCCCGGTGCAGAAAGCGGTGTAGGTCACCGGCACCGGCGGGATCCGGGTGTAGGTGTAGGCGTAGGACGCGCCGAACTGCAGGCCCTGGAACGGGCTGACGGTGACGTCGGCCTCGATGCCGCGAATCTTGGTGGTGCCTGGCGCGTTGAACGTGACGAGATTGTTGAAGTTGCCCGTCGCGGTCGGCTGGATGGTGCTGAGGTCGACCTGGCTGCCCTTGCGGTCCATCAGGTAGCCGGCAATGTTGAAGCGCAGGCGGCGATCGAAGAATTCGGTCTTGAGGCCCGCTTCGTAGGACTTCACGTCTTCGGGATTGAAGGCGCGATAGTCGGAAGTACGGCTGCTGGCGCCGCCGGCGCGGTACCCGGTCGCATATTTGAGATAGCCGTGGACGCGGTTGCTGAAGTCATAGGCGACGACGGCGAGCGGGTTGAAGCGGGTCCACTTCTCGTCGAGCGGCTTGTAGCCGTTGGCGGCGGCGCGCGCCTTGTCGAAGCGATAGTCGATGTTGCGCGAGGCGAGCAGTTCGCCTTCCTTCTTGTCGATCGTGTAGCGGCCGCCGACCGTGACGTGGAGCGCATCGGTCGCGTTCCAGGTGACCTGGCCATAAGCGGCGTAGCTGCGCGAGCGGACCTTGGAGGCGCGGTCGATATTGCAGCCGCGCACCGCATTGCCGACGAAGTCGTTGGCGGTGATCGGGTTGGTGCCGGTGCAGAAGGGGATCGGCACATAGGTCGCGCCGGTCACCACGCCGCCCGCGACGGTCGCCACCGCGCCGAGCGTGTTCGGGGTAGCGGCATCATCGCTCACCCGCTCGTTGAAATAATAAAGGCCGGCCACGTAATCGAGCGAGCCGACGGTTCCGACCGCCTGCAGTTCCTGGCTGAACTGGCGCTGGCGAAGGTCGGCGAGGCTGTAGCGGCTGAAGGCGCAATTGGCGCCGGTGCAGGCCGCGGTCAGGTTGACAACGGGGACGCGGTGGGCGCCGCCGCTATTGTCATATTGCTCGACATCGACCCCGCGCCACGCGCTGATCGAGCGCAGTTCGAGTTCGGGGATGACCGACCAGCGCAGGTTGTTGGTGAAGCCGAAGGTGCGGTCGCGGCTGACCTTCTGCGGGACGGGAATGTCGACCCTGCGCATCAGCGTGTCGCCGTTGACGACGACGCCGGGGAGCAATGGGCGGATGGTGCCCTGCGTGCCGGTAAAGGCGGTGCCCGGCGTGACGCACTTGCTTCCCGCGGGAAGCGGCAGCGGGGCGGTGTTCGAGCCGCCGCTGAGGCAGCCGTTCGGATTGTAGTTCAGCAGCTGGCTGTAGAAGGGCGAGTTCTTGTCGAGCGCATAGTCGGCGGCGAAATCGTTGGTGAAGTTGCTCGCCGGCTTCCAGCGCAGCGCGGCGCGGCCGCCCTTGCGGTGGAAATAACCGAAGCCGACCGCCCCCGGGAACGGGTTCTCGGTGATCGGTTCCTGATGCTGGATCACGCCGTCGAGCTTGAGGCTGAGGCCGGCGCGGGCGGGCAGGTCGAGATGGAGGTTGCCGCTGTAGGCACCAAGGTTGCCGACGCTGGCGCTGGCGCTGCCGCCGAAGCGACCGGTCGGGGCGCGGGTGACGATGCTGAGCGCGCCGCCTTCGGTATTGCGGCCGAACAGGGTGCCCTGCGGACCCTTCAGCACCTCGATCCGCTCGACGTCGAACAGCGCGGCGTTGAGGCCGTGCTGGCGGCCGAGATAGACGCCGTCGAGATAGACGCCGACGCCCTGCTCACGCGCGGGCTGGTTGGCGTCGAGCGGAACGATGCCGCGGATGCCGATGGTGAGCGCGGACTGGCGCGCTTCGAAGGTGGCGATGCGAAGCGACGGGACGCCGCCGTCGGCAAGGTCGAGCAGGCTCTGCACCCGGCGTTCCCGCAGCGCTTCGTTGCCGATGACCGAGATGGAGATCGGGGTCTTCTGGAGATTGGTCTCGCGCTTGGTCGCGGTGACGACGATCTCGGCGATCTGGCCGTCGTTGCTGCTGCTGGCCTCGGGCGGCTGCGCCTCTTCAGTAGTGGCGGTGCCGCCGGCGGAGTCGCTGGCCGCAGCCGCGAGGTCGGTCTGCGCGACGGCAGGAACAGAAGCGCCGCAGAACAGCATGGCAGTGGCGACCCTGAGGCCGGTCGAAGTCGAAGCGGTCATGTAGATGTCCTTGTCCCCCCGGCCTTCCGCCGGCTTGGGGGGCAACTAGGACTGGCAAGCGACACCTCGGTTGCCGCTCAGGGACTCGGCAAAGTCGGATCGGTGACGGAATGATGACGAGGCGGCGGAGCCACAGCCCCGCCGTGCAGCAATGCCGCGGCGGCTAGCTCGCCAGGCGGCGGGCGTCGAGGCCGAGGACCAGCTGGTTGGCGCGGTCGTAGGAGAGCGGCTTACCGAACAGATAGCCCTGGATGGTGTCGCAGCCGAGTTCGCGCATCCGCTCGAAATCCTCGGCGGTTTCGACGCCTTCAGCGGTGACCGACATGCGGAAATCCTTGGCGAGCTGCACGATCGACTTGATGATCGCGACGTTGCCAGGACGGGTGCCGGCGTCACGCACGAAGCTGCCGTCGATCTTCAGCTTGTGGAAGACCGCCTTGTTCAGATAGCCGATCGAGGAATAGCCGGTCCCGAAATCGTCGAGCGCGATGCCGACGCCGAGCGCGCGCAGGCGGCTGAGGATGTCGAGGCTGCGGCTGGAGCTGTCGAGGAACACGCCTTCGGTCACTTCCAGCTCGATCCGGTTGCCCGGCAGCTTGTGGCGGGCGAGCGCCTGGCTGACGACGTTGGGCAGGTTGGGCAGGATGATCTGCTTGGGGCTGACGTTGACCGCGACAGTGATCGGTTCGGGCCAGCTGGCGGCGGCGCGGCAGGCTTCCTCGATGATGAATTCGCCGAGCGGACCCATCAGACCGCACTCCTCGGCGACGGGGATGAAGACGTTGGGCGGGACAAAGCCGCGGCGCGGGTGGTTCCAGCGGATCAGGGCTTCGAAGCCGACCAGCTTCTGGTTCCTGGCGCTGACCAGCGGCTGGAAGGCGAGGTAGAACTGACGGTTCTCGAGCGCGAGGCGCATGTCGGCCTCGAGGCGGACACGGTCTTCCTGCTCGCTTTGCAGTTCGGAGCTGAAATAGCGCACCACGCCGCGGCCGGCGTCCTTCGCCTGGTAGAGCGCGAGGTCGGCCTTGAGGATGAGATCGTCGACCGTGGCGCCGTCGATCGGACCGAAGGCGCAGCCGACCGAGACGCCGATGCGGATTTCGGTACCGTCGATCGAATAGGGTTCGGCGATGGCGATGATGATCCGGTCGGCGAGCTGTTCGACCTTGCGGCGGCTTTGCGCGTCGGGGACGACAATTGCGAATTCATCGCCGCCGAGACGCCCGACATGGCCGTCGGCCGCGACTTCGTCGCACAGCCGCTTGGCTACGGCCTGGAGCACTGCGTCACCCTTGGGGTGGCCGAAGGTGTCGTTGACCGGCTTGAACCCGTCGAGGTCGAGGAACATGATCGCGCAAGGCACATTGCTGGCGGTCGCGTGACGCAGCGCGTCGCCGAGCAGCTGGCGGACCCGGCCGCGATTGGGCAGGCCCGACAGGACGTCGACATTGGCGAGGTGGGTCAGGCGTTCCTGCGTGTGGCGCACGTCGGTGATGTCGAGCCCGACGCCGCGAAACCCTTCAAAGCGGCCGGCGGTATCGATGATCGGATCGCCCGACAGCGAGATCCAGCGATTGCCGCGCGCGGTGCGCAGCTCCATTTCGAGGTTGGTGAAGGTCTGCTTGTCGAGAAGCACCTGGCCAAGGTCGGCATGGCCGCCGAGCAGCGCCGGCATCGAATGGCCGAGGATCTGAGTCGAAGGCTTGCCGATGAGGGCGCCCATACGGCTCGAGATGTAGTTGACGCGGTTTTCCGCATCGACCTGCCACAGCCAGCCCACACCGCGCTGTTCATATTCCTGCAGCAGGAGCGAGGCGCTTTCGGACTGTGAGCCCATGTCGGCATTGGTCTGCAGCTGCCCCGCGGCCCAGCGGGCGACGGTGAGGATGCCGACGATCGCGACGCCGAGCACGAATAGCATCGAAAGGAGCTGCTGGAATTCGACCGTCGACTTGAGGAACAGCAGCGGGACCGCGAGCCCAGCGGTGAACGCGCTCATCCAGGCGACGGCGCAGGCGAACACCACGACGAGCCCGAGTCCGGCGATCCCGACACCCGCGATGAGGGTGCCGGCGATGATCTGGTTGGGGGTCGAAAGCGTCGGGAAGAGATAGACGGGAAGGCTGAGCCACAGCATGGCGCGGACGACCACATCGCCGATCATCATCCAGACGGGCACCGAATGGCCGGCGCGGCCGACGCAGGTGACGGCCTGGCTCTGGCTCCAGCGCATGGCGAGGAAGTTCGCCATGACGACGAAGCCGGCCCAGCCGAGCAGCAAGCTGGCCGGAACCGATCCCCACAGGGCGATGGCGAACAGCAAGGCAGCGGCGCCATTGGTGAAGGCGAAGAAGGGGGCGAGCTGGCCGCGGGCGATCAGCTGCACATCCTTGAGCGGCGATGCGGAGCCGCTGTCGCGCGCAATCCCGGCCGATTCGCCATCGGGAAGGCGAGCGGCGATCATGCGCTTGTAACGATCGGGGGCTTCGTACATCGGTCCGGTCAAACTCCTGAACAGTCGGTTGCTAGCTGTTCTGGGTTGAGACGGAGTTAAGAAAGCGGGCCCGCAAGGTCGCCGGGAAGCAATTTCGGACTTCCCGCGCCGGCGGCCTCGGCGGCCCGGACGGCATCGGCGATGGCGCGGTTCACCGGGGTGGGCAAGTCGAGCGCCGCGGCCCGTGTGATGACCGCGCCCTGCAGCTCATCGATCTCGGTGCGGCGGCCTCGTTCGAGATCCTCCCACATCGAAGAGCGAGCCGAGGCGTCGATCCTGACCCCACGGCGGCTGACCAGCCGGAACAGGAAGTCGGGCAGGCGCAGGATGGCGGGAAAGCGCGTCACCGGGACCTTGCCTAGGCTCCACGGCTCGATCCCCTCGGCCCGGAACAGGCGGAGCGCTTCGTCCTGCGCGGCGGCGAGGATCCGGCGCCAGCGGCGATCCGCCAGCTGTTCGCGCAAGGTCAGGCCCGACAGCGCGTTCAGCGCATTGTTGAGATTGTAGACCAGCTTGCCGGCAAGGACCGCGCGCATTTCGGCATGCTGGAGGATGTCGAGATGGGGCGCGGATAGCGGCGGTGCCCCCGCCTCGACAATCACCGGGCCCGAGGTGCCGCGGTGAAAACGCCCTTCGCCGCGGTGGAGGACGTTAAAACTGACCATGCCGGCATGGACCCGGCGGCCGGGCAGGGCCGCGCGCAGGACATCGGCGTTGGCGAGCCCGTTCTGGAGGCTGATGACCGCGGCGGAAGCGGGTGCATGGGCGGCGATCAGCGTGGCCATTTCTGCCGTGGCGCCGCTCTTGACCGTGACGAGGACGAGGGACGCCTCGCGCAGGGCCGTGGCCGGATCGGTCTCGACCGCGAGCGCGCCTGGGGCAAGTTCTTCGGTCCAGCCTTCGAGGCTGGTGAGGGTGAGGCCGTGGCGGCCAAGCTCGTCGGCGATCCGTGGGCGGGCGAGCAGCACGACGTCCGCGCCGCCGAGGCTGAGCAGCCCCCCGATGAAGCAGCCGATGCTTCCGGCCCCCGCGATGACGATCTTTCCCTGCACGCCAGGATTGGTGCGCCACCGCCAGGCGGTTGACAAGGCGAGGGCGACGCGGAAAGACAGCGCCGTGACCAAGAGCTGGCATCCCTGGCGGAATACTCAAGCGGCGGCGCGATGGCGCTGGCGGTAGGCCATCTGTCACCTTCCACCAGCTGAATTCCAGATGCGACCCGCCCTTTCCAGGCGGGTTTTTTATTGTCCTTTCAAGGTTCGCGTCATGACCCCCACCGCCCAATATACCGCCGTCATTCCGTCCACGCCGCCGGTCGATGCCGGCCCGGTTCCCAACCCGCTGCCGCGCCTGCTGGCGGGCGAGGACCTGAGCGCCGACGACAGCCAGCATCTGTTCGAGCGGCTGGTGCTCGGCCGGCTGGAGCCCGGCGAGATCGGCGGCATGCTGATCGCGCTTCGGATGAAGGGGGAGACGCCGGAGGAGATGATCGGCGCGGCCCAGGCCCTGCTGGCGGCAGCGGCGCCGTTCGAGCGGCCCGACGGGCTGTTCGCCGACTGCTGCGGGACCGGCGGTGACGGCGCGGGCACGATCAACGTGTCTACAGCTGCGGGCTTCGTCGCGGCGGCGGCGGGCCTGAAGGTCGCCAAGCACGGCAATCGTTCGGTGTCGAGCAAGTGCGGGTCGGCCGATGTGCTGGAAGCGCTTGGCGCCAGGATCGAGCTCGACCCGGCGCGGGCGCGCGCGGTCCTCGACCAGACCGGTTTCACCTTCCTGTTCGCGCCGGCCTATCATTCGGGGATGAAGCATGCGGCCGTGGTGCGGCGGCAGCTGAGCGTCCGGACGGTGATGAACTTGCTGGGCCCATGCGTGAACCCGGCGCGGCCCCCGGTGCAGCTGCTTGGCGTCGCCGACGCGCGGATGCTGCGCCGGATCGCGCAGGTGCTGCAGGCGCTTGGCGTCGAAAAGGCCCTGGTGGTCCATGGCGCCGGGACCGACGAAGTGGCGTTGCATGCCGAGACGCGGGCGATCCGCGTGGCGGGCGGTGAGCTCGAGGAGATCGTCCTGACGCCGGAAGATGCGGGCTTCGAGCGCAAGCCGCTGATTTCGCTGGAGGGGGGCGACCCGGCCGACAATGCCGCCCGGCTGCGCGACCTGCTGGAAGGCGGCGCGAGCCAGGCGGAGCGCGAAGCGGTGGCCCTGAACGCGGGCGCGCTGCTGTGGACCGCGGGGCTTGCGCCGGGCTTTGCTGAGGGCGCCGCGCGGGCCAACGACCTCCTTGCGCAAGGAGCGGCAGGGCGGACGCTGCAGGCGTTCATCGAGGCGACCAATGGCTGACGTCCTGGGCGAGATCATCGCGCACAAGCGCAAGGAAGTCGCGGCGCGGCTGGAGGGCTTCGACGCGAGCGGCATCGCGCCGACCGGGCGCAGCCTACGCGCGGCATTGGCTCGGCCCGGCGCGCGCTTCATCATGGAAGTGAAGCGCGCCTCGCCCTCGGGTCATTCCTCGCCGCACTCGGTCGAGACCGCGATCGCGGCCTATGCCGGGGTCGCCGACGGGGTCAGCTGCCTGACCGACGAGCGGTTCTTCGGGGGCTCTTTCGCGGCGCTGGAAACGGTGCGCGCGCGGTTCGACGGGCCGCTGCTGGCCAAGGACTTCGTCGTGGACGTGCGGCAGGTCGGCGAGGCGCGGCGGCATGGCGCGGACGCGGTCCTGTGCATGCTGTCGGTGCTGGACGACGACATGGCGCGGCGCGTGATGGCCGAAGCCGAGCGGCTGGGCATGGACGTGCTGGTCGAGGTGCATGACGAGGCCGAGCTCGGCCGGGCGCTCGGGCTGGGCGCCACGCTGGTCGGGATCAACAACCGCGACCTCAAGACACTGAAGACCGATCTGGCGGTGACCGAGCGGCTGGCGGCGCTGGTGCCGGAGGGCGTCACGTTGGTCAGCGAATCGGGGGTCGGCACGCGGTCGGACGTGGAGCGGCTCGGGCAGCATGCCGATGCCTTCCTGGTCGGCTCCTCGCTGATGGCCGCGGCGGATGTGGGCGAGGCCGCGCGGGCGCTGGTGTTCGGGCGGGTCAAGGTCTGCGGGCTTACCCGTGAAGAGGATGTTGCGCTGGCCGCCGGGGCCGGTGCGACCCATGCCGGGATCATCCTGGTGGCGGACACGCCCCGCGCCGTCGATGCGGCACACGCCCGCGTGCTGGCGGACGCCGCCCGCGCCGGTGGCCTGAAGCCGGTCGGCGTGTTCCGCGATTTGCCTCCGGCCGAGGTTGCGCGTCTTGCCAACGACGCTGGCCTTGCCGCCGTGCAGCTCCACGGTGCGGAAAGCCGCGCGGATGTCGATGTCATTCGCCAGTCCTTCGCAGGCGAGATCTGGACCGCCGGGTTCGAGGATCGCGGCGGCGACCGGCTGCTGTTCGATTCGCCCGGCGGAGGGACCGGCCAGACGTGCGACTGGAGTGCCGTCGCGGCGCACCCCGCGAAGGCAAGCGCCTTCCTGGCCGGGGGAATCGGACCCGATAACGCCAGGAGCGCGCAGGCGACCGGGGTCTACGGGCTCGATGCCAGCTCGCGGCTGGAGCGCGCGCCGGGCATCAAGGATCACGACAAGGTAATTGCGCTGTTCGACGCGCTCAGACTTCCCGACCGGAGAGATTTTCGATGAAGCATGACGGACGTTTTGGCCGGTTCGGGGGATGCTTCGTGCCCGAGATCCTGGTGCCCGCGCTCGAGCAGCTGGAGGCGGCGTTCCTCGAGGCGGAGGAAGACCCGCGCTTCAAGGCCGAGCTGGAGGAATTGCTCACCACCTATGCCGGGCGGCCGACCCCGCTGACCCGCTGCCGCAACCTCGGCAAGGGGACGCAGGCGCGGATCTACCTGAAGCGCGAGGATCTGCTTCACGGCGGCGCGCACAAGACCAACCAGGTGCTGGGCCAGGCGCTGCTGGCAAAGCGGATGGGCAAACGCCGCCTGATCGCCGAGACCGGCGCCGGCCAGCATGGCGTGGCGACCGCGCTGGCGGGCGCCTTGTTCGGGCTCGAAACCGAGATCTTCATGGGTGCGGACGATGTCGCGCGGCAGCAGCTGAACGTGTTCCGGATGGAGCTGATGGGGGCCAAGGTGGTGCCGGTCACCGCTGGCGACCGGACGCTCAAGGACGCCGTCAACGAGGCGCTGCGCGACTGGACGGCGACCTTTGCCGACACCCATTATCTGCTCGGCACCGCGGCCGGGCCGCATCCCTTCCCGACGATGGTGCGGCAGTTCCAGCGGGTGATCGGCAAGGAAGCGCGGGCGCAGGTGCTGGAGATCGAAGGGCGCCTGCCCGACGTGGTGACGGCCTGTGTCGGCGGTGGGTCGAACGCGATCGGGATGTTCGCCGACTTCGTCGCGGACGAGGACGTGCGGCTGGTCGGGGCCGAGGCGGCGGGCAAGGGGCTGCACGGGCATGAGCATGGCGCCACCATCCTCAAGGGCACGCCGGGCATCCTCCACGGGACCGAGACCCTGTTGCTGCAGGACAGTGACGGGCAGATCGCCGACACCTGGTCGATGTCGGCCGGGCTGGATTATCCGGGCGTCGGGCCGGAGCATGCGTTCCTGAAGGAAAGCGAGCGGGCGGAATATGTCGGGGTGACCGACACCGACGCGCTGGAAGCGTTCCAGGCCTTGTCGAAGTCGGAGGGAATCATCCCCGCCTTCGAGAGCGCGCATGCGATCGCCTTTGCGATAAAGGAAGCGGAGCGGGCGACGAAGGACACCATCATCCTCGTCAACCTGTCGGGCCGTGGGGACAAGGACATGGCGAGCGCGGTGAAGCTGCTGAAGCCGGAGGCCGCGCTATGAGCCGCTATGCCCAGATGTTCGAGCGGCTGAAGCAGCGGGGCGAAGGGGCGTTCGGCGCCTTCCTGATGCTCGGCGATCCGAACAAGGCGACCAGCGCGGTTCTGCTCGATACCGTGGTCGAAGCCGGCGCCGACATGATCGAGGTCGGCATTCCCTACAGCGATCCCGTCGCCGACGGGCCGGTGATCCAGGCCGCGTCGGAGCGGGCGCTGGCATCGGGGATGCGGGTCGACGACAGCTTCGACCTGATCCGCGGCCTGCGCGACCGGCATCCGGCAGTGCCGATCGGGATACTCACTTACGCCAATATCCTGCACGCCCGTGGCCGCGAGCAGTTCATGGCCGATGCGGCCGACGCGGGCGCGGATTCGATCCTCGTCGCCGACGTGCCGAGCCTCGAGGCGGCGCCCTACAGCGCGGCGGCAAAGGCAGCCGGGCTGGAGCTGGTGATGATCGCAGCGCCCAACACGCCGCCGCCGGTACTGGGGCGGATCGCAGCAATGTCGGGCGGCTACACATACTGCGTGGCGCGGGCCGGGGTGACGGGCACCAGCGAGAAGCTGGCGCTCGACCATGATGCGTTGTTCGCCGGACTCAGCGAGGCAGGCGCACCGCCGCCGGTGCTCGGGTTTGGAATCTCGACCCCGGACCAGGTCCGCGACGCGCTGGCGAGCGGGGCGGCGGGCGTCATCGCCGGCTCGGCGCTGGTGAAGTGCGGGGCGGACGTTGAACAGCTCGGCAATCTTGTCAGCGCCCTCAAGGGCGCTACTGCCCTTCCGAACTAGAGCAAAGGGAGAGCCATGGCCGTTTCGCTTGAGGGTCGCACCGCCATCGTCACCGGCGCGGGTGGAGGCCTTGGCCGCACCCACGCGCTGCTGCTGGCGCGGGCCGGGGCCAAGGTCGTCGTCAACGATATTCCGCAGAACATCGACAAGGCGCAGGCCGTGATGGAGGAAATCCTCGCTGCCGGCGGACAGGCCACGGCGTTCGGTGCCAGCGTCACCAACGAGGAGGCCGTGGCCGAGATGGTCGGCAAGGCAGGCGCGGTCGACATCCTGGTCAACAATGCGGGGATCCTGCGCGACAAGAGCTTCGCCAAGATGACGCTGGACGACTTCCGGCTGGTGATGGACGTCCACCTCATGGGCAGCGTCATCTGCACCAAGGCGGTGTGGGACGGCATGCGGGAGCGCAATTACGGGCGGATCGTCATGACGACGAGCTCGAGCGGGCTGTACGGCAATTTCGGGCAGTCGAACTACGGCGCGGCGAAGATGGCGCTGGTCGGCTTCATGCAGACGCTGAGCATCGAGGGCGCCAAGAACAACATCAAGGTGAACTGCCTGGCGCCCACCGCGCGCACGGCAATGACCGAAGGCTTGTTGCCGCCCCAGGCGCTTGAGTTGCTCGGGCCGGAATATGTCAGCCCGGCGCTGCTGGCACTGGTGGCCGAGAATGCGCCGACGCGGACCACCCTCTGCGCCGGGGCGCAGGGCGTCGAGGCGGCGCAGATTACGCTTACCAAGGGCATTTCTATCAAGGGCCTCGATGACCTCGACGCCGCTTCGGTGATCCTCGACCGCCTGGGCGAGATCGGCGAGCTTGGCACCGCCACGGTTCCAGCCAGCGGGCTGGAACAGGGCCAGGTCGAGCTGGGCAAGGCGCTGGGCGCCTAGGCATGACGATGAACTGGCATCCGGCACTCTGGCGCTCGCGGCCCGCCGCGCAGCAGCCGGCCTATGCCGATGCCGGAGCGCTTGCGGCGGTGGAGGCCGCGCTGGCCCAAGCGCCACCGATCGTTTCGCTGGACGACGTCGACGCGCTGCGGCGCGAGCTGGCGGAAGCGGCGGCGGGGCGCGCCTTGCTGCTGCAGGGCGGCGATTGCGCCGAAACCTTCGCAGAGCCCGATATCGCCGGGCTGGCAGGATTGTTCGACCAGCTGGCGGGGATGCTGCCGCTTCCCGCGGTTCGCCTGGCGCGGATCGCCGGGCAGTTCGCCAAGCCGCGAACGGTCGAGGGCCGGGTCTGGCGCGGCGAGATCGTCAATGGCCGCGACGCGCTTGAGCCCGATCCCGAGCGGATGCGGCAGGCCTATGCGCATGCCGCAACGACGGCTGGGCGCCTGCCGAAGCGGCTGTACGCCAGCCACGAGGCCCTGCTGCTGCCTTACGAACAGGCACTGGTGCGGCAGTGGGACGATGGCCGCTGGTGGAGCGGATCGGGCCACATGCTGTGGATCGGTGACCGCACGCGGCAGCTGGACGGCGCGCACGTCGCCTTCGCGGCGGGACTTGCCAATCCGGTCGGAGTGAAGCTCGGTGCGATCGGCGCTGATGAACTGCGGCGGCTTGCTGATCTTATCGATCCCGAGCGGATGCCGGGACGTCTGACGCTTATCGTCCGCATTGGGCCCAAGATCGACGCGGCCTTGCCGCCGTTGATCCGCGCGCTTCGGCAGGAGGGTCGGCAGCCGCTGTGGGTCAGCGATCCGCTGCACGGCAACACCAGCCGCGGGGGACCGCGCAAGGTCCGGCGACTGGCCGACGCCGTTTGGGAAGCCGAAGCCTTTGCCGCCATCGCGCGCAGCGAAGGCGTGCCTGCCGGCGGCCTGCATCTCGAGATGACCCCGGAGGATGTCGCCGAGGTGAGCGGCGGGCTGGAAGGCGAAGGCTGGACCAGCGCCTGCGACCCGCGGCTCAATCCGCGGCAGGCCGAAGCGGTGGTCGCGGCATTCGCGGCCGCGCTTGGCCGGCGTGACGCGGCATGAAGCTGCGGTCTCTCGCCACCGGGCCGCTGACCGGCGCCTTTCCGGTTCCCGGCGACAAGAGCCTGTCGCACCGGGCGCTAATCTTCGGCGCGCTGGCGGAAGGCGAGACGGTGGTCGCCGGGCTGCTCGAAAGCGAGGATGTGCTCGCCACGGCCGAGGCGCTGCGGGCGTTCGGGGTTCGGGTCGAGCGCTTCGGGCCCGGGCGCTGGCGGGTGCTGGGCGGCCGGTGGCGTTCCCCCGATGCGCCGATCGACTGCGGCAACAGCGGCACTGCGGTGCGGCTGCTGATGGGCGCGGCGGCAGGCCAAGGCGTGCGCGCGACCTTTACCGGCGATGCCTCGCTGTCGAAGCGGCCGATGCGGCGGGTCAAGGCGCCGCTCGAAGCGATGGGCGTGCGGTTCGAAGGTGGGGATACCTTGCCGATGACGGTCGAGGGGCCGGTCACCCGCGGCATCGCGCATGTGAACGTGCCGGCCAGCGCGCAGGTCAAGTCGGCGGTGCTGCTGGCCGGGCTGGGCAGCGACCAGCCGGTCGAAGTGGCCGAACCGGTGCCGAGCCGCGACCATAGCGAGATCATGCTGGCGGAGTTCGGAGTCGCGTTTCAGCGTGACGGGACGGTCACCCGGCTGGGGGCGGGGCGGCGGCTGTCGGGGCGCCTGGTGGAGGTCGCCGGCGATCCCTCCTCCGCCGCCTTCGCACTCGGCGCGGCGGCGATCGTGCCGGGGTCCGAGGTGACGGTGAAGGACGTGCTCCTCAACCCGCATCGCTCGGGCTTCGTCATGGCCCTGCAGCGGATGGGCGCGGACCTTGCTATGGCCAATATCCGCGAGCGCGGCGGGGAGACGATCGGCGACGTGCGGGTGCGCTTCGGGCCCTTGTTCGGCGCTGAATTCACGGCCGAGGAAATCCCCTCGATGGTCGACGAGATCCCGATGCTTGCGGTGGTGGCCGCAGGCGCGCGCGGCGAAACGCGGATCGAGGGGCTGGACGAGCTTCGCCATAAGGAGAGCGACCGGCTGGCGCTGATGGCCGAGGGGTTGAGCGCCTGCGGGGTCGAGGCGCGGGCCGATGGTGACGCGCTGGTCATTCAGGGCGGGCCGATCCGCGGCGGCGCGAGCGTGCGGACCGAGGGTGACCACCGGATCGCGATGAGCCACCTGGTGCTGGGCCTTGCCGCCGAGCAGCCGGTGACGGTCGACGAGGCCGAGATGATCGCGACCAGTTTCCCCACCTTCCGCGACGCGATGAAGGCGCTTGGCGCGAGGATCGAGGAGGTGGCGGAGCAATGAGCTGGAACAGCTTCGGGCGCCTTTTCCGCTTCACGACGTGGGGCGAAAGCCATGGGCCGGCAATCGGCGTGGTGGTGGACGGCTGTCCGCCGGGCTTGAGCCTCGACGAGGCGCATGTGCAGGGCTTCCTCGACCAGCGCCGTCCGGGCACGGGCAAGAATGTCTCCCCGCGGCAGGAGCCCGACCGGGTGCGGATCCTGTCAGGGGTGCATGAGGGGCGGACGACCGGCACCCCGATCGGCATGCTGATCGAGAATGTCGACCAGCGTTCGAAGGATTATTCCGGGCTGGCGCCTCGGCCCGGCCATGCCGATGCAGCCTATGACGCCAAATATGGCTTTCGCGATCCGCGCGGCGGCGGGCGCGCGAGCGCACGGGAGACGGCGATGCGGGTGGCTGCGGGAGCAATTGCGCGACTGGTGATCCCCGAAGTGACGGTGACCGCGCGCGTGGCCGAGATCGGCGGCGAGGCGGACGCAGAGAAGTGGGAAGCGCTGCTCGATGAAGCGCGGGGCGATCAGGACAGCCTCGGTGCGGTGATCGAATGCGTGGCCGAGGGGGCGTCAGCCGGTTGGGGCGCGCCAATCTATGCCAAGCTCGATGCCGACCTTGCCGCCGCGGTGATGGGGATCAACGCGGTCAAGGGCGTGGAGATCGGCGAGGGCTTTGCCGCCGGCCGGGCGAGCGGGCGGGCGAGCCTGCCGCTGATGAGCAGGAGCGGGATCGACGGCGGCATTTCGACCGGCCAGCCGATCAACCTCCGCGCCGCGTTCAAGCCGACCAGCAGCATCGGGATCGGCGGGCGGCACGATCCCTGCGTCGGGATCCGCGGGGCGCCGGTGGTCGAAGCGATGGTCGCGCTGGTGCTGGCCGACCACAAGTTGCTGCATCGGGGTCAGTGCGGCTGACGACCTAGTGGCATTTGAAGCGGTCGAACGGTTCCAGGCACTCGCGGCAGCGCCACTGGCTCTTGCACGGGGTGGAGCCGAAGCGGCTGACTTCCTCGACCTTGGCTGATCCGCATTGCGGGCAGTGCACCTCGCCCGAGGGTTCGGGCGGGGCGATACCGTAGCGGCGGAGCTTCTCGCGGCCTTCGGGCGTGATCCATTCGGTGGTCCACGGCGGGCTGATGACGGTCTCGATCGCGGTACCGCGGTAGCCGGCGGCGTCGAGCGCGGCGCGGATGCTCTGTTCGATGAAAAGGGTGGCGGGGCAGCCCGAATAGGTCGGGGTGATCGTCACCTTGTCGGGCGTCACGGCGCGGACGATGCCGAGTTCGACCACCGAGACGGCAGGAATCTCGGGATCGGGGACGTCGGCGAGGACATCCCAGAGGGGCTGGGAATTCGTCATTGCGAGCTGCGGGTGGAGCAATCCATCGGCCCGATATGGATTGCTTCGCTCCGCTCGCAATGACGGGACATGGTCAGACGCGCTCGATCACCATGGCGATGCCCTGGCCAACGCCAATGCACATGGTGGCAAGGCCGTAGCGGCCGCCGGTCTGCGCGAGATGGATTGCCGCGGTGCCGGCGAGACGGGCGCCGCTCATGCCGAGGGGATGGCCGAGCGCGATGGCGCCGCCATTGGGGTTCACGCGGGGGTCGTCGTCGGGAAGACCGAGCTGGCGAAGGACGGCGAGGCCCTGCGCAGCGAAGGCTTCGTTCAGTTCGATCACGTCCATCTGATCAAGCGTCAGGCCGAGGCGGGCGAGCAGCTTGGTCGTCGCCGGGGCCGGGCCGATGCCCATGATCCGCGGCGGAACGCCCGCCACCGCGCAGCCCAGCACCCGCGCCTTGGGGGTGAGGCCGAAGCGGCGGGCGGTTTCTTCCGAGGCGATCAGCAGCGCCGCGGCGCCGTCGTTGACGCCCGAGGCGTTGCCGGCGGTGACCGTGCCGTCGCTGCGGACGATGGGCTTCAAGGCGGCGAGCTTGTCGAGCGGGGTCAGGCGCGGGTGCTCGTCCCTGTCGACCGTCGACACCTCACCCTTGCGGCCGGGGATGTCGACGCCGACGATTTCGGCGGCGAGGCGCCCGCTGGCCTGCGCGGCGGCGGCCTTTTCCTGGCTGCGCAGCGCGAACAGATCCTGGTCTTCGCGGCTGACCGCAAATTCGTCGGCGACGTTTTCGGCGGTGCTCGGCATGGTGTCGTCGCCATAGGCATCACGCATCTTCGGGTTGACGAAGCGCCAGCCGATGGTGGTGTCGTAGATCTCGGCGTTGCGGTCGAAGGCGCTGGTCGCCTTGGCCATGACGAAGGGCGCGCGGCTCATGCTTTCGGAGCCGCCGGCGATGAGCAGGTCGCCCTCGCCAGAGCGGATGGTGCGCGCGGCCATCGCGACCGCGTCGAGACCCGATCCGCACAGGCGGTTAAGAGTCACGCCGCCGCTGTCGTGAGGAAGCCCGGCTAGCAGGCCGGCCATACGCGCGAGGTTGCGATTATCCTCGCCCGCCTGGTTGGCGCAGCCGAGGATGATGTCGTCGAGCGCCTGCCAGTCGACGTCCGGGTTGCGATCCTTGAGCGCGCGGACGGGGATGGCGGCGAGGTCGTCGGCGCGGACCGAGGACAGCGCGCCGCCGTAGCGGCCGATCGGGGTGCGGACGTAGTCGCAGATGAAGGCGTCGGTCATTCGATCACTTCCGTTTGTGCCGAGCGAAGTCGAGGCACGTGGCTGGCCGTCCCTCGACTTCGCTCGGGACTAACGGGGAGGGGTCAGTCCGCCGAGATCACGCCGCGGCGGATCTGGTCGAGCTCGATGCTTTCGAACAGGGCCTTGAAATTGCCTTCGCCGAAGCCCTCGTTCCCCTTGCGCTGGATGAGCTCGTAGAAGATGGGGCCGATCACTTCCTGGGTGAAGATCTGCAGCAGCAGGCCTTGGCCCTCGGTCGGCGCGCCGTCGAGGAGAATGCGGCGCTTCTTCAATTCTTCCATGGGCTCGCCATGGCCCGGCACGCGGGCGTCGAGCAGGTCGTAATAGGTGTCGGGCGTGTCCTGGAAGGGAATGCCGCGGTCCTTCAGGATATCGACCGAACCATAGATATCGGTGGTGCCGAGCGCGATGTGCTGGATGCCTTCGCCATTATACTTGCGGAGGAATTCCTCGATCTGGCTCTTGTCGTCCTGGCTCTCGTTCAGGGGAATGCGGATCTTGCCGCAGGGGCTGGTCATCGCCTTGGAGAAGAGGCCGGTGACCTTTCCTTCGATGTCGAAGTAGCGGATCTCGCGGAAGTTGAAGAGCTTCTCGTAGAATTCGGCCCAATGGTTCATCCGCCCGCGGCGGACATTGTGGGTCAGATGGTCGAGATAGGTGAGGTGGCTGGCCGAGGCCTGCATCGCCTCTTCGAAGCCGGGCAGATAGTCGAAATTGTCGGCATAGGCGTCGCCGGCATCGCCGTAGCGGTCAATGAGGTACAGGAGCGAGCCGCCGATGCCCTCAATCGCCGGCCAGCCGAGGCCCTTGGCGGTGACGTCGGTGGCGCCGAGTTCCAGCGCGCGGGCGTGGGCGGCGGCGGCATCCTTGACGCGGAAGGCCATGGCGACCGCGCTCGGGCCATGCTCCTTCGAGAAGTCGGCGGCGTGGCTTTCGTCCTGCGCGTTGATCAGGAAGTTGATGTCGCCCTGGCGATGGAGGGTGATGTCCTGCGTACGGTGCCTGGCCACCGCGGGAAAGCCGAGCTTGGCGAACAGGTCGCGCAGCAGCTGCGGTTCGGGCGCGGCATATTCGACGAACTCGAAGCCGTCGGTACCCATCGGATTGTCGAGGCCGAGCGGCCCCTTCTCGAGCGTGGCGGTAGCCATTGAGGGATCTCCTTGTCAGGGGTCCCTTGCGCCGGGCATGGTCGCAATTCAAGCTGGAGGAGCCGGGATCATGGCGTGGGAAGAACGGGATGGCGCGCTTCACCGGAGCCTGCGCTTCGACGATTTCAGTGCGGCCTTCGCCTTCCTGACGCGGGTCGCGCTGCATGCCGAAAAGATCGACCACCATCCCGAGTTTACCAGCGTCTGGAACCGCGTCGACTTTCGGCTGACCAGCCATGACGCGGGCGGGGTGACCGAGCGTGACCGCCAGCTGGCCGAGGAGATCGACCGGCTGGCGAGCGCCGGGGCCGGGAGGTGAGCGACGCCCTGCCCCCGCATGCGATCCGCGACATCGTGGTGGTCGGAGGCGGGACCGCGGGGTGGATGGCGGCGACCGCGCTCAGCACCCTGCTGCCGCGGGGCACGCGCATCACGCTGATCGAATCGGACGAGATCGGCATCGTCGGGGTGGGCGAGGCGACCATTCCGCCGCTCCGTGCCTTCAACCGGATGGTCGGGATCGACGAGGATGATTTCCTGCGGGCGACGCAGGGGACCTTCAAGCTGGGGATCGAGTTCGTCGACTGGGGCGGTGTGGGGCGGCGCTATTTCCACCCGTTCGGGCCGCACGGGCAGGACCTGCGCGGAGTGAACTTCCACCAATTGTACTTGGCCAGCGCCGAGCGCCGAGCGCTGCCGCCGATCGACGGATGGTCGATGAGCGCGGCTGCGGCGGCGAAGGGTCGCTTCGCCCGGCCGACGGCAGATTCGCGGCTGCCGTTCAGCCAGCTCGATTACGCCTTCCACTTCGATGCGGGGCTGTACGCACGGTTCCTGCGCCGCATTGCGGAAGAGCGCGGGGTCGTCCGCCGCGAGGGGAAGATCACCGGTTGGGACCAGAATGGCGAGACCGGGCACATCACCAGCGTCACGCTGGCGGATGGGAGCATCGTCGCGGGCGAATTGTTCATCGACTGCTCGGGTTTTCGCGGGCTGCTGATCGAGCAGGCGCTGGGGTCAGGCTATGAAGAGTGGACCCGCTGGCTGCCGTGCAACCGGGCGGTCGCGGTCCCGTGCGAGCTTGCCGGAGAGCCCGATCCCTTCACTCGCTCGACCGCGCGGGCGGCGGGATGGCAGTGGCGCATCCCGCTTCAGCACCGGATGGGGAACGGGATCGTCTATTCCTCGGCGCATATGGACGCCGACGATGCGGCCGCGTTGCTGCTGGGGAACCTCGACGGAAAGCCGCTCGGCGAACCGAGGCAGCTGTCCTTCACGACCGGGCGGCGCAAGCTGGCGTGGAATGCCAATGTGGTCGCGCTGGGCCTGTCGAGCGGGTTCCTCGAGCCGCTGGAATCGACCAGCATCCACCTCATCCAAAGCGGCATCCAGAAGCTGCTGGCGCTGTTCCCTGATTCCCGTTTCGATCCGCTGGAGCGGGGCGAATATAATCGGCAGATGCGGGAGGTGTTCGAGGACGTCCGCGACTTCATCATCCTTCACTACAAGGCGTCGCGGCGGGACGATTCGGACTTCTGGCGCAGGTGTCGCGACATGGCGGTGCCGGACAGCCTCGCCTCGAGGCTCGCCTTGTGGGCGGGCAAGGGCCGACTATTCCGCGAGGGGCGCGAACTGTTCGGGACGCCGAGCTGGGTCGCGGTGCTGCTCGGGCAGGGACTGCCGCCCGCCGCCCTCGAACCGATCGCGACCGTGCCGGAGCCGGCGTGGGTCGACGACGTGCTGGCCAAGATGCACGCCAGCTATGTGCATTTCGCGGATCATATGCCGACCCACTGCGACTTCATCCGCGCCAATTGCGACGCGGCGGCCGTAGGGAGCGCCGCGCGATAGATCGGCCTAGTAAGGCCGGCCGTAAAGCTTCTTGTTCTTGTTGGCGCCGATCACCGCGCCGACGATCCCGCCGATGATCGGGCCGACCACGGGCAAGGGAATGGCGATCAGCGCGCCCACGGCGGCATATTTGGCGATGCGCTTGCCTTCGTCGGTCATTCTCTTGTGTTCCTTTCAGTCGAACATGGCGGTGGCGAGCGGCTCGCTCGGGCCGAACCAGATCACATGATCGGTATGGTCCGCGCGGTCGTTTCCGGTCGAAGGGTGGGCAAAGACGGTCAGGCCGCGGCGGTGGAGCGGAAGCCAGCCGGCGACCTCCCCGAAACGGCCTGGCGCCACGGTCAGCTGGACCGAACCGCGCGGGTGCGGCCCGACCGGCCGGGTATGGAAATGACCGACCGACGCGCCGAAGCGCTCGGCCACTTCGCCGGCGACGCTGCGGGCAAGGTCGACCTCGTCCGGGTCGAAGTAGAGGTGAACGTGGAAGTCGGCCGGCGCGTCCATGCCGCTGACATGGGTATGGAGGTGCCCCGGCGGAAGGGCCAGCTTCCATTCACGCGCGTTTGCGCATACACCAGTCCCATGACCGGCCGTATTGCCAGCGCCAGCTATTATTATCTCCACGAGGTGGGGATCGGCTGAACGCGCGTCTGACAGACCAGTTTTCGCTACCCCGCCAGGCCACCGCCCGGCGGGTTTTTTTGTGCTTCCGACCAAGGATCGACCCGATGTTCAAGGAATTCCACCACGCCGCCGCCGACCCGCTGGTGCCGGGCTGGCAGGCCTATGTGGTCGACCAGGGCTGGGGCCGGTTC
This sequence comes from Sphingomonas humi, assembly GCF_039536725.1. Classification (NCBI taxonomy): domain Bacteria; kingdom Pseudomonadati; phylum Pseudomonadota; class Alphaproteobacteria; order Sphingomonadales; family Sphingomonadaceae; genus Sphingomonas; species Sphingomonas humi. Next base: position 827,512 of record NZ_BAAAZD010000001.1, read on the forward strand.
AGCAGCGAGGACCATGAAACCTGGGACATTCTCTACGCTCGGCAGACCAGGCTGCTGGAGGGGCGGATCGTCCGCCGCTTCCTCGACGGGCTTGCGCTAGTCGGGCTGGGCGGGGGCGGCATTCCGGAACTGGCGCGGCTGAATGCCCTGCTCGAACCGCTGAGTGGATGGCGCTGCGTCGCGGTCGCCGGCTTGGTACCGGACGAGGCCTTCTTTGCGATGCTGGCGGCGCGCGTGTTCCCGATCGGCAACTTCATCCGCACCCGGGCGGAGCTCGATTACCTCGAGGAGCCTGACTGCTTTCATGACATCTATGGCCATGTGCCGATGCTGGCCGACCGGCAGGTCGCCAACGCGATGCAGCAATTTGGGCAGACGGGCGTCGAGGCGATTGCCGCGGGGCAGGGCGACAAGGTCGCGCGGCTCTACTGGCATACGATCGAATTCGGCCTGGTCCGAGAAGAGGGCGAGCTGCGTATCCTCGGTGCCGGGCTGGCGTCGAGCTTTGGCGAAGCGGCCAAGAGCCTCGAGGATCCGCAGATCGAGCGGCGGCGGTTCACGCCGCAGTCGGCGGTGGCGACGCCGTACCGGCATGATGCGATGCAGCCGCTCTACCTCGTCGCGGACAGCATGGAGGCGGTGGTCGAAGCGCTCGACGGGCCGCTGCCCTAGGCTGGCGCGGGGGCTGCGGTTCTGCTTAGCCTTTGACGCATGAGCATCTGGCACATTCACGATTTCGACCCCGAAGCGGCGACCCGTATCGGGGATGCCTGCATGATCGGCCATCTCGGGATCGAGTTCCTCGAGCGGGGCGACGACTGGCTGAAGGCGCGGATGCCGGTCGATCGCCGCACCACCCAGCCTTACGGTCGGCTCCACGGCGGCGCATCGGTCGCGCTTTCCGAGACGGTCGCTTCCTATGCGGGAATGATGACCGTCGACCCCGAGCAGAAGGGCGTGGTCGGACTGGAAATCAACGCCAACCACATCCGCGCCGCACGCGAGGGCTGGGTGGTCGCGACCGCCAAGGCTGAAGCGATCGGCCGGACGACGCAGGTGTGGACGATCCGGGTCGAGGAGGAGGGCGGCAAGCTCGTCTGCCTGTCGCGGATCACGCTGGCGGTGATCGCAAGGCAGCAGGCCTAGATTTTCCATCAGCACGCCTGCGCCAAGGCCCTTCGTTTTTTGCTCAGGGCGAGCGAAGATTGGCGGTCAGGAAGCTTTTGGTCTGCTGCACCACCTGCCGGGTTGCGGCGCGCGAGACGCTGAAGGCCATGTGATTGCAGGTGAGCTCGATCGCGAGGTCGCTTTCGTGCGGTTCGCCGCGAGCGCAGGCGGGAGCGACAATGCCGTCGCGGCGCGACCAGAAGGCGAGTGTGGGGACCGGCGGCTTGTCCGTGATGCGCGGGATCGGCGGATTGTCGACCGGGTGGCCCGCGACCCATTCGTAGAAGCGCCAGACATTGTTGCCGCGGACATCGCCGGAGAAGGGTGAACCGAGGGTCACCACCGCGCTGACGAGGTCGGGGCGATGCCGCGCAAGTTCGCGGGCGAACAGGCCGCCGAGGCTCCAGCCGACCACCAGCACCTGCTCGCCATCGCCGATCTGCTCGAGACGGCGTTCAAGGCTGACGAGGGTATCGGAGCGCGCGCCGCGGTTAAGGCCGAGTGCCCAGGGATGGGTTCGGAACCCGCCTTCCGCGAAGGCTCGGCGAAGCTCCATCGTCGTGCGGTCGGTGGCGACGAAGCCGGGGATGACCAGTGCCGGCGGGCCATCGATCGGCCCGCGCGGGCCGAGGTGCCCGAAGCTGCTCCACAGCCGCGGGGCCAGGCTCAGCCCCTCGGTCAGGCGCCGGTAGTTCGGCGGGGCTTTGGTGTCGTCCAATGTCGTCATTGCGAGCCGGGGGCGAAGCAAACCATGGTCACGTGCGGCGATATGGATTGCTTCGCTTCGCTCGCAATGACGAGATTAAAGATATTCACCGCCCATCAGGCCCTGCAGCGCCTTGGGCAGGCGGACGCGGCCATCCTCGGTCTGGTGGTTCTCGAGCAGCGGCACCAGGATCCGCGGCGAGGCGAGCGCGGTGTTGTTGAGGGTGTGGGCGAAGCGCACCTTGCCGTCGGCATCGCGGTAGCGAAGATTGGCGCGGCGGGCCTGCCAGTCATGCAGGGTCGAGCAGCTGTGGGTTTCGCGATACTTGCCGAGCGAGGGCACCCAGCTTTCGATATCGTTCATTCGGAATTTGCCGAGGCCCATGTCGCCGGTCGAGGTCTCGATCACCTGATAGGGGATTTCGAGGTCGGTAAGCAGCTCCTCGGCGAGGCCGAGCAGGCGGGCGTGCCATTCGGCCGAAGTGGCTTCATCGGCCTGGCAGATGACGAACTGTTCGACCTTGGCGAACTGGTGGACCCGCAGCAGCCCGCGGACGTCGCGGCCGGCGCTGCCCGCCTCGCGGCGGAAGCAGGGAGAATAGCCGGCGTAGAGGACGGGACCGTTCGACAGGTCGAGGATCTCGCCCGAATGAAGCGAGGTCAGCGCGACCTCGGCGGTGCCGGCCAGCCACAGGTCGTCGTTGGGAAGCTGGTAGGTTTCCTCCTTGTGGCCGGGGAACTGGCCCTGGCGAACGAAGGCTTCCTCGCGGACGAGCGCGGGGACGGTGATCGGCGTGAAGCCGGCGGCGGCGATCTTGGTCAGCGCCCAGCTCATCAGCACGGTTTCGAGCAGGGCGAGGCGGCCTTTCAGGCAATATTGCCGGCTGCCCGAGACCTGGACGATGCGGCCGAGGTCGGCCCAGTCGTTCATCTCGACCAGCTCGACATGGTCGCGCGGAGTGAAAGCGAATTCGGGGACCGTGCCTTCGGTGCGGATGACGACATTGCTGTTCTCGTCGGGCCCGACCGGTGCGCCGTCCCACGGGATGTTGGGGAGGCGCAGGAGCTGGTCGCGCAGCTCCTCTTCCTTGGCGGCGATGCCGGCTTCGAGCTCGGACGCCTTGGCGCCCGCTTCCTTGGCGCGGCGGCCGAGTTCGGCCTTTTCCTCCGGCGCGGCGGACTTGAAGCCTGCGGAAATGGCGTTACGCTCGGCCCGCAGGGTATCGATCTCGCTCTTTGCGCCGCGCACGTCGGCGTCGAGGGCAAGCAGCGCATCAAGGTCGATCGCGACGTTCTTCTGTGCAGCGGCGCGGGCGACCAGGTCGCGATTGTGGCGGAGAAAAGCGAGGTCCAGCATGTGGGCGCGGATGCGCGAATTGCGCCGCCCGTGCAAGTTCGCCTAAGCCAGCGCCATGCCTTCAGGTCTTATCGCGCTCCTCGACGACGTCGCCACCATCGCCAAGCTCGCCGCGTCCAGCATGGACGATATCGGCGCGGCGGTCAGCAAGGCCGGGTCCAAGGCGGCGGGCGTGGTGATCGACGATACGGCGGTCACCCCGCGCTACGTCACCGGGCTCAGTCCCGAGCGCGAGCTTCCGATCATCGGCAAGATCGCGCTCGGCAGCTTCAAGAACAAGCTGCTGATCATCCTCCCGGTCGCCCTGTTCCTGTCCTGGGCCGGGCAGCAGATCGGCTTCGACCTCATCACCCCGCTGCTGATGATCGGCGGCGCCTATCTCTGCTTCGAAGGGGCGGAGAAGCTGTGGGAGAAGATTTCCGGCGACCATCACGACACCGACGAATTGATGGCCTGCGACGACCCAGGCGAGCTGGAAGCGCGGCAGGTGGCCGGCGCGATCCGCACCGACTTCATCCTGTCGGCCGAGATCATGGTCATCGCACTTGCCGCGCTCGAACTTGATTCGCTGGTGATCGAGGCGGTGGTGCTGGCGGTGGTCGGCATCGCGATCACCGTGATGGTCTATGGCACCGTCGGGCTGATCGTGAAGCTCGACGACATCGGGCTGCACCTTTGTTCGAAGGGCGGCGCCCTGGCCTCGCTCGGGCGCGGTCTGGTGCTGGGGGTGCCCAAGCTTCTCGCCTTCCTGTCGATCGTGGGCACGGCGGCGATGCTGTGGGTCGGCGGGCAGATCCTGCTGCACGGGATGGAGACGCTGCACATCGGCGAGGCGATCCCGCACCTGACGCATGACCTCGCTGTCCATGGGGCCGAGGCGCTCGGCTTCTGGCAGGGCTTCTGGAGCTGGCTGTTCAACGCCGGGTTCGGCGCCATCGCCGGGATCATCGTCGGGGGGCTGATCGTCGCGGTGCTGCACCTGCTGCCGAGCCGCAAGAAGCCCGTGCAAGAGGCCGCCGCGCACTGAGCGGGCTGCTGGTCTTCGCTGGGGGCGGCACCGGCGCGCTGCTGCGCTGGTGGCTCGGCGGGCTGGTCGCCAGTCCGTGGGGGACGCTGCTGGTCAATATCATCGGCTGCTGCCTGATGGGGCTGCTGGCCGGCGTGCTGGGGCGAAGCGGCGGGCCGGAACAGGCGCGGCTGCTGCTCGGCGTGGGGCTGCTTGGCGGCTTTACCACCATGAGCGCCTTTGCCCTCGACACGGTCAGCCTGTGGTCGCGCGCGCCGGCGACGGCGGTCGCCTATGCCGGCCTGACCCTCGCCGGTTCACTGGCGGGGCTGGCGATGGGCCTTGCGCTCAGCCGCTAGAGGCGGAGGTTCGCCCGGACGCCGATATTGTCGATGCCAGGGTTCTGCCCGGAAAACAGCTGGGCATGGCTGAAGTGGACCCAGCTCGCCTCGATCGACAGTCGGTCGTTCAGCCGGGTGCCGACCGCCAGTTCGGGTTCGAACAGGATCCGGCTGCCAAAGGCGAGCCGGTCGCGCCGGTCGAACCGCGAGGCCGAACCGTCGTGGATGGCAAGGCCAAGGCCCGGGCGAACGTACAGGCTGCGGCCGAATTTGGCCGACAGGCCGGCGGCGAGGAAGTTGGTCCCACCGTTGGTGTTCACCTGCGCGAAGAGATGCGGCTGAAGGGGCGTGCCGAGGATGCCGTTGCCGCGAATGCCGGCGCTGAAATCAACCCCGTCCTCACGATCCGCCTCGAGGCTGAGCGGCGTCTTCACCGCATGGGCATGAACCCCGCCGAAGATTTCGCTGGCCGAAGCGGCGGCGGGCATGACGGTGGTGAATGCGGCGGCCAGCAAGGCGAAATTCTTCATGAGCACTCCGGGACTTTACGAGGATCTGCGCAGTCCACTGCCACGGGGGAGGACGACGGAACCTGAACGCGCCGCGGTCCTTTGGGCTCCTGTCGATCGTCCCGGCATCTCGAGGAGTGCTCCCATGCGTCGTCTTGTCCCGATTGCCCTCGTCGCCGCGCTCGGCGCGATGGGGCTTACCGCCTGTGCCACGGTGAATGGACCGATGGACATGACTCCGGAAGCCGCGCCGGCGTTCGTCGCCATGGCCGCGTCCTCCGACCTGTTCGAGATCGAGAGCAGCCGGCTGGCGCTGCAGCGAAGCCAGAATGCGATGACGCGGATGCATGCCCAGATGATGATCCGGGATCATTCGAACACCAGCGCGCAGTTGAGGGCGGTCGCGGCAGGGGCCGGGATCGGGGTTCCGATACAGATGCTGCCGATGCATGCGGCGCTTCTCAACGACCTGCAGCGCGCCGGAAATTTCGACGCGGCCTATCGTGCCCAGCAGGTGACGAGCCACCAGCAGGCGCTCGCGCTGCACGACAATTATGCGCGGCACGGCGATAATCCGCAGCTCCGCGGGGTCGCCGCGTCAGCTGTGCCGATCGTCCGCGGCCACCTCGATCACGCGCGCCGGATGTAGTTTTTGCGCGGAGGGTTCAGGCGCCGGCCTGCCAGGTGCGGATGGCGTCATTGGGGGCGAGCAACATCCAGACGTTGAGCGTCAGATTGTCGCGGATGATGGCGAGCGGAATGAGTTCGAGCACCAGTACGATCATCACGCTTGCCCACACCGGGACGCGCGCGGCGAGGAGGAAGCCGGCGATCATCATGACGATGTCGCTGACCGAGTTCACCACCGTGTCGCCGCGATAGCCGAGCGCGATGGTCGCCTCACGGTAGCGGTTGATGATGACGGGCGAGTTCTCGACGATCTCCCACGCTGCCTCGACCAGGGTCGCGGCGAGCAGCTTCTGCCCCGGCTTCCAGCGCTTCGCCGCGACATGCAGGATGGCGTAGAAGAGGAAGCCGTGGACGATGTGGCTGGCGCTGTACCAGTCGAGCAGCATCTGGCTCTGCTTGGGGCCGACCGGACCCCACAGCTGGATAAGGCCGCCCTTGTAGGTGAGCGGCCGGCCCATCAGCCACAGGATGGCGGCGGCGCCGAGGAGGACGAGGAAGGTTGCCAGGAAGGGCCGAAGTTTCTTGTTCACGAACACTCGACGGTAAGGTGGGCGATGCGCTTGTCACTGCCGAGACGGCGGCGGATTTCGCTGGCAGGGGCGCCGGTGGCGGAAACGATGGCGGCGTAGCGGCCGGGGCCGACGGTCCACAGGTGCCAGTCATGGACGGTGACGTCGCCTTCGCCCTCGATCTTCTGCTTCAGTTCGTCGCACAGCCGCTTGTCGGGAACCTGGTCGAGAAGGACCTGGGTCGACTGGCCGGTCAGCTCGAGGCTCCAGCGGATGATGAGCACGGCGCCGAGAATGCCGACCGCCGCATCGAGCCAGCGCGCTCCGAACTGCCATGCCGCGGCAAGGGCCACGATCGCGGTGAGGCTGGTCACCGCGTCGGCGAGGACGTGGAGGTAGGCCGACCTGAGATTGAGGTCGTGGCCATGGTCGTGATCGTGCCCGCCCCCATGATCGTGGGCGTGGGCGTGACCCCCGCTGCCAAGGATGAACGCGCAGCACAGGTTGATCGCCAGGCCGACCGCGGCGACGATCAGCGCTTCGCGATAATCGACCGACACCGGATTGAAGAGCCGGACGACGCTTTCGTAAAAGATGCCGACGCCGACCGCGAGCAACACCAGCGCGGAGGAGTAGGCTGCCAGCGTGCCGACCTTTCCGGTCCCCCAGCCGAAGCGGGGGTCGGCCGAGCGCCGCTTCGCGAACGCATAAGCGAAGGCGGTGATGGCGAGTGAAAGGCTGTCGGTCGCCATGTGCCAGCCGTCCGCGACCAGGGCCATGGAGCCGGTCAGGGTTCCGAAGCCGATCTCGGTCACCGTGGTGATGGCGGTCAGCACCAGCACGATCTGCGTCCGCCGCGCGTTGCGGTCGTGCGAGTCGCCAAGAAAGTCGTGCGTGTGGGCGGCTTGCATCTCGCCCCGTGGCTAGGGGAGCGGTTCACTCTTGCCAAGGCGCGCGGGGCGGAGGAAGTCTCCTAACCCTATGATGCGTACCTACGGCCCTGCCTGCGACGGAAGCCTGGTCGAGGCGGAGCATGCCCACACCATCCCGCCCACCGCCACCTGGATCGACCTCGAGGAGCCGACCCGCGAAGAGGAGGTTGCGGTCGAGCGGCTGACTGGGATCGCCATTCCGACCCGCGACGACATGGTGGAGATCGAGCCTTCGAGCCGCCTCTACGAAGAGAATGGCGCGCTGTTCATGACGCTCAGCACCCTGTGCGGGGTCGAGGACGGAATGCCGACGACCGAGCCGATCGCCTTCGTGCTGGCCAAGGACAAGCTGGTCACCGTCCGCTATGCGACGCCAAAGCCGGTGCGGGTATTCGTCGCCGAGATGCGCCGGCGCCCGGAGCTTGCGGGCGACGCGATGAAGGTCATGCTCAAGCTCCTCGACGCGATCGTCGACCGCACAGCCGACGAGCTCGAGCGATCGGGCGCGGAAATGGAAGAATTGTCCCGCAAGATCTTTCATGAGCGGGTCGACGAGCGGCGGATACCGGCCAAGAACTTGACCGCCCTGCTATCGCGGATCGGTCGAGCGCAAAGCCTTCTGGCGCGGGTGCGGGAGACCAATGTTTCGACGCTTCGGCTACTGACCTTCCTCGCCGGCACCGAGCGCTTGCACGGTCCTGGCAGCGAGGCGGCCCGCGATCGCATCACCAGCCTGCAGGCCGATGTCACCGCCCTCCTCGACCATGCGGGCTATCTTGGCGATGACCTGACCTTCCAGCTCGATGCCAGCCTGGGGCTTATCTCGATCGAGCAGAATGCGGCGATGAAGCTGTTCAGCTGGGTCGCCATCGTGTTCATGCCGCCGACGCTGATCGCCGGCATCTTTGGAATGAACTTCAAATATATGCCCGAGCTGGACGAAGTGTGGGGCTATCCGATGAGCCTCGCGCTGATGCTGCTGAGCGCGATCCTGCCGCTGGTCTACCTCAAGCGGCGGGGCTGGATCTAGGCGCGGAGGAGGAAGCCCGAGCCGGCCGAAAGGGCGACGGGATCGCTGCTTGCGGGCGGGCCGGCGCGATTAAGGCGGCGGGCCAGCGCGACGCGGGCGAGGCTGAGATCGCCGAGGGGTTTGCCGGAGCGGCCAGCCTCAGCGCGCTCGAAAGCGGCGACACGGCGATCGAATACCGGGCTGGTGAATGACATGGCGTTCCCCTCGCGCCGAATTCGGCAGCGCACGGGATCAACCTCCGGACCCGCCGCCGGTTCCATTGCCTGACGATTCTTTCCCAGTGGTTCATCAACGGCTTAGCCGACCCGTGCAACGAACGCGCCGAGCGATTGTTTAGGAGGCGTAATGGCGCAGGAAAAGAACAGCATTGTCCGTCTCGGCGACCGTTTCTCGGACGCCATGAGCAAGCTGTTCGCCCATCCGGCGACACAGATCGGGGTGATCATCTTCTGCGTGGCCTGGTTCTGGTTCGGCTTTCACGCCGACGGGCTGACCGCGGCGCTGTCGATCCTTGCGATCACGCTTACCCAGATGGTGCTGAACGGGCAGTTCGAACGCGAGTCGGAAGCCCGTCGCCGCGACGTCGCCATGCATGCCAAGCTCGACGAACTGATCCACGCCACCAAGCGCGCCCGCGACGAGATGGTGGGGATCGAGGAAGAGCTCGACGAGGAGCAGATCCGCGAACTGCGCGAAGAGGCCAAGCAGCTGGTCCAGGAAGCAGCCGTCCGGACCAACGACATCGTCGATGGCGAACGCGCCAAGCGCGCGATCGAACAGGTCGGCGACGGGAAGTAGCGTCCGGCTTCCTGCGCGTTGACGAGAAGAGGTTGCGCGCGCCCCTTTGCCGCCTCTCCAAAGGCTTGCTAAGGGCCGCGGCAATCCTTCCTTTCAAGCGAGTTTGAAACGCATGATCCCGACCGGCCAGGACAGCCTCGGCACCCGTTCGACCCTGAATGTCGGCGGCAAGGCCTATGCCTTTTACGATCTGAACAAGGCCGGCAAGGCGCTGGGCGATGTCAGCCGCCTGCCCTTCTCGATGAAGGTGCTGCTCGAGAACCTGCTGCGCTTCGAGGACGGGGTCACGGTCACCCGCGACGACCTTCAGGCGATGGTCGACTGGCAGAAGGAGCGGCGGATCAGCCGCGAGATCCAGTATCGCCCGGCCCGCGTGCTGATGCAGGACTTCACCGGCGTGCCGGCGGTAGTCGACCTCGCCGCCATGCGCGACGCGATGAAGCAGCTCGGCGGCGACCCGCAGAAGATCAATCCGCTGGTGCCGGTCCACTTGGTGATCGACCACTCGGTAATGGTCGACGAGTTCGGCACGCCCAAGGCCGCCGACGCCAACGTCAGCTACGAATATGCCCGCAACCGCGAGCGCTATGAGTTCCTCAAGTGGGGAAGCCAGGCGTTCGACAATTTCAAGGTGGTGCCGCCGGGCACCGGCATCTGCCACCAGGTGAACCTCGAATATATCTGCCAGACGGTATGGACCTCGGCCGACCAGAGCGGCGACGAGGTGGCCTATCCCGATACGCTGGTCGGCACCGACAGCCACACCACGATGGTCAACGGCCTCGGCGTGCTCGGTTGGGGCGTCGGCGGGATCGAGGCGGAAGCCGCGATGCTTGGCCAGCCGGTGTCGATGCTGATCCCGGAGGTCGTCGGCTTCCGCGTCACGGGAAGCCTCAAGGAAGGGATCACCGCCACCGACCTCGTGCTGACTGTTACCCAGATGCTCCGCGCCAAGGGCGTGGTCGGCCGCTTGGTCGAATTCTTCGGCCCGGGCCTCGACGCGATGACGCTGGCGGACCGAGCGACCATCGCCAACATGGCGCCCGAATATGGCGCCACCTGCGGCTTCTTCCCGATCGATAACCGCACCCTCGAATACCTCCGCCTGTCGGGCCGCGACGACGACCGGATCGCGCTGGTCGAGGCTTATGCCAAGGCGCAGGGCATGTGGCGCGACACCAGCTCGCCCGAGCCGCTGTTCACCGATACGCTCGAGCTTGATCTCGGCAGCGTGGTGCCGAGCCTTGCGGGTCCCAAGCGGCCGCAGGACCGGGTGATCCTGTCGGACGTCGACGACCAGTTCAACGCCGAGCTGGCCGACACCTACAAGAAGGCCAACGACCCGCGCGTCGCGGTCGAGGGCGAGAGCCACGACCTTGGCAACGGCGACGTCGTGATCGCCGCCATCACCAGCTGCACCAACACCTCGAACCCGAGCGTGCTGATCGCCGCCGGCCTGGTCGCCCGCAAGGCGCGCGAGAAGGGCCTGACCCGTAAGCCGTGGGTCAAGACCAGCCTCGCGCCCGGAAGCCAGGTGGTGAGCGACTATCTCGCCGCCGCCGGCCTTCAGGAAGACCTCGACGCGATCGGTTTCAACACCGTCGGTTATGGCTGCACGACCTGCATCGGCAATTCCGGGCCTCTGCCCGAGCCGATCAGCCAGGCGATCAACGCCAACGACCTCGTCGCCGTGTCGGTGTTGTCGGGCAACCGCAACTTCGAAGGGCGTGTCAGCCCTGATTGCCGCGCCAACTATCTCGCCAGCCCGCCGCTGGTGGTCGCCTATGCGCTGGCCGGCACCGTCCGCAGCGACATCACCGCCGAACCGATCGGCACCGCCCAGAATGGCGAGCCGGTGTTCCTCAAGGACATCTGGCCGACCAACGACGAGATCCGCGCGCTGATCGACGCGCACGTCCATTCCGACCTGTTCCGCAAGCGCTATGCCGATGTCTATCGCGGCGACGAGCGCTGGCAGGGCATCGCGGTGACCGGGGGCGACACCTACGCCTGGCCGGCGGCGTCGACCTACATCGCCAACCCGCCCTATTTCGAGGGGATGAGCATGACCGCCAAGGGCATCGAGGACATCTCCAACGCCCGCACTCTGGCCGTGTTCGGCGATTCGATTACCACTGACCACATCAGCCCGGCCGGCTCGATCAAGGCCGAGAGCCCGGCCGGCAAGTGGCTGATGGAGCGCCAGGTGCCGCGCCAGGAGTTCAACAGCTACGGCGCGCGGCGTGGCAATCATGACGTGATGATGCGCGGCACGTTCGCCAACATCCGCATCCGCAACAAGATGCTGACCGGGGTCGAGGGCGGTTACACCCGCAACCTCCTGACCGGCGAGCAGGAAGCGATCTACGACGCGGCCATGGCCTACAAGGAAGCCGGCGTTCCGCTCGTGATCCTGGCGGGTAAGGAATATGGCACCGGCTCGTCGCGCGACTGGGCGGCGAAGGGCACCGTCCTGCTTGGCGTTCGTGCGGTCATCGCCGAGAGCTTCGAGCGCATCCACCGCTCCAACCTCGTCGGCATGGGTGTGCTGCCGCTGCAGTTCGCCGACGGCGAGACGGCAGCCTCGCTCGGCCTCGACGGGTCCGAGAGCTTCACCATCCGCGACGTCGCCGGGATCCAGCCGCGCCAGGACGTCGAGGTCGAGGTGACCGAGGCAGACGGCCACACCCGCACCATCACCGCGCGGTGCCGGATCGATACCTTCAACGAGCTGGAATATTTCCACGCCGGCGGGATCCTGCCCTACGTCCTGCGCAAGCTCGCCGCCTGATGGAACGTCTGTTCGTGGATATCGCAGGGTGGGCCGCCGCCCTGCTGATCCTTGGCGGCTATGCGCTGCTGACGGCGGGCAAGGTCGATGCCAAGTCGCCGCTCTACCAAGCGATGAACGTGCTGGGCGCGATCGGCTTCATCATCAACTCGGGCTACTTCAAGGCGTGGCCGTCGGCGGTGCTGAACGTGATCTGGGCCGGGATCGGGATCGTCGCGCTCATCCGCATCGCTTCCGCGCGCAGGAAGCCGGCGGCGACCGCCTAATCGTCGGCGAGGGCGCTGCTCAGCCAGCCGGGCAGCGCTGCGCCTGAGAGATCGTCGACCCTGCGATGCTCCACCGCGAGCCCGAGGTCGGGGTAAAAGGCCTTGGTCCGCGGCCCCGCCTCGCGTGCGGGGATGACGACCAGCCGGCGGTTGACCTTCTGCCGCCAGTTCATCCGGGCGGTGTTCTCCTGTCCGACGTAGCAGCCCTTGGTGAAGCTCACTCCGTTGAGCTCAGTCGCGTTGCATTCGAGCCAGAGCAGGTCGCCAAGCTCGGCCCGGCCTTCGCAGACGCCAAGGGACAGGCGGTGGGCGTGCCAGCCGGTTGCAGCCTCGTCGGCGGGGGCGATCCAGCGGCGCCCGAGATCGGGGAGGCGGGGGTCGGTTGCCCCTTGATCGCCATCGGCCGACCAGTGAACCGCGAGGCCCTCGTCCCGCTCGATGGTGATCGGCCGCCGTAGCCGGTACATGCGCAGCCGCCGGAGGAGCTCGTCCACCGCCTCGGACTCGCAATCGATCAGCAGGTCGTCGCCATCCTCCCACACCAGGAAGTCGAACAGGCATTTTCCCTGCGCGCTCAGCAGCCCAGCCCAGACCGGCAGGGCGCCCGTCACATCGTTGGTGACGAGCCCCTGGAGGAAGCCGCGGACATCCTCCCCGGACAGGCGGATGAGGGCGCGGTCGGCAAGGGTGGTGGCGGGCATGGAGCTTAGCTAAGGATCGCACACGCAAAGAACAAACCTCGTTCGCCCTGAGCGACGTCGAAGGGCGTTGGCGCCAGCGTGCTTCGACTTCGCTCAGCACGAACGATCCCGGGGGACCATGACAGACCGCCTGACCATCCGCCGCCCCGACGATTGGCACCTCCACCTGCGCGACGGCGCGATGCTGGACGCGGTGGCGCCCTACAGCGCGCGGCAGTTCGCGCGGGCGATCATCATGCCCAACCTTGTCCCGCCGGTGACCACGGTCGCTGCGGCCAGCGGGTATCGGGACCGCATTCGGGCTGCCGCGGGGACCGGGTTCGAGCCGTTGATGACCTGCTATCTCACGGACTCGATCGACCCTGACGAGCTTGAACGCGGCCACCGCGAAGGCGTGTGGGTCGCCGCCAAGCTTTATCCTGCGGGTGCGACCACCAACAGCCACAGCGGCGTGACCGACGTGGCCCATATCCATCGCGCGCTCGAGCGGATGGAGAAGATTGGCATGGTGCTGTGCGTCCATGGCGAAGTGACCGATCCCGCGATCGATATCTTCGACCGGGAGGCGGTGTTCCTCGAGCGGGTGCTTGCCCCCGTGCTGCACGACTTTCCGGGCCTCCGTATCGTGCTGGAGCATATCACCACGGCCGACAGCGCCGATTTCGTGCGCGAGGCGGGGCCAAACCTGGCGGCGACCATCACCCCGCAGCACCTCCATCTCAACCGCAACGCCTTGTTCGACGGCGGCCTTCGCCCCCACGCCTACTGCCTGCCGGTGGTGAAGCGCGAAAAGCACCGCCTCGCCGTCCGCGCCGCGGCGGTGTCGGGAAGTCCGAAATTCTTCCTCGGGACCGACAGCGCGCCCCACCTCAAGGAAGCCAAGGAAAGCGGCTGCGGCTGCGCAGGTATTTTCAACGCGCCGTTCGCGCTTGAAAGCTATCTGACGGTGTTCGACGAGGAAGCTGCGCTCGACCGGTTCGAGGGCTTTGCGTCAGAACATGGGCCGCGCTTTTACGGGCTCGCTCTCAACGAAGAACGGGTCACCCTGGAGCGCGCCGACGTGGAGGTGCCCGGGCAAGTCGCTGCGGCGGGCTCCGCGCTGGTGCCGTTCCACGCCGGGCAGATCCTTGGCTGGAGACTGGCTGGCTGACCGTGTCGCTTGCGAAACGAGCGCCGGAAGCGCATCCTGCGGGCGGAGGAGGGCGTGTCCCATGATCTTCACCCTGGTCCTGAGCGCCGCGCTGCTGGCGCCAAATGCGGGGAGCCTCACCATCGACGGGGTAGGGGCCCCGACGGCCGATGGGCTCATCCCCCTCAGCGTTTCGGCCGGGGATGTCGACGGTGACGGTGTCGCCGATCGCGGGACCTTGCTGCTCCGCTGCGAGGGCGGGCTGATCACCGAAGCCTGGTTCGACGGCGGCACATCACCGCGCGATGCAGCGTCCGGAATGGCGAGCGGGCGCAGTCGCGATTTCGACAAGGCGAGCCCGGTGCTGGCGAAGATGCGGCCGCACTATGTCATCAAGGAAATGAAGGGCGCGCGGGTGATGGGCAGCCGGAAGGGCTATGAGGCCTATCAGGCTCTTTCGCTCAGTAATGCGGCAGGCCTGTGCCCGGCCGCGACCATGCAATCATCGACGGTCAGGGCGACCAAGACCCGGTCCAACATCCAGAACAATTAGGGCTTCGAGAAAAGGCGCGGACGCGCCGGCACCCGTCAGTCCGCGATGCCGCGTCCGTCTTCGCCGAGCACTTCCTGGAAGTGCCGTTCGACCGCCTCGTAGCAATCGCAACTGACCCTGCGCAGACCCTCGCGGTCGAGCACCTGGATCGCTCCGCGGCGATAGGCGATGAGGCCCTGTTCCTGAAGCACGCGCGCGACCGCATTGACGGTGGTGCGCTGTACGCCGAGCAATCCTGCCAGGCTTTCCTGGGTCAGTTCCAGCCGGTCGCTTGCCGCGCGGTCCTGGGCGTCAAGCAACCAGCGCGCGGCGCGGGCCTCGATCGGGTGAAAGGCATTGCAGGCCACCGATTGCATGACCTGCGCCAGAAGCGCGTCCGAATAGCGGCAAAACAAATTCTTGATGTGCGGGCTGGCCTGCTTGGCGTCCTCCAGCACCGTCATCGGGATGATCGCGGCGGAGCCGGGGAGTTGCACCACGGCCTGGGTAAAGGCCGGGGCTGCGCCGCAGCTGATGATCCCGCCGACCGCGCCTTCGCGACCGATCGCCGCAACCTCGACCGATCGACCGCCGGTGAGGACGCGCCGCATCGACACCATCAGCCCGTCGAACGGGAACAGGGTGCGCCGGGTCATCTCGCCGACCGCGAGAACGGTTTCGCCACCTTCGAGCGCGGCAAGCTCGACATGGGGTTCGAGCATGGCGCGATCTTCGGCGGACAAGGTCCTGAGCAGCCTGTTTCCCGCGAACGCGGAATCGAGGCCGGCGTCGCCGGGCAATATGCGCGGTAATTCCATAAGCCCCGTACTCCCACACGAACCACGCGGTCCGACCCCCGGCGGAAGCATTACGCTAGTGTTTCGATGTCGCGCAATATCTTATTTTATAATGACTTAGACTCAATTTTGTGTCGGCTTGCCGACAGTCGGCGATGTCACTTTCGTTTTCCGTCGCGATGGCGGGCAAGCCATTGCAATCGATGAGGTTGAACCTGCCGAAAGCCTCCGCTAAGCGCACCGCAGCCGAGGCATCCGGAGACGTGGGTGAGTGGCTGAAACCAGCGGTTT
Organism: Sphingomonas humi; assembly: GCF_039536725.1. Lineage (NCBI taxonomy): Bacteria > Pseudomonadati > Pseudomonadota > Alphaproteobacteria > Sphingomonadales > Sphingomonadaceae > Sphingomonas > Sphingomonas humi. Next base: position 843,063 of record NZ_BAAAZD010000001.1, read on the forward strand.
GCTAAACCGCCGTACGGTGAATTACTGTACCGAGGGTTCGAATCCCTCCGTCTCCGCCATCGCCTGAAGCCAGTGCTCGACGCCCTTCGGGGCTCGGGTCGGCGTTAATCGGAAAACTCCCCTTCACTCTGGCGTTTCGCAGCCGTTCCAATTGCTTCAACTGGCCTGAGGCGCTGCTCCCCACATCAGGCTAAAGCCTTGGAATCTTGGGGCTTGTTGCGTGCCCGGAACCTCTGGCGGTGGCCTTTCGTTGGGGCGGCGCTGACGTTGATCGGTCGAGGCTTGGCGTTTTCGCCGGCCCGTCCTGCCGCAAAAGCGGCCGGAACCGTTCAAGGTTACCGAAACCATCGGGAGAAAGCATATGAAGAAGACCTTGATCGCCTTGGCAGCCGCCAGCTCGCTGTCGCTTGGCGCCTGTGCCACCACTGCCAATAACGACACCCTCGCCGACGCCGCGACCGGCGCAGCCGTCGGTGCCGTTGGCGGCGCCGCTGTCGGCGCCGTTGTCCCGGGTATCAGCCCGATCACCGGCGCGGCCGTCGGCGCTGCAATCGGCGGCCTGACCGGCGCCGTGTGGGCCGACAACAACAATGATGGCTATGCCGACGGCTACGTCCAGAATGGCCAGTATTACCAGGGCACGCCGAGCGGTTATGATTCGACCCTCGGCCGCGTTGCCACCGGTGCCGGTGTCGGCGCTGCGGTCGGTGCCGCTGCCGGTGCGCTGATCCCGGGCGTCAGCCTGCTCGAGGGTGCGGTCGCCGGTGCGGTGGTCGGCGGTCTCGCCGGTGCCGTCTGGGCCGACCAGGACCGGGACGGCCGCGTCGACGGCTACGTCCAGAACGGCCAATATTATCCGGGCGCGCCTGCGCAGGCCGGCACCATGAACAACAACATGGGCACCGGTTACCAGCAGCCCGCTCCCCGTCGCAGCGGTGAGCGCGGTTAAGGAGCAAGAATGAGCCTTTCGCGTATTCTGAACGGCTTGCGTGCCGGGCGCCTCGTGCGCCCGGCACTTGTTTGTGCAGGCCTTGCCCTTCTTCCCGCTGTCGCCGCCTCGCCCGCGACGGCGCAGGTGGCGCGAGCACAGCCGGCCGCCGCACCCGACTTCTTTCGTCCCGGCAACGAGGCCGCAGCGCCCGAGCTGCTGCGCCTGCTTGCCACGGCGCAGGCCGACGGGCTCGACCCTAAGCGGTACCGCACCCGCGACATCGCGCGGCTGATCCGCGCGGCGCAGGGCGGTGATCCGCAAGCGACTGCTCGTGCCAACCGCGCCCTTGGCGACCTATTCACCCGCTACGCGCAGGACCTCCGCCGCGCGCCGAGCGTCGGCATCATCTATGTCGATGGCGAACTGCGCCCGCAGGCGCCCAGCGCCGCGTCACTCCTCGCCGCCGCCGCCAACGCGCCCAACCTCGGCGCCTACATGCGCGACATGGGCTGGATGCACCCTTATTATGCGCAGCTGCGCCGCCAGTTGACCGACACCCGTCCCGACCCGGCGACCCGCGCACTGGTCAGCACCAACATGGCCCGCGTGCGCAGCCTTCCGGCGACCGGCCGCTACGTGATGGTGAACACCGCCGCGCAGCGCCTGTTCATGATCGACAACAACCAGACCGTCGACATGATGCGGGTGGTGGTCGGCAAGCCGGTCTATCCGACCCCGATGATGGCGGCGCTGATCCGCTACACCTCGCTTCGCCCTTATTGGAACGTTCCGAGCGACCTTGCCGCCGAGAGGATCGCGCCCAACGTGGTCAAGGGCGGGCTGCCCTACCTCAAGGCCAAGGGCTATCAGGTGCTGTCCGACTGGTCCGACAATGCCAAGGTCGTCAGCCCGGCCAGCGTCGACTGGGCGGCCGTATCGGCAGGCAAGAAGGAAGTGCGCCTGCGCCAGCTTCCTGGTCCTGCCAACAGCATGGGCGATATGAAGTTCATGTTCCCCAACGCGCAGGGCATCTATCTTCACGACACCCCGCAGGACGAATTGTTCGGCGAGGCGGCGCGATTGTTCTCCGGCGGCTGCGTCCGGCTCGAAGCCGCGCACCGGTTGGCGGCCTGGCTGTATGGCAAGCCGCTCAAGGCCAGGAGCGCCGCGCCCGAGCAGAAGGTGCCGCTCGACAAGCCCGTTCCGGTCTACCTGACCTACCTGACGGCGGTGCCCAGCGGTACCGAGCTTGCCATCTACGAGGATATCTACAAGCGCGATGCGGTGCCGGCCGCCCGCCAGCGGATCGCAACCCGGTAGAGCTCAGTCGCGGTCCCAGGTCGCGACATAGCGAAGCGCGACCGGCACTTCGCGCCCCGAGCGGTCACGCGCCGGCATCCACCGCGTCCGTGCCAGCAACCGGCACAATTCGCCGTCGAGGTCCGCATTGCCCGACGAGGAAAAGGGCAGGCAACGGGTAAGCCGTCCGTCCGCCCCCACCTCGATCGCCAGCACGGCGGATCCGCGCGGCGCGCCAAAGCCGCGGATCCGCCGATAATCGCCGCGCGAGAGATTGCCCGACAACAGTCGCGCTTCGCTACCAAGGCCGCCGCCACTTCCTGCGCCGCCCGTGCCGCCGCCGCCGCTTCCCTCGCCGCCAGCTCCAGCGCCCGCGCCGGTACCCGCCACCTGCCCCGCGCCGGCACTGACGGCCGTGCCCATGGCAGGCGCGCTTTGGTCGGCGGTGCGCAATGTCGGCGGGGTAGGCAGCGGCACCTTGGGCGGTGGCTGGACCACCGGAGCCGGGCTGGCCTTCAGATCGGTCGCTCCTTCCTCTCGGGCCTCGGCGGACTTTTCCTCGCGCCGGGACTCGGGCTGGCGAGGCGGCTCTGGCGGCGGAACGTCGAAGGTGGTGAGCGAATCGGTGACGCGCCGCAGTGGCTCGCCCGCAAGGCCATTCAGAAGCGCCAGGCCAAGTCCGACGTGCAGCACGGCGACCAGCGCCAGTGCCTTCTTCCGGTCGGTCTGTTGCGGATGCCACGGCATGGAGCTGAAACGCGTGTCCCCGCACGCGGGCTCCCGCCACGCCTGTGGCTCAGCCTTCGACCTCGGCGAGGAAGGCGGCGAGGACCCGGTTGAAGACGTCCGGCCGTTCAAGGTTGGGGAGGTGGCCGGCGCCCGCAATCTCGACCAGGCCGGCCTGCGGGATAATCGTCTTCAATTCCTCGGACAGTTCGGGCGGGGTAATCCGGTCCTCGCTGCCGTACAGGATGAGCGTGGGGCAGGCGACGCTGGCCGCAACCCGGTGCTGGTCGGCCAGCCATACCGCCTCGGCAGCGCGGGCGTAGGCTGCGGGATCGATCTTGGCCATGGTGGCGACCACCGACGCACGCACCACGGGATCGGCAGGCTGGGCGAGGAGGGCATCGACCCGGCTGTCGGCAAGCCCTGCCATGCCAAGCGAAGCGGCTGCCGCAAGCGAGCGATCATGGATCGCCTGGCCCTCGGGATGCCGCGCGAAGGTATCGGCCAGCACCAGGCTCGCCACCCGCTCGGGCGCCAGGCGGACCATTTCGAAGGCAATTATACCGCCGAGGCTGAGCCCGCAGACGTGGGCGCGTTCTACCCCGAGCGCATCGAGCAGGCTCATCGCCGCATGCGCGAATTCGGTCCGGGCCGATCCCTCTTCAGGGCCGAATTCGCTGTCACCATAGCCGGGCATGTCGATCGCAATCGCCATGCGCTCCTGCCCGAAACGGGCCAGCTGGCCGTCCCACGCGCTGCGGTCCGACCCGACGCCGTGGAGGAACAGCAAAGCTGTTCCGCCCTCGCCCTCCACCGAACAGCCGACCCGGCCCCAATCTGTATCGATCGCTTTCATGGCCCTCATGCTTGGCAGCATCGTCGAGCGGCGGCTAGAGCAGGGCCATGGCGCGGATGCGGGTGAACGGTCAGGCACTGGAATTCGCGCTCGATCCCGCGACCCCATTGCTGTGGGCGCTGCGCGATGCGGCGAACCTTACGGGGACAAAGCAGGGGTGCGGGGGGACGGGGGTGTGCGGCAACTGCACCGTCATCGTCGATGGCGCCGCGGCGCTTAGCTGCACGCTGCCGATCGGCACGCTGGAGGGCGCCGACGTCACCACCATCGAGGGGCTCACCGGCCATCCGCTGACCCTTGCGCTGGTGGCGGAGGACGCCATCCAGTGCGGCTTCTGCCTGCCGGGCTTCGTCTGTGCCGGAGCGGCCCTTCTGCAGCAGAGCCCGCGGCCGTCACCCGAGCAACTCGACACGCTTCCCAATCGCTGCGCCTGCGGGATCCAGCCGCGCCTGCGCCGGGCGATCGAGCGGGCGGCCGCCGCGTCCGCTTCTGCTCCGGAAAGCCCGGCGGCGCCTGCCGCAAGCGACAAAATCGTTACGCCTGCGCGTTAATCGCGCGGTCAGCCGCAGGCGAAGAAGATGGAGTGAACCCGCCCGAGAGGTCCATGTCCATGCGTCTGTCCCTGCTTTCGCTTCTTCTCATTAGCGCTGCGACCCCCGCCCTGGCGGCCGACCCCGATCCCGATCCCGGCATCGCATCGGAAGCCCGCGAGGCACCGGCCCCGCGCTTCGAGCGCGCCCCACGCGCCGAGCGGCCGGAACGCGTCGAGCGCGCTGAGCGGGTCGAGCGTGCGGAGCGGCCCGAGTCAGCGCCTCGCGCCGAGCGCCCCGAGCGGTTCGAGGCGCCCCAGCCCGCCGTCCGCTTCGATCCGCCGGCCGCCTCCCCCGAGCCCGTGCGCGAAGTCGCGCGCGCCGCGGCGGAAGAGCGGTCGGGCAGCGATTGGCGTCGCAATGCCGAGCGCGGCGAACGACCCCGGCCGACCGCGGAAGCGATGGGCGGCACCGGCTGGCGCGAGCGCGACGGCGGCCGCCGCGGGCGGATGCCCGATGTGCCGCCGGCCGCCGGCTCCCCGGTCTTCGGTTCGGCCATTCCGGATGCCGGCACCGTCGTCACCCCGCGGCGCGAAGTGTCACCGCGTGACGCGGCCGCGGGCAATTTACGCGATCGGATCGCCGCTGAAGGACTGCGCCGCGACCGGATCGAGCGGGACCGCAGGGGCCGGGACGAATGGCATCGCGACTGGCGGCAGGATCGCCGCTACGACTGGCGCGGCTATCGCGACCGCGACCGTTCGCGCTTTCACGTCGGTATCTACATCGATCCTTTCGGCTGGGGCTATCGCGACTGGGATCTTGGCTGGCAGCTGCCCTCGCGCTTCTATTCGGCGCGTTACTGGATCAACGATCCGTGGGGCTATCGCCTGCCGCCCGTCAGCGGTCCTTATCGCTGGATCCGCTATTATGACGATGTCCTGCTGGTCGACCTGCGGTCGGGCCGGGTGCTCGACCGGATCCGCAATTTCTTCTGGTAGAAGGGCTCAGGCGCTTCGCCGAAGGGTTATTGGCATTACGAGGGTCCGGGCCTTGTCCGGACCCTCGCTTCCTTCCTCCGTCTGACCGAGTGCCAAGCCCGATGATCGATCGCTATTTCCTGCTCCGCGCAAGCCTGTGTGTGCTCTCCTCCTGCGCTGCGGTCCCCGAGCGAGTGACTGCCATTGCCCCGGCCCGGTCGGCGCTTCCTGCCGAGCAGCCAGCCGCCCAGTCCGATCACGATCGCCTGTTTGCGCTGTTCCAGGCCAGCGACGAGGCCGCGCTTCGCCGCGATCCCATCGCCGCGATCGAACGCGGCGACATGCGTTATGCCGACCGGCTCGGCGATAGGATCACCGACGCCTATTTCGCCGAGGAGAAGAAGTCCGCCGAGAGCGATCTCGCCGCGCTTGCCGCCATCGACCGGACGCGGCTGAGCCCGACCGACGCCATCGCCTACGACGTCTTCAGGTTCACCACCGAGGACAATCTGCGCGGTCTTCAGGACAATCTCCTGCGCCTGACGCGGGTGCGGCCGATGAACCATTTCTTCGGCCTGCAGACATCCTACCCGACCTTTGCCAGCGGCGAGGGTGCGGCGCCGTTCAAGACGACGCTCGATTACGAGAACAACCTCAAGCGCCACGCCGATTACGTCCGCTTCCTCGACCGCGCGATCGTCCGCTGGCGCGAGGGCATGGCCGATGGCGTGGTCGATACCAAGCTGACCGTTCGCAACATGATCGAGCAGCTCGACGGGCAGATCGAACAGACCGCGGCCAACAGCAACTTCACCGGGCCCGTCCGACGCTTTCCGGACTCCTTCACCCCCGCCGAGCGCGCGCGGCTGACCGAAGCCTATCGTTCCTCCTACGATGCCGATCTACGCCCCGCGCTGATCCGGGTCCGCAATTTCCTTCGCAGCGAGTATCTGCCTGCGGCGCGCGAGGATGTCGGCCTTTCGTCGATGAAGGGTGGGCCCGAGCTTTATCGCTATCTCATCCACTCCAACACGACGCTCGACCTGTCGCCGGACGAGATCCACCAGCTGGGCCTCAGCGAAGTGGCGCGGATCCGCGGCGAGATGGACAAGGTCCGCCGCGAAGTCGGCTTCAAGGGCGATCTTGCCGCCTTCTTCGAATATCTTCGCAGTGATCCGAAGTTCCAGCCCAAGAGCCGGGCGGCGCTGACGCAGGGCTATTACGACATCGGCAAGAAGGTCGACGCGCTGCTGCCGACCTATTTCGCGGTGATGCCCAAGACCCGGCTCGAGATCCGCCCCTACGAGCCGTTCCGCGAGAAGTTCGAAGCCGGCGGCTCCTACGAAAGCGGCACGCCCGACGGCAGCCGGCCGGGCGTCTTCTACTTCAACGCCTACGACCTGCCGAGCCGGACCACCCCGGGCATGACGACCCTTTACCTCCATGAGGGATCGCCCGGGCATCACTTCCAGATCAGCCTCGCGCAGGAGAATGAAGCGCTGCCCAATTTCATGCGGTTCGGCGGCAATACCGCCTTTGCCGAGGGGTGGGCGCTGTATGCCGAGACGCTCGGCTACGACATGGGGCTGTTCAAGGATCCCTATCAGCGCTTCGGGACGCTGAGCGACGAGATGCTGCGGGCGATGCGGCTGGTGGTCGACACCGGGCTTCATTCCAAGGGTTGGACCCGCGATCAGGCGATTGCCTACATGCTTGCCAACAGCAACATGGGCCGCACCGACGCCACCGCAGAGGTCGAGCGCTATATCGCCATCCCGGGCCAGGCATTGGCCTACAAGCTTGGCGCGCTGACCATCCAGCGGCTGCGAACCAAGGCACAGCAGGAGCTTGGCGCGAAGTTCGACATCCGCGCCTTCCACGACCAGGTGCTGAATACCGGCGCGCTGCCGCTGGTCGTGCTGGAGCAGAAGATCGACCGCTGGATTTCGGCGACCAAGGCGAGCTGACCCTAGTCCAGCCGCACGAAGGGCGCGAACTTCCAGCTGCGCTTGACGAAGCTGGTCTCGTAGCGGCGGACCACCGGCGATCCCGCGAGGAGGGTTTCGGCCTCGGCCACGAAGGCATCCATGCTGCGGCAGTCGAGCAGCAGGGCGAGGTCATGTTCGCCGCTGATCTCCAGCACCCACTGGACCGTTTCGGCAGCGTCCAGCTTTTCCAGCAAGGCAGCCTTTCCGGTCCGGTCGGCATGTTCGGTGAGCTGCACCAGCACGAGCGCGCGGAGACGCCCCTCGGTCAGCCGCGATCCGAGCAGGGCGACGGTTCGGCCGAGCCACCCTTCGGCGCGCAGGCGGCGCAGGCGTCGGGCGATGGCCGAGGGCGACAGGGCTACCGATTGTGCCAGAGTGTCGGCGGTGGCGAGACCATCGCGCTGGATCTCGTTCAGGAGGCCGTGATCGAATTTGTCGAGCATCGTTGTCGTCGTGCCAGATTCTGGCACGCGCTGCACCGTCTTTGCGCAGCATGGGAGGCACCATCCAGCTAAATGGGTGGCGAGTTCATTTCAGCTTCGGAAAAAGATCCCATGCGTCTCCTGTTTCCCGCCGCACTCCTGCTCGCGTCGGCCGCCGCCTTTGCCCTCGTGCCGGCGGAAGCGTTGGCCCAGCCGGTCGTTGCCACGCCCCCTGCCGCGGAGAGCCTGCCGTTCGTAGCGAGCGAGGCCAAGGCGGTCGTGACCGCGCTCGCTGCCCGGCTGGAGCGCGATTACCTGCTGCCGTCCGCTGGAAAGGCCTATGCGGCGAGGCTCCGCGGCAAGCTCGAGGCGGGAGGATATGCGCGTTTTGCGAGCCCCCAGGCGTTCGCTCAGGCGGTGACGGCCGACCTGCAGGCGGTGCATCCGGACACACACCTGTGCCTGCTGCCGCCCGCGGTGAACAAAGAGGGGGAACGCCAGTCGATGGCCGTTTACCCGACCACCAGCACCATCATCGCCAAGGGCTGGCTGGCGCCGGGCACCGCCTATGTTGGCTTTTCGGCCTTCTTCGGCAACGAGGCGACACTGACCGAACTCGCCGCCTTCCTTAGGCAAGTGCGTGGCGCCAGGACGCTCGTTATCGATATCCGCAAGCATCGCGGCGGCGAGTTTCCGGAGATGAATATGCTGCTGGCCCAGCTGTTCGGGAAGGAAACCGCGCTGCTCGACATGGACACGCGCGAGTCGGTCTACCTGCGCAACAACGGGGCGAGCGAGGAGGGGCCGAACCTTCGCCGGATCGACGCGCCGTCCGGGATCGTTCGCCAGCGGCATTTCGCGGTCCCGGCGGCCGATGCCAGTCTCGTCGACACGAAAGTCTATCTGCTGACCTCGGGCAAGTCGGCTTCGGCGGCCGAGCATCTGGCCCTTGCTCTGAAGCGCACCCACCGCGCGGCCCTGGTCGGCGAGACGACCCGCGGCGCGGGCAATTACGGCAGCCTGGCCGACCTAGGCTTCGGCTACAGCATCCTGGTCCCGGACGGGCGGACCTACGATCCCGACACCAACCGGGGTTGGGAAGGGACCGGGGTTGCCCCCGACGTGGCGGTGCCGGCGGGCGACGCGCTGGCCAAGGCGCTGGACCTTGCCGGGGTCAAGGTCGATGCGGCGTCCGCGCTCGCCAGCCTGACGGCGGTCAGGACAAGCGCTCGCTAGTTTGCGTCGGCGGGCTGCCCGCGAAGGCGGCCCAGCAGTTCCTTGAAGCTCGGCTTCTGCCCCGACGCAAGCAGGCTGGCGCGGAACAGGCGGCCGAGCAGCAGCAGCTGCACCACGACGAAGGCACCGAGGAGCACGCCCGAGCCGATCACCTCCCAGGTGGGAATGCCGAGGCCGAGCCGGGCCAGCACCGCAAAGGGGGTCCAGATCGGGATCCAGGTCAGTACTGCCACCCCGATGCCCTTGCCGCCATCGAGGATGCCCTGGATCAGGACGGAGATCGGCAGCACGATCGCGAGGATGATCGGCATGAGATAGCCCTGCGCATCGTTCATCGAATCGCTGATGGCGCCCACCGCGAGGAAGAAGACCGAGATGGCGATGTAGCCGGCGACGAAGAAATAGATCATCGCGGCAATCGTCGTCCACGACGTCAGCGGGGCGAGCGCGGGGCGGATCATGTCGGCGATCGCTCCCTGCGTCGCGAAAGCCGCGAAAGCGCCGCAGCCGATCCATACCGCGATCATGGTGAGGCCCACCGCCACGGTGCCGAGCAACTTGCCGGTCATCAGCTGTTCGGGGCTGATGGTGGCGAGCACCGTTTCGAGCAGTTTGTTGGAGCGCTCCTCGACCGTGCCCTGGAGCATCCAGCTGCCCGACAGCATCAGCGCCATCATCAGGAGATAGGAGCTGGCGAGCGGGACGATCGAGCGCACCAGCATCGCCTCGCGCGCGCCGCTTCCGGGGGCGGGCTGGCTGATGAGAAGGTTGGGGGTCACGGTCGCGGCTGCGGTGGCGATCGCGGCCGGGACGCCGCTTTCGCTCAGCAGGCCCTGCCGAAGCGCCCGGGTGAGCACGTCCTGCACGCTCCCGACGAGCTGGAGGTTGGGACGACCCGATGACGACAGCCGTGCCGTCCCGGTCTTGAGGAAATTCGCCGGCACTAGCACCACGGCGTCGATAGGCTTGGCTTTCGAGCCCTGCTCGGGCTTCAGCAAGGTGTCGATGCGGCGGTCGAGCGCCGTGCCCTGGAGTGCGGCAAGGTCGGCCGGGGCTGCGACCATCACGAGGCGCGGTTCGGGCGGATCGAACTCGGGCGTTCCGTCGGGGACCATCGGCTTGATCCGCGCGATTGCGGCCGCGGTGCCGCCATCGGCCGCGAAGCGAGCCACTTCCGCGTCGCTGAACCAGCGGTCGTTCTTCGCCCACGGCGCATCGCCGGGCGCGGAAAGCTTGTGGCGCTGGACGTAGCGGGCAAGCTCGCTCATCGCGCGGCGGTCCTCGTCGAGCCGCAGCCGCGTCGCGATTGCGCCTCCAACCGCACCGTCGCCCTGATCGATGATCATCACCCGGTCCGCCTCATCCCCGCTCATGAAGCGCTGGGTGAGCGGTGCGATCGCAAGCGCGATCGGAAGGATCAGCAGCGTCAGCCAGAAGCTGCGCATGCGGGTGATCTGGCGATATTCGCGCAGCGCGACGAGCAGGATGTTGTTCACTGTGCCGGCTCCCCCGAACCTACCATATGCAAGAAGACGTCGTGCAGGCTGGCGCGGCGTTCTTCGAACCGGCGCAGCGCGATGCCGTTGGTCGTGCAATATTCGAGCAGCCCGCCCGCGGTGGCGCCGGGTTCGAGCGTTACCGCATAGTCGCGCCAGCCATCGCCGGTGTCGGGCCCGCCCGAACAGTCGGCAACACCGGGCAGACCGTCGAGCTGCTGGCGGGCGGTGACGTTCAGCCGCGCCGGCAGCAGGGCGCGAGCTTCGTCGAGATTTCCTTCGAACTTCTTCCTGCCGCGGGCGAGCAGCAGCAGCCGGTCGCACAGGCGCTCGGCATGCTGCATCACGTGGGTCGAGAAGACCACCGTCGCACCCGTTGCCGACGCATTGCGGATTTCATCTTCCAGCAGGCCCTGGTTGACGGGATCGAGGCCGGAGAAAGGCTCGTCGAGGATCAGCAGGCGCGGGCTGTTCACCACCGCGGTCGCCAGCTGCACCTTTTGCGCCATGCCCTTCGACAATTTGTCCATCGTCGACTTGGCGTTCGCCGAAAGTCCGAAGCGGTCGAGCAGCGCCAGCCCCTCGGTCCGGGCGTCGCCCGCGCTCATACCCTTCAACCGTCCGAAATAGACGATTGTGTCGATTGCCGACATGGTCCGATAAAGGCCGCGCTCTTCGGGGAGGAAGCCGAGAAAGGGCGCATTCTCGCGCCCGGGCGCCCGGCCGAGAACCGAGATGTTGCCGGCGGTCGGGCGGATGATGTCGAGCACCATCCTCAGTGATGTCGTCTTGCCCGCGCCATTGCCGCCGAGGAACCCGAACACCTCGCCGGTACGGACGGCGAAGCTGAGTGCGTCGACCGCGGTGAAATCGCCATATCTCTTGGTGACCTGGTCGAGTACCAGCGCCTGATCAGCCTGCAACGCACACCCCCTGCTTGTGCGAAGGAGTGGAGCCGAGCGCCGATGGACGGTCAAGCCGCCATTCGGCGACCGCTTCGACGAACGACCGAAAGCGTCAGGCCTGCAGCGCCTCGGCGATCAGGCGGCGGCTGTTGTCGATCCCGTAGAGCGCGATGAAGCTGCCGAGGCGCGGGCCCTGGCTCGACCCCAGCAGCGTCTCGTAGGCGGCCTGGAACCACTCCCGCAGGCGTTCCTTGCCGTAATGCTGCTTGCCGATCTCGAACACGGCATTCTGGATCTCGTCGGCCGGAGTGTCGGCGGCGAGCCCGGCGAGCAGGGCGTCGAGATCGCGCAGGGCCGCGGCTTCATCGGCGGTGGGCGCGCGGCGCTGGAGACCGGGCACCACGAAGTCGCGGGCGTAGGTGACCGCCAGCCCGATCAGCTCGTCAAGTTCGGGATCGCTTTCCGGAGCGGTGCCCGGCGCATAGCGCTGGACGAAGCGCCAGGCGGTTGCCTTGTCCGCGACGCCCGGCAGGCTGGCGAGGTTGAGAAGCAGGCTGAAGCTCAGCGGAAGCGACCGCGGCTCCGGCACCGCTCCCTCGTGGATATGGTGCACCGGATTGCCGAGCCGCTGCTCGACCGGCTGGTCGAACCAGCGCTCCCGGAACTGCCAGTAATCGTCGATCGCCCGCGGGATGAGGCCGAGGTGAAGGCTCTTGGCCTTCTTCGGTTCGCGCCAAAGGTAGAACTGCAGGCTCGCTTCGGACCCGTAGGTCAGCCACTGTTCCAGCGTCAGGCCATTGCCCTTCGACTTGGAGATCTTCTCGCCCTTTTCGTCGAGGAACATCTCGTAGTTGAAGCCTTCGGGCGGGCGGGCACCGAGGATGCGGGCGATCTTGCCGGACTGGATCGTGCTGTCGATCAGGTCCTTGCCGGCCATCTCGTAATCGACGCCAAGCGCGACCCAGCGCATCGCCCAGTCGACCTTCCACTGCAGCTTGCTGAGGCCGCCGAGCGCCGACTGGACGACTTCCTGTCCATCCTCGTCGACAAAGGCGATGGTGCCCGCCTCGGCATCGACGACCCGCACCGGCACCTGCAGCACGCGGCCGGTGGTCGGCGACACCGGAAGCACCGGCGAATAGGTCTGGCGCCGTTCTTCGCGCAGCGTGGGCAGCATGACGCCAAGGATGTCGTCGAAGTGGCGCAGCACCGCGCGCAACGCGTCGTCGAAGCGGCCCGACGTGTAGGCGTCGGTCGCGCTGAGAAACTCGTAATCGAAGCCGAAGCGGTCGAGGAACTGCCGCAGCAGCGCATTATTGTGATGCGCGAAGCTTTCGTTGCAGCCGAACGGGTCGGGCACCCTGGTCAACGGCTTGCCCAGCGCTTCCTGCAGGATCTCAGGATTGGGCACGTTGTCCGGGACCTTGCGCAACCCGTCCATGTCGTCGCTGAACGCGATCAGCCGCGTGGGGACGGTGCCTCCGGTCAGAACCTCATAGGCGTGGCGGACCCAGGTCGTGCGGAGAACCTCGGTGAAGGTGCCGATATGCGGCAGGCCCGATGGCCCGTAACCGGTCTCGAACAGCACGGGCGCTCCATTCGCCTTCCCTTGCGGATAGCGGGCGAGCAATTTGCGCGCTTCCTCGAACGGCCAGGCCTTGGAAGTCAGTGCTGCTTGGCGGAGCGCGTCGTCGGTCATGCAGTGCGTCCTGCTTTGTTGCAGGTGCGAAGGCAAGAGTCGGCCTGTCGCCCGCAATGCCTGCCCGCAACCTTTTCGCCGCAATTGAGCTAAGCCAAGGCATGAGCGACACCGGACATAACAATCGCACCTTATGGATCGCCTTCGGGGCGAACCTCGGTATCGCCGTGGCCAAGTTCGGGGCGGCGGCGATCACCGGTTCCTCGGCGATGCTGACCGAAGGCGTCCATTCCGTGGTCGATTCGTCCAACCAGCTTCTCCTGCTGTGGGGCCGACGTGCCTCGCGGCGGCCGGCGGACGCGCTGCATCCGTTCGGCTACGGGCGCGAACTCTACTTCTGGAGTTTCGTGGTCGCGGTTCTGGTGTTCGCGCTCGGGGCCGGCGTTTCGGTCTACGAGGGCATCCTCCACATTGCCGAGCCCGAGCCTGCGGTGAGCCCGCTCATTGCCTATGGCGTGCTCGCGATCGCCTTCCTCCTCGAAGGCGGGTCGACGGTGTCTGCGTTCAAGGAATTCAAGGCGTCCAAGGGGCAGCTCGGATGGCTTCACGCCATCCAGCGCTCGAAGGATCCGCCCGGATTCATCGTCCTTCTTGAAAATGGCGCGGCCATGGCCGGCATTCTGGTTGCTGCCGTCGGTCTTGCCATAAGCCAGTGGACGGGCGACCCGCGCTTCGATGGCGCGGCCTCGATCGTCATCGGCGTTGTCCTCGGTCTGACGGCTTTTTTGCTTGCCTATGAATCCAAGGCACTGCTGATCGGTGAGGCGGCCGATCCCCAACTGGTCGAGGGCTTGCGCCGGCTGGTCGAGGCGCGTTGCGGCGTCACGGGCGTGGGCGAAGTGCTGACCGTTCACAGCAGCCCCGACATGATCACCGCGATGATCTCGGTCGACTTCGAGGATTCGATCTCGGCAGGGGACGTCGAGCGGATCGTCGACGACGTCGAGCGCGAGGCCTGCCGGTCTTTCCCGCTGGTCCGGCGCCTGTACATCCGGCCCCGCAGCGGCGAGGCCTCGCGACCGACTTGAGGCGACACATTCAGCGCGGAAGCATGTTGCCCATCTGTTCTCGCGCCGCCACATAGACTTCAATGACTTCCGTCCTGTCCCTTCCCGCCCTGCACGCGTCCCACGCCGGTATCTGGCTGGTCGGGCCCGATGGGGCACGCGAGGCCGGGCGCGGCGAGGCGATCCGGGCGGTGTCGGACACGCCGCACCTCCTGCTCAACGCCCCGCTCGCCGGACAAAGGCTCGGCTATGCCGAGGTGAGCGGCCTCGACCTCCTCGAACTGTTCGCCTTCGTCCATCCCGCGCGCTTCGTTGTCCCGACGGTGGCTGGGCTTGCCGCGTGGGTCGGGATCGACCTGCCCACCGACGAAGCCGCCGCCGCAGCATTGCTGCCGGCGATCGCCGGGCGCCTGCTCGCGACACTTGGCGAGGAAAGCTGGGCGGCCCGTGAAGGCGCGTGGACGAGCAACGCATCGCTGCACCGGCTTGGCTGGGGCTGGGCGGGGCTGGTCGGCCAGCGGCTGCGGCGACCCGAGCAGGGCGAGCGGATGCTCTTTTCGCGGCTCGATGCGTGGGAGGAGGCTGCCGAACGGCCGCCACCCCGGGTGATCCGGCTGGGCGACGGTGAGGCGGAGGCGCGGCTGGCGCAGTTGACCGGTGCGGGATCGGAAACGCGAGAAGGTCAGCGCGCCTTCGCCGCCGCGGCCGCGCACGCCTTCGCCCCGCGCGATCGCCGCGATGCGCCCAATGTGCTGCTGGCCGAAGCAGGCACCGGGATCGGCAAGACGCTTGGCTACCTCGCGCCGGCCTCTCTGTGGGCGGAAAAGGCGGGCGGGACGGTGTGGGTATCGACGTACACCAAGGCGCTGCAGCGGCAGCTCGATGCCGAGGGGAGCCGGATTGTCCCCGACGAGTCGGAGCGCAAGAAGCGCATCGTCGTGCGCAAGGGGCGCGAGAATTACCTCTGCCTGCTGAACCTGGAAGACGCGCTTCAGGGCAGCTTTTCGGGCCGGGCCGCCGTGCTGGCGCAGCTGGTCGGGCGCTGGGCCGCCTACAGCAAGGATGGCGACATGGTCGGCGGCGACCTGCCCGGCTGGCTGCCGAGCCTGTTCCGCCGCGCCGGCGCCACTGCACTGACCGATCGGCGCGGTGAGTGCGTCTATGCCGGCTGCCCGCATTACCGGAAGTGTTTCATCGAGAAGGCCGAGCGGGCCAGCCGCGGGGCCGACCTCGTGATCGCGAACCACGCGCTGGTGATGATCTCGGCGGCGCGCGGCCGGCTCGGCAACGGGCTTGAGCGGATCGTGTTCGACGAAGGTCATCACTTGTTTGACGCTGCGGATTCGACCTTCGCGGTCGCGCTGAGCGGCGCGGAGACGATCGAGCTTCGGCGCTGGATCGTCGGACCGGAGCGCAGCACGCGTGGTCGCCGCCGAGGGCTCGCGGCGCGCTTGATGGACGTCTGCTCCTACGATGACGAGGGGGCCGTGGCGCTCGACGCCGCGGTGCAGGCGGCGGGACTGCTGCCTGGCGACGGCTGGCTCGGGCGGGTCGTCGAAGGCGTGCCGCTCGGGCCATTCGAGGCCTTGTTCGCAGCGGTGCGCGGAACGGTTCTGGCGCGGGCGCGGGCCGAGGATGCGGGCTATGGCCTCGAGACCGAACTGGCCGAGCCCGATGCGCCGCTGGTCGAGGCCGCTGCGGCCGCGCTGGTCACGTTGGAAGCACTGCAACGGCCGATGACCGCGCTTCGCCTGCGCCTCGAAGCGGTGCTCGAGGATGCGCCGGACTGGCTCGACGCGGCGGCGCGGGCGCGGGTCGAGGGCGCGATTGCGGGGCTCAACTGGCGCGGCGGTGCGGTGGCGGCCTGGGCGCAGCTGTTGGCGCGGGTCGGGGGGGCGGCCGACCCCGACTTCGTCGACTGGCTGAACGTCGACCGGGTCGAAGGGCGCGAGCTCGACATCGGGTTGCAGCGGCGCTGGCTCGATCCCACCCGACCGCTCGCCAAGGCGGTGATCGAACCCGCGCACGGCGTGCTGGTGACCTCCGCGACCCTGCGCGGGGGCGAGGAACATTGGGAGGTCGCCGATGCGCGCACCGGGGCCGCCCACCTGCCCGCCGCGCCCGATCATTTCCACGCCGCGAGCCCGTTCGACTATGCCGCCGCGGCCGAAGTGCTGGTCGTGACCGACGTCAAGCAGGGCGACCTCGCCGCGCTCGCCAACGCCTATGCCCGGCTGATCACGGCGGCCGGCGGCGGGACGCTGGGACTATTCACCGCCATCGCGCGGCTGAAGGCGGTGCAGGCGCGGATTGCCGACCGGCTGGCGCGCGAGCAGTTGCCCTTGCTCGCCCAGCATGTCGATCCGATCGATACGGGCACGCTGGTCGACATGTTTCGCGCCGATCCGCGGGCGAGCCTGCTGGGGACCGATGCGCTTCGCGACGGGGTCGATGTGCCGGGCGAATCGCTTCGGCTGGTGGTGATGGAGCGGGTGCCGTGGCCGCGCCCGACCGTGCTTCACGCGGCGCGACGGCTGGCCGGCGGCGGATCCGCCTATGACGACCGGGTGGTGAAGGCGCGGCTGGCGCAGGCGTTCGGGCGACTGGTGCGGCGCGAGGGCGACCGCGGCACCTTTGTCATGCTGTCGGCGGCTTGCCCGTCACGCTTGCTGAGTGCCTTCCCGCCGGGGGTCAGGGTCAGCCGGGTAAATTTGGAAGAAGCGGTAGATCGGGTCGCCTCGGCCCGCTCCCAGGTTTCATTGTCAGCCCCGAGCATCGTCGAAGGGCGAGTGTGACAGCGCCGGTCCAGTGTCCTTCGACGTCGCCCACGACGAACGAAGTCTAGGAGATGGCGGCGGTGAGCTCCGCCCGGACGCGCTTCAGGGCATCGACCAGCCCTTCCTCGACCGGTGGCGGTTCGGGCAGCGGTTCCTTGCCCTTCAACAGTTGCTGCACGCCGCGCACGGTATAGCCCTGGCTGGTCAGCAGATGGTGGATCCGGCGGACGAGTTCGACGTCCTCCGGCCGGTAATAACGGCGGTTTCCCGCGCGCTGGAGCGGCTTCAGCTGGGGAAACCGGCTCTCCCAGTAGCGCAGGATGTGCTGCGCAATGCCAAGCTCAGCGGAGACTTCGCCGATGGTGCGAAAGGCCGCTGGGTCCTTGGTTCCGGACGGGGCCGGCACTCCTGTCAGCCGCGCGCGATGCGGTCGCGCATGGTCTGGCTGGCGCGGAAAGTCATCACGCGGCGCGGCGCGATCGGCACTTCCACGCCGGTCTTGGGGTTGCGCCCGATGCGCTGGCCCTTGTCGCGCAGGATGAAGCTGCCGAAGCCCGAGATCTTGACGTTCTCGCCATGGGCGAGGGCAGCGCACATGTGGTGAAGCAGCCGCTCGACCATCGAGGCCGACTCGGCGCGGCTGAGGCCGAGCTTGCGGTGGACCACGTCACCTAGATCGGCACGGGTCAGCGTGCCTGCATGCATTTCGCTCTGCCCGCCACGCGGGATACCTGCGTCGGCCATTATCAAACTCCCGCCCTGTCTGGCGCCCGTCGAGGCGCGTCCCCTTGGGCTTGCATAACGCAGATTGCGAGGGTCGGCAAACGGACAATCTTCCCAAGTTGGCGAAGGATGTCCGAGAGTTAAACAGAAAGTAAGGCGGCTCCCCAGGTGAACCCGCCGCCCATTGCTTCGAGCACCACGAGGTCGCCCGGCTTGATCCGGCCGTCCTTGACCGCGACGTCGAGGGCGAGCGGAACCGAGGCGGCCGAGGTGTTGGCGTGGCGGTCGACCGTCAGCACGACCTTGTCGGGCGACAACCCGAGCTTGCGCGCCGTCGCGTCGATGATCCGCGCGTTGGCTTGATGCGGGACGACCCAGTCGACATCGGCGGTCGTCTTGCCGCCTGCTTCGAGCACTTCGCCGAGTACCTCGGCAAGATTGACGACGGCGTGGCGGAAGACCTCGCGGCCCTTCATCCTGAGCTTGCCCACAGTACCGGTGGTGGACGGCCCGCCATCGACGTAGAGCATGTCACCCCACTTGCCGTCGGCGTGCAGCCTGGTCGCCAGGATTCCGCGATCCTCGGTCTCCTCGGCGCGAAGCACGATGGCGCCCGCGCCGTCGCCGAAGAGAACGCAGGTGGTGCGGTCCTCCCAGTCGAGGATCCGGCTGAAAGTCTCGGCGCCGATCACCAGCGCGGTCTTCACATTGCCGCCGCGGAGCATCGCGTCGGCGACGGTCAGGGCGTAAAGAAAGCCGGTGCAGACCGCGTGGACGTCGAACGCGATCCCGTCCCTGATCCCGAGCAGGTGCTGGACCTTGGTCGCCGAGCTTGGGAAGGTCTGGTCGGGCGTGGCGGTCGCAAGCACGATGAGGTCGATGTCGGTAGGCTCGAGGCCGGCGGCGGAAAGCGCCTTACGGGCGGCCTCGGCGGCGAGGGTGGCGGTGGTCTCCCCCTCACCGGCGATATAGCGGCTGCGGATGCCGGTCCGCTCGACGATCCATTCGTCCGATGTATCGACCTGCGCGGCGAGTTCGGCATTGTCGACCCGCCTTGCCGGCAAGGCCGATCCGACCCCGAGGAAAACGCTACGCAGGGTCACTTATTTGCTTGCTCCGGCAAAGGCATGGGCGCGGAATTCGTCGAGGTCGCTCACCACCTGGTTGACGATGTCGCCGCGAACCATGCGGGCGGCGACGGCAATGGCGTTGGCGACGCCCTTGGCATTGGCCCCGCCGTGGCTTTTCACGACCAGACCGTTGAGGCCGAGGAAGACCGCGCCATTGTGATTGTTGGGGTCGAGGTGGACCTTCAGCATGTGCAGCGCAGGCTTGGACAGCGCAAAGCCGGCCTTGGAGCGCAGCGACGAAGTGAAGGCACGGCGCAGGAGGTCGGTGACGAAGCGGGCGGTGCCCTCCGCCGTCTTCAAGGCGATGTTGCCGGAGAAGCCGTCGGTGACGACCACGTCGACCTTCCCGCGCGAAAGCTGGTCGCCCTCGGTGAAGCCGTCAAAGGCGAGGTGGAGATAGGTCGCCTCGCGCAGCAGCGCGGCGGCTTCCTTCAGTTCGTCTGTGCCCTTGAGTTCCTCGGTGCCAATGTTGAGGAGCTTCACCCGCGGTTTCTTCAGGCCGAGCACGGTGCGGGCATAGGCCGCGCCCATGACGGCGAACTGGACGAGGTTCTGGGCGTCGCATTCGGTGTTGGCACCGAGGTCGAGCATCACGCAGTCGTGAGTGCCAAGCGTCGGCAGCAGGGCGGTCAGCGCGGGGCGATCGATGCCGGGCATGGTCCGTAGCGCGAGCTTGGACATCGCCATCAGCGCGCCGGTATTGCCGGACGACAGCGCGGCGTCGGCGGCGCCTTCCTTCACGGCGTTGATGGCGAGGCCCATCGAGGTGGTGCGCGCGCGGCGCAGCGCCTGGCTCGGCTTTTCGTGGCCGGCTATGCTGTCGGGGGCGTGGAGGATCGTGGCGCTGCCGGCGGGCAGGGCCATGGACGCGAGGCGGGGAGCGATCACCGCCTCGTCGCCGACGAGCAGGAAGCGAAGCGCACGGTCGGTGCGCAAGGCGCGCTCAATGCCGCCGAACACCGCGTCCGGGCCGCCATCGCCGCCCATCACATCCACTGCAATGCGTGGAGCCTCGAGGCTCCGAGCGCTGGCCGGTTTGGCCGTCACCTCAACGACGCTCTTCAGGCCTCGGTGGAGAGGATCTCGCGGCCGTTATAATGGCCGCAGGCCTGGCAGAGGTTGTGCGGGAGCTTGAGCTCGCCGCAGTTCGGGCATTCCTGGAAGCTCGCCGGGGTCAGCGCGTGATGGCTGCGGCGCATGTTGCGCTTCGAGGGCGAGGTCTTTCTCTTGGGGACGGCCATTGCGGCACCTGTTCTAAGCTGTTGCGGTCAAAAAAGAAGGCGACGCTCCTCCACCGGCTCACCGGAGCGGAGCCCCGGGGCGGCGACAAGGATCGTCGCGAACGGGCGGCCTATAGCGCAAAGCGCGGGGGAAGCAAGGGCGGGGCTGGCGGGAAGCACGCCGGGGAAAAGCAAAGTGCCTTGGATTTCACTTTGTCCACTTCGCGCCCGGCCCCGTCATCACCGGCGCTTCAGGCGAGCACCCGGTCTCCGACGAAGGGGTTGCTTGCCCGTTCGCGTTCGAAGCTGCTGGCGGGACCGTGGCCGGGGATGAACACGGTGTCGTTGCCGAGCGGCCAGAGCTTGGTCCGGACCGAATCGAGCAGGTCCTGATGATTGGACAGCGGAAAGTCGGTCCGCCCGATCGAGCCCGCGAACAGCACATCGCCGACCAGCGCGAGGCTGGACGGCGGGTGATGGAAGATGACGTGCCCGGGCGTGTGACCGGGGGTGTGATAGACGTCGAGCACGAGGTCGCCGACGGTCACCTGCTCGCCTTCCGTCAGCCAGCGATTGGGTTCGAAGGGCGAGGCGTCGATCCCGTAGGCGGCGCCGTCGTCGGCGAGCCGGGCGATCCAGAACAGGTCGTCGAGGTGCGGCCCTTCGATCGGCACCCCGAGTTCCGCCGCGAGCTGGCCCGCCTGCCCGCAATGGTCGATGTGGCCGTGGGTGAGGATGATCTTTTCGACGGTCACCCCGGCCTGGGCGACGGCCGCCCTGATCTTGGGAAGGTCACCGCCCGGATCGCACAGCGCGGCCTTGTTGGTCGCGGTGCACCACAGGAGGGTGCAATTCTGCTGCAGCGGGGTGACCGGGATCACCACCGCCTTCAACGGCGGATTGTCTTGGGCGCTCACGCAAATTCCATTCTTGCTTACTTGAGCAGCGTCTGCTGCCAGAACTGCAGGGTCGACCAGAACAGATAGTCCTGGTTTTCCTTCTTGCCGAAGCCGTGGCCTTCATTCTCGCCGACCATGTACCAGGTCGGCGCGGCGCCCGGACGGGCATTGAGGGCGGCGACGACTTGGTCGGCCTCGGACTTGGGCACGCGCGGATCGTTGGCGCCCTGGACGACGAACATCGGAGCCCTGATTTCCCCGACGCGGCGAAGCGGGCTGATCTCCTGCAGCTTGGCGCGCTGTTCAGGAATGCGCTCGTCGCCATATTCGACCCGGCGAAGGTCACGGCGATAGCTTTGCGTGCCTTCGAGGAAGGTGACGAAATCGGAGATGGCGACGTTGCAGAGCGCGCCCTTGAAGTCGGCCGCGTAGGCGATCGCCGAGGCGTAGCACATGTAGCCGCCATAGCTTCCGCCGGTCACCGCCATCCGATTGCCGTCGATCGCCGGATCGGCCTTGAGCGCGGCGAGGAAGGCGCCGATGTCCTTGATCGAATCCTCCCGCTTGAACGGACCGTTGTCGAGGCTGACGAAGCGCTTGCCGAAGCCGGTCGAGCCGCGGACGTTGGGATAGAAGACGGCGATGCCGAGCTCGTTCACCAGATAGTTGCCGCGGCCGATGAAGCCGGGACGAATCTGCCCTTCGGGGCCACCGTGAATGTCGACGACCACCGGGCGCTTGCCGGGGAATTTGGCGGGATCGGGGCGGTAGAGGAAGCCCGACACGCGCTCACCGTCGAAGCTTTTTACCTCGATCAGCCGGGCGGCGGGGTTGCGCGAGAAGTCGAGGCCGCCGGTCTCGCTCCGGGTCCAGCGGGTGAGCTTGCCGGTGGCGGGGTTCAGCGACCAGGCGTCGGCGGTGCCGCTGGCCGAGTTGAAGGAGAAGCCAAGCTCTCCCCAGGGCGACCATTCGAGGCCCCCGGCGACGCCGACCGGCAGGCTGGTGACCTGCCGCGCCCGACCGCTGGCGGCGTCGAGGATGTAAAGGCGGCTGATCCCGGCTTCGTTGGTGAGATAGGCGATCTGGCGGCCGTCGTCCGAAATGTCGAATTCGTCGATGTCCCAGCGGCCGGCATTGGCGACGGGCGTGAACTTGCCGGTGGTCGTGTCCATCCGGCCGAGGCGCTGGACGTCGCTGTCCTCGTCCGACAGCACCCACAGCTGGCCACCAGGCGCGAATTGCGCGCCGCCAAAGGCGATGTCCTTCTTGTGATCACCGAGCGGCGTCAGCTGGCGGGTGTTGAGGTCGAGGAGATAGGGATCGACGTTGGTCACCGACTGGTAGTTGGCGACCAGCGCCTTGGCATTGCCGGGCGCGAAGGCGGTGATGCCCCAGCCGCCGCCCTTGACCTCCGCGACGAGCCGGTTGCTCTTCGGGTCACGCGGGTCGATCACGTAGAGGTCGCTGTCGGTGCCGTTGCGGCGGGTCGAGCTGTAGGCGAGGAGCTTGCCGTCCTTGCTCCAGGCGCCAAGCTCGTTGCGGCTCTTGCCGTCGGTGAGCAGGGTCAGCTGACCGCCATCGAGCCGATAGAGCTGGAAGAATTCGCCGCCGCCGACGTCCTTCTGGATGGCGAGGACGTCGCCCGAGGGCGCCCAGCTGCCGGATACGGGTTCGGCTTCGAACGTGATCTGCTGGCGGTCCATCATCGGCCCGGCGACGCGGTGGAGCTGGGGGACGTTGCCGAAGCGGGTCCGGATCAGCATCGAGCGGTCGCGCTTGTTCCAGCCGGCAAAGCCAGCGCTGCGCAGTTCCATGTAGGGGCGGGTCCGGGCGGCGAGCTCGGCCGGAACCGGGGGCACGGCCTGCACGGTAAGCGCGGCGGGCTTGGGCTGATTCGCGGGTGACTGCGCGAGGACGGCGGTGGAGACGAGGGCCGAGGTGGCGGCGAGCGCCAGAGTGAGGCGGTTCAGCATGGGGGGAGCTCCTACTGGGCGGGCTTGGCGGGTTCGAGCACGGCCATCGAGGGCGGTGCGTCCTTGAGCGAGCGGGCGGTCGCTTCCGCGCCGCGCAGGGCCCGCAGGACATTGCCCCCGGCAAGCTTGGCGAGGTTGGCGTCGGACCAGCCCCGGCGGATCAGTTCGGCGAACAGCAAGGGGTAGCTTTCGACCCCGGTGAGCCCGGTCGGGGTGTAGGGAATGCCATCGAGGTCGGCGCCGATCCCGACATGGTCGTAGCCGGCGATCTTCGCCACATGTTCGACGTGGTTGGCGACGTCCACGACCGTGGTCTCCGGACGCGGGTTCCGGGCGTCCCAATCCTTGATCCCGGCGTCGACCGCGGCCTGGCTGGCGCGGTGGATGGCCTTGAGGCGCGCGGTTTCGGCGTCGCGGCTGGCGCTCCAGTCCCATACCTTCTGGCTGATGAAGCCCGGGACCCAGTTGACCATGACGACGCCGCCATTGGCGGGCAGCAGGCGAAGCACATCGTCGGGGACGTTGCGCGGATGCGGGACGATGCCGCCGGCGCTGCTGTGCGAGAAGATGACCGGGGCCTTCGACAGCCCGATCGCCTGGCGCATCACGTCGGGCGAGACGTGGGAGAGGTCGACCAGCATGCCGAGGCGGTTCATCTCGCCCACGACTTCGCGGCCGAAGGGCGAAAGGCCGTTCCACTTGGGCTGGTCGGTCGCACTGTCGGCCCATTCGGTGGTCTGGTTGTGGGTCAGCGTCATGTAGCGCGCACCCGCGTCGTAGAAGAGGCGCAGCGCGGCAAGGCTGCCACCGATCTGCCGTCCGCCCTCGATCCCGATCAGGCTTCCGACCTTGCCCGCCTTGTGCGCCTTCACGAGGTCGTCGGCGCTGGTCGCCCAGGCGAGGTCATTGGGGTAGGCGCGAACGAGGCGGTGGACGGTGTCGATCTGTTCGATGGTCTGGCGGATCGCCGCATCGCCGACGACCGTGCCATCGATATAGACCGACCAGAACTGCCCACCGACGCGGCCGGCCTTCAAGCGCGCCATGTCGGTCATCAGCGGCTTGTTGCGGGTCGTCCCGCCGCTGGCGAGCCCGGCGACGTTCAGCTCGTAATTCTCGCGCAGCTGTTCGGGGAGGTCGTTGTGACCGTCGATCAGCGGGGTCGCCTTGAGGATACGGTCGATCCGCTGGCTGACCTTGGGATCGATGCTCTGGGACATGGCGGATACCGGGATGAGGCTCGCGGCCGCGGCGGCGAGCAGGAAGGGGGAGAGGCGCATGCGTCCGACTTTACGAAGCGGCGGCCTCCTTGCAAACGCCTGTTTGATGGATGCGCCGTTTCTCCTGTTCGACGATGCCCGGCCGGGTGGCCGCGCACGATTGTATCGCGGGCCTGTCGGCGAGGTGCGGGCCGAGCGGATGGACGACGTGTTGCCGGCGCTAGACGCGCTGCAGGCGGCGGTGCGGGAGGGCAATCATGCGGCGGGGTTCCTGGCCTATGAGGCGGGGCATGCGCTCGACCCCGCGCTGGCCGGAACCGCGCGGCAGGGCGCGGGGCCGCTGCTGTGGTTCGGGTTGTTCGATCGCTATGAGGAGGTCGTTGCCGACGCGCTATTGCCCGACCCCGCGGGCGCGTGGAACGGCGCGCCGAAGCCGCGGTGGGAGCGCGGCGACTATCTGGCGGCGGTGGCCGAGGTGCACGAGCAATTGCGCGCGGGGGAGCATTACCAGGTCAATCTGACCTTTCCCTGCACGGTCAGGATCGCAGGCGATCCGGCGGCGCTCTACGCCCGGCTGCGTGAGGCGTCGAAGGCGGGGTGGGGAGCGCTGATCCGGCATCCGGACGGCTGGCTGCTGAGCCTCAGTCCCGAGCAGTTCTTCACGCTGAAGGGCGGCGCGATCGAGGCGCGGCCGATGAAGGGGACCGCCCCGCCCGACGCGGCGGCGGAGGTGCTGACCGGGGACGCCAAGAGCCGGGCGGAAAATCTGATGATCGTCGATCTGCTCCGCAACGACCTTGCGCGGGTGGCGGAACCGGGCAGCGTCGCGGTGCCCGAACTGTTCGCGGTGGAACGCTATCCGACGGTCACCCAGATGGTCAGCCGGGTGACCGCGCGGCTGCGGCCCGGGCTTGGCGCGGTGGACGTGCTGCGGACGATCTTTCCCTGCGGGTCGGTGACCGGAGCGCCCAAGGTGGCGGCGATCAAGGCCCTCCGCGCGCTCGAGCCTCACCCACGCGGCGCCTATTGCGGATCGGCCGGGTGGATCGAGCCGGGCGGCGATGCGGCGTTCAACGTCCTTATCCGCACGCTCGAGATTGGTGAAAACGTCGGCATCGCGACACTTGGCCTGGGTTCGGGGCTTGTCGTCGACTCCATTGCGGAGGATGAATGGAGCGAATGCCTGTCCAAGGGAGATTTCGTGACGCGTGACCGCCCGTCGTTCGACCTGATCGAGACCATGCGCTTCGATCCCGAGGAAGGGGTGATCGAGCTCGATCGCCACCTCGACCGGCTGCAGGCGTCGGCCGGCGCGCTGGATTTCCGTTTCAACCGGCATGCGGCGCGCAACGAGCTTCAGGCGGCGACCTTCGGGCGGCGGGCGACCGGGACGGCGCGGTTGCTGCTGTCGCCGACCGGGATGATGGCGGTGGAAGTGCGCGGGCTTCCGGCCCGTCATGCCGATCCGCTCAACGTCCGGGTCATGCCGCTCCCCGTCGCGACCAGCGATTTCAGGCTTCGCTACAAGTGCACCGACCGGGCTTTCTATGACCAGGCACGCCTGTCGAGCGGGGCCGACGAGGTGCTGTTCACGGACCGCGAGGGCTATCTGACCGAGGGCAGCTTCACCTGCCTGTTCGTCGAGCGCGATGGAATGCTGGTGACCCCGCCGCTCAGCCGCGGGCTGCTGCCGGGGGTGCTCCGGGCCAAGCTGATCGACGAGGGCCGGGCGGTGGAAGGCGACCTTCGCGAGGAGGATCTGGCGGACGGGTTCCTGCTCGGCAACATGCTGCGCGGGCTGATCAGGGCGCGGCTGGCGGTCTAGGCGGCGAGCGGGAACTTCAGCAGGCGATCCTTGACGGGCACGAGGGCCGCGGCGGGGGTGCCGACCTTGCGCAGGATCTCCGCATGGCCGGCATCGAGCCCGCCGGTCAGCGCACCGAAGGCGGGCAGGATCAGCTTGGCACCGCTGGCGACGAAGCAGCGGCGGCTGACCTTGCGGCCGCGGACGTTGAGCCGCAGCTTGGGATGGTAATGACCTGACAGTTCGGGCCGGGGGTCGGCGATGTCGGCTTCGTGGCGGAGGATCAGGCCGTCGACCGCCACTTCTTCCATGAGGGTGCCGCCGCAATGGTCGGCAAAGCCGGGATCGTGGTTGCCGAGGATCCAGGTCCAGTCGAGGCGGGCGGTGAGCGCCAGCAGCATCGCGCGCGCGGCGTCGGGCAGGCGGTCGCAGCCGAACCTGTCGTGGAAGCTGTCGCCAAGGCAGTAGAGCCGTGTCGCCCCGGTGCGGTCGACCAGCTCGGTCAGCGCAGCGAGGGTCGCCTGGCTGTCGTAGGGCGGGAGGAACTGGCCGAGCTTGGCGAACCAGCTCGCCTTTTCGAGGTGCAGGTCGGCGACCAGCAGCGCACGCCGGGCGGGCCACCACAGCGCACCCTGGGGATCGGCGAGAAAATCGTGACCGGCGAACGAAAGGGGAACCATCGTGGGGCCGCTTAGCCCGACTTCTGATTCCGTGGCAACGACTTAGTAGCCGCGGTTCACCACATGGTCGCGCAGCGCGCGGGCGTCGTGAAGGGCGTTGTGCGGGACCGCGCTGTTGCGGGCGGTGGAGAAGCCAGCGAGGTTCAAGAGGCGGAAGGTCATCGGCGGGACGGTGACCATCTGCCCGTTGCCGGTCATCAGCGCCTTGCACAGGTAGGAAATGTCGTCGGGCCAGTCGGCGACCACCTCGACTTCGTCGAACGGGCTGAACCAGCGGGAAAGCTCGCGGGCGACGTCGGCGGCGGCCTGCGGTTCGGCGCGGAGGTGCTGGGGCACGGTTTCAAGATAGGGGACGACGTGGCGTTCGACCCAGTCGGTGCAGGGCCGCTCGTGCTTGAGGATGGCGTAATATTCCTCGCTCGCATCGTCGGGGACGAGCGCGAGGCTGAGCAGGGGCCCACCGAAGCCGTCGAACTCGCAATCGAGGAAGTAGCGCATGGCGGAACGCTCTGGACGAGTGCGCCCGTCCGCGCCAGTCTCCGCGGCAGATCAAACACAGGGGGAGTTGCGCGATGCGGACGATTGGACTTGGGCTGGTACTGGCGCTGGCGGCGACATCGGCGGGCGCGCAGGTGCCCAATCGGACGGCGCTGGAGAAGGTAGTGGCCGAACGCCACGACCAGAGCGTCAGGATGCTTCAGGAATGGATCGCGCTGCCGACCATCGCGGCGGAGAAGCGCAACGTCGCCGAGGGCGCCGAGCATATGCGCAAGCTTGCGCTCGATGCTGGCTTCCAGCAGGCGCGGATCGTCCAGTCGGGCGGCGTACCGGGGGTGTTCGCCACCCTCGATGCCGGGGCGCCGGTGACGCTCGGCATCTACTTCATGTATGACGTGAAGCAGTTCGACCCGACCGAATGGCAAAGCCCACCGCTGTCGGGCACGCTGTACGACCGGCCGGGCGAGGGCCAGGCGATCCGCGGCCGCGGCGCGGTCAACCAGAAGGGGCCGGAAACGGCGTTCCTGGCCGCGCTGCAGGCGTTCAAGGCGAGCGGGCGCAAGCTGCCTGTGAACCTGGTGCTCGTGGCCGAAGGCGAGGAAGAGATCGCCTCGCCCAACTTCCCGACCATCGTCGCCGACCCGGAAGTTGCCGCTGCGCTGAAGAAGACCGTCGGGGTGTTCATCCCGGCGGCCAGCCAGGACGCGGACGGCACCGCGGGGATCACGCTGGGGGCCAAGGGCGCTGTCGAATTCCAGCTGATCGTCGGCGGGGAGACCAGCGGCAAATATCCCAAGAACGATATCCATTCGAGCAACTATGCGCGGATCGAGAGCCCGGCCTGGCGGCTGGTGAAGGCGCTCAACACCATGGTCGCCGATGATGGCCATACGCCGACAATCGACGGCTTCATGGACAATGTGCAGCCGCTCACCGCGCGGCAGAAGGAGCTGATCGCGCAGCGTGTCGCGTCCTCCAACGAGGCGACCGAGAAGAAGAATCTCGGCGTTGAGCAGTGGATCGACAATGCGGGCTTCCAGGCCGCGTCAGAGCGCTTCCTCGCGATGCCGACGGTCAACATCCAGGGGCTGGTCAGCGGCTATACCGGGGTTGGCGGCAAGACCGTGCTGCCCGGACGGGCGGAGGCGAAGCTGGAATTCCGGCTGGTCCCCAACATGACCAAGGACGAGGTCGTCACCAAGCTGAAGGCGCACCTTGCCAAGCGCGGGTTCGACGATGTGAAGGTGGTGGTGAGCGGCGGCTATGGTCCCAACCAGACCGACGAGAACAGCCCCTTCATCCAGGCGCAGAAGCGCGTGCTGGACCGGGCCAAGATCCCCTACACGATCACGCCGCGCAACGCCGGAAGCTGGCCGGGCGTGGTGTTCAACGGCGCGCCGCTGAACCTGCCGACCGGGCAGTTCGGGGTCGGGCGCGGAAGCGGGGCGCATGCGCCGAACGAATGGTTCCTGATCAAGTCGAGCAACCCGAAGATCGCCGGGCTGGACGAGACGACGATGCTGTTCGTCGACTATCTCTACGAGGTGGCGAAGCTGGGGCGGAAGTAACTGCCGATCAGCGCGGCGGACAGACGTCCTCGGGACGGGCGCGGCCCTTGCGGCAGCGCTCGTCAAGGGCACGGCGTTCGCGGCCGAGGCGTTCCTCTTCCTTGCGGATCTGCCGCCCGCGCTTCTCGTCGGCTTCCGACTGGCTGGTAGTGACCGCGTCGACCCCGGCCGAGACGACCTTGACCGGCAGGGTGACGACATCGACCGCGGTGCTGGCGACCGCACAGGCGGACAGGGCTGGAGCGAGCAAGAGGACTGGCAGGAAGCGCATCAGGGCATTGTAGCCCTTCGAAGCTGAACCCCCAACATCGGTCAGTCGCGGAAGGACTTCGACTTGCCCGGCGCTGGCGTCCTTCGACTTCGCTCAGGACGGACGAGCCCGTGGGCGAGCGTCAGTCTTCTCGCATCGCCAGTTCGGCGAGAGCGCTTTCAGCCTCCACCAGCAGGGCTTCGTCGGCGCTCGCCCCGCTCGGCAGGGCCTCGCGGCCGATGACGACCATCAGCGGCACCGCCATCGGGGTGACTCGGGGGAGGTCGACATGGACCATTTGCGCCGCCGCGCGCTCGACCAGCCGGGCAAGGCGGCCGAGTTCGGTCATGCGGGCGCGGGCGTCGTCCCAGGCGGCGCGCATGAGGAGATGCTCGGGCTCATACTTGCGGAGCACGTCGTAGATGAGGTCGGTCGAGAAGCTGACCTGCTTGCCCGTCTTGCGTTTTCCCGGGTGCTGCCGCTCGACCAGGCCGCCGATCACCGCCACTTCGCGAAAGGCGCGTTTCAGAAGCATCGACTGCTCGACCCATTCGACGAATTCGCCTTCGAGGATGTCAGGCGAGAGCAGCGTCGCGGGATCGGTGATCGGTTCGAGGCCGTAGACCGACAGCGCGTAGTCATTGGCGACGAAGCCCAAGGGCTTGAGGCCGAGCTTTTCCATCCGCTTGGTGATCAGCATGCCGAGCGACTGGTGGGCGTTCCAGCCTTCGAAGCTGTACATCAGCATGTAGTGGCGGCCTTCGTGGGGGAAGGTTTCGACCAGCAATTCGTCGGGCTGGGGCAGGCGCGAGCGGCGCTGCTGCACCTCCAGCCACTCGCTGACGTCCTTGGGAAAACGGTGCCAGTCCGACGGATCGGCGAGCATCGCCTTGACCCGGTCGGCGAGGTGGGTGGTCATGCTCATCCGCTGCCCGCCATAGGTGACCAGCCGGGCTTCTTTCTTCGACGCCTGGACGAGGATGTCGCTGTCCTTGAACTGCAGCACTTCAAGGCTGAGGCCGGCGAAGAAGACGTGGTCGCCGACGGTGAGCGTGGAGGCGAAGCCTTCCTCGACGCGGCCGAGCATCCGCCCGTTCTTGAAACGGACGTCGAGCATCGGATTGTCGACGATGATCCCGGCGTTGAGCCGGTGCTGGGTCGCGACCGCGGGCTTGGTGATGCGCCATTGGCCCGAGCCTGCGGGCTCCTCCACGAGGCGGCGGAACTTGTCGTAAGCGCGCAAGGCGTAGCCGCCGGTGGCGATGTAGGCGAGCACGCGCTCGAAGATGTCGTCGGTCAGGCCCGCATAAGGCGCGGCGGAGCGAATTTCGGCTAGCAGTTCGGCCTGGTCGAACGGGGCGGCGCAGGCGCAGGCGAGGATGTGCTGGGCGAGCGTGTCGAGCGTTCCGGGGCGGAAGATTTCGGGATCGAGCTCGCGCGCCGCCACTGCGTCGAGGGCGGCGCGGGCCTCGAGATATTCGAAGCGGTTGCCGGGAACGATGGTACCGTGGCTTGGCTCGTCGAGGCGGTGGTTGGCGCGGCCGATCCGTTGCAGCAGGCGCGAACTGCCCTTGGGGGCGCCCATCTGGATGACGAGGTCGACGTCGCCCCAGTCGATCCCGAGGTCGAGCGAGCTGGTGCAGACCAGCGCCCGCAGGCGGCCGGCGGCCATCGCGGCCTCGACCTTGCGGCGGGCTTCGAGCGCGAGGCTGCCGTGGTGGACGCCGATCGGCAGGCCGGTCTCGTTCACCTTCCACAGGTCCTGGAAGATCAGCTCGCACAGGCCGCGGGTGTTGCAGAAGACGAGGGTCGTCTTGTGCGCCTCGATCTCGGCCATGACCTGCTTGGCGGCATAGCGGCCCGAGTGGCCCGACCAGGGAACGCGGTTCTGCGGCAGGAGGATGTCGAGCACCGGTTCGGCGCCTTCTGCGCCGAGGACGACGTCGACCTCGTCCATGTCGGCATCGGGGGCGAGCCAGCTACGATAGGCGTCGGGATCGGCGACGGTGGCGGACAGGCCGACACGGCGGAGGTCGGGTGCGATCCGCTGCAGGCGGGAGAGGGCGAGCGCGAGGAGATCGCCGCGCTTGTCACGGGCGAAGGCGTGGATCTCGTCGAGGACGATCGTGCGCAGCCCCGCGAACATGGTGAAGCTGTCGGGGTAGGACAGCAGCAGCGACAGGCTTTCGGGCGTGGTCAGCAGGACCTGCGGCGGCTTTGCCCGCTGGCGCGCCTTGCGGTCGGACGGGGTGTCGCCGGTGCGGGTTTCGACCCGGATGTCGAGGCCCATCTCCTCGATCGGGTCGAGGAGGTTGCGCTGGACGTCGACCGCCAGCGCTTTCAGCGGCGAGATGTAGAGAGTGTGGAGCCCTTCGGCCGGGGCGTCGGCAAGCTCGCAGATGGTCGGGAGGAAACCCGCCAGCGTCTTGCCCGCGCCGGTCGCGGCGACCAGCAGCGCGTGGCGGCCCGCGCGGGCACGCTCGAGCATCTCCAGCTGGTGGCGGCGCGGCTGCCAGCCGCGCTGCTCGAACCAGTCGGCGACTTGCCGCGGAAGGTCAGCCCCGGTCAGAGGCCGCTGTTGGGATCGCGCTCATGCTCGCGCTGCTCGGCGGCATAATTTTCGCGGGTGGCCCGTTCGGTGATTTCGGGATCGATCTTGCTTTTCCGGTTGCGGGTGAGGACCCAGATCATCACGCCCAGGAGGATGATCGGGCCCACGATCGTCACCAGGGTCCAGTAGTTGACGTCGCTGCCTTCGGCCATTGAACACCCTCATTCATCATCATGCTTGCGGAACCGTCCGCCTGTCACTTCCGTATAAGAGCCATGCCGCGCCTAGGTTCCTGGATCGAGCCCCATCCGACGGGCATCTACGTGCGGCCCGCCGATGCCTGGGTCGATCCTTCGCAGCCCCAGGCACGGGCGCTGGTGACGCACGGCCACGCCGATCACGCGCGCGGCGGGCACGGCACCGTGTGGGCGACGCCCGAGACGCTGGCGATCATGGGCGTGCGCTATGGCGACCAGAACGGCTGCGAGGTCGCCTATGGGCAGAGCGTCACCGTGGGCGAGGTGGAGGTAAGCTTCGTGCCGGCCGGCCACGTGCTGGGATCCGCGCAGATCATCCTCGACTGGAAGGGCGAGCGGGTGGTGGTGTCGGGCGATTACAAGCGCCGTCCCGACCCGACGTGCGAGCCCTTTCTTCCGGTCAAATGCGACATCTTCATCACCGAGGCGACCTTCGGCCTGCCGGTGTTCCACCATCCCGAAACCGGGAGCGAGATCGACAAGCTGCTGATCCGGCTGGCCGACAATCCCGACCGCTGCGTGCTGGTCGGCGCCTATGCGCTGGGCAAGGCGCAGCGGGTGATCGCCGAAGCGCGGCGGCGCGGGCACCACCAGCCGATCTATTATCACGGCGCGCTGGAGCGCTTGTGCAACCTTTATGTCGAGCAGGGGATCGACCTTGGCGAGCTGCGCCCGGTCGCCGGCGCCGACAAGAAGGAGATGATGGGGCATCTCGTGCTGTGCCCGCCGGGCGCGCTCAACGACCGGTGGAGCCGCCGGCTACCCGATCCGATCACCGCGGCGGCAAGCGGGTGGATGCGGATCCGCCAGCGCGCGCGGCAGAAGAACGTCGAGCTGCCGCTGATCATTTCCGATCATGCCGACTGGGGCGAGCTGACCGACACCATCCTCGAGATCAAGCCGAAGGAGGTGTGGATCACCCACGGCCGGGAGGATGCGCTGATGCACTGGTGCATGACGCGCCAGATCAAGGCGCGCGAGCTGAATATGGTCGGTTATGACGACGATGAGGACGACGGCTGAGCAAGCACCGGGCGGGGGTCGAGGGTTCCGAGCACGCGGCGGCGGTATCGGCCGAGCAGGACCAGCACGGGCAGGATCCAGACCCAGGTCAGCGGCGGCGCCTGGTTGGCGGCGGCAAGCGCGATTCCCGACAGCAGGACCGGCATCATCAACTGGGTCACGAAGATGACCCGCTTCATGCGATTGTCGTAGCGCGGATCGACGACCTTCGCGACGAAGGCGGCAAAACCCCACAGCAGCGCCTGCGACAGCGCGATCAGGGCGATCAGTGCGATGTAGATGAAGAAAGGCTCCCCGCGCGGGCCGCTTTCGAAGATCAGGGTGACCGCGAACGGCAGCAGCACGACGAAGGCGAGCAGGATGAAGTTGAACGCGACCAGTCCGGAGTGGAAGCGGACGATGCGGCGGAACATCAGCCGATGCGCGTTCCAGAACATGCCCACGGCGAAGAAGCTGATGGCGTAGGCGATGAGCTTGCGCCATTCGGCGGCGAACAGGCCGGCAAGCGTTCGGTCCCACCCTTCGGGCACGTGCAATTCGATCACCAACAGGGTGATAACGATCGCGAACACCCCGTCGGTGAAGAAGATCAGGCGTTCAAGGTCGTAGCTCTTCTCCGGCGTGTCGTGCGTGTCCACCGGTGTCCCCCCTGGCAGTTGCCGCGGCAGGATGCGCGGTGTCGCGCCGGGGATCAATGGCGGCCACTTCGTTCATCGACAGGCGAGGTAAGACGCGTCAGGATGACCCCATGAGCAACCTTTTCGAGATGCCGAGCCGCCGTCAGCTTCTGGCAGTGGCTGCGACCGGCCTGGCCCTTGCAGCCGTGCCCGCGCTTGCCGCGCCAACCCCGGCCATGGTGACGTGGCGCGACCCCGGATGCGGCTGCTGCATCAAGTGGGTGGAGGCGATGCGCCGCGCGGGCTTTGCCGTCACCGTGCGCGAGAGCCAGGACATGGCCGCGGTGAAGACCCGGCTCAAGGTCCCGGCGGCGCTTGCCAGCTGCCATACGAGCGAAATCGGCGGCCTGGTGGTCGAAGGACATGTGCCGGCCGACGCGATCCGCAAGCTGCTGGCCCGGCGCCCGGCCGGCGTGATCGGGATCGCGGCGCCCGGCATGCCGCGCGGATCGCCGGGCATGGAAATGCCCGACGGTTCGAAAGACCCGCTCAACCTGACCCTGTTCGACGCCCGGGGCCGCAGCCGCCCGTTTGCCTGAGGCTCAACCCTCGGCGGTGGTGGGGTCGATGATGTTGCGCACCTCGGAAATGCGGTTGGCGGGAAAGCCGCTCTTTTCCGCATGGTCCTTGATCAACTGTTCGCTGGGCGCGCGGTAGACGCAGTAGATCTTGTCGTCGGTGACATAGGACTGGACCCACTGGATGTCGGGGCCGAGGTCCTTGATCACCGAACAACTGTGCTGCGACGCGCCCTTGAGGTCCGCGGGGCCGAGCTGCCCCGCGCCCGGCATCTCACGTTCGATTACGAATTGCGGCATGGTTCACCCCTTCGCTGCTGACCGGGAATCGCGGAAAACTGACGCAGAACGGCCGGTGAGTCCAGTCGTTCAGCCCGCGATCCACCCGGCCAGCGTCTGCTGCAGCGAAGGGAAGTGCCGCGTCTGCGCAGGCGATGATCAGTGATCGGCTTCGACGCGCTCGACTTCGGAGAGGGCGAGCTGCTGGTCGATTTCGGTGACCAGCAGGTCGAGGCCGCGCTGATCGGTCGCTTCCGCGCGGGCAACCAGCACGTCCTGCGTGTTGGAGGCGCGCAGCAGCCACCAGCCTTCGGCGGTCTTCACGCGGACGCCGTCGGTCGCATCGACACTGGCGCCGTCCCTGGCAAGGCGGTCGCGCACTTCCTCGATCACCGCGAACTTGCGGCTTTCGTCGACCGGGAAGCGAAGTTCGGGCGTGGACATCGAGACCGGCATGTCGTCGCGCAGCTGGGTGAGGCTCTTGCCCGAGGCGCTGACCGCCTCGATCAGGCGAACCGAGGCGTAGAGGGCGTCGTCGAAGCCGTACCAGCGGTGCTTGAAGAAGATGTGGCCGCTCATCTCGCCCGCGAGCGGCGCGCCGGTTTCCTTCATCTTCGACTTGATCAGGCTGTGGCCGGTCTTCCACATCAGCGGCTGGCCGCCCATTTCGCCGATGCGGTCGAACAGGGTCTGGCTGGCCTTGACGTCGGCGATGATGGTCGCGCCGGGCTGGGCCTTGAGGACGGGGCCGGCGAGGATCATCACCAGTTGGTCGCCCCAGATAACCCGGCCCTGGCTATCGACCGCGCCGATACGGTCGCCGTCGCCGTCGAAGGCGATGCCGAAGTCGAGGTTCTTCTCGCGGACCAGCGCCTTCAGATGCTCGAGGTTCTTCTCGACCGTGGGGTCGGGATGGTGGTTGGGGAAACGGCCGTCGACATCGGTGAAGAGGGTGTGGTGTTCACCCGGGAGAAGCTTGACCAGCTTTTCGAGCGCGGGGCCCGCAGCGCCGTTGCCGGCGTCCCAGCCGATCCGGTATTCGCCGCCTTCGAAGTCCTCGACGAGACGGGCGACGTAGCGATCCATGATGTCGACATCGGTGACCTGACCCTGGCCTTCGGTCCAGCGGCCCTCCGCGGCGCGGGCGCCGAGCGCCTTGATCGCGGCGCCGAACACCGAGCCGCCCGGAAGCAGCATCTTGAAGCCGTTATAGTCGGCCGGATTGTGGCTGCCGGTGATTTGGATGCCGCCATCGACGTCGAGTTCGGACACCGCCCAGTAGAGCATGGGCGAGGGGCCTTCGCCGACCCGGACCACGTCCATGCCGCCTTCGGTCAGGCCGCGGACCAGTTCGGCTTCGAGGCGGGGCGAATGTTCGCGGCCGTCGCGGCCGACCGCCAGCTTCCTGGCGCCCATTTCCTGCCCTTGCGCGGCGAAGGTGCGGCCAAGCGCGTAGGCGTCCTCTTCGTGGAGGGTGCGGCCGACGATGCCGCGGATGTCATATTCGCGGAGGATGGTGGGATCAAAGCTGTGGGTCATTGAGGCCTCTGAACGAGGTTGAGGAAGGAAGGTTCAACCGCGTCATTGCGGGGAGTGGCGCGGCGAAGCAATCCATTCGGTTGATCGGCGAGATGGATTGCTTCGCTTGCGCTCGCAATGACGGGGGTGGGGGCTAGGCGGCCTTGGCTGCTTCGGCGCCGGGGAGGCCGAGGCCGGCGACCATTTCTCGCAATTCCTGGCGGGCGGCGATGTGGGCGATGCCGGCGTCGCCGATCTGCTTGAGGTCGAGCAGGGTCAGGCCCTTGGGGAACAGCTCGCGGTAGATGACGCGTTCGGACAGGCCGGGGATGACCCGGAATCCGACGCGGCGGGCAAGCTCGTCCATCGCCGCGCCGACGCGCTGCTGGTTGTGGCTGCCGATGTGCTGGAGGCGGTTGCGCAGCACGACCCAGTCGACGCTCTTGCCCGCGGTCTTGGCCCGCGCGGTGCGGCTGTTCCAGATCAGCTCGGCATAGAAACTGGGCTTGGTCACCTTGAACGTGTCGGGATTGACCTGCCCGATGAGGTCGAGGTCGACGAAGCTGTCGTTCATCGGGGTGACCAAAGTGTCGGCCTTGAGGATGGCGGCGCGCGCCACCGCGTCGTCGCGGCCGGGGGTGTCGATGACGAGGATGTCTGCATCACCGGCAAGACCTGCGATGGCGGCGTCGAGCGCTTCCTCGGTCTGGTCGTCGAGCACCTGGAATACCGGCTGCGGAAGATCGGTGCCGAGCCGGCGTACGGTCGCGGCGCGATTTTCGAGATAGCGGGTGGTGGTGCGCTGGCGATGATCGAGGTCGAGCGCGGCGACCCGGTGCCCTGCGGCCGCCAGCGCGACGGCGGTGTGAACCGCCGTGGTCGATTTGCCGGTACCGCCCTTTTCATTGGCGAAGACGATGAAATGTGGGCTCGTCACTTGGTTTCTTCCCCGCGTAGCGCCAAGGCGCATCACTATTGGACCCAAGTAAACCGGGGGAATCGGCGGTGCAAATCATCCGTGAGCTTGGCGGCCTCAAGCCCGCCTTGGGGGCGCTGCGTGGCGCCGGCGACACGCTTGCCCTGGTGCCGACGATGGGGGCGCTGCACGACGGACACCTGGCGTTGGTCGCCGAGGCGGGCAAGCGGGCCGGGCGGGTCGCCGCGACCATCTTCGTCAATCCGCTGCAATTCAACGACGCCGGCGACCTCGCCCGCTATCCGCGGCAGGAGGAAACCGACCTCGCCAAGCTGGAGGAGGCCGGGTGCGACCTCGTGTGGCTGCCGTCGCCGGACCAGCTTTATCCGCAGGGCTTCGCCACCAACGTCTCGGTGCGCGGCGTGTCGGAGCGGTGGGAGGGCGAGCATCGGCCGGGCCATTTCGACGGCGTGGCGACGGTGGTGGCGAAGCTGCTTCTGGCGATGCGGCCGGACATCGCGATCTTCGGGGAAAAGGACTGGCAGCAGCTGGCGGTGATCCGGCGGATGGAAGCGGACCTCGGGCTTGGCGTCGCGATCCTCGGCTATCCAACGGTGCGGGAAGCGGATGGCCTCGCCATGTCGTCACGCAACGCGCTGCTGGGGGCCGGGGAACGGCGGCAGGCGGCGGCCTTGCCGGCGGCTATGCTTAACGCCGCGCGCCGGATCGGGGCTGGCGAGCCGGCTGAGCTGGCGCTGCGGGACGCCCGTGAGGCGCTGGTCGCGGGCGGTTTCTCCAAAGTGGATTATCTCGCCTTGGTCGATGGCGGCACTCTCGCACCGGTTGATAACGCGAGCGAAACAACGCGGATGCTTGCCGCTGCCAGCATCGGGAGCGTGCGCCTGATCGACAATATCGCTGTCACTTCGGTGCAACAGTCCGGCGGGTAATTATTCTGTTAACCATTCGGTGACCCGATCGGGCCGAGCTTGGCTTCCACAGACAGGGGAGTTTCAAGTGATGGCAATCGGTCAAAAGGGCGCAGAGTTTCTGATCATGAGCCGGCTTCGCGATGCGGAAGGCGGCGACGTCAACGCGCTGTTCGAACTGGGCGTGACCTATTCGACCGGGCGCGGGGGCACCGAGGTCGACCTGATCGAGGCGCACAAATGGTTCAACCTCGCCGCGCTGAACGGCTGCACCCGCGGCCAGGCATGCCGGGCGGAGATCAGCGTCGAGATGACCGCCCGCGAGATCGCCGAAGCACAGAAGGCGGCGCGGGCGTGGCTGGCGCTGACCGGCCGCGGCCAGGTGCGCGCGGCGGCGTAAACTGACACCGTCGTCCCGGCGCAGGCCGGGATCCGATTTGATCAGCGAATCGCACAAGGAGGCCCCGGCCTTCGCCGGGGCGACGCGAGATCAGCGAACCACGACCGTCACGGCGCGGCGGTTCTGTGCCCAGGCGCTTTCGTCCGAGCCGGTGGCAACCGGACGTTCCTTGCCCCAGCTAATGGTCAGCAGCCGGGTTTCCGGCACGCCCTGCGCCATCAGGAAAAGCTTGGCGGCCTGCGCGCGCCGCTCTCCCAGGGCCTGGTTATATTCGCGGGTGCCGCGTTCGTCGGCATGTCCCTCGACCGAGGCGCGCACGTTCGGATTGGCGACCAGCCACTTGGCCTGCGCCCGGAGCGTCGCTTGCGCATCGGCCGAAATGTCCGACTTGTCGGTCCCGAAATAGATGGTGTCCGAACCCGCCGCGGCGACCATCGCGGCCTGGCTGCCGGGCAGCTCGACGAGGCCGACGTCATCGTTGTTGGTGGTCGTCCCCGTGCCGGTCTCACCGGTGGTGGGCGGCGGGGCGACGACGGGGGCCTGACGCTTGCCGCAGGCGGCGAGGGACAGGCTGAGCGCCAGGGTGGCGAGGGTCAGTGGTGCGCGCATGTCGTGTATCTCCTTGTCAGCGCTGCAGCGGGGACCAGCTCGGGTCGGAGCCGTCCTGCGGGGTCGGAAGGCGGCGGGCAGTGCCCCCACCGACCGGGACCGCGAACAGGCTGGACCGCCCGTCGCGGGTGAAACGATTGAACATGACGAACTGGCCATTGGGCGCCCAGCTCGGGCTTTCGTCCTGCCAGCCGTCGGTCAGCGTCTGTTCGCTGCCGCCGCCGGCATTCATCACGCCGATGCGAAAGGCGCCGACGCGAACGAAGGCGATCTTGTCCCCGCGCGGGCTCCAGGCGGGGGAGCCGGCCGGACCGCCGAAACTGATCCGGCGCTGGTTCGATCCGTCCGCATCCATCACGTACAGCTGCTGCGAGCCGCCGCGGTCGCTTTCGAAAACGATCCGGCGGCCGTCGGGCGAAAAGCTTGGCGCGGTGTCGATGCCGGGCGCGCTGGTCAGCTGCCGCGGTGCGCCCGAGCCGTCGGCATTGGCGATCCAGATGTCGGTGTTGCCGTTGGCCGACAAGGCATAGGCGATGCGGTTGCCGTCGGGCGAGAAGCGCGGCGCGCTGGTCAGGGCAAGGCCGGGGACCAGCAGGCGCTTCTGCCCCGAGGCGATGTCGAGCACCCAGACCCGCGCGCGGCGGCCCTGGTAGCTGACATAGGCGAGCCTGCTTCCGTCGGGCGAGAAGCGCGGGGTGACCACCGTCGCCTCGCCCTCGGTCAGGTAGCGGAGGTTCGAACCGTCCGAATCCATGATGGCGATGCGCTTCTGCCGGTTGGTCTTGGGACCGGTCTCGGCGACGAAGACGACGCGGGTATCGAGGAAGCCGCCTTCCCCGGTGAGGCGCGAATAGATGGCGTCGGCGCACTTGTTCGCCGCGCGGCGCCAGTTGTCGGCGGTGACCTGATAGCCTTGGCGGACCAGCTCGCGGCCGGCGCCGACATCGTAAAGATAGCAGCCAACGGTGATCTGGCCGGGGCCGGTCGCGCGGACGAAGCCGGTGACCAGCTGGTTGGCGCCGAGCCCGCGCCATTCGCCGAAGGCGGGCGCGTCGGCCTGCGCGATGCTGTAGTTGGGCAGGCCGGCCGGCCCGAGCGGCGAAAAGCGCCCGCTCGAGCGGAGGCCCGAGGCGATCACGCCCGCGATATTGCGGCCGAGGGCAAGGTCGGCGCCGTCGACCGGCATGGCCGGAACGGCGATGGTGATGGCGCTGTTGACGCCGCCGCTAGTCACTTCGACATCGACGGGCGGCGGTTCGCTCTGGGCGAGCGCGGGACTTGCACCGCCAAACGTCATTGCGAT
Source organism: Sphingomonas humi (assembly GCF_039536725.1). Taxonomy (NCBI): domain Bacteria; kingdom Pseudomonadati; phylum Pseudomonadota; class Alphaproteobacteria; order Sphingomonadales; family Sphingomonadaceae; genus Sphingomonas; species Sphingomonas humi. The sequence goes on from NZ_BAAAZD010000001.1 coordinate 882,860, forward strand.
GAGCGCAAGCGACGAGGCAATCCATCCGGCGCGGCCATGGATTGCTTCGCTCCGCTCGCAATGACGGGATAGGCGCATGTCAGTCCTCATTTCGCGGCATAGGTCAGGTTGATGTTGCCCCAGCCACCTGTCGGAGTGCTGTACAGCTCTTCCGGCAGGCGCAAAGGGGAACAGGCGCGGAAGACCGCCACTGCCTGGTCGTAGGCGAGGTCTTCGAATTTGGCATTGTCGTCGTCGACGCCCGAGGTGCGGACGAGCGCGGGCGGGCGCGACAGGCGGCCGGAGCGGTCGAGGCGAAGGTTGACCGTGACGCGGATCCGGTCGGCGCCAGGGCCGAGCGTCGGCTGGCGGTTGGCGCAGGGCTGGATCTGCCGCTTGATCGCGCTGTCGACGCTCGCCTTGGCGGCCGCGTTGAAGGTCGCCGCGCCCTCCGCTGCCTCGCGCGGGGCAAGATCGCGGTTGCTGGGGATGCCCTTCAGGAAATCATCGCCGATGCGCGACTGGCGCGGCGGCGCGGGACGGGCGGGAGCGGGACGCGCGGGCGCCGGGGTCGGCCGGGCCTGCGGCGGGGACGGCCGGGGCGGGGCCGGCCGGGGCAGCGGGGCCGGGGCGGGCCGCGCCATTGGCTGCGGCGGTGCGGGTGCCGGGAGCGGCGCAGGGGCTGGCAACGGCTGGGGGGGTGCCGGCTGCGGGGTCGGCTCGGGCGAGGGCGCCGGCGCTTGCGCGGCAGGGGGCGGGGTTGCCGGGGTCGGCGCAGCGGCAGTCAGCGCAACCTCGTCGCTGTCGACGAATTCGACCTCGACCGCGGGCGGCTCGGGCGTGCTCGGCACGTGGGCGAGGCTGGAGGCGAGCGCCACGACCAGGGCGACGTGCAGCAGCAGGGCAAGCCCCGTCCCCTGCGCTTCGCCCCGGTCGATCCTCAACCGCCGTCTCCCGCGGTGCTGACGAGCGCGACGCGGTTCAACCCGGCGCGATTGAGTTCGCCCATCACCGCCATAACCTTGCCATAGTCGAGCCCGCGGTCGGCGCGGAGGAAGATGCGGCGGCCCTCGGGCGGGGCCGGTTCGGCGGCGATGGCGGCAAGGCGCTGCGGAAGCGCGGTCGCGGCGACCTCGGTCTCGTCGATGAAGATGCGGCCCTGACCGTCCATGCTTACCTGCACCGGCTGCACCTGCGTATCGAGCGGGGCGGCGCGGCTTTCGGGGAGGTCGACGGGGACTCCTGCGACCAGCAGCGGCGCCGTCACCATGAAGATGATCAGCAGCACCAGCATGACGTCGACCAGCGGGGTGACGTTGATTTCGGCCATCGGGGCCCGGCGGCCGCCGCGCCTCCTGTTGCCGACCGAGCCGCCCATCAGTCGCCCCGTTCCAGTTCGCGGCTCAGCGTCGCGTGGAAGCGGTCGGCGAAGCGGTTCAGACGCGCTTCCAAGCGGTCGAGACCGTGGGTCAGGCGGTTGTAGGCGATCAGCGCCGGGATGGCGGCGAACAGGCCGATCGCGGTCGCGAACAGCGCCTCGGCAATGCCCGGCGCGACGACCGCTAGCGAAGTGTTGTTGGCGCCCGCGATCGCGGTGAAGCTGCGCATGATGCCCCACACGGTGCCGAACAGGCCGATGAAGGGCGCGGAGCTGGCGACGGTCGCGAGGATGTTGAGCCGGTCGGACAGGCGGTCGAGTTCCTGCTCCACCTCGGCGCTCATCACCGTGGTCAGCCGCTCGCGGGCGCCGCTTCGGTCGCCGGAGGGAAGCGCGATCGACTGACGCCATTCCTTGAGGCCGGCGGTGACGATCCGGGCCGAAGGCAGGTCGTCCTTGCCGCGCGCGTCGTGAAAGGTGTCGATGTCCTTGGCGGCCCAGAAGTCGCCTTCCCACGCCTGGCTGTCGCGGTTGATCCGCTTCAGGCGCTGGGCATGGGTGATGATGATCCCCCAGGTCCAGATTGAGGCAAATAGCAGGCCGATCATCACCACCTTCACCACCACGTCGGCGTGGAGGAAGAGGGCGAGCGGGCTCATCAGGTCGGCGGCACCAGCGGCTGCGGGGGCGGCGGCAGGGGCCGTCATGCTTGTTCCTTTGTCTTGCTGCGTATGTCTTCGAACCGCGCAACCCATTCCCGCGGCTGGCGGGTCGGCCGCCCGTCGGGGGTGAGGAAGGCGGCGGTGATCCGTCCTTGCGCGCACAGTTCATCGCCGCGCATGACCCGCTGGTGAATCCGCACCGAGGCGGCACGCACTTCATCGAGGGTGGAGACGATCACGAGGTCGTCGCCAAGCTTGGCGGGGCGAAGGTAGCGGACGTGCGCTTCCGCCACCGCATAGACGCCGGTGCCGGCCTCGAGCGCGCCGCGCTGGTCGACTTCGGCCGCGCGCAGCATGTCTGAGCGGGCGCGCTCCATGAACTTGAGGTAGTTGGCGTAGTAGACGATTCCCGCGGTGTCGGTGTCCTCGAAATAGACGGTCAGCGCGAAGCGATGCTCCGGCCCGACGAAGCCGCCGCGGTAGGGCTGGTCCAGAGGTGACGTCATTACATTGGCCCTTAGCGGCTGCCGACTCGCAGGGGCAACCCGTTTCGGCCAGCCGTGCCTGGAGCGGCTTGACACGTGAGTAACCCCAAGGTTACATGTCACCTACAGGTTACAGGGAGAGTGCAGTGAACGATTATGCGTGGGGGCTTGTGGCCGGGCTCGTGTTCGGGGTGTTGATCGTCCTCATCTTCAAGCTGCGCGATCGCGGGACCAAGCGGACGCCGGGCGAGCAGGCCGAATATTATGAGCAGCGCCGCTTGCGGATGCTGCCGATGATCCTCGTTATCTACCTGTCCCAGCAGGCGGTCTATTTTTCCGCGGCGGGCGGCAGCCGCACGGTCGATCATGTCAAGATCGGTGCCTGGGCGGTGCTGACCCTGGTGCTGATGCTGATGCTGGTGACCCGCGGCTTCTGGTTTGCGCCGCAGGCGGTGCGGGAGATGATCGACGACGAGGCGACGCAGATGAACCGGCTCCTCGCGCTGCGCAGCGGATTCATCGCGGCGGTTGGACTTAGTGCGCTCGTCTACACCCTGGTGCCGGTCGCCGACCTTTCCGTCCGCCAGGCGCTGCACCTGGTTATCAGCCTCAGCCTCGGCATCGGCCTTCTCCACTTCGTCATGCTCGAGAAGCGCGCGCAGCGTGGGCTGGAGGCATGAGCGAGCAGCTCACCAACCGGCTGAAGGAGCGCCGCGGCGAGCTTGGCCTGACGCAGGCCGAGCTCGCCGAGCGGTGCGGGGTGAGCCGCAAGACGGTGAATACGGTCGAGAATGGCGTGTTCGTCCCCTCGACCTTGCTCGCGCTCAAGCTCGCGGTCGCGCTGGAGCGGCGGGTCGAGGAGCTGTTCTGGATCGAGAACTAGCGGGCGACCGCTTCGACCAGCCGGATGAGGTCGCCCTGCGGCGCCTGCATGTCGGCGAGGTGCATGCCCCAGCCGGGGATGAACATGCCGCCAAGCCCGACTTCGCCGCCGATCCGACTGGTCCACTTGGCGCCAGGGGTGACGTTGGTGCGCAGTTCCAGATAGCCGCGCGGGCCCTCGTTGACGCAGCGGCCGCTGACGAGGCCTTCGGTGCGCAGGAAGGGCGTCGGCGGGGCGCCTTCGGTCGACCACTGGATCGGGCCTCCGGGCACGGGCAAGTTGCTGCGCGCGGTCCAGTAGCTGTCGAGGCCGGCCCAGCCGCGGGTGCCGAGCGCGGCGGGATTGGTGCAGGCAACCGTCACGCCCTTGGCCGCCGCATAGCCGAACAGGGCGCCGGGCGGCGGCGGGTTGTTGGTGCGATAGGAAACGTAGCTGACGACGCAGCCGCGCTGGCCCGCCCTGGTGCACAGCTGGGTCGACTTGAAGGTGCCGCCGGTCAGCTTGCCTTCGGGCACCAGCACGTTGAAGCCCGGGATGATCGCCAGCGCCATCCGCGCCGCCGCCGGCTTGCCCTCGATCTCGCGCGCGATCAGGGCCTGCAGCAGCCAGCTGCCCTGGCTGTGGCCGATCAGGACATAGGGGCGGCCCTGCGATCGCTTGGCCAGGAATTCGGCAAAGGCGCGGCTGACGTCGCCGTAGGCAAGCTCGAACCAGGGCTTGGGATCACGGCCAAGCGCGGCGGCCCCGATCGCGGCGGAGGTCATCTGCCGATAGATGGGCGCAAAGGTGCGGCACACCGTCCCGAACCGCGCCAGCTGCGCCATCGCCGCGCCAGTCTCTTCCGAGACGGTGAGGTCGCTGTTGAAGCCGCTGTCCCGGCTGACCGTCGGATAGACGTAGAAGCAGTCGACCTTGGTCGTCGTGGCCGGCCTGACCAGCCCGGTCGAGCCATATCCGTTCCTGGTCAGCGCGGTCGTCGGAAGCGGGGTCGCGCAGCTGTCCTGCCGGCCCGGCAGGCACAGCCAGCTGGCGTCCTTGCTGTAGTCGGGCGATGTCGCGACTGGGGCCTGAGCGGCGGCGGCCTGGGCGGCGAGAGCAAGCAAAAGCGACAAACGATGTCTCCCTAATCGAACAGGCCGCCTGACGAGCCGGCGGGCGGCGGCAGGCCGAGATGGGTCCAAGCCTTGCCGTTGAGGCAGCGCCCGCGTGCGGTGCGGGCAATGAGGCCGAGCTGAATAAGATAGGGCTCGATCACGTCCTCGATCGTGTCGCGCGGCTCGCTCAGGCCGGCGGCCAGCGTCTCCACCCCGACCGGGCCGCCGCCATAAAGGTCGGCAATCATCAGGAGGTAGCGGCGGTCCATCGCATCGAGCCCGAGGCTGTCGATCTCGAGCCGGCTGAGCGCGCGGTCGGCGGTGCCTGCGTCGATCGTGTCGGCGCCCGCGGCATGGGCGAAGTCGCGGACCCGGCGCAGCAGGCGGCCGGCGATACGCGGCGTGCCGCGGCTGCGGCGGGCGATCTCGTGCGCGCCATCCACGCTGACCGGGGCGCCGAGCAGGCTGGCGGCGCGGCGGACGACCAGTTCCAGTTCGGGCACGGTGTAGAAGTTGAGGCGGACGGGAATCCCGAAGCGATCACGCAAGGGCGTGGTCAGCAGCCCCTGCCGGGTGGTCGCGCCGACGAGGGTGAACCGCGGCAGGTCGATCCGCACCGAGCGAGCCGACGGGCCCTCGCCGATCACCAGATCGAGCGCGCGATCCTCCATCGCGGGATAGAGCACTTCCTCGACCGCGGGATTGAGGCGGTGGATCTCGTCGATGAAGAGGACGTCGCCATCCTCGAGGTTGGTCAAGAGCGCGGCGAGGTCGCCCGACTTGGCGATCACCGGACCAGAGGTGGCGCGGAAGCCGACGCCCATTTCCCGCGCGACGATCTGCGCCAGCGTGGTCTTGCCGAGCCCCGGCGGTCCGAAGAACAGCACGTGGTCGAGCGCCTCGCCCCGCGCCTTGGCCGCGGCGATGAACACGCGAAGGTTCTCGCGCGCCGCTTGCTGGCCGACGAATTCGTCCAGCCGCTTGGGGCGAAGCGCGGCATCGACGTCCTCGGCCGTGCGCTCGGGCGTGGTGATGCGGTCGGGATCGGTAGCCATCAGTCGTGATGAATCCCGGGGCCGCAAATCTCAAGCCATTCGTGCTTGCGGCTTTCCCACACCGAAAATTGCGGGGTGGCGAAGGTCGGATCGTCGAATGCGCCGAGCGGGATCGCGATGCTGTCGGCGACGGCCGGATGCACGGAAGGGCCGCCGTTCACGAAGTAGACGTCCGAGCCGCACTCCGGGCAGAAGTGGAATATCGCCGAATTGCCGCTGCCACCGACCTTCTCGAAGGATCTGGACGTTCCGCTGAGCGCGACGCGGTTCCCCGGCCAGCGGGCCTGCACCGCAAAGGCGCTTCCCGTCCGCTTCTGGCAATTGCGGCAATGGCAGACCGACACCCGCACCGGATCGCCCGACGCGACGGCGGAAAGCTGGCCGCAGCGGCAGGACGCGCGATGCGTGGTCACTTGGCCGCCTTTCGAAGCGCCAGGCGGACCAGCGCATCGAGGGTGGCGTCGGGGCCCAGCTCCTCGGCGGCGGCGGCGACGGCGTGGGACGCTTCGGCCAGCTTGAACCCGAGGTTGGCAAGGGCGGACAGGGCATCGTTGGTGGCCGGGCTGGCGGCGACCGAGGTTCCGGGTCCGAGCGCCGGGGCGAGGCCGAGCTTGCCCTGGAGTTCGAGCGCGATGCGCTGGGCAAGCTTGGGGCCGACGCCGCTTGCCCGCGCGATCATCGCCTTGTCACCGGCCGAAACGGCGCGGGCCAGTTCGTCGGGCGAGAGGATGGTGAGGATGGCAAGCGCAAGCCGTCCGCCAACACCCTGCACACCGGTCAGCTGGCGAAAGGCCTCGCGTTCGGCCGCCGCACCGAAGGCGAACAGGGTCATCGAATCCTCGCGGACCTGAAGCTCGGTCAGCAGGATGACGTCGCCGCCGACCGGCGGGAGGGCGGACAGGGTGCGGCCGCTCGCCAGAACGAGATAGCCGACCCCGCGCACGTCGATGACGGCGCTGTCGGCGGAAAGTTCGGCAAGGGTGCCGGCAAGGCGGGCGATCATGTGCCGCTATTCGTCATTGCGAGCGGGGCGAAGCAATCCATGGGCGCTGGATTGCCGTGTCGCTGCGCTCCTCGCAATGACCAATCAAGATATTCCGCGCCGCGCGCTGGCAAGGTGATGGGCGTGGGTGATCGCGACCGCCAGCGCATCGGACGCATCCTCGCCGGCGATCTTCGCACCGGGAAGGAGCATCGCGACCATGGCGTGCACCTGGTCCTTGGACGCGCCGCCGGTCCCGACCACCGCCTTCTTGACCAGGCTCGGCGCATACTCGCCGACGTCGAGGTCCGCGCGCGCGGCGCACATCAGGGCGACGCCGCGCGCCTGCGCAAGCTTGAGGGTGGAGGCGGGGTTCTTGTTGACGAACACCTCCTCGGCGGCGGCGGCCTGCGGGGCATGCTCGGCAATGAGGGCGTCGAGTGTCCGTGCCAGTTCCGCGAGCCTTGCGGCAAGGGCGAGGCTGGGCCTGGTCTTGATCTGGCCATTGGCGAGGTGGACCAGGCGGTTGCCGTCAGCCCGGATCACCCCCCATCCGCACGAGGAAAGCGAAGGGTCGAGGCCGAGGATGATCACAGCCGGAGCCCGAAGCGCGGTCCCGCCCAGGTCATCAGCAGATAGAGCACCACGGTAAGCAGGCAGCCGAGCGCCAGCGACAGGTGGAAGCCGACCCCGTTCCTGAGCAGCGCCGGGATCAGCAGAAACATCGGCAGCGAGGGAAGCACGAACCAGAAGGTCGCTTCGGCGTGCGCGGCCATGTTGGCGGGGTCGGGCCGCTCGCTCCACAGCCACAGCATTCCGAGTACCGAGACCAGCGGCAGCGACGCGATCAGCGCCCCGAACCCCGGATAGCGTTTGGCGACGAGCGAGATGGCGGCGATCAGGACACCGGAGATCGCCGCCTTGATCGCCAGCCACAGCATGTCAGGCGAGCTTGGCCAGCTCGTCGTCAGAGATGTCGTAATTGCCCCAGACGGTCTGGACGTCGTCATCGTCCTCGAGCGCGTCGACGAGCTTCATCAGGCTGGCGACCGCATCGCCCGACACCTCGGTGGTGAGGGTTGGCTTCCACGCCATCTTGACCGCCGACGCTTCGCCGAGCGCGGCCTCGAGCGCCTTGGCGACGTCGTGCATGCCATCGGTCTGGGTCCAGATCTGATGGCCGTCCTCGTCGCTCTGGACGTCGTCGGCGCCGGCCTCGATCGCGGCTTCCATCACCTTGTCCTCGTCACCGGCGCTGGCCGGATATTCGATCAGGCCGAGCCGCTCGAAGCCGTGGGCGACGCTGCCGCTCGCGCCGAGATTGCCGCCGTTCTTGGAGAAAGCGGTGCGGACGTTCGTCGCAGTGCGGTTGCGGTTGTCGGTCAGCGCTTCGACGATGATCGCAACGCCGTTGGGGCCATAGCCCTCGTAGCGGACTTCCTCGTAATTCTCCGCGTCGCCCTTGCTCGCCTTGTCGATCGCGCGCTGGATGTTGTCCTTCGGCATCGACTGCGCCTTGGCGGCGTTCACCGCGGCACGAAGGCGCGGGTTCATGTCGGGATCGGGCAGGCCCATCTTGGCCGCGACGGTGATTTCGCGGCTGAGCTTGGAAAACATGCCGGAGCGCTTTTTGTCCTGCGCGCCCTTGCGATGCATGATGTTCTTGAATTTGGAATGGCCGGCCATGGGTGTCCCGCTTGAATGGTTCGCCCGCGCCTCTAGCCAGCTTGGGGCTTGGGCTCAATCGCCCGCCCGGTCCGCCAGCAGCCGGTCGATCTTCTCGTGGAGGCTTTCTAGCTCCCCCGCGGCGCGCGCGGCGAGCAGCTCGTCGACCTTGTGGTGGAGGCGAAGCAGTTCGAGTTCGGCGCGCAGGTTGGTCTCGTAATCGAGCTGCGCCGCCAGCCGGTCCTTCGACGCCTGCCGGTTCTGGCTCATCATGATGATCGGCGCCTGGATCGCCGCCAGCGTCGACAGCATGAGGTTGAGGAAGATGTAGGGGTAGGGGTCGAAGGCGAGGCCGATCCGGCTGAGGACCTCGCTGTTGAGCAGCATCCAGCCGAACAACACTACGGCAAAGGCGATGATGAAGGCCCAGCTGCCGCCAACCGCGGCGACCCGGTCAGACAGGTGGTCGCCAAAGCTCGCCTGGGCAGTCGCCTCGTCGTTGACGTCGCGGCTGCTGGCGGTGCCCGCCGCAATTGCTGCGAGGACCCGCCGTTCCTCTTCGCCGATGTCGATGTCGGAGCGGCCGAGCAGCCGCTCGGCGAGGACCGCAGGGGAGCTGTGCTCCACCATAGTCAGCTGAGCTTTACCGCTGTGCCGCACACGCACACCATCAGCATCGAGCCCTGCTTGCCGATCACCTCATAGTCGAAATCGACGGCCAGGATGGCATCGGCGCCGAGGCGGCGGGCAGAGACCTCCATCTCCTGCATCGCCTGCGCCCGCGCTTCCTGGATCGAGCTTTCGTAGGCCCCCGAGCGCCCGCCGAAGAAGTCGCTGATCGAGGCAAGCACGTCCTTGACGACGTTGGCGCCGACGATCACCTCGCCCCCGACGAGCCCGAGGTAGTCGCGGACCGGGCGGCCTTCGAGCGTCGAGGTGGTGGTGATGATCATGGCTGCTTCCCCCTGATGATGCAGCCCTGATCATTAGTGCAAACCGAGCGCGTTGCGATAGGTTTCGAGAAGGGCGTCCGCCTCGTCGCGGGCGTGCTTCTCCATCTTCCGCAGGCGGACCACCTGGCGCATCGTCTTGGTGTCGTAGCCATTGGCCTTGGCCTCGGCGTAGACGTCCTTGATGTCGTCGGCGACGCCCTTCTTTTCTTCCTCGAGCCGCTCGATGCGCTCGATGAACAGGCGCAGCTGATCGGCAGCGACGTTGCCGTCGGACATGATTCTTCCCTCCCGGTGAATAGGTATGCGCCGGGGCCCTTAAGCGAGCCGTGAGGACCCGCCAAGCGGTTGAACAAGCTGCGCCGAGCGCTATGGCACTGCGGCAACAGCAGCCAGCAGCGGGAGTTTGGGTAAAGATGTCGGTCGGACCGCGCGAACGGAAGGTCAGGATCCTCGCGACCCTCGGGCCGTCCTCTGACAGCCGCGAGATGATCGCCAAGCTGATGAGCTGCGGCGCCGATGCCTTCCGCATCAACATGAGCCATGGCGACCAGGCCGCCAAGGCCGAACTGGTCCAGATCATCCGCAGCCTCGAGGCCGAGCACAAGCGCCCGAGCTGCATCCTGTTCGACCTTCAGGGGCCCAAGCTGCGCGTCGGCAAGTTCGCGCAGGGGGCGGCGGAGCTGGAAACAGGTGCGCGCTTCATACTCGACGCCGACGACACGCCGGGGTCGGCCGAGCGGGTCGAATTGCCGCACCCCGAATTGTTCGAAGCCGTGCGCGAAGGCGACCAGCTGCTGATCGACGACGGCAAGATCCGGCTGCGCGTGGCGGCGGTCGCCCCAACGCGGCTCGAGACCATCGTCGAGGTCGGCGGCAAGGTCAGCAACAACAAGGGCGTCAACGTCCCCGACGTGCTGATCCCGATCCCCGCGCTGACCGAAAAGGACCGCGACGACCTCCAGTTCGCGCTCAAGCAGGGCGCCGATTACATCGCCTTGAGCTTCGTCCAGCGGGCCGAGGACGTGCAGGAAGCGCGCGCGCTGATCGGCGACAAGGCCGCGCTGATGGTCAAGATCGAGAAGCCGGCGGCGATTGAACGGCTGGAAGGCATCCTCGAACATGCCGACGCGGTGATGGTCGCCCGCGGCGATCTTGGCGTCGAACTTCCGGCCGAGGCCGTGCCGCCGCTGCAGAAGTTGATCGTCGCCCGCGCCCGCGAGCTCGGCAAGCCGGTGGTGGTCGCGACCCAGATGCTGGAAAGCATGATCACCTCGCCGACCCCGACCCGGGCCGAGGTGAGCGATGTCGCCAATGCGATCTATGATGGCGCCGATGCGGTCATGTTGTCGGCCGAAAGCGCGGCGGGCGATTTCCCGGTGGAAGCGGTGCACATGATGGACCGGATCGGCCGCTCGGTCGAAGCCGACCCCATGTATGCCGAACGGGTGCATTTCACCGCGACGCCGGCCGAGCCGACCACCGCCGACGCGCTTTCCGAAAGCGCCGGCAACATCGCCAACACGGTCAAGGTGGCGGCGATGGTCTGTTATACCTCGACCGGGTCCACCGCCAGCCGCATCGCGCGTGAGCGCGGACCCGTGCCGCTGCTGGTGATGACTGCCAGCCGCACCGTGGCCCGCCGCATGGGCCTCGTCTGGGGTGTCCACGCCGTCCACACCCGCGACGTCGCCTCGTTCGAGGAGATGGTCGGCAAGGCCAAGCGCATGGTGCTGCGCCACAAGCTGGCGACCGGCGGCGAACGGGTGATCATCCTTGCCGGCGTGCCGTTCGGGACCGCGGGATCGACCAACGTGCTGCACGTGGTGCGGGTGGTCGGTGACGAGCTGGACGATTACGGGGTCAGCTAAGGCCGCCGTTGTCGCGCAATACCCCCGGCACCTCGTCCGGAATCTCGCGCGCCAGATAACCCAGCGTTCCGATTTTGTCGCCAAGGCGGCGGCCGGCTTCGCCATGGCACCATACGCCCCATAGCAGCGCGCTGAGCGGGTCGGCGCCGCGGGCGAGGAGGCCGCCGACGATCCCCGCAAGCGTGTCGCCGGAGCCTGAAACGCCGAGCCCCGGGCCGCCGCCGCGATAGCGGAAGACCTGCCCATCGGGCGTGACGACGTGGCTCTGCACGCCCTTGACCAGGGTCATGCTGTCATAACGATCGGCGCAGCGGCGACCGGCGCCGACGGGGTCCGCCTCGACCTCCTCTTCGCTGCAGCCGAGCAGGCTCGCCATCTCCCCGGCGTGGGGCAGCAGGATGGCGGGGGTCTTCTTGCGGGCGACGTCGCTGCGGCGCGCCGGGAGGGCGTGGAGCAAGGCGGCGTCGAGGACCAGCTTGCTGCAATCCCGTGCCAGTGCGGCGGCGAGGTCGGCGGTCGAGCTGTTGCCGCGCAGGCCCGGGCCGGCGACCACGACCTCCGCCTTGGCCGCAAGCGCCGCGAGCGGTTTGACGGTCGAAGGGGCAAAGCCGCCATCGCGACCTTCGGCAAGGCCGGTCACCATCGCTTCGGGCATCGAGACGGAAAGGGCGGTCGCGGCGCTTTCGACCGTGACGATCTGCAGGCGGCCAGCGCCTGCGCGCATCGCCGCCGTTGCTGTCAGCAAGGCGGCGCCGGCCACCTCGCGGCTGCCGGCGATGATGAGGATCGAGCCGCGATCATCCTTGTCGCCGCTGCCGATCGGGGGAAGCGGATGCTTCCTGAGTGTGTCGGGATCGAGCGCGAGCGGCTCGTTCACCGGCTGCCAGCCATCTGATCGGGTGCGGCGGTGACCGGAGCGCCCTGTTCCTCGAGCGGCGCGGAATGATTCCACAGCGCCAGCCGGGGTGCGCAGTCGAGTTCCTGAACCGCGAAGTCGAAGGCGCAGATGCCGCAGTTGAGGATGTCCGCCGACTTGTCGATGGCGAGGATCTGCTCCTCGTCGAGCTCCTCGAGCACATAGCGCATGCACAGCACGACGACCTGGTGGCAGACGATCAGTACGCGGCGGCCGCTGTAATGGAGGTTGATCGAGTTCATCGCCGAGCGGAGGCGAAGGATGACGTCGGCCCAGCTCTCCCCGCCGGGCGGGCGGTGGTAGAATTTGCCGAGGCGGGCGCGGTGCGCGGCCTCTTCCGGGTAGCGTTGGCGGATACCGAGTGCGGTGAGGCCGTCGAACACTCCGAATTCCCGTTCGCGCAGGCGCTCGTCGACGATGGTCCTTGCCCGGCCGCCGGCGAGTCCGCCCGCTTCGCAGATCGCCTGCGCGGTCTGGCGCGCGCGCAGATAGGGTGACGACAGGATGACTTCGGGCTTTTCGTGGTCGGGCAGTGCGGCGAACCACCGCCCGGCGGCATTGGCCTGGTCATGGCCCAGCGGCGACAGGGGCACATCGACGTCGCGGGTGTCGATCCCGATGGTCGCAAGGCCCTGCGCCTCCGACAGGTCGCGGGCGACGTTGCCCTGGCTCTGCCCGTGGCGGACGAGGTAGAGGCGCTGGGGCCAGTGGCTTGGCTGCGGCTGCGGCTGCAAGGGGGCGCGTTCCTTTCAGACCCGACAAAGCACGAGCGGGCGCGATGGTTCAACGGTGCGATTGCACCGGACCGGTAGCTGGCGGGGAGATCAGCGCGGGAGCGTCGTCGCCACCCGGACGTAATCATCGAGCGCGGCGGTCAGCGGGCGCAGCAGCTGGCCGCGGCTGGTGCCGAGCGTGGTGTCGGCCCGGTCCCCGCCGCTGTCCCTGATCTTCTTGGGGCAGAGCCCGGTCCGCCCGGCGATTTCGCGAGCGAGTTCATGCCAGCTGATGCTGCCGGCATTTGCGAGGTGCCAGATCCCGCGCTCGCCATCGAGCAGCAAATCGAGCGTCGCATGGACCAGGTCCGGGACATAGGTGGGCGAGACGATCGCATTGTCGCTCGCATATACTTCCTCGCCGCGGCTGAGTGTCGCGACGGTGTGGTGCAGGAAATTATGCGGGTCCCACGGCCCGAAAAAGGCGCTGGTGCGGATGATCAGCGCGTCGGGATCGATCGCCAGCACGCGGTCTTCGGCCTGTGCCTTGCTTTCCCCGTAGACGCAGGTCGGGCTGGTCGGATCGGGTTCGAGATAGGGCCGGCCAAGCTTGCCGTCGAACACCAGGTCGGACGAGAAAGTGACGAACGGGATGCCCCGCCGGCGGCAGGCCGCGGCAAGCAGTTCGGGGCCCGTGGTGTTGATCCGGAAGCAATCTTCGGGCTGGTGCTCGGCTTCGGGCACGCGGACGAAGCCCGCGGTGTTGATGACGGCCCACGGCTGAAGCCGGTCGAGCGCCTGTTCGATCACCTGCGGCTCGGTGATGTCGAGCGCCGCGCGGTCGGTCAGCACGTGGCGCAGGCCGCGGTGATGCGACAGGCGCGCAAAGGCCTGGCCGAGGGTACCGGTCGCGCCCGTGATCAGCAGTTGCTGCTTGCCGAGGTGATGGTTCATGCTGGGCTTGCCGCCGCTGTAGAAGCGTTCGCTGCGCCGCCACCAGGGCCGCCCTTCGAGCGCGGGATGAACGAGGGGAGTGCCGGCCGCCAGCGACTTGGCCGCACGCGCCACCATGGTCGGGCGCAATTTGCCGCCGCGCGTATCGAACGCGCCGACGTCGTAGACGCCCTCACGGCGGGTCAGCAGCGAGCGCCAGTCGACGTTGCCGAACAGCGACCAGAGGGTGACGGCGCGGATATCTCCGCCCTCGGCGCGCAGTTGCTCGGCCGCGCTCCACACTTCGGACAGCCAGCGCACCTGCTCTTCGCGGGTGCAGCCGTGGTGGACCTCGGTGACGGCGAGCGGGATGCCGTAGCGCTCCCACGCTTCGCGCAGGCGCGGCAGCGGTCCAGTCTTGCCGCGCAGGTGCGGCATCCGGACGGCTTCGAGATCGACATAACGGTCGGTCCCGTTGGTGCCGACCGGCTGGTCAGGATACAGCTTTTTGCGCTCGTCGAGATAGCGTTCGCTGGTGAGATAATGGTTGATCCCGATGAGGTCGGGCGCGGCCTCCTGCCGGGTCAGCTCGGCGAGCACGGCGGGGTCGGCGCCTGCTTCTATCAGCATCGGCCAAAACGGATGACGCTCGTCGACCCGCCCGATCAGGAGATCGAGGCTGAGCCAGCGGCGCTGATTTTCGTGCCGGGCCTGGTACGCCATCCGCGGGGTCGCGAAGGTCTTGCCGAGATCCTCGGTGACGATGTGCAGCGCGCCGGGATTGACGGCGCGGATGGCCCGCATGGCGAGCAGGCTGCCGTGACATTCGTTGACCAGCGCCCGCAGCAAGTCGCGGAAGTTCTTCCGGTGCGGGTACCAGTGCCCGTACATGCAGCTGAAGCGGGCGGTGGTGAGCGGTTCGTTGACCGGGGTCCAGCGGTCGATCCACGGATAGCGCTCGGCGACCTTGGCGGCATAGTCGCCGAGCTTGGCCGCGAACTGGGGGTCGAGAAGGCTGGTGTAGCGCGGGCCCGAGCCGTGATGGACGAGCCCGCCGATCACCTTGATCCCAAGGTCGCGCAGGCGGCGCAGGCGTTCGTCATGCCAGGCGAAGTCGAGCTTGTCGGGGGAATTGGGCGCGACCCGCTCCCACACGATCGGATAGCGGACCGTTTTGATGCCCAGCTCGGCGATCGCGTTCAGGTCGGCGAGGCGGACGGCGTGCCCGGTCTCCACCACCTGGTCGCGGAAGTCGTCGCCGATCCGGACCACGGTGCATTCCACTCCGCCCCATAATTCGAGGGGCGGAGTGCTGCGTTCTCGATCGTCACTCATGGTTTGATCCTCCTGGCCTAGATCGCCAGGCGAAGTTCCCGGCTGGACGCGCCGCTGCGCGAGCGAGACTCATCCATGCGCCGGAAGGTGGCGAGCGCCTGGCCGACGATCTGGTCCATATTGTAATAGCGATAGGTCGCCAGCCGTCCGACGAAGGTCACCCCGGCGGTCGAATCCGCCAGCGCTTCATACTTCTTGAACAGCAGCTGGTTCTCCGGCCGCGGAATCGGGTAGTAGGGATCGCCCTCCGCGCTCGGATATTCGAGAGTGATGGTGGTCTTGGGATGCTCCTGCCCGGTCATGTGCTTGTATTCGGAGATCCGCGTATAGGGCGTTTCCGTGTCCGGATAATTGACCACCGCCACCGGCTGGAATTGCTCCTTGTCGATGGTCGAATGGACGAAGCGCAGCGAGCGATAGGGCAGCTTGCCGAAGCGCCAGTCGAAATATTCGTCGATCGGCCCGGTGTAGATGATGTGCGCCGCATCGATGTCGTTGCGGACATCACGGAAGTCGGTGCCGAGCTGCTTGTCGATCAGCGGATGGTCGAGCATCTTCTCGAACATCTTGGTGTAGCCGTGAAGCGGCATGATCTGGTGCGTATCGGTGAAATAGCGGTCGTCGGTGTTGGTCCGCGTCGGGATGCGGCTGGTGACCTGCTTGTCGAGTTCCGACGGATCGAGGCCCCACTGCTTGCGGGTGTAGCCGCGGAAGAACAGCTCGTAGAGCTCGCGTCCGACGGCGTTGATGACGACGTCCTCGCTAGTCTTGATCTCCGCCACCGGCTCGGCCCGCGCCGCCAGGAACGCCGCGGCGTCCTCGTCGGTCTTGAGCCCGGCGTTGAACAGTTCGTTCAGCGTGGTGCGATTGATCGGGATCGGCACCTGCATGTCACGCACGTTGGCGAGCACGCGATGCTCGTACGGGCGCCACTGGGTGAACTGCGAGAGGTAGCTGA
Source organism: Sphingomonas humi (assembly GCF_039536725.1). NCBI lineage: Bacteria > Pseudomonadati > Pseudomonadota > Alphaproteobacteria > Sphingomonadales > Sphingomonadaceae > Sphingomonas > Sphingomonas humi. The sequence goes on from NZ_BAAAZD010000001.1 coordinate 898,719, forward strand.
CGATCTCGTCGCTGTTGGCGTGGAAGATGTGCGGCCCGTACTTGTGATACAGGATGCCGTTCTTGTCATATTCGTCATAGGCGTTGCCCGCGACGTGATCGCGCTTGTCGATCATCAGCACCCGGGCGCCATGCTGGGTCGCAAGCCGTTCGGCGAGGACCGATCCGGCAAAGCCGCAGCCGACGATCAGATAATCGTACTTCTTATTCTTGGTGTGGGTGTACTGACCCTGCCCGAACGCCGGGCGCTCGATCTTCTGGCCCTGCTCGGTGACTTCGGCCAGCAGCGACGCCATCCGCGCCTGGGTGATGTCCCAGCTCATGTCGGCAAGGGCGAGGTCGACTTCGGCCAGCCATTCGCCGTCGCTGGCGAGGCCGAGCGCGCGGTCACCGGCTTCGACGAACTGCTCGGCGGTGGCGGCGATGCGCACGCCGCTGAGCTTCTCGTAGTGGCGCTTGACGTCCTTGATCGGGGTCGAGACCACCGGCTTGCCGGCCGCCAGATATTCGGGCGTCTTGGTCGGCGAGATGAAGCGGGTCGCCTCGTTGATGGCGAACGGCATCATCGCCACGTCCCAGTTGGCGAGATAGTCCGGCAGCTCGTCGTAGCTCTTGCCGCCAAGGTAGTGGATGTTGGGACGGCGCGGGAGGTCGTCCTCGCTGATCTTCACCACCGGGCCGACCATCACCAGCTGCCAGTGGGGGCGCAGTTCGGCGACACGGTCGAGCAGCTCGAGATCGAGCCGCTCGTCGATCACGCCATAGAAACCGAGCCGCGGACGGGCGATCGGTGCCTGGTCGGCGGGATCGGCAATGCCGGCGCGGGCCTTGCCGAAGTGGGCGCGGTCGACCGACGAGGGGAAGGGATGGACGTTGCCATGCCGTTTCTTCTTGGCTTCATAGAGCGAATAGCCGCCGGTGAAGACGATGTCGGCCGCCTCCAGCAACTCGCGCTCGAGGTCGAGCAATTCGGTCGGGGCGAAGCGGAAGGCGGACAGTTCGTCCATGCAATCATAGACGGTCGCCACCGCATCGAGGTGCCGCGAGAAGGGCAGCATCATCGGCGTGTAATACCAGCGGATCAGACGCCCTTCGGTGTTCGCCACATACTGGTCGAGCAGGCCCTTCAGAACGGTGCGCTCGGCATCGATGTCGAGGCCTTCCGGAAGGTGCGGGGTGACCAACGTGACATTGTCCATGCCCTTCGCGGGCCGGATATCGAGCGAGGGGCCGTCACCCGCCGCAGCCGGCACCGGTTCTTCCCAGATGGTCACGGGCATCGCCTTGGCGAAGCGGCTCATCAGATGCTGCGGACGCTGGAACACGAAGTCCCAGCGCAGATGCGAGAAACAGATAAGGGTCGTTCGTTTGTTCGAGAATGCTGGGAGGGAGGAAGCGCCAGAGCTTTTTACGCCGACAGTCTCGAACATGCGAAATGAACCTCTCGAAAGAGCTGATTATTACGACCGAACAACAATCAACCGAGTCGGGTTCCGCGGGAAGGCGGATCCTCGGTTGGTGATGCTGCACTGCAACAACGGATTAGTAGCAGTCAGCGATGAGGGTTGAACGGGCGGCGCCAGCGCGAAGTTCCGGCCGAGGGCCATAATGGTCAGAGTGAATAATTGACCGAGTTGACGGAGCCCGGGCTTGGCCCGAAGAGCTTGCGCCCATGAGCAGTACCATTGCCGAACTCGAACGTCGCCGCGCCGCAGCGCAGATGGGGGGGCGGCCAGCGCCGCATCGACGCCCAGCACTCCAAGGGTCGCCTGACCGCTCGCGAGCGGCTGGACGTGCTGCTGGACGAGGGCAGCTTCGAGGAGGTCGACGCCTTCGTCGAGCATAATGCGACCGAATTCGGGATGGCCGACCAGCGCTTCCCCGGCGACGGCGTGGTGACCGGCAGCGGCACCATCAACGGCCGGCTGGTCTATGTTTTCGCGCAGGATTTCACCGTGTTCGGCGGCTCGCTGTCGGAACGCCACGCGCAGAAGATCTGCAAGATCATGGACGCGGCGATGAAGGTCGGCGCACCGGTGATCGGCCTCAACGATTCAGGCGGCGCGCGCATCCAGGAAGGTGTCGCCAGCCTCGCGGGCTATGCCGAGGTGTTCCAGCGCAACGTGCTCGCTTCCGGCGTGGTGCCGCAGCTCAGCCTCATCATGGGCCCGTGCGCCGGCGGCGCGGTCTATTCGCCGGCGATGACCGACTTCATCTTCATGGTGAAGGATTCGAGCTACATGTTCGTCACCGGCCCGGAGGTGGTGAAGACCGTCACCAACGAGGTCGTGACGCAGGAAGAACTGGGCGGCGCCGTCACCCACACGACCAAGTCGTCGGTTGCCGACCTCGCACTCGAGAACGACATCGACGCGCTGCTGGCGGCGCGCGAGTTCTTCGACTTCCTGCCGCTGTCGAACCGCGTGGCGGTGCCCGAGCGACCGAGCGAGGATCCGTGGGACCGGGCCGAGCCCAGCCTCGACACGCTGATCCCGCCGAGCGCCAACCAGCCCTACGACATGCACGAACTGATCCGGAAGGTCGCCGACGAGGGCGACTTCTTCGAGCTTCAGCCCGCGCACGCCGCCAACATCATCATCGGCTTCTGCCGGATCGAGGGCCGCACCGTCGGCGTGGTCGCCAACCAGCCGATGGTGCTGGCCGGCGTGCTCGACATCAATTCGTCCAAGAAGGCGGCGCGCTTTGTCCGCTTCTGCGACGCCTTCGACATTCCGCTGCTGACTTTCGTCGACGTGCCGGGCTTCCTCCCCGGCGTCGGCCAGGAGCATAACGGCATCATCAAGCATGGTGCGAAATTGCTGTTCGCTTACGCCGAGGCGACCGTTCCCAAGATCACCGTCATCACCCGCAAGGCCTATGGCGGGGCGTATGACGTCATGGCGTCCAAGCACCTGCGCGGTGACTTGAACTATGCCTGGCCGACCGCCGAGATCGCGGTGATGGGGGCCAAGGGCGCGGTCGAGATCATCTTCCGCCAGGACCGCGGCGATGCCGAGAAGATAGCGGAGAAGACCCGCGAATATGAAGACCGCTTCGCCAACCCCTTCGTGGCGGCGAGCATGGGCTTTATCGACGACGTGATCCAGCCACAGGAAACGCGGCGCAAGATCGCGCTGGGCCTGCGCAAGCTCAAGGACAAGAGCCTCGAGAACCCGTGGAAGAAGCACGACAACATCCCGCTGTGACATGGACCGCTGGCTCGCGCCCCTCATCTTCCTGCTCCTGAGCGTCGCGTTCGGCCGGGGGCTTTTCCACGCCCTCCGGTCCGAAATCGTGCAGGAGAGCGGGGCGATGGCGAGCCGGAGCATCGAGCCCAACCGGGCCCGCTTGCTGATCTGCTTCAAGCTGGTGCTGGTCGGCATTTCACTCGCAGCCCTGATCGTCTCCACCCTGAAAGCGTTGAAGTAGGATACCGATGAAACTTGGACGCCTAAACCATGTCGGGGTTGCCACCCCCTCGATCGAGCGGAGCCTCGAGACCTATCGCACCCTGTTCGGCGCGGAGCCTTCGTCGCCGGCCTTCGACCTGCCGGCGCAGGGCGTGCGGGTCTGCTTCGTCGATGCGCCCAACAGCCAGATCGAACTGATCGAGCCGCTGGGCGAGGGCAGCCCGGTCGCCAAGTTCATCGAGAAGAACCCGCAGGGCGGGCAGCACCACGTCTGCTTCGAGGTCGATGACATCGCGGAAGCGCGCGCGCATTTCGAAAGCCTCGGCACCCGGATCCTCGGGCCCACCCGGATCGGTGCGCATGGCACGCCGATCTTCTTCCTGCACCCCAAGGACATGGGCGGGATGCTGACGGAGATCATGGAAAGCCCCAAACAGGCGCATTAGTCAGGGTTTTCGCGCGGCTCGCTTGGGGCTAGTTGCCCTCGCATGGCCGATGACAAGAAGACTGCCTGGGAAGCCCTCGCCGCCAAGGAAGCGCGCGGAGCCGATCTCAGCCGCACCACGCCCGAGGGTATCACGCTCAAGACCGTCTACGTTCCCGAGGATGCGGATGGCATCGAGCCCGGTTACCCCGGCATCGCGCCCTACACCCGCGGGCCGTATGCGACGATGTACGCCGGGCGGCCGTGGACCATCCGCCAATATGCGGGCTTCTCGACCGCCGAGGAATCCAACTCCTTCTACCGCCGCAACCTCGCGGCCGGTCAGAAGGGGCTGTCGGTCGCCTTCGATCTTGCGACGCATCGCGGCTACGACAGCGACCACCCTCGCGTCACCGGCGATGTCGGCAAGGCGGGCGTCGCGATCGACAGCGTCGAGGACATGAAGCTGCTGTTCGACGGCATCCCGCTCGGCGAGATGTCAGTCAGCATGACCATGAATGGCGCGGTGCTTCCGGTGCTCGCCTTCTACATCGTCGCGGGCGAGGAGCAGGGCGTGCCGCGCGCCGCGCTGACCGGGACCATCCAGAACGACATCCTGAAAGAGTTCGCGGTCCGCAACACCTACATTTATCCGCCCGAACCCTCGATGCGGATCGTCAGCGACATTATCGCCTATACATCGCGCGAGATGCCCAAGTTCAACAGCATCTCGATCTCGGGCTACCATATGCACGAGGCCGGGGCGACGGCGGTTCAGGAGATGGCCTACACCCTCGCCGACGGGATGGAATATGTCCGCGCCGCGGTGAAGTCGGGTCTCGACATCGACGCCTTCGCCCCACGGCTGAGCTTCTTCTGGGGCATCGGGATGAACCTCTTCATGGAGGTCGCCAAGATGCGCGCGGCGCGCACCCTGTGGGGCCGGATCATGACCGACCTTGGCGCCAAGTCCGAGAAATCGAAGCTGCTGCGCACCCACTGCCAGACCAGCGGCGTGAGCCTCACCGAGCAGGATCCGTACAACAACATCGTCCGCACCACGATCGAGGCGCTGGCGGCGGTGCTTGGCGGCACCCAGTCGCTTCACACCAACAGCTTCGACGAGGCGATCGCGCTGCCGACCGACTTTTCGGCCCGGATCGCGCGCAACACCCAGCTGATATTGGCCGAGGAAAGCGGCGTCACCGCGGTCGCCGATCCGCTCGGCGGAAGCTGGTATGTCGAGGCACTGACCCGCGAGCTCGAGGAGAAGGCCTGGGCGCTGATCCAGGAAGTGGAGCAGCTGGGCGGCATGACCAGGGCGGTGACCGAAGGCCTGCCCAAGCGCCGGATCGAGGAAGCCGCGGCGTTGCGCCAGTCCAAGGTCGATACCGGCGAAGCGGTGATCGTCGGCGTCAATCGCTACCGGCTGCCTGAGGAGGCCGAGCTCGACATCCTCGAGGTCGACAACGCCAAGGTCCGTGCCGGGCAGATCGAGCGGCTGGCCAAGCTGCGCAGCGACCGCGACGAGGCCACGGTGCAGGCGGCGCTCGACGCGCTGGAAGCCGGCGCTCGAAGCGATGCCAACCTGCTCGACCTCAGTGTCGCCGCCGCGCGCGCCCGCGCCACGCTGGGCGAGATTTCCGACGCGCTCGAACGCGCTTTCGGGCGCTATGCGACCAGGCCCGAACCCGTTTCCGGCATCTACGGCCAGCGCGCGGACCAGCGCTGGGAGGAGGCCAAGCAGGGCACGGTTGCGGTTACCAGCCGAATGGGCCGCAAGCCCCGGATGCTGGTCGCCAAGATGGGTCAGGACGGTCACGACCGCGGTGCCAACCTCGTCAGTTCGGCCTTTGGTGACCTCGGCTTCGAGATCGTCCCTGGCCCGCTGTTCCAGACCCCGCGCGAAGCTGCCGAACTGGCGGTGGAGGAAAAGGTCGACGTGGTCGGCGCCTCCAGCCTCGCGGCCGGTCACAAGACGCTGATCCCCGAACTGATCGGACACCTCAAGGACTTGGGCCACGCCGACATCAAGGTGATCGCCGGCGGCGTCATTCCCGCGCAGGATTATGCCGAGCTGCGCGCCGCGGGTGTCCAGGCGATCTTCGGTCCGGGCACCAATCTGGCGGACGCCGCCGACGAAGTCCTCCGCCTGCTTGGCCACAACAAGCCGCCGCTGGACGAGGCCGCCGAATGATCGAGCCCGTGGACCTCGGCGCCGACACGCCGGATGACGACCGCGACCGCGGCATCTTGCTGTACGATTATTCCAAGCACCTCTTGTCCATCGCGCTGCTGGCCATCGGCGGGGTCATCACCGTGACCCAGTCGGCAGGCGGCAAGGCCATCCAGCCGTTGCTCGTCGGCATCCTGCTGGCGGCCTTCGGGATCAGCGGGGCGCTCGCCCTGTCGGCGAGCTCTGCCATCCTCCAGGCCCGGCAGAACCGGCAGGCGCTGGGCAGCAAGGCCTGGATCTACATCCGCGCGGCCACGGGCTTTCTCGGCATGGGTGTCGGCGGGTTCCTGGTGGTCTGGTTCTCCATCCTCTTTTGACGCAAGGCGTAGCCCGATGTTCTCCAAGATCCTGATCGCCAACCGCGGCGAAATCGCATGCCGGGTGATCCGCACCGCACGCCGCATGGGCATCAAGACGGTCGCCGTCTATTCCGATGCCGACGCCCGCGCGCCGCATGTGCGGATGGCGGACGAGGCGGTGCGGCTCGGGCCGCCGCCGGCGGGCGAGAGCTATCTCAAGGCCGACCTCATCATCGAGGCGTGCAAGGCGACCGGCGCCGAGGCGGTCCACCCGGGCTACGGCTTCCTGTCCGAGCGCGCGAGCTTCGTCGAAGCGCTGGCCGCGGAGAACATCGCCTTCATCGGCCCGCCGGCCAATGCGATTGCCGCGATGGGCGACAAGATCGAATCCAAGAAGCTGGCGCAGGCCGCGGGCGTCAACGTCGTGCCGGGCTTTCTCGGCGACATCGCGACCACCGATGACGCGGTGCGGATCGCGGGCGAGATCGGCTATCCGGTGATGATGAAGGCCTCGGCCGGTGGTGGGGGCAAGGGGATGCGCCTCGCCTGGTCCGAACAGGACGTCCGCGACGGCTTCGAGGCGACCAAGCGCGAAGGCCTCGCCAGCTTCGGTGACGACCGCGTCTTCATCGAGAAGTTCATCGAAAGCCCGCGCCACATCGAGATCCAGCTGCTCGGCGACAAGCACGGCAACATTGTCTACCTGAACGAGCGCGAGTGCAGCATCCAGCGCCGCCACCAGAAGGTGGTCGAGGAAGCGCCCTCGCCATTCGTCACGCCGCAGATGCGCAAGGCGATGGGCGAGCAGTGCGTCGCACTGGCCCGCGCGGTCGGTTACCACAGCGCCGGCACGGTCGAGCTGATCGTGTCGGGCGCCGACACGACGGGCGAGAGTTTCTACTTCCTCGAGATGAACACACGGCTGCAGGTCGAGCATCCGGTAACCGAGGAGATCACCGGCCTCGACCTCGTCGAACAGATGATCCGCGTCGCCGCCGGCGAGCCGCTGGCCTTCACCCAGGACGAGGTGCAGCTGAACGGCTGGAGCGTCGAGACGCGCGTCTATGCCGAGGATCCCTATCGCGGCTTCCTGCCGAGCACCGGGCGGCTGGTCCGCTATCAGCCTCCGAAAACCTCGTTCGCCCTGAGCGAAGTCGAAGGGCGCGGGCGCGACGGTGCTTCGACTTCGCTCAGCACGAACGAGACAAGGACAAGGGTCGACGACGGCGTGTTCGAAGGCGGCGAGGTGTCGATGTTCTACGACCCGATGATCGCCAAGCTGATCACCTGGGGTCCGGACCGCTCTTCCGCGATCGACGCGCAGGTCGAGGCGCTCGACGCGTTCGAGATCGGTGGCATCAGCCACAATGTCGATTTCCTTTCCGCGCTGATGCAGCACCCGCGCTTCCGCTCAGGCGAAATCACCACCGGCTTCATCGCGGAGGAATATCCCGACGGCTTCACCGGTGCTCCGTTGGACGAAACGCTGACTGCCGACCTCAGCGCGCTGGCGGCCTTCATCGGCACGGTGCACGAAAGCCGCGGGCTGCAGATCGACCAGCAGCTCGGCCGGCCTTCGCCCCCTGCGCGCGAGCATGTGGTGCGCCTCGATGGCGGGGCGGAGCATCACGTCCACTTCACCCTCGACAAGGTGGTCGTCGACGGCGGCGATTCACAAGCTTTCGATGCCGACTACGCGCCGGGCCAGCGCCTCGTTCGCGCCCGCATCGGCCACCGCAGCCGCACCGTGCTGGTCGATCGGCAGGGCCGCACGCTGCGGATGACGACGCGCGGCGGAAGCCACCGCGTGACGGTCATGACCCCGCGCGTCGCCGAACTTGCCCGGCACATGATCGAGAAGGTCCCGCCCGACCTTTCACGCCTCCTGCTTGCGCCGATGCCGGGCCTGCTCACCCGGCTCGACGTCACGGTTGGCGACAAGGTCGAGGCCGGGCAGCCGATCGCGGTGATGGAAGCGATGAAGATGGAAAACATCCTCCGCGCCGAAAAGAGCGCGACGGTGAAGGCCACGCCGGTCACCGCGGGCGAGAGCGTCGCGGTCGACCAGGTGATCGTGGAGTTTGAATAAGCCGCACTTGTGCTAGCATCGCGTCTGGCCGTCCCGGGGCAACCCGGCAGTGGCGGCTCACTCATGCGTCGGGCGACTGTCCCCCTGGCAGTCCATCAGGCACGTCGGAGTGACCCATGAACGCGAGCAAGGCCCTGTGGGAAAAGGGTGACTTCACCCGCATCGCCGACACCATGCGGCAGAGCGGCGCCGAACTGGTCGATCGCATCGGCGTGCGTGAGGGCGAAAAGGTGCTCGACCTTGGCTGCGGGGACGGCACCACCGCCCTTCCCGCCGCCGAGCGCGGCGCGGACGTTCTCGGCGTCGATATCGCGGCCAATCTGGTCGCTGCCGGCAACCGCAGGGCCGAGGCGGCAGGTCTTGCCAATTGCCGCTTCCAGGAAGGCGACGCGAGCGATCTTGGCGGTATCGACGACGGCACCTTCGACCGCGTGGTGAGCGTCTTCGGCGCCATGTTCGCGCCTCGTCCGGAAGATGTCGCGAAGGAGATGGCGCGGGTGACGCGGCCCGGCGGCACCATCACCATGGGCAACTGGATTCCCGGCGACCCGACCCTCGTCGCGCAGATCCTGAAGACCAGCGCCGCCTATTCGCCGCCCCCGCCAGAAGGTTTCGTCAGTCCGATGCTGTGGGGCCAGGAAGAGCATGTCCGCGACCGCTTTGCCGCCGCGGGGATCGACGATGTCACCTGCGAACGCGATTCATTCGTGTTCCGCCACGACGGTTCGCCGGCGAGCTTCGTCGCGCACTTCCGCGACTATTACGGCCCGACCATGAACGCCTTTGCCGCCGCGCGGGAGGCTGGCCGGGAACAGGAGCTGGAGCGCGATCTCGTCGCCCTGTTCGAGGCGCAGAACAACAGCGGCGAACCGGACCGGACCGTCATTTCCGCGACCTTCCTGCGGGTAACGGCGGTCAAGCCGCGGGGTTGAGCCTCAGGCGCTCGTTCCGCCGTCGATCGTCACGCAGGCGCCGTTGGTGCCGCTCGCGTCCGAGTGGCACAATTGCATGATGGCGTGGGTGACCTCGCCGACGGTGATGAGGCGCCCGTTGCCGTTGGTCCGGGCGAGCAGCGCGCGTGCTTCCTCGACGCTCTTTCCGGTCGCGCCGGCGATCCGCTCGGCGCTGTCGTCGACCATCGGCGTATCGACGAAGCTCGGGCAGATCGCGTTCACCGTCAGCCCAGTGCGCGCGAACTCGAGCGCGAGGCTGCGGGTGAGGCCGACCGCGCCGTGCTTGGACGCCACATAGGGCGCTGCCATCGCACCGCCGCGCAGGCCCGCCACCGAGGCGACGATGATCAGCCGCTTGCCCGCGGCCTGGAGATCCGGAAGCGCAAGCTGCGCGCCGTCGAACAGCGCGGTGAGATTGGTGGCGATGATCGCGTTCCACGTCTCGCGCCCGGTGCGCAGGAACGGACGGCTGTCGCCGATACCGGCGTTGAGGATGACGATGTCGAGCGGCCCGAAGGCGTCACGCGCTTCGGCAAAGGCGCGGGCCTGTGCTTCGGGATCGGTAACGTCGCAAGGGATCGCCCGGCCACCGGTCTGCGCGGCGACTGCCTGCAGCGGCTCGGGCCGCCGGCCCAGCAGCGAGACCCTGGCCCCCGCCGCCGCCAGTGCCCGCGCGGCGCCCGCGCCGATGCCCGTGCCAGCGCCGGTGATGAGTGCATGCTTGCCAGTTGCCCATGTCATGCGACGGTGCTTGGCGCAGCAGCCCGGAAGTGGCAACAGGCGGCCCATGAAGACCCGAGCCGCCGTCGCCTTTGCCCCCAAGCAACCGCTGGAGATTGTCGAACTCGATCTTGAAGGGCCCAGGGCGGGCGAGGTGCTGGTCGAGATCATGGCGACCGGCATCTGCCATACCGACGCCTACACGCTCGACGGCTTCGACAGCGAAGGCATCTTCCCCTCGGTCCTCGGCCACGAGGGGGCAGGGATCGTGCGCGAGGTGGGCGCAGGGGTCACTTCGGTGAAGCCGGGCGACCATGTCATCCCGCTCTACACGCCCGAATGCCGCCAGTGTAAGTCGTGCCTTTCCGGCAAGACCAACCTGTGCACCGCCATCCGCGCGACGCAGGGCAAGGGGCTGATGCCCGACGGGACCAGCCGCTTCAGCTACAAGGGAGAGACCATCTTCCACTACATGGGCTGCTCGACCTTTTCGAACTTCACCGTGCTGCCCGAGATCGCGGTTGCGAAGATCCGCGAGGACGCGCCGTTCCAGACCAGTTGCTATATCGGTTGCGGGGTCACCACCGGGGTCGGCGCCGTGGTCAACACCGCCAAGGTCCAGGTCGGCGACAACGTCGTGGTGTTCGGGCTTGGCGGGATCGGGCTCAACGTCGTGCAGGGCGCACGGCTGGCCGGTGCCAACCGGATCATCGGCGTCGACCTCAATCCCGACCGAGAGGAATGGGGACGCCAGTTCGGCATGACCGACTTCCTCAACACCCGCGGAATGAGCCGCGACGAGATCGTCGCCAGGGTGGTCGAGCTGACCGACGGCGGCGCGGACTATACCTTCGACTGCACCGGCAACACCGAGGTCATGCGCACCGCACTCGAATGCTGCCACCGCGGCTGGGGAACCTCGATCATCATCGGCGTCGCCGAAGCCGGCAAGGAGATCGCGACCCGTCCGTTTCAGCTGGTCACCGGGCGCAACTGGCGCGGGACGGCGTTCGGGGGCGCCAAGGGGCGGACCGACGTGCCCAAGATCGTCGACTGGTACATGGACGGCAAGATCGCCATCGACCCGATGATCACCCACGTGCTGAGCCTTGAGGAGATCAACAAGGGCTTCGATCTGATGCACGCAGGGACAAGCATCCGCGCCGTCGTGGTCTACTGAACAACAAGCGGGAGGAGAGAACCCATGTTTTCGCACGTCATGATCGGCTCGAACGACATCGAGCGGTCCAAGAAATTCTATGATGCCCTGTTCACCGCCATTGGCGGCCGGGAAGGGCGGGTCGATCCCAAGGGCCGCGTCATGTACCTCAAAGACGGGGGCATCTTCATCATCACCAAGCCGATCGACGGCCAGCCCGCGACGCATGGCAACGGTTGCACCCTCGGCTTTTCGGTCACCGGTCCCGAACAGGCCCATGCCTGGCACGAAGCCGGCATCGCGGCCGGCGGCACGCCGATCGAGGATGATCCCGGCGTGCGCAGTGGCATGGGCGTGAACCTTTACCTCGCCTATCTGCGCGACCCCGATGGCAACAAGCTCTGCGCCATGCACCGGATGCCGGCGGACGCTTGAGGCCACAAGCGATGCAGGTCGGGTCCGACATCCTCAGCCATGGCGGCCGCCAGCTCGTCATCACCCATGACAGCACGGCGACCGCCACGCCGATGACCTTCTCGCTCTTCCTGCCGCCGCAGGCCGAGCGAGGGGCGGTGCCGCTGGTGACCTATTTGTCGGGCCTGACCTGCACCCACGCCAATGTCACCGACAAGGGCGAGTATCGCCGCTCCTGCGCCGAGCTCGGCCTCGCCTTTCTCGCGCCCGACACCTCGCCGCGGGGCGAGGGGGTGGCGGATGCGGAGGGCTGGGACATCGGCCTTGGCGCCGGCTTCTATATCGATGCGACCGAAATGCCGTGGTCGGCCAATTACCGGATGTGGAGCTACGTCACCGACGAGCTTCCGGCCCTCGTAGCGGCCGAGTTTCCGGCGCTCGACATGGGCGCGCAGGCGATCACCGGCCACAGCATGGGCGGCCACGGCGCGCTGACCGTGGCGCTTCGCCATCCCGGCCGCTTCCGCAGCGTGTCGGCCTTCGCGCCGATCGTCGCGCCGTCACAGGTGCCGTGGGGGGAAAAGGCCTTTTCGCATTATCTCGGTGCCGACCGCGACGCGTGGCGCGCGCATGATGCGGTCGCGCTGATCGAGGGCGGGGCGCGGGTCCCGGCGCTAAAGGTCGACGTCGGCGGGGCCGACCCGTTCCTCGAGAGAGAGCTTCGCCCCGAGTTGCTGGAGGCCGCGTGCCACAATGCCGGCCAGCGGCTCGAGCTAGCCGTGCGCCCAGGCTACGATCATTCCTACCACTTCGTCTCGACCTTCATGGCCGATCACCTCGCGTGGCACGCGGAGCGGCTGCGCTAGTCCTCACCCTGCCTCCTGAGCTGTCAGTGCGAGCGAAACGAGGCAATCCGCTGGACTGAACCATGGATTGCTCCGCCTCCGGCTCGCAATGGCGAGAACCGATTAAGGCGCCCAGTGGATGTCGATTGGCTGCTCGGCCTCGGCCAGCACCCGGCCGATCGGCAGCTTGCTCGACTGACCGTCGGCGATCGCCTGTTCCAGCAGGTCGCGCTTGTCCTGGCCGGTGATGGTGATGATCAGCGTCCGCGCCGACAGCAGCGCCGCGCGGGTGAGGGTGACGCGCGCGACCGGCATGTCCGCGGGCATGGGGTCGGGACGGACGCCCACCGCACGGCGCGCCTTGGGCGCATCCAGCGCCTTCTGCATGTCAGGACCGGTGAAGATCGAGGCGGTGTGCCCGTCGCCGCCCATGCCGAGCCAGACGAGGTCGGGCGGCCAGGGCAGGTCCTGCAGCCGCGCGTCGGCGATATTGCCCGCGGCCTCCACGTCGGCATTTTCGCCGCCGATCGGGATCACCCGCGCGCCTGCCCGCATGAAGCTTTGCGCCAGCAGCCGCGCGTTGCTGCGCTCGTCGCTGACTTCGACCAGCCGCTCGTCGGTCGGGACGATGGTGACCTTCTTCCAGGCGAGCTTCTGCGCGGCGAGCTTGCCGAAGATCGGCAGCGGGGTCTTGCCGCCCGGCAGCGCGAGGAGCGATGCGTCGCGCGCGTCGATCGCGCTTTCGATGATGAAGCCGACGTCGCCGGCGACCGCGTCGGCCATTTCCTCGACGCTGTCATATTCCCACCATTCGGCTTCGATCATCGGGCATTCCTCGCGTGTTTCGTGCAGGCGAGCGCCTTCGTCCGGCAGGATTGCCGGGTCAAGGCCAGACGGGCGGAGAGGCGATCAGTCGCGGCGTAGCGGGAGGCAGGGCGTGGCGGTGCCGAGCGTACGGCACGCGTCCTCGGCCTCCGAGCGGCTCTGGTAGGGGCCGACCAGCAGGCGGGTGACGCGGCCGGCCGGAAGATAGATGGGCTGGCGCGCGCCGATCTTGCTCGCAACCCTTGCATACAGCGCCTGCGGCGCGCCGGGCCGGGCGAAGGCGCCGAGCTGGATCGCCCAGCCGCCAGTAGCAGCAGGGGCCTTGGCCGGGGCCGAGGAGGAATGCGGGGATGGTGCGGGTTGTGCCGCCGCGACCGCGACCGGTGCAGGCTGCGAGGGCGGCGGCGGCAATTGCATCGCGACCTGCGGTTCGGTCCCGGTCACATGGTCGGGCAGCCCTTCCGCCAGTTTGACGGTCGAGGTGGACCGCGCCTCGTGCCGTGGTGCGCCGCCCCAGTCATTCCAGTTGCCCGCGACCTTCTTGTAGTTGCCCAGGGGGTCGTAAAGGGCGCCGCCCTCCAGTCCGAGATCCTCCGAGCTTGCCTGGCCCATCGCCTCAAGCAGCCGGAATCCGGCGACATAGGCGTCGCGCCGGGAGGCGATCAGCTGGACCTGCGCGCCCAGCAATTCCTGTTCCGCGTTCAGGACCTCGATCACCGTGCGCGACCCGACGCTGCGTTCGGCTCGGGCACCGCGAAGCGCGAGCTCGTTGGCATCCACCGCATCGATGTTCGACTGGATGGCTTTCAGCGAAGCCTGGTAGGCAACAAAGGCCGACCGGGCATTGGCGACGACGGTCCGCTCGGTTGCGACGGTCTGCTCGACGAGTTGGCCTTCGGCGGCGCGGGCCTGGCGGACACGGGCGGCGGGCGCGCCTCCCTGGTAGAGGGGGATGCGGGTGGTCAGGCCGATGCTGGTCTGCACCCCGGCACGGGGCACGCCGACACCCGGCTGATCGTTGAGATAGTTGACGTAGTCGCTGCCAAGCACGCCCGACAGGCTCGGCAGGCGTTCGGAGAAGGCGACCCTGACGTCGAGGCCCGCGGCGCGCGCCTGCTGGAGGGCGGCGGTCAGCCGGGGGTTGCGGGCGATCGCGATGCGGGTCGCCTCGTCGGCGGTTGCGGGCAGCGCCGGAAGCGGGGGCGGCGAGGAGAGGCCGTCGGGCCGCTTGCCCACCACGCGAAGGTAATTCTCCTCGCTCGCCGACATCCGCGACTGGGCAAGCGCGAGCTGCGCCTTGGCGCTGCTGAGGCGGGCTTGCGACTGGGCGATGTCGGTCCGGGTCAGGTCGCCAGCACTGTAGAGCTGCGAGGTCGCGCGCAAATTCTCGGTCAGGACGCGGACCTGATTGTCGTTGAGGTCGAGGATCGCGCGGTCGCGCAGCACGTCCATATAGGCTTCGACCGCTTCGGCGAAGACGTCGCCCTCGACCGCCTTCAGTCCCGCACGGCCCGCCTGGACCCGCGCCTTGGCGGCTTCGATGCCATTGCGGACCCGGCCGCCGGCGAACAGCGGCAGGTTGACGTCGAGGCCGCCCGACAGGATCGGCCCCTTGGTCCGGGTGGTGACGAGCACGCCCGAGCGGGTGAGGTCGCGGTTGATGCCCACCGTCGCGGCGATCTGCGGCCGGCCTTCGGCATTGGCGAGGGCAACGCCGGCGTCGCTGCCCTTCAGCGCCTCGCGCTGGGCGTTCAGGACCGGGCTGGTGTCGTAGGTTGCAAGAAGGGCATCGCGCAGCGTGTCGGCCGAGGCTGGAGCGCTGAGAATGGCGAGCGCGATGGCCGAGCCTGCAAGCAGCCCTGCAGGCCATCTTCCGAACCCGACAGTCGCGGTCGCTCCCCGCAAGCTGGCCCCCATCCCCCCTTGTCATTACGACAAGTGAACGTTGACGAAGCAGAGAGCAACCGTGGTTAACGCGGTTTAACCCGCGCCAGGCAGAAAACTGTGGATCAGTGCTCCCGGCCGGCCTTACGCATCGCCGAGGTGATCGGCTCCAGCATGTACTGGAGGGCAGTGCGGCGACGCACCGGGATCTCGATCGTGACGGGCATGCCGGCGCGAAGCTTGAAGTCCGGGCCGCGCACTTCCTTGAGGAGCGCGAGCTGCGACGGCGGCACCTCGATCGCGGCTGTGAAGAAGCTTTCGCCGGTCTTCTCATCGGTGAAGCTGTCGGCCGACACCCGCGTCACCTTGCCTTCAAGCGGCGGAAGCGAGCGTTCGTGAAGGGAATCGAACCGAACGAAGGCGGTCTGCCCGGCAACCACGTCGTCGCCGTCGTTGACCGTCAACTTGCCCTCGACATGCAGCGCGGCACGATCGGGAACGACGTCCATCAGCCGCTGGCCGGCCGCGATCACGCCGCCCGGGGTGAACACCTGGAGGCCAACCACCGTCCCGGTCGCGGGACTGCGGATGACGGTCCGCTCAAGCTGGTCGCGGGCGGCGGCGAGCTTCGGGACGACCTCGTTCAGCGCAGCCTCGACGTCGCGCAGTTCGGACGCGCTGCGGGCAAGATAATCGCTCTGCGCTTCCAGCGACTGGAGGCGGCTCTCGCCGGCCTGATCGCGGGTCTGGGCAACGTTGGCGCTATACTGGCCACGCTGGCCGATCAGCTCGGCCCGCGCGCGCTCCAGTGCACGGATCCGGCTCTGGGAAACGAACCCCTCGGCCGCGACACCGCGCAGGCTTTCGAGTTCCTGGTCGAGCGAGCGGATCTGCTGCTCTAGTGCCGAGACCTGCTCGCCATAGCCACGGCCCATGTTGCCCGCGCCCGACTGGCGCTGGGCAAGGGCGCCGCGCTGGGCCTGCACCACGGCGATGCGGGTGCGGAGCTGCGCGCGCTGGATGGTCATCGCCTGTTCGATCGAGGCGCGATCCTCGGGATCGGTCATGCTGGCGAATTCGGGTGGCGTGATGATGGTCGCGCGGCCCATCTGCTCGGACTGCAGGCGGGCCCGCTGCGCGAACAGCGTGATCGCCTGCGCCGATAGGGCACGCTCCTGCGCGCGGACGTCGGCGGCGGACAAGGTCAGGAGGACCTGCCCCTTCTCGACCCGCTGGCCTTCGCGGACCCGAATCTCACCGACCACGCCGCCATCGCGGTGCTGGACCGCCTGGCGCTGGCCGTCGATGACCAGCCTGCCGCCAGCCATCGCCGCCGCATCGAGCCTGGCGATCGCCGCCCAGCCGATCACGACCACGAAGAACAGAAAGGCGATGAGGTAGCCGAGTCGCATGTCGAAGCTCGGGTCGTCGACGCCCCTCGACGCCGAGGACTGGCCGCCGATGCCGCCAAAGCCGCCAAACTTCGCGGGAAGCGCAGTGGCCGTGAGATCGAGGTCCATGGCGGTCATCACGCAACTCCGGGGGTAGGCGAGGGGGGCGACATGGCCTTCTGCGCGCCGATCTTCTGCATGACCTCATGCTTGGGACCGTAAGCGGCGATGCGGCCGTCCTGGACGATCATCAGGCCATCGACGATCGGCATCATGCTCATGCGGTGCGCGACCAGCAGGATGGTGGTGCCGCGCGTCTTGCACTGGTGCAGGCACTGCAGCAGTTCCTGCTCGCCGTCGGCATCGAGGTTCGAATTGGGCTCGTCGAGGATCAGGACCGACGGGCCGCGGAACAGGGCGCGGGCAAGCGCCACGCGCTGCATCTGGCCCGCCGACAGACCGCGCCCGCCAAGGCCAAGCTGCTGGTCGTAGCCGCCGGGCAGGCGCTGGATCAGGTCATGCGCGCCGGCGACCTGCGCGGCGGCGATCGCGTCGGTGTCGATCTGCGCGGGATCTTCGCCCAACCGGTTGCGGAACCGCGCGATATTTTCCTTGATCGAGCCGCGGAACAGCGTCGATTCCTGCGGCATGAAGCCGACATGCTCGGCCAGCCGCTGCGGGTCCCAGTTGCGCTGGTCGGCCCCGTCGATCCGGATCGCGCCATGGTTGGGCACGACTGCGCCGGCCAGTGCGCGGACCAGGGTCGATTTGCCCGCACCGCTCGGGCCGACGATCGCGATCACCTGACCTGGCTTCACCGTGAAGGAGATGTTCTGGAGGATCGGCTGGCCGTCCTCGGAGATGACGTGAAGGTCCTCGACCTCGATCTGGCCCTGCGGACGCGGCAGCTGGGTCAGGGCGATGTCGGGACCGGCCTGGTTCAACAACTCGTTCAGCGTATTCCAGGCGCCGCGGGCCTGGATGATGCCGCGCCAGTTGCCGACCATCTGATCGATCGGGGCCAGCGCACGGCCGACGATGAACATCGACGCAAAGATCGCGCCCGGACTGATCAGCCCGTCGATCGCGAGCAGCGCGCCGACGCCGAGCGCCAGCGACTGGAGGAACTGGCGGACGAACTTGGACGTGGCGGTGACGCCGCTCGCGGCAAGGCTCGCCTCGGTCTGGAGGCGCATCATGTGCGAGCGCTGCGCCAGGTGGCCGCTCACCATCGCATCGCGCATGCCAAGCGCCCGGACCACGTCGCCGGCGGAAACTGCGGTCTCGAAGTCGGAATAGGTCAGCCCGGCGGCCTGATTGGCTTCCTGCAGGCGGGCGCGGGTGACCTGTTCGTTGCGAATGGCAAGAAGGATGACGAGGATCGCGCCGACCACCGCCAGCACCCCGATCCAGGGGCTGACCAGGAAGGCGATCAGCACGTAGATCGGCACCCACGGCGCATCGAGCGCGGCAAGGATCGCCGGTCCGGTCATCGCCTGCCGCAGGGTGTCGAACTCGCGCATCGCCTGGAGTGCGTTGCGCTGTCTTCCCTGGCTCGGCCGGCCGAGGGTCGACTGGAGAATGATCTTGGCAAGCTGCGCGTCGAGCCGGACTCCAGCCCGCACCAGGAGCCGCGAGCGCAGGGTGTCGAGCGCGGCCATGGTGACGAGGCCGACCAGCAGCACGAGGGTGAGCATGTACAGCGTGGTGTGCCCGCGGGTCGGCACCACCCGCTCGTACACTTGGAGCATGTAGAGCATCGGCACGATGAAGAGCAGGTTGACCAGCGCGCTGAATACGATGGCCGACGTGAAGTGTCGTCGGCAGGCCTGAAGTGCGGTCCTGATCGCCTCGTTCATTGCCTGTCCTTGTTCCTCTTGGGTGTACCGCTCAGTGCCCGGCCACGTGCCCGTCCGCTCTCGCCCGATATGGTTAATAGCTCTTTAAGAGCGCGCGCAGCCCAAATGTTCGCATTGACGATTATGGCGGGGAAGGGTGGCTTGCATGTCACATGCCCGCAGGCCGATTATGCAATTCTTTCAGCACGATAAAGCGAAAAAGTAAAGGCGCCCCTGCCGCTTGCGGCAAGGACGCCTTCGCTTTTTGAGGGCCTGGCGATCAGATGTAGATGAAAGCGCTCTGATCGATCGGGCCGTGGTTCTGCACAAGGGCGATCAGCTCGTCGCGATTGTCGAGCACGCCGTTGCCGTTGGTGTCGTGATAGATGCCCGTGCCGGAGAAGCCCTGCAGGTTGTTGATCCAGCCCTGCAGATATTCGGCGGCAGTGCCCTTCAACTGGAGCCGATCGCCCTGCGAGAGCGAGAAGTCGGTGATGCGGGCGAAATCGTCCGCGCCCGACGTCCGGCTCGAACCGTCGTCATAGAAGCGGCCGCGGGAGTCGCCGAGGACGAACTGGTCCGCACCCGACCCGCCGGTCAGGACGTCGATCGTGCCCTTGCCGAGGTTCTTCGCCGAACCCACCGCCGAGAAGCGATCGGCGCCGCTGGTTCCGACCAGCACGTCGTTGCGGGTGGTCCCGAGGATGTCGTTGAGGCCGAGCTGGACGGCCAGCACCGACGACATCTGGCCAAGGTTGCCGGCGGCATCCTGGACCTGCGCGGTATACTTGAACGTGCCCGTGGTCACGCCGTCGCTGTAGGTCCAGCTTCCGTTCGAAACCGAAGCCGTGCCGAGCCGGACGCCGTCGCGGAACACGACCAGCACTTCGTCGGCACCGAGCGCGCCGCCGACGGTCCCGCTGATCGTGGTGCCGGCCGATGCGCTTGCCATGCGGAGAGCGGTGCTGGTGCTGGTGCTGCCGTTGGCATCGCCACCGGCCGCGGTCACCGTGACTGCCTGGTTGGGGGCAACCGTGTCGATCGTCAGCGAGAAGGTGCTCGAGACAGTGCCCGACTGGCCCAGCGCGTCGACGACCTTGACGACATAATCATGCTTGCCGTCGGTCGCGCCCGGATCGGTGAAGCTCCAGTTGGTGGTGGTCGGCGAAACATCGCCGATCAGCTGGCCATCGCGGAAGATCGACAGCTTCTGCCCCGTGCCGAGCGCCGCCGACAGCGTGCCGGCAAGGGTCGGCGTCGGATCGTTGACCACTGCATTGTTGCCGACGCTGACCGCGGTCCCGACATCGTCGAGCGCGCTTGCGATGACGCCAAGCTGGCTCGGCGGAGGGGTGGTCGGAACCGACGGCGGCGTGGAGGGCGCCGGAGCCGAACCGCTGAAGTCGATATAGGCATAACCCGACCCGCCGAAGCCGACATAGGCCACGCCGAACTTGTCCATGTCGCCCGAGATGGTGCGGATGCCATCGAGGCTTCCCATCGGGTGCTCGCCGATCTTGGTCCAGGTCTTGGCGGAATCGGCGGAATACCAGATCCCGTAATCGCCGTTGACGTAGCCGTGGATGTAGACCGTTGCCGGACCGCCAGCCACCGCGGGAGCGCCGTAGCCGAAGGTGCCTGCCGTGACGCCCGCGACGGCCTGCCAACTCGCGCCGCCGTCCTTCGAATGCATCAGCGACAAGGCGCTAAGCACGCCGAACTGATCCGAACCCTGCGGCCCCGAAGTGAAGTAGAGTTCGCCGGCGCTGCCGGGCACCGCTTCCATCTTGGCGTTCCAATAGGACCAGTCGGCCGGCTGGCCGCTGAACATCTTGGTCCAGCTGACCCCGCCATCGGTGGTGCGATAGACGCCGCTATTAGGGTCCTGCAGGTAGAAGGTGTTGGGCAGAACGCGATCAGCCGTGATCGAGGTCCGGTTCAGGTAATAGGCCTGGTGCACCATGTACCAGTCGGTGACGCCCGGAATGGAGATGAGGCTCCAGGTCTTGCCGCCGTCCAGCGTGTAGGCGGGAGCGTTGTTGCCCGAGGTTACCCAGATGAAATTCTTGTCGGTGCTCGCCGCGATGCTGCCGCCAACGGTGTCATTGGCCCAGGACGGAAGACCAGCGAATTTCTGCCAGGTCTTGCCGCCATCGATCGAAAAGCCGCTGTTCTCGGTCCCGAAGTAGTCCGAGATGCCGACGATGAACTTCGAGTTGGACGAGGCATAGTCGACCGACCAGCCCATCGAGAATCCGCCGCCGCCGTAGCTGCTGGCATAGCTGTCGGGGTTGGTGACCTCGAAGAACGGGCGGTCCCACGAAGCGGCGATCGGGTTGCCGCCGAGGGGTGCGATGATCTCGTTACCGACGAGCTGCTCGATCCCCATACTGTGCGAATTCCACACGATCGGGGTATTCCAGGCGAACCCGCCGCTCGGAAGTGCAGTTTCGAACACGCCGACGCCCGCCGACTGCCAGAGCTTGCCCTGTACCGACGGGTCGAAAATGATCGTGCTGGACGACATGTAACCGCCGCTGGTCTCCAGCCACGACACGTCCTTGGTCGATTCGATGCTTCCGGCCCAGTTCCAGCCACCAAAGCTCTTGCCGCCGTCCCAGCTCTCCTGGAGCGTTCCGCCTTCGCCGACTGCAACGATGTGATTGGCGTTGAACGGGTCGATCGAGACCGACTGGATCACGCCGCCGGCCGTCGGCAGAATGGTCCAGGTGCCGTTGGCATACTTGTACAGGGCAGAATAAGTGTTGCCGCCAGCGGCATAATAGGAGCCGTCGGGCGCGATGACCGCGTTGGCAACATCGGCCGGTCCGCCGATGCTCTTCCAGCTGTAACCGCCGTCGGTACTGGCATAGACACCGCTTCCAGCGGTTCCGACGAACACGTTCGAACCCTTGATCGAAATTCCCGTCAGCGAGGGATCATTGCCGTTGGTACCTTGAGGAACTGCAGCGATCTTCGACCAGGACGTACCCCCGTCACGAGTAACCCACAGACCGTCGGTCTGCGTTCCCGCAAAGACGATATTGGGATTATTCGGATCGATGGCCATCTTCTGGCCGTCCATGCGGTTGGCTTGATTGGCATCGAAGGTTCCAACCGGGAAGCTGGTCTTGACCCAGGTCTGGCCGCGATCGGTGGTCTTATAGATTCCCCCGTGCAAGGCCATGTAGAAGATGTTCGTGTTGCTCGGCGCGATGCGGATTTCGAAGACCCCGCCCATGCCCTTCACGTCGGCCGGCATGCTGGCAGCCGTAACGAGCTGGTCCCAGCTCGTTCCGTTCCAAAGATACGCACCGTAGGTGTCGGTCCGGCCGACCATGGTTCCATCAGGAGCGATGTCCATGCCGGTGATCCAGCCACCCGCACCGATCTTGACTGGCTTCCAAGCGCTATCGTTTGGGAAAGTACTTCCCATGAATCCCTCCCGGCTATTCCTGACCACCCCGGGGCTGACGTTCCAGGGGCGGGCTCGCACAGACAGAAGTCGGCCAAATTGGTTAAGATACCGTCTCCGAAGAGAACGGAATTCTGACCATCCCGGAGTAAATTCCAGCCCGCCCCCCGGCGGTTAAGAACCTGAATAATCTACGAGATTTGACCGGCTGCTGGTCGCTTGCCGGCGCGGCCCCTGACGGGTTTGTTTGGCCAGCGCCACCAAGTGTGAAGCTGTATACGGCGATTCGAAGCCGCTCGGCGACGAAACGAGGGAACGTTATCGACGAACCAATCCATCAACTTTGGATTGAAGGATGCAGGGACAGCTGTGGCCGATGGGGTCTTGTCCGAAAATGGTCAGGCTTCGACGTCTACCCTGACCCAGCCGGCGCAGGACGTCCCCACGTAGACCCGTCCAAAATTGTTCAGGTCTCCACCGATGCATGAGACGTTGGCCAGCATCTGGCTCGGGAAGCGGGAGACGAGGCGCGGTTCGCTCGCCAGCCAATCGAAGCTTGCAAATAGCCCCTGACGACCGCGGACTTCACCCCAGAAGAAGAGGGACGGCCGCGCTTGGCCCGGGGCTGCCTTGCCAAAGCCGAACGCGCGGACGTTGCGGATCGACTTGTGGAGTTCCGCCCAGGTCTTTCCATCATCCTGTGACCAGAAGAAACGGTCGGCAGAAAGGTCGGCGTGTGGCGTGTAGACCAATTCGCCACTTCGCCCCGGAACATACTCGAGCTGGCATTGCCAGAATTGCCTTGCGTCCCCGCCCGCCACCGCGACTTCCCGCGGCTTCGTACCGGGCGGACCAATCAGGCCGGCCAGTTGCTGCGTCCATGACCGGCCGCCGTCACGAGACAGCCACAACCCGCCAAGCACGTTGAGATACTCGTCGTTGCCACTGAGCGTCGTAAAGACGAGCGCAAAGGTGCCCGGCCTACTCTTGTCTGCGCTAAGGTTCTTGCGGCCGACATAAAACGCATTGGCGAACCCAGTAGTGGGGCTCTTCCCGTCAAGTTTAATCGTAGCCCAGCTCTTCCCGCCGTCGAGCGTGTAGACGCCTGGAGCGTTGTTCGAGGGCAGCACGACGAAATTGGTTTTGGACGCGGCGGCGATGCAACCGCCCTTGCCCCACCCACCTTCGGGCTGGCCACTGAAGACTTTCCAGCTTTCACCGCCATTGGTGGTGTAGCCGGGACCCGACCATTGGCCCGGTGCCACCACACCGACAAGGAAGCGCGGGTCCTCGGGCGCGTAATCCATCCACGTTGCAAAGGCGACGAAGTCGGCGTTGTGGCCGTTGCCCTCGAGTACCGGAAATCGGAAGTCATTCGTGTAGGCGGACAGGCTGTCGACACGCCAGAACGGCTTGTCCATCGCCGCGAGATACGTCTTTCCGCCGGGAACACAGAGCGTCGACCAGGCGCAGAGTTCCTCGATCCCGGCCGACCAATCCTGAACTCGAATGGCCGGATCGTCGATATTGGCGCTCGCCACCCCCACGCCCTGCGCGATCCACGCCTGTCCAGGAACATTGGGGTCGAATTTGACCTGTGCCGGATACATCGTCGAGAGCCCGCCCATCCACTGGATCTCGCCGCCATTTTCGGCCCATTTCCAACCGGTAAGCTCGGCAAAGGTCGCGCAGAAGTCATCCGACTTCATCAAGACGCCGTCGGCGTTGACCAGCAGGGCCGTGCCGGGCTTGCGCGGATCGAACGCCAGCGTCATCGCTTCACGCTTCGGCTGGGCGGATGTCCAGCCAGCCATGGGCGAATAGCGCCATACCTTCCCGCCCCACCGATCCTTGCTGAACTCGCAGACGAACAGGTCGCCACCCGGACCGGGAACGATGTTGGAACTGCGCGTGGGTCCGCCGGCCAGCAGGTCGAACTTGCCGCCTGGCCCGGTATCGGAACGAAAGAGCCCCAGTCCGGCGACAAAAACGTAGACCCGATTGGGCTGGGCGGGGTCGAAGGCAACCAGATGAATGCCTTCCTGCCCGTCGGGAGTGCCCTCGGCCGGGGGTAGGTCGGCCTGGCGCCACGTTGCGCCACCGTCGGCCGTGCACCATGCCCCTTCACCCCAGGTCCCGACCAGGACGGACGAGGGATCCACGGGATGAATGTCCACGGTCGGGTTGAACAGCCGCTGCCATCCCCCATTCGGATTGAAGCGCTTCTGTGGAAAACGAGTGCGCTGAACGGTTCGGCCGCCGTCGGCCGATCGCCAGACGTAGCCGCAGAAGACCGCGAAGATGATGTCCTTGTTCGAAGGGGCGATCCGAATTCCCGCGACGCCGAGCGAGTCTGCCTTGTCCTTGTGCTCGGGGAGCGGATCATAATCCTTCGGCGCCATGCTCGACGGAGAAAAGAGCGGGCGCCAGAAGCCATCGCCCACGTCACGGACATAGGCATTGGTGACGTCGGTCCGGCAGGCAAAGCGCTTGCCGTCTCTGCTGATGTCGAGCCCGGTGACGAACCCCCCTGCGCCGAGGGGAACTTGCGCCAGGGAAACCTTGCGAAAATCGGTCTCGCCGTTCTCGAGCCTGATCGGCTCCGCCTGTGCGGTCTGCCGCCTACCCTCGGCCCGCCGCTGCGTTTGCGACAAGCCGATCGCGCCGCCCGCACCTGCAACGCCGATGAGGCCGACCAGGGCCGAACGCCGGTTCATCGGTAGATCAATCGCCATATGCTTCGGTTACCATCGCTGCGGCACGCGACCAAGGCTTGGCTGTTTGACCTGTTCGCGTCTGTTTCCGGAAGGACAGCCGCAACACAACTTGCTTCTGTGCGGCGGCGCCGAATGCATCTAAAGGAGACGCTAATCCCTGTGCGTTAGACTGTGATCATAGTCTCCCGTCGGAGGAAATTTCTTGGATCGAAATCATGTCGTCCAGCGCAGGTTTCGTGAAGTTGTTCGTAGGGTGTTCGGGCAGTTGATCCTGTCGCCCGCCATCACTGGTGAAGGCCATCGTGCATGAAGTGGATTGCCTTTGCGCTGATTATTCTCGCCGCGCCGCTGCTTGCGGTCTGGCTGAAAGGCAACCCGCGGCAGGCGCCGTGGGCATGGGGCATGCTCACCTTCCTTCCCTGGGTACTCGGTCCCTGGAACCTTGACGTAGCGCCCTTCGCGACGCCGATCTGGTCGGGGTACGTAAAGGGTTGGCAGGTCAGCCTGCTTGACGCCGTCGCCTTTGGAATAGTTTTCGGAATGCGGACACGCTGGCCGAAGCTGGTTCTGATCGGTCCCTTGCTCGCTTATCTTTTCGCCGCGAGCATATCAGTGCTGCAGGCCAGATTCCCAGAATATGCCATCTCTTACGTCGTTCAGCTGCTTCGCGTTGTGCTGGTGTTCCTGGCCGTGGCTCGAGTGGCGGAAATGGAGCGCGGGGAAAGAGCGCTGCTTACCGGACTTTGTGCGGGGCTTGCCGTGCAGGCGGGCTACGCTATTTTCGACAGGCTCAATGGTGCGCTGCAGACCGGTGGGTCGCTTGGCCACCAGAATTTACTCGGCTTCGTGTCGCACATGGCGCTGATGCCGGCCTTCGCTGCCTTCCTCGCCGGCCGCGGCTCAGGACGGGCGCTGGTCGGCGTGATTGCCGGCCTCATCGTTGTCGCGCTGACCGCTTCCCGGGCAACGATCGGTATCGCCGGGGTCGGCCTAATTCTGACCTTGGTTCTTTCGCTCGCGGTAAACGGCAACGGTCGCAAGGTCGCGGTCGGCGTGGTCGGCATGATCCTTCTCGCCGCCAGCTTTCCTCTTGCGAAATCGGCGCTCGAGCGCCGTTTTCAGGCGCAGAACACGAGTTTCATGTCCGAAGATCTCCAGCGCGAAGCCTTTGTTCGGACCGCGAAAGCGATCATCGGCGATTATCCGCTTGGTATCGGCCCCAATCACTATGTCTTCATCAGTATTACGGAGGGCTTCGCGGATCGGGCTGGCGTCAACTGGTCGGCCAGCAACCGCGCGGCCAATGTGCATAATGCCTATCTGCTGATCGGCGCGGAATCGGGATATCCCGGTCTGATCACGATCGTGATTCTGCTGGTGACTTCCATCGTCGTCGCGCTGACGACGGCCTTCCGGTTTCGGAAGCAGCCGGGTGCTGAAGTGCTGATCGGTGTCGGCGTTGGGCTCATCGCCATCTCGCTCCATTCGTTCGTGGAGTGGATGCTGGTGGTCAATCCGTCGCAATATTTGCTGGCGGCATCAATGGGCATCATCGTCGGGATGCGAAGCCGCTTTCTCGCGCAGCAGAAGAATGCAGTGCGTAGCCGTCGAATGATGAAGCAGGGGCGGACCGACATTCAGGGTCAAGGGCAGGTTCAAGGTCACGGTCAGCCTGGCTTGGCCTGACGCTGCAGCGCCCATGCTTACCGGTTGCAGCCCCGGCCATTCCTTCTAAGACCAGCGCCTCATTCATCGCTCCCATCGTCAGGCCCTATGTCGGTTCGTGTTTCCCTGGCTTGGACCTACGTGGCTCAAGCGACGTCCTTTCTTCTCACTTTCTCGTCGACGATCGTCGTCGCCCGGATCGTGAGCCCCAGGGATTTCGGAATCTTCGCGATGGCGGCCGCAGTGACCACCGTCATTAATGTCCTCATGCAATTCGGGCTCGCCAAATATCTGATGCGGGAGGCCGAGCTCACCCGCGAGACATTGCGATCGCTGTTCACGGTCAACGTGCTGATGAGCCTCGTCTATGTGGTCTCGATCCTCATTGGCGCCGTCGCTGCCCAGCATTTGTTCGGGTCGCGCGAAGTCGGCAATTTCCTGTTCGTCTTCGCGCTTTTCCCTCTGTTCGCGATGATGGAATTCATTCCCGCGGCCCTGTGCGCCAGGGAAATGCGGTTTGGGATCATTGCGATCATGTCAGTGGTTCGTTCCGCCATGATCGCGCTGGTCACGATCATCCTCGCGTGGCTTGGCTTTGCTTATATGAGCTTTGCCTGGGCCCAGGTCCTGTCGTGGGTCGTCACCTCCATCTGTTTCAATATCGCCCTGTGGCGGCCCGATGTCTGGAGGCTCCGGTTCACCGGGATCCGTTCCATCGTCCACTTCGGAACGCAGATGATCGGCATCAGCGGAATTGCGCAGATCAACACCCGTCTTGGTGAAATGACCCTCGGGTCGCTGCTCGGACTGGGCCAGCTCGGCCTTTATTCGCGCGCAGCAAGCTTGCCGGCGACACTGTACAGCAATGTCTTCGGCGCTGGCAGCAACGTCCTCTTCAGCCGCATGTCGATCGAGTTGCGGGAAACTGGTTCCTTCGACCGGACCTACCTTCGTTTCATGCGCCTGTTGCTGGGCCTGCTGTGGCCGATGATGATCGGTCTTGCCGTCCTTGCCCAGCCGATCATCGCGATCCTGTACGGTGCGAAGTGGCAGGCGGCGGCGACGCCGCTTTCACTGCTGATGATCGCGTCGGCAATCTCGGTGGCGATCGGCATGACCGCCGAAATCTTCATCCTCTCCCACCGCACCCGCGAGCAGGTGCGGATCGAGACGTTCCGCGCGATCTTCGGCTATGCGGCGTTCGCGGCCGGGGCGATGGTCAGCCTTACGATCGCCGCCGCCGCCAAGGTTGCCGAGGCGCTGTTCGCCTTTCTCCTCTATCGCAAGCCGATGCGGGAGCTGGTCGGCGGCGAGCGCGGTGCGCTTCGGCGGGCCTATGGCGAAGGACTGCTGGTGACCCTGGTGGCCGTCGGCCCGGCCCTGCTGCTGATGCTGTGGTCGGGCTTTTCCCCGGCAACGCCCATCGGCCTGATCGCCGCGGCGATCGGTGCCGGCGTCGCAGCATGGGCATTTTTGCTCGTTTGGCTCCAGCACCCGCTCTTCCAGGAAGCCGCCCGAGCGTATCGACTCGCGCGCTGACGGCGCTTTCAAAGCCAGCAAAACCGCCCGAAATTTGAGTCCCGCGACGGGACAGGCGGGTCCAACACACTTGTTTGTATTAACTTTTACTTCAAGTGTCGTGAGGACCGCCCGGATAACGGACATTGTAAATATCTTAAAAATTGTTTAACACGCGAGTCGTTCTTGGGAAATCGAATGGCCCGGCGGGTTGCCGGTTACGCTCAGGGGAAGATTCATGTCTAAGATGCTTTTGAACGTCGCGATGGCGACGAGCGCGCTGGTCGCTGCGGTCGGGTTCGCCGCGCCGGCATCTGCTGCCCAGCCTGTTTCCACCCCGGCAACCGACCCCTGCACCGTTGGGTATGTGCAGGGCGGCATTGCTTGCCAGGGATATTATGGCGGCAACTTGTTCCAAGGCTCAGCCGGAAGCACCACCGACCCGGCGATTCAGAACATTCTGCGTGACCTTCTAGACGGCGCGCCTGCGCCGACCGGCAGCACGTCTTCCTATGCACCGCCGTACACGGCCAATTATGCGACGGTGTTGGCGACCTTCACGGGACCAACTGGTTCGCAGATCAATTTTGGCACCACCCTGATGCAGGGTCTGACCCTGGTTGGTCTGCATTTCGGCGGCGGTTCGGTCGATGCCGACAGCCAGGCCTCGGCTTTCTGGCTGTTCGATGCCGGTTCTACGCCGATTAACAGCATCACCCTGCGGGATAGCCAGGGCCGCGTGACGACTGCTGGCACCTCGAACGGGCAGCTCTATGCCACGCGTATCGGAAGCGCGGTTCCGGAGCCGGGCACCTGGGCGCTGATGCTCGTCGGCTTCGGCGCGGTGGGTTATTCCATGCGCCGCCGCCGCCGCGCCACTGCGCTGCCGCAGATGGCCTGAGCCACAGCAACATACCTAGCGAGAACAAAGGGGCGCGGGAAACCGCGTCCCTTTTTCTTTGTGCCGGTAGTGGGCGCTGGTGCGGCACGAAGGATTTAGACCCTCGCTCTAAGCTGAAGCGGCGATCTCCCTCGCTGAGGAATTCACACCGCTCGATCTGACCCGAAACGCGGCTGGCTTCATCGCCATCGCCATCGCCACCGCTACCGCCACCGCCAGCACCTTCCGGCAACCGCCGCTTCCTCAGCAGCCCGGCTTGTCCTTGCCCACCCGCGTAGCCGCATTCTCCGCAGCGCGCATGCCCTGCGTCGAGCTGGCGGGGCAGTCGCTCTCCGCCACGGCCTTCTTGCGGGTCCCGCTCGGCGGCGCGGGTTCGCCCAGGATCAGCTGGCCGCGGGTGAGGTCGGCCTCGAGCTTGCTGGTGTCGGCCACCGGCTTGATCACGGGTGACGGGGCAAGCGCCTCGACGCGGTCCTCCTCCACCTTGATCGGCGGCGGCAGATCGGTGGGGGCGGTGGCATTGTCCAGCGTGTCGAGGCTGTCGGTAATGACTTCAGGGGTCGGCAGCAGCACGGCAGGCTCAACGCCCGCATAACCCTGCCGGAACGCCGCGCGCGAACCGCCGCTGCCGCGGAAGGTGTAGAAAATGTGGCGCCCGATCACCGCCACCTTGGCCAGCGACGCGGCCCAGTAGGGCACGACATAATCGGCATGGTAGTGAGTGGCATAGCCGACCGGGGCGAAGATCCGCCCGGCCAGCGCCTCGCCTGCGATCAGCCGCGACCGGTTCCACAGATAGGCGACCGGGGTCCGCGCCAGCGAGCCGTCACAGGTAAAGGTGAACTGGCACCCGGTCGTGCGGTCGCTGCCCTGGTAGACGACACCGCAAACCGTATTCGGATAGCCCGGGTGACGAACGCGGTTCAGCACCACCTGCGCCACCGCGCGGCCGCCATCGACGCCTTCCGAAGCCGCCTCGTAGTAGATGGCCTGGGTCAGGCAATCGATTGCCCGCAGCCGGCTGATCTCGTCCGCGCGCAGCTTGAAAGGCTGGGCCGGGGTGGCCGGCTGGGCCTCGACCGGCCGTTCGGCATTGGCCTTGAGCGCCTCTTCGGGCGTCAGTGGCCGCAGCAGGTCGGGCGGCGGCAGGTCGGGGATCGGGACCACGCCGGCCGTGGCCGCGCCCGGGGCCTTGCCCGCCGTGGCCGCCGGCGCGGCCTGTTGCTGCCGGTAGATCCTGTAGCCCGCAAAGGCCGCGGCGACGATCAGCAGTACGATGCCGAGCAGCGCGACCAGGCGCGCCCGGCGGCCCGCTGCGGTACGACGGACAGGCGTTGCCGGCAGGCTCAAGTGCCGGGCGCCGGTCGGGGTGATGGTCTCGATCAAGGCTTGGCGATGCCCTGGTGGGGGCGGGCGGCCATGACGAAGATGCGCGGTCCCTCGACGAGGTAGCGCCGCCACAGCCGCTTGGGATCGGACGCCAGCCGGTGCACCCACTCGAGGCTCAGCCGCTGCAGCACCTTGGGCGCGCGCCGTTCATGGCCGGTGATGAAGTCGAGCGAGGCACCGATGCAGAAGGCCATGCCGGTCGCTCCCGGAAAAGCGCGCACGGCGTCCGCGATCAATTCCTGCTGCGGCGATCCCACGGCGATGAAGGTGAAGCGCGGCTTGGCCTCGGCGACGAAGCGGGCGGCCTCGATCCTTGCGGCCTCGTTGCGGCGGAGGCCCATCGGCGCTTCGTAGTGGAGGAGGTTCACGCCCGGATATCGCCGCTGCAGTTCGGCGACCATGGCGCGGCTGCCGCCGACGACGGCGATGCGGTTGCCCGGCCGGATCACCTCCGCGAACAGCCGCGCCGTAAGGTCGCTGCCAGGGACGAGCGGGAGCGACAGGCCCCGCAGTCGGCCGAGATGCGCGATGATCCGGCTGTCGCACAGGCTGAGGTCGGCCTGTTCGTAGAGGGGGAGCAGTTCGGCCCGCTCTTGCGGATCGTCGAGGCGGACGACGTGATCGACGTTGGGCGTCACGACATAGCCGTAGGGACTTGCGTCGGTGACCGCGGACAGGCGCGCAAGCACCTCTTCCATCGTCAACCGATCGAAGGTCACCCCGACAAAAGGAACGCGCTCAATAGGCATCGGCGTCGAGGAACACGGCACGCACGGTCAGCAGCAGGATCCACAGATCGAGCCAGACCGACCATTGGTTGATGTATTGCTGGTCGAGTTCGACCCGGCGCTTGGCCCGTTCGAGGGTGCGGATCTCGCCGCGCAGGCCGCGAACCTGCGCAAGGCCGGTGATGCCCGGCTTGACCCGGTGGCGCCCGGCATAGCCCTTGACCGCTTCTTGGTAGAACAGGTCCCCGACCCGCATGTGGGTGGCATGGGGCCGCGGGCCGACCATCGACATGTCGCCCTTCAGCACGTTGAGCAGCTGCGGTAGTTCATCGATGCTGAGGCGGCGAAGGACCTTGCCTACCGGCGTGATGCGCGGATCCGCCTTGGTGGTGGTCTGCAGGCCGACCAGGTCGGTCTGGCTCGAATACATCGAGCGGAACTTGAGGACGTGGATCACCTCGTTGTTGAAGCCGACCCGCGGCTGCACGAAGAGCACCGGCCCGGCGCTGGTCAGGCGGATCAGCAGCGCCGTCACCAGCATGATCGGCGACACCACGATCAGCGCCAGGACTGCAAGAATGATGTCCTCGGTGCGCTTCAACAGGCCGCTGACGTCGCGCCACGGGCGCTGCCATACGGTCAGCACCGGCAGCGTGCCGATCAGCCGGACCCGGTAATCGGGTGCAAGGTCGATTGCCTGATCGGGGATCAGCGAGATATCGACGCAGACCGAATTCAGCCGCTCCATGATCTCGTGCAGCCTTGCCGACGGCAGGTTGCGGACGCTGATCAGGACCTGGTCGACCTTGCCGGCGCGGGCCATGGTCGCAAGCTCGTCGCTGCCACCGATGAACGGAAGCTCGGGCACGTCGGGCAGCTTGGGCCGGTCGTCGGCCACCCCGACGAAGTGCAGGTGGCTGAGATCGCTCGCCGCCAGCACCTTGCGAATTGCTTCGATCGAGCCGGGATCGGCACCGTAGAAGGCGATACGCTGTCCGATCACCCCGCGCTGGGCCATCCGTTCAAGCAGGCTGTTGAACGGCCAGCGGGAAAAGGACAGCAGCATGACCGTGGCGGCGACGTAGAGGACGCTCACCCCGCGCGAGAAATTCTCGACCATGCCGCTGAGGAAGACGAGGGCGGTGGCGACCAGGCCGCTCAGCAGCGCGTCGAAGATGGCGCTGTCGCCGCGCTCGTTCATCGTGAACAGGTTCTGGAGATAGCTGTCCTTGGAAACGCGCAGCAGGATGAACGTCCCCACCATCGCGGTTGCCGCGAAGAAGTGGACCGATGGCACCAGCATCTGTCCGAACAGCCCTTCGTAGGCGAACAGCGCGATCGGGAACGCCAGCAGGAAGCTCAGCATGTCACGCAGGAACAGCAAAGGGCCGACGATGTTGGAAGTGAATCGCGTTCCGTTCGCGGCGGCAAGCGCCGGCCGGCGGGGTTCCACCGCCAGCGTCTCGGCGACGCTTTCCTCCAGAATGAGATCCTCGTTCGAGGGAACGATCACGAAAAACTCCGAGCCAGCTGCTGTAGACGCTTGTCGTAATACTCCTTGGAGAGTCGGCCGACGCCGTCTGCACCTTCGGTCCGTGCCACAACTGCCTTTAGCGCATCGTAAATGACCTGGTCCTCACCGATATCATGGAATGCGTCCCACAAGGTGCGCCGCGCACCGTCCGCATCACCACCGGCGTCATAGATGCGCGCGAGCAACAATCGCGCGTTCGCCGAGTCCGGATCGAGCGTCACCATCTTCTGCGCATCTTCGATTGCTTTTTGATGAAGACCGGCCGCGCTGCGTAGGAGGGCCCGGGCCCGCAAGGCCTCGCGGTTGGCGCCATCCACCTCGATCACGCGGTTCAGCCGGTCCATGCCCTCTGCCGTCCGCCCGCTGCGGGCGATCGCCTCGCCATAGAGGGCGTTGGGAATGACATTGTCGGGGCGGACCGGGGTCGCCGCCGCGCCTTCGGTCAGGGCGATGACACGCTCGGGCTGCGCGGTGGTGGCGAGGAAGCGCGCGATGGCGATCCGCCGGCCATAGTCCGCGCCCCTGGCATATTCGAACAGGCGGTCGGCCACGATCTCCTGCTTGCCGAAGGAAATCCACGGCGCCAGCACCTGGTCGACGTCATCCTTCTGGACCGCCTTCAGGGTAACAGCCGCCGCCGCATCCACCTGGCCCGAACGAAGCGCCGCCTCGACCAGGTTAACCCGGGCCTGCTGGTCCTCGGGCCGCCACGTCAGATAAGCCTGCAAGGTACGCGCGGAATCGCCCCAGCGATCGAGCAGCTCGTAGATGCCCGACAAGGCCTTGAGGCTGGTCGCGTCGGACGGCTGTTGCTTGACCTGGCCTTCCAGCAGGTCGACCGCGGCCTTGGGCTGGTTCTGGGACATCAGGATGCGCGCCTGAAGCACCTTGCCGGACGAATCGTAGGGCGCGACGGTCGCGAACGCCGCCACCTGCCGATTGGCTTCTTCGTAATTGCCCCGGCGAAGCGCGATATAGCCCTTGGTCAGCGAAACGGCCGGATTATTCGGGGCGAGGAGCTCGAGCTGCTTGGCATTGTCGTCCGCAATCTCGAGATTGCCCGAGCGTAGCGCGAGCTGAGTCATCACCGCCAGCACGTCGGCATTGCCGCGATCGAGCTCATGAGCGCGCTGATACGCGTCATAAGCTGTCCCATAATCGGCCAGCTGCATCGACAGCTTGCCCAGCTCGATCCAGTAATCGGGGTTGGAATCGTCGGCTGAGACGAGCTTGCCCAAGGCCGCCCGGGCAGCGCCCAAATCGCCGCTTACAAGAGCGGCCTGGTAGTCGTCATAGGCGGATTGCGCCTTGGATTGGCGATCGCTGCAACCGCATACGAGTGCGGCGAGAAAGATGGTTGGGAGCAGAACCCCGCTCAACCTGTTCTTGTTCTTCATAAAGGGGTTCGACTAGACCTAAGAACGTTTTCTGACCAGAAGGTTCAGGTAGGAACACCTATACCAGCCCCAGATATCCCGAATCACGCAGGAGTAACATGGCGCGCTTCAACATCATCCTTGCCCTTCTGTTCGCCGTCGTCGCAGGCGGCACAGGACAGGCACAGGCACAGCAGGCAAGCCAGCAAGCCCCGGCCGGGGTCGCCTATCGGATCAATCCCGGCGACGAGATCGACGTGCTGGTATGGGGCGACGAACGGCTCCAGCGCAGCGTTCGCGTGCTTCCGGACGGCACCTTCGCCTTCCCGCTGGTCGGGCAGGTCGTCGCTGCGGGCAAGCTTCCGGCGGAGCTGGAACGGATCATCACCGCCGGGCTTCAGCCGCAATATCGCGGTCAGGTTCCGCAGGTCACCGTCTCGGTGAAAAGCCCGAGCGGCTTCCAGTTCTCGGTGATCGGCAAGGTCCGCGCGCCGGGCACTTTTACCCCGGGCCGCTACGTCAACGCGCTTGAGGCCCTCAGCATCGCCGGCGGCGCGTCGGAATTCGCCGATCTCGGCAATGCGCGCATCATTCGCAAGTCTGGTGACAATCTGTTGACCATCCGTGTGCGAGTAGTGGACGCCCTGAAAGGGAATGGAGGACGCTTGAGCACCGCTGACATACCGCAGATTCAGAGCGGCGATACCTTGGTGATCCCGTGATGACCGGTCGCACTCTCCTGCAAGCGCTGGCGGGCGGAAGCCTCGCCGCGCTGCTCTCCGCTGCACCCGCCGCGGCGCAGAACCGGACCTACCTCGATGTGTCGGGCGCGCTCGGCTATTCGACCAATCCGGACCTGTCGCTGGTCGGCCGGTCGAGCGCCTATGGCCGCGTGTCCGCCAACGGCTACCATTCGTGGGGGGGAGAGCGGAGCAATACCAGCCTCTCGGCTTATGTCGAAAACAGCTATTATTTCCGGCGCTTGAGCAATCGGCAGCTGTTCTCGCTGAATGCTTTCAATACCACGCGCGTCAGCGAGACGACGCGATTGTACGGGGGATTGAGCTTCAGCGGCGACTTCGGCGCCCAGCTGTCGTCACGCTTCTTCGTGGCGCCCACCGATCCCAATCCGACCGACGGCACCGACCCGGTCATACCTCCCAGCGTCGTCGTGCTTGTCAGCCCAGATTTGGTGGCCCTTTCGCAGCGACAGTACCGCGTGTCCGGATCCGGCGGCGGTGAATTCAGACTTTCTCCAGTGGATACGCTCGTCGCCAGCGTCGGTGCGCAGCATGTTTTCTACGGGGGAAATAACCAGGCGCTGCTCGATTCGACGCAATATGACGGAGCGCTTGGCTATCAGCGCCAGCTGAGCGAACGCCTCTCGCTGGGCGGACGCTTGATCGGGACCCGAACCGACTACTCACTCGGGCGAGGCATCACCAGTTACGGGGCCCAGCTCACGGTCAGCGCCCAACTCGCAGAATTGCTCAGCCTGACGGCGGCCGCCGGTCTTACGCGGACCGAGCAGGACTTCGGCAATTTGGGCGGAAAGACGTCGGGCACGGACCTTGCTCTCGATGCGTCATTGTGTCGTACCCTTGAGTTTGAACGCTTCTGCCTGAGAGCGGCACGGCGGGCGCAAGGCGTTGCGTTCGGAGTTGCCCCGACCTCGACCAGCGCAAGCCTGGATTATTCTCGTCGGTTGGGCGCGAAGGATCAGGTTCAGGCCTCGTTCGCCTATGTTACCACGGACGCTGCGAGCAGGCTTTTCACGACCAAGCAGTCCTTTTACAGCGCGTCGGGCTCGTACGATCGCAGCATAACCGATCGGCTGTCGGCGGGCGTCAGTGCGTCCGTTCGCAAGCTGAGCATCGCGGGCAACGATCCCAAGACAGATGTTGGCGGCTCGCTGTTCATCCGTAATCGATTTGGAAGCGTGCGCTGATGGACGAGTTTGAAACCGGGCAGGGCGGTATCGGGTGGTTCTTCAACCACTTGCCGACGATCATGTGGCAGCGCCGCTACTGGATTGTCGCTCCCTTTGTCGCGGTAACCGCGATCGCAGCGATCGCAGCTTTCTCGTTGCCGACGCTTTACCGGTCGACCGCCAGCCTGCTGGTCCAGTCCCAGGATCTGCCGACTAGCGTGGTGCAGGCGCCGAACCCCGGCGATATCGAACAGCGTATCGGTCGCATCCGCGAGCGCGTGTTAAGCCGCGGCGACCTCATTCGCCTGATCGAACAAAACAATCTCTACGCCGACGAACGCCAGAGCGAGCCGCTGTCGACGATCGTCGAGAAGATGCGCAAGGCGACGACGGTGGGGGCCCAGTCGAACGACATCGGCAGTGGGCAGGGGACCGGTGCGACGATCGCCATCGACATGAGCTTCGATTATTCCGATCCTTCCCTCGCCCAGGAAGTGCTGCAGAGCTACGTCAACGACTTCCTTTCGCAGGACAATGAGGATGTCGCTGAACAGGCTCGCCTCAGCGTTCGTTTTCTGGAGGACCAGGCCAATACCCTGCGCGCCCAGGTATCTTCCCTCGAAGGCCAGCTGACTGCGCTCAAGGCCCGCAACGGTTCGACCCTGGCGAATACCGCCGCACCAGTGCTCGACCTTGGCAGTTATTCGAGCCAGATCGCCAGCCTCGAAAGTCAGAACCGGGACCTTCTGGTCCAGATCAGCCGCGCGTCGAAGAAGGATCCTCAGATCGCGGCGGCAGAAGCGGCGGTGGCCGCGGCCGAGGCGCTGTACAACGACAATCATCCCGATGTCCTTACCGCGCGTGAGCGGCTGAGGGCCGTGCAGCAGATGGTTCGCGCCAACCCCCCACAAGACGACACGGCGCTGCTGCGGGGACAGGTCCAGGCCAATAGCCAAGCCATCGCCTCGCTCCAGGCGGCGCGTTCGGCGGCCATGGCCCGGACCCAGGCGGCGCTGGCGGGGTCCGCACGGGCGCCGGCGATCATGGAACAGGCGATGCAGCTCGAAAACCAGGCGCAGGCATTGCGTGGCCGCTATCAGAAGGTCGCCGACGACCTGCTAAGCGCCCAGAACAGCGCCCGCCTCGCCAATGAGCAGCGGGCCGAGCGCCTCAGCCTGGTCGAGCCGCCCAACCTTCCCGATACCCCGCATTCGCCCAACCGGCCGCTGCTGATCGGTGCCGGTGCGGGCGTCGGCCTGGTGCTTGGCCTGCTCCTCGCCTTTGCGGTCGAATTCCTCCGCCGCCCGCTCCGCAGCCCCTCGCAGATCGAAGGCCTCGGCCTCCCGGTCCTGGGCGTGGTGCCGCTGCTCGTCGACAAGAAATCCAGGAAGCCCGCGCGCTTCGCCCTTTTCCGCAGGAAGAGACCACGACTTGCATAGCAGTCTCAATCAGATGGCCGGCGATGCCGCCGACCGCCACCCCTTGCCGGACGCGACGGTCGCCGACGCGCTCGACGCGCCCGAGCCCGTGGGCTGGGCACCCGAGCGGGCGCTTGCCGGCGGCATCTACGGCTTCAACAGCATCGATCCGCGCTCGCGCAGCTTCAACCTCGTGCGCGGACGGCTGCTCGAGCTAAAGCGCGCCCGCAACATGCGGCTGATCGGGGTCGTGTCCGCCACCCCCAACGT
The DNA here is from genome assembly GCF_039536725.1 of Sphingomonas humi. Classification (NCBI taxonomy): domain Bacteria; kingdom Pseudomonadati; phylum Pseudomonadota; class Alphaproteobacteria; order Sphingomonadales; family Sphingomonadaceae; genus Sphingomonas; species Sphingomonas humi. The sequence continues at coordinate 936,066 of NZ_BAAAZD010000001.1, forward strand.
CGGCAAGTCCTTCGTCTCGGCCAACATCAGCGCAAGCCTCAGCCGCGATCCGCAGATCCGCACCTTCGCGGTCGACCTCGATCTGCGCCGCGGTTCGCTCAGCAGCCAGTTCGGGATCGTCCCGGACAATGGCCTCAACGACTATCTCGCGAATGGCGGAAGGTTCGAGACTTACCTGCTCGACGGCGAGGCGCTGACCATCATCCCGACCCGCGGCGGGATGGTCCATTCGGCCGAACTGCTCGCTTCTGCCCGGGCCCGCGGCATGTTCCAGGCGATGCGCCGCAGCAATCCCGACAATGTCTTCATCTGCGACCTGCCGCCGGTCTTCGCCAATGACGATGCGGTCGCCACCATGGCCTATCTCGACGCCTATGTGGTGGTGTCCGAAGAGGGTCTGACGACCGAAAAGGAAATCAAGGATTCGGTCGAAACGCTTGGCCGGCAGAAGCTTGCCGGGATCATCCTGAACAAGTTCAAGGGTGGCCTCGTCAGCGACGGCTATGGTGTCGATAGCTATTACGCGGTCGGCTACGGCGAAGAGCGCCGCAAGTAAGAAAAAGGGCAGCGCCCCTTCTCGGAGCGCTGCTCTTCAAACCGCCTAAGCGCGGTGCCGTTCTCTTACTTCTTGGGCGTCTCGGCCGGTCCGAAGCCTGCCTTATATTCGATCTTGGCCTGGCCCCGCAGATCCTTCAGCCGCTGCTGCAGGGCATTGGTGCTGCTCTGCCGCCGGATCGCGTTCACCGCTTCGGTCCGGGCTGCCGCTGCATCGACCGGCGCGGGCGTGCGTGTAGCGATCACGCTCGCCACCGACTTGTTGCCGTTGGGGACGATAAAGGGTTCGCCCGCCGTCAGGCCCGCGAGCTGCGGATAAAGCTCGCTCGGGATCGAGCTCGTGACGATCTGGTTGTTGCCGCGCTGGAAGGGGACCCGCGCCGCGGTCAGCACGCTCGTCAGTTGGTCGAGCGTCTTGGTCGCGATGATCTGATCGGTGACGGCCTTGTCCTTCGGCGTGTCATACTGGACCTGCTCAAGCTTCCACACTTCGCGCTTGGCGAAGGCCTGCGGGTTCTTCGCCTGGAACGCCGCAATCTCGGAATCGGTCGGCAGCTTACTGGTGTCCATCGACCGGTTGGCGAGCATGCCGATCAGCAGTTCCTCATTCATCCGGCGCTGGCGGGCGATGAAGTCGGGGGTCTTGTCGACCCCGTCCTTGCGCGCCTGCTCGGCCAGCAGGCGGCGATCGACCAGCCCCTGAAGGATGCGGTTGGTGATCGCCTTCTTGTCGGCGTCGGCAGGAATGTTGGCGTTGGCCAGTTCCGCGTTGAGTTCGGACGAAGTGATCTCCTCGCCATTGACCAGGGCAACGGTCTGCCCCTCCGCCTTCTTCTGGCAAGCCGTGAGGGTGGCGAGAAGGAGAACGGCAGCAAGAGCACGATTGCGCATGTATCAGACCTCAATAACAGCTGTTCCTACAAGGCTAGCATCGATGCTAGAGGGATGCCAGACAGGTGCGGAGGAGTTGCTTCAAATGGAAACGCCCTATGACTGGATCACGGTCGGCATCTTTGCCGGACTGATCGTCCTGTTCATGCAGCGCTCCACCAGCGACAGCGGCAACGACGTCAACGATCCCCTGTGGATGTACCTTGCAGCGGGTGTCGGCTGCGCCGTCGCCAACTACGTCGGCAATGAAGGGCAGCACCTGCTGGCCATCCTCGCGATCGTCGGGACGCTCGCCTTCGTGTTCCACTATCTCAAGCCGTTCAGCTGGCCCAAGGCCGACTAGGACTAGCGACCCGAAATCAGCACGTCCTTGCTCGCGCCCATGTCGCGCAGAAGTGTTTCCGCGAAGTCCGCCAGGCGGGTGAGGGCGGCCTCGCGATCGGGATCGACCGTCGATACCCGGGTCAACACCGCGTCCGGAATCAGTCCCTTCAGATTGGCGATCGCGACCGAAAGCCGCTGCGACGCCCAGGTCAGCGGCATGTCGGTCCCGACCCGCGTCCAGTAGACGATCTGTTCGGACCGGCCCGGCAGGGTCGCGGTGAGATTGTTCGCCTTGATGCTGCCACCCCCGGTGGCAAGCGGGATCGGGACGATCGGCGACAGCTTGAACCCGCCCGCGGGATAGCAGAATTCGGGCCGATGGACCTGCAACAGGCCGGTCTGCCCGGCGCTTTGCGCGATCAGCAGCATCATCGGCGGATCGACACCATTGGTGTAGGTCCGGGTCAGCAGCTGCGAATAAAGCGAATCCGACAGCGTGTCTTCGGTCGGCACCACCAGCCCGCTGTTGGTCAGGAATTCCCACGACCCGATCTTCTTGGGGACGAGCTTCTCGAGCTTGCGTGAGCCAAGATAGTCGACGGGCTTGCTCGGCAGCCGGGCGTAGGTCGTCGCTGCGCCGGCGGCCATCACGCCCCCGATCAGGAAGCGCCGCCGATCGAGCCCGCGCGTGCTCGTGCCCACGGCCTCGATGTCGTGCTCTGCTTGTTCGCGCTCAGGCATTGGCGGCCTTCTTCCTCGCCCACAGCCGGCGCGGGCTGGTGATGATCGCCTCGATCGCCATCAATGTCGCGAGGGCCGCCGCGAAGGTCAGGATGCCGGCGAAATCGTGGAGGAAGCCCTGCGCCGTGGCTTCGCCTGCGTAATAGGTGATGAGGATCAGGATCAGCACCCGTATGAAGTTCGCCAGCACCGCGATCGGCACGACCAGCAGCGCCATGCCGATGAACAGCTTCTTGTCGTCGCTGTTCTTCAGATAAACGTAGAACATGCAGATCGCCGACAGCGTCAGCAGGCTGTTCAGCCCGGAACAGGCGGCCGCGACAAGCAGCTCATATTGCGCGATCTGGATCATCACGCCCGAACTGCCGATCGGATAGCCGAGCGCGTACAGGAACTTCACCGCCGCGCTCGAGATCACGATCTTCACCGGCTGGGTGATGACGGCAACGACCTGGTCGGGCGGCGGCAGCGCGAAGGCGAGATAGAGGATCGGGAACCAGCAGGCGCGAAGGACCGCAGGGCCAACCAGCAGATAGGCTCCGGCGACCACCGCCGCGTACATGATGAACACCTGCAACTCGAGGATGCCGGTGATCCCAGCCACGATGTAGAGCGGGACGAGCACCAGCAGGGCACCGATCCCCAGGATCGCATTGCCCGGACGTGTCAGGTGCCGCGACGCGCTATATTCGCGCCATAGCAGCCACAGGCCGGTCGCCATGACGATGGGCCCATGCCCGCCCTGTTCGGTGGTCCAGTTGAAGCGCGCGACGTCGAACATCGGCGGCAGCACGAAGGCCAGAAAGCCGACAATCAGGGCGACATGCGAAAGCTGCCATTGGGACAGCCAGTTCGCCTTTTCCTTTTGCTTCACAAGCAGCACTAATGACCCGCCCTGATCTGCGTTGGCAGACGAACCGAATTGATCCAAGACGCTAGTCCCATGCTACAGGGTTGGCAATCGCCCGCCCCGAGGGCTTCGGGGACCGAAAGCTTCGACTGCATGATGACCGTCCTCGCCCTGATCCTGCTTGCGCCCGTGCTGCTCAGCGATCTCATGTTCGTTGCCGAAGTTGCCCTTGGCCTTCCCCGCGGCGCCCGCACACTGTGGCGCCGCCCGCTAGGGACGACCGCGATCATCCTGCCCGCGCACAATGAAGAAGCGGTTATCGCGCGGACGCTGGAAAGCCTTACGCAGGCCGCTGGCCCGCGGTTCAGGGTGCTGGTGGTCGCCGACAATTGCACCGACGACACCGCCAGCATCGCGCGCGGGCTCGGGGTCGAGGTGATCGAGCGGCAGGACGCGGTGAACCGCGGCAAGGGCTTCGCGCTCGCCTTCGCCCGCGATCACCTGCGCCAGGCGCCGCCGACCGCGGTGATCGTCCTCGATTCCGATTGCAGCACCAGCCGCGACGGGTTGGAAGCGCTGGCCGGTGCGTGCCAGCAGCTGGGCCGGCCGGTGCAGGCGATCAACCTCCTCGAACCCTCGCCCACGGCGGGCGCGCTGGTCCAGGTTTCCACCTTCGCCTTCCTGATCAAGAACCTCGTTCGCCAGCGCGGCCTTCAACGCCTCGCCGGAAGCGTGCACCTGACCGGCACCGGCATGTGCATCCCGTGGCCCATGTTCGAGGGCGCGGACTTAGCGACGTCGAGCATCATCGAGGACGCCCGCCTCGGTCTGGAACTTGCCCGGGCGGGCGCCCACCCGCGGCTGGTCGAAGAATGCATCGTCTGGTCGCCCCATGCCGACCAGTCGCATACGCTCGGCCAGCGCAGCCGGTGGGAAGGCGGCTTCCTCGCGCTGGCGAAGGCCACCGCGCCGGGGCTGATCGCCCGCGGAATCGCCACCTTGTCGCCGCGAACGCTGCTGGCGGGGCTCGACCTGCTGGTGCCGCCACTGACGTTGCTGGCGCTCGTCAACGCGGCCGTTCTGGCGCTTCTGCTCGTCCTTGCAGCCTTTGGCGCTTCACCCGCGCCAGCGCTCCTCCTCGCGGGCGTCGGCCTCGTCGCCGCGCTCGTGCTCCTGCTCGCTTGGTGGCGCGAGGGCCGCACCTTCCTGAGCCTTGGCGCGCTCGTCCGCCTGCCGCTCTACGCGCTGTGGAAGATCCCGATGTACCTGAAACTGGTCCGCTCGGGCGCGCCCAAGCAGTGGAATCGGACCGAGCGTCCCCAGTAGGTCAGTCGCGCTCGGCCTTGCCCCCGCTCAGCGCCAGTTCGGCAAGATAGGCCGCTTCGCGCGCCGGCTGGTGCCGTTCGCGAACCCGCTCGCTGGCGGCCGCCGCAAGGCGCTGGCGCTCCCCGTTGCTGAGCGCGAGGAACCGGTCGATCGCGTCGGCCAGCAGGTCGCTGTCACCGGCCGGGACAAGAAAGCCGTCGACGCCGTCGCGCACCAGTTCGGGAATCCCCGCGATCAGCGTGCTGATCACCGGCCGGCCAAGCGCCATGGCTTCCATGATGACGACCGGCAGTCCTTCGGCAAAGCTCGGCAGGACGAGAGCATCGGCTGCCAGCAGCTCCCCCATCACCCGTTCGCTGTTGATCCAGCCGGTGATGGTCACCCGCTCGCCGAGGCTCGCTTTGGCGACGGCGTGCTCCAGCTCGGGCCGCATCGGCCCCTCGCCGGCGAGCACGAGCTTGAGGTCGGGGTGCTTGTCCCCCAGCCGCTCCAGCGCCTCGATCAGCTTCAGCTGCCCCTTCTGCTCGCAAAGCCGACCGACGCAGACGAGGCGCTTGGCTGCGGGCGGGGGCGTCGGCGCTGCGACCAAAAAGGTCGGCTCGGGCGTACAGCGCACGATTTTGATCTTTGGCCAGTCCTGCGGATCGACCCAGCGATAGAGCTGGCTCCGGCAATAGGATGTGATCGCCACCACGAAGCTTGCCGCCGCCGCCTTCTCGCGCAGTTTCAGCTGGCGCGGCGCGTCGAACTCTTCGGGGCCGTGGACGGTGAAGCTAAAAGGCAGTCCGCACAGCGCATGGACGATCGTCGCGACGATCGCGGTATTGGTCCCGAAATGGGCATGGAGATGCGCGACCCCGCGCCGCCTGCTCCAGCCGACCACCCAGCATGCCTCGAGGAAATAGGCGATATGCTTGAGGCCGGCCTGGCTCCCCCGCGCCAGCCGCAAGGTGGCTGCAAGCCCGCGCGCGAAGGCAAGAGGCGACCGCAAAAGCAGCCCGGCCGCGCTCGCCAAAAGGCCCAGCGCGCCCGACTGCAGGACATAATCGGTGAGCTTCTGCTCCTCCTCGTCGAGCGCGCTTCCCTGCGCATCGTCCCAGCCCCGCACCGCCAGCCGCGCGACCTCGTGCCCCTGCCGCTCGAGCTCGCGCATCTCGGTGCGGATGAACGTGTGGCTCGGCCACGGATAACGATTGATGAGGTAACCGATGCGAAGCATGGCGACACGTCATAGAGCATCGGGTGTGGGACGATAGAGAGGCCGGTTTGCGCAAAACCGGTAAACGTCCCGTGAGTGGACGGGTGCAAAGGCCAGCCATATAGCCGCCCGCATGGGATTGGATGATGTTGGGTTCGTCATCATAGGGCGAAACGAGGGCGAGCGGCTGATGCGCTGCCTTCGCTCGGTCCCTGACGTTCCCGCCCGGATCTACGTCGATTCCGGCTCGACCGACGGAAGCCAGGACTTCGCCCGCTCTCTTGGCTTCACCGTTCTCGACCTCGAACTTGGCCAGGGGCAGGAATTCACCGCTGCGCGCGCCCGCAACCTCGGCCTTGCCGCCATCGCCGACAGCCATCCGGAGGTCCGCTTCGTCCACACGGCCGATGGCGATTGCGAGCTGACCCCCGGCTGGGTCCAGCAGGCGCGGGAAACCCTGGCCGCGGACGAGACGCTGGCGGTGGTGTTCGGTCGCAGGCGCGAGAAATATCCGACCCGCAATATCTATCATGTCGCCTGCGAGATCGAATGGGACGTCCCTGCGGGCGAGGCGCGATCGTGCGGCGGCGACGCGCTGTTTCGCCTTGCGGCGCTGCAGTCCGTCAACGGCTACAACCCGCGGCTGATCGCCGGCGAGGAGCCCGACCTTTGCCTCCGCCTGCGCCAGAACGGGTGGCGGATCTGGGCTAATGGGCGCGACATGACGCTGCACGACGTCGATATCGGCAGCATGCGCCAGTCCTGGCGCCGCGCGATGCGGGCCGGCCATGCCACTGCGGAATTGGCGGCCCTCCACGGACGACAGGGCGATCCGGGCTGGCACCGGTTCCTCCTCAGCATCTTCTTTTGGACGGGCGTGATGGCGCTGGCGGCGCTTCTGCTGCTCGGCGCGGCCGCCTTCCAAAGCGCTGTCTTCCTTGCCCTTGGCCTCGCTGTCGTGGCGCTGCTGGCCGTCCAGGTCGTGCGCACCAGCGGGCAGGCGCGGCGCAAGGGGTTCGGGCAGGGGACGGCGCTGAAGTGGGGCCTGCTCCTGTTCGTGTTCAAGATCGCGCAGGTGCAGGGCGTGCTGATCTACTGGGCGCGGCGGCTGACCTCGTCGCGCCGCACCCTCATCGAATATAAGTGAGCTGCGCGAAGGATGAGCGCCAAGGGCTGGATCACCGCATGAGGATCGCGTTCGCATTGCCCGGGCTCCACCGCGTCTCGCGGGGTGCGGAAATCGCCTTCATGTCGGTCGGGTCCGAACTTGCCCGCCGCGGGCATGAGGTGACGTTGATTGGGTCGGGGCCCGAACGGCCCGGCACCTCGTATCGCTATCTGTCCGCGCCGCTAATCGGGCGGGAACGGTTCGAGCGGTTCCCGAGCTGGCCCGCCTTCCGCACCGAAACCTCGTGGGAAGAAGCAAGCTTCATACCCGGTTTCCTGCGCGTCTATCGCCCGGCCGACTATGACGTGACACTGGCCTGCTCCTACCCCTTCCTCAACTGGGCGCTGCGCTCCCGCAAGCACAAGGGCAGGCGCCCCGCCCATGTGTTCGTCACGCAGAATGGTGACTGGCCGGCGCAGGCCGACAACAGCGAGAATCGCTTCTTCGGCTGCGAGGGGCTGGTCTGCATCAACCCCGATTATCTGGAAACGAACCGCGATCGCTATCGCTCGGCGCTGATCCCCAACGGCGTCGATCTCGCGCGCTTCCACAACATGCCCCCGGCCCGGGCCGACCTTGGCCTGCCCGAAGGCGTTCCGCTGGTGCTGATGGCGAGCGCGCTCATCCACAGCAAGCAGGTCGGCACCGCGATCGACGCGGTGAGCAGGCTTCCCGGCGTGCATCTGGCGGTTGCCGGCGATGGCCCCTTGCGCGCCACGCTGCGGGACCAGGCGGCCAGGCTGATGCCCGGCCGCTTTCATAATTTCACCGTCACGCCCGACCGGATGCCGGCGCTCTACAACAGCGCCGACCTGTTCCTGCACCTGTCACGCGACGAATGTTTCGGGAACGTCTTCGTCGAGGCCATGGCCTGCGGCCTGACGACAGTCGCCTGGGACCTTCCACGCACGCGCTGGATCACCGACACCACGGCGTGCCTCGTGCGTGACGAGGATATGGACGCCCTGACCAGCGGCATCGCCGACAGCCTTCAGCGCAGTGCCGACCGCAGCGCTCTCGAAGAACGCGCGAAACTCTTCTCGTGGGACAGGATAGCCGCGCAATATGAGGCATTCCTGGCCGAGGTCATCGCCCAGCGCGGGTGATCGCACACATAAAAAAGGGGCCCGACCTTTCGGACGGACCCCTTGTTTTTGCGTAGTTTACCGAGGCGCTTTTAGGCAGCCTGATAAAGATGTGCGGCGGTCGCGCGGCGGCGACGCATCGAGAAGCCGACGGCACCGAAACCGATCAGCATCAGCGCCCAGGTGCCCGGCTCGGGAACCGCGGCGGTCTGGCTGAAGGCAACCGAACCACCGAACGAGCCATTCTGCGAGCCCGGGGTGCCCTGGATGTTCAGGGTGTAGGTGCCGGCACCGATGTTGATCGTGTTGTTGGCAAAGCCAAACGTGTCGTTCGGATCCGGACGGACCTGCACGAGGCTGGTCCCGGGTGCGCCGCCGATCGAGCCACCGAAGAGCGAGACGCTCGAGAAGGTGACGTTGTCGGCCAGCGACGTCGCCGACGTCAGCACGTTGATGTTGAGGATACCCGCAACGTCGGTGGTGAAGGTCAGCAGTTCATTGAACGGATTGGCAAGATCCGCGTCGCTGAACCCGATCGTGAAGTTGTTCGGGTTGGTTGCGGCAATATCGAGCTTGGTATTCGCAACCGTGGTGGCGAGATTACCCGTAGTAACGATGGAAGCAGCGCTTGCCGCACTTGGCAAAGCGGTGGCGGCGATCGCGGCAGCGACCGTGAGTTTCAGCATTTTCATGACGTTCCCCTAGCGTGGAAGAGTCGGTGAAATCGCGTTTCCACCGCGGCAGGGTTAACGGGTTGGTAAGGAATTTGGTTCCGAGGTCTCGCCTTTTTTCTTCGCACCTGCAGCAAGTTGTCCATGGCGGTCGGCATTTAATCGCTACACAGGTGAAACAAAAAATCGGTAATTAATCTCGGAACCTGATGCGATGAGTTGAGTTACGCACGCCCGTGCTCGCACGTTCTATGATGCCGTTCCGTTCTTCGTGCGGACGATTGTCACCACGTCGCCGATCTTGGTCGCCGCGAACAGTTTTTCTGCAAAACCGGTCGGAACGCCGACGCATCCGTGAGTGGCGGCGCCCCACCGCACATTGCTGCCGTGGATCGCCACGCCGTCGCCGGTCAGCCGCAGCGTGTAGGGCATGGGCGCGTCGTACAGGCTCGAACGGTGGTTCTTGCCCTTCCACAGGATGGGGAACCGTCCGAGCGGGGTTTCCTTGCTGTCCGCACCATAGAGCGCGACCGTGGTCCCGATCTCGTGCCCGCCGCGAAACACGCTCATCAGCTGGGTGCGCAGGTCCACCCGGACGGTGACCGGGCCGGGCGGCACGCCCTCGGCGTTCCACTCATATTCGCCATATTGAAGCCGCCGGTCGACCCGCAGCAGCGAGCGGGGGGCGATGGCGAACCCGGCCTTGCCGGTCGCCTCACGCCGCTGGTCGGGGGAAAGGTAGATCCGCTTGTCGTCGGCGCTGGACCGCGACTGCACCGCAGGCGCAGCAGCAGCGCTCACCGCGGCGTCGGACCGGGGGACCGCCAGATAGGAAAGGAACCCACCTACCACAGCCGCAACGCCGACCAGGGTCAACCAGCGCATGATCGTCCGTTCAGGCCAGCGCCGGCCGCGCGGCGGAGCGCCGTCGCAGGGAGGTTCCGGCAAGGCCGAAGCCGACGAGCATCAGGAACCAGCTTTGCGGTTCGGGAACGGCGCTGGTCGGCGGAGTGGTGCCGGGCGGCACCTGCCCGCCGCCGCCGCCGCCGCCGCCTGCACCGCCGCCGCCGATACCGCCACCACCGCCGAACACCGCAGCGCCGACCAGCAGCGGCGGGCCTCCGGCAACGGCGGCAGCCGCAGGCGCAACCACGCCCGCCAGGGCTTCAGGCGGCGCTTCGGTCACGGGCGGGGTCGCCTCGGCGGGGGGCGCGGCCGGTGCCGGTACAACCGCCGCGGCCAGCCGCTCGGTCGGCGTCGCGGAGGTCGCTGGCGCGGCCTCGCGGACCGCCAGGCTCTGCTTCTTCTTTTTCTTCTGGCTGAGCGCACCCTTTACGCGCTCGCCCGGCGAGCGGGCGTCGAGGAGGGACATGATCTTCTGCGACGCCGCAAGACCGGGCATGGCGACTCCATGGTCGCCAAGCGTCGTGATCGCCAATGGCGCCGAGGCGATCGCCGCCACGCAGGCAGCGGAGGCCAGCATGAGCCGTAGCTTGGACGCTCGATGCAGGGACAAGACGACACTCCAGGGACAAATTCGTCGATGGTGAAACGGTTAAAGAGAAATTAAGTTTCTTCCCAGCCCCTTGGCAGGGCCGTGCTCGTCTTCGCGCGGATGCGACGGGTCCAAACTGGACCCTCGCCACCGCCTGTGCTTGACCGCGACGAACCTTGCCGAAGCATCTATGGGAATGCGCATGAACGATACGAATCTGCCGACGACCGGCCAGGCGGCGCCTGCGAACATCAGGCCCGTCATTCTTTGTGGCGGGTCTGGCACGCGCCTGTGGCCCCTCAGCCGCGCCCATTTCCCCAAGCAGCTGGCAAGCTTCGATGGCGGGCCCTCCCTGCTTCAGAACACCGTGACGCGTGCGTCGGGCGCCGGGTTCGCGCGGCCGATGCTGATCACCGCCGAGGACCAGCGCTTCCTCGTCCGCGACCAGGTCGAGGACACCTCTTTCGAGGCGGAGTGCATCATCCTCGAACAGCAGGGCCGCAATACCGCGCCCGCGCTCGCGGTCGCCGCGCAATGGCTGGCCCAGCGCGCGCCGGGCGAGATGATGCTGGTCCTTCCGTCGGATCACGTCATCGACGACCTGCCCGCCTTCCATGCCGCGATCCGCGAGGCGGTCCCCGCGGTGCAGGCCGGCAAGATCGTGACCTTCGGAATCCACCCGACCATGCCGCATACGGGCTACGGCTATATCCGGGTCGATGCCGGGGCCGGCAATGCGGGCGTCCTCGACGTTGCCGAATTCGTCGAAAAGCCCTCGCTGACCAAGGCCGAGGACTATGTCCGTTCGGGCAATTATTTCTGGAACGCCGGCATCTTCCTGTTCCGGGCCGAGGACCTTCTCGCCGAAATGGACGCGCATGCCCCGGGCATCGCCGCCTGGGCGCGGGCAGCGGTCGACGGCGGCGCCACCGACGGCACCTTCTTCCGCCCGGCCGAGCAGAATGAAGCCTCGCCGATCGACCCCATTTCGATCGACTATGCGGTGATGGAGCGCTCGACCAACGTCGCGGTGGTCCCGGTCGACATGGCCTGGTCCGACCTCGGTTCGTGGAACGAGATCTGGGGCCGCGCCGCGCACGACGACCGCGGCAATGCGCTGCACGGAAGCGCGATGGCGCTCGACACCAGCAATTCGCTGCTGTTCGCCGGGGGTGAGACGACGATCGCGGCCCTCGGGCTCGACAACCTCATCGTGGTGGCGGTCGACGGCGCGGTCCTGGTCAGCTCCCGCGACCGCGCCCAGGACATCGGGGCGGTGGTCAAGGCGCTCAAGGCCAGCGGCAATGCGGTTGCCGACCAGCCAAGCGTCGTCCACCGGCCGTGGGGATCGTACCAGACCACCGACCTCGATGAGCGTTTCCAGACCAAGCGCATCATCGTCCGCCCGGGGGCCAAGCTGTCGAGCCAGCTGCACCACCACCGTTCGGAGCATTGGGTGGTCGTCTCCGGCACCGCCGAAGTGACCGTCGGCGAGAAGACCTTCCTGCTGCATGAGAATGAATCGACCTACATCAGCGCGGGCACCGTCCACCGCCTCGCCAACCCCGGCAAGGTCCCGCTCCACCTCGTCGAGGTCCAGTGCGGTAGTTATCTGGGCGAAGATGACATCGTGCGGTTCGACGATATCTATGGCCGGGCGGGGCAGGGCTGACCGCCTCCGGCCACGCGATACGTTATCGCCGGATTAACTTTATTTCTTAAGCATAGGAACAGCCTGGTGCCGCGGTGCGTCATGTACACCGCGGCAGTGGGCCTTTCTCCTGTCCAGCCTCGTGTTGCGTCCGGAGTACCCCTATGAAGAAGTTTGCGTTCATCGCCGCTGCGTCGGCCCTCGGCCTCGCGGCCACCCCGGCCTCGGCTGCCATCATCGTCACGGCTTCGCCCGGCGCGGTCCAGCCGCCCGAGAATGTCCTTGCCGACACCAGCCTGACCGGCACCTCGGTGGTGGGCACCACCAATCAGACCAATACGATGGTGAGCGTCCAGTCCGACGAAGCGCTGACCACGACCGCTTCGAACGGCCAGTCGCGCTTCATGGCTGCCGACAAGTCGCCGCTCGATATGGGTTCGGTCTTCCTGACCAACGGCGGCACCTTTACCAGCGCCGAATTCAACCTCTTCAACGCGCAGGGCAGCACCAGCTCGGTCGCGATCACGGTGAACGGCGTCACCCAGAATTTCGCGCTCGGCAACGGCGAGAATTTCTTCGGCTTCGAGGCCACGGGCACCGACGCCATCACCTCGATCAGCTTCGACACCAACGGGACGGGCGTTACAGATCTCCGCCAGCTGCGCCTCGGCGGCGTGACTGCGGCCGTGCCGGAGCCCGGAACCTGGGCGCTCATGCTGGTCGGTTTCGGCGCGATCGGTGCCTCAATGCGTCGTCGTCGGCGCACCGTGCACCTGTACCAGGTCGCCTAACCCAACGAGTTCGTCTCGACAGGAGGGAGCGGCTCCGGTGCCTTGCGGCATCGGGGCCGTTTTTCTGTTGTGGATTGCCCGCGCAAAAGCGCTGCGCGCATGGCGCTGGCAGGCTCTCAAATGATGTCGGAAAGCCTGGTGACCCCTACGGGACTCGAACCCGTGTTTCAGCCGTGAAAGGGCCGCGTCCTAACCACTAGACGAAGGGGCCAACTGGGCGGGGGGCTGCCTAGGCGAAGGTGCGCGGGTGGTCAAGCAGGCAAGCTACCGACCATCGGTCAGGCGTCGAAGGTCACGCGAACGCCGCATCTTCCAGGTGCAATTCGGCCGCATTGCCCCCGGTCCAGCTGTCGCGGTGGACGGTCCCCGCCAGCCACAGCTTGCGCTCGCCGGGCATCGCCAGCAGCGCCTGGCCAAGCTCGCTGTCGGCGGCCCGGAAGGCGATCCACTTGAAGCTCGCCCCATCGGCCCCGCAGGCGATGCCGCGGACGTGGCCGTTGCCGACCACCCCGACCCGCATCAGCCGCGCCTCGCCCGCGGCGACGCGGGGCTGCGGCCAGCCGACCCCATAAGGACCCGCCTGGTCGAGCGAATCGCACAGGCCGCCGGCCACGCCCCGCGGCGCGCACAGGGTATCGAGCACCAGTGCGCGGCCGGCGGTGGCGATGGCGACGTCCGCCGCCAGCCGCTGGTTCAGGAAATCGCGGAACGCGGGCACCCCGCCTGGCGCAAGCGTCACCCCGGCGGCCATTGCATGACCCCCACCGCCCGCGGCCAGCCCCATGTCCCTCGCCGACAGGATCGCCGCGCCAAGGTCGACCCCGGTGATCGACCGGCCAGAACCCTTGCCGATCCCGTCCTCGCCGACCGCGATGACGAAGGAGGGGCGGCCGAATTTTTCCTTGAGGCGCCCGGCGACGATCCCGATCACGCCCGGGTGCCAGCCCTCCGCCGCGACGGTCACCACGGGGTCGCTATCGAATCCGGCGGCCTGCGCCAGCGCATCGTCGAGCACCAGCTGCTCGATCCCGCGGCGCTCCTCGTTGAGGCGGTCGAGTTCCAGCGCGATGGCGTGCGCCTCGTCGGGGTCGGTGGTGGTCAGCAGCCGCACCCCGAGGTCCGCGCGTCCGACCCGGCCCCCGGCGTTGATCCGCGGACCAAGCGCGAAGCCAAGGTCGCGGCAGCTCGGCGCCGCGCTCAGCCGTGCGGCCTGGGCAAGCGCGTTGAGGCCGATGTTGCGCCCGCCCGCCATGACCTTCAGCCCCTGCGCCACGAACGCGCGGTTGAGGCCGTGCAGCTTGGCGACGTCGGCCACCGTGCCGAGCGCCACGAGGTCGAGCAGCTCGATGATCCGGGGCTCCGGGCGCGCGGCGAAATAGCCGCGGCCACGCAGCGTCCGCACCACCGCCACGCCAAGCAGGAAGGCCATGCCGACCGCCGCGAGGTGACCGTGGCTGATCCCTGTCTCGCCCTCGTCCAGCCGGTTGGGATTGACCAGCGCATGGCACAGCGGAAGCGCGGCCGCGCACTGGTGATGATCGACCACCACCACGTCGAGGCCCGCCTCGCGCGCACCGGCCAGCGGCTCGAACGCCTGCGCGCCGCAGTCGACCGTGACGATCAGGCTCGCGCCCCGGGCCTTGAGGTTGAGCAGGGCAGGGAGGTTGGGGCCATAACCCTCGGCCTGGCGATCGGGGATGTGGACCATCGCCTCGATCCCGAGCTGCCGGAGCAGCAGCACCAGCAGTGCGCTGCTGGTCGCGCCATCGACGTCATAGTCGCCGAAGATGGCAATGGTCTCCTGCGCCAGCACCGCTGTAGCGACCCGCTCGGCCGCCGCGTCCATGTCGCGGAACAGGCTGGGGTCGGGAAGCAGGTCGCGCAGCGTCGGGTTGCGGTAGCGGTCGAGCTCGTCCGGGCTCACCCCGCGGCCGAGCAGCAGCTCGTCGAGCAGGGCCATGCCCAGTTTCTCTTCCGATTGCGGCCGCCGCCAGCGCCATGCCTGGCCCGACAGCGACCGTTCCACTCCAAGCGCCGCACTCATGGCTGCGCCGATAGCAGCTCCGCGCGGATGGTGCGCGCCTGATCTCGCGGCAGGGCGGGTAGGATCTGCCCGCCCGAACGCCCGCCCGCGACGTCCACTGCCAGGCTGGCGATCCCGAACCGGCGCGACCAGCTGCTTTCCTTGAGGGTCACGCTCTGCACATTGCGTAAGGGGAGGAGGAGGGTGCGGCGGCTCCACCAGCCGCTGCGGATCAACAGGCGCTCACCATCCAGCGCATAGGAGGTGTGCCGCCATTCGAACCAGCGCAGCAGGCCGAGCGCAAGAAAGCCGGCGAGCGCGAAGAGCGGCGGCCAGGCATAGGCTTGAAGGGGCGCATTCAGCGCGACGAAGAACAGCAGGCCGCCCACCGCGCCCACACCCGTCACGATCCCGATCAGCGCCAGGGCGCTGGTGACATAGCCGCGCGACACTTGCCGCCAGGGCGTGGACGCGTCCGGCACGGTGAGCCCGATGTGTGACGCTATCGGCGCGATCTCGGCATCGCTGGCGAGCGGCGCAAGCACATGGTTGCTGCGCCCCTCCTGCCCCTTCCGGCCGCCCCCGCCGCCGCCTTCGCCGGCCAGGCTCAGCACCTTGAAGGCGCGCCAGCCGAAGCGATTGCGGATCGGACCGGTGGCGATCAGTCCGGCCTGGATCCGCCGCGCCGGGAGCGAGACATCGGTCCTGGTGAGGAGCCCGCGGCGGCGGCGAAACCCGTTGCCGGTGCGGTCGAGCCGGAACCCGAATTCGCGCAGCACCGTGCGCAGCAGCCCGGTCGCGATCCCGACCAGCACCAGCACCGCCGCCCCGCCGATCGCCAGCCCGATCCGGTGCGCGAGAAGGAAGTCGCCAAGCCCGTTCTGCTCGAGGATCGGGGTCCAGAAGCGGCGCTTGAATGGGTCGATGCCAAGCGCGTCGCCGACCGTCTGGCTGGCGCCGAACAGGCCCGCCAGCACCGCTAGGCTGAAATTGAAGAAGCCCAGCGTCAGCACCCGCTTAAGGTCCATCGCGAATAGCGCCGGGGTCTCGGCTTCGGCGATCGCTGTTGGCGCTGACGCAGGCACCGCGGAAGCGCCCAGGCCCTGCCGCATCGAGCGCACATATTCGCGCAAGGCCTCGGCGCGGTGGAGGGCGATGCCGTCCAGCACGCCTTCCTCCTTGCCCGCCGCCGACCCGCCGGTCTCGAGCGTCACCCGCGCGATTCCGAACACCCGCTGCAGGGGTCCCTGCTCGATGCTCACGTCGGCCACCCGGTCGAACGGGATGGTGCGCTGGTTGCGGCTGACGATCCCGCTGTCGATCCGGATCGCGTCGCTCCCGACCCGGAAGGAAAAGCGCCGCCAGTGAAGGAACAGCCCGCCCAGCGTCATCATGGCAATGCCCGCAAAGATCATCAGCGCGACGCCGATGCGGCCCTGAACGGCAAGGAAACCGCCCGCCGCGATTCCGCCGACCACGTTGCGCACCGCGCGCCCGATCCCGCTCAGCAGCGCAAGCGGGTGCAGCCGCTCGGCCGGCGCGTCGTCAGCGGTCACCGGAACCGGGGTCACCTCAGTCGAGGTCCGCCTTGATGTGGGTACGGATCACCGCCGCCAGTTCGGCCGCACGGGCGGGCGACAGGCCGGGCAGGCTGACGATGCTGTTGTGCGTGCCCGCGGTGTGGATCGCCAGCGTCGCGGTGCCGAACATCTTGTCGAGCGGCCCGCGCGCGATATCAAGGTGCTGCACCCGGACCAGCGGGACGGCGGTGTCGCTGTGCCACAGCCAGCCGCGCACCACCCGCAGCAGCGCGGGCTCCAGTGCATAGCCGATCCGCGCCCAAATCCGGGGCGGCGCGGTCACCGCCGTGATCACCGCCAGCAGCGGCATCGCCACCAGCAGCAGCCCGCTGAAGTCGGTTTCCCGCAACGCCACCCGGTCGAGGACGATGGCCCCGATCACGACCGGCAGCCAGGCGATCAGGGTCCGCGCCCGGATGACGTTCACGTAGGAACGCTCAACCGGCTCCACGCCGACGGGACCGCCCGCGTGGACGAACGGGGGCGTTTCGCGGTCTGCGGTCAGCTCAGCTGTCATACCCGCATGATACAGCAGCCGGGCCGGGCTTCAATGGCTCTTGCGATGCTCGCCCGAGATCCGCCGCACCGTTCCGCTCGACGCGCGCATGACGATGCTTTCGGTGGTGAGATAGCCCTTGCGGCGCTTCACGCCCTTCAGCAGCGACCCGTCGGTGACGCCCGTCGCGGCGAAGATGCAGTCGCCCTTGGCCATGTCTTCCAGGCGATAGATGCGGTCGAGGTCCTCGATCCCCCAGCGGCGCGCGCGCGAACGCTCGTCGTCGTTGCGAAACAGCAGGCGGCCTTCGATCTGCCCCCCGACGCAGCGCAGGGCCGCGGCGGCAAGCACGCCCTCCGGCGCACCGCCCGACCCCATGTAGATGTCGACGGTGGTGTCGGGATTGGTGGTGGCGATGACACCCGCGACGTCGCCGTCGGGGATCAGCATGATGCCGCAGCCAAGCGCGCGCAGTTCGGCGATCACCGCGGCGTGGCGCGGACGATCGAGGACGCAGGCGATGATCTCGTGCGGGTCGACGCCCTTGGCCGCGGCCAGCGAGCGGACATTCTCGGTCGGCGACCGCTCGAGGCTGACGGTACCCGGCGCATAGCCCGGCCCGATCGCCAGCTTCTCCATGTAGACGTCGGGCGCGTTCAGCAGGCACCCGGCCTCGGCGATCGCCAGCACGGCCAGCGCGTTGGGACCCGCCTTGGCGGTGATGGTGGTGCCTTCCAGCGGATCGAGCGCGATGTCGATCTTGGGGCCGGTGCCCTGCTCGGACCCGACCTTTTCGCCGATATACAGCATCGGCGCCTCGTCGCGCTCACCCTCGCCGATCACCACGGTGCCGTCCATCGGCAGCTCGTTCAGCGCGGCGCGCATGGCTTCGACCGCGGCGGCATCGGCCGCCTTTTCGTCGCCGCGGCCGATCAGGGTCGAAGCGGCGATGGCGGCGGCTTCGGTGACCCGCACCATCTCGAGGACGAGTACGCGGTCGAGGATGTTGCTGGCTTGAATCACGGGTCTGTCGTCCTCCTGTTGGCCTTGGGGCCTGCCCTACCGGGGGGCGGCGGCTGCGGCAACCAAGCTCCCCAGCAGCGATGCTCGTTCCGCCGCCTCAATAGAAACCCGAAGCCAAACCGCTCGGGCGGGCGTTGTCCATGTCATGCGCATCCTTGCCCTGCTGCTCGCCGCCGCCTTGTCCGCCTGTTCCAAGCAGGACAAATGGGCCGACAACGTCGCCACCCCGCCGCTCAACGTCATCGCGGAAGCGCCGGGGGACTGGACCGCGCTCGACGGGATGATCGGCCGCCGCCCGTCCGAAAGCGGCCTTGTCGAAAACAGCCCGATCAGCGTCGACCTCGAAGCCCGTCTCGGCCCCGACGCACAGACCTATCGCAACGCGATGATGCGCTCCGGCCCACTGCAGCGCTCGGGATTGCTGATGGTGTCGAAAGGACCTGATGCGTGGCTGGTGATCGATCCGGAACAGCACGCCTTCCGCGCCGGCCTGCTCCGGGAGGGGCGCTGGCAGGACTGGCATACCGCCGGGACCGACCTGCCCCGGCCGCTCTAGCTCATTCGTCGCCCGCGGCCTCGTCCACCTCGTGGGTGAGCAGCGCCTTGCGGACGCGAATGGCCCGGGCTGCGATCCGGGTCTCGATCAGGAATATGAAGAAGCCCGCGGCCAGCGTCACCATCGCGCCGATGAACAGCAGCGCGATGGCGGTCCCGGCATGAAGGTTGGTCAGCGCCGCGGCGAACAACAGCACCACCACGGTGCAAACCAGCACGGCGCTTGCGACGGTGGAGGTGATGGCGCTGCTCATCAGCCCCATCCGCCGGTCCACCATGTTGATCTCGCGCACCAGCCGGTCGTGCTCGGCCCCGACACTGCCGAGCAGTTGCGGTTCGATCACCCGGCCACGATCGACGATCCGCGCCAGCCGCCCGGTCAGGGTGTTGAGGAAGGCGCCGATGCCCGCCAGCAGGAACACCGGCGCGACCGCCTGGCCGATGATCCGGGCCACCGCCTGCGCGGTCTCGGGCGTGTCAGGAAACATCATCAGGCCTTCTTTCCCGCCGTCCGGCAGCGGTCCGAACAATAAAGGACATTCGCCCAGTCCCGCTCCCATTTCTTGCGCCAGCTGAACGGCAACCCGCAGGCCGCGCACGTCTTGCTCGGGAGGTCCGCCTTCTTGCGCATCTTGGGCATTGGAAATGTCATGGGCAGCGCCGCTCCCCTAGTCAAACCCGCGTGCCGTCCGCATGCTGGGCCTCGATGAGCGATTTTGAATTCCTGTTTGCGTTGTACGGGCTGATGCTGGGCCTGTCCGTCGCCGAAGTGCTGAGCGGACTTGCCCGCAGCATCGAGGACCGGTTGCATGGCCGTCCCGAACTTCGCCTCGGCTGGCTCACCCCGCTGCTGGCGGTGTTCGTGCTGCTCGACCTGTTGTCCTTCTGGTCGGCGGCCTGGACGCTGCGGTCGCTGGTGTCGGTGTCGGGGGAAAGCCTGATGCTGGTGACGGCCTTTGCCGGCGCCTATTACATGGCTGCCCGGCTGGTATTTCCCCGCGACCTCGACCGGATCGACGATCTCGACGATCATTTTTTCCGCGTCCGCCGAATCGTGCTTGGTATCCTTCTCGGGCTGCTGGTGGTTCAGATGATCTATTATGCCAGCATCCCTTCCTTGGCCCCGCGCCTTCTCGTCCCCTCGAGCCTCGGCATGACGCTGCTGCTCGCGGTCCTCCTCGTCCTCGGCATGGCGGTTCGCGGCCGCATCGCCGCGACATTTGTCCTTGCCGCCCTCGTGACACGCTATGTCGCGGGCTACATTATCTTCTGACCATGTCCGCTTTCACCGACCGCGCCTCCATCATCGTTCCACCCATCGGCCTTGCCGTCGCCATTGCGGCGATGGCGGGGGCCGGCTGGTGGCTCCTTTCGGCCCTGATCCTCGCCGCCACCGTGCTTGCCGCCGTGCATCACGCCGAAGTGGTGGCGGAGCGGGTGGGAGAGCCGTTCGGGACCCTCATCCTCGCGCTGGCGGTGACGGTGATCGAAACCGGGCTTATCGTCAGCCTGATGCTCGCCGCACCCGAAGGATCGAGTGCGCTGGCCCGCGACACGGTGTTCGCTGCCAGCATGATCATCCTCAACCTGATGCTCGGCGTCTGTCTCATCGCCGCCGCCCGTCGCGCGATGCAGGTGCGCTTCGTTCGGACCGGCGCCAATGCCGCGCTCAGCACCATCGCGGCGCTGCTGGTCCTGACATTGGTCCTGCCCAATTTCACCACCAGCGTCGCCGGCCCGATCTACAGCCCGACCCAGCTCGCCTTTGTCGCGATCTTCGCGCTGATCCTCTACCTGACCTTTGTCTTCGCGCAGACCGTCCGGCACCGCGACTATTTCGTCCGTCCGGAAGCGGCCGGAAGCGACGATCATCGCCCGACGGCCCGGACGGCGGGCATCAGCTTCGCGCTGTTGCTGGTCAGCCTGCTCGCCGTGGTCCTCCTCGCCAAGAGCCTGTCGAAACCGCTCGAGCAAGCGATCGCCGCCGCCGGGGCTCCCCGCGCCCTGGTCGGCATCGTCATCGCCGCCGTAGTCCTCCTTCCCGAAGGACTCGCCGCGTTGAAGGCCGCGCGGCTCGGCCGGCTCCAGACCAGCCTCAACCTCGCGCTCGGCTCGGCGCTCGCGACCATCGGCCTCACCATCCCGGCGGTGACGGTGGTCGCCTTCCTGCTCGACCTGCCGCTGTCGCTGGGGCTCGAGGACCAGGGCGTGGTGCTGCTGGTGCTCACCCTGTTCGTCTCGTCGCTGTCGCTGGCGCGCGGCCGGGTGACGGTGCTCCACGGCGCCGTCCACCTCGTCATGTTCGCCGCCTACCTGCTGGTGACGATGGTCCCCTAGGAGCGCGCCCGCGCGAGGTTGAAGGTGCCAAGCGCGTTGCGCAGCACCAGCTGGTCGGTGCCGATGGGCTCCACCTCGAACGGCAGGGCTAGCGCCTGCAGGCCAGCCGTCTCGAAGCTCATGTCCGGGCAGGTCATCCGGGTCGCGGCGACCGCGCCGACGCTCAGCAACTGGCCGGCCAGCGCATAAGGCGCGGTCAGCCGGTTGCAGCCAAGCTGGAGGCTCAGCCGGCCCCGCTCGAAGCTCGCCTCAAACGGCCGGTCGAGCGGGGTCGAACGCCCGCTCACCGACAGGACGTTCCACTTGCCGGCGCCAAGCGACAGGCCGCGCGACTGGGCACCGCCGCAGCCGTCCCAGGCTTGCCCGTCCACCGTCACCCGCACCGTCTGCGTGTAGGCGCTTCCGCCCAGCGCGCAGGCCTGCACCCGGCTGTCGATGATGATCCGCTTGCCCTGCAGGCGCCCGTCCTTCGGCACCGTTCCCGCTTCATTGGTTTCATCGACCAGCAGGCGGCCATCGTCGCTTGCGAAGACGACCCGGCCCGGCGTCGCGGTCAGCCGCCACCCGGGCTGCTCGCCGCGGGCCTGCAGCGGGTCGACCGCGCCGCCCGGGGTGCCGACGCGACCCGCGCATCCGCCAAGACAAAGCGCGGCGATCGCCGCAATGCTGAAAATCCTTCGTTCCATGGTCCCGTGAACGCACGGGAAGGGGAAAGGATGGCCTAGACCGACTTCAGCAGCTTCTTCACGCCGCGCGCCGCCTGCCGCAGCCGCTGCTCATTCTCGACCAGCGCGATCCGGACGAACCCTTCGCCCTCCTCGCCGAACCCGACTCCCGGCGCCACCGCCACCCCGGCCTCGCTCAGCATCCGCTTGGCGAATTCCATGCTTCCCATCTTCTGGAAAGCCTCGGGGATCGGGGCCCAGGCGAACATGCTCGCTTCCGGCACGGGGATATCCCACCCGGCCCGCCCGAAGCTTTCCACCAGCACGTCGCGCCGGCGTTTGTACAGCGCGCGGGTCTCGGCGATGCAGTCCTGCGGTCCGTTCAGCGCCGCCACCGCCGCCGCCTGCACCGGTGTGAAGGCCCCGTAATCGAGGTAGCTCTTCACCCGCGTCAGCGCCGCGATCAGCTCACGATTGCCGACCGCAAAGCCGATCCGCCACCCGGCCATCGAATAAGTCTTGCTCATCGAGGTGAACTCGATCGCCACCTCCTTGGCGCCCTCGACCGCCAGGATCGACGGCGTCGGCGTCTCGCCGAAATAGATTTCGGCATAAGCCAGGTCGGAGATGATCCAGATCCCGTGCTCGCGCGCAAAGGCAACCAGTTTCTCGTAAAAGGCGACGTCGGCGACATAGGCCGTCGGATTGCTCGGATAGCCGATCACCAGCACCTTGGGCCGCGGCACGGTGTAGCGCATCGCCATCCGCAGCCGCTCGAAGAACTCCTCCCCCGGCGCGGCGGGGATCGAGCGGATCGCGGCGCCCGCGATGATGAAGCCGAAGCTGTGGATCGGATAAGAGGGGTTGGGCGCCAGGATCACGTCGCCCGGCGCGGTGATCGCCTGAGCAAGGTTGGCGAGGCCTTCCTTCGACCCCAGGGTCACGATCACCTCGCTGTCGGGATCGAGCTCCACCCCGAACCGCCGCTGGTAATAAGCCGCCTGTGCCTTGCGCAGCCCCGGAATGCCCTTGGACGCCGAATAGCCATGCGCATCGGGCTTGGCCGCCACCTCGGCCAGCTTGGCGATCACGTGCGCCGGCGGCGGCGTGTCGGGATTGCCCATCCCGAGGTCGATCACATCCTGCCCCCGCGCCCGCATCGCCGCGCGCATCCCATTCACCTCGGCAAAGACATAGGGCGGCAGCCGCTCGATGCGGTAGAAATCGGTGTGCATGCCGCCGACCTTAGTTGTGATCTTCGGCAATCGCGAGTGCCAAGACGGGACCGCGTGCCGCCAGGGCCTGTCCTCGATCGCCGCTGCTGCTACACGGCCAATCCATGACCGAAACTGGGCGCCCACCACAGGCTGGAATCGAACTGAGCTGGGCTCACTGCATTCCGACCGTCAGTCGTATCGACATTCTCAAGGTCGCCGTTGCCTGTTCGGCTGCGCAGACCCGGTCACCGAAAGAGATCATCGTCGTCGATGCGAGCCCGGATTGGGAAGCGCATGAGAGAGAGCTGCGCGAATTGCTTGCCGGGACAGCGATCAGGCTGGTCGTCATTCCCGCGCAAGAACGCTCCGCCGCCTTTCAGCGCAACCAGGCGCTCGACCATGTCACCGCCGACGTCGTCCTCTTCACCGATGACGACAGCCTCCTTTTCCCCGACTACGCCGAACGGACGCTCGCCATCTTCGAGCGTGATCCCGACCAGAGGATCGTCGGCGTAGGCGGCAATCTCGTCGCCGACTTTCCGCCTGTTGCCGCTCGGATGCTGGGGCTTCACGATGGCTCGAATGTCCCCGCCGCCTTGGAGCAGAAGGACACCGGCACCCGGAAGGTCGCCAGGCTCGCCGGCTTTCTCGAGGAAAATCTGAAGATCTGGCCGTGGATCCGCAAGGAAATCCTGATGATGAGCATGGAGCGCATGTTCGTGCCCTATGACGAGGGACGGCCCGGCAATGCGGACCGGGTGGCCGGCATCATGGGCAGCGATGAGGGTTATCTCAGCGACTATCTGCCGGGTGGTTCGATGGCGATCCGTTCGCCGGTCGCTAAGGCCGAGCGCTTCAATTCCTACCTGCTCGGCTATTCGCCGTGCGAGGACCTCGATGTCAGCTATCGCTACGGCCGGCATGGGGCCTGCGTGATCATCCACGCTTCGCGGCAGCACCACTATGAAGTCGCTGCCAGCCGCGCTTCCCGCTACCTCGCGACCCTTCTCGGCGTTTCCAACGTGGCCTTCTTCATCAGGGTGAACAGCGCCGATCCCAGCCGTCTGGAAGGCCGCTACTGGATTTTCGTCGCCCGCCGGCTGCTTGGCGAAACGATCAAGGACGTGGTCGCACGGCGCTTCGAATTCCCCCAGGTACGCGGCATCCTTGGCGCCATTCCCCTTGCCTATCGTATCTTCCGCCGCGATCGCCGTGATGTCAGCGCCTGGTACAAGGAGCAGCAGCGGGCGCTGATCGCAGCCCGGCGCCGCTAGAGCCGCCCGCTTACTTCTCCCACGCCGCGCGTTGGCGGACGCCGTAGGTGAAGCGGATGCGGACCCATTCGCCGACCTGGTAGCGGCCGCCGACCCGCGGGGGCAGGACGCGGAACTGCCAGGAGGCGGCCAGTACCGCGCGGGCCAGTTGCGATCCGCGCGGATTTTCGCCCAGCGACACGCAATCGTCGACCCTGAAGTCGGCCACGGTGCGGCAGGCGATGAGGGCCCAGCCGGGCTGCGCGGTCGACAGGTAGCCGCGCATCTCGCCATCGGACGGCTCGCGCTGCCAGGCGGCGGCGTACAGCTTTTCGCCATTGGGGCCGGTGCCGTCGACCAGCGGGGTGTCGGCCTCGGTGCTGGGCGCCGCCGGGCCGGCCCGCGCCACCGGCCGCGGGACCGATGGCAGCGAGCGAAGGTCGGCCGCCGCCAGCTCGTCGCGCGACAATTGCACCAGCGGCGCCGGCTGCGGCGTCGGCGGCTGCACCGACGGGGCGGCGGGCGCGGGGACCTGCGGGGTATCGATCGGCCGGGGCGGGGTTACCGCGGCGGTCTTCGCCGTGACCTTGGTTTCGGGCTTCTTGACCGGCACCACCGGCTCGGGCCGCGGCGCGGCAAGATCGAAGGTCTTGAGCGGTTCGCCGACCTTGGCCATGTCCGCCATCCGCCCGCTCCCCAGCGTGAGAAGCGCGAGGACGACCAAAAGCTCGAGCAGGATCGCGGCGCCGAGCCCGATCAGCCGCTGGCGCCGCGGCCGGCGCTGCTTCGCCCGGACCGGAACGTCTTCCGCATAGTGCGACAAAGGCTGCATCACGCCCATCCGCCGCCCCTAGCGCAGGCGGCGCTCCTTGCCACGGGGCGTTTCGACGGGCTGAGGCGATTTCACCCCCTGCCGTAGGCGGGCAGGCTCCAGCCCCGTGCGATCGCCAGGCCGCGCAGGCCAAATCCGGCCAGCGCCGCGACCAGCGCCGCGGCCCAGCCGGTCACGCCAAGCAGCGCCAGCCCCACCAGCAGCCCCGCACTCAGCGCCGCCGCCGTGACGTAAAGCTCGGGCCGCATCAGGATCGACGGCTCGCCCGCCAGCACGTCGCGGATGATTCCGCCCGCGCAGGCGGTCAGCACGCCCATCGCGAAGGCGGGGACCGGCGCGATGCCATAGGCCAGCGCCTTGGCCGCGCCATAGGTGGCGTAGGCGCCAAGCCCCGCCGCGTCGAACCACAGCAAGGCCGATCCCGCGAACCAGCGCCGGCTCGCCAGCCACACCAGCAGCGCCGCGGAAAAGCAGATCACCAGCACCTCATTGCCCCGGGTCCAGAACACCGGTGCCCCGATCAGTAGGTCGCGCAAGGTGCCGCCGCCGACCCCGGTCACCACCGCAAAAAACAGGAAGGTGACAAAGGTCTGCCGTCGCTCCGCCGCCAGCAGCGCGCCCGACACGGCAAACACCGCGATCCCGAACAGGTCGATCGCCTGGATCGCCAGCGGCAGGGCAGGAACGGGAAGATTGGGCGTCATCGCATTCCCGTCATTGCGAGGAGCGCGGCGCCGAAGCAATCCATTGCGCGCGGGCCCCGAACACTTCTCGCCGCCCGCGATTTCTTGCCCCACGCCTGACCCTCCGGTCCGCTCATTCCAGGCCGCTCGCTGCGACGGGGCGCGGCACGCACTGTCCTACACCCCCCGATCCATGCCATGGTGAGCCCATGCCTTCGACCGCTTTCGCCCACCGCCTCGACCGCTGCGACGTGGACGACAGGGGCGAAGTGGACGAAGTGAAATCCAAGGCAGTTTTTCTTTTTCCTGCTCCGGGCAGAGAAACGGACCGACCATGACCGACACCGCCACGCCCGCCTTTCCGAGCCTCGAGGACTGGCAGCACTGGACGCTCGTGATGGGCCGCGCGCAGCAGATGCTGCTCGAAACCTGGGCCGACAGCTGGAAGGCGGGCGATCCGGCGCCGGGCCTCAAGCTGCCGCCCGCGCCCGATCCGATGGCGATGCTGAGCGCCGGCGCCGAAGCGTGGGGCAAGGGGCTCGAGGCGTGGGGCCAGATGCTCGGCGGAATGAGCGCGGCGGCGGAGAAAAAGGACAAGCGCTTCGCCGCACCCGAATGGCGCGACAATCCGCTGTTCGACACCATTCGCCAGTCCTACCTCGCCATTTCCGACCAGCTGATGAAAAGCGTCGACGAGGCCGATGGGCTCGATGCCGCGGCCCACCAGCGCCTCAAGTTCCTCACTGCCAGCTTCGTCGACGCGATGAGCCCGTCCAATTTCGCCCTCACCAATCCCCAGGTGCTGAAGGCGACGCTCGACAGCCGCGGCGAAAACCTCCTCACCGGCCTGCGCCACATGCTCGACGACATGAAGGCGGGGCAGATGACCCATGTCGCCAAGGGGCATTTCGAGGTCGGCCGCAATCTCGCGACCACGCCCGGCAAGGTCGTTCACGAAACCGCGCTCTACCAGCTGATCCAGTATACCCCGACGACGCCGCAAGTGCTGGAAACGCCGCTGATCGTCTTCCCGCCGTGGATCAACCGCTTCTACATCCTCGACCTCACCGCCGAGAAGAGCTTCGTCCGCTGGTGCGTCGAACAGGGCATCACCCTGTTCATGGTCAGCTGGAAGTCGGCCGACGAAAGCATCAAGGACGTCACCCTCGACGATTACGTCCTGCGCGGCCAGGTCGATGCGATCGACACCGTGCGCGACCTGCTCGGCGTCGAAAGCGTGCACACCATCGGCTATTGCGTGGCCGGCACCACGCTCGCCGCGACGCTCGCCCTGCTGGCGGCAAGGGGGCAGGCGGACAAGGTCGCCTCGGCCACCTTCTTCACCGCGCAGGTGGATTTCTCCGAAGCGGGCGATCTTCGCCTGTTCCTCGGCGACGAGACCATGCAGTTGCTCGGGCAGATGTCGGCCGACACGGGGATCGTCGATGGGCGGGTGATGGCCTCCACCTTCAACCTGCTGCGCGGCCGCGATCTCATCTGGAACTACGTCGTCAACAACTACCTGATGGGCAAGGAACCCCCGCCGTTCGACCTGCTTCACTGGAACGGCGACGTCACCAACCTGCCGGCCGGCTGGCACCGCGATTATCTCGATACGCTCTACAAGCAGAACAAGCTGATCGAATGCGGCGGTGTGATCGTCGACGGCACCCCGATCGACCTCCGGCAGATCCGCACCCCGCTCTACATCCAGGCCGGGCGCGAGGATCACATCGCCCCGCCGCAAAGCGTGTGGAAGATCATGGACCACGTCCCCGGCGAAAAGCGCTTCGTGCTCGCCGGCTCGGGCCATATCGCCGGTGTCGTCAATCCGCCGAGCGCCGGCAAATATCAGTATTGGGTCAACGAGGGCGAGCCCAAGGACCTCGACGAATTCATCGCGGGCGCGACCGAGCACAAGGGCAGCTGGTGGCCCGATTGGCTCGGCTGGCTCAAGGGCAAGGCGCCGAAGGAGGTTCCCGCTACCGGCGCGCGCATGCCGGGCAAGGGCAAGCTGAAAGCGATCGAGGATGCCCCCGGCCGCTACGTGAAGATGCGCTGAGCTAGAGGATCCCGCCGCCCAGCATCAGCCGCAGGGCACCGACCACGATCACGAAGATGCACAGGTTGCGGCCGGCCTTGGACCCGCCGCTCAGCTGGCCGATCCCGGCGCCGACCACCGCCAGCGGCAGGATCAGCCAGTTGGCCCAGCCGAGCAGGGGAAGGAAGGCGACGGCGGCGCTGACAAGGGCGACAAGGCCGATCAGGAGCGAGACAAGGTTCAACATGATCCCTTATGTCGGTCAGCAGCCTTCATATTTCCAGTGCAGCTTCTTGCCCTCGCGAAGGTTGCCCATCGCCGTCGCGATCCGCCTGGCCCGGGTTTCCTCGCGCTTCGCTTCGGCGATCCAGTCGGCATATTCGCGCCGGCATCCCGGCGGAAAGGCCTCGAACGCGGCCTTGGCGGCCTCGTCTCCGTCCAGCGCCGCGGCGAAGTCGGCATGAAGCTCGGCGGCGGGTTTGGGGGCCGCCTTGGCCTTGCGCGGGGCGGGCGCCGAGCGGGACAGGTCGGCCGCCTCGCGGATCAGCCGCTCCAGCTCGGCATCGCCGGGCAGGTCGGCCATCGCGGTGATGCGGCCGAACTGCCCCATCGCCTCGTCGCTCGCCGCCCCGCCGCGCAGTTCCTGCCCGCGCCAGAAGTTCAGCGCCATATGCTGCTTGAAACAGGCCATCATGAGCAGGATCCTGCCGTCCAACAGGAACGCCGGGGCGCTCCACTTGATGCTCTCTTCCACCTCCGGAACGGCGGCGTGGATCCGCTTCCGGACATGCTCGAGGATCGGCCGGGCGAACGGCTGCGCCTTGGCGATATAGGCATCGATCCTGGGATCGGCGCTCATGACTGCCCTCCTATTCGGGCAGCGGTTCCGGCTTCCCTTCCGCACCGCTGCGCAGCGCAGAGATGAGATAGATCAGCGCCGCCGTCCAGATGCAGGCAAAGGCCATCGCCTGCGTCGTCCTGAACGGCTCACCGTAGAGGAACACCGCGACCAGGAACTGCAGGGTCGGCGCGATGAACTGGAGGATGCCAAGAGTGGAATAGGGAAGCTTCCGGGCCGCCGCGGTGAACAGGAGGAGCGGCACGGTCGATACCAGCCCCGACAGGATCAGCAGGCCGGTATCGGCACGGTCGACGCCCCACACCGGAATGTCGCTGGTCAGCATCGCCCACACCAGCCAGCCGGCGGCAACGGGCAGCAGCAGCGCGGTCTCGATGCCCAGCCCCGCGGTCGCTTCCACCGTCGCGACCTTCCTGAGCAGGCCGTAGAGCGCGAAGCTGCCGCACAGGGCGAGGCTGAGCCACAGGTGGGACAGGGCGCCAAGCGCCAGGATCGAGACGCCCACCGCGGCAAGGGCCACCGCCAGCCACTGCGCCCGGCTCAGCGGCTCACCAAGGACGAAGCGCCCGAGCAGGATGTTGGCGAGGGGATTGAGGTAATAGCCAAGGCTCGCCGCCAGGATGTGCCCGCTGTTCACCGCATAGACGTAGAGCAGCCAATTGCCCCCGATCAGCGCCGCGGTCGCCAGCAGCAGCCGCACCGTCCGTGGCTCCTTTACCGCGGCGCGCACCGCGCTCCACGTCCCGGTCAGGCTGATCAGCCCACCCAGCAGCAGGAACGACCAGACGATCCGGTGCGCGACGATCGCGACCGCCGGCACGCCAAGCAGCAGCTTGAAGTAGAGCGGCATCAGCCCCCACGCCGTATAGGCACCGATCCCGAGGCCGAGGCCGGCACGGGAAAGACTTTGCGGACGGGGAGGCGGGGAGGCGGTCATTCGCCGCGCCTTGGGACCGCCGCGGCCGCATCGCAAGGAATTGTTAACCAGTGGGGGCCTTTGTCCATGTGGACGCCCGCAGACGCTGTGCTAGCGTGAGGAAGCCCATGGATATTGCCCGCTCAGGAACGATCGTCGCCGCGCTCTTGGCGCTTGGCGGATGCACCGTGGCCAAGGTCGGCACGCCGTCGGCACAGCCGGCAACCGCCCCCACGGCGCCGAAGAAGGCCGACCGCTGGCTCGCGGTGGCCACGGCCGGCGATGCCGATCGCATCAACCGCCTTCCCTTCGCCTGGACCGAAGGGCTCACCGCGGCCCGCGCGCGCTTCGCAAGCAGCGTCCGCGAGGAAGGCGACCTCCTCCGCCCCGCGACCGCGCTACCCCGCCCGGCGCCGACGCCCGGCAGCTACAATTGCCGGCTGGTCCGGCTCGGCAGCGCCGAGCGAGGGTCGCCGGCCTTTGTCCGCTTCAAACCGTTCTTCTGCTATGTCGAGGTGGAGGACGACCTTCTCACCATCGTCAAGCAGACCGGGACCGAGCGCCCCGCCGGGCGCCTGTGGGACGACGATGTCGCCTCGCGCCTGATCTTCCTCGGCAGCGTCGCGCTCGGCAGCGAACAGCAGCCCAAGCCCTACGGCCAGGACGACAAGCGCGACATGGCCGGCGTGATGGAGCGGATCGCTCCGATGCGCTGGCGGCTGACACTGCCCTATCCGCGCTCCGGAGCGAAGCTCGAAGTCTATGAACTGACGCCGGTCGCCAACCAGCCCGGCCAGTGAGCATCGCCGACCCGGCAGCGGTCCGCGAGCATCTGCTTGCCGCCGCCGCCGCCGGTCATCCGCTCACCTATTCGGAACTGCTCGGGCGGCTCGGCCACGCCTTCACCCGGCCCAAGATGCGCGCGCTCTGCGTAACCCTTGCCGCCATCGACGAGGCGGCCGAAGCCGCCGGCGAACCCGAGCTGGCGGTTTTGGTGGTGCGCCAGTCGGACGGGCTTCCCGGCCAGGGCTGGTGGACCGGCAGCTGGGAAAGGCATCGCTTCACCGGCGAATGGACCGGCCCCGAAGCGCGCCGCCTGATCGAGCGATTGCAAGGGGAGGCATATCGCTATTGGCAGGAGCGTAGGGGCGGCTAAGCTTCGGCCAGACCTCAGGGGGACCAATATGCTTTCGATGCTCGTAGCCGCCGCCATCGCCCAGGCGGCGACCGCCCAGCCCGTCACCGTCATCTACGCCGGCACGCTGATCGACGTTCCCGGCCGAGCGCCCATGCGCAATGCCTCGGTCGTGATCCAGGGTCGCAAGATCGTCGAGATCCGCGACGGCTTCGCGACCATTCCCGGCGCTCGCATTGTCGATCTCCGCTCCAGCACCGTCATGCCCGGCCTGATCGACAGCCACGTCCACCTCGGCGGGCTCGACGACCGGCTGCAGGCGCGGCTTCAGGCGCCCGTCCGCAATGACGAGGACGAAGCCTTCACCGCGCTCGCCAATGCCAAGAAGACGCTCGCCGCGGGCTTCACCACGGTGCGTGATCTCGGCGGCGACCCGCCCACCATCCGCGCGCTGAAGGGGGCGATCAATTCGGGCGCCTATGTCGGACCGAGCATCCTGATGGCCGCGAAGATGATCTCGGTCTCGGGCGGGCACGGCGACCCAGTGAACGGCCTCAATCGCGAACTCGCCGAGATCGGCCACAATCATGAAAGCAACGTCTGCAACGGGGCCGACGACTGCCGCCGCGCCACCCGCGAGCAGATCCGCGACGGCGCCGACGTGGTGAAGTTCGCCGCGACCGGCGGCGTTCTCAGCAATGTCGCGGGCGGGCTCAACCAGCAGATGATGGAAGACGAGATGCGCGCCATCGTCGAAACAGCGCGCTCGTTCGGCCGCAAGGTCGCGGTCCATGCCCATGGGACGAGTGGCATCAACGCCGCGCTTCGCTCGGGCGCCAACTCGATCGAACATGGCACCTTCGCCGATGACGAGACCTTCCGCCTCTACAAGCAGACCGGGGCTTATTACGTTCCGACCCTGATGGCTCCCGCGGCAGCCTACAAGGACGGCGAACGCGGGGCCCTGACCCCGGCGCAGTTCGAGAAGGCGGCCGCCGCCAAGGGCAACGCCGAAAAGAGCTTCGCCCGCGCTGTGCGGGAAGGCGTGAAGATCGCCTTCGGCACCGACAGCGCGGTCAGCCCGCATGGCAAGAATGCCGAGGAATTCGGGCTGATGGTCAAGAACGGCATGGCTCCGGCCGACGCGATCAAGGCGGCGACGGTCAATGCGGCCGACCTGCTCGGCGTGTCGGCGGTGGCCGGAACCATCGAGGCGGGCAAGGATGCGGACATCATCGCGGTCGACGGCGATCCGCTGGCCAACATCCGCCTGATGGAGAACGTCGGCTTCGTGATGAAGTGGGGCCAGGTCTACAAGCTCGGCGGGCAGCGCCAGCTCACGGCCGCCGACTGAGCGAGGAGCGTCAGGCCGTCTCGAGCAATCGGGCGGCCTGAGCCCTCGCTTCGTCGGTGACCGCCGCGCCCGAGAGCATTCGGGCGATTTCCTCGCGTCGTTCCTCGGCATCGAGCAGGCGCACGGTAGTCCGCGTGCCCTCGTCCGAATGGCTCTTCTCGATCCGGTAATGCCTGCTGGCCCGCGCGGCGACCTGGGGGCTGTGGGTGACAACCAGGAGCTGGCTCTTCGCCGCCAGACGCGCCAGCCGCTCGCCGATCGCGCTTGCCACCGCGCCACCGACGCCGCGATCGATCTCGTCGAAGATCATGGTCGAAGCACCGCCTTCTTCGGCCAGCGCAACCTTGAGTGCGAGGATGAAGCGCGACAGTTCGCCACCCGAGGCGATCTTCGTCAGTGCTCCGAAGGGCGCGCCGGGATTGGTCGACACTTCGAATTCGACCCTGTCGCTGCCGGCAGGTCCGGACTCGCCCGGCGCTACCACAGTACGAAAGCGCGCGGCTTCGAGCTTTAGCGGGGCGAGTTCGTTCTCGACCGCCTGATCGAGCCGGCTGGCGGCGGTCTTGCGCGCCTCGGTCAGTGCCTGCGAGGCCTGCGCATAGTCGCTGTCGGCGACGGCCAAGGCCCGCTCCAGCTCACCGATGCGGCTCTCCCCCTGGTCGATCGCCTCGCGCTGTTCGCGCATGGTGTCGAGCAGCGCGGCAAGCTGGTCGGGCTCAACCCGGTGCTTGCGGGCTAGGCCGCGCAGTTCGAACAAACGGGCTTCGGCTTCTTCCAGCTCCTCGGGCGAGAAGGCGAGGTCGCGCTGGGCTGATAGAACCTTCTCTTCTGCCTCGCTGCCCTCGACCAAGGCCCGGTCGAGCGCGGCAAGCGCCTCACCAAGCTGCGGGTGGGCGTCGGCGATCCGCTCCAGCCGCCGGGCCGCCTGGCGAAGTTGCGACAGGCCGCCTTCGGAGCCGGTGAACAGGCCCGACAAGCCGTCGAGGTCCTCCTGCACGCGCGCGAATTGCTTCATCCCGGCGCGCCTGTCGGCCAGGGCCTGTTCCTCGCCCTCCACCGGTTCGAGCTTGGCGAGTTCGGCGATGCTGTGGTCGAGGAATTCGCGGTCGCGGTCGGCGTCGGCTGCGGCGCTGCGCACTTGGTCGAGCTCGGCGCGAATGTCCGACAATCGCCGCCACGCCTTCGCCACGACGGAGACGTCGACCCGTCCGAAACTGTCGAGCAGGGCGCGGTGGCCCTTGGGATTGAGCAGGCCGCGATCGTCGTGCTGGCCATGGATTTCAATCAGCGTGCCGCCGGCCTCGCGCAGGGTCGCCGCCGGGACCGGCCCGCCCCCGAGAAAGGCGCGGCTGCCGCCATCGGCCTTGAGCGTCCGGCGGAAGATCAGTGGCTCGCCGCCCTCCTGCTCGATGCCGGCCTCGTCGAGCAGGCGAAGGGCGGGATGATTTGCCGGAAGATCGAATTCGGCGGTGACCGAAGCGCCGTCCTGGCCCACGCGAACGAGCCCGCTGTCGGCGCGCATGCCAAGCGCGAGGCCGAGCGAATCGAGGAGGATGGATTTGCCCGCACCCGTCTCGCCGGTGAGGACGCCAAGGCCATCGCCGAAGTCGAGGGTCAGCCGGTCGATCAGCACCACGTCACGGATGACGAGCTGCCTCAGCATGCCCGGCCCAGCACCCTCCTCAGGCCGCTTGAAGCGGGGCGTTTGGCACGTGCTTCTGGATCAGCGCATAGGCGCGCTGGTACCAGACGGTGCCGGGATAGTTGCGGCCGAGGACGGCTGCGGACTTGACCGCTTCGTCGGGCGTGCCGAGCGCCAGATAGCTTTCGGTCAGGCGCATCAGCGCTTCGGGCGTGTGGGTCGTGGTCTGATATTTGTCGACCACGGTGCGGAAGCGATTGACGCTCGCCAGCCAGTTACCGGAGCGCTGGTAATAGCGGCCGACCTCCATCTCCTTGCCAGCAAGCTGGTCGTTGATGAGGTCGAGCTTGAGCCGGCCGTCGGCGGCGTAGCGGCTCTCCGGATAGCGGCGGATCAGTTCCTGGAAGGCGTCACTGGCCTGGCCGGTGATCTTCTGGTCGCGAGTGACGTCAGCGATCTGATTGTAATAGCTCATCGCAATCAGATAGTTGGCGTAGGGCGCATCCTTGTTGCCCGGATGGATCGTCAGGAAGCGCTGGGCCGAGCTGATTGCGTCGGGATAGGTCTGCGCCATGTAATAGCTGAACGCGCTCATCATCTGCGCGCGGCGGGCCCAGACCGAATAAGGGTGCTGGCGCTCGACCTCGTCGAAGATCTTCGCAGCCTGCGTATATTCGCGCTGGTCCAGCCGCTTCTTCGCAAGGGCGTAGAGCGTGTTGACGTCGCGCGCGACATAGGCCGTGTCGGCCTTGGTCTTGTTGCGGGCGCAGCCTGCGGCAGGCAGGACCACCGCGACGCTCAGCGCAAGGAAAAACAGGCGGTTCGGCTTCAGCATGAGCGGCTTTCTAGGGCAGTCGAAGGGGGAGGCCAAGCGCTAGTGCGGGACGGTGTCTGAACCGCCGCTTACACCACCGCTCCGTCGCCGGCCGAAAGGTTCGCCGACTTGTCCTCGACCTTGAGGAAGCTGTCGGGCTTGATCCCCAGCCAGACCAGGATCGGCGCCGAGATGTAGATCGACGAATAGGTGCCGATGAAGGTGCCGAGCAGGATCGCGGCGGTGAGGCCGAAGATGACGTCCGGTCCGAACAGGAGAAGCACCGCCAGCGCCAGCATGATCGAGCCCGAGGTCACCATGGTACGCGACAGGGTTTCGTTCAGCGACAGGTTCAGCATCGGGATGATCTGCATCTTGCGATACTTGCGCAGATTCTCGCGGATGCGGTCATAGATGACGACCGTGTCGTTCAGCGAATAACCCACCACCGCGAGGAAGGCGGCGACGATGTTGAGGTCGACCTGAAGCCGGGTGAGGGCAAAGAAGCCCAGGATCAGCGACACATCGTGGAACAGGGTAACGAGCGCCCCGACGCCGAACTGCCATTCGAAGCGGAACCAGATGTAGATCGCGACCCCAAGCATCGAGAGGGTGATGGCGAGCAGGCCGTCGCGGGCAAGTTCGCCCGACACCTTGCCCGACACCGCCTCGCCAGCGCCGACGTTGACGCCGGGATACTGGTTCTGGAGCATCGTCCGGACCTTGGAGATGATCGCCGCGGCCTGGACCTCGGGACCTTCCGGACGCGGCAGGCGGATCTGATAGGTCTTGCCGTCGCCGAACTCCTGGATGCTCACGTCACCGACATTGAGCGCCTCGACCTTGCCGCGGAGATCCTCGATCCCGACCGGCTGAGAGAAGGTCGCGCGGACCATCTGCCCGCCGACGAAGTCGATGCCGAGGTTGAGCCCGCGGACGCCGACCAGCACCAGGCTGGCGACCGTCACGAGGATCGACAGGATGAGGGCGATGTTGCGCACCTTCATGAAGTCGATGTTGGTGTTGTCGGGGACGAGCTTGAGCAGCTTCATGGCATCAGCCTCAGATATGCAGTTCGCGCGGCCGCTTGCGCTTGACCCACAGGGCCACCAGCAGGCGGGTGAAGTTCACGGCGGTGAAGACCGAGGTGATGATGCCGATCAGAAGCACGACGGCGAAGCCCCGGACCGGGCCCGAACCGAAATACCACATCACGGCGGCGGCGATGACGTTGGTGATGTTGGCATCGAAGATCGCCGTCGAGGCTTCCTTGTAGCCGGTGTCGATCGCATCGAGCAGCTTGCGCCCGCGGCGCTGCTCCTCGCGGATGCGTTCGTTGATCAGCACGTTGGCGTCCACCGCCGCACCGATCGTCAGCACGAAGCCCGCGATACCCGGCAGGGTCAGGGCCGAGCCGAAGATGCTCATCACCGCCAGGATCATGAAGGCGTTCACCACCAGCGCGATGTTCGCGTAGACGCCGAAGCGGCCGTAGGTGATGATCATGAAGAACATCACGGCGAGGATCGCGATCGCCGACGCGAGCAGGCCCTTCTCGATCGAATCGCGGCCAAGCTCGGCCGAGATTGTGCGTTCCTCGATCGGATCGAGCTTCACCGGCAGCTTGCCCGACGACAGCGAGATGGCGAGTTCGCCGGCGCTCTCGACGGTGAATCCGCCGCTGATCTGGGCGGTGCCGCCGATGATCGGCTCGTTGATGTTGGGGGCCGACAGCACCTTGTTGTCGAGGATGATCGCGAACGGCTTGTTGACGTTCTCGGTCGTCGCCCGGGCAAAGCGTCGCGCACCGGCGGTGTCGAAGCGGATGGTGACCACCGGCGCACCGGTCTGCTGGTCGAACGCCTGGGTCGCCTGGCTGACATTTTCGCCCGAGACCATCGCCCGGCGCTGAACCGCAATCGCGCCCGAACCGTCGGCCATCGGAAGCACCTGGCTGCCGGGAGGCGCACGGCCCTGGGCGACCTGTGACGGGTCGGCGCGCTGGTCGACCAGCTTAAATTCGAGGCGGGCGGTCTGGCCGATCAGGCGCTTGAGGCTTTCGGGGTCATCGACGCCAGGCACCTGCACGAGGATGCGGTTCTGGCCCTGGTTGATGACGGTGACTTCGCGCGTGCCCGACGGATCGATGCGGCGACGAACCACGTCGCGCGCAACCGTCATCGCATCCTTCACCGCCTGCTGGGTCCCTTCAGGGGTCGGCGTCATGAGGATGCGGTTGCCGTCCTGCGTCGACACATTCCAGGTGCGCGTGCCGGTCAGCCCGACGCCCGACGTCAGCGTGCGCATCTTCTCGACCGCGGCATCGAGCTGGGTCGGATTGCGGAGCATGAAGCTGATCCGCCCGTCGGCGGTGGAAATGTCCCCGACTTCGATTCGCGGATCGCGGCGCAGTTCCTGCGACACGCTGTCCTCCATCGCCGCCAGGCGCTGCTTCTGCGCGTCGGCGAGGTCGGCCTCGTAGAGCAGCTGGCTACCGCCGGCGATGTCGAGACCGAGGGCGATCTGGGTCCGCGGCGCAAGCTTGGGCCAGGTCGCGACCTCGCTGCGCGGGAAGAAACTCGGGATAGCGAAGGCGATGCCGAGGGCGATCGCCAGGAAGATCCCCCAGATCTTCCACTTCGGCGGTTCGAACATCAGTCGTTCGCGCCCTTGGGAGCCTGGTTCAGCACCTGGGTCAGGGTCGAGCGGACGACCCGCACCTTGACGCCCTGCGCGATCTCGACCTCGACCTCACGC
This sequence comes from Sphingomonas humi, assembly GCF_039536725.1. NCBI lineage: Bacteria > Pseudomonadati > Pseudomonadota > Alphaproteobacteria > Sphingomonadales > Sphingomonadaceae > Sphingomonas > Sphingomonas humi. The sequence goes on from NZ_BAAAZD010000001.1 coordinate 972,994, forward strand.
TCGTCGATAACGCGGGTGACGCGAGCGCGGATCCCGCCGGCGGTGATCACTTCGTCGCCCTTCTTGACCGCGGAGATCATCGCCTGATGCTCGCGGACCTTCTTTTGCTGCGGACGGATCAACAGGAAATAGAAGATCACGAAGATCAGCAGGAAGGGGAAGACCTGAAGCAGGAAGGCGGTGGCGCCGGAAGGCGCGCCGGGCGCTGCGGCTGCGAGGATCAGGCTTGGATCAGGCATCGGGGTCGCGGCTCTTTTCCGACTTCAAGGAGAGAAAATGGTCGGGGCGACAGGATTCGAACCTGCGACCCCCACACCCCCAGTGTGATGCGCTACCAGGCTGCGCTACGCCCCGACCGGTGCCGCGCTGGCTAGCAGGCGACGTGCGGCGCAGATAGTTGGGGTGGACCGATTAGGCAAGGCGGGGTTGGGAAAAGCGTGAGGTCGTGGGCAAAGGGACGACGGCGAAAGGGTCGATGGGGTCGGCGCGCGGCCCTTGCGATCATCGCGATTCCCCTCGCCTATCTGCTCGCCGCAGCGATCGGCTCCGTGATGCCGGTAAATGCCGGGTGGAGCGAACCGGAGAGGGGCACGACCATCTATCTCAGGTCCAACGGCGTCCACGTCGACATCGTCATGCCCGCCCGTGCGCAGGGGCTCGACTGGCAGCCGCTGCTGCCCGCCGATGACGTGCAAAGCGCCCCGCTCGATGTCCGCTGGTACGGCTTCGGAGCCGGCGAGCGGCGGGTGTATCTCGATACGCCGCAATGGAGCGACATCACCCCTCGGACCGTCTGGGCGGCGATGACCGGCGGGAAGCGCGTGCTGCACGTCGACCAGACGGCGGAGCCCGGATTTGATCTTCATGCCATCCGCCTTCGCCCGGAGGAATATCGCCGCCTGTGGGCCGCGATCCGCGCCGAATTCGATGGCCAGCCGCGGCGGATCGATCATCCGGGCTATGGTCTCGACGACGCTTTCTACCACGGCCGCGGCAAGGCGAGCGCTATCAACACCTGCAACCAGTGGGTCGCCGACAAGCTGCGGCTGGCCGGGGTGAAGTCGAGCGCCTGGGCTCCGTTCCAGCAGGGGCTGGTGTGGCGCTACCGATCGGTCGAGGCTCCGACCCCCTAGAGGACGTAGCGCGACAGGTCGGTGTTGCGCGCGAGGTCGCTGAGCTGCGCATCGACAAAGGAAGCGTCGACCAGCAGGTGTTCGCCGCGACGGTCCTCGGCCTCGAAGCTGACGGTTTCGAGCAATTTCTCCATCACCGTCTGCAGCCGCCGCGCGCCGATATTCTCGACACTTTCGTTCACTTCCGCCGCAATCCGGGCGAGGGCGCGAATGCCATCCTCCGCAAATTCGATCGTCACTTCCTCGGTGGCGAGAAGCGCCTTGTACTGATCGGTCAGGCTCGCGCGGGTCGCCGACAGGATACGGACGAAATCGTCCTCGGTCAGCGCCTTCAGCTCGACGCGGATGGGCAGGCGGCCCTGAAGTTCGGGCAACAGGTCGGCGGGCTTGGCGACGTGGAAGGCCCCCGACGCGATGAACAGGATGTGGTCGGTCTTGAGCGGCCCATATTTGGTGGCAACCGTCGTGCCTTCGATCAGCGGCAGGAGGTCGCGCTGCACGCCCTCGCGGCTGACCGAGCCGCCGCGCACATCGCTGACCGCGATCTTGTCGATCTCGTCGAGGAAGACGATGCCGTTCGCTTCCGCATCGGCAAGCGCAGTGCGGGTGACGTCGTCCTGGTCGAGGCGCTTGTCGGCCTCCTCCTCGGTGAGCTTCGCGAACGCCGACGGCACCTTCAGCTTGCGCCGCTTCTTGGGCGCCCCGCCCATCGCCTTGCTCATCATCTCGCTGAGATTGATCATTCCGACGCCGCCCTGGCCGGGGAGGTCGAACGGCATGGCGGGCGCTTCGGAAACCTCGATCTCGACCTCGGCGGTGTCGAGGCTGCCATCGGAAAAGCGCTGCCGGAAGGAAGCGCGGGTCGCCTCGCTCGAGCCCTTGCCGGTCAGCGCATCGAGCAGCCGCTCCATCGCGGCCTCCTCGGCGGCCTGGCGGACGCGCTCGCGGCGGCGTTCCTTCTCCAGGCGAACGGCTTCCTCGACGAGGTCGCGGGCGATCTGTTCGACGTCGCGGCCGACATAGCCCACCTCGGTGAACTTGGTGGCCTCGACCTTCACGAAGGGCGCGTCGGCAAGTTTCGCCAGCCGGCGGCTGATCTCCGTCTTTCCGCAGCCGGTCGGCCCGATCATCAGGATGTTCTTGGGCGTGACCTCGTCGCGCAGCTCGTCACCGAGCTGCTGGCGGCGCCAGCGGTTGCGCAGCGCCACGGCGACGGCGCGCTTGGCCTCGGTCTGGCCGATGATGTGATCGTCGAGCGCAGCAACGATGGTCTTGGGGGTAAGTGCGTCGTTCACGTGTTCAAACCTCGTTCGTCCTGAGCGAAGCGCCGCAGGCGCGTAGTCGAAGGGCTCTTTCCAAACGTTCGCACCAGGGCCCTTCGACTACGCTCAGGGCGAACGACATAGCTCTCTGGGCTCAGACCGTCTCCACCACGACGCGGTCGTTGGTGAAGACGCAGACCTCGGCCGCGATCGCCATCGCCTTGCGGGCGAGCTTTTCGGGGTCGGGTTCATAATCGACCAGCGCCTTGGCGGCCGACAGCGCGTAATTGCCGCCGCTGCCGATCGCCGCGATGCCGCCCTCGGGCTCAAGCACATCGCCATTGCCGGTTATGACCAGTAGCACGTCGGCGTCAGCGACGATCATCAGCGCCTCGAGGTTGCGCAGGAACTTGTCGGTTCGCCAGTCCTTGGCCAGCTCGACCGCGGCGCGGAGCAGTTGGCCATTATGCTGCTCGAGCTTCTTCTCGAGCCGCTCGAACAGGGTGAAGGCGTCGGCGGTCGCACCGGCGAACCCGCCGATCACCTTGCCGTCCTTGCCCAGCCTGCGGACCTTGCGGGCGTTCGGCTTCATCACCGTATTGCCCATGCTGACCTGGCCGTCGCCGGCGATCACCGTGCGATTGTCCTTGCGCACCCCGATGATGGTGGTGCCGTGCCATTGTTCCATTGGTGTCCCGCTCATGTCGTTGGCGGGGAGGTGGGAAGCCCGAGTGCGGAGCGCAAGAAAGCCGTCGCATCGGCCAGCACCGGGAAGCGGCCGCGAAAGGGGCGGGAAAGGGCAACCACCGTCCCGGCATGGTCGCAGCCCTTATAGATCCGCATCTCGTGGCGGGCCCCGACGCGGGTCAGCGCAGCATCGAGGCTGCGGCTATTCTTGGCATAGACCAGCCGGTCACCCGAACCGTGCTGGAGAAGGAGCGGCGGGGCGTCGGCACGGACGTGGTTGATGGGCTGGGTCTCGGCCGGGTCGTGATAGCCGCCGAAGGTCGCCCGCCCGCGCCATTCGCGAAAGGGCGCGAAGTCGAACGGTCCCGACAGCAGCACGCCGGCCTTGATCGTGTCGGACGGCAGCTGCACCGAAGCCAGCCAGCGCGGGTCGAGCGCAAGCATGGCGGCGATGTAGGCGCCGGCGCTGTGGCCGCCGAGCGTGATCTTGCCCGGATCGCCCCCGTAGGCCGCGGCATTGGCCCACACCCACCGCAAGGCCAGCGCGGCATCCTCGAGGAAGTCGGGATAGTGGACCTCGGGAACGAGGCGGTAGTCGGGGACGATCGCAAGGAAGCCCTGCGCTGCGAAGGCGGCCGCCGCAAAACCATAGTCGGTGCGCTCGCCGGCATGCCATCCGCCGCCGTAGAAGAAGACGATCACGGGAAGCCTGGCATTGTCCGGATGCGACGGCGCCCAGATGTCGAGATGATGGCGGGCATGGGGCCCGAACCGGACCCCTTCCGCGATGCGGCGCGCGCGGTCGCCTTTGCCCGGCGTCAGGCGGTCGATCCGGTTGAGCAGCGCGACCGGGCTCCACCCGAAGCGGTCGACCAGCTCCGCGGCGGCGCGGGGCAGGTTGGACCAGCGCCGGCGCGACGGAGAGCGAGCCATCAGGCGGGCAGCTTGTGCCCGCGGCGGCGCAGCGCCTTGAGGCGCCCGCGCAAGGGCTTGAACAGGGTGCGCTCGGTCATGCTCTCGAACATGGCATCGGGGCTCTTGGGGTCAAGCAGCTCGCGCTCGGCGATGGCCTTGGCGACGCCGGTCGGCTGTTCGAACGCGAGCGGTTCGAGCCGGCGGCCCTTCACCTTCGTCAGTTCGGCGATGGTGGCGAGGAGCGAGCCCGTGCGGCCGAAGCTGTCGATGACCTCCTGCTCGGAGCGGTCGGTGTGCTCGGCCATCAGCCGGGTGCGCAGGGTGGTCAGAGCCTCACGCTCGGCATCGGTCGCGGCGTCGAGCAGGACGTCGCATTCGCTGTCGAGACCCATCGACCGGTTGTTGAGGTTGGCCGAGCCGATCTTCAGCACCTGGTCATCGGCGATCATCAGCTTGGCATGAACGTAGATGTCGTCGTCGCCCTCGGTCTTCGGAGTGAAGATGCGGAAGCGGTTGTTGACGTCCTCGGTGCCGATGATCTGCATCAGCCGCAGGCGCGTCGCGTCCATCGCCGCCTGTTCGAGCCAGCCGTCGGCGCGGATCGGCATGACGAGCACGATCTCGGGCGGGTCGGGTTCGGCCATCCGCCGCATGATCGCGGCGGCGATGCGGGGGGAGGTGAGATACTGGTTCTCGGCGTAGATGAAGCGGCGGGCGCGTTCGATGAGGTCGACCGTCAGTGCTTCGATCTCGTGGATGCCGTCCCAGTCGCGGTAAGGAGCGACGGTGCGGGCGATCCCGAAGCTGCTGCCTTCGAACTGCGGTTCGAGCTGTTCCGGCCAGATCGGCGTCGCATCCTCGATCGCGGGCAAATGCTCACCCGTGGCATGTTCCCAGCGGGTCCGTCCGAGTTCGGCGAGGGCGGCGGCAAGCGCGCCGTCGCTGGCCATGGTGGCATCGTGCCACGGCCCGTAGGGCTGGCCGCTGGGGCGGGTCCGGCCGGGGTCGTTGTCGGCATGGGCCGGGCGGTCCCAGCGGTCGGCGGTCATGTCGATCCCGCCGCAGATGGCGAAGCAGTCGTCGATCACCACGATCTTCTGGTGGTGCGAGCAGCCCGGCGGATGCGCCCCGTCGAGGACGAAGCGAATCGCCTTGGTCCAAGCCAGCCGGGCAAGCCACAACAGGGCGCTGCCGCGAAAGGCCAGCTTGAACGCCCCGACCCGCCAGCTGAGGATCTTGATCGGGACATTGGGCTTGGTCCGGGCGAGCTCGAGCAGGAAGTCGCCAAGGCTCTGGTCGCTGTTCGTCCGGTCGAGGATGATCCGGGGATCGAAATCCCAGCCGATGATCATGATCCGGTGCTTCGCCTGAAGCATCGCTTCACGGATGATGCGATAATAATCGCAGGCGTCGACGATCACGGCTGCGCGCGCAGCCTGCTCGATCCGCCAGCAATTGCGTCCGGGTTCGAGCAATTCGCTCAACTGGATGATTCCTCCGCTGCCCTCATAAATCAGCGGAGGGAGGATCGTTCCTTAACCGAAGCGATGCAAGGCCCGGAGGCCGCCAGATCGGTCATCGCGGAGCCGGTTTGCCCCCGCGATGACCACGCATGGGGTGTCTATTCGACGCCCTTCACCTTCCCCCAGGTCCGCGCGGCGGTGTAGCCGAGGTAGCCGGTGCCGAAGAGGGTGTAGAGCTCGCTCGGCAGGCCGCGGAGGTATGCGGTCATGCCGGAGGCGATGGCATTGGCGGAAGCCGGGCTGACCGCGGCGATCAGCCCCATCGGGATCGACCACAGCATCAGCGCATACATGACGTAGAGGAAGCTGGGACGGGCGCGGCTGGTCCACGGGTCCTGGCTGTTGGCTTCGGCAATGATCGCCTGCATCTGCTGCGCGATCTGCGCGGCCTCCTGGTCGCCTTCGAGCTTGAGCAGTTCGAGCTTGGCGCGGTCGCGGGCGCGCGGGTCGGGAATGATCTTGTCGATCAGCTGGCCGAGCGGGCTGATGATGGCATCGAGAAGGGGCATGGTTTCCTCACGAAGTTGTCGAAGTTGACACGGTACGGGGGTCGCGCGAACGGAGGCTGGTCTGGCTAAAAAGACGTCATTCGACGTTGCCAATCCGGTTCGCCAGCCAGCCGTAGAGGAAGGCCTCGTTGGCGGGGCGCTTTTCGGCCAGGCGGAGGTAGCGTTCACCCTGCAGTGCTTCGAGCGCACGCAGCAGGACGGTTTCGCCGCCCGCACCGCGCAGGTCGAGAAAGGAGTCGAGTGCGCCGAGCGTCCGGGGGCCGATCCGGCCGTCCGGCGTGATGTCGGCGAAGTCCTTGGCGTTGCGGTTCAGGGCAGTAAGCGCGCGCTGGAGGAAAGTGGTGGCGACGCCCGGTCCCATGTTGGCGCCCGTGTCGAACAGTTCGGCGGCGACGCGCGGGGCGCGGCGGGCGACCTGGTCGTAGCGTGGGCGCAGCCAGTAAAGGCGGCGATAGATGGCGGCGGCCTCGTCCCGGGGCAGAAGCGACATCGGACCGCTGTAGCCATGCGCGCGGGCAACCGCTTCGGTTATTCCGTAGCGCGTCGGGCCGCCGCGGTCGGCGGGATGGTTGGTGTAGCCGCCTTCACGGGCGATGAGGCCGTCGATCAGCTGATCGATCGAGGGGGGAGGATCATGGTCGGGCATTGGTGGCTCCGTTGGCAGGAGGGACCGAGTCGAAAGCCAGCTAACCCATATGGTTTGTTGTAGGACAGCTTTTTATTGCGGTGGGAAGTCTGGAAGGGGCCGGGTTGCGGTGCCGGAGGGGACGGCGCATGGTTGCGCCATGTTATGGCTCCTCAGTCTCGCCGCGGCCGGCCCCGACCTTGGCGAGGCGGCGCGGCGCGAAGTCGCGCGGCAGGAATGCCGGCTGCGGGACGAAGGCGCGGACGTCACCGTCTGCGGCCGCCGCGAACAGAAGAACCGTTATCAGGTCACCGATCCGACGGCGCCTTACGATCCGGGCGGCAACGTCAAAGGCGCCATGACCGAGCGCATGGGCTGGATCGCCGAAGGCGACAGCGGGATCGGCAGTTGTTCGAACATCGGGCCATCCGCGGGCACCGGCTGTTTCGAAAAGGCGTGGCGGCGCACCTTGCAGCAGAAAGGCTGGCTGGTGCGCTGAACGAGCCGTGGTCGGCGGCGTCACCGGCGATGGTGCGAGCAAGGCTTCAGCAATCCCCCGCGTCCGGTAAGTGGAAGAGGTCCGAGAGCCTGACCCGCCGCACCCGTGGCGATCGCATCGACGCCACCCCGGAGCCGCCTTTCGATCCGCCGCGATTGCTGTAGGACGGGTGCGAACGACCGGAGAACCATCGATGCAGCAAGCCGACCCGCCGAAGTCCGACGAGCGAAGCGGCTTTCTCCTGTTCCTGACGCTGATTTCGCTGGCCCTGCTCTACATCGCATGGCCGTTCGCCTCCGCCTTGCTGTGGGCGGTGCTGGCGGCGATCATGTTCCAGCCGCTTTACCGCTGGATGCTTGCCCGGCTGGGGGGCGCCAATCGCGCGGCGATCTCCACCCTGCTGGTCATCTTTGGCGCGGTGATCGTTCCCGCGCTGGCGATCGGCAATGTCATCGTCGAACAATCGATGCAGATCTACGAGGCGGTGAAGGGCGGGCGCTTCGACGCCGCAGGCTATTTCGAACTGATCCAGTCGCGGCTGCCGACGCGGTTGCAGCAGATCATGGAGGGGTCGGGCTACGGCAATTTCGCGGTGATCGAGGAGCGCGTAACCGCGATCGTTCGCGACAGCCTGACGGTGATCGCCAAGCAGGCCCTGCAGATCGGCGGCAACGCCTTCACCTCGCTGCTGGTGTTCGCGGTCGGGCTTTACGTCACCTACTTCCTGCTGCGCGACGGCATCGCGATCGGCGCCCTGGTCAAGGAAACCCTCCCGCTCAACGCACGGTCGGCCGACCATCTTTCCCGCAGCTTCGTCACCGCCATCCGTGCCACCATCAAGGGGTCGGTGGTGGTGGGCCTGGTGCAGGGCCTGCTTGGCACGATCACCTTCTGGATCGTCGGCTTTCCCTCGGCCGTGCTGCTTGGCGTGTTGATGGCGATCGTATCGCTTCTTCCGGCGGTCGGACCGGCGCTCGTCTGGCTGCCGATCGCGGGTTATCTGCTGCTGACTGGAAGCATCTGGCAGGGGGTGGTGGTGATCGCCTCGGGCGCGCTGGTAATCGGCTCTGCGGACAATCTCCTGCGGCCGATCCTGGTCGGACGCGACACCGGCATTCCCGACTGGCTGGTGCTGGTCACCACGCTTGGCGGCATCGCGGCCTTCGGGTTGAGCGGCGTGGTCGTCGGTCCGGTGGTCGGCGGCCTGTTCCTGGCCGGCTGGTCGATCTATCGCGAGGAACGAATGGGCATAATCCCACCGATCGGGGACGACGCCGTCTCGGCCTGATCGCGTGCGTGCCTGTGCGCGCGCTCACGTCCAGTAGAGGATGCGTGCTTCGGGAAGTCTTGCCGCGAGTTCCTCGTGGAAGAAGGCCTTGAGCTCCTTCATCAGCTCGGGCGGGTAAACGAATTTGGTGCCGGCGAATTTGGTGCGCTTCTCGGCGCGCCGGGCGGGGTCCATTTCGAGGTCGGAACCGGGATACCAGCTGGCCAGCACCTCGCGGCTGCCAGGGGTGAAGCGGTGGGTGATGAGCTCGGCCGTGAGGTCGAGGCCGGGGATATCGCGGATCTGGTCGGCGGCAGCGATGATGAGGTCGCGATAGGCCTCGCGCCAGCCGGGTGCGGCGATGATCGGGGCGATCGTCAGGCCGACCTTGTAGCCGGCCTGCGCCATCGCCCGAAGCGCGGCGAGGCGGGCGGCGACCGGATCGGTCCCGGCTTCGAAGCGGTGGTAGGCGGGCGGGTTCACCGACGCGCGCATCCGGGTGCGGCCAGCGTGGGGCAGGTCGATGAGCGAGGAGACGTCCGCGAACTTGCTGGTGAAGCGCAACTGCACGTCGGCCTCCCATTGCCCGAAATGGCGGATCAGGGCGGCAAGGCTGCCGGTCAGCGGTTCGAGCGCGAGCGGGTCGGTGTAGCAGCTTGCTTCAAAAGTGGTGCCTTCATGGGCGCGGGCAGCCGAGCGTGAGGTAATCCGGCCCTGGCCGAGAAAGGCGGGAAGCGCGGCGGTGATCTCGTCCAGGTTGGCATAGACGCGGGTGATCGGCGGGCCCCTGAGCGAGCCGGCGAGGTAGCAATAGGCGCAGTGGGCGGGGCAGCCTTCGGCGAGGTCGACGCGGAAGTCGGCGCTGGGCGCGATCGGCTGGAAGCGGAGGCGTGACGGCGGGGCGGTGACGACGGCCAGCGTCGCCTTGGCCTCGGCATAGGCGCGGCGGTCGTCGTCGGGGGCCGAAAGGCGCAGCTGGTTGCCGGTCAGTTCGGTGACCGGGATGCCGAGCGTTCGCGCGCGCTCGGCGATGGCGCGGCCGTGGGCATGCTCGCGGGCGGCGCGGGTGATGAGGAGCAGCCGCGGCCGCCAGTTGCGCAGGCGCGGTGGTCGAGGCGTGGCGAGGTCCATGTGCGGCGACAAACGAGCCGGGAGCGCGCGAGGCTCCGGGCCGGGGAGAGTCCTGAATGGCGGGCTTTGGTCCGGGCGGGGGGCGCATCCCTCTACAAGGCAAGCAACGACGCCGCGCACGGGAAGGGAAGTTCTCTCGTGGCGCCGGATCTCAAGGTCGAAGGGGCGGGCCAGGGGCGGCAGCAGTTCGTGGAAAGCTGATCGTCCGGGTCTCCTTCGACCGGCTCAAGGAGAGAGTGAATGATGACGTCCTTCCGCGAGAGCGCGCCGATCCGCAGCAAGCTCTTCACGGTCTTTGCCTCGATGACGGCGATCGTCCTGATCCCTGCGGTCGTCGCGCTGGTCCGGGGTGACTTCTATGCGGCCGGCGTGGGTGCCGCCGCTGCCGTCTGCGCAGCCGTGCTCGGCGCGTGGTACCGCGAAGCGATCGCGCAGCCCTATGTTGCCACGGTAGTCCGGATGGAAGCGCTGGCGGCCGGGGACCTCGATTCGCCGATCGAATTCACCAACTACACCGATTGCGTCGGGCGCATGACCAAGGCGATGTTCGTCTTCCGGGATACCGCCCGCAAGCAGCTCGTCGCGCAGGCCGAAGAGCAGGCGGCGGTGGTCGACCTGTTCGGCGATGCGCTGAAGGCCCTGCGCGGCGGCGACCTGACGGTACGCATCACGGCCGAGGCGCCCAAGGCTTATGAAGGGCTGAAGAGCGCCTACAATGAAGCGGTGTCGGCAATTTCGGAGCTGATCCGCTCGGTCACCGAAAGCGCGTCGGAAATCCGCACCGGTTCGAGCGAGATCGCGCAGGCGAGCGAGGATCTCGCGCGGCGGACCGAAAGCAATGCCGCGAGCCTCGAGGAAACCAGCGCCGCGATCGTGCAGATGGACGAGCGGCTGAAGGCCAGCGCAGGAGCCGCGGGCCAGACGGTCGGCCGGGCGGACCAGGCGATCGCCACGGTGACCGGCGGGCGCAGCCTCGCCGACGAAGCGGTGCAGGCGATGGGCCGGGTCAGCGACAGCGCCAAGGGCATCGACAGCGTGATCGAGGGGCTCGACAAGATCGCGTTCCAGACGCGGGTGCTGGCGATGAACGCGGCGGTCGAAGCCGGCCGGGCGGGGGAAGCGGGGCGTGGGTTCGCGGTGGTTGCCGACCTCGTCAGCGCGCTAGCGATGCGGGCCGAGGAGGAGGCCAAGCGCGCACGCGACCAGCTGACCGTCACTCAGACCGACATCGTCACCGCTGTGGACGCAGTGGGACAGGTCGACACGGCGCTGCAGAACATCTTTTCGGACGTCGGCGAGGTCCACCAGCTGCTTGGCCAGATGGCGTCGGACAACCAGGCGCAGGCGCTTGCGATCACCGAAATCAACACCGCGATCGCCAGCATGGACCAGTCGACGCAGCAGAATGCGGCAATGGTGGAAGAGACCTCGGCGGCGGCGCGCAACCTCCTCAACGAGGTGAACGGGCTGGCCGACCAGGCCGCGCAATTCCGCTGCGAGCAGGCCGCGGTCCACAAGGCGGCGCCGGATTCGTCCAGGGCGTCGTCTGCCGCAGCCTCGCCGGCCAAGCTTCCGCGCAAGGGCAAGGAAGGCTTCTACCAGTCGCCGGTGAGGCCGCTCCAGGCTACTGCGGCGGCTGCGCTGGGAGCGATGGTCCAGTCGTCCGAGGCGGACTGGAACGAGTTCTAGGGAAAGCCGACCCGACTGCCCCCACGGGGGTCGGCAAAAGGCCCGGTGACAGGATACTGTCGCCGGGCCTTCTTCTTGTGGGGGGGGGGGGAGAGAACGAGACGAAAGCGTGAGAGGGAGCGGCGCCCCCTCCCTTGGTCAGGCCGCGATCTGGCCGGGGCGGGGCTGGCGGAGCGGCGTCACGGTGGCGGCATCGTCGAGGTCGCGGACGGCGACCACGCGAGTGGCCGGGGTGGCCGCGGCATCGGGGAGGATACCGGCCGGCGCGTCGGCGCGGGCAGAACGGCTGGCGATGGTCGGGGCATAGTCGGCCATCACCTGGAAGCGCGGATGGACCTCGGCGAGTTCGGCCATGACCTTGGCGGCGCGCTTGCCGATCTGGCGGACCTGTTCACGGCTGAGCCCGCTGCCTTCGGGCGCGTCATAGTCGGCGAGTTCGCCAAACACCCGGTTGGCTAGGATGTCGCGGTCGCGTTCGAGGCGCGCTTCGATGGCTTCAACCTGCTCTTCGTCGAGCCCGGCGCGGCCGCCGGCCTTGAGCGCGCGGGCGAGTTCGCGCTTGGGCTGCTTGCGGCGCAGACCCTCGAGCGCGGCATGGCGGCCCTTCATCACGAATTCCTCGATCAGGCACTGCGCCGCAGCGCGGGCGAGATAGTCGCTGGCGGCGGATTCGGTGCGTTCCAGCGCGTCCTCGTCCTCGATCAGGGATTCGAGCGAGGCTTCCTCGCCGTCGGTGTTGGCGGTGACGCTGTGAAGGGAAACGGTGGTGGCGCTGACCTTTTGCGCCGAGGGCCGCTGGTCGGTCATGACCCGGAAGCGGAGCGACTGCAGTTCCCCGCGGATCTGCCAGTTCACGAAGGTCGTGAACTGCGCCTTTTCGGGGTCATAGGCCTCGATCGCGCGGTGGACCGCGATGGCGCAGCATTGTTCGGCATCGTCCCAATGCCCGCCAAGGCCGTANAGGTCGTGAACTGCGCCTTTTCGGGGTCATAGGCCTCGATCGCGCGGTGGACCGCGATGGCGCAGCATTGTTCGGCATCGTCCCAATGCCCGCCAAGGCCGTACTGGCGGATGAAATGGCGGAAGCGCGGGCTGAGCAGGCGCAGCAGCTTCGAGAAGAGCAGGTCGCCGTCGCGGCGCTGGCGCGCGGTCGGGCGGCCGTCGGCGGCGGCATGCAATTGCTTTATCTCGGCGACGACGCTCTCGAGCGCGGCAGTGGTCTTCGACATCTGAACCCCCCGGTTCCAGCGACGGGACCATCCCGCCGCACCTTGCCCGATGACGAAGCGCTCGCGCGGTTAACCGGGAGGGACTTGATCCTCCGCTTCGGAGTTAATGGCGGTGAACGGGAAGGGAGCGGAGAGGGCGGCGGGCCCGGGTCACGCCAAAGTGGAGTTAATCGCCGAGGCTCAGGCGGTCAGGAATTGCTGCGGCTGGATGCGGCGATCGACGTAATGGGAAAGCCAGGCGCGGTGCGCTTCGACCGCGCTGCCAGCGGCGGCGATGTGTCGCCCGGCCGCCGCGCCGCCGACCTGCGCGGCAAGCAGGCGCCCGGCGCGCTCCTCGCCAAGGCCGGTGCCGAGGAAGCGCATCGCATCGCCAAGCCCGAGATGATGGGCGAGATAGGCCGCCCGCGCGGTCTCGGCGAGGCTGCCCGGCGCAATGCCGCGGGCGCGAAGGAAGCGGAGGTTGGCCGCGGCATGGTCGGCGATCGCCTCGATCGAGGCGGAGGGATCCGAGCGCAGTTCGAGAAGCGCGGCCCTGGCGTCTGGCCGGACCGACCCGTCCGATGCGAGCCAGCCGCGCGCCTGCGCCGTGTTATGCAGCCAGCTGCCGCGGCGCCGCGCCTCGCTGAGCCAGGTCCCGTCGAGGAACTGGCCGAGCCCGGTGGCGGAGGAGCGCGGGTTGCGGCTGGCGGCATTCCAGCTGCCGTCGGGGCGGCGCGCCGCTTCGGCGTCGATGATCGAGGCGAGCATGGCCGGATCGAGCCCGGTGCGCTCCGCGGCGGCCTGCAGCGCCGGGGCGAGGGGCTGGTTGGGGCCGAGGCGAAGCGGGCCGGTGCCGGTGTCGGTTACGTCCGGAAACTGGACCGGTCCGGGCGTCAACGCGGGCGACAGGCGGTCTTCGGCGCTGAGGGCCTCGACCAATGTATCGAGCCGGAGCAGGCCGCCGGTGGCGGGCTCGGCGGGGCGTGGGCTGTCCGTGCTGCTGCCGAGCGCGGCGCGCCACAGGCGGCCATCAAGCTCGAACCGGGCCGCGCGATAAATGAGGTCGGCGCGCTGGGCCGGTGAAATGGCGGAAGCGCCGGTCATGCGCGGGGCCAGGCGGCGGCAGTGCGGTCATCGAGCGCGGCATCGGCCCTGGCGAGGCGGCGGCTGCGTTCAGCGCGGCGGGCGTCGAGGTCGGCATCTTCGAGGAGCTGGAGGCGCGCGCGGGCCTGGACCGCCTGGTGGCGAAGTTCGGCCAGCCGCAGTTCGGCGGCGGCGCGATCCTGGGTGAGGCCGGCGATGCGGCGTGCGCTGTGGCTGAACCACGCATCACTGGCGGCGGGCGCGGCGGCGGCGAAATAGCGTTCCACCGTCCGGCGCTGAGAAAGGCCGTGGGCTTCCTCGGCGAGGGCGTGGATGGCCGCCTGCTCGGCCGCGAGCTTGACCGCCAGCGCGTCGAGCTGGCGGCGGCGCAGGCGCAGGGCAGGGGCAAGCCGGCTCATGCCATCAGCCCGGCAAGCGCGGCAAAGGCATCACGCGGGTGGCCGCGGTCGTCCTTGGTCTGGGTGAGCAGGGTTTCGATCCGGGGCGCGAGCGCGATGGCGCGGTCGACCTCGGCATCGGCGCCGGGCGTATAGGCACCGAGGCGGACCAATTCTTCCATGTCGGCAAAGGTCGACAGCAGGCGGCGCGCGTCGAGGCGGGTCAGATTGTCGGCTGCGGGAAGGCAGTGGGGCAGGGTCCGGCTGACCGATTTGAGGAGATCGATCGCGGGGTAGCGCCCGCGCTCGGCGATCCGGCGGCTCATCACGACGTGGCCGTCGAGGATGCCGCGGACCGTGTCGGCGACCGGCTCGTCATGGTCGTCGCCGTCGACCAGCACGGTGAACAGGCCGGTGATGCTGCCTTCGCCGACGCGGCCCGGGCCGGCGCGTTCGAGCAGCCGCGCAAGGTCGGCGAACACCGAAGGCGGGTAGCCGCGGGTGGCGGGCGGCTCGCCGGCGGCAAGGCCGATCTCGCGCCCGGCCATGGCGAAGCGGGTGACGCTGTCCATCAGGCACAGCACGCGCAGGCCCTGGCCGCGGAAATGTTCGGCGACCGCGAGGGTCGCGAAGGCGGCCTGGCGGCGCATCAGGGCCGGGGCGTCGGAGGTGGCGACCACCACGACCGAGCGGGCGAGGCCTTCGGGCCCGAGGTCGTCGGCGATGAATTCCTGCACTTCGCGCCCGCGCTCGCCGATCAGGCCGATCACCGCGACGTCGCAGTCGGCCCAGCGGGCAAACATGGAGAGAAGGACCGATTTGCCGACGCCCGAGCCGGCGAACAGGCCGAGCCGCTGGCCGTCGCAGAGCGGGGCGAACAGGTCGAGCGCGCGGACCCCGGTGGCGAGGAGCGCACCGACCCGGGCGCGTTCGGCGGCAGGCGGTGGCGCGGCGCGTAAGGGGGCGGGGGAGAAACCCTGTTCGAGCGGGCCAAGCCCGTCGAGCGGGGTGCCGAGCCCGTCGATCACCCGGCCGAGCCAGCGCGGGGAGGGGCGCAGGAAGGCTTCGGCCGCGACCAGTTCGGCGGGCGTGCCGGTGGTCAGGTGCTCGGTCGGTGCAAAGGCCATGGCGGTCGCCCGCTCCCCGTCGAGCGCGGTGACCTCGGCGGCGATCGGCCCGGCTGGCGAGGCCAGGTGCAGGCGCGCGCCGATCCGCGCAGCGCCGCCGAGGCCCGACACGGTGAGCGCCGCGCCCTGTACGCGGGTCAGCGTTCCGAAGCGGCGGTGCGGATCGGCGGCGCGGACCCGGGCGGGAAGCGCGGCAAGGGCGGCGAGCGCGCTCAGGCCGCTTCCTCCGCCACCGCGGCGAGCGCCTCTTGTTCGAGGCGCATCAGGGTGCGGCATTCGCCAAGCGCGCGATAATAATTGGCCGCTGCCGCGCGGCTTGCGAAACCGGCGACCGCGGCGCGGCCGGCTTCGCAGGTGGCGAGGCGGCCGACGGTCGAAAGCGTTTCGATGATCGCGTCGTGGTGGCGCGACACGCCATCGGGATCGAGATAGGCCATCATGGTGTGGAAATAGAGCGCGCGGGCCGGGGTGGTGGCTTCGGCCGGGCCCATGATCTCGCGGCCGCGCAGGATGGTGACCTTGCTTTCGATAGCGAGGTCGGTGCGCCCCGAGGAGCGGATCACCGCCCCGTTGATCACCACCTTTTCCCCGTCACGAAGCGAAATCCTGAGCGTCATTGGTCGGTTTCCCGTTGCTGTTCCTGCCTCCACTCTAGAGGACGGGGCCGGGCAGCGGTGGGACAGGCGGCAAAAGTTGCCGTGTCGGAGCGAGTTGGCGCGGGCCTCCTATAAGGCAAGGAAAGGACCGGCAGCGGGCCGCGTCCTCATCCGGGAGCCACGACCCTTGAGCCTTTATTCCGCCCTTTATGCCGGTGCATCCGGCCTCGGTGCCCAGTCGACCGCGATGGCCGGCGTCGCCGACAACATCACCAACATCAACACCATCGGGTACAAGGGGGTGTCGACCGAATTCCGCACGCTGGTGACGTCTGGCGGAATGAAATCGGCCTATTCGGCGGGCGGGGTCGCGGCCTCTCCGCAGGCGCTGATCAGCAAGCAAGGCTTGCTGCAGGCGAGCAGCAGCCAGACCGACCTTGCGATCGACGGCGCGGGCTTCTTCGTGGTGCGGAGCGGGACGGGCGCGGGCAGCGATGTCGCCTTTACCCGCGCGGGTGCGTTCAAGCCGGACGTGCAGGGCTTCCTGCGCAACACCAGCGGCTATTACCTGCAGGGCTGGCGGCTCGACACGTCGGGCAATTATACCGATACGGGCCTCGGCTCGCTCGAGCCGGTGCGGCTGAGCGACCTGACCGGGTCGGCGAGCGCGACGACCAAGCTGCAGCTGCGCGCCAACCTCCAGTCGGACGCGGCGGTGCTGACCGGCCCCTATGCCGCGGGCGACATGGCGGCGGGCACCGCAACCCCGCAGTTCCAGCGCAGCTTCGACGTCTATGACGCGCAAGGGTCCGCGCACCGCATCAGCATGGGCTTCGTCAAGACCGCCGCCAACGAATGGCAGGCAGAGATCTTCGCGGTCCCCGCCGCCGACGTCACCGCGGCCGGCGGCGTGCTGGCGAGCGGAACGGTCAAGTTCAATCCCGACGGAAGCCTCGACCTGGCCGGCTCGACCGCGGCGCTGTTCGCCGACCTTACGCCGACCTGGACCAACGGCGCGGGGGCGCAGCCGATCGACCTGCAGTTCGGGTCGGACGGCAAACTCGACGGGCTGATCCAGTTCAGCGGGCCGAGCGCGGTGATCAGTTCCAGCGTCGATGGCGGCCTGCTCGGCAACCTCGCGTCGATCGAGGTGGACGAAAAGGGCGTGGTCAGCGCGATCTTCGACGACGGCACCGCCCGCAAGGTGTTCCAGCTGCCGGTCGCGACCTTTCTCAATCCCGATGGCCTGACCCGGCTGAACGGCAATGCCTTCGGCCTGTCGAGCGCGAGCGGGTCGGTGGCGATCAACCAGCCGGGGGCGCTTGGCGCGGGGATGATCTCCAGCTCCTCGCTCGAAGGGTCGAACGTCGACCTGGCGCAGGAATTCACCAACATGATCCGCTTCCAGCGGGCCTACAGCGCGTCGTCCAAGATCATCACTACGGTCGACGACATGCTGCAGGAACTGTCCAACCTGAAGCGGTAAGGCGACCTATCGGCGATGAGCCTGTCCGACATCCTTGGCAGCGCCCTGTCGGGGCTGAACGCGTCCCAGGCGGGGCTGCGTTCGGCCTCGAACAACATCGCAAACGTCAACACCCCCGGCTACGCCCGCGAGCGCGTGCCGCTGCAGACGGGGGTCACCGCAGGACAGATCAGCGGCGTCCGCGCGCAGGAAGCGGTGCGGGTCGCCGACCGCTTCCTCGAGGCGACCGTCTATCGCCGCGCGGGCGACTGGGGCCAGGCCGAGGCGGTCGCCAATTCGCTCGACCGGCTGCAGTCGCTGCTGGGGGCGCCGGGCGAACAGAGCGGACTTCCGGCACGGCTCGATGCGATCGGGGCGGCGGCCGTGGCGATGACCGGCGCGGCCGGGAGCGAGCCCACCGTGCGCGGGTTCGTCGGGGCGGTGGGCCAGGCGCTGTCGGCGCTGCAGACGCTGGACAGCGACGTCGCCTCGCTGCGCGTCGATGCCGAGCGCGAGCTCAGCTATACCGTCGACACCATCAACACCCTGCTGCGGCGGATCGACAGCCTGAACGACAGCGTCGCTCGTCAGGCGGCCGGGGGCAAGGCCAGCAACGGCGCGATCGACCAGCGGATGAGCGCGGTTGAGGAATTGTCGGGCCTGATCAAGATCGAGGTGCGCGAGGGCGCCGACGGGCGGCTCAGTATCGACACGGCAGGCGGCGCGACCCTGCTCGACCGGCGGCTGCGATTGCTCGACTATCCGCCGAGCGAAGGCTCGGTCCAGCCGCTCTACCCCGCGGTAAAGCTGCGCTTCGTCGCGGCGGACGGGAGCCTTGGACCCGAGACCGGCGAGAAGCTGGATTCCTCGGCGGCGGGCGGGCGGCTTGGCGGCTTGATGGACCTGCGCGACCGGCGTCTGCCGGCCTTTGCGGAAGAGATCGGAAGCCTGTTCGGCGGACTCGCCGAAAGCCTCAACGCGGTCAGCAATGCGGGAACGACCGTTCCTGCGCCAAACAAGCTGGAAGGCGCGCTTACCGGCTTTGCCGCGAGCGACCGGCTGGGGTTCACCGGGCGCACGGTCATCGCCGCGCTGCAGCCGGACGGCGCGCTTGCGGCGAGCATGGTGCTCGACTTCGCAGCGCTTGGTCCCGGGGCCACCATCCAGGATGCGGTGAACGCGATCAATGCGGGCCTTGGCGGCAACGCCACCGCGAGCTTTTCGGGCGGCCGGTTGACGATCGAGGGCAGCGGCAGCCTCGGCGTCGCGGTGGCGCAGGATCCGGCCAGCCCGAGCGACCGCGCGGGTCTCGGCTTTGCGCAGATGTTCGGCTTGAACGACCTGGTGTCGGGCACCCGGACCTTCGGCCCCGCGGGCTTTACGCCAAGCGATCCGCACGGTTTCGCGCCGCCCGAACAGGCCGAATTCGTGCTGCGCGGGCCGGACGGGCGCGTGCTGGCGCAGGACAATGTCACCCCGGCCGCGGGCGGGACGTTCGGCGACCTCGTGACCTCGCTCAACGCAGGTCCGCTGAGCGCGTTCGGCAGCGTCGCGCTGGATGCCCGGGGACGGCTGGCCTTCACGCCGGTTGCCAACCTTCCGACGGCGACGCTGTCGGTGGTGTCGGACACGACCAGCCGGTTCGGAACCGGGCGATCAATGTCGTCGCTGCTGGTGCCGTCGGGCATGGAGACGGGGCTGGAAGGCGCCAAGGTCCGGGCCGACATCGCCGCCACCGGACGCGCGCTGCCGCTGGCCAGGCTCGACATCACTGCCGCGGTCGGGGCCAAGGCCGTGGGTCCGGGCGACAGCCGCGGCGCCAACGCCTTTGTCGACCAGCTGCGCACCGCGGTCGATCTTGGCCGCGGACGGGTCGCGGGGATGGAAGCCTATGCGAGCTTCGTGCTCGGCCAGACCGGGCTCGATGCCGCGGGCGCGAACGACCGGCTGACCGACATGGCGGCGCGACGCGACGACGCGATCAACCGCCGCGACAGCTATTCGGGGGTCAACATCGATGAGGAACTGGCCAGCCTGGTCACCTTGCAGAACAGCTATTCGGCGGCGGCGCGGGTGATGAGCACGGCGACGCAAATGTATGACACCCTGATCGGGATGGTGGGACGATGAGCGGCTGGAACCGGGTGGCGAGCGTGCCGATGCAGCGGACCTTGTTCGCCAGTATCGCCCAGTCGCAGCGAAGCCTTTCAGAGGTGCAGCAGCAGATGGCGACGGGCAAGAAGGCACCCGATTTCGCCTCACTCGGGATCGAGACGATGCGCAACCTGTCGGCGCGAACCATGCTTGCGCGGCAGGAAGCCCATGCGGCGGTCGGCAACCGGATCGGCACCACGCTGGCGCTGATGGACACGCAGATGGCGGGGATGGAGGAATCGCTCAGCAAGCTGCGCGACGGCCTGCTGTCAGCGGTCGGGACCAAGCGCGCCGACGGGCTTCAGGAAGTGATGGAAGAAGCCTTCCAGCGCTTTCGCACCGGGATGAACAGCGACGAGGCGGGGCAATATCTGTTCGCCGGTTCGCAGACCGATACCGCCCCGTTCGTGCCCGCAACGCTGGCGGCGACCGCGGGACTGCCGACCGCAAACGCGTTCCGCAACGACAACGTCACCGCCGAGGCGCGGGTCGCGGACGGCCTCGATGTCACCTACGGGACCACCGCCAGCGCGATGGGATCGGAACTGTTCGAGGCGTTCCGCACGCTCGCCGATGCGGGGACCGTGGGCCCGGTGCCGACCGCGGCGCAGTTGAGCGCGATGAACAATGCGATCGGGCAGCTCAACGATGGGCTCAAGATCTTGCGCGCGGCCCATGCCGAAAACGGGCGGCGCCAAGCCCAGGTCGAAAGCCTGACCGATCGCGCCGCGGACCGGACCCTGATCCTCGAGAAACTGGTGTCGCGCAACGAGGATGCGGACATGGCCGACGTCGCCAGCCAGCTGATGCAGCGCAAGTCCTCGCTTGAGGCGAGCTATACGCTGTTTTCACGGCTTTCGAACCTCAGCCTGATCAACTTCATGCGGTAGAGAGATTCTCGGACGAAGTGGACTTATCGTTCACGGTCCTGCTTTGATGGCGGGATGATGACGCGCGTTCTGATGATGGCCGCGGCGCTGGTGGCGACAGCCCCGGCCCATGCGGCGCCCCGCGACAGTGCCGAGGGCAAGCTGCTCGGCGAGCTGTTCAAGTCGATCGTCGAGACCCCCACCGTCAAGGGACGCGGGCAGGTGCCGAAGATGGCGCGGCTGCTTTCGGCGAGGCTGAAGCATGCAGGCTTTGCAGCGCGCGATATCGCGATCGTGCCGGTCGGCGAGACCGCGATCATGACCGTCCGCTATCGTGGCACCGGGGCCCGGCCGCCGCTGCTGTTCCTCGCGCACATGGACGTGGTCGAGGCCAAGCGCGAGGATTGGGAGCGCGACCCGTTCACGCTGCACGAGGAGGGCGGCTTTCTTTATGGCCGGGGCGCGAGCGACAACAAGCTTGGCGTCGCGCACCTGGTCGCGACCTTCATCACGCTGAAGAAGCAGGGCTTCAAGCCCGACCGCGACCTCGTCATCGGGTTCAGCGGCGACGAGGAAACCGACATGGCCTCGAGCCGCGTGCTGGCCGCGCGGCTGGCGGCGCTTAGGCCCGAATATGCCATCAATACCGATTCGGGCGGCGGCCGGGCCGATGCCGCCGGCAACCCGACCTCGTTCTCGGTGCAGGTCGCCGAGAAGACCTTTGCCAACATCGCGGTCACCGTCCGCAATCCGGGCGGCCACAGCGCGCGTCCGCGGGCCGATAACGCGATCTACGAGCTGGCGGAGCTGCTCGGGCGGGTGCGGGGCTATACCTTTCCGCTGGTCGACAGCGACCTAACCCGGGCGATGCTGCGCGACGCGGCCAATGCGCCGAGTGCCACGCCGGAGCTCAAGGCCAAGGTGGCGGCGATCGAGGCGAAGCCGGGCGATGCGGCGCTGCTGGCGGAACTGGGGCGCGAGCCGCGGCTGGGCTATGCGGTGCGGACGACCTGCGTGCCGACGCTGCTGGAAGGCGGGCATGCCGACAATGCGCTGCCGCAGAGCGCGACGGCGACGATCAACTGCCGGATCTTTCCGGGGGTCGAGATCGAGCAGGTGCGGCGGACGTTGGCCGAGGTCGGCGGCAATCCGGCGGCCGAATGGAAGATCGTGGGCGAACCGACCTCGGCGCCGCCCTCGCCGGTCAATCCGGCGCTGTTCGCCGCGGTGCAGGAAGCCATCGCGCCCGATGCGCCGGGGATCCGGATCGTCCCCTACATGACCCCCGGCGCGACCGACGGAAAGCATTTCCGCGCGCTCGGCATCCCGACCTATGGCTTCAGCGCGGACTTCACCATCGGCGGCGAGGTGGCGGGCGTGCATGGCCTCAACGAGCGGATTCCCGAGCGAAGCCTGTATGGCGCGTTCGATTTCTGGCCGCGGCTGATGCGGCGGCTGGCGAGCGGGGAAGGGCAGGCGAAATGAGGGCCGGTCTGTTCGCCCTCCTGCTCGCCGCGTCACCGGCCGGCGCGCAGGTTCCGGCGACGCTTCAGCAGGAGGTCGAAGCCAAGTTCGCCGAGGCCGGGCCGGGCGTGCGGTTCGGCCTGGTGGTGGCGACGCTGGACGGCAAGGAAGTGCTGGCGATCAACCCGGATGGGCGCTTCGTGCCGGCGTCCAACACCAAGCTGTTCACCACCATCACAGCCTTTGAGCTGCTGCCGGGGCTGGACCAGCCGGATGCGGCCGGCGGCGCGCGGGTCCACCTGGAAGAGGGGTTGCCCGGCGAGCCGAACGTCGTGCTGGAGGGCGGTGGCGACGCACGGCTGTCGAGCGCGCCGAACTGCAAGGTCGATTGCCTGTCGGCGCTCGCCGACGCCGTGGCGGCCCGGACCAGGCGCGTTCGTACCGTCATCGGCAATGCCCAGGCCTTTGCCGATGAGCGGTGGAGCTTCGGGATGAGCTGGAACAACATCCCGACCCGCTCCGGAACGGCGATCGCGGCGCTGATGATCGACGACAATGAGATTGGCTTGCGCGTCACGCCAGGCGAGCTGAACCAGGCGCCGAAGGTCTCGACCCCGGACTATGTGCAGGTGTTGAATTTCGCCAGGACCGTCAGCGAAGGGAAGACCGCCCTCGAGGTGCAGCGCCTTCCGGGCAGCAAGCGGATCGTGCTGACCGGAACCATCAAGGCGGGCGCGCCGGAGGAGCTCATCCGGCTCGGCGTCGATGATCCCGCCGACTATGCGGCGTGGCGCTTCGGTCAGATGCTGAGGGAACGCGGGGTTCGGGTGAACGGCCACAGCGTTGGCCGCTATCGGACTTTGGCCGACGTGCCGGCGCCTCCGTCGCTGAGCGCCGATCTGGCCGCGCTCACGCCGCCGCCGCTTGGCGAGGACATCGTCACCATCAACAAGTCGAGCCAGAACCTTCACGCCGAACTGCTGCTTCGGCGGCTGGGCGCGGCGCGGGGCAAGCCGAGCGTCGCCGGGGGACTTGAGGCGGTGCGCGAGGTGCTGGACCGGGCCGGCGTGCCGGAACGGGCGGCGACGCTGGCCGACGGGTCGGGCATGTCACCCTACAACCGGGTGTCCCCACGCGGGGTCGTCACCTTGCTGCGCTGGGCGGCGGGGCGGCCGTGGGGAACGCAGTTGCGGGCCGGCCTGCCGATCGGCGGCGTCGACGGGACGCTCCGCAACCGGTTCAAGGATGGCGGGCTCAAGGGCCGGGTGTTCGCCAAGACCGGATCGCTCACCGCGGCCAATGCGCTGTCGGGCTATCTCCTGACCCGCAGCGGCGAGACCCTCGTTTTCTCGCTCCTCGCCAGCGACGTGCCGGAGGAAGTGCGCGCGACCGCGATCATGGACCAGGCGCTCGAACTGGTCGCGGCGAGCCGCTGACCCGAGACGTTTGTTGCAGCAACGCAACAGGGCCTCGCCTCTCGTGCGCAATCGCAGGGCTGCGGGGCCCCCGACGCGAAAAAAGACTGGCATGTGACAGTCCACTTGCCTCCTATCCGCGCACAACAGGAATTTAAGTCGCAATTGGGGGCAATGATGAACGAACTGGGCACGCGGACGGCCTTGCTGTCGATGGGAAGCGCGCTGGCACTGGCGCTGACACTGGCGGCTCCGGCCGCCGCGCAGAGCACGACAGGGAACACCACCGACCCGGCGGCCACCCCGACCGGAGCCGAGACCCCGATCGCGCCGGCCAATGCCAGCACCACCAAGCAGGATTCGGGCGAGGTGATCGTCACCGGTTCGCGCATTCGCCGCGATCCCAACAACAGCGCGCTGCCGCTGCAGATCATTACCACCCAGGAGATCGTCCGCGAGGGCATCCAGAACCCCGAGCAGCTGATCAGCTTCCTCAGCACCAACGGCAATGGCGCGGACAACCTCGCGTCCAACTCGGACGTCGTGTCGGGCGCCCAGCGCGGCACCAACGGCCTGTCGGCGGCGAACCTGCGCGGCCAGGGCAGCGCATCGACGCTGATCCTGCTGAACGGCCGGCGCGTCGCCGCGCACGGGCTTCAGGGCTCTGCGGTCGACGTCAACCAGATCCCCTTCTCGGCGATCGAGCGGGTCGAGATCCTGAAGGACGGCGCGTCGGCCATCTACGGCACCGACGCGATCGGCGGCGTGATCAACTTCATCACCCGCAAGGACTATAAGGGCCTGAGCGTCCAGGGCATGGTCGACGCGACCGAGGCCGGCGGTGGCAACATCTACCGCGTGTCGGGGGTCGCCGGTTACGGGGACCTGGCCAACCAGGGCTTCAACGTGATGGGCGCGGTCGCCTACAGCTCGAACCGCATCCTGCGCGGGTCGCAGCGCGACTTCGTCAACGGCAACCAGCCCCTGCGCGGCCTGTCGATCGATACCCGCGGAACGCCGATCGCGACCGCTTTCCCGATCAACCCGACCGCCGCCAATGTCGGCATCACGCAGGGCGGGACCCTGCTCGGCGGGACCACCGGCGCGACGTCGCTGCTGACCAATCCGGGCTTCTTCATTCCGGGCACCACCGTCCCGGCGTCGGGCGGCGTCAATCCGCTGCGCCTCCCGGGCGGCGCGGGCTGCTCGTCGGTCGACGGCGGGCTCGACTATGACGCGGTGCTGTGGGCGGCCCCCAACACCGCGCTTGCCTGCGCGTGGGACACCGGCCGGGCGGCGACCATCCAGCAGCCGATCGACACGCTGACCTATTACACCCGCGCCACGGTGCGGCTGGCCGACCGGCACGAGCTTTATGCCGAGGTCACCGGGTCCGACGCCAGTTCGACCAAGACCTTCTCGAACAACCAGTACACGGGCAACAACACCAGCCTGCCGATCGCCTATCCGCTGAACGCGCTGACGGCATCGACCTACAACAGCATCTACGACCGGTTCGCGGCGGTGCTTCCGGCGATCGGCGCGGTGGGCGACCGGACGGTCGACAATGTCGGCAACTACGGAAAGCCGATCGCCTTCCGCTACCGCTGCATCGCCTGCGGCCCGCGCCAGTATGAGACCAATACCAAGACGCTGCGCGCGGCGCTGGGCATCGACGGCCCGCTGTTCGGCACCTGGGATTATCGCGCGGGCGGGTCCTTCGCCCGAAGCGAAGCCAAGTCGACGCTTGGCACCGGCTATCACTATCGTGGGGTGTTCGCGAGCGCGGCCGCGGCGGCCGCCTCGGGGATTGCGGGCGCCGGCATCGGCACCGCCGATCCGCGCGCTCCCACTGCGCCAGGGGCCACCGCGCCGGGCATCGTCGGCCTGTTCAACAGCGGCATCCTCAACCCCTTCTCGCTCGAGCAGACGCCGCAGGCGCTGGCCGCGCTCGACGCCATCTCGGCCAAGGGGGTCGAGCTTTACGGCGGCATCTACGAGGTGAAGCAATTCGACGGGTCGGTTTCGGGTGACCTGTTCCGCCTGCCCGGCGGCACCGTGAAGGTCGCGCTCGGCGTCGACTATCGGCAGGAGACCTATCGCTTCAACGGGTCCGCGGCCGGTGCGACTTCCGCGCCGGACATCTTCAACGTCGCCTTCGACAATGTGAACGCGCTCAACCGGAAGAAGCGCAACGTCAAGGCGGCCTACGGCGAAGTGCTGATCCCGATCATCAAGGAACTGGAGCTGACCGGGGCGATCCGCATCGACGATTACACCGGCTTTGGAAGCACGGTGAACCCGAAGATTTCGGCCAAGTTCAGGCCGATCGACGCGCTGATGTTCCGCGGATCGTACAACACGGGCTTCCGGGTCCCGACCTTCAACCAGATCTTCAACGGCACGACGATCTCGCCCAACCCGGGCAACAACGTGGTCGACCCGACGCTCTGCGCGCAGGGCACGACCGCGGGTCCGCGCCCGGCCTGCGACCCGATCACCCCGGATTCGCTGAACGGCGGCAACCTCACGCTCAAGCCCGAGACGAGCAAGCAGTGGACGGTCGGCGTGGTCCTCCAGCCGAGCCGCCGGTTCAGCCTGTCGGCCGATTACTGGAACATCGCGGTCGACGACACGATCGGCTCGATCACCATCTCGCAGCTGCTCGCCAATATCGGCGCCTTCCCTGAACGGATCCAGCGCACCAATGGCATCATCACCCTGCTCGACCTGCGCACCGGCAACTTCGGGTCGCGCCGCACCGCCGGCATCGAGCTGTCCGGGCGGGCGGCCTTCGATGCGCCCGGTGGACTGTTGTCGACCGGGATCGACGGCACGTACCTCACCAAGAAGAAGGAAAAGCTGCTTCCGAACCTGCCTTACACCGACCTGGTCGGGGTGTTCAGCCTGACCGGCGACCTTGGCCTGAAGTGGAAGCACAACCTTTTCGTCAACTACACGACCGGCAAGTGGAACTTCAACGTTTCGCAGATTTTCCGTAAGGGTTACAGGAACTTCGCCCTGCCGGCGAGCACCACGCGACTGTTCTACAACCCGCGGGTCGACAACTATATCACCTACAATGCGTCGATCGGCTTCACCCCGTGGAAGGACCTGCGCCTGACGGCGGGCGTCAAGAACGTCTTCGACACCGACCCGCCCTTCGCCATCACCTACGACAGCAACAGCGGCGCCGGGTCGAGCTGGGAACCGCGCGTTGCGGACCCGCGCGGCCGGGCCTTCCTGCTCAGCCTCGACTGGAAGCTGTTCTAGGCGGCGCCTCCAACGTCGTCCGGGCACAAGTGAGGCAATCCACCGGTTCGGTCCGGTGGCTTGCTTCGCTTTGCTCGCAATGACGAAAAAGGGGCCGGCGGCGTTAGCGTAGCTTGGCGGCGAGCCATTCCTCGATCGCCTTGAAGCTGGTGCGTCCGGCGGGGGGATCGGTGCCGTTGTTGGCGGCGATGAAGGCGATACCGGTGCGGCGCGCCGGGTCGAGCCAGAGGCCGGAGCGGACGCGGTAGGCCTCTCCCGCATGGCCGAGCATCGGGCGCCGGCCACCCATCAGGTCGTCGCGGCATGCGGCGTTGGGCCCCGGCACCAGGTGGATGGCAAGGCCGTAGGAGCAATAGAAGCCCTCGTCTGTCACGCCGTTCTGGCCATCATATTGCCAGACGGGGGTGATCATCGTCCGGACACTGGCCGGCGACAGGAAGGCGCGGCCCTGGTGCCTGCCGTCGTTAAGGAGCATTCGGCCGATGACGCCGAGGCCGGTGGCGGAGATGCGCAGCCCACCCTGGGGCGAGAAGAGCGCGCCGTTGCTGCCGGGCACGTAGTCGTCGAGCGTGCAATCGGCGCCCGGCTCCACGAACACCGGGCAGGCTGGCAGCTTGCCCTGCAGATCGTCGAGGATCGCCTTGCCGTCCTCAGCATAGAGCACCACCGCGCGGGCGGCGGCGCCTTCGCTGCAGGTGCCCCAGTTGAAACAGGCATCGAGACCGAGCGGCTCCAGCACCTCGCGCCGGGCGACCCGGTCGAACCGTTCGCCGGTGGCGCTTTCGATGACCGATCCGATGATACCGAAATTGAGGTTGGAATAATGGAAGTAGGTCCCCGGCGCGTGGGCCTGATCGAAGGAGCCGGCGTCCTGCGCCTGCGGGCGGATCTGCTTGCCGAAGCGGACGACGTAATTCTCGCCATTGTCCCGCACGCTGCCGGTGTGGCTCAGCAGCTGGCGAAGGGTGATCGGGCGGTCGGGAAAGGCCGGGTTGCGCAAGGACCAGCCAAGGTAGCGCGCCACGTCGGCATCGAGGTCGAGCCGGCCCTTCTCGACCAGGCGCATGACGGTGAGCGCGGTCGCCATCTTGGAGACCGAAGCGACCCGGATCGGATCGTCCGGGGTGATCGGGCGACCGGTGCGGCGATCGGCGATTCCGCCGGCACCCTGTGCGCGCACGGCGTTGGCATCGAAGCTCGCCCAGGCCCAGGCGACTTCGGGCGGCGGGCTGTAGCGCGGCGCAAGAGGGGCGGTGACGCAGCCGGCAAGCGGCAGCGCGGCAAGCAGCAGGCTTAGCCCGCGCCTCACGCCACCGGTGCTTCGAGCAGGCGGATCGTTCCCGCGTCGGCGTCGATCTCCGCGCGGCACCCGACCGGCAGGCTGAACTGGTCGTCGATGTGGCCGAACATGGCGCCCGTATAGATGGGCACGTTCAACGGCTCGAGGTGCTGGCGCAGCACCTCGCCGAGCGTGAACAGGCTGGTCGATCCGTCCGACGGCTTGCAGTTGGTGCACTGGCCGAACACCACGCCCGCCACCTTTCGCAGGACGCCTGCCTGGCCAAGCTGCGTCAGCATCCGGTCGATCCGATAGGGGGCCTCGTCGGTGTCCTCGATGAACAGGATCGCGCCGCTGAAATCGGGTAGCCAGGGCGTTCCGACGAGGCTGGTAAGCACCGTCAGATTGCCACCGAGCAGTCTGCCGGTCGCCTTGCCCGGGCGAAGCGTCTGGAAGCGGCCTTCCTTTTGCACCAGCCGGTCCTGGTCGCCGGGCAGATTGCGGTAGAGCGGCAGCTTCGCATCGAACACGAGGTCGCGGAAGGCGGCATAGCTGTACTTGGTCCAGCTGCTTCCGGCGGTTGGGCCATGGATGGTGGCGAAGCCCGCGCGCGCCTGGATCGCGAGGTGCAGCGCGGTGATGTCGCTGAAACCGACCAGCAGCTTGGGGTTCGCCGCGATGGTCTTCCAGTCGAGAAAGGGGAGGGCGCGGGCCGAGCCCCAGCCGCCGCGCACCGCGAAGATGGCGCGGATGGCGGGATCGGCGAAGGCGGCATTGATATCCGCCGCGCGGCCCTGGTCCGTCCCCGCAAGATAGCCGAAACGGTCCTTCCAGTGCGGCCCGGGCACCGGCACCAGCCCCATGGCGGTGATCGCCTCGGTCACCAGCTGGAAATCGAACGGGTCGCTGTAGATGCCCGCGGGCGAGACCAGGGCGACGCGGTCTCCGGCGCGCAGCCGCGGCGGCTTGCGGGTGGCGGGTGCGGCCGGCGCGGGAAGGGGAAGGCCAATCGCCAACCCCGCCGCACCAAGGGTCGCCAGGGCTTCGCGTCGCTGCATCATGCTCATCGGCGCGGACGATAAGCGCCAGCGACGAGAGTGCAATGGAGCGTGGCTGGCGGCAGCGCGGGGGGCTGCTAAGGTCGGCGGCAGCATGCAATTCCCGCCTCGCCCTTGACCACCGACATCCTCGTCCTTGGCGCCGGCGTGGTCGGCGTGGCGACTGCCGAGGCGTTGATCCGGCGCGGCCTGACGGTGACCCTCGTCGATGCGGCGGACGGACCGGGCGAGGGGGCCAGTTTCGCCAATGGCGGGCAGCTGAGCTATTCCTATACGGACGCGCTGTCGTCACCGAGCCTGCTGAAGCGCCTGCCGGGAATCCTCGCAGCGACCGATCCGGCGTTCCGCGTCGCGGTGCGGTTCGACCCCGCTTACCTGCGCTGGTGCCTCGCCTTCTTTGCCAATGGCAGCGCCGGGCGGTTCGCCGCCAACAGCCTTGCCGGACTGGAGATCGCGCTTCGGTCGCGGGCGCTGATGGAGGAACTGCTGGCGCGCCGGCCGATCGAGTTCGCGCACATGGTGCCGGGAAAACTGCTGCTGCACGAGGATCCCGCGGGCTTCCGTGCCGCGGCCGCCCATGCCGATGCCAAGCGCCGCGCGGGGATCGACGTCCGTGCGCTTTCGCCCTCGCAGGTCCTGGAGGTAGAGCCCGCGCTTGGGGCCATCGGTCAGCGGCTCGCCGGCGGCATCTACGCCCCCGGCGACGCGGTCGGCGACCCGCATCTCTTCTGCACCGCGCTGGTCGAGGCACTGGCGGGCGAGGGGCTGCGAACCCGCTTCGGCAGCAGGGTGACGGGGATCGAGAAGGGGGCCGACCCGGCCGTTCTCCTGGAAAGCGGGGAACGGCTCGCCGCGCGGCATCTGGTGGTGGCGGCGGGCCCCGGGGCGGCAAGCCTTCTGCGGCCCATCGGATGGCGCGTTCCCATCATGCCCGTGCGCGGCCATTCGGTGACCTTGCCGCTGGGGACGAGCGCGCCGCGCGCCAGCATCACCGACGTCGCCCGCAAGCTCGTCTTCTGCCGTCTCGGGCAAAGGATGCGCATCGCCGGCCTTGCCGATGTCGGTTTCGACAGCGCGGCGGTCGACCCCCGGCGCCTGGCGGCCATGACCGCCGCCGCCCGCGAAAGCCTGCCCGACGCCGCCGATTTCGATGCGCCAGGCGAGCGCTGGGCGGGCCTCCGCCCGGTCACCCCCGACAGCCTCCCGATCGTCGAGCGACGCGGGACCGTCACCGTCAATATCGGCCATGGCGGCCTCGGCTGGACCTACGCCCTCGCCACCGCCGACCGCGCTGCGGAGTTGGTCGCCAGATGATTTCAGGATTGCTCAGCAGTGGTGCCCAGGAGAGGACTCGAACCTCCACGCCCTTGCGAGCGCCAGCACCTGAAGCTGGTGCGTCTACCAATTCCGCCACCTGGGCACAGGAGCTGTTCGCGAGAAGTCTCGCCGGTAGGAGGGCGCCTCTAGGGGGCGGGCGGCGCCGCTGTCAACACTCCTCTCGCGCCGCTTGTCGCTTCGCCGTGGCGGGGCTAGGGCGAGCGGCATGACGGCGAGCGAGTGGCAGACACGTATCATCACGGTTTTCGGCGGCGGCGGCTTCATCGGCCGCTATGTCTGCGAAGCCCTGTTCAAGACCGGCGTGCGCGTCCGCGTGGCCCAGCGCACGCCGCGCAACGCCTTCTTCCTGCAGCCTTTGGCCGCGGTCGGGCAGGTCGACCTCGTCCGGGCTGACTTCACCAAGCCGGCCAGCCTCGAGGCGGCGGTCGAGGGCGCGTGGGGCGTCATCAACCTCGTCGGAGCGTTCGACGGCAAGCTGAATGCCGTCCATGGCGAGGCGCCCGGCCGGATCGCCGAGCTTGCCGCCCGCAATGGCGCGGCGAGCCTGGTCCATGTCTCCGCCATCGGGGTCAATGCGGACAGCGAATCCTTCTACGCCCGCACCAAGGCGGAAGGCGAGGCCAGGGTTCGCGCTGCGTTTCCCGCCGCGACCATTATCCGCCCCAGTGTGGTGTTCGGCCAGGAAGACCAGTTCACCAACCGCTTCGCGGGCATGAGCCGGTTGCCGGTGGTGCCGGTGCTGGGCGGCAGGACCAGGTTCCAGCCGATCTTCGTGCGCGACCTCGGCCAAGCGATCGCCAAGGCCGCGCAGGAGCCCGAGCGCTTCGCAGGCCAGACCTTCGAACTGGGTGGGCCCGACGTCCTCACCATGCACGAACTGAACCGCGTGATCGCCGAGGCTGCGGGGCGCAATCCTGGGCTCGTCGATCTTCCCGACTTCGTCGGTGACGCGATGAGCCGGCTCGGCTTCCTGCCGGGCGCGCCGATCACCCGCGACCAGTGGATCATGCTGCAGAAGGACAATGTCGCAAGCGGGCCGGGGCTCGAGGCGTTCGGAATCCAGCCGACCCCGCTCGCCGCCGTCGCGCCCGAGTGGCTCGACCGCTTCCACGAGGGCGGGCGCTTCGCCAGCCGCCGTTCGCAAGCCGCCGCCGGCTAGGCCGTAATGCCGATCCTCTGGCTGGTCGTCATCCTCGGCATCGTCGAGGGGCTTACCGAATATCTCCCCGTCTCCTCGACCGGGCACCTGATCCTGGCGACCGAGCTGCTCGGTTTCGACGCCGATCGCTGGGCGCTGTTCAACGTCGCGATCCAGCCGGGTGCGATCCTGGCGATCATCGTGCTCTACTGGCGGACCTTCTGGACCGTGGCCCGCGGGCTGCTCGGCTGGGAGCATGGGGCGGTGATTTTCACCCGCAACCTGCTGGTCGCCTTCATTCCCGCGGTGGTGGTCGGCCTCGCGCTCGACGACATCATCGAATCGATGCTCGGCAATGCGGCGGTGGTAGCCTGGGCGCTGATCATCGGCGGCTTCGGCATCCTCGCGGTGGAGCGGTTCGCCAAGACCAGCCCGACTGGCGGCATCAGCGGGGTCAGCCTCAAGCAATCGGTCGCGGTCGGCCTCGTCCAGTGCCTGGCGATGGTCCCGGGCGTCAGCCGATCGGGCGCGACCATCCTTGGGGCGATGAGCTTCGGCGTCGATCGCCGCACCGCCGCTGAATTCAGCTTCTTCCTGGCGGTCCCGACCCTGACCGGCGCGACCGTGCTGCAATTGGCCAAGCACCACGACCAGCTGAGCGGCGACATGCTGCAATGGATCGCGCTTGGCGCCGCGGTGTCATTCGTGGTCGCGGTGATCGTGATCAAGGCCTTCATAGCGATCGTCACCCGCTACGGCTTTGCGCCGTTCGCCTGGTACCGGATCGTCGCAGGGGCCGCGGCGCTGGCTTGGCTCTCGCTGCGCTGAACGCCCGTTCAGGCAGGCTTAGGCTTGCGATGCTATAGGGCGGGGCTGAGTCGTTGTCGTAAAACGAGGCCTTGTCATGCGTAAGCTGTTGTTTGTCGCCCTGCTCGCCAGTGCCGCCCCGGTCGCGGCGCAGGTGCCGTCCCGTCCGCCCGAGCCGCAGCGCCCGGCCGACTTGCCGCCGGAAATCACCGACGGCCGGATGATCGATCAATTGGGGTCGATGGTCGGCGCGGTGACCAAGGCATTCCTCAACCTGCCGATTGGCGAGGTCGAAGCCGCGGTCGAGAACCGTCCCGTTACCCGCGAGGACCGGCGCCGCACCGTCGGCACCGAAAGCGGGATGAGCGAGCGCGATATCACGGCCGGGGTGGAGGAGAGCAAGGTCGCGGTGAAGTCCGGCGGGCAGGCGATCGCGCGGTCCCTCCCGGTGATCCGCGACGCACTCAATCGCGCGGGTGACGAGATCGCGCGGGCGACCGCGAATATCCCGCAGCCGGGGTATCCGCGCTAATCGTCATCACGGTGAGCCAGCAAAAGAAAAGGGCCGCCCCGGGAAGTCCGGAGCGGCCCTTTTTCTTTGTCGAGCGAACTGCCGCGCGCGCTTAGGCGGCCAGCTGATCATCCTCGTCGTCGGTCATCACCGGACCCGAATCCTGGCCCTTGGCCGAGACGTCGCGGTCGATGAATTCGATGATCGCGATCGGCGCGGCGTCCGACTGGCGGATGCCGGCCTTGACCACGCGGGTGTAGCCACCGTTGCGGCCGGCATAACGCTCGGCCAGCACGTCGAACAGCTTCACCAGCTGCGCGTCGTCGAGCAGACGGGCGTGGGCGAGGCGCCGGTTCGACAGGCCGCCCTTCTTGGCGAGGGTGACTAGCTTCTCGACGTAGGGGCGAAGCTCCTTCGCCTTGGCGAGGGTGGTGGTGATCTGCTCGTGCTTGATCAGGGCCGCGGCCATGTTGCGGAACAGGGCCGCACGGTGGGCCGAGGTACGCTGCAGCTTACGGCCGCCAACGCGATGTCGCATGTTAATCGTCCTTCTTCGTTCGTTCGGGGGCCGTGTGAGGTACCCCGGACCAGGCAGACTTGAGGGGCTGCCCTGAACCCTGTTGCCCCGGCCGAAGCCGGGGCGAATGGTTCAGCCAAGCATTTCCTGCTCGAGCTTCTTGGCCATCTCTTCGATGTTCTCGGGCGGCCAGCCCGGGATGTCCATGC
This sequence comes from Sphingomonas humi, assembly GCF_039536725.1. NCBI lineage: Bacteria > Pseudomonadati > Pseudomonadota > Alphaproteobacteria > Sphingomonadales > Sphingomonadaceae > Sphingomonas > Sphingomonas humi. The sequence goes on from NZ_BAAAZD010000001.1 coordinate 1,006,143, forward strand.
CGAGGCGCAGGCCCATCGAAGCGAGAACTTCCTTGATCTCGTTCAGCGACTTGCGGCCGAAGTTCGGCGTGCGAAGCATTTCCGCCTCGGTCTTCTGGACGAGATCACCGATGTAGATGATGTTGTCGTTCTTGAGGCAGTTGGCCGAACGGACCGACAGCTCGAGCTCGTCGACCTTCTTGAGAAGGTAGCGGTTGAGCTGGTTGGTGTCGGTGGTCTCCGGCATCGCGCCGCCGCCCATCGGGGCCGCCGACGGGATGGCCTGGCCGATCATCGGCGAAGCCGCGCGGTAGCTGCTGTCGTCGAAGCCTACGAACAGGGCCAGCTGGTCCTGCAGGATGCGCGCGGCATAGCCGACGGCTTCCTCGGGGCTGACGGTGCCGTCGGTTTCGATGGTCAGGGTCAGCTTGTCATAGTCCAGTTCCTGGCCGACGCGGGTGTTTTCCACCTTGTAGGCGACCTGGCGGACCGGGCTGTAGAGGGCGTCGACCGGGATCAAGCCGATCGGCGCGTCGAGCGGACGGTTGGCGGCCGCCGCGACATAGCCCTTACCGACGTCCGCGGTCAGTTCCATGTTGAGCGTGGCGCCCTGGTCGAGATGGCAGATGACCAGATCGGGGTTGGTGATCTCGATGTCGCCGGTGGTCTGGATCTGACCGGCGGTGACGGCGCCCGGACCGGTCGCGGTGAGGTGGAGGCGCTTGGGACCTTCGCCCTCGAACTTCAGCGCAACCTGCTTGATGTTGAGAACGATGTCGGTGACGTCCTCGCGCACGCCGGCGAGGCTCGAGAATTCATGCAGCACGCCCTCGATCTTGATCGAGGTGATCGCGGCGCCCTGGAGGCTGCTGAGCAGCACGCGGCGCAGCGAGTTGCCGAGCGTCATGCCGAAGCCACGCTCCAGCGGCTCGGCGACGAACACGGCCTTGCGGCGCGCATCGCCGGTGACCTTGCGCTCGAGCGCGTTGGGCTTCTTCAGTTCCTGCCAGTTCTTTGCGTTGACGGCCATTTGTCTTCCTTGGCAGCGGGGGCCGCGTCCGGCCCCCTGGAGTGTGAGGTGAGTGCGAGAAGGTCGGCGCGTCGGTTAGACGCGGCGACGCTTGCTCGGACGGACACCGTTGTGCGGGATCGGCGTCACGTCACGGATCGAGGTGATCTGGAAGCCGACGGCCTGAAGGGCGCGAAGCGCGCTTTCGCGGCCCGACCCCGGACCCTTGACCTCGACCTCGAGGGTGCGGACGCCATGGTCGGCGGCCTTGCGGCCGGCATCCTCGGCCGCGACCTGCGCGGCGTAGGGGGTCGACTTGCGGCTGCCCTTGAAGCCCATCATGCCGGCGCTCGACCAGGCAATCGCATTGCCCTGCGCGTCGGTGATGGTGATCATGGTGTTGTTGAAGCTCGCATTCACGTGGGCAACGCCCGCCGAGATGTTCTTGCGCTCGCGGCGCCGAAGGCGCTGGGGTTCGCGTGCCATATCCTACTATCCTTATCCGTTCGTCCCGAGCCGAAGCTGCGAAGGACGTGAAGCTGCGTTGGCGAAGAAGCTTACTTCTTCTTGCCAGCGATCGGCTTGGCCTTGCCCTTGCGGGTGCGCGCATTGGTGTGCGTGCGCTGGCCGCGGACCGGAAGGCCCTTGCGGTGGCGCAGGCCACGGTAGCAGGCGAGGTCCATCAGCCGCTTGATGTTCATCGCGGTCTCGCGGCGGAGGTCACCCTCGACCGTGTGATCGGCGTCGATCGTCTCACGGATCGACAGCACTTCCTGGTCCGTCAGGTCCTGGACCCGGCGCTCGGAAGCGATGTTCAGCTTTTCGGTGATGGCCTTGGCCTTGGTGCGACCAATGCCGTGGATGTAGGTAAGCGCGATCTCGACGCGCTTGTTGGTGGGGATGTTGACCCCGGCGATACGTGCCATGAAGGTGCGTTCTTCCTTGTGTTAGCTCCACGGGCCAGCGTTGGTGCCAGCCCATCTCGTCGCTTGCACCCCGCATTCCGATCCAGGCTAACGCCAAAACGGCGGACGCAACGAGGGCGCCGCCGGGACCGGAGGAACGGGATGGGCGCCAGATATGCTGCGAGTGCGAGAGAGTCAACGGCTCACTAGCGGCGCAGGCCAGTCTCCCCTACAGCCGCGCGCAAGATGCAGCGCCTTACCCTGGCCGACGGCATTCCGGAAGGTTTCCGGGGCAGTGTCGTGGCCCTTGGCAATTTCGATGGCTTTCACCTTGGCCACCAGGCGGTGGTCGGGCGGGCCGTGGCGCGCGCGGCACACGAGCGGCGGCCCGCGCTGGTCGCGACCTTCGATCCGCACCCGGTGCGCTTTTTCAAGCCCGATGCGGCGCCGTTCCGCCTGACCAGCCTCGACCAGCGCGAGCGCCTGTTCGCCGGGGCCGGGGCCGACGCGTGCCTGGTGTTCGGCTTCGACGCCGCGCTGGCCGCCACCTCGGCCGAGGATTTCGTCGCCATGCTGGCCCGCGACGTGGGCGCGGCCGCGGTGGTGACGGGCGAGGACTTCACCTTCGGTGCGCGGCGCGGCGGCGATGCGACCGCGCTGAGGGAGCTTGGCGCACGATACGGGCTTGCCGCCGAAGCGGTCGCGCCGGTGGTGCTGGGGGAGGAGCCGGTCAGTTCCAGCCGCATCCGCCGCGCGCTGGCGGAAGGGGACACCGCTACCGCCACCCGCCTGCTGACCCGCCCCTTCGCCATTCGCGGCGTGGTCCAGCACGGCGACAAGCGCGGGCGCGAGCTTGGCTATCCCACCGCCAACATGGTGCTGGGCGACTATCAGCGGCCGGCCTACGGCATCTATGCGGTCCGCGTGCGCCTGCCCGACGGAAGCGAGGTGGCCGGGGTCGCGAACGTCGGGGTCCGCCCGACCTTCAAGCCGCCGGTCGAATTGCTCGAAACCTACCTGTTCGACTGGTCGGGCGATCTTTACGGGCAGGAGATCGAGGTCGCGCTGCACCATTTCCTCCGCCCCGAGCGACGCTTCGAGAGCATGGACGCGCTGGCGGCGCAGATGCGCAGCGACGAGGCCGAGGCGCGGGGGTTGCTCGCCTAGCGCCCTGATCGTTCGTGTTGAGCGAAGTCGAAGCACGTAAGCGCCAACGCCCTTCGAGTTCGCTCAGGGCGAACGAGAGGGTGGTTTGCGAAACGCCTTCCGACCGCTAGAGCCCGGCGCGACATGTCCGACGAGCAACCTGCATCCAAGCGCGATTGGCGCGACACCGTGTTCCTGCCCAAGACCGGCTTCCCGATGAAGGCCGGGCTGCCGCAGAAGGAGCCGGCGATCCTGGCCCGCTGGAAGGAAGCCGACCTTTACGGCCAGCTCCGCAAGGCGCGTGAAGGCCGGGAGAAGTTCATCTTCCACGATGGCCCGCCCTACGCCAACGGCGACATCCACATCGGCCACGTCCTCAACAAGACGCTGAAGGACCTCGCCGTCCGCACCCAGTCGCTGCTCGGCAAGGACGCACCGTTCGTCCCCGGCTGGGACTGCCACGGCCTCCCGATCGAGTGGAAGGTCGAGGAGCAATATCGCAAGAAGAAGCGCAACAAGGACGAGGTCCCCCCGGCCGAATTCCGCGCCGAATGCCGCGCCTATGCCCAGCATTGGGTGGACGTGCAGAGCGGCCAGTTCCAGCGCCTCGGCATCCTCGCCGACTGGAAGAAGCCCTATCTGACGATGAGCTTCGAGGCCGAGGCGACCATCGTCTCCGAGCTTTGCCGGTTCGCGGAGTCGGGCCAGCTCTACCGCGGCGCCAAGCCGGTGATGTGGAGCCCGGTCGAGAAGACCGCGCTCGCCGAAGCCGAGATCGAATATGAGGACGTGGTCTCGACTCAGATCGACGTCGCCTTCGAGATCGTCGAGAGCCCGATCCCCGAGCTGGTCGGCGCCCATGCGGTGGTGTGGACGACGACGCCGTGGACGATCCCGGTCAACCAGGCGATCGCGTTTGGTGAGGATGTTCGGTACTCAATCGCACAGGTCACGGGCGCGGCGGGTCCAGCAGTTAATCCTGCCGTTGACGCGCTTGCGGGTAAACGCTTTGTCATCGCGCGTCCGTTGTGGAAGCAGTTCAATGAGCGGCTAGATCGCACTTATGGTTGCGCCGTGACTTTGTCGGGCGAGGGTAACTTTCTAGGCTCCGACCTCGCCGGCACCATCGCCCGCCACCCGATGCACCACCTTGGCGGCTTCTTCGCCAAGCCGCGCCCGCTCATCCCCGCGCCGCACGTCACCACCGACGCCGGCACCGGCCTCGTCCACATGGCGCCCGACCATGGCGAGGAGGATTTCGAGGCGTGCAAGGCGGTCGGCATCGACCCCGTCTTCGCGGTCGAGGGCGACGGCAAGTATCGCGAGGACTGGCTGTGGCTGGGCGGGCAGGGCTCGGTCATCAACACCAAGTTCAACGGCCCGGACGGCCCGATCTGCACCGACCTGCGCGAAGTGGGCGCGTTGCTGAGCGCGGGCGATTTCCGCCACAGCTATCCGCATTCGTGGCGCTCCAAGGCCCGCGTCATCTATCGCTGCACCCCGCAATGGTTCGTGGCGATGGACCGGCCGATCGAGGGCACCAACACGCTGCGTGAACGCGCCCTCTCGGAAATCGACCGCGTCCGCTTCGTCCCCGACAAGGGCCGCAACCGGATCGGGTCGATGGTCGAAGGCCGCCCCGACTGGGTGCTGAGCCGCCAGCGCGCGTGGGGCGTGCCGATCACCCTGTTCGTCGACCGCAAGACCGGCAAGTATCTGGTCGACCGGCAAGTCAACGCCCGCATCGTCGCTGCCGTGCGCGAAAAGGGTGTCGACGCCTGGACCGAGGAAGGCGCCGTTCAGCATTTCCTGGGCGAAGGCCGCAACCCCGACGATTTCGAGCAGGTCACCGACATCCTCGATGTCTGGTTCGACAGCGGTTGCACCCACGTCTTCACGCTGGAAAGCGGCAAGTGGCCCGAGCAGCGCTGGCCCGCCGACCTTTACCTTGAAGGCTCGGACCAGCATCGCGGCTGGTTCCAGTCCTCGCTGCTCGAAAGCTGCGCGACCCGTGGCCGGGCGCCCTACGACACCGTGCTGACCCACGGCTTCACGATGGATTCCAAGGGCATGAAGATGTCCAAGAGCCTGGGGAACACGGTCAACCCGCTCGACCTCATGAAGGAAACCGGGGCCGACATCCTTCGCCTATGGGTCGCCAGCGTCGACTTCACCGAGGACCACCGCATCGGCAAGGAGATCCTCGCCGGCGTGAGCGACGCCTATCGCAAGATCCGCAACACCTTCCGCTACCTGCTCGGCGCGCTCGAGGGCTTCGAAGAAACCGAGCGGGTGACCGACATCGCCGAGATGCCCGAGCTGGAGCGCTACATGGCGGCGCTTCTGGCGAGGCTCGACGAGGAGCTGAAGACGGCGCTCGATGCCTATGACTTCAACGGCTATGCCCGCGCGCTGACCGACTTCTGCAACAACGACCTCAGCGCCTTCTACTTCGATATCCGCAAGGATTGCCTTTATTGCGACGCAGCGGACGATCCCAAGCGCCGCGCCTATCGCAGCCTGCTCGACACGCTGTTCCATGCATTGGTTCGCTGGTTTGCGCCGATCCTGGTGTTCACCACCGAGGAAGTGTGGGCGACCCGCTATCCGCAAGCACCCAGCGTGCACCTCAGCGAATGGCCCGAATTGCCGGACGCCGCCGACGCCCGACTGCTCGAAATCTGGGCGACCTACCGCGCGCTTCGCGAGCAGGTCACCGCCGAGATCGAGCCGATGCGGCGCGCGAAGGTCATCGGATCCAGCCTCGAAGCGAGGGTCGCCATCGGCCTGCCCGACGATGCCGACCGCCCGATGCTGTCCGCCGATGAGCTTGCCGAGCTATTCATCGTTTCGGAGGTGCTGGTCGACACCGGCCGGGTCGAACATGGTCCGGCCGTCGTCGCGCACCGCGTCGACTATCAGAAGTGCGGCCGCTGCTGGCGGCACCTGCCCGAAGTCGCCGAGGACGGGGACCTGTGCAATCGCTGCACCGAGGTGGTCGCGTGAGGGGCAGGGCCGGATTCGCGCTTGCAGGCGGGATGTTCGTCCTCGACCAGTTCACCAAGTGGCTGGCGGCAGGTCCCCTCGGGCTGACGGTGGAGGGGCAGAACCTTCACCTGCTGCCCTTCTTCGACCTGACGCGCGTTCATAACCGCGGCATTTCGCTCGGCCTGCTGACGGCGGGATCGGACCATGGCCGCTGGCTGCTGGTTGGCATGACCGCGGTGATCGCCTGCGTCGTCGGCTGGTGGCTGACCCGCGAAGAGAAGCGCGGCGACCAGCTTGCGCTCGGCCTCGTGCTGGGCGGCGCGCTCGGCAATATCGTCGATCGCGCGCGCCTTGGATACGTATTCGACTTTCTGGACCTTCACATCGGCGAGTTCAGGCCCTTCCTGGTCTTCAATGTTGCCGATGCATGCATTAGCATTGGCGTCGTGATCCTGATATTGCGCGCCTTCCTGGTCCGCGAGCACAAGCCTTCGAAAGAGCCTGACCATGCGTAAGCAGCTTTCCCTTCTCACCATCCTCGGCACGGGCCTTGCCCTGTCCGGCTGCGCGCTGTTCGGCGGCGGCGGTGGGGGTGCGAAGCTCGATGAATTCCGCGTTGCCCGCAACGCGCCGCTGGTGATTCCGCCCGATTACAGCCTGACCCCGCCCAAGCCGGGCACAGCCTCGCTGAGCGCGGAAGGCGCGCAGAGCCAGGCGGTCCAGGCGCTGTTCGGCGGGCCGGCGCCGCGCTCGTCGAGCGAGACGGGCCTGCTCGACAAGGCCGGTGCCGACCGCGCCGCGGTTGGCGCCCGCTCGGTTGCTGGAAGCCCTGACACGGCGGTCGTCGACAAGGGCGCGCTTACCCAGACCATCCTTTCCGCGCCGGCCGGCGACGGGCAGGAAGCGTCGGTCCAGACGCCGTAAAGCAAGAACAAGAGGACGGGGGACGAATGGCCGACGATACGATTTCCGCCCGACTGGTCGAAGTCGAAACCTTGCTCGAGAAATCGCGCAAGCGCTTCGAGGAGGGCAGCAAGTTCGCCGAGGAAGCGCACGCCATGGTGGCCGAGCTTCAGCAGCAGCTGATCGGTGCGCCAGCCCGCCTTGGGCCGCGCGACGATGCCGACGATGTCGCTTCCAAGCTGCTTGCCAGCCTGAAGGCGCAAGGGTCCGAGCTTCCGCCGACCTTGTGCGGCGGGCGCATGTCGGTGGACCAGGTGCAACGCCTGATCCGCATCGACGGGCACCCGATCGCCATCACCGAGATGGAATATCGCGTGCTCGAACTGCTCGCCTTTGCGCGCAATAACGTCGTTACCCGGACGATGCTGCTCAAGCATCTGTATCGCCGCTCCGACGATCAGCCGCAGCCCAAGATCATCGACGTGTTCATCTCCAAGCTGCGCAAGAAGCTGCGGCTCGCCAGCGGCGGGGCCGAGTTCATCGAGACCATCCCGCAGCGCGGCTGGATCCTGCGCGACCTGGATAACGCCTCGGCAGCTTGACCTTCCCGCTCCCCGCCGTCGAACGGCGGCGGGGAGCGTGGGATTCAAACTTTCTCAACCATGCGGCTTTACTCCTGAGTCGCATGATCCACTTCCAGCTCGACCAGCCGACCCAGACGGCCCCTTATGCCGATGCGGTGAACCGCCTGCGCAGCGTCCGCAAGGCGCTTGGCCTGGTCGAGATGTTCGAGGGCCGCCCGCGCCGCGACCTCGACAGCATCACCTTCGAAGCGTTGCTTCCGCTCGCCTCGCCGGCGGTCCAGGCGTGTGCCGACGTTTGGTCGATCGAGGCTGCCGGGGCCGCCGCCGCCGGAATCGAGACGCTGGTCGGCGCCAACAGCGATGGCGAGACTACGCACCCCGCCGCGCTGGCCGTGCTTGGCGAGACCCTGCGCCGCGACCTTGAAAGCATCGAAGCGCTGTTCGCGGGCCGCGCCTAGATTTCCTCTACCCGCGCTCCTTGGGGGTCAGCGGGTCAGAGCCCCATTCAGCCCAGCTGCCATCGTAGAGCCGGGTGTCGCGATTGCCGAGCAGGCGGGCGGCGAAGATCAGGCTGTTGGCGGTCACGCCCGACCCGCAGGTCGCAACGAACGGCCGGTCGGGGTCGAGGCCGGCGTCGGCAAAGGCACGGCGCAGCTCGGCAGGCGGCTTGAACCGGCCATCCTCTTCGTAAAGAGCGCTGAACGGCAGGTTCCGCGCGCCCGGGATATGCCCCGGCGCGACATTCGGCCGCGGTTCGGGCTCGGTCCCGGCAAAGCGGCTCGCTCCGCGCGCATCGGCCACCGGCACGCCAACGCCGCGCAGCATGTCCGCCTTGCTGACGACTTGCCCACCGGCGGCGACCGCATCGAAACGGGCGGGGCGCTCGGGCGGAGCTTCGTCGCTGGTGGGCAGCCCTTCGGCCAGCCAAGCGCGCAGCCCGCCATCGAGGATCGCGACCTGCCGTGCGCCGAAGTGACGGAGCATGAACCATGCCCGGGCCGAGGTGTGGAGCGCGCTGTCGTCGTAGATGACGATGCGATCGTCGGTCCCGACGCCCAGCGCTTCCATCCCCGCGGCGAAAGCGTCCGCGCCCGGCAGCATGTGCGAGGTGGCGGCATCATGGTCGGCCAGCATGTCGATATCGAAGAAGCGGGCGCCGGGGATGTGCCGCGCCTCATAATCCTGACGCGGGTCGCGGTTGGCGGCGGGCAGGTGCCAGCTGGCATCGAGCACGACGAGGTCGGCCGCCTTGAGGTTCGCCGCCAGCCATCCTGCCGATACCAGGTCGTCCATCATCCTCTCCCGCGATAGCCCGCCACGCCCTGATCCGGCACCCACAGCCCCTCGGGCGGGGCGCTCGACTGCCAGAACACATCGATCGGAATGCCGCCGCGCGGATACCAGTAGCCACCGATGCGAAGCCAGCGCGGCTTCATCTCGTCGAACAGGCGCTGGCCGATCCCGACCGTCACGTCCTCGTGGAAGCCGCAATGGTTGCGGAAGGAGCCGAGGAACAGCTTCAGGCTCTTGCTCTCGACGATCGTCTCGCCCGGCGCATAGTCGAGCACGAGGTGCGCGAAATCGGGCTGGCCGGTCACCGGGCAGAGCGAGGTGAACTCCGGCGCGGCGAAGCGGACGAGGTAGAGCGAGCCGGCGCGCGGGTTGGGCACATAGTCGAGCTCGGCCTCTTCAGGAGAGGCGGGAAGGCCGCTGTTCTGGCCGAGATATCGGGGCGTCACGCTCATCGGTAGGTCGCCTCCGACGGTTCACGCGGGTCATCCAGCGCCGGCGCGGTCCTCGCGGCACCGCGGGTCCAGCCATAAAGGCCGAGCACGAGGGCGGTGAAGAGGAGAATGCCAAGCGGGACCGCCCACGGGAAATCCGCGACCAGCGCCAGCACCTCGCCCGCATTCTCGCTGCCGGCGCGCTCGGCGCCCGCGACGATGGCGGCGTAGAGCACGCCCATCAGGCTTTCGCCGACGATCAGGCCGGTCGCCATCAGCGTTCCGATCCGCTCGGCGAAACCGGGATTGCGCTGCTTCTCGGCCCAGCGGTTGTAGAACCAGCCGAGCAGCGCGCCGAGCGGGATCAGCAGGGTCAGGTCCATCGGCAGGTAGATGCCCATGCCGACCGCCAGCGCGGGCAGGCTGTACTTGCGGGTCGTGCCGCGCAGCACTTCATCGATGATGATGACCACCACGCCGATGATCGCGCCGGTGCCGATCAGCCCCCAGTCGAGGCTGCCGCCGAGCACGCCCTGTGCGATCGCGGAGATCAGTGCGGCCTGCGGGGCGGCCAGTGCATTGGGGCCGGCGCCCGGCGCGCCCTGGAAGCCGAAGGCGCTGTTGAGAAGCTCGAGGATCGGCGGGATCACCAGCGCGCCGAAGATGACGCCGAGGATCAGCGCGACCTGCTGCCGCCACGGGGTCGCGCCGACCAGCTGCCCGGTCTTCAGGTCCTGCAGGTTGTCGTTGGAGATGGTCGCGACGCCGAAGATGATGGCGGTGACGAACAGCGCGAAGGCGACCAGGCTCTTCGTCGCCTCGCCGTCCGCCGCGCCCTGCCCGAACAGTGCCGCGAGGATCAGCGAGATGCCGAGCACCGAAAGGATGCCGACGCCCGAGATCGGGCTGTTCGACGCGCCGATCAGGCCCGCCATGTAGCCGCAGACCGACGCGATCACGATGCCCGCGCCGAGGATGTAGAGGATCGAAAGGGTGAGGGTCGTCCCTTCTGCCGCCGCGATCGGCCCGGACTGGGCAAAGGCGGCGAGCAGCAGGGCGATCGGGATCATCGACAGCAGGATGGTGCCGCCGACGATCGTGATCGGCAGATCGCGCTCGGTCAGCTCCATCTCCTGTCCGCCGCGGCGGGCGCGGTTGGCCGCAAGGGCCGCCGTCACGCCCTTCACGATCGGGCCGATGATCTTGAGCAGGGTCCAGATCGCCGCCACGCCGATGGTCCCGGCACCGATGAAGCGGACCTTCTGACGGAAGGTGTTCGAGACGATCTCGTCCAGCTCGCCCGACCCAAGTTGGTCGGCGGTAAGCCACGGGAGCAAGCCAAGCCGGGCGATCAGCAGCCCGACGATCATCGCGATGCCGACGGCCATGCCGACCAGGTGGCCGACCCCGATCAGCGCCATCGACAGGCTTGCCGAAGCGCTGGTGGCCCCGCCGCCGAAGCGGAAGCTCTTCTCAGCGCTCTCGGCGACCACCCGGGTCTTGGCGAACATGAAATAAAAGGCCGACACGACCGAGGAGATGACGATGGCGTTGAGCCCGCGCTTGTTCTCTTCCGCGCCGCCGATGCCTGCGCCGACCTTGAGCACCTCGGCCGCGGCAACGCCTTCGGGATAGGGAAGGTCGCTGCCCGTGACGAGCGCCCGGCGAAGCGGCACCGAATACATGACGCCCAGGATGCCGCCGATGCCGATCACCGCCACCGAGAGCCAGTAGGGAAAGCCAGTCCACCAGCCGACCATAATGAGGCCCGGCAGGACGAAGATGATCGCGCTCAGCGTGCCCGCCGACGAGGCGATCGTCTGGACGATGTTGTTTTCCTGGATCGTCGAATCGCGGACCAGCTTCAGTACCGCCATCGAGATCACCGCGGCCGGGATCGAGGTGGCGAAGGTGATTCCGATCTTGAGCCCGAGATAGACGTTCGCCGCGGTGAACAGCACCGTCAGCAGCGCGCCGAGGATGATTCCGCGAAGGGTCAGTTCCTTCATGCGCTTTACTCCCACCCGCGGGCGAGGAACCGGGTCGCGAAGGCGCAATGCAGCGCGACCCCCCGGCTCAGCCACTCCTCCTCCAGCGTCATCCGCGGATGATGGAGCGAGGGGCGATCCTCCGGCGCGCTGTCGCTGTGCGGCGCGACGCCGAGGAAGGCCATGCAGCCGGGCACCCGTTGCAGGACATAGGCGAAGTCCTCGCCGCCCATGATCGGACTCGGCATTTCCTCAAAGGTGCCCTCGCCGAACAGGTCGGCGCTCAAGGCTTCGACCATCGCGACCGCGCGGGGGTCGTTACGGGTGGCGGGATAGCCATGGTCGACCCGCACCTCGGCGCTGCAGCCGTGGGTGGCGGCAACGCCCTTGACGATATGTTCGAAGGCGGCGCGCCCGGCGTCGCGGCGCTGGTCGGAAAGGGTGCGCAGGGTGCCCTTCAGTTCCACCGTCTCGGGGATGATGTTGTAGGCGGTGCCGGCGTTGATCTGCGTGATCGAGATGACCGCCGCGTCGAAGAAGGGCACGCGCCGCGCGATCCATTGCTGAAGCGCGCCGACGGCCTCGCAGGCGACAGGGATCGGGTCGACCGCCTGATAGGGCATGGCGGCATGTCCGCCGCGGCCGCGGATGGTCGCGTTCAGCGCATCGGTCGACGCCAGCAGCGCGCCCGGCCGGCTGGTCACCTGACCGCCTTTGATCGTCGGCCAGATGTGCAGCGCGAAGGCCGCGTCGGGGGCCGGATCATCGAGGAGGCCGTCCTCGATCATGAAGCGGGCGCCGTGGTGCCCTTCCTCGCCCGGCTGGAACATGAAGACGATAGTGCCTTCGAGGCTCGCCTGCTGGGCGCTCATGATGCGCGCGGCGGCCGACAGCATCGCCGAGTGCGAATCATGTCCGCAGGCGTGCATCTTGCCGGCGGTCTGGCTCGCGAAGTCGAGACCGGTTTCCTCGTGGATCGGAAGCGCGTCCATGTCGCCGCGCAGCAGCACGGTCCGGCCCGGACGGCTCCCACGCAGGATCGCGACGAACCCGCTGGTGCTTTTCGAATCGCGGATTTCGAGCGGGAGGCCATCGAGCGAGGCCTTCAGCTTCTGCGTGGTGCGCGTGCAGTGCAGCCCCAGCTCGGGATCGGCATGGATGGCGCGGCGCAGCGCGACCATCGCGTCGAACTCGGCTTCGGCTGCGGCGTGGAAGTCGGTGTTGACTAGGGTCATGGCGAGCGGGATGCGACGGTTTGGGGACAGAGGCAAGCGCCGACCTGCTTGCCCTTGGCGCAGCGCCTGCTAGCACTCGCGCACCATTTCTCCCGATCAAGGGTCAAACATGCGTAAGAGCCTGATTCTGATGACGCTTCCCATCGCTGCCTGCTCGACCACCCCGCCAGTTGCACCACTTCCCGCGCCGCCCGCGGTCGAGGCCGCGCTGGCGCCCGAACAGGCGCCCGCCGCTCCCGCGCTCGCCTACCCGCAGACCCGCCGCGACAATGTCGTCGATACCCAGTTCGGAGTGGCGGTCGCCGATCCCTATCGCTGGCTCGAGAACGACGTCCGCAAGGACCCCGCGGTCGCCTCATGGGTGGCCGAGGAGAACAAGGTCACCAACGCCTATCTCGCCACGCTGCCGGGCCGCGACATCCTCAAGAAAAGGATGACCGAGCTCTACAATTATGAGCGTGTCGGCACTCCGGTGAAGAAGGGCGGGCGCTACTTCTACGCGCGCAATGCCGGTCTTCAGAACCAGTCGCCGCTCTACGTCCGCGACAGCCTGAACGGGCCCGAGCGGCTGCTGGTCGATCCCAACGGCTTCAGCAAGGACGGCGCGACCGCGCTCGCCGAATGGGTGCCGAGCGAGGACGGCAAATACCTGCTTTACGCAATCCAGGACGGCGGTTCGGACTGGCGCACCCTCAAGGTGCTCGACGTCGCCACCGGCAAGGTCATCGGCGATGAGATCAAGTGGGTGAAGTTCTCCGGCCTGTCGTGGGCCAAGGACAGCAAGGGCTTCGTCTATTCGCGCTATCCCGAGAGCGCTTCGGGCGCGGACTTCGTCTCGCTGAACAAGAACCAGATGGTCTATTACCATCAGGTCGGAACCGCTCAGGCGGCCGACCGCCTGATCTATGCGACGCCGGACCGCCCCGACCTCAACCATGGGGCGCAGGTCAGCGACGACGGTTCGACCATCGTCATCACCTCCTCGAGCGGCACCGACGAGCGCTACGAGGTCACCCTGCTCGACTGGCAGCGCAAGGGCGCCAAGCCGCGGACCCTGATCCCCGGCTTCACCCATGATTATAGCTACATCGGCAATCGCGGCTCGACCTATTATTTCCAGACCAACGACGGCGCCCCGCGGCTCAAGGTGGTGGCGATCGACGTCAACGCCGCCCGGCCCAACAAGAAGGTGATCGTCGACGAGCAGCCCGAAACGCTGAGCGGGTCGAACTTGGTCGGCGGCAAGCTCATCCTTTCCTACCTCAAGGATGCGTCGACCGAGGTCCGGGTTCACACCCTGGCCGGCACGCGTGAGCGGGTGGTCGAACTTCCGGGCCTCGGCACGGCGGGCGGTTTCTCGGGGGATCTCGACGATCCTGAGACCTTCTTCGCCTTCACCAGCTTCAACCGTCCGACCACCGTCTATCGCTACGACGTCCGCTCCAATGCGAGCAGCGCGTGGTTCACCCCCAAGCTGCTCTTCAACCCCGACGACTTCACCGTCGAGCAGCGTTTCTTCGCGTCCAAGGACGGCACCCGGGTGCCGATGTTCGTGGTGCGCAAGAAGGGCGTGACCGGGCCCGTGCCGACGCTTCTCTATGGCTATGGCGGCTTCAACGTCTCGCTGACCCCGAGCTTCTCGGCGACGCGCCTCGCGTGGCTCGAACAGGGCGGCGCGTGGGTGCTGGCGAACATTCGCGGCGGCGGTGAATATGGCAAGGCATGGCACGACGCCGGACGCCTCAACAACAAGCAGAACGTGTTCGACGATTTCATCGGCGCGGGCGAAGCGCTGATCGCGCAAGGGGTGACCCCCAAGGGCGGGCTCGCGGTGCAGGGCGGCTCCAACGGCGGCCTTCTGATCGGCGCGGTCGTCAACCAGCGGCCGGACCTGTTCGCGGCGGCCAATGCGCAGGTCGGCGTGATGGACATGCTGCGCTTCGACCGCTTCACCGCGGGTCGCTACTGGGTCGACGATTATGGCTATCCCAACAAGGAAGCCGATTTCCGCACCCTGCTGGCCTATTCGCCCTACCACAACATCAAGGCGAACGTGGCCTATCCGGCGATGATCGTGACGACCGCGGACACCGACGACCGCGTGGTTCCGGGGCACAGCTTCAAATATGCCGCGGCGCTTCAGTATGCGCACCCGACCGGCAATCCACAGCTGATCCGGATCGAGACGCGCGCGGGCCACGGCTCGGGCAAGCCGACCGACAAGATCATCGAGGAAGCCAGCGACGTTACCGCCTTCATGGCGCGCTTCACGGGGCTGGAGATCAAGTAAGCGCAAGGCCGGCGAGGGAAGGGGAGCCCTCGCCGGCCTGGTGTTTCAACTCCGCCGGGCTCAGCCGATCACGACCCGGTCACCGACCTTGGTCATGTTGAACAGCTTTGCCGCGAAGGCGGCCGGCAGGCGGACGCAGCCGTGGCTGGCCGGCTCACCCGGAATGTGACCGGCATGAAGCGCGATGCCATACTGATCGATGCGCTGCATGAAGGGCATAGGCGCATCGTCATACTTGCGGCTGCGGTGCATCTTCTTCTTTTCGAGGATCGGGAAGATCCCCGGAGGCGTGTCCTTGCCGGGCTTGCCGCTCGAGATGGTCGTAACGCCGATCAGTTCGCCCGCGCGGTAGACATAGGCGCGCTGGTCCTCGAGGCTGACGACCACTTCGGTATCGCCGTCGGCCGGCATGTCCGACGACCACCAGTAGCCGCCGGGCTTGAGCGGACGGTTGGCGCCAATCTCCTCGGCATGGTCGCGGGCGGTCGCCACCGCCGCCGACGCCGCCATCAGCGCCGCGGGGCTTTCATCGGGCGCAAGGGTGGAGGACGTGGCGGCGCAAGGGCTCGCCACCGCCACGGCAATCGCCGCCGCGAAGACTGCTAAGCGTTTCATTTCACATGACTCCGTTTGCCCTCAAAACGTGCCGGCCGAAGTCAGGTTCCGAATTTTCAGAAGGAGCCGATGCGCCCTTTTTCAAAGTCAAGCGTTTTCTGGCGCGATACGGCAAGTTCGTCTGTTCGACTTGGGTCTGCCCTGGCGGGGTAGCTGAACACCAGCATACGACGTCATTCAGACCCGATGCAGCGCACAAGGCCGATAACGATCCCAACAAGCGGGAAAGTCTCGCTTCGAGAATGACCAGGAGGCAGTGGCCATGAAGGCTGTTTCGAAAATCCTCGCGGGTGCGGCAGCGGTTGCTGCGGTTACCGTCGGCGCGTCGGCTCCGGCTTCGGCGCAATATTATCCGAGCCCGTACGGTGGCGGCGTCGGTGACGTCATCACCGGCGCGATCCTCAATTCGATCCTGCGCGGCGGCAACCCCTACGGTGGCAACCCGTACTACGGCACCAACAACTACGATATGGAGCGTACAGCGGTGCAGCAGTGTGCGGCTGCGGCCGAACAGCGCATCAACGGGCGCTACGGTGGTGGCTACGGCGGCTACAACCAGGGCTATGGCGGCTATAACCAGGCCTATGCCCAGGGCAGCTATCGCGTTGCCCAGATCGACCGCGTGAACCGGACCAAGAACGGCAACATGCGGGTCTACGGTCTTGCCACCAACGCGGCCTACCAGGGCAATTACGGCGGTTATTACAACGGCGGGTACAACCAGCCGTACGGTGGTTACAACCAGCCCTACAACAACGGCTACAATCGGGCCGGTGCCAACTTCCGCTTCGACTGCAAGTTCAGCCGGAACGGCCAGATCACCGACCTGAAGGTCAACCGCGCCTAACCAGCGCTAGCTCCACCCCGGTGGACAGGAAGGCGCCGGAGCCATAGGGCTTCGGCGCCTTTACCTATGCCCGCGAACGGAGCCAGCCCGACCCATGCAACCGGCCGAAACCCTGCTCATCGTCGACTTCGGCAGCCAGGTGACCCAGCTCATCGCCCGCCGCATCCGCGAAGCCGGTGTCTATTGCGAGATCGCTCCGTTCAACGCGGCGGAAGAAGCCTTCCACCGTCTCCAGCCCAAGGGGATCATTTTTTCGGGCGGTCCGTCCTCGGTGACGTGGGAGGATAGCCCGCGCGCGCCGCAGGTGATGTTCGACAGCGGGCTGCCGCTGCTCGGCATCTGCTACGGTCAGCAGACTCTCCACCAGCAGCTGGGCGGCCGGGTCGTCACTTCCGACCACAAGGAGTTCGGCCGCGCCTTCATCGAAGTGATGGCGCCCTCCGCGCTCTTCGATGGGCTGTGGCAGGTCGGCGAACGCCACCAGGTGTGGATGAGCCACGGCGACCGGGTCGACAGCCTCGCGCCCGGCTTTTCGGTCGTCGCCGCGTCCGAGGGCGCGCCCTTCGCCATCGCCACCGACGAGGAACGCCGCCGCTACAGCCTGATGTTCCATCCGGAGGTGGTTCACACCCCGGACGGCGGCAAACTGCTGGCGAATTTCGCGCGGCATATCTGCGGCTGCTCGGGCGAATGGTCGATGGCCGCCTACCGCGACCAGAAGATCGCCGACATCCGCGCCCAGGTCGGCACCGGCCGGGTCATCTGCGGGCTGTCCGGCGGCGTCGACAGCGCAGTCGCCGCGGTCCTCATCCATGAAGCGATCGGCGAGCAGTTGACCTGCGTCTTCGTCGATCACGGACTGATGCGCTCGGCCGAAGCGGACCAGGTCGTTTCGCTGTTCCGCGGCCATTACAACATCCCGCTGGTCCACGTCCGTGCCGAGGAGCTGTTCCTGTCGGGGCTCGCCGGCCTCACCGACCCCGAGGCCAAGCGAAAGTTCATCGGCAAGACCTTCATCGAGGTGTTCGAGGCCGAGGCCGCCAAGATCGGCGGCGCCGATTTCCTCGCGCAGGGAACGCTCTATCCCGACGTCATCGAAAGCGTATCCTTCACCGGCGGCCCTTCGGTCACGATCAAGAGCCACCACAATGTCGGCGGCTTGCCCGAGCGCATGAACATGAAGCTGGTCGAGCCATTGCGCGAGCTGTTCAAGGACGAGGTCCGCGAGCTTGGCGTCGAGCTTGGCCTGCCGCCCGCCTTCGTCGGCCGCCATCCCTTCCCGGGGCCGGGCCTCGCCATCCGCATCCCGGGCGAGGTCACGAAGGAGCGCTGCGACATCCTGCGCAAGGCCGACGCCATCTATCTCGAGGAAATTCGTAACGCCGGGCTCTACGACGCGATCTGGCAGGCGTTCGCGGTGCTGCTGCCGGTCCGCACCGTCGGGGTGATGGGCGACGCGCGCACCTACGACAGCGTTTGCGCGCTCCGTGCGGTCACCAGCGTCGATGGCATGACCGCCGACGTCTATCCCTTCACGCCCGAGTTCCTCGGCCGGGTCGCCACCCGTATTGTCAACGAGGTCCAGGGCATCAACCGGGTGGTCTACGACTATACGTCGAAGCCGCCGGGCACGATCGAATGGGAATAAGCGACCCCGCTGACGCCAGGCGCCGACGGGGCCGCTGATACCGAAGATTGCTCAGGCGGCGGCTTGAGCCGGTCGCACCGCGCGGCGGCGGCGCATGGCGGTTCCGATCGCCGCGAAGCCGAGCAGGATCATCGCCCAGGTGCCGGGCTCGGGCACGGCCGCCGTGGGCGCGACCGAAAGCCCGATCAAGCTGCCCGCGCCGATCGTGCCGATGCGGGTCGCCGCTCCGGTGCTAAAATTCACGCTGAAGAAGCCGTCGTTGAGGTTGAAGAAGCCGGCCCCTGTCGTGCCGGAAATGTCGAACCCGATCAGGTCGGCATTGCTGAAGGTCACGCCGAGCGGCCCAAACAATCCTCCGGCTGTGTTCGTGTTGACGTAGGTGCCCAGGTTTGCATCGGTGGCACGCACCAATGAATCGGTGAAGGCGTCGAGGCCGTACAGCGTCGTGCCCGGTGCGCCGACGAAGCTGTTCGTATAGGCCGAGCCGACCAGGTCGATGTTGCTGCTGCCGTTGAGGGTGATCGCCCCATCCACGGTCACCGCTGGCGGGTTGGTGTTCGGATTGACCCGGAGGTTCTGGTTGGTGTCCGAGGTGACGCGGAGGCGGTCGACGGTCGGGTTGAAATCGAACCCGGCGGAGGTGCCCTGCGGCGCGGTGGTGAGGGCGCCGAGGTCGGTCGCCTGGTAGGTGTTCCCGTTGGCGGTCAGGCGGTACAAATTGCCGTTGGTGCCCAAGGCATAGAGCTGGCCGTCGGCCGGCCGGAAGTCGATGCCTCGCAGCGACACGTTGCCGGTGAGGCCCGTGATCGGGCTGCTGGACAAGATATTGCTCGGGGTGGTGGAATCGAAGGTCACGATCCTCGTGGAGGTCAGTCCGAAGACCGTCTCGGCCGATGCCGGGGCGGCGGCGAGCGTGGCGGCGAGCAGCAGGGAGGCGGCAAAGGCATGTCGCATCAAGGGTTACCTTCCTTCGGGAAAGACGTTCGACGGGGCGTGAACGCTATATTAACAAAAATTAACTACGTTCGGCCGGACCGATCGGATGCAGTCGGATGGCGATGTTGCTTCAGGTTGCGATCAGCCGTTGCGTTCGCGAGGCGCGACGAAGCTGCTTTCATCGGCCCTAGGGCGGGCTAGAGTGGCGCAATGGATTCCATCGGCGGCGACCTCGACACCATGACCCCTCGTCCGTTCGCGGACGACCAGCTGGCAGCCATTCGCGGTATCGCGACCCGGCGCCATTATGCGGCCGGCGAGGTCCTGCTGGAGGCAGGCTCCCCGCAGGAGCGCTTCGTGCTGGTCGAAGACGGCGAAGTCGAAGTGGCCGATCCGGTCACCGGCGAGCGACTGCTGCCCGGCTCGTTGCGTGCCGGCCAGTTCATGGGCGAGCTTTCGTTCCTGAATGGCGGGCCGATGACGCTCACCATGCGGGCCGCGGTGGACACGGTCGCGAGCGAGGTGCCGCGGACCGCCATGCTGCGACTGATGAGCGACGTGCCGGAGATCGGTGACCATATCCTCACCGTGTTCGCCGCGCGCCGCCGCCGCATCTTCGAAGCCGGTGACAGCAGCATCGTCGTGACCGGCGCCGAGCACGACCCTGCGGTCGCACGGGTCGCAAGCTTCCTCAGCCGCAACCGCTTGCCCTTCCGTGAGATCGCCGAGGGCGAGCCGGGGGTCAGCATCGCCGGCGTGCCGCTCGAAGAGCCGACGCCGCGCCGGGTCGCCCAGCACTTCGGCCTCGACCTCAAGGCCCGTCCGGCCGAAGCGCTCGACCTCATCATCGTCGGCGCCGGTCCGGCCGGGGTCGCCGCTGCGGTCTATGCCGGGTCGGAAGGGCTGAGGGCGCTGGTTGTCGAGGACAATGCGATCGGCGGGCAGGCCGGGACCAGCAGCCGGATCGAGAATTACATGGGCTTTCCGACCGGCATTTCGGGCGCCGACCTGACTTTCCGGGGGCAGATCCAGGCAATGAAGTTCGGGACCTGCTTTGCCATGCCGCGCCGCGTCGAAGGGCTGGTCAGGCGCGACGATGGCTTTTGCGTCACCCTCGACGACGGCGAGCAATTGTGCACCCGCGCCGTGCTGGTCGCGACGGGGGTCCAGTATCGCCGGCTGCCGATCGCGCGGATCGGGGAGTTCGAGGGCGCGGGCATCTATTATGCCGCAACCGAGATGGAGGCGCGCTTCTGCCACGAAACCGAAGCGGTAGTGGTCGGCGGCGGGAACAGCGCGGGTCAGGCCGCCATGTATCTCTCCCGCGTCGCGCGGAAGGTGCATCTGCTGGTCCGCGGCAAGGGCCTTGCCGAGACGATGAGCGCTTACCTGCGCGAACGGCTGGAAGCCGATCCGCGGATCGAGATCCACACCGGCAGCCAGCTTTGCGCATTGGACGGTGACGGCCATCTGGAACGCGTCACCGTCAGCGGGCCCCAGGGTGACTGGGACGTGGGCTGCCGCGCGCTGTTCATCATGATTGGCGCCGCTCCCAACACCGACTGGCTTTCGGGGCTCGTCGAGCTCGACCGCGCCGGCTTTGTTCGCACGGGGGCCGAGGTCGGTGCCGATTCGAGCTACGCCACGTCCTGCAGCGGGATCTTCGCGGTGGGCGACGTCCGCTCGGGCTCGGTCAAGCGGGTGGCGTCAAGCGTGGGCGAAGGATCGGTCGTGGTCAGCGCCATCTGGTCACACGTCAACGCGCCGCCGCCTGCGACGACCGGGATCGGCGGCTAGGCGGCGATTGCGGGCTTCCGCAGGCGCCGGCGCAGCGCCGCCTTGATCGGCTCGACCACCTCCATCCGCGCGAACAGGCCGGCGACCGACTGATCGGATAGGTGCACCCGGCCAAGCGCAAGCGGGTCGACCGGCCGGTTGCCGCCACCCACCTCGACCACGCTGCCAAGCCCGAGCTTGCGCGCGATTTCCGCCGTTTCTGCGCTGTGATGGCCAAACGGATAGGCTAGCGAATGGCAGGGCAGGCGAGCGGCGAGCACTTCCTGCG
Source organism: Sphingomonas humi (assembly GCF_039536725.1). NCBI lineage: Bacteria > Pseudomonadati > Pseudomonadota > Alphaproteobacteria > Sphingomonadales > Sphingomonadaceae > Sphingomonas > Sphingomonas humi. The sequence continues at coordinate 1,027,005 of NZ_BAAAZD010000001.1, forward strand.
CCCCGGCAATCTCCCGCTGCTGCTCCGCCGGGGACAGGCGCTCGAGATTGGGGTGGGTCCTGGTGTGGTTGCCGAAGGTCATGCCGGCGCCGAGCATCTGCTCGATCTCGGACCAGCGCATGTAGAGGCGCGCCTCCGCTGCGACTTCGGCCGGGTCGTAGCCAAGCGAGGCGCGCAGCCGCCCGAGCAGATTGTCCATCGCCTCCGCGCCGAAGTTCACCCGGCAATGGTCGATCGCGGTCGAGGGGTCCGCGGGACAGCCTGGGAAATACTCGTCGAGCAGGGGGACCGTCACGTCCGGACGGGTGCGCAGCGCGTGGTTCAGTTCGTTGACCCAGACCAGCCCCGCATTGTCGAGCACGTCGCTGATGAGATAGGTCCGCGCCGTAAATCCGCGTTCCGCAAGGAGCGGGAAGGCGTGGCCGAAGACCGACCGATAGCCGTCATCAAAGGTGATCGCGACCGCTCCCTCGGGCGCCTCGCCCCGTGCGATCACATCGACGTCGACCACCCGGTGGTGCCGCTTCAGGTAATCGAGGTGGGCAGCGAACTGCCCTGGCGGGGTGGTGCAGTCGAGGCCAGCGGTGAAGCTGTCCTCGGCCGGGGCGCAATCGTGATAGAGCAGGATCTTCGGGTTTCTGCGGCCGATCCGCCGCACGAGCGGTCCTGCGCCAAGGTAGAAGAGCAGCAGCCCGATCCAGGTGAGCCCGAGGGTCAGAATTCTTCCCGCCATGCCGGCAATCCTTTCCCAAGGATGCCGCCGGCGATGAGCTGCTTGACCCTACGTTCGGCGGCCCAGCTGCGCTCGACCGATCGATATTCCCGTCCCTGCGACAAATCCTGCGGCTGCGGCTCGGCCAAACCGTCGTGCACCCGCCCGACCGCGCGGCAAAGCAGCTCCGCACCGACCGCGACCGCCTTTCCGAACAGGCTGTGCACCGTTTCCACCGGTTCGATTGCCGCCCGGCCCCGAGCAAGGATGGCGCCCGAATCGATGCCCGGGTCGAGGAGATGGACGGTCGATCCGAGATATTGGGGTTCGCGGTTGTAGATCGGCCAGAAGTTGGTGTCCGACCCGCGATAGCGGGGCGACTGGCCGGTATGGAGATTGAGCGTTCGCGGCAGCGCCTGGATCAGGGCTTTGCCAATGACCAGGGTGCCGTACACGACGGCGATGTCGGGCTTCAGTTCGGCGACCAGCGCGCGGCATTCCGGCGAATTGTGCGAGGCCACGTTCCGGACGAGGTCCTGCCTCGGCATCTTTTGCGGATCACCCGCGGGAAACAGCACCCGCTCGAGGTCAGCCTGCTTGGCCGCCGCTTCCGAGGTCAGCTGGTGCACCCCACGGACCAGCAGGCGGGAAGCGATCTCCCGGTTGGAAAGGCGCTTGCGCCAGCGGCGGACTTTCTCGGGAAGCGAACGCTGCACGCCGGTGGCGACGATGATCGCTTTCAGTGCGTCGGGATAAGCTTCGGCCAGCCGCTGCGCCACATGGCGATGCTGGATCTCCCCCTCCGGACTGGTTCCGGTAAGCAGAATTAACCGCATCGAGCCTTCCAATTGGCCGTCCGCCGTCGATCGGCTTCACTGACGCGCTCTGCATAAGTTCGCCGCGCCGGGCGCGCAATGGCTGCGGCGGGGCGGGGGGAAGCGAGAGCGCTAAACTGCCGTTTACCAATAACTTGACTGATGACCGGCATTCCCCAAGGCAAACGGCCATGGATCGCCGTACCGCTTCGCGCTTTACATCCGTCGCCCTTGTCGCAGCTCTGCTCGCTGCCTGTGCCACCACGCCGACCAGGGTCGCGGAGGCCCCGCCGCCCAAGCCCGTCACGGCGCCGCAGCTTCCGTATGAGTGGACCAACGGGTTCGCGCCCAAGGCCACCGAGCAGGCCCGGGCCCAGTTCGGCACGGTTGCCCTGAAGCCCGGCCAATATCGCTGGGCCGCGACCATTCCCGATGCGCCGGCCAAGGTGGTGATCGACCGGCTGCAGCAGCTGATGTTCGTCTACAAGGGCGATACCCTGGTCGGGGTCAGCACCATTTCGTCGGGCAAGAAGGGCCGCGAAACGCCGCTTGGTTTCTGGAAGGTGTTCCGCAAGCAGGTGAAGGGCTTCAGCCGCAAATATGACAATGCGCCCATGCCCTACATGCAGATGTACGACGAGATGGGTATCGCCTTCCACGGCGGCGCGCTGCCGGGCTATCCCGCCAGCCACGGCTGCGTCCGCCTGCCGGTCGAATTCGCGAAGAAGCTCTACGGCCTGACCCAGATGGGCACCGAGGTAGTGATCGAAGGCTAGCGCGCGCTGCCGCCCTGGCCGACGACCGTCTCCTCGTGCGGGAGGGCGAACGGAGGCATCCGGCCCGAGGCTGGAGTCTTGTCGACGAAACGGTGCTTGAGCGCGGCTGCGGCGTGCACCACCAGCAGTGCGATCAGGCCGAACGCGGCAGCGGCGTGCATCTCGCCGAACACTTCTCCATAGGCCTTGGGAATGCCCGGAATGGTCGGCAACGTGATGCCGCCGATCAGGGTCATCGGCTTGCCGCCCGAAAAGGCCGAGACAGCGAGGTAGCCGCCGAGCGGAAGGCCGAGCAGCAGCAGATAGAAGAGCCGGTGGTTCCACACCGCGGCCACCCGCTCCCACCGCGGCATGTCGTCTGGGAAGGGCGGCGGGGGATTGGACAGGCGGTAGGTCAGCCGACCGAGGGTCAGCAGCAGGATCAGCGCCCCCACCGTCTTGTGCCAGTTGAAGGGATTGGCCTGGGGCGGTTCACCCATGCTGAAGCCGAGCCAGATCTGGAACAGCACGGCGGCCGCGGTGATCCAGTGGATCGTGGCGGCGACATTGGAATAACGGCGCACCGGATCCTGGTGCACGGCGGCGGTTGCACTGCTCATCGTTGGTATTCCCTTTCGCACCGGTAACGACCGGATCGCCCGAAAGTTCGCAACGCGATTACCGGCTAAAGGTCACGCCGACAGCAATGGGCGCAAGGTGATGGCCAGTTGGGCCTCCACGCCGATCACGTCGCGATTGGCGGGAAGGCGAGTGAGGAACAGTCGCCAGTGGCCCTGCGGTCGCACGTCGGTCGCGCCCGCCCGGCATTCGTGCACGACCGGCCCGTCGATGGCGTCGCCGGCCAGCAACCGCGTCATCGCGGCTCGCAGGCTGCGGTCTTCGCCGGGGTTCGAAAGCCGCACTTCCAGCCCTTCGAGCCGGAGCCCGATGTCGCCGTCGAACAGGGCTTCGGCCGCCGCGGTCATCGCCACCAGGCGTCCGTAGCGGTCGAGCAGCAGCGTGAACTCGCTGCTGGTGGTGAGGCTTGCCAGCATGTTCTCGCCGCGCTCCTGGCCGAGCGCGATCTCGACCCGCGTCGACCGGTGCGCCTGGTGCGCCACCCGCGCGAAGGCGGCCACGGTGTCGGCCGAACACGGGCCGTTGCGGCTCGACCGCAGCAGGGAAAGGCCGACGAAGCCTCCGTTCTGCTCGAGGATCAGCGGCGACTGGCAACCAAAGGGCAGGTCGAGGTCGCTGACGGCGTCGTCATAGAAGCTCCACGGGCGCTTGCTGCGATAGGCCGCATAATGCCGCTCGTCCTGGATGCTTCGGGCGCCCCCGCTCGAATTGATTCGCCAGTTTTCCGGGCCATAGAGCGCCGGGTTCACGAGGTGGCCGTGCGGATCGTGCCGGTCCTCGCTGAACAGGCTGAAATCGAGCGTCAGTCCGCCGCCGCCCCCGCACAGCTGTGCGATCGAGCTTCCGGTCGCGGCAGCGAGGAGGCGGAGCGCGTGCATCCAGCCATCGGCTTCGAAGGGAGCGTTAAGGAAGGCCAGCTCGGCCTCATGCACAGCCCGATCCACGAACATGTCGGTTTCCCCGCCGGAGCAATTCGGCGAGGCGGGGTTTTCAGCGGTTTCTTGCAGCTTGTCCAGTGCTTCCGAAAAGCGGTCGCCGCGTGATCGTGAGCGCCAGGCGAACCAATCCCTTCGCCTGGCGCCCGCGATGACGGGATGCGCGCCTACCGTCCGGTGAACTTCTCGCCCTTGGCTGCCTTGTCGAGCAGCAGTTGCGAGAAGGAGAAGTCGTCGCCCATGTGAGGCGCGGCAGCCTTCAGCCCGTCGACGATCTTCTGCAGGCCCTCGGCATCGGCCCAGTGCATCGGCCCGCCGCGATAGACCGGCCAGCCATAGCCATAGACCCACACCACATCGATATCGGACGCCCGCTGAGCCATGCCTTCCTCGAGGATCTTCGCGCCCTCGTTCACCATGGTGTAGAGCGTGCGCTGGGCGATCTCCTCGTCGCTGATCTCGCGCGGGGTCACACCGGCCTTGGTCCGAAATTCCTCGATGATCCCCTGCACCGTTGGCGAGGGAGAGGGGCGGCGCTTGTCGTCATAATCGTAGAAGCCGGCGCCCTTCTTCTGGCCCCAGCGGTCTGCCGAGCAGAGCGCGTCGCGAATGTTCTCGATGCGGTTGACGTCGCGGTGCCAGCCGATGTCGACACCGGCGAGGTCGGCCATCTGGAACGGGCCCATCGGCATTCCGAAGTCAGTGTGCACCTTGTCGATCTGCGCCGGGGTGGCGCCTTCGAGCAGCAGCTTGGTCGCCTCGGTCTGGCGCGGGATCAGCATCCGGTTGCCGATGAAGCCGTAGCAAACGCCTGCCACCACCGCGACCTTTTTGATCTTCTTCGCCAGCGCCATGGCGGTGACCAGCACGTCGTCGGCGGTCTTGGCGCCGCGCACCACTTCCAGCAGCTTCATGACGTTGGCTGGCGAAAAGAAGTGGAGGCCGACCACGTCCTGCGGGCGGCTGGTGGCCGCTGCGATCTCGTCGACGTTGAGGTAGCTGGTGTTGGACGCAAGGATCGCGTCCGGCTTGGCGATCTTGTCGAGGCGGCCGAAGATGTCCTTCTTGATCTCCATCTGCTCGAACACGGCCTCGATGATGAGGTCGCAGTCGGCGAGCGAGTCGAAGTCGAGCGTGGGGTTGAGGAGACCCATCATCTGGCCGACCTGTTCGGCGGTGAAGCGACCCTTCTTGGCGCTCGCTTCATAATTGCGGAGCATGACGCCGGCGCCGCGGTCGAGCGCTTCCTGGCTCATCTCGACGATCGTGACGGGGATTCCCGCCGACAGGAAGTTCATCGAAATGCCGCCGCCCATGGTGCCGGCACCGATCACGCCCACGCGCTTGATCTCGCGCGGCTTCACCGTCTCGTCGACGCCTTCGATCTTGGCTGCCTTGCGCTCGGCGAAGAAGAAATATTGCTGCGCCTTGGCCTGCGTGCCGCTCATCAACTCCATGAACAGCTTGCGCTCGTCCATCACGCCTTCGGCATAAGGCTTGAGCGTGGCGGCGCGCACGGCTTCGAGGTTCTTCATCGGCGCTTCGAAGCCCTTGAAGGTGCGCGGGTTGGCGGCGATGAAATCGTCGAAGGCGGTCGGGCTCGCTTCCTCGATCTTGCCCTGCCGCTCGGACGAGCGGGGAAGGGGGCGCACGTCGGCGACCTCGGTCGCATAGGCAACGGCATGCTGCAGCAGGTCGCCTTCGATCATGCGGTCGACAAGACCGATCTCGAACGCTTCCTGGGCGCTGATCGGGGTACCGGTGGTCACCATCTGGAGCGCCTTCTCGACGCCCGCGACGCGCGGCAGGCGCTGGGTCCCGCCTGCGCCCGGGAGCAGGCCGAGCTTCACTTCGGGCACCCCGAGCTTGGCCGACGCCACCGCACAGCGGTAATGGCAGCCGAGCGCGACCTCGAGGCCGCCGCCGAGCGCGGTGCCGTGGATGGCAGCGACCACCGGCTTGCTGCAGGCTTCGATCCGGTCGACCACTTCGGGCAGCCACGGCATCACCGGCGGCTTGCCGAATTCGGTGATGTCGGCGCCCGCGAAGAAGGTCTGGCCCTCGCAGATGATCACCGCCGCCTTGATGTCCTCGGCCGCTTCGGCTTCCTCGATCCCCGCGACCAGCCCCTGCCGCACCGCCGCGCCGAGCGCGTTCACGGGTGGATTGTTGGAGCGGATGATGAGGACGTGGCCGTGCTTTTCGGTGCTGATGGGCGAGGTCATGAGCGGTCCTTCGCTGACAAGAATGTAAGGCCAGTCCCTAATCGCGGGACCGGGAAAGAAAAGGGGGCGGCGAGCTAGATGGCGGTGCGGCCATACTCCTGCCGGTTGAACGGATGCGAGCTCGACAGGCCGCCGTCGACGACGAGGGCATGGCCATTGACGTAGCTGCTTTCGTCCGACGCCAGGAACAGCGCGGCCTGGGCGATCTCGTCCGGCACGCCGCCGCGGCGCAGCGGGTTGAGGTGGCCGAGGCGGTCCTCCTGCCCCTTGGCCCGCGCCCGTTCGTAGACGAATTCGGTCATCCCGGTTTCGATCAGGCCCGGGCAGATCGCATTCACCCGGACGTTCGACCCAGCCAACTGCTGCGCGGCGGTCTTGACCAGGCTGATCACGCCCGCCTTGCTCGCGCTGTAGGCCGGCCCGCCGGCGCCCGACCGCAGACCCGCGACGCTGGCGGTGCAGATGATCGACCCGCCGCCCTGCTCCTTGATCAGGGGGGCGGCATGCTTGATCGCCAGGAAGGGGCCGATCAGGTTGATCCGCAGGATCTCCTGCCAGTCCTCGACCGACTGGTTGAAGATCGAGGCGAGCCCGCCCGACACGCCGGCATTGGCGAAGAAGCCGTGCAGAGCGCCATGCTGCCGCTTGGCCATCTCGACCAGCCGGACGACATCCTCTTCGCGCCCGGCGTCGGCCTGGTGCTGCGCGCCCTTGAGGTCGGCCGCGATGACCGTCGCGCCATGCGCCAGGAACAGATCCGCGCTCGCCTTGCCGATGCCGGAACCGGCGCCGGTGACGATGATGACCTTGCCTTCAAGGCGCGGGTGATGGCGATGTTCGGGCTCGACGCTCACGGGTCAGAAACCCGCGCCGATGGTGCTTCCGCCATCGACGACGAGGGTCTGGCCGGTGACGAAGCTGCCCGCCTCGCTCGCCAGGAACAGCGCCGCCCCGGCGATCTCGCGCGGTTCGCCGATGCGGCGCATCGCCGACACCTTGGTCACCTTGGCGAGAATGTCGGGATTTTCCCACAGCGCCTTGGCGAAATCGGTCCGTACCAGCCCCGGGGCGATCGCATTGACCCGGACGTTAGACTCGCCGAACTCGACCGCGAGGTTGCGCACCAGCTGGAGGTCGGCGGCCTTGGAGATGTTGTAGGGGCCGATCACGGTCGAACTGGTCAGCCCACCGACGCTCGACACGATGATGATCGAGCCCGCCTTGCGCTCGACCATGCCGGGCGCGACGAAGCTGGTCAGCCAGTGATTGGACAGGACATTGTTGTCCATGATCTTGCGAAATTGCTCGTCGCTGATTCCGCCCATCGGCCCGAAATAGGGGTTGGAGGCGGCGTTGCAGACGAGGATGTCGACCTGCCCGAACTCGGCGACGGTGCGATCGACCAGTTCGCGCAGCGCTTCCTTGTCGGAGATGGACGCGGCGATCGCCAGCGCCTTTCCGGCGCCGCGGGCATTGATGGCGGCGGCGACTTCCTCGCAGGCGTCCTGCTTGCGACTGGAAATGACGACATTGGCCCCGTGCGCCGCCATCTCCTCGGCGATCGCGCGACCAATCCCGCGCGAGGAACCAGTGACGATGGCGGTCTTGCCGGTCAGGTCGAAAAGATTGCTCATTCTTGAACTCCGTTCGCCCTGAGCGAAGTCGAAGGGCCTTGGCGTAAACGTGCTTCGACTTCGCTCAGCACGAACGAGATGGGAGTGGGTTCACGGTACCATCGGATCGATCGGCGGGAACTTGCCATATTCGATCATCGCGATGCTGCGGTTGTGGACCTCGTCCGGCCCGTCGGCGAGGCGCAAGGTGCGGATTCCGGCCCAGCTGTGCGCAAGGCTGGTGTCCTGGCTGACGCCCATGCCGCCGTGCGCCTGGATCGCATCGTCGATGATCTGCAGCGCCATCCGCGGCGCCTTGACCTTGATCATCGCGATCTCGGCCTTGGCCGCCTTGTTGCCGGCCTTGTCCATCAGGTCGGCGGCCTTGAGGCAGAGGAGGCGGGTGCAGTCGATCTCGATCCGGGCTTCGGCGACGCGCTGTTCCCACACGCTCTGCTCGCTGATCTTCTTGCCGAAGGCGGTGCGCGACTGGAGGCGCCGGACCATCAGTTCGAGCGCTTCTTCGGCGGCGCCGATGGTCCGCATGCAATGGTGGATGCGGCCCGGCCCGAGGCGCCCTTGCGCGATCTCGAACCCGCGGCCCTCGCCGAGCAGCAAATTCTCCGCCGGGATCCGCACGTCCTTGAGTTCGATCTCCATGTGCCCGTGCGGCGCATCATCATAGCCGTAGACGGTAAGCGCCCGTTCGACGGTGATCCCGGCCGCGTCCATCGGCATCAGCACCATCGACTGCTGCGCGTGGCGGCGGGCTTCGGGGTCGGTCTTGCCCATCACGATCGCCACCTTGCAGCGCGGATCGCCGGCGCCGCTCGACCACCATTTGCGGCCGTTGATGACGTAATGATCGCCGTCACGGCGGATTTCGCACTGGATGTTGGTCGCGTCCGAACTCGCCACGGCGGGCTCGGTCATCAGGAAGGCCGAGCGGATCTCGCCGCGCATCAGGGGGCTGAGCCACTGGTCCTTCTGCGCGCGCGTGCCGTAGCGGTGCAGCACTTCCATGTTGCCGGTGTCGGGCGCCGAGCAGTTGAACACTTCGCTCGCAAAGCCGACCCGGCCCATTTCCTCCGCGCACAGCGCATATTCGAGGTTTGTGAGCTGCTCGCCTTCGAACGGGAAGCTTTCGTCGACATGGCGCAGCGCCCCGCCCGGCGGCATGAACAGGTTCCACAGGCCCTCGGCCTTGGCCTTGGCCTTCAAGGGTTCGAGGCGTTCCAGATGATGCCAGCGATCGCCCGAGTTGAGCTCGGCGGCGAGCTCCGGGACGGCCGGCCGGACATCGCGCTCGATGAAGGCGCGAACCCGGTCGCGGAAGTGGGCTTGGCGGTCGGTGAGGTCGAAGTCCATGACGCCCCTTACGGTCTGATGTTCGCTCCGCTGTTGCAGAAAGCCGCGCAGGGGGAAAGGGAGGAACTGGCCTTCCGTCGGTCCGTTCGTGGCAGTCATGAAACGCCTGATCCTGCTCTCCAGCCTTCTGCTCGCCGCCTGCTCCGCTCAGCCCGACCAGTCCGCAAACAAGATGATCGTGGTGGGAGAGGAACCGGCGGCGCCGCCGGAGAATGCGCCGGCGATGCCGCCCACCACGCCACCACGTCCCGCGGCGAACGTGGCCGTGCCGGACCGAGAGATCGTCAGCGAAGGCCCGATCGATCCCAAGAGCGCGCAAGGGGCGGGGCAGGTGGTCCAGACCTACTTCGCCCTCGTCGAGGCCAAGAAGTTCGCCGAAGCGAAGAAGCTGTGGGGCTCTGCCGCAAGCCTCGCCCCCGATCTCTCGGCTTTCCGCGAATATCATGCGGAGGTCTACAAGCCCGGCGACACCGAAGGCGCGGCCGGATCGATCTATGTCACCGTGCCGGTCAAGGCCTATGGCGAGACCACCAAGGGCGAGAAGTTCGAGGAGCCGCAGGTCGTCACCCTGCGCCGGGTCAACGACGTCGATGGCTCCACTGCCGAGCAGCGCCGCTGGCACATCGCGAAGATCGATACCCCTCCACCGACGCATTGACGGCTCCCGGCGCTTGTCGCATCGACGGCGGCGAGGAGATAAGGTCATGACCGATCTGGAAAGTTTCCGCCGCGATACGCGCGCCTGGCTCGAGGCGAACTGCCCGCCTGAAATGCGCACGCCGATGCGCTCCGAAGACGATGCCTGCTGGGGCGGCCGCAACTTCACCTTCCAGTCCGAAGCGCAGGAACGCTGGATGCGGGTCATGGGCGAGAAGGGCTGGACCGTGCCCGACTGGCCGGCGGCCTATGGCGGCGGCGGCCTTTCGCCGGCCGAGCTCAAGGTCCTGCGCGAAGAGATGAAGGCGATCGGCGCGCGCAGTCCGCTGTCGAGCTTCGGCATCTCGATGCTCGGGCCGGCGCTCCTCAAGTACGGCACCGAGGAACAGAAGAAGCGCTTCCTGCCCGAGATCGCGCGCGGAGAGATCCGCTGGTGCCAGGGCTATTCGGAACCCGGCGCCGGGTCCGACCTCGCCGGCCTCCAGACCCGGTGCGAAGACATGGGCGACCATTGGCTGGTCAATGGCCAGAAGGTCTGGACCAGCTATGCCGACAAGGCCGACTGGATCTTCTGCCTCGTCCGCACCTCGACCGAGACCAAGCATGGCGGCATCAGCTTCCTGCTGTTCGACATGGAATCGGAAGGCGTCTCGACCAAGCCGATCCTGCTGATCAGCGGCTATTCGCCGTTCTGCGAGACCTTTTTTGACAATGTGAAGGTGCCCAAGGACCAGATCGTCGGCGAAGTGAACAAGGGCTGGGACGTCGCCAAATATCTCCTCGGCCACGAGCGCGAGATGATCAGCGGCATGGGCCTCGGCTCGGGCTCGTCGCAGACCCTGGCGCAGACCTTCGGCGAGATCGATGATCCCGTGCTCGCCGCCGAAGTCGCCCTGTTTGATGTCGATGCCATCGCCTTTGCCGCGATGAGCGAGCATTTCATCGACCAGCTGAAGGCCGGCGAAGCGCATCCCGCCATGCCGAGCATGATGAAATATGCCGGGACCGAGCTGAACAAGAAGCGCCACGAGCTGATCATGGCCGCTGGTGGCTCCAACGCGCTCGAATGGGACAGCGAGCGGTCGCGCGGCGGCAAGGCGGCGCGCGAATGGCTGCGGACCAAGGCCAATTCGATCGAGGGTGGCACCAGCGAGGTGCAGCTTGGCATCGTCGCCAAGCACATCCTGCGGCTGCCGGGGGCCTGAACTAGCAAGGGCGAAAAGGGGTCGTTCGCCGTGAGCGAAGTCGAAGGGCCCCGCGAAACATTGCCAAACGTCCTTCGACTTCGCTCAGGACGAACGAGAGTTTTGAAACGATGATCCTCACCGACGACCAGCGCCAGCTTGCCGACATGACCCGCACCTTCATGGGCGAAGAGGGCACCATCAAGAAGCAGCTCCGCCACTGGCGCGACATCGGCTGCAAGGATGGGTTCGGCCATGGGCTGTGGAAGCAGATGGCCGAACTCGGCCTGACCGGTCTCGCGATCCCGGAAGAGGACGGTGGCCTGGGCCTCGGCGCGACGGAGGCGGCGCTGGTGATGGAGGAAATCGGCCGTAACCTGACGCCCTCGCCCTTCCTCACCACCTCGGTAGTGGCCGTCGAGGCGCTTAAGGGCAGCGAGCAGGGCAAGCGCTGGTTTCCGGGCATCCTGTCGGGCGACACGGTCGCGGCCTTTGCGGTCGACGAGGGGCCGCACCACCGCCCGCGGCAGATCGCGCTTGTGGCGAAGCGCTCGGGCAATGGCTTTTCGCTGTCGGGCGCCAAGCAGTTCGTGGTCCACGGTGCCTCGGCCGACCTCCTGATCGTCGCCGCCCGCACGGGTGGTTCGGCGGGTGAAAGCGATGGGCTGACCCTGTTCGCCGTCCCGCGCGATGCTGCCGGGATGGAGATCGAGAACGTCGCGCTTGCCGATTCCAGCAAGGCCGCGCGGATCGCCTTCAACAATGTCGAAGTCGATGCCGATGCGGTGATCGGTGAGGTCGATGGAGGCTGGGAGCCGCTGCGCCGCGCGATGCGGGCCGGCCGTACCGGCGCCGCGGCCGAAATGGTGGGCCTCGCGTCCGGTGCTTCGGCGATGACGGTCGATTACCTCAAGCAGCGCAAGCAGTTCGGGAAACTGATCGGCGAATTCCAGGTCCTGCAGCACCGCGCCGCACACCTTTTCGGAGAAATCGAGATCGCCCGCGCCGCGACCTTCAAGGCCGCCGAACTGCTCGACCGGAATGACGAAAAGGCTGGGATCATGACCCATGTCGCCAAGGCCAAGGCCGGCCGAGTCTCCGCGCTCGCGGTGCAGGAGGCGGTGCAGATGCACGGCGGCATCGGCATGACCGACGAACATGACATCGGGCTCTACATGAAGCGCGAAAAGGTGCTCGATGCCCTGTTCGGGGATGCCAGCTACCACGCCCGGATGGTGCAGGTGATGGGCCGCTAAGGGGCGCGTCCACCGGGCCAACGCGAAAGTAGTTGCGAACGCTTCGCATTACCATTAGCAAGATGTGCATGATCGTCTGCTGTTGCAACGCGATTCGCGAAACCGAGGTGCGGGAAGCCGCGCGCACCGGCGCCTGCTCGGTCGGTCAGGCCTATGCCCGCAAGGGCTGCAAGGTGAAGTGCGGCAGCTGCCTTCCCTTCGCCCGCGCGATCATCGCCGAGGAAGTCGCGGCGCTTGCCGCCAATCCGGCCAAGGTCGCCGCCTGACCCAATATTGCGAACGACTCGTGCGAGTCGTTAGCGCTTCGTCCCGCCGCTCGGCTTTGATAAAGGCGCATCCATGAAGGGCGATCCCAAGGTCATCGAGCTGCTCAACGAAGCGCTCAAGGCGGAATTGACCGCCATCAACCAATATTGGTTGCACTATCGGCTGCTCGACAATTGGGGCGTGCACAAGCTCGCCGCCTACGAGAAGCATGAGTCGATCGACGAGATGAAGCATGCCGACCGCTTCGCGGAACGCATCCTCTTCCTCGAAGGCCTGCCCAACTTCCAGGCGCTCGGTCGGCTGCGGATCGGCGAGAATGTCGAGGAGATCCTCAAGGCCGACCTCGAGGCCGAATATGAAGCCGCCAAGATGTACCGCGAAGCCGCCGCTTACTGCGACGAGATCCGCGACTATGTCAGCCGCGACCTGTTCACCGAGGTGCTGCGCGACGAGGAAGGGCATATCGACTTCCTCGAAACCCAATTCGAGATGATCGCCCGCATGGGCCTTCAGAATTACGTCCAGCTCAACTCGAACGCCGCGGAAGCGCACTGAGCCAGGCCGGCTATTCCGGCCGGCCGCTCTCCGCCAAGCTCGGCTACAAGCCGGGCACGAGGGTGTGGTTCGACGACATGCCGGACTCGGTCCTGGCCGAGCTTGAGGGCCTCGACCTCAGGATCCTTGCTGCGCCCGAATCGGGCCTGCCCGCCGCCCACCTGTTCGTAACCGAGCGTGAGGCGATGGAGACCAAGCTGGCGAGGCTCCGCCACCTTATCGACCCAGCGGGCTTCGTGTGGATAAGCTGGCCCAAGAAGGCGTCGCGCGTCCCGACCGACATTACCGAGGACGTCATCCGCGCCGCCATCCTGCCCTCGACCGACTGGGTCGACGTCAAGGTCTGCGCGATCGATACCGTCTGGTCGGGGCTCAAGCTTGTGATCCGCAAGCACGCGCGATAGCTTCCCCGCCGGGGGATAGAAAAGATGGCCGACACACGCATCGAAAGCCTGGACGTCATCCGGGGGGTCGCCGTCATGGGCATCTTCTCGGTCAACGTGATCGCCTTCGCGATGATCGAGGCCGCCTACTTCAACCCCGGCGCCTATGGCGGGCACACCGGCGCGGACCTTGCGCTGTGGGCGGTCAACATGATCCTGATCGACGGCAAGATGCGCAGCCTGTTCTCGATGCTGTTCGGGGCGTCGATGCTGCTGGTCATCGAACGGGCCGAAGCGAGCGGACAGTCGGGGGCGTCGGTCCACGTGCGCCGGATGCTGGTCCTGCTGCTGTTCGGCCTCGCGCATTTCTACTTCATCTGGTTCGGCGACATCCTCGCGGGCTACGCGATGGTCGGGCTGATCGCCTTCCTGTTCCGGCGTCGCTCGCCCCGGGCACTGGCCGTGCTCGGAAGCTTGTTCATCCTGGTCAGCATGGTCCAGTTCGCCGGCCTCGCCTGGCACATGGCGGAACTCGACAAGGCCGCGCACGCGGTCGGGGCGACGGGCGCCCAGATCAGGGACTGGAACGAGTTCGGGGAGATGTTCTTCCCCGGCGCGGACACGATCGCCAAGGATGCCGCCGTCCACGCGAGCTTTCTCGGCCGCCTCAGTTACATGCTGGTGGAGCGCGGGGCCGAGCCGTTCGTCAACTTTCTCGCCTTCGCCCCCGAAACGCTGGGCCTCATGCTGATCGGCATGGCCGGCTACAAGAGCGGCTTCCTGACCGGGCAGTGGGCGCTGGAACGCTATCGCCGCATTGCCTTCTGGGGCCTGCTCATCGGCGGCATCGCGTCGGCGCTGGTCGTGGTGGTCGATGTCCAGAGCCGTTTCTACGCGCCCGCTCTGTTCGCTGCCTTCTTCGCTGCCGCTGCGCCCTTCCGGGTGCTGATGGCGCTTGGCTATGCAGCCCTCATCATCATCCTCTCGCGCGGCATGGGCCCGCTTGCCCAGCGGGTAGCGGCGACCGGCCGCTGCGCGTTCAGCAACTACCTTGGCACCAGCATCATCGCTGCGGGCATCTTCTACGGCTGGGGTCTCGGGCTCTACGGCGACCTGTCACGCTGGCAGGCGTGGGCCGTCGCGGTCCCGCTGGTCTGGGTAGTGATGCTTGCCTGGTCCAAGCCCTGGCTCGAGCATTTTTCCTACGGCCCGCTCGAATGGCTGTGGCGCAGCCTGTCCCGCGGCGAGCTTCAGCCGATGCGGCGCCCTCGCTTGAGCGCCGCCGCAGCCTGATTTCTAAATTCGTCCGAAACCCTGGTTGGCGGCCCGGCGTCCGAAGGCGCCGCCGGGTCCTGCGCGGCTGCGCAAGGGGTTGGTAGCCTCGTCGAACAGCTGGATGGTCTCGTCGAACAGCTTGCGCAGCCGCACCACGTCGGCGACCAGCTCGTCGGGGAAGCGGCGGGTTTCGATGCACAGCCGCCCGGTCGATTCGATCAGCTCGGCGACCTTGGCCAGCGGCTCGGCACCGAACTGGCGCGCTTCGCCCTTGATGGTGTGGGCCGGCATCACCAGTCCGACCGTATTCTGCTCGCGCATCGCCTGCTCGATCGCGGCGACCGACTTGATGCCGTCTTCGCGGAAATAGGACAGGATGCGGATGAAGCCGGGACCCAGCTCCGCCCGCGCCTTTTCGAAATGCGCCCAGTCCACAACGTCGGCGCTACCCTCAATCACCCATTCACCCCTTACTCTGCTTCGCGCCGATCTTAGGGGCGAGGAGTAAAGGCGAGGTTATTTTTGGTCGAACGGGTTCTTGGGCGCGCGCAGGGTCATGCGCAGCGGAACCGCCCCAAGATCGAATTGCTTGCGCAGCGAATTGAGCAGGTAGCGGCGATAGCTTTCGGGCAACTGGTCGACCCTGGTCCCGAACACGACGAAAGTCGGCGGCCTGGTCTTGATCTGGGTGATGTAGCGCAGCTTGATACGCCGTCCGCCCGGCGCCGGCGGCGGGTTCTGCTCGACCGCGCCCTCGAACCAGCGATTGAGCTCGCCCGTGGACACGCGCCGGTTCCAGCCCTCGCGCAAGGTGAAGGCGGCACCGATCAGCTGGTCGATACCCTTGCCGGTGACGGCGGAGACGGTCAGCACCGGAACGCCCTTCAGCTGGCTGAGGCCTTCCTCCAGCGCGGCCTTGATCCCGTTGAACAGCGAGGAAGCGTGTTCGGCCACGTCCCACTTGTTCACAGCGACCACCAGCGCGCGACCTTCCTCGATCACGGCGCTGGCGATCTTGAGGTCCTGCACCTCGAGCCCGCGGGTCGCGTCGAGCAGCAGGACAACCACTTCGGCCATGTCGATTGCGCGCCGGGTGTCCTGCGCCGACAGCCATTCCAGTTTGTCGTCGACCTTGGCGCGCTTGCGCAGGCCTGCGGTGTCGACCAACTTCACCTTGCGAGTTTCGCCCGCAGGGTCGGTCCATTCCCAGTCGGTACTGATCGAATCGCGAGTGATCCCGGCTTCGGGCCCGGTGATCATCCGGTCCTCGCCCAGCATCCTGTTGACCAGCGTCGACTTGCCCGCATTGGGGCGGCCGACAATCGCGAGGTGAAGCGGCCGCGCCGGATCCTCATGGTCTAGTTCGGGCTCTTCCTCGACCTCGCGCTCGACATGCGGGCGAAGCGATTCGAACAGGTCGACCAGGCCCTCGCCATGCTCCGCCGACAGCGCGATGGGCTCGCCAAAGCCGAGCGAAAAGGCTTCCAGCCGGCCGCTCTCACCCTGCCGGCCTTCGGCCTTGTTGGCGGCGACGATGACGGGCGTGTCCTCCTGCCGAAGCCAGCGGGCGATCTCCTCGTCGAGCGGGGTGACGCCCTCGCGCGCGTCGATCAGGAACAGCGCCGCATCGGCTTCGCGCACGGCAGCTTCGGTCGACCGGCGCATCCGGCCGGGAAGGCTGGCGGGATCCTCGTCCTCGAAACCGGCGGTATCCATCACCTGGAACTCGAGCCCAAGCAGCTGGCCGTCGCCGACCCGCCGGTCGCGGGTCACGCCGGGGCGGTCGTCGACCAGCGCGATCCGCTTGCCGACAAGACGGTTGAAAAGCGTGGACTTGCCCACGTTCGGGCGCCCGACGATGGCGACGATGGGTTGGGGCATGGCGCGCGCCCTAGCCCAAGACCTTCGTCAATGCGAGCCGCCGCTGATGCGCCCTAGCGGTAGGCGTGCAGTCGGCCCTTGTCGTCCAGCACGTAAAGGGTGTTGTTCGCCACCACCGGCGGCTGGCTGACCGGTGCACCGATGTTGGTCTGGCTCTGGAAGGCGCCGGTCGCGGGATCGATGTTGACCATCACGCCATTCTCGCCCGCCAGAATCAGCCGCCCACCGGCGAGCACCGGCCCGACATAGCTGATCGGCCCCCGCTTGGCCTTCGGCTTCTCGAACTCGGGCAGCTGGTTGATCCAGCGAATCTTGCCGGTGCTGCGGGCGATCGCCATCACCTTGGCATCGTCGGTCACCGTGAACACCCAGTCGCCAGCGACCCACGGCGTGGCGATGCCGGCGAGGTTGAGCTCCCAGATCCGCTGTCCGGTGATGAGGTCGAGCGCGACCATCCGCCCGCCCTGGCCGAGTGCGAAGACCTGGCCGTTGTCGATCACCGGGGAGGCGTCGATGTCGCTCAAGGTAGCAACGCTGGTCGAAATGGACGTCCGCGACAGCGCGTCCTGCCACACCGCTCGGCCGTTCTCGAAGCGATAGGCGTTGAGTTCGCCGCTCGAGAAGCCGGCCACCACCGTGCCACGGTCGAAGGCCGGGGCGCCAGTGCCGAACACGCCCGCGATCTCGACCGCCGCGGTCGCCGACCAGTTGGTCGTGCCGTCCGCCGTCTTGAGGCTGTAGAGCTGGTTGTCCTGGCTCATCACGTAGAGCGTGTCGCCGACCACCGTCGGGGCGCCGCGCAACGGGCCGCCGGGGCGCTTCTGCCAGACTTCGGCGCCATTGGCGGTGCTGAGCGCCGCGACGAAGCCGAGGCCGTTGGTCGCGAACACCTTGTCGCCTTCGACCGCGACTCCGCCGCCGAACAGCGAGGCATTGTTGCCGCGCTCGGTCCCGAACTGGACGGCCCAGCGCAGCCCGCCGGTCGCCGCGTCGAAGGCGCGAACGGTGGCGCTGGTGTCGATGGTGTAGACATTGCCGCCGGCAACCACCGGCGGGGCCGCAAGCCGCGCGTCGACCGAGGTGCCCTGGCCGATCGAGACGTTCCAGCTCTCCGACAGGGTGGTCGGAAGCGCCGGGTGCCCGGCCGACTTGGACGGCGTTCCGCCCGGCTGGTTCCAGGCCTCGTTCACGGCCGGGGCCGGGAGGGTGAAGGGAAGGGCGGCGGTGGCGCTATCGACCTGCACGTCCGGGTCGGTCGACAGCACGGAAACACGGTCCCCGACCACCGGGGTCTTGGGGCGCGACTTGCCGATGGCGCCGCAGCCGGAAAGCAGTGCGGCGGCGACGGTCAGGGCGGTGACTTGGCGGATCATGTTTATGGATCAGTCCTCAGCGAGCCGCAGGCGCGGGCGGAACGGCTGCAGGCGCAGCCGGGATGGAAAGGGTCGAAGCCAGCTGCTCGGCGCGGCCGCGGATGGGGGCGGGAACGTCCTTGGCAGCGGCGATACTGGCCAGCAGCACGCCGGCTTCGCGGCGACGATTGGCCTTGATCATCGCCAGCGCGGTCAATTCACCGGCCGAACCGTACCAGGCGCTGTCCTTGACCGCGAGCGGCTGGAGGCGATCGATCACCTGCTGCGGCTGGAGGCTGTCGAATTCGAGCTGGGTCAGGCGAATGGTCGCCGTGTCGCGCACGGCCTGGGGCACGTCACCATCGTCCATGACCTGCCGATACTGGGCGATGGCCGCGGCCCGGTCGCTCTTCTGAAGCGCGACGGCCGCGCTGGTCAGGCGCGCCGCGCCCGACAGGCTGCCGGTGCTGTCCTTGGCCAGCGCATCGAGCCGCTGGTCGATGTCGGTGCCGGTCTTGCCGGTGCCGACGTCGGTCAGGATGGCGGCGAACTGCTCGCTTCCTTCCGCGGCCCTTTCCGCCTGCTGGTTCTTCCAGAACAGATAGGCCCCGACCGCGATCAGCAGCAGGATCGCGGCAGCGGCGAACCACTTGCCGTAGCGCTTGAAGACGGCCTCCGCCTGGTCGCGGCGCAGATTCTCGTCGACCTCACGGATAAAGGTTTCACTGGTTTCGCCGGGCGCAAGTGCCAAGACAGTCCTCGTTTCGGTGCAATGAACCGCTCACTTGCCGAGGGCTGATGAACGGGAGCTTGAATTGGCCGCGCTCCTTAACGGCTTTCGATTGGAGCGACTAGGCCTTGGGCCGGTAGGTCTGGTCGGACGTCGGAAAGCTGCGCGTGCGCACCTCGTCCGCATAGGTCGCAACCGCCTCGCCGATACGGCCCGCAAGATCGTCATAGCGTTTGACGAAACGCGGCGTGCGCTCGAACAGGCCGAGCATGTCCTCGGTCACCAGAATCTGTCCATCGCACTGCGGCGATGCGCCAATACCGATGGTCGGGATCGGCACCGCACGGGTGATTTCCTCGGCAAGGCTTTCCATCACGCCTTCGAGCACCACCGCAAAGGCGCCGGCATCCGCCACCGCCCTGGCATCGCCGAGGATCTTGGCTGCTTCGGCTTCGCTCCGCCCGCGCGCACCGTAGCCGCCCAGTGCATTCACCGCCTGAGGGGTGAGGCCGACATGGGCGAATACGGGAATGCCGCGTTCGGTAAGGAAGCGGACCGTCGGGGCCATCGCCTCACCGCCTTCCAGCTTTACCGCCGCGCAGCCGGTTTCCTTCATCACCCGTGCCGCGCTCGCAAAGGCCTGTTCGGGGCTTGCCTCATAGCTTCCGAACGGCATGTCGACGGCGACCAGCGCATGCCAGCTGCCGCGCACCACCGCGGCGCCATGCGCGCACATCATCTCCATTGTCACCGGCACGGTCGACGGCAGGCCGTAGATCACCTGGCCCAGGCTGTCGCCGACCAGCAGGAGGTCGCAATGCGGGTCGAGCAGCTGCGCGTTCCGCATCGTATAGGCGGTCAGCATGACCAGCGGCTGTTCGGTCACGAACCGGTCGCCATCGGCCTTCTTGCGGCCTTTCAGCGCCGGCACGGTCATGCGCTTGCCGGGCACCGGCGACGGCGTCGCCCGGCTGGTCGCGGTATCGAGGGTGTAGGTGCTCAACGAAGAATGCCCTTTGCCGCAGCACTGCGCGCGAACAGGAAGGTGAGCAGGCACAGCACGATGACGGTTGCCGCGGCATAGCCGTTGGCGGGGGTCGCAAGCGCCTTTACCGCCGGCACGGTCACGAAGGGAAGGAAGGTCCCGATCGCGCAGAGCAGCGAGACCAGCAGCACCGGCACCGCCCACCGGCGGCGCATGAGAAGCAGGACCGCCCCGGCCAGCCCGCTCCAAACCGCAATCGCATAGACCGGGATCTGCCATTTAGGCATCGCCGCCATCAGCATCTGCTGGTCCGGCGGCGCGGCAACAGGGTTGGCCAGAACGGTCGCAAGATACCCGCCGCATCCCACCAGCTCGAATGCGAGCACTGCCACTGCACCGATCCAGTAGGCGCCCGATGCCGGCCGTCCCGAATGCATCGCCATGTCAGCCATAGGTCGATCCCCCTGATTGAAATCCTCACCTGCATAGCGCGCCCGCTTGACGCTGGGAACGGAAACGCAACTGTTTGCGTGGATGCTGTGACCATCGATACGGAGAGGAGCAATGACCAAGGGCCTCGTCACCCCCGATCTCGAACTCCAGCTGCAGGGCTACGGCCTGAGCCTGGTCGAAGTGCATTATTACATGCCCGACCATCCAAGCCTGCTGCAGCTCTTGTCCTTCCAGCAATATGATGTCGCGCCGCGCTATCCCGCGCTGCACCACTTTCTTGACCATTGGCGGCGGGAGATAGAGGCGACGCTGCATTCGATCCGCCTCAATCACCGGCAGCTGATCGCCGCCGGCGAATGGCGCAATGTCGCGACGGAGTGGGTGATCAATTAGCCCGCGAACGATCGGGCAGCAGCCAGAGCATCATTCCGGCCCCGATCGCGACCGCTGCGCTGGCGACGAAAGTCGCGCTCGATCCGTCGCGGTCCCACAACAGGCCCGCGCCAAGGCTCGCCAGTAACAGCCCGACGCCGGTCGCGACGTTGAACAGCCCGAAGGCGGTAGCGCGCAGGTGTGGCGGCGCGACGTCGGCCAGCAGCTTGGCGAACAGCCCTTGCGTCAGTGCCATGTGCGCGCCCCACAGCGCCACGCCGACCACCACCCCGGCGAGCCCGCTGCTCATCGCCAGCACGCCATTTCCGACCACCAGCAGCGCTATCCCTGCGGTGAGGATCAGCCGCGGATCGCGCCGGTCGCCGAGTGCCCCTGCCGGATAGCTCAGCAGCACATAGGAAAGGTTGAACACCACCAGTATCAGCGGCGCAGTGGCAAGGCTCAAGCCCGCATCCGCGCCCTTCAGGACCAGGAAGCTTTCGGAAAAGCGGGCCAGCGTGAACAGGAAGGCGACCAGGATCACCCGTCGGCAATCCTTGTCGACGTCGCGAAAGCTTTGCAGCAGCGCGGGCGCCTTTGCCGGGGTGCCAAGCGGCCGTTCGGGCTCGCGCAGGAACAGGATGATGATCGCGACCGACACGAAGGCGGGAATCACCGCAATCCAGAAGATGCTTCGGATATCGCCCGCCAACCAGATCATCAGGCCCGCGGCCGCCAGCGGCGCAAGCAACGCGCCGACCGTGTCGAGGCTTTGCCGCAACCCGTAGGCCGCGCCGCGCTGGTCGGGCGGTGTCTCGTCGGCGATCAGCGCGTCACGCGGGCTCCCGCGCAGGCCCTTGGCGGTGCGATCGACCAGCCGCGCGCCAAGCACTGTCAGCGGCGTTCCGGCGAGCGCGAACAGCGGCTTGGTGATCGCCGCCATGCCGTAACCGGCGAGGATCCAGGGCTTGCGCTTCTGCTGCCGGTCGCTGAGCCGTCCGCCGGCCAGCTTGGCGAAGCTTGCGGTCGCTTCGGCCACCCCGTCGATCGCCCCCAGCATCGCAACGCTCGCGCCGAGCGTGACGGTCACGAACAGGGGCAACAGCGCATGGATGATCTCGCTCGACAGATCCATGAACAGGCTGACGAAACCGAGGACCCAGACCGAGCGGGGGAGGGCCTTGCGCCCGGAGCTGTTATTCACCCAAGGCTACTTAGCGGCACGCTTTCGCCGTGTCTCCCAGCCCTTTTTGGCCGCTTCCGAGCGGCTGCGCGCGCGGCCCGAACCGCTGTCCTTGCCGCCGCCATCCTGCTTGTTGACTGTCGCCCAGGCGATCCGCTCGGCTTCCTTGGCCGGCCGGCCCTGCTTTTCGTAGCCCTGCTCGATATCGCGCGCCTTGCGGCGTTGCTTGTCGGTGTAAGCGCCCTTGTCTCCTTGCGGCATGGCATTTCTCCTCCTTGCCATTGCTGCAACGCACCAAATCCGGTAAGGGCGCCGCAACTTTTCCCAAGGACATCGCTAAATGACCCTCCGCAACGTGGCGATCATCGCCCACGTCGATCATGGCAAGACGACCCTCGTCGACCAGCTCTTCCGCCAGTCCGGCACCTTCCGCGACAACCAGCGCGTCGAAGAGCGCGCAATGGATTCGAACGACCTCGAAAAAGAGCGCGGGATTACCATCCTGGCCAAGTGCACCTCGGTCGAATGGGACGATGGCAAGGGCACCGCGACCCGCATCAACATCGTCGACACCCCGGGCCACGCCGACTTCGGCGCCGAGGTGGAGCGCATCCTCTCGATGGTCGATGGCGTGATCCTGCTGGTCGACGCCGCTGAAGGCCCGATGCCGCAGACCAAGTTCGTTACCGGCAAGGCGCTCGGCCTTGGCCTCAAGCCGATCGTCGTCGTCAACAAGATCGACCGTCCCGATGGCCGCCCGGCCGAAGTCCTCGACGAAGTGTTCGAGCTGTTCCTCAGCCTCGACGCCAATGACGAGCAGCTCGATTTCCCGGTGCTCTATGCGTCGGGCCGCAATGGCTATGCCGGCCGCGAGGACACGGTCCGCGACGGCGACCTCACCCCGCTGTTCGAAACCATCGTCAGCCACATTCCCGAGCCCGGCCTGCCGGTCCACGGCGAATTCCAGATGCTGGCGACGCTGCTCGACCGCGATCCGTTCCTCGGCCGCATCCTGACCGGCCGCGTCGAATCCGGCACGCTTCACATCAACCAGCCGATCCGCGCCATCGACGTACACGGCGCCAAGGTCGAGGAAGGCCGCGCGACCAAGATCTTCGCTTTCCACGGTCTGGAACGCGTGCCGGTCGAGCAGGCACAGGCGGGCGACATCATCGCCATCGCCGGCCTGATGAACGCGACCGTCTCCAACACCATTGCCGCCCCGGCGGTCACCACCCCGATCAAGGCCCGTCCGATCGATCCGCCGACGCTCGCTATGAGCTTTGCGGTGAACGACAGCCCCTATGCGGGCCGCGACGGCGACAAGGTGCAGAGCCGCGTCATCCGCGAGCGTCTGGAGCGCGAGGCGGAAACCAACGTCGCCATCCGCGTCACCATCGCCCACGACAACGACAGCTACGAAGTCGCCGGCCGCGGCGAACTCCAGCTCGGCGTGCTCATCGAGACCCTCCGCCGCGAAGGCTTCGAGCTGTCGATCAGCCGTCCGCGCGTGCTGTTCCAGGATGGCCCCAACGGCCGCGAGGAGCCGTATGAAACCGTCGTCATCGACGTCGACGACGAATATAGCGGCACGGTCGTCGAGAAGATGAGCCTCCGCAAGGCCGAGATGACCGACATGCGGCCGTCCGGCGCCGGCAAGACCCGCCTGACCTTCAGCGCCCCGTCGCGCGGCCTGATCGGCTATCACGGCGAATTCCTGTCGGACACCCGCGGCACCGGTATCATGAACCGCCTGTTCGAGAAGTACGGCCCCTACAAGGGCCAGATCACCGGCCGCCAGAACGGCGTCCTCATCTCGATGGAGAAGGGCAAGGCGCAGGCCTATGCGCTGAACATGCTCGAAGAGCGCGGCATCATGTTCATTTCGCCCGGCGACGATCTCTACGAGGGCATGATCATCGGTGAGAACGCCAAGCCGCAGGACCTCGAGGTCAATCCCCTCAAGGCCAAGCAGCTGACCAACTTCCGCGCCAGCGGCAAAGACGAAGGCATCCGCCTCACGCCGCCGCGCCGGATGACGCTCGAGCAAGCGATCGCCTACATCCAGGACGACGAACTGGTCGAGGTGACGCCCAAGGTCATCCGCCTGCGCAAGCGCCACCTCGATCCGCACGAGCGCAAGCGCCAGAGCCGCAAGTCCGAAGCCGCGTAAGGCGAATCGGTACTCGATCCGCCCGACTGGGGTCCCAGCTTCCTGCTCGAAAGTGAGCGTTAGCGGGGCCCCGGCGAGGCCGACGATGACCATCGGCGACGATTACAGCGCAATCGCGAATTATCGCTCGGCTCGGTTCGACGTGCCCGCGGCTCGCTTCATCTAGCATATTCATTAAACGGCGGAACCGTTCCGCATTTCACCGCGCGACCTGTTCGCTTCACCCCTCATGGGGTTTCACTATTCTGCGCAGCCCGTATCTCCGCCTCAGCAATTGACGAGAGCGACCGGCAGCCCATCCGATGGGCACCCGGGGCAAGTCGGACGAGGGCTCCAGCCGCCGGCATCCGGGGAGGATGCGCTAGACAGCCAGGCGGCTGGACCCCTCGACCGCACAGGATAGAGAACGATTTGATCAAGCTTCTGGCGTTGGGCCGCGTGCCCGCGTGTCTGACATTTTTGTCGTTTGCCGCCCTGGCCGCTCCGGCCTCCGCGCAGCTCGCGACCCCAGCCGCAACGCCGGTCGCCATCACCGCCAGCAGCATTCCGGTCCAGGCGCCAGCCGCCGCCACTGCTACCCTGCAGGTCACGCCGACCCCGGCGGCCACCGTTCTCCAGCCGGTCGTACCCGGCCGCGCCGCCGTCCTTTCCTCGACACCGCGTCCCACCACCGGCCTGACCCCGCCGACCGGCACCGCCGACGTTCGTCCCGCCGTCACCCACGCGGGCCTGTGGCCAATGGTCTGGGCCAAGACGCAAGCAGTCGCTCCCGCCCTCACCGAACAGGAAGAGTGCATCGCGATCGCCGTCTATCATGAATCGCGCGGCGAGCCGCTCGACGGCCAGCTTGCCGTCGCCGAAGTGATCATGAACCGCGCCGCCTCGGGCCGTTATCCGGCCAGCTGGTGCGACGTGGTCAAGCAACCGTGGCAGTTCAGCTTCGTCAATCCGCGCACCGGCCACATGCCTTCGGTCGATCGCGCCAGCACCTCGTGGGCCTATGCCCAGGCGATCACCCGCATTGCGGTCGGCAATTTCGCCGATGCGCTGCCCGCCGACGTGCTGTGGTATCACGCCGATTATGTCGCGCCGAGCTGGGGCCGCCGCCTCGCCAAGGTCGAAAAGATCGGCGCCCATATCTTCTACCGCGCGGTCTGATTCGCTTAACGCGAGTGACGTCATGGCGTCTCGTCGGCGTTAATCCTTCCATTCGCCGATAATCCGCTCACCAGCGGATTCGCGTTCTTGTCATGCCCTGCAACCCTCTCGTCCGGGCGGCCCCGCCGCCGGGAGGGTGCAAGGTGTTGAAAATCCTGATTGTCGAAGACGAGCGGCCGCTGGCGGAAACGCTCCGCTACCTGGTCGAGGACAATCCTCGTTACCGCGTGGTCGGGATCGCCGAGGATCTGCCCTCGGCGCTCGAACTGCTCGAACATGGCGAGCCCGACCTCGCGCTCGTCGATCTCCACCTTGCGCGGGGCTCGACCGGCTTTTCGGTTGCGGTGCGCCTCAACGATGCGGGCGTACCCTGCCTCTTCGTCACCGGCCGCGCGCCCGGCTTCTCGATGCCCGACCTGGCGCTCGGCCTGCTGATGAAACCTTTCACCGGCAATGACGTCCACCGCGCCCTGGCACTGGCCGAGGACGTGATGCGCGGCCGCGAGACGCTGCGCCCGCGCCTGCCCCGCAATCTCCAATTGTTCGACCCAGAAGAGGAAGTCGATCCGGTGCCTGCCGCCATCGATCTCCCGCCGCCCCGCGGCCTCAAGGCGCGGCTCGAACGGTGGATCAGCGGACCCGCGCATTGAACCTTGCGGTCAACCGATCGTTAAACCGGCAAGCAACTGATTAAACGAGTAACTTGCCGTGCCCCATCGCTACCTTCTAGGCGCTGCCGCGCTTGCGGCAGTGCTCGCCGGCGTGTCTCCGGCCGCCGCGACTGCGACCACTAGTGACCGCATGCCCGCCGCGGCTGCCGTCAGTCGTTTCTACGACGCGCGCCAGCAGCCGCTGTGGCTGAGTTCGCCTGATGCCGTCCGCACCCTGCTGGCGGCCTTGCGGACGGCTGACGTCGACGGGCTCGAACAAGGGCCGGAACTCGCCGGTACGATCGAGCGCGTTCTTGGCGATGCCAATGCCGGCGTCCCCGGTGCCGCGCGCGAGGCCGAGCGGCTGATGAGCAACGCCTTCGTCCTCCACGCCCAGGCGCTGAAGTGGCCGGGCAAGGCGGGGATGATCTACGCCGACCCCTCGCTTAGCCCGCGCGTGCCCGCGCCGGCCGAAATCCTCGAAGCCGCCGCCGCTGCCCCCGACCTTGCGGCCCATGTCCGCGGCACCGTCGCGGTCAACCCGATCCACGCTGCCCTGCGCGAAGCGGCCCTGCGCGACATGCGCCTGCTCGGCACGCCGCCCGCAGCGCTCCGTGCCAGCCTCGAACGCTCGCGCCTGCTGCCGTCGTCGGGCCGCTTCGTCCTCGTCGATGTCGCCAGCCAGCAATTGATGATGATCGACAATGGCGCGGTCGTCGACAGCATGAAGGTCGTCGTGGGCAAGCCGCAGATGAAGACCCCGCTGCTTGCGGGCACCCTGCGCCAGGTCACCTTCAACCCCTACTGGAACGTGCCGGTCGACCTTGCCGCCAGCAACATCGCGCAGAATGTGCTCAAGAATGGCCTGAGCTGGTTCAAGTCGCGCAATTACGAAGTGCTGTCGGGCTGGGACAATGATTCCACCGTGGTCGATCCCGCCACGATCGATTGGCAGGCGGTCGCCGACGGCCGGATCGAGGCGCGGGTTCGCCAGCGTCCTGGCCGCGGCAATTCGATGGGCGAGATGAAGTTCGAATTCCCCAACGACCGCGGCATCTATCTCCACGATACGCCCGACCGCCAGCTGTTCTCGGAGGCCGAACGGACGTTCAGCTCGGGCTGCGTCCGCCTCGAAGATGCCGCGCGCCTCGGCCGCTGGCTGCTCGGCCGCGAACCCAGGGCAAGCTCGGCGCAGCCCGAATATCAGGTCGCGCTCCCGACGCCGGTCCCGGTGTTCCTGACCTACCTGACGGTGCGGCCGACCGCTGACGGTGGCCTTGCCTATGCGCCCGACGTCTATGGCCTCGACACGCCGGGGCCGGAGCAGCTTGCCGCCGCTCACTAAATCTGGGTGCCGCTGGGGAGGAAAGTGGATGCCCGACGTGGATTCGAACCACGATTGACGGAGTCAGAGTCCGTAGTCTTACCATTAGACGATCGGGCATCAGGCGCGCCTCGGCGCGACCGAAGGGGCAGCTAGGGTGCCGCTCCCGCCCTGTCAACGCCTTTCCCTGCAAACTTGCGCTCGGCTGACAAACTGGCTTAAGCCCGTTCCCAAGTCAGCCGCCGGGACTGTCCGGCGGTGCAGAGTCGAGTGGAACATACGAAGCGATGGCATCTCATCTTGCCAGCGCACCGATGCCGGGTCGTCCGGCCGGGCAACGGAACAAGGATCGCGCGCCCGCGACCCCTTCGGCGCAGCAAACCCCGCCCAACCAGCCTTATGCCGCGATCGACCTCGGCACCAATAACTGCCGCCTGCTGATCGCGCGCCCGACAAACGGCGGTTTTACCGTGGTCGATGCCTTCTCCCGGATCGTCCGCCTCGGCGAGGGCCTTGCCAGCAGCGGGCGCCTTACTGACGAGGCGATGGACCGCGCGGTGGAAGCGCTGGGCGTTTGCGCCGACAAGCTGCGCCGGCGCCGTGTCGGGCTCGCCCGTTCGGTCGCGACCGAAGCCTGTCGCCGCGCCGCCAACGGTCGCGACTTCATCGAGCGTGTCCGCGAGGAGACCGGGATCGTGCTCGAGATCATCCCCCCGCAGGAAGAGGCCCGGCTCGCGGTCCTCGGCTGCCACAAGCTGCTCGAACCGGGCGACGGCCCGGCTCTCATCTTCGACATCGGTGGCGGCTCGACCGAACTGGTGCTGGTGGAGCCGGGCGGCGAAGACAGCCAGCCGCGCATCAAGGCGTGGTGGAGCGCGCCCTGGGGCGTCGTGTCGCTGACCGAAAGCGAGGGCAGGGCGGCGATCGAGGGCCCCGACCGGGTCTCGGCCTACAACCGCATGCGCACACGGGCCTCGCGCGCCTTCGACCGCTTCACCGAATTGCTGCCCGAACGCACCGACAACATCCGCCTGCTCGGGACCAGCGGCACCGTGACCACGCTCGCGTCGGTCCACCTCGCGCTGCCAAGCTATGACCGGCGCGCCGTCGACGGCCTCCACGTCCCGATCGATGCGATGCGCGACATCTCGACCCGAATCGCCGAAATGGATTTCCAGGGCCGCGCCGCGCTGCCGTGCATTGGCTCCGAACGCGCGGACCTCGTCGTTGCCGGCTGCGCGATACTCGAAGCGATCCTCGACATCTGGCCCGCCGCCCATCTCGGCATCGCCGATCGCGGCATTCGTGAGGGAATTCTCCGCAGCCTCATGGCCCGCGACGGGCACGTCCTGTAAGCGCAATGCCATGACGACCCGCGTGAAGACCGCCAAGGGCCGCAAGGTGGGCTCCACCAAGTGGCTGCAGCGGCAGTTGAACGATCCCTACGTCAAGAAGGCGAAGGCCGAAGGCTACCGCAGCCGCGCCGCCTACAAGCTGATCGAACTCGACGAGAAATTCCGCTTCCTGAAGGGCGCCAAGGCGGTCGTCGACCTCGGCATCGCGCCGGGTGGGTGGAGCCAGGTCGTCCGCAAGAAATGCCCCCAGGCCGCGGTGGTCGGAATCGACTTCCTCGAAGTCACGCCGCTCGACGGCGTCACCATCCTCCACATGGACTTCACCGACGAGGACGCCGACGCCCGCCTCAAGGAAGCGCTCGGCGGGGACGCGGACCTCGTCCTCTCCGACATGGCCGCCAACACCGTCGGCCATCCGCAAACCGATCACCTGCGCACCATGGGCCTGGTCGAACTCGGGCTAGAATTCGCGACGGACGTGCTGAAGCCGGGCGGCGCCTATGTCGCCAAGGTGCTGGCCGGCGGCACCGACCACCAGCTGCTGGCCGAGCTCAAGAAGCATTTCACCACCGTCAAGCACGCCAAGCCGCCCGCCAGCCGCAAGGATTCGAGCGAATGGTATGTCGTCGCGCAGGGCTTCAAGGGGCGGCGCGAAGAAGCGGCTCCCCCAGCGGAGGATTAAGCGCAGGATCGGTCGCCCGGATATGGCGGCTGAGCTTGTCGTACAGGAAGTCGGTCACCAGCCGGACGCTCGGATTATGCCGCACCCGCTCGTGGGTCAGCAACCACAGCTTGCGGTCGTGCTGGCTCATCGGCCGCAGGCACTGCAGCAGGTCGGGATCGGCCCTGGCGACGATGCAGGGTAGCACCCCCACGCCAAGCCCCGACTTGATCCCCGAAAGGAGCCCGTTGCTCCCGTCATAATGCATGGTCACGCGGCCCAGCAGTCCCATCTCTTCCAGCCACGCCGAATAGACCCGCCACAGCCCGCCGCCGCCACCGCCGATGATATTGTGGTGGAGAAGATCGCGCCGGCTTTCCGGAAGGCCATGCTGCGCGGCATAGTCGCGGCTGCAATAGAGCGCCCAGTCGTCGCCCTGCAGGACCCGCCCGACCAGCCCCTCGGGCTGCGCCTTGCTGGTCGACCGCAGCGCCACGTCGGCCTCGCCCGCGCCAAGGTCGCGCAGCTCGCGCGAGCAGTCGAGCTCGATTCTGATTTCCGGATGCAGCCCATGCAGTTCGCGCAGCCACGGGGTCAGCAGCGTCACCGCGAACACTTCCTCGGTGGTGATCCGCACAGTTCCGCCGAGCGACCGCGCCTGCGCCCGGGCCCGCGCCTCGGCGCCCAGCGCCGCCGCTTCTAGCGCCTCGGCCTGGTCGAGCACCGCTGCGCCTGCGTCGGTCAGCCGGTAGCCATGCGCCCGCCGCTCGAACAATTTAACGCCAAGCGCTTCCTCCAGTGCGCTGACCCGCCGCGCCGCGGTCGACTGGCTCAGCCGCAATGCCTTGCCGGCGCCAAGCGTGCTGCCATGCCTCGCGACTGCCAGGAACACCCGCCAGTCGCTCCATTCGGGTTCGCGCGTCATGCTTCCTTTTACCCCAATTCCTCGGGGGTCGGTTATGCAAATTTGACGAGCCGCTCTGCGACAACAATGCTCACGCAGCGGACGGGCAGCGCCTACATGAAGCTCCAGACGCCGGCGTCATCCAGCCCCTTCGTCAAACAGGTGGATGACATGAACAAGATGATCCTGACCCTCGCCGCCGCTTTCCTTGCGGCCGGTACTGCGAACGCCGCTCCTGCGCCGTCGATCAACGACCGCGTCGCGGAACTGTGCGCCGTCTCCAACACCGATCTCGAAGGCCAGCGGCTTGCCCGCAGCTGCCGCGCCGAAGTCCGCGCGCGCTTCGCTGCCGAACAGCGCGCCGAGGCCAGGACGAGGGAGGTCCGCACCGCCGATGCGACCCCGCATCGCGGGCGCTGAGCCCCGGCTTGACCCACCGCTTGGGCTCCGGGCACTTTGAAGCGCCACGCGTGAAGGAGCCCGCATGTCCGCCCCGACCATCGAGACCGACCGCCTGATCCTGCGCGGGATCGAGCAGCAGGACCTCGATGGCTGGGCGGCGTTGATGGCCGATTCCGACAGTGCCCGCTTCATCGGCGGCGTCATGGGCCGGGAGGCCGCGTGGCGTTCGATGGCGGCGATGGCCGGGGCGTGGACCCTCAAGGGCTTCAGCATGTTCTCGGTCATCGAAAAGGCGACCGGGCGCTGGATCGGCCGGCTCGGCCCGTGGCAGCCCGAGGGCTGGCCGGGGACCGAGGTCGGCTGGGGTCTCGTCAGATCGGCGTGGGGACAGGGCTATGCCGCGGAAGGCGCCACCGCCGCCATCGACTGGGCCTTTGCGACGCTGGGCTGGAGCGGGGTGATCCACGTGATCGATCCTGACAACGCGCCCTCGATCGCGCTGGCGGAGCGATTGGGCTCGACCGACCGCGGCCCCGTGCAGCTCCCGCCGCCGCTCGACCATTTCAACGTGCGCGCCTGGGGCCAGTCGCGCGAACAATGGCTTTCCCGCTGCGCTGCCCAGCGGTGAAGCGCACCCGCCTCAGCATCTGCCGCCGCAAGCGTTCCTACGCTTCGGAAGACGAGGCTCGCCTTGCCGCCGCCCGAAGCGATCTCGACCTCAGGTCCTATCGCTGCAACCGCTGCCGCGCGCATCATCTCACCAGCCGCCGCAAGGGCAAGCGCGTGCCCCGCCCGCAGCCTGTGCTCTAGCGGCGCTCCGCGGCCTTGAGGCGCGCCTTGACCAGCGCCATCACCGCCGCCCGCTCGGCCCGCTCGACCAGTTCGCCCTTCGGCGTCCCGATCCACGGCCCGTTGAAATCGCTCCAGTTGCGGGTCGAGATCGCTTCCCCGTCGAGGTTGCGCTCGTAGAGGATGCAATTGGCCTTGGCCTTGGTCAGCACGCTCTCGTGCGGTTCGTCGGTCTGCGCGCCGATCCGCTGCATGTTGGACACAAGACACCGCGCATAGGCCCGGTCGCTCGTCAGCGAAGGCATGGCCGAAGCAGCGCTGGCAGCGCCGAGCGACAGGGTGAAAGCGGCAAGGGCAAGCGACAGGCGCATCGACTGTTTCCTCCTACCAGAAGGTGCAGTCATACCAGATCAAAGCTGGCGCGGGTAGCGCTGCCCAGTGCAATTCGCCAAGGCGCTCAGGCCTCGGCGGCGCCGAATTCGGACGGGACCCGCCGCGTGTCGTCGTTGCTCCGGGCGATCGCCGCGGCGACCCGGCTGAGCAGCTCGCTCTTCCGGTAGGGCTTGCCGAGCACGTCCGCGCCGTTCGCCTTGGCCTCTCCGACGAGATCCTCGGTATAGCCGGTGGCAAGTAGGATCCGGACTTGCGGCGCCTGGCTCCTGACCCGATCCGCCAGCGCCAGGCCATTGGTCTGGCCGGGCATGATGAGGTCGGTGAACAGCAGATCGATCTTCCACTGCAGCTCGTTCAGCCGATCGAGCGCGTCATCCCCGCTGCTCGCGACATGCACGGTGTAGCCTGCCGCGACCAAGTGATCGTGGGCCAGCTGCCTGACCTCGTCATTGTCCTCGACCAGCAGGATGGTGCCCGTTCCCTTGCCGGCCGGGCTGGTGGGCACGGCCGGATGGCGTTCTTCGACGACGCCGGTATTCTCGGGCCCGGCAACCGGGAAGAGCAGGCGGATGGTGGTGCCTTCGCCGACCGCGCTCTCGATCTCCATCCTTCCACGTGACTGCTGGACGAAGCCGTCGACCATGGCGAGGCCAAGGCCGGTGCCCTTGCCCACCGTCTTGGTGGTGTAGAAAGGTTCGATCGCGCGGGCCCTGACGGCCTCGCTCATTCCAGACCCCGTGTCCCTGATCTCGAGCACGCAATAATCGCCTGGCACCAGCCCCAGCGCCGGCGCATCGCCATTGAGGTGGCGGACCGCCGTCGAGATCGTCACCGTTCCGCCGCGGCCAAGCGCATCGCGGCTGTTGGCAAGGATGTTGAGCAGCGCCGTCTCGAGCTGGCTTTCATCGACCATCGCCGCCGGCATCCGCCGCAGCAGGTCGAGGCGGAGGTCGATCGTCGACCCCAGCGTCGTCTCGAGGAGGTCGGCAAAGCTCGACACCGTCTTGGACAGGTCGAGCCGCGAAGGGTTGAGCCTGGTCTTGCGGGCAAAGGCCAGCAGCTGCCGGGTCAGGCGCGCCGCGCGCTCGGTCGCCTGCTGCGCGATCTCCAGCCGGCGCCGCGCCTTGGGCTCGACCAAGTCCATTTCGAGCAGTTCGTGATTGCCCGCGACCACCTGCAGGAGGTTGTTGAAATCGTGCGCGAGACCGGCCGTCAGCTGCCCGATCGCTTCCATCTTCTGGCTGTGGCGGCGGGCATCCTCGGATTCGCGGCGGCGGGTGACGTCGAGCTGCGAGGCGAAGAAATAAAGGAGGTTGCCGGCGGTATCGTGCACCGGGCCGATGAACACCGCATTCCAGAACGGCGTCCCGTTCCGCTTGTAATTGAGAATCTCGATGCTGATCGCATTGCCGCTGGTGATCGCCTCGCGCAGCTCGCGGACCTGCTCCTGGTCGGTCCGCGGCCCCTGCAGGAAGCGGCAATTGCGGCCGAGCACTTCCTTTTCCTCATAGCCGGTCAGGTCGAGGAACGCCTTGTTGGCGAAGACGATCGGATTGTCGGGTTGCCGGGGATCGGTCAGGATCATCGGCATCCGCGTCATCTCGACCGCGGCGAAGAAGACCCCGCCACGATCCTCGAGATCGTCGTCGGAAATCGTGCTTTCCCGCCAGTGCCGGCGCTGGTGGTGGCCGGTCAGCGAGAAGCTGCCGTCCTCGAGTGAATCCTGAGCCGGCGTTCCGCTGACGCCGCCGTGACCGCCGCCGCCGGCCTCATGCTCTCGCTCTTCGTTATGCAGGGTACGCTACTCCGGTGCGCGATCGCTCACGATCAGCGACTGAGCGCTTTAATAGTTGCCTCGCGGTATCGCAACACCTTGGGCAGCGGCCGCTTTTCGGATCGGCGACGCAATAATCGCAATGCGTGAAAACAGGGTAATCAGCGCTGAGATATACGATGGGCGGGTGCCCCGCCCAGCGCTGCCGCCCCGGCCTTCCCCTTATCGCAGCGCCGCCAGCTGATCGAGCAGGCGCGCATTCGCCAGGGTAGCGGCCTTGAGCGCTCCGGCTTCATATTCAGGCTTGGCCGTGAAGTTGAAGGTCTTGCTCTTGCCAAATCGCATGCCCCCGAACCCGAAGGCCGCGGCGACCCCACCGGCGACGTTGGCGGCCTTCTGCAGCCCGGCATCCTTGGTGACGTCCTGCTTGCTGGCGAAGTCACCCTCGACAGAAATCGGCTGGTCGACCGTGATCGCGGTCACCCCGCCACGCGGCGACACCAGCTTGAGCTTCGAATAATCATCGACGACCGCCATTCCGGACGAGATCTGCAGCCCGCCCATGCTGAAGGCGCCGGGCCGCTTCAGCTCCGAGAAGTCGATCAGGTAGACCACATCGATGACGGCCTGCCCGGACGACTTGGCGAACTGGCTGACCACATACTGGTTGGTCCCCGCCGCCATGGTCAGGCCCATGCCGCTCATCCCGCTCGATTCGATATCGCCCGGGAGCATGAACTGCTTGGAGAGAGCCGTCGGCTTGTAATAGGTCGCCTTGCCGTTGCTCTTCTTGTCGAGGCGCACGTTGGCTTCATAAGGCGCCGCCATCGCCTTCACCCGCCCGAAGTCCGGCGCTGCGAACAGCTGGGCATGGTCGGCGACCGTAAAGCCGCGTGCCTTCAGCTGGGCCTGGAAGTCGGCATAGGCCGCATCGGTGATCGCTTGCATCATGGCCGGCGTGACCCCGACCAGCATGCTCTTGGCGCGGGTGGTGCCGCCGAACGCACCGATCATCCCCCCGGTCGCCTTGCCGCTATCGACCGACTCGAAGATGAAGCCGACGTTGAACGCACCAACCGTGACCGACTGGGTGCCTTTCGCGGCCCCGGCCGAATCCACTCGCAAGGGCCCGCTCACGGCCAGCGCCGGAGAGGAAGCAGCCAGAAAAAAAGCAAGCGTAAGCGCGCGACGACCTTGGTTGCCCATGACACATTCCCCCGTGGTGCGCCCCGCAACCGACGCGCTTGCCGAAGGTGTGTTAATTTCCCGATAAACACAAGTGAACGAACGCAGCCTCGCGTATGCGTCCTTCCCCGCTGCTCTCATTCCCGCCGGAAGCGACATTCAGGTCCATGAAGATGCGCGGCCACGCGGTCGCAGCCGCCCGCGCGAAGGCCCCGGGGGCGATGCAGATTGCCGCTATTGGCTTTTGGCTTGCCCGTCCGATGCCGCAGGGTCGGCCGGGGCTTTTGCCTTTTTCAGCTCATCCTCGAGCTTCTTCTGCTCGTCGAGCGCGGCTTTCTGTCGCTTGAGGCCTTCGTTCGTGGCCTCGATCTTCTCGGCTTCGCGGACGGACGCTGGCTTGTTCAGGTCGGCGGCGGTGGTCTGGAAGCGCTTGACGGTCTCCGCGATCGTTTCGGGCTTGGACCCTTCGGTAATTGCGGCGTTCAGCAGATTGTCCATTCCTGCGTAGGAGCAGATCTGGGCGTAGGCGGTAATCCCCTCGTTCGCCTGCAGGAACGAGGATGGCGGCGTCTTGCGCAACGATGCTTTCATCAGGTTCTGCGCGGTTCTGACCAGGTTGAGCAACTTTCCAAGATCGGGCTCGACCACGAATGCATTGTCGTAATTGCGAAACAGCCCATCGGCGAGGCCGAACAATGCACCCGCGCCGCCGGTCAGCACCGACCCGGCCTTGGCAAGCCCCAGGCCAACGCTTGCAGCAGTTCCGACATCGTTCGTGGTCGATCGCCCGAATTGCCGCATCTGTTTGTGCATGGCGATCCGCCGGAAATAATCGTCGCAGTAAAGGTCGGCCAGATTAAGTCCGGCTTCGAGATGGCGGGTGAAATCGGCCGCCTGGCCGTCGGTCCGCAGTCTGACGCAACCGATGCGCGCAATCGCCTGACGATCGGTCTCGTTATCCCTTTTTAGCCTTCGGAAGGACTCCATCTCGACGTTTTGGAGGCTGGGCAGCACGCCGACCGAGCAGTTCTTGCCAATGTCCTGGTAAGCCATCTGCATCTGGTTGAGATAGGCCAGAGCTTCATAGCCGAGCGCGGCCTGGTCGCCGCCCATCGTGGGCCTGAACTGAAGGTTGTTCGACGTGCAGCCTGCAAGCAGCAGGCCGGCACAGGCAAGCAGGGATGTTTTGCGCACGGCCGCCTCGTCAACATACGCCGTAACCGGCGTGTGACCCGAGCGGTTGAAAGGCTATCAGCCTATGCGTAACTTAACAATAGTTAAACATCTCGCGCGCTCACTCCCCGCCGGAAGCGGCGATCAGGTCCATGAAGTTGCGCGCGGCGTCACGGTCGGAAGGGTCGGGGAAGGCCACGTCCAGATCGGGCGCGCGGCCAAGGACGTAGAGCAGCGACCACAAGGCGAAGCGCTGGTCGCGGTCGGTCGCCAGGCCAAGGTCGACCTGCAGCCGTTCGCTTCCCGCCTCGAGCGCCGCCGGCGTGATCGCGCCAAGGTCGCTGGTCCCGAAAGTCCGCTGCAACAGGTCGTCGATGTTCATCGAACCCGTTAACCCCGCTTCGCCGCCCGCGCTTCGTCGATCGCCGTCTTCAGCGCGTCATAACCGACCGCGCCGTTCAGCACCTTGTCGCCGACGATGAAGAGGGGCGTGCCCGTCGCGCCAAGCTGCTGCGCAAGCTGGAAGTTCTTGCGCAGTTCGGCGTCGATTTCGGGCGAGGAGGGGATGGCCGCCGGAAGGCCTGCGCTCGCCGCTGCCTTTGCCAAGGTCGCCTGGCTCGGCCGGCCGGCGGCGTAGAGCGCGTCGTGGAAGGCCATGAACCGTCCCGCGCCGCTCGCCGCCAGCGCCATGCGCGAGGCCGCCTCGCTGTCGGGCCCGAGGATCGGAAACTCCCGATAGACGACGCGCAGCCTGGGATCTTCCTTCACCAGCCGGTCGATCACCGGCAGCGACGCCTTGCAGTAGCCGCAGGCGTAATCGTAGAATTCGACCAGCGTGACGTCCGCGTCCTTCGCGCCCTCCCACGACGATCCGAACGGCGTTTCGATGGCGGCGCGATTGGCAGCAAGCACGGGTGCGTGCTGGGTTGCGCGAAGGGCATCGGCGGTGTCGACGAGGATGGTCGGATTGTCGATCATCGCCTTGCGCACCAACCGGTCGGCCCAGCCGCCCTGAACTGCCGCGACCGCCAGCGCGAGGGTCGCGATTGCACCCCCCGCGGCGCCTGTCAGCAGCGCGCCCCAATTGCTCCCGCCCTTCGCCTCACTCACTGCTCGCGGCGCCCCTTGCCCTTGCGGTCCTTTTCGACCTCGGTCCGGCTTACCATCGCGATATCCTGGGCGCGAAGGAAATCGGGGGTGCCCTGCGGAATGCCTCGGAGCGCCCGCTCGGCACTGGCCAGCGCCATCTTGGGCTCGCCCTCCAGGCTGTAGCGCTCGGCGGTCGCCAGCGCTGCACGCGGCTGGTCGCCCTTGCGGTCGTAGATGACGCCCAGCTGGTACCAGGCGAAGGGCTGTTCATTGTCGCGCCCGATCGACGCGCGCAGCACCCGCTCGGCCTCGGGCAGGTTGGTATCCTTCTCGGTTGCCAGCAAAGCATGGCCCAGCATTGCCTGGATCATCGGCTGGTCGGGGGCCTTGGCGACTGCCAGCCGCAGCGGGTCGAGCGCATCGACGGGCTTCCCGCTCTCGAGCAGGATCTGCCCCTTGAGCTCGAGGTAGAAGGGGTCCTGCGGCGCGGTCGCCAGAAGCGCGTCGGCTTCCTTCAGCGCCGCATCGCGGTCGCCCATCCGGTGATAGGCATAGGCACGGGCATAATGTGCCGGGACGCTCTGGTCGCTCGGCGGATAGGTGCGGATCACTGCTTCCTTGTCGCTGATGAAGCCGATCAGCTTGGCCCGCACGCGCTGGAACCTCGCTTCAAGCGCCGGGTCGGTGCGGTGGGTCCAGGCCGGGTCCTTCTGGTAAATGCCCGACAGGGTCGAAATGCGCTCCGACGACAGCGGGTGGGTCCGCGCATAGCTGTCGGTGTCATAGACGGCGAGGCGATATTCCTGGTTCTGGAGCTTCTTGAAGAAGTCGATCGAGCCCCGGCCGGAGATGCCCGCGGCCGACAGGTAGGACGCGCCGGCCAGATCGGCGCTGGTCTCCTGCGCGCGGGTGAAGGCGAGGAACTGGCCCATGGCCACCTGCTGGCCAAGCGCCATCGCGCCCATGCCCGCTTCGCCCGCGCCCGCCGCCATCGCCAGGCCGCCGAGCACGAGGCTGAGGATGCTGATCCCGGTCGCCTGCTTGGCGCCCTCGCTCCCGCGGATGACGTGGCCGCCCGCGACGTGGCCAAGCTCGTGGGCGATGACGCCCTGCACCTGGTTGGCATTGTCCGATGCCGTCAGCAGGCCGGTGTGGATGTAGACCACCTGCCCGCCGGCCACGAAGGCGTTGATCTCCGGATCGTTGATCAGGACGATCTTCACATTCTTGGGATCGAGCTTGGCCGCCTCGATCAGCGGCTTGCTCATGTCGGCGAACAGCTTTTCGGTCTCGCTGTCGCGCAGGATCGACTGGGCTGCCGCAGGCTGGACCGCGGCGAAGACCAGGGCGAGGAAAAGCATCAGCCTGGTGCTGAGCGGGTTCACGCGTCGCATGCGGCGCTTCCCTCCGGGAGGACGGCTGAACGGGGGGTGACTGTTGCCGGCTGACTGGGTTAAGGCCATGTCCCTTCCTGACACAAACCGACAAAGATCGCCAAAGCCTTGAGCCTGTTTGCCACCTTTACCGCCCATGTGAACCGCCTCCTCGACGAGCTGTCCGCGAGCGGCGCCCTGCCGCCCGAGCTGCCGCGCGGCAACATCACCGTGGAGCCTCCGCGCGATGCCTCGCACGGCGACCTGTCGACCAATGCCGCGATGGTGCTGGCCAAGGCCGCCGGCACCAATCCGCGCGCGCTCGCCGCGTTGCTCACTCCCAGGCTCAAGGAATTGCCCGGCGTCGCCGAGGTGCAGATTGCGGGACCCGGCTTCATCAACCTGCGCCTGTCCGACGACACCTGGCGCGAGGAGCTTCGCCGGATTGCGGCCGAAGGCGCGAACTATGGCCTGAGCGACATCGGCCATGGCCGCCGCGTGAATGTCGAATATGTCTCGGCCAACCCGACCGGCCCGATGCACATGGGCCATTGCCGCGGTGCCGTCGTCGGCGATGCGCTGGCGCGCCTGCTCGCCGCGGCCGGCTTCGCGGTCACCAAGGAATATTACGTCAACGATGCGGGATCCCAGGTCGACACGCTCGCCCGGTCCGCGCACCTGCGCTACCGCGAGGCGCTGGGCGAGGACATCGGCGACATTCCCGAAGGCCTCTATCCGGGCGAGTATCTGAAGCCGGTCGGGGCGCTGCTCGCCGCCGAATATGGCGACCGCATGGTCTCCGCGCCCGAGGCCGAATGGCTGGTGCTCTACCGCGAGAAGACGGTCGCCGCGATGCTCGACCTCATCCGCCACGACCTTGCCCTGCTTGGCGTCCACCACGACCTCTTCTCGTCCGAAGCCGAAGTGGTCGCTTCGGGCGCCGCCGACCGCGCGCTCGAAGCGCTGCGCGCCAAGGGCCTCGTCTACGAAGGCGTGCTCGAAGCCCCGAAGGGCAAGGCGCCCGAGGATTGGGAGCCGGTCGAACTGACCCTGTTCCGCTCGACCCAGTTCGGCGACGACCAGGACCGCCCGATGAAGAAGTCGGACGGCAGCTGGACCTATTTCGGCGTCGACACCGCCTACCACCTCCAGAAGCTCGAGCGGTCGGACGAACTGATCAACATCTGGGGCGCCGACCATAGCGGCACCGTCAAGCGCACCCAGGCCGCCGTCGCCGCGCTGGCCGGGCGCGAGGTGCTCGACGTCAAGCTGGTCCAGATGGTGCAGTTGCTCCGCGCCGGCGAGCCAGTGAAGATGAGCAAGCGGGCCGGCAATTTCGTCACCCTCGCCGATGTCGTGCGCGAAGTCGGCAAGGACGTGGTCCGCTTCATCATGCTGACCAAGCGGCCGGACACGATGCTCGACTTCGATTTCGCCAAGGTGGTCGAGGCGTCGAAGGACAATCCGGTCTTCTACGTCCAATATGCCCACGCCCGCGTCTCGAGCCTGAGGCGCAAGGCCGCCGAAGCGGGCCTTGAAGCCGGCGCGGCCGATCTTGCGCTGCTCGATGCCGAGGAACTCGCCATCGTCCGCCACGCCAGCCATTATCCGCGGGTGGTCGAGGCCGCGGCGCTGGCGCACGAACCGCACCGCATCGCCTTCTACCTCTATGATCTGGCGGCCGCCTTTCACGCCTTGTGGAACCGCGGCAACGATGATCCCTCGCGCCGCTTCCTGATCGAGGGCGAACCGGCACTGAGCGCCGCACGCCTCGCGCTGGCCGGCGCAATTGCCCAGGTGATCGGGAACGGACTGGCCTTGATGGGCGTCGAAGCGGCCGAGGAGATGCGGTAAGGAATGGCGGCACCGGTCGAGCGTCTGCCCTGGCTACACGACGAGCCGCAGGCCCCTGCGGCCGCCGCGCCGAAGCGTCGGGCGGGCGCGATGTGGCCCTGGTACCTGCTGCTGCTCTTCCTTGTCGGCGCGGTCGCCGCGGGGGCGTGGTGGCTCGGGACAGCGCGAGAAGCCGCACCGCCCGAACTTCCGGCCGAAGAATCCATTCCCATTCCGGTAACGCGCTCCGATCCGGCCGAACCGGTCACGCAGGAACCCCTGGCCAATGTCGCTGAGCCGGCGCCCGTCACGTCGGCGACTGCGCCTTCAGTGTCTCGCCCTGTAATGCGAAGCCCCCCGCGTCGTGCGGTCCGCCAGTCGGACGTGGTCCCCGGCGAACAGGCGCCGACCGGCCGCTCGGTCTTCCCTGCCGACGAACCCGCCGCCGCAGTCCCCGACACGGGGCCCAACCCCGTCGCGATCGCCAATCCGCGGCCTTATGCCGGGCGGGTCATCCAGCTCGGCGCCTTCCCGACGCGGGCGCAGGCGGAAGACAATTGGCGCCGCATCACCCGCCGCTATCCCTATCTCTCGACCAAGCCCAAGATGGTGAACAGCGTCGATGTTGGCGCCCTCGGCGGGGGCCCCCGGACACGAATGTACCGCCTCCAGCTCGGCACCTCTTCGCAAGCCCAGTCGGTTGTCATATGCCAACAGCTCGAACGAGCGGGGCATTCTTGCGTGGTGGTATATTGAAATGGCGAGCCGGGGTGGGATGTCGAACGAGCCGTTGCCGTGGCTCGAACCCGTTGAGGACGAGGACGAGCCGCCGGCGCTGTCGGCCCGCAAGATGCTTGCCGCCGTCCTGGTGGTGCTGCTTGCGGCGGCGCTGGTCGCCGGAACGCTCTACTGTCTCGGCCGGCGTAACAGCAGTGATGAAGGCAGCGGTCCGCCCGAACTGATCAGGGCCGACCCCAATCCGGTCAAGATCAAGCCCGAGAACCCGGGCGGCATCGACGTCGCCGGCGATAGCGAAACCGCCTTCGCGACCGGCGCTGGAGAGCAGGTCGACGGCCAGCTCGATCTCAACGCCGTGCCCGAGGAAGCAATCGCCAAGCCAAAGGCCAAGGCCGAACCCGCGCCCGCTGCCGAAGAATCTGCCGCCGCCGCAGCCAAGCCCGAACCGGCCGCGCCCGCCGCGCCCAACCAGGTCCAGCTCGGCTTTTACGGATCGGTCCGTGAAGCCGATGCGGCGTGGAAGTCGCTGTCGGGCCGCTTCCCGTCCGTTGCCGGCGCCGGCAAGATCATCGTGCCCTACCAGTCGGGCCAGCGGCTCCGCGCCAGCTTCGCAAGTCCGGACGAGGCCAAGGCCGCGTGCCAGCTCCTCAAGGCCGCAGGCGACGCCTGCTTCGTGGTGCGCTGATCGATGCAGGCAGCCATCTATGGCCTTTCGGGGCTGACGCTCACCGCCGAAGAGCGCGCCTTTTTCCTCGACGCTGAACCGGCCGGCTACATCCTGTTCGCCCGCAACTGCGGCGATCCCGAGCAGCTGAAGGCGCTCACCGCATCGCTTCGAGACCTCCACGGCCGCGAGGACCTGCCGATCCTGATCGACCAGGAAGGCGGCAGGGTGATGCGGATGCGGCCGCCCGTCTGGCCCGCGCTTCCGGCCGGCGGCGCCTTTGAAAAGCTTTACCACCAGGCGCCCTCCTCGGCGATCGAGGCGGCGCGGATGAACAGCCGTGCGATCGGCCTGATGCTGGCGGCGCACGGGATCAACGTGAACTGCGCGCCGATGCTCGACGTGCGCCAGCCCGATGCCGACCGCATCGTCGGCGACCGGGCCTATGGCACCGAACCGATGCAGGTCGCCGCGATCGGCCGCGCGGTGCTCGACGGCCTGGCTTCGGCGGGTGTCGTCGGGGTGGTCAAGCATATGCCCGGCCACGGCCGCGCCACCGTCGACAGCCACAAGGAACTGCCGCTGGTGACCGCCTCCGCCGCGGAGCTCGAAAGCGACCTCGAACCGTTCGAGACCTTGCGCGAAGCACCGATGGGGATGGTCGCTCACATCCTGTTCGAAGCCTGGGATCCGAACCACCCCTCCAGCCAGTCGCGCTTCATCGTCGAAGAGATCATCCGCAAGCGGATCGGCTTTGCCGGCCTGCTGATGACCGACGATATCGGCATGGAAGCGCTGCAAGGCTCGGCCGGCCAGCGCTCCGCCGCCGCGCTTGCCGCAGGCTGCGACCTGACGCTTCATTGCAGCGGGCGCTTCGACGAGATGGTCGATGTGGCGGCCCACGTCGGCGACATGACGACCGAAGCGGAGGGGCGGCTCGCTCGCGCCATGGCCGGGGCGCTGCTGGGCCCCTCGGAAGGTCCCGACTTCGGCGAGGCGGTGGCGGTCCGTGACGAGCTGCTGGCCTTGGTCTGACCGCCGGTGACGCTGTTCGCCGACCCGCCTGACGACAATCTCCAGCTCAACCTCGGCGCGTGGGAGGGGCCGCTCGACCTCTTGCTCAATCTTGCCCGCGCGCAGAAGGTCGACCTCAAGCAGATTTCGATCCTCAAGCTGGTCGAGCAATATCTTTCCTATCTCCGCAACGCCCGCGCGCTCCGGCTCGAGATTGCCGCCGACTATCTCGTGATGGCGGCATGGCTGGCCTATCTCAAATCCTGCCTCCTCCTGCCCAAGGACCCGACGCAGGACCCGAGCCCCGAGGAACTCGCCGCCCAGCTCCAGCTCCGCCTGCAACGGCTCGATGCGATGCGCGAAGCGGGGGCACGGCTGATGGCGCGCGATCGCCTTGGCCGCGACGTCTTCCCTCGCGGCACGCCCGAGGGGCTGCGTCAGGTCCGCAAGTCGCGCTGGGAAATCTCGCTGTTCGAACTGGCCGCCGCCTACGGGCAGGTGCGCGCCCGCTCGGCCCCCGTCATGCACGTGGTCGCCCGGCGCGCCGTGGTGACGCTGGAAGAAGCCATCGAGCGTCTTTCCGCGCTGATCGGGGCCGCCCTCGACTGGACCGAACTCGAATATTTCCTCGAGGCCACGCCCGATCCCGACCGCGCCCGCTCGGCGCTTGCTTCCTCGTTCGTCGCCGCCCTTGAACTTGCCCGCCAGGGCCGGGTCGAATTGCGCCAGGCCGACGTGTTCGCGCCCCTCCAGCTTCGCCGCGTGCTGCCGTGAACGACAATCCCTACGTCCGTGCCGTCGAGGCGGTGCTGTTCGCCGCCGCCGAGCCGCTTCGGCCGCAGGACATCGAAGCCCATGCCGGGGAGGGGGACGTTCCCGCCGCTCTCGATCGGCTCCAGCACCTTTATGCCGACCGCGGCATCCACCTCGTCGAGCGCGGCGGTCGCTGGCATTTCGAAACGGCGCCCGACCTTGCCCATCTCCTCCGCCGCACCCGCGAGGAGCCGCGCCGGCTTGGCCGCGCCGCGACCGAGATGCTCGCCATTATCGCCTATCACGAGCCCGTCAGCCGCGCCGAGATCGAGGCGATCCGCGGGGTCCAGACCAGCAAGGGCACGCTCGACGTCCTGATGGAAGCGGGCTGGATCCGCCCCGCTGGCCGCCGCGACGGGCCCGGTCGCC
This sequence comes from Sphingomonas humi, assembly GCF_039536725.1. Taxonomy (NCBI): domain Bacteria; kingdom Pseudomonadati; phylum Pseudomonadota; class Alphaproteobacteria; order Sphingomonadales; family Sphingomonadaceae; genus Sphingomonas; species Sphingomonas humi. The sequence continues at coordinate 1,070,434 of NZ_BAAAZD010000001.1, forward strand.
CCTTGCTCTATGCCACGACCGCCGACTTCCTCACGCACTTCGGCCTGGCCAGTCGCCGCGATCTTCCCGGCATCGACGATCTGCGCGCCGCCGGCCTGCTCGACCCGCCCGATCCGGGCAGCCCCCTGCTGCAACTGGAAAGCGGCGGCGAAGAGGACTAGATAGCCCGCCAAGGCAAAGGAGTTTTGGTTCTCATGGGCGGTTTCAGCCTCATTCACTGGCTCATCGTTGGGCTGTTCATCCTGCTCCTGTTCGGCGGCAACCGCTTTTCCTCGATGATGGGCGACGTCGCCAAGGGATTGAAGAGCTTCAAGCAGGGCATGGCCGACGACGAGGACGAACAGCGCCGCAAGGCCGAGGAGCAGCGCCGCCTCGGCTCGCACGACCGGCCGATCGACGTCACGCCGAACCCCCGCGCCGCGGACCCCGTCGCGCCGCCGCCGCCGCCGTCCGACCCTACCGCGCGCTGATCCTCCCGCCGCATGTTCGGCGTCGATTCGACGGAATTGCTGATCGTCGCGCTCGCGGCCCTGGTGTTCATCGGACCCAAAGAGCTGCCGACGGCGATGCGGACGGTCGGCCGCTGGGTCGGCCGCGCCCGCGCTTACTCGCGCCACTTCACCGCGGGCATCGAGAACATGATGCGCGAGGCGGAGCTCGAGGAAATGGAGAAGCGCTGGCGCGAGGAGAATGAGCGCATCATGCGCGAGCATCCGATCGCGGTCCCTTATGCTGGCGATCCCGCCGGCACGGGTGCCCCGCCGGTCGCGAGCGGGGCAGGGGAGGCTGAACCCCTATTGCTCCCCGAAGCCGCCGCCACCGAAGAAGAGCCGCCGCTTCCGCTTCCCGAGCCCGAACACCATAAGCGCGACCTGCCGTGAGGGACCTCGACGATACCAAGGCGCCCTTGTTCGACCATCTTGTCGAACTGAGGAAGCGCCTGCTCATCTGCATCGCCGTCCTCGTGGTGGCCTTCTTCATCTCCTACGCCTTTGCGCGGCCGATCTTTTCGGTGCTGGTCCAGCCGCTCAAGGACGCCGGCCAGTCGCGCGTCATCTATACCGACGTGTTCGAAGCCTTCTGGGTGCAGGTGAAGGTGGCGCTGTTTGCCGCGCTCATGATTTGTTTCCCGGTGATCGCGACCCAGATCTGGCGCTTCGTCGCGCCGGGACTTTACGCCAAGGAAAAGAGGGCGGTCCTGCCCTTCCTCCTGATGACCCCCTTGTTCTTCGGCGCCGGCGCTTCCTTTGCCTATTTCCTTGCAATGCCGTGGGCGCTGCACTTCCTGCTCGGGTTCCAGGGCGACATCGGCGGCATCAACCAGGAAGCCTTGCCCGCGGTCGGCAATTACCTTTCCTTCGTGACCCGCTTCCTGTTCGGCTTCGGGGTCGCCTTCCTGCTGCCGATCCTGCTCATGCTGCTGGAACGGGCGGGGATCGTCACCGGCGCCCAACTTGCCGCCAAGCGGCGCTATGCCATCGTCGGCGCGGTGGCGATTGCGGCGGTCCTGACCCCGCCCGACGCGGTCAGCCAGCTCATGCTCGCGGTGCCGCTGTGGCTGCTCTACGAAAGCTCGATCATCGCCATCCGCCTGACCAACTGGCGCGCCGCGAAGAATAAGGGCGAAGCCTCTCCCACCTGACCGCCCGCGAAGGCGACCAGCGAACTTGCCGGCAATGTCTGATAATGCCCAGGCCCCGGACGCAATTCGGGCCCGAAATCGTCACCGGGGGGGGGAGGGTTGACGACTTCGGGCCCGTGTAAGCGGATAGCGAGAGCGGGGGGGCAAAAGGTCACTATCCGAAGAATAAAACGGAGCTCCCGGGCCCGGGTTCCGTCGCATCGTGAAATTATTTTGGGGGGACGAATTTTCTTCGAAACCCACCCGCGGCGGCCTCAGGAATAGGTCCGCGGCGGGAACACCGGCAGAACGACGCTGTAATGTTCGTCGGTCTTCTCGAGCACCGATCGCAGCTGCTTGGCGAGCCCGGTGATGATCCGCTCGAACTGCTGATGCTCGGCCTGGTTGGCGATCTCCGGCGCCAGGGCTCCGGTAGCAAGCGTGAACCTTGCGGTAAGCTCGCCCGTCCGGCGCAGCGTCAGGACGACCGGCGCATCGGGCCGGCTCAGCATCGCATGCTCGACCACTTCGGTGGTCAGGAAAGCCGTCGCGACCGCCACGTCCTGCGTCGTGTTCAGGCTTTCAAGATCGAGGCTGATGTCGATCCGCGCCGCATTGTCGGGCGCGCTTCCGCGCAGGTTGGAGGCAAGCTCGCTGATCAGCGGGCGAAGCGCGATCCCACGGTTTTCTTCCAGCTCGGCATAATGGTTGCGATGAACGACCGCGAGCGCGTCGACCCGCCTCCCGATCGACGAATAGGCATTCTTGGCATCGTCGGACTTGGCGCTGCGGCGATGGATGTTGAGCAGGGAAGCGACCACCTGCAGGTTGTTCTTGACCCGGTGATGGACCTCGCGGACCAGCTTGCGCTGCCCTTCCAAGGCCTCGCCCATGTCCTTTTCGCTCCGCTCGATGCGCTCCACCGCACGGGAGAAGGACGCGCCAAGCTCCTGGATCTCGACCGCCGAGCCGAGGCGCGGCGGAAGCTGCAGCGGGCCCTGCCCGGGTTCATGTGCGGCGATCGTCTGGCTGATCCGCCGCAACGGCATCAGCAGGAAGGTGCGCACCACCAGCCAGCTTAGCACCGCGGCGACGATCCACATCAGCAGGGGCAGCAGGATCATCAGGCGATCGCTCGACGCGATATGCTCGGTCGGCACCGGCACGCGCACGGCGATCTGCCCGCCCGCGATCGACCGTTCGACCACGCTGAAATCGGTTTCGGAGGTGACCTGCGGCTTGTCGCTGCGGTCGCCGATCTGCAATTCGCCATTGCCCGAACTCAGCGTCAGGCCCGCCGTTCCGGCGCGCGCGGCACTGAGCGTCGCGCCTAGCTGCTCACGGTCGATCGACCCGGTCGCCGAGCCGCCGAACACGCCGACTTTGTAGAACAGGCGCCCGCGGTCCGGCACCAGCCACATCCGCACCTGTCCCGGCGCCACCAGCAGGGTGGGGCGGCCGCCGTCGTCCGGCTCGCCGTGGGTGCACAGGCGCGTTCCCAGCGGATCGGAAAGAAGAAAGGAGGTCGGCGCGCTTGGCGCCACGGCCATCGCCCGGCTCACCCGCTCGCACGGATCGCCATTGCCATCGAGGGCTCCGTTGGAGGCGATTCGAAGCGCCAGGACGTTCCGGGCAATCAGGCTGTCGATGGCGCGCACCGCCAACCGGCCCTGGTCGTTGGCGCGGGCTGCAAGGGCGGTGTTCGCCTGCTCGATCCCGCTTGTCGCAGTGGCGGCAAGGACCAGGCCCAGCGGCAGGATCGCCGCAGTCAGCAACAGCAGCAGCTTTCCGGCGGTGGGAAGCTGCCGGAACCAATTCTTGAAGGATGACATCATGGAGTGCCGGGGCGAAAGGCGAGCCTCGGTCAGCTCAACTTGCCCAGCAGGTCGAGGAAATCGTCTGGGACGTCTTCGCGAAGAGCCTCGTCATAGGCACTGCGCAGGGCCTTGCCGACGTCATCGGTGGCAGCCCCGCGATTCTTCGCGGGCCGACGGCCCTTGCTCTTCTCGTCATCGGGACGATCGTTGTTGTCCGCACTCAACCCTTCGATCCCCTCCCGCCGTAGCGAACTTTCCAGCAAGACCCTGTCCCTCGTGAACGGGCGAACCACAAGCCCCCTAAAAGTCGGGCAGCCGACCCGTCAACAGGGGGGCTGCCCGGCACAGGAAACCAAAAGCCGCGAAGTTTGTTCCGTCTGCTCAACAGAAATTCAAGCACCCCTTGGCGGCGCCTGTTACAGAGCGGTTGCAAGGGTTGCAGTTTCATACATCGGCTCCCAATAGGGGGCCAGATCAGATTACAGGAGCAACGAGATACCCATGTCGCTAGGCCAGGAACTCGCGCCGCATCTGCCCTTTTTGCGGCGGTATGCCCGCGCGCTGACCGGAAGTCAGACCCATGGCGACGCCTTTGTCCGTGCGACGCTGGAAGCCATTGTTGCTGCTCCCGACAGCTTCCCGCGCGAGGTCGAGCCGCGGCTCGGCCTGTACAAGACGTTTCACGCCATCTGGTCGACCGCCAACATCGAGGAAGGCGGCCATGACGGCGGCAGCCTCGGCAATCCCGAGGCGATCGCGCAGGCCCGCCTCAGCCGCATCACCCCGCTGTCGCGCCAGGCGCTGCTGCTGACCGCGCTTGAAGGCTTCTCCGCGGCCGACGCCGGCTACCTCATCGGGGCCGAACCGAACGAGGTCGACAACCTCGTCCAGGAAGCCTTGGGAGAAATCGAGCGCCAGACCCTCGCCGATGTTCTCATCATCGAGGACGAGCCGATCATCGCGATGGACATCGAAACCATCGTTCGCGACCTTGGCCACAGCGTCACCGGCGTCGCCGTCACCCGCGACGAGGCGGTGGCGCAGGCCCGCGCCCACCCGCCGGGCCTAGTGCTCGCCGACATCCAGCTTGCCGACGATTCCAGCGGAATCGACGCGGTTCGCGACATTCTTGCGGAATTCTCGGTCCCTGTGATCTTCATCACCGCCTTCCCGGAACGCCTGCTTACCGGCACCCGTCCGGAACCGACCTTCCTCATCACCAAGCCGTTCCAGCGGGCGACGGTGAAGGCGGCGATCGCCCAGGCATTGTTCTTCGACGCAGCGACGGTTCCCGCAGGTTAAGCGGCCCTGATTGGGAACCCCGGTTCCCATCGTTGCGTTGGCGCTTCAAATAATTTGGAGTGCCAGTACCTCATGGATCGCAATCATCCGGATCATCTGACCGGTACCGAAGCCCGTGCGGGCACCACTCCGGGCGTCGCGCGGGTAGCCCTGTTCGGCGGCCTGGGTCTTGTCATTCTGGCGTTCGCGATCATCTATTTCGTTGCGTCCTGATTTGGACTGCGCAGTCATGACGAGCGCTGACAGCGCGAGCGGCAAGTATGAAAGTGGGCGGGGATACGTGAGCGACGATCTGGACAATCAGCCGGCCGAGGCCGCCCGCGCGGAACCCATCCCGCTGTCCGATCCGGAGTTCAAGCAGCAGCTCGCCCAGGTCATTCCGCATCTTCGCGCCTTCGGTCGCTCGCTTTCGGGCAGCCGCGACCTTGCCGACGATCTGGTGCAGGAAACGCTCCTCAAGGCATGGGCCGCGCGCAAGCGCTTCCAGGCCGGAACCAACATGCGGGCGTGGACCTTCATCATCCTGCGCAACCTCTTCCTCAGCCAGATGCGGCGTGCCCGCTTCAAGGGCGAATGGGACGAGATCACCGCCTCCAAGCTGCTCGCCGCCCCTGCCAGCCAGGATCGCCACGTCGAACTCGGCGACATGCAGCGCGCGCTGATGCACTTGCCCCAGCCCCAGCGCGAAGCCCTCATCCTGGTCGGAGCGGGTGGTTTCGCCTATGAGGAAGCGGCCGAAATCTGCGGCTGCGCGGTTGGCACCATCAAGAGCCGCGTGGCCCGTGGCCGCGTTGCGCTCGAACAGCTCCTGTCCGGCGGCAAGCTGCCGAGCCGGCGTCAGCACAAGACCGATCCCGACACGTCGGCCCTCGCGCAGATCATGGGCGAAGTGGACGAACTGGCCGGACACCGGGGCTAGGCCCGATAACCACCCAGTTCCAAAAAGGACGAGGCAATCCACAGGTCACTGACCGTGGATTGCCTCGTCTTTTTCGTTTTCAGTCTAATTCAGGATATTTTCCGGCCTTCGCCGGCAAGGGTATTACCCAAGACGCGCCAGAAGCTCGTCGAACTGGCGGTCCTCTCCACCCTGCGGCACGGCCGAAAAGGCACGTCGCAGGGCAGCGGTGACACCGGCATGTGCAGGCGGTAGCTCGACCCGGATGATGCGTCGATCCATGTGGGCTTTCGATTCTACCGCCGCCGCCTTCAAGACAGAGGACGATTCCATTTCCCCTCCCAACGCAGCAGCTTGCCTTTCGTTTCTCGGCACATGGCCCTTATCCCGGGGTCTTCGATGAACGGTAACATTTCTGCCACGCGCGGCGAGGTGCTGGGACGGGCCCGGACCTTTTCCCCGTTCCTGCGCGGCCTGATCGAACGCCACCCCGATATCGCGGGGATGTTCGAGGCTTCAGGAAGCGAAGCAGCGCTCGCCCTGTCCACCGCCAGCGACGATCCGGCCGCCCCCGTGGCGACCTGCCTCCGCCTTGCCCGGCAGCGGCTCGCCCTCGCCACGGCGCTGGGCGACCTGTCGGGCGAACTCCCGCTCGAAGCGGTGACCGCCGCTTTGTCCGACTTTGCCGACGGTGCCATCCATGCCGCGCTGGCCCAGGCGATCGACGAGCGTACGCCAGGCCAGCCGGTCGCCGGCCTTGCCGTCCTCGCGCTCGGCAAGCTCGGCAGCCGCGAGCTCAACTACAGCTCGGATGTCGACCTCATCCTGCTGTTCGACCCCGACACCCTGCCGCGCCGGGCGCGTGACGAGCCGGGGGCCGCCGCGGCACGGCTCGGCCGCCGCCTGGTCGAATTGCTCCAGGAACGCACCGCCGACGGCTATGTCGCGCGGGTGGACCTCCGCCTGCGCCCCTCGCCGGAAGTCACCCCGATCGTCCTCCCCGTCGGCGCGGCCATTTCCTATTACGAAAGCCAGGCCCTGCCGTGGGAACGCGCCGCCTTCATCCGCGCCCGCGCCTGTTCCGGCGACATTGAACTCGGCACCCGCTTTCTCCAGGAAATTCGCCCCTTCGTGTGGCGGCGCGCGCTCGATTTCGGCGCGATCGACGAGATCCGCGACATCTCGCTGCGGATCCGCGACCATTATGCGCAAGGCCAATCCTTCGGCCCCGGCTATGACCTGAAGCGCGGCCGCGGCGGAATCCGTGAGGCGGAGTTCTTCACGCAGGTCCAGCAGCTCGTCCACGGCGGCCGCGAACCGGCCCTCCGCAGTCCCGCGACCCTCGACGCGCTGAGCGTGCTTGCCGATTCCGGTCACCTCGACCCTGCCGAAAGCGCCGCCATCGCCGCCGCCTATCGCGCGCTGCGAACCGCCGAGCACCGGGTGCAGATGATCGATGATCGCCAGGAGCACCGCCTGCCGACCGGGGACGGGCTCGAAGCCGTCGCCAGGCTTGGCGGCCATGCCGATGCCGATGCGCTGCTCGACAGCCTCCGTCCCCATGTCGAGGCGGTCGGGCGGTCCTTCGACGGACTTGTCCGCGCCCGCGACCGCCGTCTCTCCAGCGACCCCGACCTGCTGATGCAGGAATTGACGGCGATGGGCTGGAAAAGCCCCGAGGAGCCGGCACGCCGCATCGCCGGATGGCGCACCGGCAAGTCGCGCGCGCTTCGCTCCACCGCCGCGCGTGACGCCTTTGAAGCCATGCTGCCAACGCTGCTTCCCCGCATCGCCGCCGCGCCCGACCCATTCCACGCCCTCAACCGCCTCAGCGACGTCATCGACCGCCTGTCGAGCGGGCTGAACTTCTTCCGCCTGCTCGAAGCGCGCCCGCAGCTTGCCGACATCCTCGCCCTCGTCCTTGCCCAGGCTCCCGCGCTCGCCGACCAGCTTGCCCGCCACCCGACCCTGCTCGATGGCCTGATCGACGAAAGCAGCCTGGTCGAGCTTCCGGGCGTCGAGGTCCTGACCGATCGCTTCCAGGCAGCGCTCGGCAACGAACCGCTCGACGCGGCCCTCGACCGCATGCGCCGGCTGGTCGGGGAACGCCGCTTCGCGCTGGGGGTCCAGACCATCACCGCCACCCGCGACCCCGTGGCGATGGCCGAAAGCTATAGCGCGCTGGCCGAGGCGACGGTCCGCGTCATCGCCGCGCGGGTCGAGGAGAATTTCGCCGCCACCCACGGCCGCGTTCCGGGCGGAGAATTCGCCGTCGTCGCGCTCGGCCGCTTCGGGGGGCGGGCACTGACCCACGCCAGCGACCTCGACCTCATCTTCCTGTTCGACGCTCCCGATGGCGCGCGTTCGGATGGCGCCCGCCCGCTCGCGGCGACCGACTATTTCAATCGCCTCGCCAGTCGCATCGTCTCGGGTCTTTCGGTCCAGACCGCCGCCGGCCCACTCTACGACGTCGACACCCGCCTCCGCCCGCAGGGCGAACAGGGCATGCTTGCGGTCAGCCTCGCCGCCTTCGACGCCTACCAGCGCAGCGATGCCTGGACGTGGGAGCACCTCGCCCTGTGCCGCGCGCGCCCGCTGTCCGGCCCCCCGGCATTCCAGGCCCGGGTTGCCCGACTGATCCGCGCCATCCTGTCGTCCCCGCGCGACCCGCAGAAGGTCCGCGCCGACGCTTCGGCCATGCGCACCGATATGGCGCGCCACAAGCCGGCGGTCGGCCCGCTCGACGTCAAGCTTGGATCAGGCGGCCTGGTCGACCTCGAATTCGCCGTCCACACGCTCCAGCTGACCAGCGGCATCGGCCTCGACCCGCGGCTCGAGGTCGCGATCGCCGATCTCGCGGAGGCCGGGCTGATCGATTCCGGCGCCGATGCCGACCTCCGGCTGCTCAGCGCATTCCTCCTCGTCATGCGGCTCGTCGCGCCGGGCGCCGTCACCCTGTCCGATCCCAGCCGCGCCCTCGTCGCAAGCCTGTGTGGACAGACGAGCTGGGATGCGCTTGTGGACGCCATGAACGAGGCGCGGGCCCGCAATGCCCGCCGCTGGCAACAGGTACGGGAGGGATCCGCATGATCGACGAAGGCAGCCGCGCACCAGCGCTTCACCTGGCGACCACCAGCGGCGACAGCATCGATCTTGCTGCACCAGGCGGCAAGCTGGTGCTCTATTTCTATCCAAAGGACGACACCTCGGGCTGCACCCGTGAGGCGCAGGACTTCACCGCGCTCGCCGACGATTTCGCCGCCGCCGGCACCCGTGTCGTCGGCGTCTCCCGCGACAGCGCCAAGAGCCACGACAAGTTCATCGCCAAATACGACCTCAAGGTCCCGCTCGCGGTCGACGAGGGCCCGCTCAGCGAAGCCTTCGGCACCTGGGTCGAGAAGAGCATGTACGGCCGCAAATATATGGGGATGGAGCGCGCGACCTTTCTCATCGGCGCCGACGGCACGGTTCTCAAGGCCTGGCGCAAGGTCAAGGTCCCAAGCCATGCCGCCGAGGTGCTCAAGGCGGCGCAGGCGGGCTGAATACCGCCCTCGGAAGGGCTGGCCTTTGCGCCATTCCCCTCCTATCTCGCGGGCAACGTTAGAGGATTGAAATGGCCGAGTTCACGCTTCCCGCCAACAGCAAGATCACTGGCAAGCCGCGCCACTACAAGGCCGAGGCCGGCGCCAACCGGGTCAAATCGTTCAAGGTCTACCGCTACGATCCCGACACGGGCGAGAATCCGCGCTACGACACCTACGAGGTGAACCTCGACGAGTGCGGGCCGATGGTCCTCGACGCGCTGATCAAGATCAAGAACGAGCTCGATCCGACGCTGACCTTCCGCCGCTCCTGCCGCGAAGGCATCTGCGGCTCCTGTTCGATGAATATGGACGGCAAGAACGGCCTCGCCTGCACCACCGCGATCGAGGATGTGAAGGGCGACCTCAGGATCACCCCGCTGCCGCACTGCGACGTGATCAAGGACCTCGTCCCCGACTTCTCGCACCTTTACGCCCAATATGCCTCGATCGAACCGTGGCTGAAGAGCGCCAGCCCGGCGCCGAGCGGCAAGGAGCGGTTCCAGTCGCCCGAGGATCGCGAACAGCTCAACGGCCTGTACGAATGCATCCTCTGCTTCTGCTGCTCGACCTCGTGCCCGAGCTACTGGTGGAACGGCGACCGTTTCCTTGGGCCCGCGATCCTTCTCCAGGCTTATCGCTGGCTGGCCGACAGCCGCGACGAGATGACCGGCGAGCGGCTCGACCAGCTCGAGGACCCGTTCCGGCTCTATCGCTGCCACACCATCATGAACTGCGCCAACGTCTGCCCCAAGGGGCTGAACCCGGCCAAGGCGATCGCGGAAACCAAGAAGCTGATCGCCGAGCGCGCGGCCTAAGGTAGGGCATCCCCATTGCTGCGCGATGGGGAGCTTCCTAGAAGCCGCCCGCATGGACGCACCTGAAGACATCGATAACCGCCCGTCCGGCGCGCGGGAGGATCCCGACCATCCCGGTTGGTACAGCTGGATCGACCTGCCCGCCGACAGTTTCGCGGCACAGACCGGCAAGATGATCTTCCGGCCCGACGGCCCAGGCCGGGCGGTGGTCCGCATGTTTCCGGAACAGCGCCACCTCAACCTTGGGGGTTCGCTGCATGGCGGCATGGTGATGAGCTTCATCGACATGGCGCTGTTCGGCGGCGGGCGCTGCGCGGGCATGCGCCGGGCGCATTATGTGACGCTCGACCTCACCACCAAGTTCATGGGGCGTGGCGAGGCGGGCAAGCCGCTCGACGCGCACGTCGAACTCGTCCGCCAGACCCGCAGCCTCGCCTTCCTCCAAGGCGTGGTGCGCCAGGACGGTGAGCCTTGCTACAGCTTCTCGGGCACGCTGAAGAAGCTCCGCGACGTCACGTGAAGACTTTTCCTTCGTCATTGCGAGCGGAGCGAGGCAATCCACTTGCCGCGCTCGATTGCTTCGCCCGCGGCTTGCAATGACACCGCACGGGCCAGGCGGTCCCGTCGCCGCTGCCTACGACCGCCTGCTCGCCGCGGGCGAACTGAAGGCCGACCCCGACCAGGCCCGCGCCGCCGCCGCGCTCGACCGGCTGGGCCAGGAACTCAGCCTTCGCCGCGGCTTCTTCGCCCGCCTGCTCGGACGCCGCCGCGATGTCTGCGGCATCTACCTGTGGGGCGGGGTCGGGCGCGGCAAGTCGATGCTGATGGACCTTGCCTTCGACCATATCGCCGTCACTCCCAAGCGCCGCGTCCACTTCCACGCCTTCATGCTCGAAGTGCACGAGCGGCTCCGCTCCGAGCGGGCGCGCGGTCATGGCGACCCGATCCCCGCGCTGGCCGAAGCGATCGCGTCCGAAAGCCTGCTGCTCTGCTTCGACGAAATGGTGGTCAATAACCCCGCTGACGCGATGATTCTCTCGCGCCTGTTCACGGCGTTGCTTGAGGAAGGCGTGGCGGTGGTCACCACCTCGAACCGCGCCCCCTCCGACCTCTACAAGGACGGCCTCAACCGGGAGCTGTTCCTCCCCTTCATCCATCTCCTCGAGGACAGGCTCGAAGTCATCCCGCTGAACGGCCCGACCGACTATCGCCTCGACCGCCTGCACGGGGTCGAAACCTGGCACGTGCCCAACGGCCCTGCCGCGACCGAAGCGCTTTCGCGCGCCTTCTTCCAGCTCACCGACTATCCGGTCGAGGATCGCGCCAACGTCCCCACCGAAGAGCTTGCGCTGCCCGGCGGGCGCACCCTTCACGTGCCCAAGAGCCTCAAGGGCGTGGCGGTCTTCTCGTTCAAGCGCCTGTGCGGCGAAGCGCGCGGCGCCGCCGACTATCTCGCGCTCGCGCAGCGCTTCCACACCGTCATCCTCGTCGGCATCCCGGTCATGGGCCCTGAAAAGCGCAACGAGGCCGCCCGCTTCGTCACCCTTGTCGATGCCCTCTACGAACACCGGGTCAAGCTTCTCGCCGCCGCCGATGCCGAGCCTTCAGCGCTCTACCCGGCCGGCTCCGGCGCCTTTGAATTCCAGCGCACGGTCAGCCGGCTCGAGGAAATGCGCAGCGCCGATTATCTCGCGCAGGGGCATGGCGCCGCCTAGAAGCGGCTGGTCATGCTCAGCCCCGCGCCGTGATGCGCGGTCCACGGCAGACATTCGACCGACGCGTCCTTGCGGCTGTTGAGCAACCAGCCCGCCGCCGTGCCCAGCACCGCCCCTGCCAGAACATCATGGGTGTAATGCTTGTCGGCCTCGACCCGCGCGAGGCCGGTGAAGCCTGCGATCGCATAGGCGGGAAGCCCTGCCTGCCAGCCGTACCTTTTGTGCAGGCTGGCCGCCGCCGCGAAGCTGATCGAGGTGTGGCCGGACGGGAAACTCTGGTTGTCGCTGCGGTCGGGCCTCGTCTCGGGGATCGCCCACTTCAGGCCCTGCGTGGTGGCCGCGGTCAGCCCCAGCGCAAGCCCGGTCCCGCCAAGCCCGCGCCAGTCCTGCTGAAACGCTGGCACCGCAAGACTGGCGCCGACCACGATCGTCCGGCTGATGTTGCTCGCCCGGTTCCATCCCGCCTTGCTGGCCTCGGCAGGAGAGGCTGCGAGCGCCAGGCTGGCAGCGCTGGCGAGAAGAAGGAAAGGACGCATGCAAACTCCTGTCTCAGGGTCGGGATCGACGCCTAGGCAGACGCGGCGCTCCGGGCCACCTGACTTTGTGGCGGTGCGGCGGGGAGCAGGGAGAACATCGCCGCCTGGCGCCCGCCCACCCGCTTTCCCCTCTAAACACAAAGCTAGCCCTTCCTCCACGAGAGACGTGCCGCGATGACCATCAAGCGCTTGATCCACCTTGCCGCAATGGTGGCGATGGTGTCGCTGCTTGCGACCGCGCTGGTCTTCGCCTTCGGCATCAATTCGATCCGCGTCGGCGGACCCAACCACCACCAGTTGCAGAACGCCAGCGATCTCCAGGCCGACATCCTGCCGCCGCCGCTGTTTTTGGTCGAAGCGATGCTCGAGGCGACCCGCCTTGCCAGCGATCCGGCGGGCGGAGAGCAGCGCATCGCCAGGCTCGCCCGGCTGCGCGAGGACTTCCGGACCCGCCAGGCCTTCTGGATGGAGGACCGGCTGACGCCGACCATGGCCGACCTGCTGCGCGGCTCGGTGGTGAAGCCGGGCGATGACTTCTGGAAGATCGTCGACGGCCAGTTGGTCCCGGCCGTTCGCCGCGGCGACCGTGCCGCTGCCGACGTCGCCCTCCAGCAGGTGAACGAAGCCTTCCAGCGCCATCGCGCGGGGGTCGACCAGCTCGTCCGCGCGGCCGAACAGCACAAGAATGACATGCTCTCGGCAGCCGACAGCGCGCTGTGGACCAACGCCGCGACGCTGACCCTGCTCGGCCTTCTGCTGATCGGCGGCACCCTGTTCTTCGCCTTGCTCCTCAACCGCCGCGTGGTGAAGCCGCTGAACGAGCTGGCGGACACGACGCTCGCGCTGTCCCGCGGCGACCAGCAGGAAATCCCTCACCGGGACCGGACGGACGAACTCGGCCAGCTGGCCAAGGGCTTCGTCTTCTTCCGCGATGCCGTCGTCAGGCAGCAGGAGCTGGAACGCAGCGACGCCGCGGAAAAGGCGGCCATGGTCGACACGCTCGCCGACATCCTCCGCCGCGTCGCGCAGGGCGACCTTCGCCGCGTGCTCGAACAGGATTTCCAGGGCGACTACAGCAAGCTTGGCGAGATCATGAACGGCGCGATCGAATCATTGCGCTCGATGATCCAGGAAGTCGTTACCCGGTCGGGTTCGATCCAGCTGGCGGCTGGCGAGATCGCCGCGGCCTCGGCCGACCTGTCGGCCCGCACCCAGTCCAACGCCGCCTCGATCGAGCAGACCAGCGCCGCGCTGGTCGATGTCGACGGACGGATTTCCTCGACCCGTGACGCGGCGCTCAGCACGGCGACCTCGGCCGAACGCGCCAGGGCCGCGGTTGAGTGCGGGCTTGCCAAGGCCCAGTCGGCGGCCACCGTCATGGCCGAAGTCCGCGACGCGGCGGCAAGCGTCGACGGGGTGATGGAAGCGCTCGACAAGATCGCCTTCCAGACCCGCGTCCTTGCCATGAACGCCGCGGTGGAGGCCGGTCACGCCGGCGAGGTGGGCAAGGGGTTCGCCGTTGTCGCCGACCTCGTCTCGCAGCTTGCCGCCCGCGCCGAAGCCGAAGCCCGCAATGCCCGCGAGCAGCTCACCGCCACCACCGGGCGCATCGCGCTGGCGGTCGAAGGGGTCAGCGAGGTGGAAGTGCAATTCTCACAGATCGTCGACGATGTTGTGACCGTCACGACGCTGGTCGACCGGCTCTCGGCCGATGCCAGGGCGCAGGCGTCGGCGGTGGCCGAAATCTCCGCCGCCATGCGACAGATGGACATCTCGACCCAGCAGAATGCCGCCATGGTCGAACAGACCAGCGCCGCCGCCGCCAACCTGCTCGGCGATGCTGGCCAATTGGTCAGTCACGCCCAGCGCTTCCAGTGGGAACGGCGCGAACGCGACCTGCCCGTCGCGCTCGACCGGCGCGGCCGGCCGATCCTTAAGGTCGCGGCCTGAGGCGCGTCAAAAGGGGAGGGGCCGGCGGCCTTGGACCGCCGACCCTCCGTCTCAGCGCAGCAGTGCGTTGATGATCTGCTCGATGATCCCCGACCGCGGATCGACGCCGTAGAGCGTCCCCTGGTCGTAATAATATTGGTTGTACGGATCGAGGCCGTACTGCTGCCTCACATCGTAGGGGATCTGGTTATAGCGGTAGCGGTCGTAGCCATAGCTCTGGGCATAACGCTGGCCGATCCGCAGCTTCTTGGCCTGTCCCGGCGGCACGCAGCCGTTGTTCTTCTTCGCAAGGCCCGGCGGGCAGCGGCCTTCAACATAGCCATACTGGCCGCCATAGCCCTGCTCGGCGTAACCGCCGTGCTTGCCATGACCACCACCGTGGCCCGGTTTGGCGGCCACCGGGGCCGCGGCGAAAGCGAGCGCTGCGCCCGCGAGGATAAGTGCCTGTTTCATGTTGCCGGTCCTAGTCCCCGCGCCCTGAACCGGTCGTGACGACACCGTTCATGCTTGTTGGACGGATTGCCTCCCTTGCGGTTGCCCCTCGCGCCTCATGGGGCTAGAGGCGCGGGCGACCCGGCCGTCTCCGGCGGCCCCCCAAGTCAGACCCGACGGAGACTCATGGCCCGCAAGAAGATCGCCCTCATTGGCGCCGGCAACATCGGCGGCACCCTTGCCCATCTCGCAGCACAGAAGGAACTGGGCGACATCGTCCTGTTCGACGTGGTCGAGGGCGTGCCGCAGGGCAAGGCGCTCGACCTCAGCCAGTGCGGCCCGATCGAGGGCTTCGACGCCAAGGTCACCGGCTCGAACGATTATGCCGACATCAAGGGCGCCGACGTGATCATCGTCACCGCCGGTGTCGCACGTAAGCCCGGCATGAGCCGCGACGACCTCCTCGGCATCAATCTGAAGGTGATGAAGGCGGTCGGCGAGGGCATCCGCGACAACGCGCCCGACGCCTTCGTCATCTGCATCACCAATCCCCTCGACGCGATGGTCTGGGCGCTGCGCGAATTCTCGGGGCTGCCGCACAACAAGGTCGTCGGCATGGCCGGCGTGCTCGACTCGGCCCGCTTCGCCCACTTCCTCGCCGATGAATTCGGCGTCTCGGTCAAGGACGTGAACGCGTTCGTGCTCGGCGGGCACGGCGACACGATGGTCCCGGTGACCAGCTACACCACGATCAGCGGAATCCCGGTCGACGACCTCGTCACCATGGGCAAGTCGAGCAAGGAAAAGATCGCCGAGATCGTTAAGCGCACCCGCGGCGGCGGCGGCGAGATCGTCGCTCTCTTGAAGACCGGCTCGGCCTATTACGCCCCGGCGACCAGCGCGATCGCGATGGCCGAGGCCTATCTCGGCGACCAGAAGCGGATCCTTCCGTGCGCGGTCTATGTCGACGGGAAGTATGGCCTCGACGGCCTCTACGTCGGCGTTCCGGTGATGATCGGCGCCGGCGGTGCGGAGGAGATCATCGAGATCGCCCTCGACGACGAAGCCAGGCAGAACCTCAAGGTCAGCGTCGATGCGGTCAAGGAACTGCTCGACGCCTGCAAGCAGATCGACCCCAGCCTTGCCTGAGGCGCGCCTCGCCGCCGCTTTGCTGGTTCTGGGCGCGAGTGCTGCGCAGGCGCAAGTCGCGCCCAGCAGCCTGCCCGAGATCACGTCCGCCGTGCAGGATTGCGCGGCGGCGGCGCAGGTCGGCGGCGTTGCGGAACAGGCGCTCCTCGCCAAGGGCTGGTCCAAGGCGAGCTTCAAGCAGAACGGCAAGGAGCTCGACACCAATCTCAGCGTCTACGGCAAGGTCAACGGCAATCCGACGATCATGACCGATGCCGCCAGGGGCAAGGTCGGCACCATCTGCTTCGTCATGGCCGGCCTCAAGCAGGTCCGTGACTATCAGGGCGTGGTCGATGGCCTTGCCGCCCTCCAGAACACCCGTCCCATCCAGAAGCAGGGCCTCAAGGTCGTGTTCTCGGATGGCGCCCACATCATCCAGTCGGAACTGACCGGTAACAGCGAAAAACCCGCTGTCCGTGTCGCGGTCATGGCAATCTCGCCGGAGAAAAAATGAGCATCCTCGTCAACAAGAACACCAAGGTCATCACGCAGGGCATGACCGGTGAGACCGGCACCTTCCACACCCAGCAGGCGCTCGCCTACGGGACCCAGATGGTCGGCGGCGTGACCCCGGGCAAGGGCGGCACCACCCACATCGACCTGCCCGTGTTCGACACGGTCGAGGAAGCGGTCGCGCGGACCGGCGCCGACGCTTCGGTCATCTACGTCCCGCCGCCCTTCGCGGCCGACTCGATCCTCGAGGCGATCGACGCCAAGGTGCCGCTGATCGTCTGCATCACCGAAGGCATTCCGGTGCTCGACATGGTCAAGGTCAAGCGCGCGCTTGACGGCTCGTCCTCGCGCCTGATCGGGCCGAACTGCCCCGGCGTCCTGACCCCGGAAGAGTGCAAGATCGGCATCATGCCGGGCAACATTTTCAAGAAGGGCAGCGTCGGCGTCGTCTCGCGCTCGGGCACGCTCACCTATGAAGCGGTGTTCCAGACCTCGAACGAGGGCCTCGGCCAGACCACCGCGGTCGGCATCGGCGGCGATCCGGTCAAGGGTACCGAATTCATCGACATGCTCGAGATGTTCCTTGCCGACGACGAGACCAAGTCGATCATCATGATCGGCGAAATCGGCGGCAGCGCCGAAGAAGAAGCCGCCCAGTTCCTCGCCGACGAGGCCAAGCGCGGCCGTTCCAAGCCCACCGTCGGCTTCATCGCCGGCCGCACTGCGCCTCCGGGCCGGCGCATGGGCCACGCCGGGGCGATCGTCTCGGGCGGCAAGGGCGATGCGGAATCCAAGATCGCGGCAATGGAAGCCGCTGGAATCCGCGTCTCGCCGAGCCCATCTGAGCTTGGCCGCACGCTGAAGGAATTGCTGAACGCCTAAACGCCTATGCACCCCGGCGAAGGCCGGGGCCCAGGAGCGCCGCCAGGCGCTGCGGAGGACAAGAGTTGAAGGCCGGATACGTCTACATCATGGCGTCCGGTAAGAACGGTACGATCTATCTGGGCGTGACCAGTGATTTGGCGAAGCGGGTCTATGAGCACCGCAACGGCCTTGTCGCTGGCTTCACCCGGGAGCACGGATGCAAGGACCTTGTCTGGTACGAAGCATTCGATGATCTGCAGCAGGCGCGGCACCGTGAGCTGCAGATGAAGGAGTGGAAGCGGGCGTGGAAGATCAAGCGAATCGAGGGGGACAACCTCGAATGGCGCGATCTCTGGCCTACATTGTTCTCGGCTGACGCCGAGCCTGGGCCCCGGCCTGCGCCGGGGAACAAGAGGGACTGATGAGCGACGGATACGAGATCGAGCAAGGACCAAGCTGGCAGCGGCCGAACTGGCCGGTGGCGGAGCTGGACGCCGTCAACCTCGGGCTCGATCCGACCGAGGCGACCATCGATCAGGTTGCGGCCAAGGCCAAGGATAACGCCGCCGCGACCGGTGCGTCCGACGCCGACGTCCGCCGCGCCGCCGAGGATTCGATCCGCGCGATGATGCTGATCCGCACCTACCGGGTGCGCGGGCATCTTGCCGCCGACCTCGACCCGCTCGGCCTGTCCAAGCTTGAGCTGCCGGCCGATCTCACCCCCGAATATCACGGCTTCACCGCCGCCGACCTCGACCGTCCGATCTTCATCGGCGGCAACCTCGGGCTCGAGACCGCCACCGTCCGCGAAATCGTCGCCATCCTGCGCGCCAATTACTGCGGCAAGATCGGCCTCGAATACATGCACATCAACGATCTTGGGGAGCGCCGCTTTCTCCAGGAACGGATGGAAGGCCGCGACAAGGGCGTGAACTTCACCGCCGAGGGCAAGCAGGCGATCCTCGAGAAGGTGATCCACGGCGAGCAGTGGGAGAAATTCCTCGCCAAGAAGTATGTCGGGACCAAGCGCTTCGGTCTCGACGGCGGCGAAAGCATGATCCCGGCATTGGAAGCGGTCATCAAATATGGCGGCCAGGCCGGGGTCGAGGAGATCGTCGTCGGCATGGCCCACCGCGGCCGCCTCAACGTGCTCGCCAACGTCATGGGCAAGCCCTACCGCGCCATCTTCAACGAGTTCGCGGGCGGCAGCGCCAACCCGTCGGACGTCGGTGGGTCGGGCGACGTCAAATACCACCTCGGCACCTCGTCCGACCGTGAGTTCGACGGCACGCGCGTTCACCTCTCGCTGCAGGCCAATCCGTCGCACCTCGAGGCGGTCAACCCGGTCGTGCTGGGCAAGGCCCGCGCGGTGCAGGTAATCAAGGGCGACGTTGAGGGCGACAAGGTCCTGCCGATCCTGCTCCACGGCGACGCGGCCTTTGCGGGCCAGGGCATCGTGTGGGAATGCCTCAGCTTCTCCGGCCTTCCGGGTTACGGCATCGGCGGCTGCATCCACTTCGTCATCAACAACCAGGTGGGCTTCACCACCTCGCCGCAGTTCGCGCGTAGCTCGCCCTATCCGAGCGATGTCGCCAAGGGCATCCAGGCGCCGATCCTCCACGTCAACGGCGACGACCCCGAGGCCGTCACCTTCGCCTGCAAGCTGGCGACCGAATTCCGCCAGCAGTTCAACCGCGACATCGTGATCGACATGTGGTGCTACCGCCGCTTCGGCCACAATGAGGGCGACGAGCCGAGCTTCACCCAGCCGCTCATGTACGACGAGATCCGCCAGCATCCGCCGGTCAGCAAGCTCTACGGCGACCGCCTGGTGGCCGAGGGCGTGGTCGACCAGGCCTGGATCGACGCGCGCACCGGCGCCTTCATCGCCCACCTCGAGGAAGAGTTCGAAGCCGGCGTTTCCTACCTTCCCAACAAGGCCGACTGGTTCGAAGGCCGCTGGGCGGGCCTCAAGCGTCCGGCCGAGCCGGTCGAGGGCCGCCGCAACACCGGGACGGCGGTCAGCGAGGACGAACTGCGCAAGGTCGGCGACACGCTGACCCGGGTCCCGCAGGACCTCACCATCCACAAGACCCTCGGCCGCATCCTCGATGCCAAGAAGGCGATGTTCGATTCCGGCGCCGGCTTCGACTGGGCCACCGCCGAAGCGCTCGCCTTCGGCACCCTCATCGCCGAAGGGCACAACGTCCGCCTGTCGGGCCAGGACAGCGGCCGCGGCACCTTCAGCCAGCGTCACGCCGTGTGGACCGATCAGAAGGACGGCCACAAGTTCGTCCCCCTGACGACCATCGAGGGCGGCCGCTTCGAGGTCCGCGACAGCCCGCTGTCCGAATTCGGCGTGCTCGGCTTTGAATATGGCTACAGCCTCGCCGACCCGCGCACCCTGGTGCTGTGGGAAGCGCAGTTCGGTGACTTCGCCAACGGCGCGCAGGTGATCGTCGACCAGTTCATCGCCAGCGGCGAAGCCAAGTGGCTGCGCGCCAGCGGCCTCGTCATGCTGCTTCCGCACGGCTTCGAAGGGCAGGGGCCGGAGCATTCCTCCGCCCGGCTCGAGCGCTACCTGCAGCTGTGCGCCGAAGACAATATCCAGGTCGCCAACGTCACCACCCCGGCCAATTACTTCCACCTGCTGCGCCGCCAGCTGCTGCGTGATTTCCGCAAGCCGCTGGTCGTGATGACGCCCAAGTCGCTGCTGCGCCACAAGTCGGCCGTGTCGGCGCTCCCCGACTTTGCGGGCGAAAGCCACTTCAAGCGCATCCTGTCGGACCTCAACCCTCCCTCGCAGGGCAAGACCCGCCGCGTCGTCCTCTGCTCGGGCAAGGTCGCCTACGAACTGATGGAAGCCCGCGACGAGGCCGGCGCCGGCGACACCGAGATCCTGCGCGTCGAGCAGCTTTATCCCTTCCCGGCCGAGCCCCTGGTCAAGCGCCTCGCCGCCATGCCGGAGCTGACCGAACTGGTCTGGTGCCAGGAAGAGCCGCGCAACAACGGCAGCTGGTTCTTCGTCGAGCCTTACCTTGAGGAATGCCTGCGCGCCGCCGGCAAGAGCTTCCGTCCGGTCTATGCCGGGCGTCCGGCCTCGGCCTCGCCGGCCACCGGGCTTGCCAAGCGCCACGTCGCTGAACAAACCGCGCTGATCGCTGCCGCGCTCGGCAACAGGGCGGCCGCTCCGGCCGCTGAAGACGCCGCCGTCGATACCGTCCGGCACGCCGGCACCGCGAACGCTTGAGGGAAAGAATGGGCATCGAAGTCAAAGTCCCGGCACTTGGGGAAAGCATCACCGAAGCGACGCTTGGCGCCTGGCTGAAGAAGCCGGGCGACGCGGTCGCGGTGGATGAACCGGTCGCCAGCCTCGAAACAGACAAGGTCTCGGTCGACGTCCCCTCGCCGGT
Organism: Sphingomonas humi; assembly: GCF_039536725.1. Lineage (NCBI taxonomy): Bacteria > Pseudomonadati > Pseudomonadota > Alphaproteobacteria > Sphingomonadales > Sphingomonadaceae > Sphingomonas > Sphingomonas humi. Next base: position 1,091,022 of record NZ_BAAAZD010000001.1, read on the forward strand.
CGCTGGCGTGTTCGGCGAAGCGCTGGTCGCCGAGGGCGACACGGTGAACGTCGGCGCGGTGATCGCGACCATCGGCGAAGGCGGCGGCGCTGCTGCGGCGCCCGCCGCCCAGGCGCCCGAGCCGACCATCCCGGCGCCATCGGCCGCCAAGGGCAGCGACATCAGCGACGAGCAGGCCCAGGCGCTCCGCCTGTCGCCGTCGGTCCGCCGCGCCGTACAGGAAAGCGGCGTCGATCCGGCCGGGCTGACCGGCTCGGGCCGCGACGGTCGCCTGACCAAAGAAGACGTCACCAGGGCCAAGGCCAGCCCGGCTCCCGTCGCCGCTCCAGCTCAGGCTCCCGCCCCGGTCGCCGCCCCCACCGCCCCCAAGGGCGAGCGCAGCGAGGAACGGGTCAAGATGACCCGCCTGCGCCAGACCATCGCCACCAGACTCAAGGACGCGCAGAACACCGCCGCGCTGCTGACCACGTTCAACGACGTCGACATGACCGAGGTGATCGCCGCTCGCACCCGCTACAAGGACCTGTTCGAAAAGAAGCACGGCATCCGCCTCGGCTTCATGGGCTTCTTCGTGAAGGCGGCCGCGCTCGCCGCGCGTGACGTGCCGTCGGTCAACGCCCGGATCGAAGGCGACGAGATCGTCTACCACAACTACCTCGACGTCTCGGTCGCGGTGTCGGCGCCCAAGGGCCTGGTCGTGCCGGTGGTCCGCTCGGCCGACCAGATGAGCTTTGCCGAGATCGAAAGCGCCATCGCCGGCTTCGGCAAGAAGGCCAAGGCCGGGACGCTCACCGCTGACGACATGAAGGGCGGCACCTTCACCATCTCGAACGGCGGCGTGTTCGGGTCGCTCCTGTCGACCCCGATCATCAATCCGCCGCAGAGCGCCGTGCTCGGCCTTCACCGGATCGAGGAACGCCCCGTGGTCAAGGACGGCCAGATCGTCGCCCGCCCGATGATGTACCTCGCGCTTTCCTACGACCACCGCCTGGTCGACGGCCGCGAGGCGGTCACCTTCCTCGTCCGCATCAAGGAAGCGATCGAGGATCCAACCCGGCTGCTGATCGACCTGTAAGCGTCGTTTCGGGCGAGCGAACACCTATATACGCTAAGGTCCTGGCCCTCGCCGGGACGACGAGGATGATATGGCTGACTACGACTACGACGTTCTGGTGATCGGCGCCGGCCCCGGCGGCTATGTCGCGGCGATCCGCGCTGCGCAGCTCGGGCTCAAGACTGCCTGCGCCGAAAGCCGCGAAACGCTCGGCGGCACCTGCCTCAACGTCGGCTGCATCCCGTCCAAGGCGCTGCTCCACGCCTCCGAACTGTTCGAGGAAGCCGCTCACGGCCACATGGCCAAATGGGGCATCACCGGCCAGTTCAACATCGACATCCCGACCATGCAGAAGGGCCGGGTCGAAGCGGTCGACGGCCTCACCAAGGGCATCGAATTCCTGTTCAAGAAGAACAAGGTCACCTGGCTCAAGGGCCTCGCCAAATTCACCGCCGCCGACACCGTCGAGGTCGCCGGCCAGACCGTGCGCGCCAAGAACATCGTCGTCGCCACCGGCTCCTCGGTCACCCCGCTGCCGGGCGTTTCCGTTGACCAGGAGCGGATCGTCGATTCGACCGGCGCGCTCGAACTGGCGGAAGTGCCGACCCACCTCGTGGTCATCGGCGGCGGCGTGATCGGGCTCGAGCTCGGAAGCGTCTGGCGGCGCCTCGGCGCGCAGGTCACCGTGGTCGAATATCTCGACCAGATCCTGCCCGGCATGGACGAGGAAATCCGCAAGGAATCGAACAAGATCTTCAAGAAGCAGGGCTTCGCCTACAAGCTCGGCACCAAGGTCACCGGCGTCGCGCGCAACGGCGACAGCGTCACCGTCACCGTCGAGCCGGCCAAGGGCGGCGCTGCCGAGACGATCGAGGCCAGCCACGTGCTGGTGTCGATCGGCCGCCGTCCCAACACCGAAGGCCTCGGACTCGAGGCCGCCGGGCTTCAGCTCAATGCCAAGGGGCAGATCGAGACCGACCACAGCTTCCGCACCGCGGTGTCGGGCGTGTGGGCGATTGGCGACGTCATCCCCGGCCCGATGCTCGCCCACAAGGCCGAGGACGAAGGCATTGCGGTGGCCGAGAATATCGCGGGCCTGACCGGCATCGTGAACCACGCCATCATCCCGTCGGTGGTCTACACCACGCCCGAAATCGCCGGTGTCGGCCTGACCGAAGAACAGGCCAAGGCGGGCGGCGAGATCAAGGTCGGCAAGTTCCCGATGATGGCCAACAGCCGCGCCAAGACCAACGGCGAGCCCGACGGGCTGGTCAAGGTGATCGCCGACGCCAAGACCGACCGCGTGCTGGGCGTGTGGATGATCAACAACCTCGCCGGCACGATGATCGCGCAGGCCGCGCAGGCGATGGAGTTCGGCGCGACCAGCGAGGACATCGCCTACACCTGCCACGCCCACCCGACCCACGCCGAAGCCTTCAAGGAAGCGGCGATGGCGGTGCAGGGCAAGCCGATCCACATCTGACGGCCCGGCTCGATCCGGCACCGCGGCCGGTCAGTCCCAGTCGGGGATGACCGGCGCGGCGCGGTACAGCCGATCGACCCAGGCCAGTTGCCGCGGCAGGCAGAGGCTCCGCAAATCATAGTTCCGGACCACATGCGCGCGCGCCGCCGCGCTCAGCCGCTCGCGCTGCGCCTCGTTACCCAGCAGCTCGACCGCCCGCGCCGCCAGCACGGCCGGCTCGAAGAATGGGAACAGCCGGCCGGTCTCGCCGTCGGTGATCACCTCGCGCAACGGCTCGGTGTCGCTGGCAAGGATCGGCGCGCCAAGCGCCATCGCTTCCAGCACGCTCCACGACAGCACGAACGGATAGGTAAGATAGACGTGCAGCCGCGACAGCTGCAGCAGCGTCACATATTCGCGATAGGCGAGCTTGCCGGTGAAATGCACCCGCTCGGGATCGATCCGCTCCGCCACCTCGGCAAGGAACGTCTCCTTCCAGCTTCGTCCGTCCTTGGGCGACGGGCCGTAGCCGTTGCCGTCGCCCCCGACGATGACGACCTGCGCCTCGGGCCGCTGCCGCAGGATCTCCGGCAGCGCGCGCATGAAGACATGATAGCCGCGCACGGGATCGAGGTTGCGCGCGACAAAGGTGATCACTTCATCCGCGCGGCTCAATTCCCGTCCCGATCCCAGCCGCACCCGCGCATCGGCATTGGGCTTGAGGATGGTGGTGTCGACGCCGTCGTGGATGACGTCGATCCGCGGCCGGTACCGCGCGGGATAGGTATTCGCCTGGTATCGCGTCGGCGCGATCGCCCCGTTCGCCAGCTCGAAATGCATCCGCTGGACAAGGTTGCGTAGCTGGAACTTGCTCCGGCTTTCCAGCGGCTCGTGCGGATTGGGGAATTCGGGATCGAAGTCCGTGTCGCCCCCTTCGGCGAGGTAATAATATTCGCAATAGATCCCCAGCCGCGCCTCGGGCCAGACGTTCTTCAGGAACAGGGTATCGCCCCAGCCCGGATGCGCCACGATCACATCGGGATCGAAGCCGTCGTCCCGAAGCTTGATCGCGGTCTTGAGCGCGGCCTCGGCCCGGATGATCCGCGATTCCATGTCCCGCGCCCAGGGATGGGTCGCCGCGTTGGAGTGTTCCAGCGGCGCGCGCACCACCGGAAAGCCGAAGTCGCGCCCCACCTTGTTCATCGTCATCGCGACCAGCTCTGCCCCATTGGCCTTGAGCGCCTGGGCGAGGTGGACGAACTGGCCAGGAAAGTTCTGGTGGACGAGAAGAACGCGCATTCGCCGCGTCTAGCATCCGGATCCCGCCGATCCCAAGCCCGGCCCCTGCCGCCACCCGCTGGCCGGACCATGCAGGCGTCGCCCCGCGACCTTCGTCGTCATTCGCTCGGACGCTTCGAATCAGTCCATACCGTTCAAATCGCAAGCGATCCTGAAAGGTCATCGAGCAGTTGTTAAAAACTGATTAATATGATTCGATCTTAAAACAGTCGTTTGCTATGCCCTGTCATCGGCGCGGGGACGCCGACGATAAGGGGAAGCTCGATGTTGAAGAAGTTTGCGTTCGCGGTCGCTGCGGCCGGTGCCCTCATGGCGGCAACTCCGGCGGTCGCGGCCGACATCACTGTCGGTCAGTGGTATACCTTTGGCTTCCGCGGAACGGGATCAGCCATGGGTAACGGTACAGGTTTCTTGCTGGGTAACAATCCTTCCTCGATCGCCGCGCCTGATGGTCCCTGGACGTTCACGCTCGGGTCGTCCGGCAGCCTCACTGTCGTCGATGGCTACGATTCCGGGGATGCCTTCACACTCAGCGATTTCGGCAGCACGCTCGGGACGACCTCCGCGCCTGCCCTGAATTCCACCTGTGGTGGCAACATCACGGCTTGCCTTGCCAATGCATCGATCAGCAAGGGCACCTTCGCGCTTGGATCGGGAAGCCATTCGATTACCGGCACCGTCCAGTCGTCACCGTTCGGCGGTGGCGCCGGCTTCTTCATCGTGCAGTCCGCCGCAGTGCCGGAGCCTGGGACCTGGGCAATGATGATCGTCGGCTTCGGGGCGATCGGATTTGCGTCACGCCGCCGCAAGCGGAATGCCGCTCCCGTCCACGCCTGATCCCGTCCCGCGGGTAAAAGATCACGCCGTCGGCCCCACAGGCTGACGGCGTTGTCTTTCCTCCAATCACGAAAAATGAGCTCTCAGGGCGCTGTCCTACACGCCCACGAGTCCGATACGCTTCGCGGATGACCGATCGATCCCCGACCCCGCGCCATGACGGCTGGACCCCGCGCGTCCGCGCCGTCTTCCTCGAAGCCTTGCGTGACTGCGGTCACATCACTGCTGCGCTCGCCGCCGTCGGTCGTGCACGAAGCGGCGCCTATGCCTTGCGTGCCCGCGATCCGGCTTTCCGCGCGGCATGGGACCAGGCACTGCTGGATGCCCGCCCGGTGCTCGACGACCAGCTCCTCTCGCGCGCCATGTCCGGTACCCGCACGGTGGTCCTCGATACCGACGGCCGCGTCGTCGCGACCTATTGCGACAAGGACAACAGGCTGATGCAGCGCATGCTCAGTCGTCTCGATCATCTTGCGGGGGTTCGCCACTTCGGGCAGCGCGACCGGCGGGCGAAGTGGACAAAGTGAAATTGAAGGCAGAATTCCTTTTCGAAGCGGTGCGTCCATGAAGATCCGCAGCAACCTCCGCCGCTGGCACGTCTGGCTCGGCTGGCTGGTCGGCCTGCCGATGCTGTTCTGGGCGGTGTCGGGCCTTGTCATGGTGTGGAAGCCGATCGAGGAGGTGCGCGGGACCGATCTTCTCGCCCCGCCGGCCCCGGTCGTCCTCACCACCCCTGCGGTCCTGCCCTCGGTGGTGGCGGGCCTGCCGCTCACCAAAGTCAGCCTCGAACAGCGCGCGGCGGGGCCGCGCTGGGTGATCGAGGTCAAGGGCGGACCCACCCGCCTCGCCGATCCGGTAACCGGCCGTCTGCTGCCACCGCTATCGGCCGCCGAGGCGTCAGCGGAGGTCCTCGCCCGCCTGCGCAGCGACGCCCGGATCACCTCGGTCCGCCGGACCAGCGCCGACGACCCGCCGCTCGAACTGCGCCGTCCGGTCGCCACCTGGCAGGTCGATCTGTCGGACGGCACCCACCTCTTCGTCGCCGCCGACAGCGGCGCGATCGTCGCGACACGCACCCGCTGGTGGCGCTTCTACGACTGGATGTTCGGCCTCCACGTCATGGACCTGAAGGGCCATGAGGACACCCATCATCCGACCCTCATCGCCCTTACCGCCATCACCCTGCTGACGGTGCTGATGGCGCTGGTCCTGCTGCCGCTTACAATCAAGCGCCGCCGGTCCTAGATCAGCGCCATGGGATATGAGACCGAGCTGAAGCTCTTCATCGACGGCGCCTGGCGCTCTGGCGAGGGCGACACCGCCCCCGTGATCAACCCGGCGACCGGCGACACGATTGCCGAACTGCCGCTGGCCAGCACGGCCAACCTCGACGAGGCGCTCGCTGCCGCCGACCGCGCCTGGCCGGCTTGGCGCGCCACCGACGTCGAAGCGCGCGGAGCCATCCTCCGCAAGGCCGCCGCCCTGCTGCGCGAACGATCCGAACAGATCGGCCGTCTGCTGACCCAGGAACAGGGTAAACCGCTTGCCGAAGCGATCGGCGAAGTCGTCGGCGCGGCCTCGATGTTCGACTATTTCGCCGAACAGGCGAAGCGCTCGGGCGGCCGCGTCCTGGTCCGCCCGGCCGGCCAGCGTTCGATCGTCATCCCCCAGCCGGTCGGCCCGACCGCGACCTTCACGCCGTGGAATTTTCCCATCTACCTTCTCGCCAAGAAGGTGGCGGCGGCGCTGGCGGCGGGCTGCACCGTCATTTCCAAGCCGCCCGAGGAAACCCCCGGCTGCACCGGCGCGCTGGCCCGCGCGCTCGACGATGCCGGCATTCCCAAGGGCGTGTTCCAGCTCGTCCACGGCGTTCCCGACACCGTGTCGCGCCACCTCATCGGCAGCCCGGTCATCCGCAAGATCAGCTTCACCGGCTCGACCGGGGTCGGCAAGCACCTGATGAAGCTGGCCGCCGATGGCATGAAGCGCATCACCATGGAGCTTGGCGGCCACGCCCCCGTGCTGGTGTTCGACGACTGCGACCTCGACAAGACGCTCGACATGCTGGTCCCGCAGAAATTCCGCAACGCCGGCCAGGTGTGCGTCTCGCCGACCCGCTTCTTCGTCCAGGAAGGCATCTATGACGCCTTTGCCAAGGGCTTTGCCGAGCGCACCGCGGGCGTGAAGATCGGCAATGGCCTCGATGCCGACACGCGCATGGGCCCGCTCGCCAATCAGCGGCGCCTTCCGGCCATCGCCGGCCTCGTCGATGATGCAAAGGCCAAGGGCGCGCGCGTCCTTGCCGGTGGTGAACCGGGGCAGGGCGGCTTCTTCTTCCAGCCGACCGTGCTCGCCGACGTGCCCGACGACGCACAGGCGATGAACGTCGAACCCTTCGGCCCGGTCGCCCTGATGCGCTCCTTCCGCAGCGAGGACGAAGCGCTCCACAATGCCAACCGCCTGCCCTTCGGCTTGGCCGCCTTCGTCTTCACCGAAAATGGCCGCCGGGCGAATCGCCTTGGCGATGCGATCGAAAGCGGGATGGTTGGGGTGAACACCTTCGCCATTTCGGTCGCCGACGCGCCCTTTGGCGGGGTCAAGGAAAGCGGCTTCGGCAGCGAAGGGGGTGAGGAAGGCCTTGCCAGCTATCAGGTGACGAAGGCCATACACCAGGCGTGAACAGGCACGGCACCTCGGCCCGCCTTGTCGCGACGGGTGCCGTCCTTGCGGCGGTGGCGGTCGGCCTCGGCGCGTTCGGAGCGCATGCGCTGAAGGCGCGCTTCGACGCCGAGGCGCTCGGCTGGTGGCAGACGGCAGTCGGCTATCTGTTGCCCCATGCGGTCGCCGTCACTGCCATCGGGCTCGCGGCGCGCCCTCGGCTCGCGCTTCCGGCCTGGCTGCTGGCCGGCGGCTCGGCGCTGTTTGCCGCGACCCTCTTCGCCATGGCGCTTGGCGCGCCGCGCTGGCTCGGCGCCGTCACCCCGCTCGGCGGGACAGCGATGATCGCCGGCTGGCTGCTGCTCGCCTGGCGGGCCTTGCGAGAGGAATGACCTGCCCCTAATCCCGGCTCGCCCAGGTGCTCGGGCGAACGCACTCACTCGAGGAAGCGAATGACCGAGCTTGCCATCCTCTATGAACACCCCGCCTGGTTCGCGCCGCTGTTCGCCGCGCTCGACCGCCGCGGCCTTGACTATGTCGCGATTTCCCTCGGCGATCACAGCTTCGACCCCGCCGCCTCGCCGCCGCCCGCGCCGGTCATCTTCAACCGTGTCGCCATGTCGAGCTTCCTGCGAGAGCCGGAGCACCCGCTGTTCTACACTATGGCCCTCCTCGACCATTGGCGCGGGCAAGGGGCGACGATTCTGAACGGGCCCGAGGTGATGGCGGTCGACAGCAGCAAGGCGCGCCAGCTGTCGCTGCTGCACCGCCTCGGTCTCGCGACGCCGCGCACCCACATCGTCCACCGCGCCGCCGACCTCGCCGCCGCAGCCGGGGCAGTCGGATATCCCTTGCTGGTGAAAGCCAACATCGGCGGTTCGGGCGCGGGGATCATGCGCTTCGACAGCGCCGCCGAACTTGCCGCCGTCGTCGCCGCCGGTGACCAGCCCCAGTCGGTCGACCAGGTCCTGCTGGTTCAGGAAGCCATCCCCGCCCGCGACGGCCTCATCTGGCGGCTCGAGACCCTGGGCGGCAAGTTCCTCTATGCGATCACGGTGGAAGGCGCGGGCCAGTTCGATCTCTGCCCCGCCGACGCCTGTGGCGATGACCGCGGCCCGATCCCGATGCGCGCCTTCGATCCGCCCTCCGACATCGTCGCCGCGGCCGAGCGCATTGCCGCGGCGATGGGAATGGACGTCGGCGGGGTCGAGGTGATGATCGACAACCGCGACGGCGCGCCCAGATTCTACGACATCAATGCCCTGTCCAACTTCGTCGCCAGGCCCGTCGACGTCCTCGGCTGGGACCCACACGACCGGCTGGTCGACTGGCTCGAAACACGCATTGCGGAGGCGCGCGCATGAGGTTCGGCTACTGGATGCCGGTGTTCGGCGGCTGGCTCCGCAACGATCCCGATGAGGCGCCCGAGGCAAGCTGGGAGCAGGTTCGTGACCTGACGCTTCGTTCGGAACAGGCGGGCTGGGACCTGAGCCTCATCGCCGAGCTGTTCCTGAACGACATCAAGGGTATCGAGCAGCCCGCCCTCGATGCCTGGAGCACCGCCGCAGCGCTCGCCGCGGTGACGTCCAGCATCGAACTGATGGTCGCAGTCCGCCCCAACTTCCATCACCCGGCCCTGCTCGCCAAGCAGGCGGCCAACATCGACCGCATCAGTAACGGGCGTCTTGCGCTGAACGTCGTCTCCAGTTGGTGGAAGGAAGAGGCCGAACAATATGGCCTCGCCTTCGATCAGCATGATGACCGCTACGCCCGCACGGCGGAATGGCTGACCGTGGTCGACGGCTTGTGGACCAGAGATCGCTTCACTCACGACGGCAACCGCTACAAGCTGCGTGACGCGATCGTCGCGCCGAAGCCCGTCCGTCGCCCGGTCGTCTATGCCGGGGGCGAAAGCGAGGCGGCCAAGACGCTCATCGCGAAGCAGTGCGACGCCTACGTCATGCATGGCGATCCGGTCGAAGCGATCGCGCCCAAGATCGCCGACATGAAGGCGCGGCGCGAGAAGGCCGGCGGACCGCCGATGCCGTTCGGCATGGCCGCCTTCGTCATCGTCCGCGACAGCGAAGCCGAGGCCCGGAGCGAACTGGAGCGGATCACCGCGATGCCCGCGACGCCGCCGCCCGGCTTTGCCAACTTCGACCAATGGTTGTCCGGGACCGAGCTCGAGCGGACGCTCAAGTTGCAGGAGTATAGCGTCTCCAACCGCGGCCTGCGTCCCAACCTCGTCGGCACGCCCGAGCAGATCGCCGAACGCATCCGCGAATATGAGGCGATCGGCCTCGATCTGCTGCTGCTCCAGATGAGCCCGCAGGCCGAGGAGATGGACCGCTTCGCTGAGACCGTGATGGCGCCGATGCGGGCCGGGAAACTCTAGGCATGACCCGTTGCGGTACAGTCTTTGGGCTTAACCATTTCCGGTAGGGAGCGGGGTCTTTCCAGCGGCGTTGGTGAGGCGCATAAACACTCAGGTAACCATTTGCAGTCCGCAGGCCCCTCTTGAGCGCTCCCTTCCGTTTCCCGAAATTCTTCGTCACCTCGCCGGCGCCTTGCCCGTATCTTCCGGGCAAGATCGAACGGAAGGTGTTCACCGAATTGTCGGGCCACCATGCCGGTGAATTGAACGAAGCGCTTGGCCGCATCGGCTTTCGCCGTTCGCAGTCGGTTGCCTATCGCCCAAGCTGCATCGATTGCCAGGCCTGCGTTTCCGTCCGCGTCGCCGCGAACGAATTCACCCCGACCGCGACCCAGCGCAAGTTGATGCGCCGCTATGCCGACCTTGAAGTCACGGCCTGCAAGCCGTGGACCACCGAGGAGCAGTTCGACCTCCTCCGCCGCTACCTGTCGGTCCGTCACCCGGGCGGCGGGATGGCGGAGATGGACGACAACGACTTTGCCGACATGGTCGAGCAGACGCCCGTCCGCACCTATGTCGTCGAATATCGCGAACCGTCGGTCGATGGTCGTCCGGGCCGACTGGTCGGCGCCTGCCTAAGCGATCAGCAGAGCGACGGGCTCAGCATGATCTACAGTTTCTACGATCCGACGCTGGCGGACCGGAAGGGCCTCGGGACCTTCATCATCCTCGATCACATCCAGCGGGCGGCGCGGGCCGGGCTGCCGTACGTCTACCTCGGCTATTGGGTCGAGGGGTCGGAGCGGATGGCTTACAAGGCGACGTTCCGGCCGATCGAACGCCTTGGCCGGGACGGCTGGAAGCGGTTCGAGCCGGGGCCGATTGTCCCCGGTTCGGGGGCACCAGCATCCGGAACGCGCAAGGTTTGAACGAACCGTTGCGGCGAAGCCACTGGCCAAGCGCGTTTATTTCAAGCAAACTAGATCCGAATCTGGGGGAATCATCATGCGGTCCATGCTAGGCATTTTGGCGGCCTGCCTGCTCGGGCTCGCTGCGCCCGCCAATGCGGCGCTGGTCCAGCTGGGCATTTCGGGTGCGGTGGATGGGACCAAGCAGACGATCGTCTGCGGGCCGAGCTCGCCGATGAGCTGCATCACCGACAACAAGGGTAGCCTGAGGACCGACGGGTATCAGAACAGCTTCGACTTCCTGATCAACCCGATCGACCTCAAGCAGGGGGCCAACAGCTTCGAGTTCGGCGGGCTTCGCAACGGCGGGGTTTGGACCGGGACGATCTTCAACGACAATGGCGTGCTGACCGGCAGCAACCTCCTGTATCGGTTCGAGACCGGTAATTTCCCCACCCAGACGATCGGCGCTTATTCGATCCGGGCGACCGCCACGACCTTCCGCGTGACCGCGGTGCCGGAGCCGGGGACCTGGGCGCTGATGCTGGTCGGCTTCCTGGTGGTCGGCTCGGCGCTCCGCCAGCAGCCACGGCGGGCATCGCTGCCCGCCGCCGCCTGAGCTTTAGGCCACCGCCGCTTCGGGCAGTTCCACTTCGCCTTCGCCCGCGTCGCGCAGGACGTAGCCGCGGCCCCACACCGTTTCGATGTAGTTGTCGCCGCCGCAGGCCAGGCTGAGCTTCTTGCGCAGCTTGCAGATGAAGACGTCGATGATCTTGAGTTCGGGCTCGTCCATGCCGCCGTAGAGGTGGTTGAGGAACATTTCCTTGGTGAGCGTCGTGCCCTTGCGGAGCGAGAGCAGCTCCAGCATCGCATATTCCTTGCCGGTCAGGTGCACGCGGGCACCGTCGACCTCGACCGTCTTGGCGTCGAGATTGACCGCCAGCTTGCCGGTGCGGATCACCGACTGGCTGTGGCCCTTCGAGCGGCGCACGATGGCGTGGATGCGGGCGACCAGTTCGTCGCGGTGGAACGGCTTGGTGACGTAATCGTCGGCGCCGAAACCGAGCGCGCGGACCTTGGAGTCCATTTCGCCGATACCCGAGAGGATCAGCACCGGGGTCGAGACCTTGGCGGTGCGGAGCTTCTTCAGCACGTCGTAGCCGTGCATGTCGGGGAGGTTCAGGTCCAGCAGGATGATGTCGTAATCATACAGCTTGCCGAGATCGAGGCCTTCTTCCCCGAGGTCGGTGGTGTAGACGTTGAAGCCTTCGGTGCCGAGCATCAGCTCGATCGACTTGGCAGTAGTCGGCTCATCCTCGATCAGCAGAACGCGCATTTCTATGTCCCCCGTTCGAGAGCCCAAGCCAAAGCGTTACGCCGGCTTAACGGCCCTGAAGCGTGTGTTAACCATTAGCCGTGTCGCCTGAAAAGGTTAACATGACATAAACACCGGGATTCATGGGGAATCGTTGCCCGGGCGCATCACTTGTCCACAGGCGAAGTTGTCGAAGTTGACACGGTCCGGCGATCGGACCCGCCTCCCTCCCTGGTAGCAGGCGCAATTGGCCGGTCCGCCGAGGGAAGACAGTGCAGCACGCGAAATCCTACATTGCAAGGGAGGGTGCGGCGGCGCGCTGCTTGGGCTAGGGCGTGGCCCATGCAGCAACTGCTTTCGTCCCATATCCTGTTCATCGACGGCGAGGCCTTCGTCCTCGACAAGCCGGCCGGCCTGCCGGTCGACACCCCCAAGCGCGGCGGGGAGAGCGTGGAGCGGCGGCTCGACGAGCTCCGGTTCGGGTTCAAGCGGCTGCCGACCGCGATGCACCGGCTGGACCAGGACACGTCGGGCTGCCTGCTGTTCGCGCGGCATCCGGCGTCGCGGGCCAAGATCCAGCAGGCGTTCGAAGCCGGCCAGGTGGAGAAGACCTACCTAGCGCTGCTGGCCGGGACGCTGGAAGGCGAGGAGGGGACGATCGACCTCCCGCTCGCCAAGAAGAGTTCGGCGGAGGCCGGGTGGCGGATGGTCGGCGATCCCAAGGGGCAGAAGGCGATCACCCGCTGGCGCAAGCTGGCGGAGCGGGATGGGCGGACGCTGGTCGAATTCCGGCCGCTGACCGGGCGCACGCACCAGATCCGTGTCCATGCGCGCGAAGGGCTGGGCGCGGGGATCGTCGGCGACCGGGTCTATGGCGTCCCGGGCGGGCCGATGCTGCTCCACGCGAGCCGGCTGGTCGTGCCGCGGGGCGGCAAGCCCCCGATCGACGTGACCGCGCCGCTTCCCGAGCATTGGGGCGAGTGGAAGAGCCTGATCGAGCCGGCGGACGTGGGCGCGTCGGGCGAGGACGTGCCAGCGCCGAACGAGGCCGCGGCGGCGGACGAGATTACGCCCATCGCGCCGGCGGTGGATGCGGACGCTGACGGGACGACCGGCGGTGATGAAGCCTGACGACGTAGACCTGCCCGAGGAGGCGCTGAGCGAGACCTTCCTCGCCAGTACCGGGCCGGGCGGGCAGAACGTCAACAAGGTCGCGACCGCCTGCCAGTTGCGCTGCAACGTCTATGCGCTGGGGCTACCGCTCCACGCTTATGAGAAACTGAAGCTGCTGGCCGGAAGCAAACTGACACAGGGCGGCGAGCTGGTCATCACCGCGCGCACCCACCGCAGCCAGGAAGCCAATCGCGAGGAAGCGCGCCGCCGCCTGCGCGAATTGATCGCCGAGGCGTATCACCGCGACGCCAGGCGCCGCCCGACCAAGCCCAGCCGCGCCGCCAAGGCGAAGCGCGTGGAAACCAAGAAGGGCCGCGGGGCGGTCAAGGCGATGCGGGGGCGAGTCAGCCTGGATTGAGCGGCTTCCCCGACCCCCGCGGGGCTTAGAGCAGGAAGTCGCTTGCGGTCACCGTGGCACTGCCCAGGTCGATGATGAAGTCGGCCACCTTGTCACCGTTGACGTCGCCCGCGACGAAGGTTTTCGCATCGGCGACATAGGTGCGCAGCTGTCCGGCGGCCCCGGTGAAGTCGTTCGACCCGATGAACGAGAAGGACTGGTCGCCAGCCACCAACGCATTGGCGTCGATCGCGCTGAGCGAAATCTTGTCGTTCTGCGCGCGGCTGAAGTCGGTGATCTGGTCGACCGCGCCGGGCGCACTGTCGGCCAGCGCCGTGAAGACAAAGGTGTCGGCATTTGCGCCGCCGGTCAGCACGTCTGCGCCGAGGCCGCCGTACAATTTGTCATTGCCGTCACCGCCGTTCAGCACGTCATCGCCGCCATTGCCGTAGAGCGTGTCGTTGCCCGCAAGGCCCGTGATGGTATCCTCGGCGGCGGTGCCGTTCAGCGTGTCGGCCTTTGACGTTCCGTTGAGGGTCGCGCCGTCGCGCACGTTCTGGACGGTGACGACGAGGTTCTGCAGGTCGGAGAAGCTGCCGTCCGAGGCACGGACGACGACGTCGTAGCGGTTGTCGCCATTGGCATCGCCGGGGGTTTCGAAATTGGGCGCGGCAAGGAAGCGCAGCGCGCCCGTCGCGGCATCGATCGCGAACATCCCCGCATCGGCCCCGCCCGCAATCGAATAGGTAAGGGCTCCCGCTTCGGGGTCCCTGGCGACGATCGTGGTCACAGCCGTGCTGTTTTCATTGACGGCAAAGGAGGCGCTGTCGCCGCCGCCGCCGGAAAGGATCGCCGGGGCTTCGGTGGCATTGGCCACCTTCACGGTGACGAGGCGCGACGTGGTGAGCGTGCCGTCGCCGGCGCTGACCATGACTTCGTAGACGTTGTTGGCGTCGCTATCGGTCGGCGCTTCGAAGTCGGGCGAGGCGCGGAACGAGAGGGCGCCGGTCGCGGAATCGATCGCGAAGCGCGCGCCATCGGCCCCGCCAACGATCGCGTAGGTGACGGCATCGCCGTCGGTATCGACCGCGACGACCATCCCGGCGGAAAGATTGTTTTCGAGAATGTTTAAGGTCGCCGCGGAGGTGAATTGCTGGCCTTCGTTGACGTTGCCGACGGTGACGACCAGCGCCTGCTGCGTGAACAGCGAACCGTCGCTGGCGCGGACCACGACCTCGTAGCGATTGTTGCCATCGGCATCGCCCGGGGCTTCGAAATTGGGTGCGTTGCGGAAGGACAGGGCGCCGGTCCGCGCGTCGATCGCGAACAGGGCGGCGTCGCTGCCCCCGGCGATGCTGTAGGTGAGTGCGTCGCCATCGACGTCGGAGGCTGCCACCGTCCCTGCCGCGAGCCCGTTTTCGGACGCGGAGAAAGCGGCTGCGGAGGTGATCCGCGGACCTTCATTCTGGTTGGCGACCGCGACGGTCACCGCCTGGTCGGCGGACAGCGAGCCGTCGCTGGCGCGGACCACGACTTCGTAGCGATTGTCATGGTCGGTATCGGAAGGTGCTTCGAAATCGGGGGCGGCGCGGAAGGAGAGGGCGCCGGTCTGCGCGTCGATGACGAACAGCGCGGCGTCGCTGCCCCCGGCGATGCTGAAGGTGAGCGCGTCGCCATCGACGTCGGAGCCTGCCACCGTTCCAGCCGCGAGGCCGTTTTCGGACGCGGAGAAAGCGGCTGCCGAGGTGATCCGCGGGCCCTCATTCTGGTTGGCGACCGCGACGGTCACCGCCTGGTCGGCGGACAGCGAGCCGTCGCTGGCGCGGACCACGACATCGTAGCGATTGTCGTGATCGGCATCGGATGGTGCTTCGAAATCGGGGGCGGCGGAGAAGGAGAGGGCCCCGGTCTGCGCGTCGATCACGAACAGCCCGGCGTCGCTGCCGCCGGCGATGCTGTAGGTGAGCGCGTCGTGTTCGGGATCGGCGGCGGCGACCGAGCCGGCGGCGAGGCCATTCTCGCTTGTCGCAAGCATCGCCGCCGAGGTGAAGCGCGGCCCTTCGTTCTGGTTGGCGACCGCGACGGTTACCGCCTGATCGGTGGACAGCGACCCGTCGCTGGCGCGGACCACGACCTCGTAGCGATTGTCACCGTCGGCATCGCCCGGCGCCTCGAAATCGGGGGCGGCACGGAAGGACAGCGCGCCGGTCTGCGGATCGATCGCGAACAGCGCGGCGTCGCTGCCGCCGACGATGCTGTAGGAAAGCGCATCGCCGTCGACATCGCTGGCGGCGACGGTTCCGGCGGCCGCCGCGTTTTCGGCCGCGAGGAAGGTGGCCGAGGACGTCACCACGGGCGCTTCATTCACGTTCACGAGACTGATCGTCACGGCCTGCGTTTCGCTCAGCGAACCGTCGCTGGCGCGGACGAGCAGCCGGTAGCTGTTGTCGCCGTCGGCATCGCCGGGCGCCTCGTAATCGGGGGCGGCGAGGAAGCTGATGACACCGGCTGCGGGATCGATGGTGAAGAGCGCCGCGTCGTCGCCGCCGACAATGGCATAGCTGACCGCGTCGCGATCGGCGTCGAGGGCGAAGACGGTGGCGGCGGCGAGCGCGTTCTCGCTTGCGGCAAAGGCGGAAGGCGAGGTGAAGGCGGGCCCTTCGTTCACATTGGTGACCGTGACGGACAGCGTCTGCACGTCGGTGCGCGCACCGTCGTTGGCCTGGACCACGACCTGGTAGACATTGTCGCCATTGCTGTCGGCCGGCGCTTCGCGGTCGGGGGCGGTGTTGAAGCTGAGGAGGCCGGTCGCCTTGTCGATGTTAAATAGAGCGGCGTCAGCGCCGCCGACGATGGTAAAGGCGATCGGGGTGTTTTCGGGGTCGGTCGCGGTGACGGTGCCGACCGCAGTGCCATTCTCTTCGACGGAAATGGTTGCCGTGGTGCCTCCACCGCCCGAGGTGATGACGGGCGCTTCGTTGACGTTGCCGACGGTGACGAGGATCGTCTGGGTGTCGCTGAGTTCGCCGTCGCTGGCGCGGACGATCACCTCGTAGACATTGTTGCCGTCGCTGTCGGAGGGCGCTTCGAAATCGGGCGCGGCGCGGAAGCTGAGCGATCCGGTCGCGGCGGCGATGGTGAATTTCGCCGCGTCGGTGCCGCCGACGATGGCGTAGGTGAGGGGCAAAGGGCTGCTGTCGTCGATGGCCGTGGTCAAGCCGACGAACTGGTTGTTCTCGTTGAGGGAGACCGTGCGGACCGGGTCGCCAAGCTCGGGCGCGAGGTTGGGCTTGTAGATGCGCGCGCCGATGTCCTTGCCGTCGCCGAACGCCGTCCAGAAGGTCATGAACCTGCCGTTGTCGAGGCCGACCCCGGCGGAGCCTTCACCCTTGTAGTCGGACGTCGAAGCGATGATCGTCGCGCCGTCCTTCTGGCCGGTCGCGGTGAAGGCCTGGATGGCGCCGCCCGAATAGCTGCTCCAGCTGGCGACGAAGCCACCGGTGGAAAGGGCGGTGAGGTTGCTGGCGAAGCCCTCGTCGAGATAGACGAAGCTGCCGATCTTCGCGCCGTTGCTGTCGAAGGTCTGGACCGCGGGTTGGCGGCCGCCGAGGGTGAAGCTGACGGCAAAGCCGCCGCCGGCGAGTGCAGTCACCGAACCGTCGGTGGTACCATCACTATCCCACTTGTAGGCAAAGATCTCTCCGCCCGATTTCGTCCCGTCGGGATTGAAGAGCTGGATGCGGACGTCTGAACTGGCGCTGTTGCCATATTGCCAGACCGCGACGAAGCGGCCGTCGGCAAGCGTCGCGAGATCGATGTTGTTCTGGCTTCCGAAAGCGGCGGTGTTGACGAGTATCTCGCCGCCGACCTTGGTACCGGATGGATCGAACCGCTGCGCCTTGACCGCCCAGCCCGCCCCGTCCTGCGTGGTGTCGGTGGTGTGCCAGGCGATCACGAACCCGCCGTCGGCAAGATAGGTGACGCTTGGCCCCGCCTGGTCGCCGATGGTCTTGGTGTTGACCAGGAATTCGGGCCCGAGGGGAGCGCCGGTGGGCGCGAAGACCTGCGCCTTGACCGCAAGCCCGCTGCCGTCCTGCGTGATGTCGGCGCTTTGCCAGGTGACGACGAAATTGCCGTTGGCGAGGGCGGCGACCTGCGGTTCGCCCTGATTGCCCGCGCCAAGCGCGTTGACGCGCTGTTCGGCACCGAGCTTCACCCCATTGGCGTCGAGCAACTGCATGCGGATGCCCGAGCCGCTGCCGTCCGCAGTGGTGTCGCTGGTCTGCCAGACGACGACGACATTGCCGTTGCCCAGCCGCGCGGCATTGGGGGCCGACTGGTCGAGCACGGTACGGCTGTTGACGGTGAACTCGGCGCTGGCAGCGTTGTACGACATGGATCCCCCCGGAAAAATCGTGAGAGTGACCCGGTCAGACCAGCACGCCACCCGGGTTCGCCGCCTGCCTCGTCAGGCAATGCCGCGACGCACCCGGGCGGGAGCTTCCTCCCATTCGTTTAACGAAAGGTTTCGTGCGCGAGCCATTGCGGTCACCGTCCCCGCCTGAGACAAGCGGCGGATGGGGTCACTTCAGACACTGGCCGGCGGCGTCGTGCACGCGCTTCCCGACGACCTTCGCGATGCGCTGCTGAACGCGCCCGCGGCACGGGCGACGTGGGACGACATCACGCCGATCGCGCGCAACGAGTGGATCTGCTGGGTGACCAGTCCCAAGAACGCCGAAACGCGCATCAAGCGGGTGGCGTGGGGGATCGAGAGCCTCAGCGAGGGCAAGCGCCGGCCCTGTTGCTGGCCCGGGTGCCCGCACCGGGAGCGGGGCAACTGAGCAGCGTGGCGTCCGGGCAAAAGTGAGCGAGCTTCAGACCATCATCCTGGCCGCGATCGCAGGCCTGGTCGGCGGCGCGATGAACGCGCTTGCCGGCGGCGGCACCTTTGCGACCCTGCCGGCGCTGATCGCGCTGGGCCTGCCCGCCAATATCGCCAACGCGACCAGCAACGTCGCCTTGCTGCCGGGCGCGGCGACCAGCGCGTGGAATTTCCGCGACGAGCTTGGCCCGGTCGCCGGGATCAGGGTGCGCGTGCTGGCGGCGCTGACCTTCGGCTTCGGGCTGGTCGGAAGCCTGCTGCTGGTGCTGACGCCGTCCAAGACCTTCGACATCATCATCCCCTGGCTGCTGCTGTTCGCGTTCGTCGTCATCGCGTTCGGAAAGCGCGCCGCCGACTGGCTGCACCAAAGGGTCACGATCGGACGGCCGACCCTGCTTGCGTCCCAAGCGCTGCTGGGCGTCTACGGCGGCTATTTCGGAGGCGGCGTCGGGCTGATCACCACCGCCATCTATGGCCTTCTCGCCAACATTCGCCCGCGCGAGCTGTTCGCGATCCGCACCGCGATGCTGGCGGTGGCGAACCTTGCCGCCGCGCTGGTATTCGTCGGGTTCGGGATGGTGCGCTGGTGGGCATGCCTGCCGATGCTGGCGGGGTCGATCGCCGGCGGGTGGATCGGCGCGCTGCTCGGCAAGCGGCTGTCGGCGCCGGCGGTGCGCTGGTGGACGCTGCTGGTGACCGGCGCGACGACGGTGATCTTCTTCCTTCGCGCCTACGCCTGAGCCCGAAGCGCCGGCCTGCGTAAGCGGGAGAGAGAGCGCGCTTCATCCGAAAACACAACTCAGGCCTATTGCCGGGGTTGCCACGGGCGGCGATTCCGGCTCGCCTGTGCAAGGGTTCGTTGCAGGGAGTCGGCAGATGCGCAGTCTTGGACTTTTGATCGGCCTGGCGATGGCGGCACCGGCCGCAGCGCAAGGGGGCAATCTGGTGGCGGCCGAGCCGATCGCGGAGACCCCGGCGGGCATGCAGGCGTGGAAGATCCGCTATCTCAGCCGTGACGACCGCGGGGTGCAGCGCGAACTGACGGGGGTGGTGGTCGCCCCGCGCGAAGCGATCCCCCGCCTTCCCCGCAAGGTGCTGGCCTGGACCCACGGCACCTGGGGCACGGCGCAAGGCTGCGCTCCCTCGCTCAGCGCGCGTTTCTTCGAAAAGACGCCGGCGGTCGATGCGGTGCGCAGCGGCTATGTGGTGGTGGCCCCCGATTATCCCGGGCTCGGCAGCGCCGGGGTGCATCCGTACCTGGTCGGAACGGTGACGGCGCGATCGGTGCTGGACGCGGTCCGCGCGGCGCAGCGGATCCCGGGCGCCGCGGCGGGAAGCAGCTATGCGGTGTGGGGCGAAAGCCAGGGCGGCCATGCGGCGCTGTGGACCGGGCAATTGCAGGGCGTGGAGGGCGCGGGACTGAAACTCGTCGCGGTCGCCGCTGGCGCGCCGCCGACCGACCTTGCCGCCAACCTGCGGCAGGCCAGCGATGCCAATGCGCGCGCCTTCCTGACCGCGCTCGCGACCGATAGCTGGAGCCGCTATTATGGCGTGCCGCTGCGGATCGGGCGGGCGCGAACGCCGGGGATCATCCAGCGGCTCGCGCGCAATTGCGTGACGGTCGACAGCGGCCCCAAGCTCGGGGCGCTGCTGGGGATCCTGGCGTTGCGGCAGGACCTGGCGAAGGTCGATCTTGGCCGGACGCCGCCGTGGGCGAGCTTTGTCGCGGCCAACAGCACGAGCCCGGTCAGCCGCGTGCCGGTGCTGTTCGCGCAGACGACGCAGGACCCGCTGGTGGCGCCCGCGGTGACCCGAGCCTTTGCGCGCCGGATGTGCGCCAACCGGGTGCGGGTGCGGTGGATCGACCTGCCGGGCAAGGATCATGCGACCACCGCCCGGCAAAGCGCGGCGGCGACGCTGGCGTGGATCGACGGACGGTTCGCCGGGGGCCAGGCCCCCAATGACTGTGGACGCTTCTGACGAAGGAGACGAACTGGTGCGCTTCAAGCTTTCGATCGCCGCTCTGCTTGCCGTATCGGCCGGCGCCGCCACCGCTTCCACGCCCCAGGCCTGGGCGCAGATGGACCGGCAGGTTACCCGCGCCTGCCTGCTCGCGTCCGGGCTGAAGCAGGCCAAGATCATCGCTGACAAGGCGGGCTTTCCCGACCGGGTGCCGATCGAACTGAGGATTGTCGAAGGCTATAATCGCGGCAACGTCATCGACGTGAAGCTGTGCGCCTATGACCGGCGGAGCAAGCGCGCGGCGATTGCCGACGGGGTGGGACGACTGGGCGTCTACCGGCGCTGAAGCCTCAGTTCTTGGTGGCGTCCGGCTTGGCGATGCCCTTCATCTGCGCTTCGAACGCGGCGCCGTTCTTCATGAGGTCGGGTGCGAGCTTCATCATGTCGGGCATGGCTTCGAAAGTGGCCCGGATGACGTCGGGCTGGAACCACAGGCCGACCAGTTCGCGGCCGTAGGCGGCGCCGGTCGGGGTCGCGAGGAAAGCGCGCACTTCGGCGAGCTGGGCGGCGTCGAACTTGCGGGCGAGGCTGCGCGCCATGCCTTCGCGGAATCGCGGTTCGGCAATGTCGCCGACCTTGACCAGCATGGTGCCGACGAAGGCCTTGAGCGCGGCCTTCTTGGCATCGAACATGGGATCGTCGCGGCTAAGCTTGAGGCGGAGCGGTTCGCTGCTGGGGGGCCTGGCGGCCTTGCCCTTGGCGGGTTTGCCCTGCGGCGCCATGGCGGCGAAATCGGCCTCGCTCATGTCGAGCACGCGTTCGGCCGTGCTGTCGGCGAACTTCGCCATCGCCTGCCCGTAGGTGCCCCTGGGAAAGATGGTCAGCGACATCTCGCGCGCGGCGGCAAGCCGGGCGGGCTCGGGCTCGGGCCCGGCGGGGAAGAATTTGTCGATCACCTTCATCATGCCGGCAAAGGCCTGCATCGGATCGGCCTTGGCTCCTTGGGTCGCGGCAGCGGGCGCGGTGGTCGGCGCGCTGGCGGTCGCGGGCCTGGCACCCGCCGTGGCGGGGGTTGCGGCGGCGGTTGCAAGCGCGATCAGCAAGGCAGACATGGCAAAACTCCCCCGGCAGGCCGCCGCAGGATATGGCAGCGCCCGCGCATCCTCAACAAGAAGGCGCGTTAAGGAAGCGTGTGCGTCAGTCGCGCAAGGGAACGACGCTGTCGTGACTGCCGGCGATGACCGGCCGGCCGACATCGCCCTGGCCGACGGTGCGGCCCGCCATTTCGAGCATGCGTTCGAGGGGAACCCGGGCGCGGTCCATCAGCTCTGGGTCGAGCTCGATCCGGGGTTCGAGGTCGCGCAGCGAGATGTAGAGCTTCTCGAGCGTGTTGAGCGCCATGTACGGGCACATGTTGCAGTTGCAGTTGCCGTCGCCGCCGGGGACCCCGATGAAGGTCTTGTGCGGCGCGGCCTTTTCCATCTGGTGGATGATGTGCGGTTCGGTCGCGACCAGGATCACCTCGGCCGGCGAGGCGATCGCGAAATCGAGGATCGCGCGGGTCGATCCGACATGGTCGGCGTGATCAATGATGTGCGGCGGGCATTCGGGATGCGCGGCGACCGGGGCGTCCGGATATTGCGCCTTGAGCTTGAGCAGCTCGGTCTCGGAAAAGGCCTGGTGGACGATGCAGATGCCCGGCCACAGCAGCATGTCGCGCCCGGTCTTGCGCGCGAGATAGCCGCCGAGGTGGCGGTCGGGGCCAAAGATGATCTTCTGATCCTTGGGGATCTGGCTGAGGATCACGTCGGCCGAGGAGCTGGTGACGATGATGTCGCTCTGCGCCTTCACCGCCGCCGAGCAATTGATGTAGGTCAGCGCGATATGGTCGGGGTGGGCGGCGCGGAAGGCGGCGAACTGGTCGGGCGGGCAGCTGTCCTCGAGGCTGCAGCCAGCGTCCATGTCGGGCAGGATCACGGTCTTCTGGGGTGACAGGATCTTGGCGGTTTCGGCCATGAAGCGGACGCCGCAGAAGGCGATGACGTCGGCATCGGTCGCCGCGGCCTTGCGGCTGAGGTCGAGGCTGTCGCCGACGAAGTCCGCGAGGTCCTGAAGCTCGGGCTTTTGATAATAATGCGCGAGGATGACGGCGTTCCGCTCCTTCTTGAGGCGCATGATCTCGGCGAGCAGGTCGGTGCCGGCGGGCGGGCGGAGCGGTGCGTTCATGATGGCTCAGATAGGCTCAGCGCTGGCGATCCGCCAGCACCTGCTCGATCGTGCGGCTGACGTCCCAGCGTTCGCCGTCGCGCACGCCCGAGGCCGGGGTGACGACGCGGACGGTGACGGGGCCGAGGCCGGCGGCGTCGAGCGGGGCGCGGGCAAGGTCGGCGACGAGCTTTTCGGCGTTGGCCTGGGCCTTGGCGAGGTTGGCAGGCTCCGCGGCGATGCGGCCGGCTTCGGCGGTGGCGAGCTGCGAGGCGCGGCGCTGGAGGTTGGTCGAAGCGCCGCGGGTGACGAAGATGCCCGACGTGCCGGCGACGTCGCGACGGCTTTCATCGATGTTGGGCGGGTCGGCCGCGACGAGGGGAACGCGGATGACGAGGGTGCGCGCCTTGGGGTCCCAGGCGTAATCGTCGGCGCCGAGGTCCTTGAGGTCGAGCGTGTAGCCGACGCTGTAGGGGAGGGTCGCCTTTTGCGACGAGCGCAGGAGCGGGACGGCGCCGGGGTCGACGCTGGTGACATCGAGGGTGCCGTTGATCTCCCCCACCTTGAGCGCGGTCTTGTTGGAAAAGGTGGCGGAGAGGACGCGGACGATGCCCTGCGCCTGCGCGAGCTCTTCCTCGACGCGGCGTTCCTCGGCCTGCCGCGCCTGGTACCAGACGATCCCGCCAATCAGCATCGCCGCGATCAGCAGCAGCGGCCAGTAGCGCTTCAAACCTTCCATCGACCGTCAACGCAGGTGACGCTCCCACGCTCCTCGAGGGTGATGAGATGGGCGAGCGCGGTGGCTTCGGCGGCGGGGCGGAGGCGCTGGTCGAGCGCGGGATAGGCGCGCAGCGTGAGGTCGCGAAGCGTGGCGGGGGCTTCCTCGAGCAGGCGAAGGAGCTGGCGCTCGCGCTGGACGCGGTGGGTGAGCATGCCGCGCAGGAGCCGCTGCGGGTCCTCGATCGGCTCCCCGTGGGCGGGGTGGTAGAGGGTCTCGGAGCGACCCTGAAGCTTCTGCAGGCTCGCCATATAGGCGCCCATGTGGCCGTCGGGCGGGATCACGACGGTGGTCGACCAGCCCATCACATGATCGCCGCTGAACAATCGGTGCCCCCACGCGAAGCACAGGTGGTTCGAGGTGTGGCCGGGGGTGTGGACGGCTTCGAGCGTGACGAACCCAGCGAGAATCGTCTCGCCATCGGCAAGGATGCGGTCGGGGGCGTAGCTGGTGTCGAAGCCCGCTTCCTGGCTTCCCGGAACGACCAGCGGCGCGCAGCCCCAGACCGGGGCGCCGGTGCGCTGCGAAAGGGGCAGGGCGGCCGGGCTGTGGTCGCGGTGGGTGTGGGTGACGAGGATGGCATCGACCGGACGGCCGGCGATCGCGCGCTCCAGCGCGTCGAGGTGATCTGGATCGGCCGGGCCCGGATCGAGGATGGCGAGGCGGTCGGTGCCGATCAGGTGCACCCACGTCCCCTCGCCGGTGAAGGGCGACGGATTGGGCGCGAGCAGCCGGGCAAGGCCGTCCTCGAGCGGGAAGAGAATGCCGGGAGTGTGGGTCACCCGGCCTGCTCAAGCAGAGCCGGGGCCGGGCCGCAACTCACTCCCGCGCGGAGGATTGGGCGATTGCCTGGTTGAGCGCGGTGATGACGCGGGTCCGGGTTTCGGGCGAAAGGTTCGTGTCCGCCTCGATCCGCTTGGCGGCGTCGCGCAGGCGCTGGACCCAGGCAACGTCGGTCTCGCCGCCCTTGGCGCAGAGCAGGATACGGGTCTTGCTCTGCTTGCCCTTGTCGGTTGCATCGGCCTCGGTCTCGAACTTGCGGCCGCCTTCGCAGCCACCGAGCATTGCCACTGGGGCACCCGGTCCGCCGGGACGCACAACGCGGACTTCGCGGATTTCGCGGTGCTCGGCGGGACCGTCCTTGCCGCTGCGCATGATGATGACGTTGCGCTGGACGTCCTGGCCGGCGCCTTCGCCCTTGCGCTCGGTCGTGACCGAGCCGTCGGCATATTCACGAATGACGGTTTCCCGTACGACCTTCCTGGGGTCGGCCGGCGGGGCCGGAGTGGCAGGCGCGGCCTGGATCAGGGCCGTCAGCAGCAGGGTGGTCAGCATCGGCAAGTTCCCCCTTGTGTGGTGCGTCGCGCGCTTCATCAACGATGCGGCGGTTAAACGCAGGGTGAACGGCGCGTCAGGCCTGGGCCAGCGCCGGCGTGGAGGCGACCTGGGGCCGGCCGCTGGCCGCGGCGTGGGCAAGGGCGTGGGGGATGATGGTGCCGAACAGCTTTTCCATGCTGTGCGGCCAGCTGAATTCGCCCGAGACATAGTCGCGCCCGCGCTCGCCCATCGCCTTGTGGTCGTCGGCCAGCACCTTGAGGATGTTGGCGCTCATCGCGTCGACGTCGGCGACCGGGCCGAGCAGGCCCATGCCGGGAAGGACGCGTTCGGGCATCGCGCCGCCGTCCACCCCGACCACCGGCAGGCCCGAGGCCTGAGCCTCGATCACCGATACGCCAAAGGTCTCGTTGGGCATGGCCGAGA
Organism: Sphingomonas humi; assembly: GCF_039536725.1. Classification (NCBI taxonomy): domain Bacteria; kingdom Pseudomonadati; phylum Pseudomonadota; class Alphaproteobacteria; order Sphingomonadales; family Sphingomonadaceae; genus Sphingomonas; species Sphingomonas humi. Next base: position 1,116,030 of record NZ_BAAAZD010000001.1, read on the forward strand.
CGTAGAGGTCGGCGCTGGCGAGCCAGCGGGCGAGCACCGCGCGGTCGGTGACGAAGCCAGGCGTGATGATCCGCGGGTCGCCGAGCGCCTCGAATTGTTCCTTCTGCGGACCCTGGCCGAGGATGACGAGCCGCGCGCCGAGGCTTTCGGGAAGCGCGCGAAAGGCATCGACGACGATGTCGGGGCGCTTTTCGATATCGCAGCGGCCGACATAGATGAGGAGTGGCTGATCATCGCCGAGCCCGATCGAACGGCGAAGTTCGGGATCGCGGCGGTCGGGGCCGAAGTCGGTGAGGTCGACACCGAGGGGGAGGATCTGCACGTCCTCGACGCCCAGCGTGCGCAGCAGGCGGCCGCCGCCCGCCTCAGACAGGGCGTAGACGCAATCGAACTGGCGATAGAGGCGGCCGCAATAATCGTAGCAGAGGCGGCCGGCACGCGCGGCCAACGCGTCGGGCATGACCTTGGCAAAGGGCCGCTCGACATAGGCGTAGGGAAAGTCGGTCATGTAGCCGGCAACCAGCGCGGTGCCCGGATATTCGCGGCGGTGGGCGAGCGCGGCCCACGGCAGATTGTAGGCGTCCTGGCACTCGATCACATCGGGGGTGAAACTGGCAAGCGCCTTTCGGACCGCGCCGTTGCGCAGGAGCAGTCGGTAGTTGGGGCTGAACGGCACCTTGGGGCTTTTGAGCCAAACGGTGATGGCGCGGCCGCCCTCGCTTTCCTCGATCGCGTCGGTGCGGCCGGGAAGGATCATCAGGTGGCTGTGCGGGGTATTTTCGATGATGTGGGCGCGCTTGGCGCGAAGATAGGTGCCTACGCCGCCGCCGACTGCCGACCAGCTCTGCGTCAGGTCGGCGAGCAGCAAGGGCCGTTCGGAAGAGGGCGGTGGGACGGCAGCGTTCACGACACCAGCCAATGCATTGCGGGGCGCAAAGTGCCGCGCCCGGTCCGAAGTGTCGGAAGGTTTGACAGTCGGCGCCAGCCGTCATCGACCTCGACGACGGAAAATGGCGCAAATCCGCCACTCAAATCAAATTGGCACGGCGACTGCATTAGTATTGCTGTCCACTTTGGTTCCACGCCAAACAGAGGGGCGGCTGAGCGGTTTCTGGTCCCGCTTCGCCGCCCCTTCTTGTTTTGTCCGGGCAAGAAAGGCTCAAGCGTCCGCTGCGACCAAGGTCTTGAGTTCGCCACTTTCGAACATTTCCATCATGATGTCCGACCCGCCGACGAATTCGCCCTTCACGTAGAGCTGGGGAATGGTCGGCCAGTCGCTATATTCCTTGATGCCCTGGCGGATTTCCTGGTCCTGGAGGACGTCGACCGTTTCGTAGGTGGCGCCGAGGTGATCGAGGATGGCGATGGCGCGGCTGGAGAAGCCGCACTGCGGGAACAGGGCGGTGCCCTTCATGAAGAGGACGACGTCATTGCCCTTGACGAGGGTGTCGATGCGATCGTGAGCGTTGCTCATGGCTGGTTACTCCTGGGGGGCGGCGGTGGTCAGCTGGAGGGCGTGGAGTTCGCCTCCCATGCGGTCACCGAGCGCCCGGTAGACGAGTTGATGCTGGCGGACCCGCGGCAGGCCGGCAAAGGCGGCGCTGGTCACGGTGGCGGCATAATGATCGCCGTCGCCGGCGAGGTCCCGGATTTCGATCACGGCGTCGGGAAGCGCGGCGCGGATCAGGGCTTCGATGTCGGTGGCGGCCATCGGCATGCGGCTTAGCCCTGTGCTTCCATCAGCTGGCGGCGGGCTTCGGTGGTCTTGTCGGACAGCGCCTGGCGGATCGCAGCCTCGTCGGTTTCGACGCCGGCAGCGGTGAGGTCGCCGAGCAGCTTGCGGACCACGTCCTCGTCACCCGCTTCCTCGAAATCGGCGCGGACGACGTCCTTGGCATAGGCTTCGGCCTCGACCGCGGAGAGCTTCATCAGGCCCGCGGCCCAGTGGCCGAGCAGCTTGTTGCGCCGGGCGATGACGCGAAACTTCATCTCCTCGTCATGCGCGAACTTGGTCTCGAAGGCCCGCTCGCGATCGTCGAAGGTGCTCATGGTTGCTCCCGCAGAAAGTGTCTGGCGGGAGATAGGCGGGGGGAGGGCGAGTGGCAATGCGCCCGGTGGAGCAGGCAGGTCCGTCATTGCGAGCTGAAAGCGAAGCAATCCGGGGCTGGGCCGATGGATTGCTTCGCTTCGCTCGCAATGACGAACGAGTGGATTTACGGCATTACCACCGTGTCGATGGCGTGGATCACGCCGTTCGAGGCCATGACGTTGGCCGTGACGACGTGGCTCATGCCGCCCTTGGCGTCGGTCAGCATGATGCGGTCGCCCATCAGCGACGCCTTGATGGTGCCGCCCTGGACGGTGGTGAGGGTGGCGGTGCCGCCGCCGTCCTTGATCAGCTTGGTCAGCTGTGCCGCGTTCACCCGGCCGGGGACGACGTGGTAAGTCAGGACCGAGGTGAGGGTCGCCTTGTTTTCGGGCTTGAGCAAAGTCTCGACGGTGCCGGCAGGAAGCTTGGCGAAGGCGGCATTGGTCGGCGCGAAGACGGTGAACGGGCCCTTGCCCGACAGGGTTTCGGCAAGGCCGGCGGCCTTCACGGCCGCGACGAGGGTCGAGAAGTCCGAGTTGCCGACCGCGACTTCGACCACGGTCTTGCCGGGCATGTTGTGGTGATCGAGTGCCGCCGCGGGGGTTGCGGCGAGGGTAAGGCCGGCAAGGGCGGCAAAGAAAACGGGTGTGCGCATCGAGAATAGGCTCCGGTGCTGTGATGACGGCGGAACTGCCGGTCGAGGCAGGAGATGGTGCGCTGATACCCTGCTTTTCAGACGGTCTTTGGGCGGTGTCCGCAGGGCTGCTTGCCAATCTGCGCCACCGCGGCGCATGGTCTGCCAATTCTTCAGCTGGAGTAGCCTTTATGATCAGCCTGTTGCTTGCCCTTGCCGTCGTTCAGGACGCGCCTGCCAACCCGATCCAGGCCGCGGCGATGAGCTTTTCCGCCTGCGTCAAATCCAAGGTGCCCGCGGTGGCGCCGGCCTTGACCCCGGAAGCGGGCGCCGACGACGTGATCAAGCAGTGCGACGCGCAGCGCGCCGGGCTCGAGACGGCGGTCGAAAGCGCGATCGCCGCCGCTCCGCCCGAGCAGCAGGCGATGGCGCGCGAACAGTATAAGGCCGGCATGGCGCGGGGCCGCCAGGGGCTCATCGACGGCATCAAGGCGATGCGCGCCGCGCCGGCCAAGTAGGCCGGACTAGAGCTCGACCACCAGCTTGCCGATGACCTGGCGCGCTGCCATCGCGGCGATGGCCTGGCCGGCGTCGGCAAGCTTGTAGGTGGCGCTGACCCGCGGGGCGATGCTGCCGGCGTCCCACAGCGCGAACAGTTCCTCGACATGGGCCTGGTTAGCGGCCGGGTCGCGCGCGGCGAAGGCGCCCCAGAAGACGCCGCACACATCGCAGCTCTTGAGCAGGGTGAGGTTGAGCGGGAGCCGCGGGATGCCGGCGGGGAAGCCGACCACCAGGTAGCGGCCTTCCCAGGCGATCGCGCGCAGGGCCGGCTCGCAATAGTCGCCGCCGACCGGATCGTAGATGACGTCCGCGCCCTTGGGCCCGACCGCAGCCTTGAATTGTTCGGCGAGCGCCTTGCTGCCGTCCTTGTCGAACGGCCCGCGGGGATAGACGATCGCCTCGTCCGCACCGGCATCGCGCGCGGCCTCAGCCTTGTCCTCGCTGGAGACGGCGGCGATGACGCGGGCGCCGCGGGCCTTGCCGAGTTCGACCGCCGCCAGGCCGACGCCGCCGGCCGCGCCGAGCACCAGGAGAGTTTCGCCGGCCTTGAGGTGGCCGCGATCCCACAGGGCGTGGATCGAGGTGGCATAAGTGAGGAGCAGCGCCGCGCCTTCGGTGAAGCTGCGGCTTTCGGGCAGGCGGAAGGCGGCGGCGGCGGGGATGACGATCTGTTCGGCAAGGCCGCCATGGCCCGGAACCGCGATCAGGCGGTCGCCCCGGGCCCAGCCGCTGACGCCCTCGCCGACCTCAAGCACTTCGCCGGCGACTTCTCCGCCGGGGGCGAAGGGGCGGGGCGGGCGCATCTGATATTTGTCCTCGATGATGAGGACGTCGGGATAGTTGATCGCCGCGGCGCGGACCCGGACGAGCAGCTGGCCGGGACCGGGGGTGGGATCGGGAAGCTCGTCGAGGCGAAGGGTGTCGGGGCCGCCGGGGGCGTGGGAGAGCAGGGCTTTCATCATAACCTCGTCATTGCGAGCGGAAGCGAAGCAATCCACCTCGCCGCGCTGGATTGCCGCGTCGCTGCGCTTCTCGCAATGACGAACTAGGCCGAATCGCGATAGTCGGCGGTGATGGTGCCGGCCGCCGCAAGTTCCTGCTCATGCCCCTCTTCGCGATAGGGTTCGGCGAGCGCGGCTTCCTCCCACGCGCGCATGGCGGGGAGGGCAAGCATTCGCTCCACCCACAAGGCAGCGAGCGGGCCCATCGGCAGGCCGTAGGTGCGGATGCGGAAGACGACCGGGGCATAGAAGGCGTCGGCGGCGGTGAAGGCCGGGCCGGCGAGGAAGGGACCGCCGAAGTGCGTGAGGCCTTCTTCGAGCAGTTCGGCAACGCGGGCGACGTCGCGTTGCAGCGCGCCACGCATCGGGCGCGGCTCGACGCGGACCCCGACGTTCATGGTGCAGTCGTTCCTGAGCGCGGAGAAGCCGCCGTGCATCTCGGCCGCGACGCACATCGCGAAGGCGCGGGCATCGGGGTCGGCGGGCCAGACGGCGGGGAAGCGCTCGCCAAGGTAGAGCGCGATAGCGAGGCTGTCCCAGACCGTGCGCGCGCCATCGACCAGCACCGGCACCTGGCCGGTGGGGGAAAAGCGGCGGAAGTCGGCATGGTTGTCGAGGCCGGCGAACTGGACCTGTTCTTCCTCGAAGGGGATGCCGAGCGTCGTCATCAGCACCCACGGGCGCAGCGACCAGCTGGAATAGTTCTTGTTGGCGACGATGAGCTTCATGGAGTTCGGCTCCGCTGGCGATAATCCTCGGCGATCTCGGCTCCGGTCATGCCGTCGAAGGTGGCGCGGCGGAGCTTGTCCGGGTCGGCCGCGACGCGGCGGCTGCCGACGGTGGCGAGGGCCTGGTCGAAGGCGAGCCGGTCGTCGGAAGACAGCTGCTCGCGGGCAGCCGCGGCGGTGGCGGCGAAGCGCCCGGGCGAAGAGCCGTCGATGACGACCGGCGGTGCGTCAGGGGCGCAGGACGCAAGGAGCGTTGCGAGAAGCCCTTCGACTGCGCGCTTCGCGCTCCGCTCAGGTCGAACGATCGAGTTTGTCGTTCGTGCCGAGCGACGTCGAAGCACGCCGGTGCCTAGCCTTCGTAGGCCGCCGTGGTCTTCTGCCGTACTTCCTCGGCGGTGACGCCGGGCGCGATTTCGATCAGGCGGAACGGGCTCTGGTGATCGGCGCGCTGGAAGACGGCAAGGTCGGTGATGATCATGTCGACCACATTGCGGCCGGTCAGCGGCAGGGTGCATTCGGGGATGAATTTCGGATCGCCGTTCTTGGAGGTGTGCTCCATCACGACGATGATCTTCTTGACGCCCGCGACGAGGTCCATCGCGCCGCCCATGCCCTTGATCATCTTACCCGGGATCATCCAGTTGGCGATGTCGCCGCCTTGGCTGACCTCCATCGCGCCGAGCACGGTGAGGTCGATATGCCCGCCGCGGATCATCGCGAAGCTGTCCGCCGAGCTGAAGTAGCTCGACGAGGGAAGCTCGGAGATGGTCTGCTTGCCCGCGTTGATGAGGTCGGCGTCGACCTCGTCGTCATACGGGAAGGGGCCGATACCGAGCATGCCGTTTTCGGACTGGAGGGTGACCTCCAGACCCTGCGGGATGTGGTTGGCGACGAGCGTCGGGATGCCGATGCCGAGGTTCACGTAAAAGCCGTCGCGCAGCTCTTTCGCGGCGCGGGCGGCCATGTCGTCGCGGGTCCAGGGCATCAGCGGCGCTCCATCGTACCGGGTAGCTGCAGGGTCGGTGTGGTCGCCTGCCAAAGGATCGAGTGAACCAGCCAACGGCCGTCGGGCTGACGCGCGAGCTGGAAGCTGTTGATGCCGGATACCTGCACGGTGCCGTCCGTGCTTGTCCCGAGGTAAGTCGACCAGACCTGCGCCAGGTTGCCGAAGATCTGGACCTGACTTTGAAGCTCACGCTCCGTGAACCCGACCTTCTCGAGGAACGGGCCGCTCTTGGCGATATAGTCGTCGAGCGAGCCGCCCTGCAGCCCGCGCGCGCCGACCGAGTAGAGCCTGGCGTCGGGCGTGAAGAGGGTCTTCATCTTCGCGAAGTCGCGCTTCTGCCCGGCCGGTCCGGAGATGATCGCGTAGACGCCAGACACCGCCTGCCGGACGGCTGCTTCGTCAGCAGCGCTCATTTGATAGGCATTCGGCGAAGAAGCGACCGGAATCGCGCCCGTCGGCTGAGTCTGGGTAGCGAGCGCGAGAGCGACGAGCAGGCTCATGCTGCCTCCCGCGCCCGCACGGTGCGGAACTCGATCTTCTTGTCGTAGGGGGCGCCGAGGATCAGGCGCTTCACGTAGATGCCGGGGAGATGGATGGCGTCGGGGTCGAGCGACCCGACCGGCACGATCTCCTCAACCTCCGCGACGCAGACCTTACCGCTGGTGGCGGCGGGCTGGTTGAAGTTGCGGGCGGTCTTGCGGAAGACGAGGTTGCCGCTTTCGTCGGCCTTCCAGCCCTTGATGATGGCGAGGTCGGCGCGGATGCCGCGTTCGAGGATATAGTCCTCACCGTCGAAATTCTTCACTTCCTTGCCTTCCGCGACCTTCGTGCCGACGCCCGTCTTCGTATAGAAGCCCGGAATGCCCGCACCGCCGGCGCGCATCCGCTCCGCAAGCGTGCCCTGGGGGCAGAATTCCACCTCCAGCTCGCCCGAGAGATACTGGCGTTCGAACTCCTTGTTCTCACCGACGTAGGAGCTGATCATCTTCCTGATCTGGCGGGTGCGCAGCAGCTTGCCGAGGCCTTCATTGTCGATCCCGGCGTTGTTGGAGGCGACCGTCAGGCCGGTCACGCCGCTGGTGACGATTGCGTCGATCAGGCGCTCGGGAATGCCGCACAGGCCGAAGCCTCCGGCAGCGATGGTCATGCCGTCGTGGAGCAGCCCGTCGAGCGCCGCCGCGGCATCGGGATAGATCTTGTTGGCCATGCCGCTCCCATAATCAGGACCGACGCCGGGCGGCAAGTTGAAAGAGTTTTCAAGTTTGGGTGAGTTCGAATGGAACGGAGGCCGGTCGCCAAGTTGAGGCAGCCGGTACGTGTGCCCTTCTCCAACTATTGATTACGTTACGCGCCATGCGGCACTGGCCTCGCTCGCCTTCTTACCCGCATGCTGGCGCCGATTGCACCAAAGCCAAAAAGCATCAGTGCCCATGTGGCTGGCTCCGGTACCGCGGGCACATTCGTGCTGCCTAACTGGAAGTCAGTTGCACCAAACCTCAGTGGGGAACGTGCCGACACTTGTCGGATGTACTCACCATCTGTTCGTAAACCGATGAAAGTGAACTCAGACGATCGTTCCGGCGCAATTGGAACGCCGTAGAAGTTGTAGATGTAACCAGTGCTGGTCATCACGAAGATATTCACAGTGCCGACACTCGAAAACATACCCGCGCTAAAGGAAAACAAGTTATAGTTTCCAGAGACATAAGCATTGAAGCCTAGTTGATCATTGTTAGCGCTAGAAGTGATTGCGTTTGACGGGAGAGAGTAGACCCAATCCTTACCGACGACGATGTTTGCGTCGGTTTCAATCGACAGGTCTCCCACGACGTAGGGATTGCTAACCGGAGTGGCGCTATTTGGGTCGAAGCTGTCAAAGTTGAGGTTTTGCTGCACGCCTCCCCAGGTTCCGAAGGTCGTCTGTGAGAATGTAATATCGATTGAAGCTTGCGCCGGCGATGAAGCGACCAGTGCGGCAGACGAGACTGCGAGGAGTGCGAGCTTCATTCATAATCCCCTTTGTTCAACCCGATTTTGCTTGGTGGGGAGCAGCCGACCGAAGGGGAGCGCGATGACGCAGTTCATCTTCGAGGCCAGTACCTTCAGGCGATTCGTGCCCCACAGGCGTGACGGGGGGGGGCGTTATCCAGCCGTGAAAACAGCGTTAGCGGAGCGTTAAAAATGCGATTTGCTTAGGTACAAACAGGGTCGCTTCGTAGATCCAGGCGAACCGCTCGACTTTGAGCGCCTCATGCTCAATTGCCTTCGCGAAGGCAGGGCGACGCTCTCAAGCCGGCTCCTTGCAGGTCGCTAAGTCGAGATCGAGGGTGTAGGAGCGCCTCCGCGCGTTTACTTGGCTGTCGACCCTCCGGCAAGGGCCGCCAGCATGGTGGCGGTGGCGGTGTCGACGGGAAAGAAGCTCTCGATCGTGATCTCCGACAAGGTGACGTCGTTGGCGGTGCCGAAGACCGTGGTCGTCGACAGCAGCGACAGGGGACCGGCATCGGTCGCGAGCATCAGGGGCGACACGAAGTCGCAGGGCGAAGGCGGGCGCTCGGACGAGGGGGCGGGGTAGGTGCGCAGTTCCTGAAGCAACTGTTCGAGGCGCGGATCGGCGCTGGCGCGAAATTGCCGGGCGAGGCGATGGAGGAGGTGGGCCTTCCATTCCGCGAGGTTGAGGATGCGCGGGGCAAGCCCGTCGGGATGAAGGCTGAGGCGGAGGACGTTCGCGCCTGGTCCGAGAAGATGGTCGGCGACACCCTCGAGCAGCCGGGCCACGGCCAGGTTGGCATGGAGCAGGTTCCAGTAGCGATCGATGGCCAGCGCTGGGAAGGGCATGTGGCAGTCGATAATCCGCTCCACCGCGACCCGGGCCGCCGAGAGCGCGGGATCGTCAAGGCTCCGCTCGGCATGATCAGGGGCGAAGCCTGCCGCCAGCAGCAGGCTGTTGCGCTCGCGCAAGGGGAGGTCGAGGCTGTCCGCAATCCGCAACACCATGCCTCGCGACGGGACGGCGCGGCCGGTCTCGATGAAGCTCAGATGGCGGCTGCTGATGTCCGCTTCGGTTGCAAGGTCGAGCTGGCTCAACCGCCGTCGCCGCCGCCATTCCCTGAGCCTGGATCCGAGCGCCGAATCATGTGCGGTCATGGCGCCTTGTCGGGCGGTGACCGCCCCAAGTCCATTACCTCGCAGGTAATCGACGGGCCGCCCGCAGGCCGTGATCCTGGGTCGGCCATCCACTCTAGAGGAGACCGACCATGCACCTTTCTTCCTTTCTTCGCACCGTGTTGAAGCTCGATGCCGCCAGTTGCCTTCTCATGGCGGCGGGGCTGGCGGGAGGTGCGGGGCTGCTTGGCGCGCCACTGGGATTGCCCGTCGCGATGATGTTCGAATCCGGCGTACTGCTTGCCGTCGTCGGGCTCTACATCCTGTGGCTGGGCACGCGCGAGGAGGCACCGCCGATGCTGGTCTGGGTGGTGATCCTCGGCAATCTGGGGTGGGTCCTCGCCAGCCTTGCCGCGCTGAGGCTTGCCCCGGATATCACCGGCCTCGGGTACGCCGCCGTGCTCGGACAGGCAGCGGCCGTGCTGCTGTTTGCGGCGCTGGAGTGGCGCGGCATGCGGGGATCGGCGCTGGCTTCCGCGGGCTGACCGGCCGGCCGAGAAGCGGGATCAGCCGGCGGCATGTCCCGTCGGCTGGTTACCCCCAGCGATCAGGCAAACTGTTCGATCTTCAGCCCTTCGTGCGCGATCGCTTCCGTGTCAGCTTCAGCGTTGCTCCACCATCGCCCACCAGCCCAGGCCCTCGCCCGCGATGTACAGGAAGAAGAGGGTCATCATCGCGAATGCGACGACGGCGCAGCCAAAACCGAGGGGATCCTCGGAGCGGTGACGAACCGCAAGGCGATTCGGCGTAAACGTGCCGGTCCGCAGCGCATCTACGAAACTGAAGCCGCACAGCCCTGCACAAGCCACCGCTATGAGCGTGCCGACGATCCGCCAAACATCCATGGTCCGACATCATGATCGGTGCGCCGACCCGCCGCAACGGCGCAGGCGAGCATCTGTCGGCAGTGAGACGGACGCAGGCGCCAGCGATCAGGCGAACTGTTCGATCTTCAGCCCTTCATGCGCGATCGCCTTCATGAAGGCGGGGCGCTCGACCACGCGGCCGACGAGGGCGGCCCAGCGGGGGTAGAGGGAAAGGTCGAACTTGGCGCCGCGGGCCCAGCGGTAGAAAACGGCCGTGTAGGTGTCGGCGGCGGTGAAGTCGCCGCCCGCCAGCCAACCGTCGCCGCACAGGTCGTCGAGCTCGACGAAATGGCTCGTCAGGGCCGCGTGGGCGCCTTCCTTGATGCCGGGGTGCAGGCTTTCGTCGGGGGTGAAGCGCGCCGGGCGGAACAGGGCGGCGAAGGCGGTGGCGTGGACCGTGCCGCTCAGCCAGCTGAGCAATTGCATGGTCCGCGCGGTCTGAAACGCGTCGCCGCGAGGAACCGAACCGGGGGCGCCGAAGGTGTCGGCAAGGTAGCCGAGGATGGCGAGGTTCTCGGTGATCGTGCCCTGGTCGGTGACGAGCGCCGGCACGCGGCCATGCGGATTGATCGCGAGATAGTCGGCCGAGCGCTGCTGGTTGGCGGCGAAGTCGACCCGCTCGGCCTGATGCTCGGCGCCGGCTTCGTGCAGCGCGGTGTGGGAGACGAGGCTGCAGGCGCCGGGCGAGAAAAAGAGTTTGAGCATGGATTCTCCGTCGGCCCCCGGCGGAAGAACCGGAGCCTCGGGCGACAACGCGTGGTGCGCCGCCCGAGGCCCAAGCCAGATGTGGCTTAGCGCAGCTTGGCGAGGACGCCCTGGAGCTGCATCGCGTTCGACATGTCGCCTTCGACCTTGAGCTTGCCGGTCATGAAGGCGGTCATGCCGTCGAGCTGGCCGGCGGCCATCGATTCCCAGTCGGCCCAGCTGACCTTGAGGGTGGTGTCGGCGGGCGAGTCCGCGTCCTCGGTGACCTGGCTGGCCTGACCGTCGAGCAGGATCGCGCCCTCGTCGCCGAAGTGCAGCCGCACCTTCTTGCCAGGTACGAACGCCTGCGCTTCCTGCATCTTGGTCACCAGTTCCTGCTTGGTCATCGCGTCAATCCTCCTGACAATGTTGTAGGTAAGTGGGTAGCGAGCGGGCCGAAACGGGGCAAGCCGTCCGCAAGGCCGCCCGGCTCAATCCATGTGCTTGAGGCCGATGCGAAGGTAGTCCCAGCCGGTGATGCCGGTCAGGATCGCCGCTGCCCACAGGCTGACGAGGCCGGTCGCATGGACCCACCAGACGTCCGGCGTCGCGCCGGCGAGGATCAGCGCGCCCAGGGCGACGAGCTGGAAGGTGGTTTTCCACTTGGCGAGCTTCGACACCGGCATCGAGACGTGCAGGGGAGCAAGGAATTCGCGCAGCCCCGAGACGAAGATCTCGCGCAGCAGGATGACGCCGGCGGGGATGAGGTGGAGGCCGTGGATGATCGGCGCCGCGCTCGTCTGGCGGGTCGAGACGAGCATCAGGATGACCGCGGCGACCATGATCTTGTCGGCGATCGGATCGAGGAACTGGCCGAGCCGGCTGATCCGCCCCTGCGCGCGGGCGAGGTAGCCGTCGAAATAATCGGTGATGCCGACGATGCAGTAGAGGATGAACGTGACCAGATAATCGACCGGCTGCGGCGTCCACAGCAGGAACACCAGGATCGGCACCGCGAAGATGCGTGACAGGGTCAGGATATTGGGCAGCGAGAGCATCGGTCGCCCCTTCCTTAGGCGAAGCCGGGCCGAACACCAAAGAGGCTTGTGTTGGCGGCGGCCCCAAGCCCCGCTAAGCCCTTGGAGAACAATCGCTGCGTAAGGCGCGTCAAGCTTGATCAACAATGTTTCGCACCTGCTGAAGACCCGGCGTTTCCTGCCGCTGTTCGTCACCCAGTTCCTTGGTGCCTTCAACGACAACCTGTTCCGCACCGCGATGGTGATGCTGGTGATCTACGGCATCTATCGGTCCGAGGAGCAGGAGGCGGCCTTTTCGGCGCTGGCCGGCGGATTGTTCATTCTGCCCTTCTTCCTGCTGTCAGCGCTGTCGGGGCAGCTTGCGGACGCGATCGACAAGACCCGGATCATTCGCGCGGTGAAGACCGCGGAGATCGGGATCATGCTGTTCGGCGCGGCCGGCCTCCTCCTCCTCAACGTGCCCCTGATGCTGATCGCGCTGACCGCGATGGGCGTCCATTCGACCTTCTTCGGACCGATCAAATACGCGATCCTGCCCCAGCATCTGGAGGCGGACGAGGTGCTTGGCGGGACCGGGCTGGTCGAGGCCGGGACCTATATCGCGATCCTTGGCGGGACGATCCTTGGCGGGCTGCTGGTCGTGCAGGATCAAGGCGGGGGCTATCATGCCGAATATGCGGCGCTGGCGGTGCTGCTGGTCGCGCTGGCGGGCCGGATCGTGTGCCAGTTCGTGCCCGCCGCGCCGCCCTCGACCGAGGACAGCGGGGCGATCAATGATCCCGACATGCCGCGGCCGGGGATGGACTGGCATATCCTGCGCGCGTCGATCAGCCTGGTGAAGGCGACCATGCACGTGCCCCGGCTGTTCGTCGCGATCATGGCGATCAGCTTCTTCTGGGCGATGGGCGCGGTACTGGCGGCGCAATTCCCGCCGCTGGTCAAGAACGTCTTCGGCGGCGACCAGAGCGTCGCGACCCTGTTCCTGGCGATCTTCTCGATCGGCGTCGCGCTTGGCTCGGTGATCATCAACTGGCTGCTGAAGGGCGAGGTGTCGGCCCGCTTCGCACCGATCTCCGCGCTGCTGATGGGGGCCTGCGTGCTGGCGCTCTACGTCCTCAGCATTGGCTGGACGGCTTTTCCCGAGCTGGTCGGAATGCGCACCTTCCTTGCCGAGCCGACCGGCTGGCCGGTGGTGCTGGCGCTGTTCGGGGTGGCGACCTTCGGCGGCATGTTCGTGGTGCCGCTCTATGCGTTTCTCACCACCACCGTTCCCAAGGCGGAAACCGCGCGGACCGTCGCGGCGAACAATATCGTCAACGCCGGGGCGATGGTTGGCGGCACCGTGCTGCTGGTCGCCCTGACCAAGCTTGGCGTGACGATCGAGCAGACGCTCCTGCTGGTGGTCGCCGGGACGCTCGTTTCGGCGCTGCTGGGGCGCAAGCTCCACCGCGCCTGTGTTGCGGCGGGCTGTCCTTAAGCGTCAGGCGATGAACAGGCTGACCGCGAGGAAGCCTGCGGCATAAGCGGTCAGGAACAGCTTCGCATTACCGCCAAGCGTCGCAGGCAGCTTCTCGCCGATGTGCCCAAGCCAGCGTCGGCCAATGCCGAAGCGGAGGGGATGGGTGCCGCCGAGGCGGACCGAATAGGGGTTGTCGAGAGTACGGGTACGGGACATGGCGAGACCTTAACGCGGTTTTTACCATGTCGGAAACGGCAGGCGCGGGGCCTGGTTGCGGGCTGTGCCGCTTCGGGACGACCGTAGGGGTCTAGGGCCTAGCTTGCCTGGCGGAGCTTGACGTCGCCCGCGTCGCGATGACGGCGCAGCAGGTCGGCGGCGGCGTCGGCGGTCATCGGTTTGCCGACATACCAGCCCTGACCGGTCTTGGCGCCGAGCGTGGCGGCCTTTTCGTAGGTCGCCGCATCCTCGAGCCCTTCGGCGGTGACCGGAATGCCGAGCGCCTGCGCAAGGGTGGTGACGGCACGGACGATGGCGATGCTTTCGCGATCGACATGCACCGTCGCCATGAAGCTGCGATCGATCTTGATCATGTCGAGCGGCAGCATGCGCAGGTGCGACAGGCTGGAAAAGCCGGTGCCGAAGTCGTCGAGCGCGAGGCGCACGCCCTGGTTCTTCAGGCTGACGACGAGATTGCGGGCAAGGTCGATGTCCTCGAACAGCGAGCTTTCGGTCAGTTCGACGATCAGCCGGTTGGCCGGGAAGCCATGTTCGGTGATCATCCGGACCAGCCGCTGCGCCAGCCACAGGTCGGACAGTTGCGCCGGCGAGATGTTGATCGACAGGCTGAAGTCGCCGTCCCACTGCCGCGCCGCGTCTAGCGCCTGCGCGATCACCGATTCGCTCAGCGACCCGATCAGCCCGATCTCTTCGGAAACGGGGATGAACAGTTCGGGGCTGAGCAGGCCGCGATTGGGGTGCTGCCAGCGGGCGAGCACTTCAAAGCCGGTGAGCGCGCCGGTCCGAAGGTCCACCTGTGGTTCGAAATAGGGCAGGAATTGGTGATGCTCGATGCCGACGCGGATCGCCTGCTCGAGCTCGCTGCGTTCGATGAGCGCGCGTTCCATGCCGGCGTCGAACCATGTCGGGCGTGCCGCGCGGGTGCTTCGGGCATGGTCGAGCGCGATGTCGGCACGGCGCAGGATGTCGGCGGCGCGGCAGGCGGTTCCGGCAGGGGCATTGGCGATGCCCGAGATCGCCCCGACCTGGATATATGTCCCCTCGATATCGTAGGTCCGGCTGACGTCGCGCAGAAGGGTTTCCGCGAGGCGCTCGGCGGAGGGGAGATTGTCCTTGTGGACGGGGAGGGCGATGGCGAACTCGTCGCTCGAAAGCCGCGCCAGGACCGCGCCTTCGGGCACGTGCAGGCGCAGTTCCTCGCCGATCCGGCGCAGGGTGGCGTCACCCACGTCGAAGCCGAAGCGGTCGTTGATCCGCTTGAAGCGCTGCATCTGGAGCGAGATGATGACGAGGCAGTGGCCGGCATCGATCGCGGTCTTGCAGAGCGTCTCGACCCCGGCGGCGAACCCCTTGCGGTTGGCAAGGCCGGTGATGCTGTCGGTTTCTTCCTGAAGCGCGGCGCGACGGCGATCCTCGGCCCGGAGCGCGGCCTCCTGCTGGAGGTCGGCGTAGCGACGCCAGCCGAACAGAAGCAGAGCAACGTTTAGAACCAGCGCGGCCGCGGCGATCTGCACGCTGGGATCCAGCCCGCTGATCTGCTGACTGGCGACGATGTGAAGCAGGCTGCTGCCGTTCCAGACGAACGCGCCCAGAGCGCAGAGCAGCAGGACCACCACCGGCCACTCGGCCCGGCTGACAAGCGGCGGCGGACTTTCGGCAATGCGAACAGGCTTCAAACCAAGCATGCGGCCTGCATGCATCAGCAGGGATTAAATATTCCCTCCAGATCGGATGCATCCTGCAACTGATCTGCTGGTGCGGACGGCGGGACTTGAACCCGCACTTCGTTCCCGAAAGCCGATTTTAAGTCGGCAGCGTCTACCATTCCGCCACGTCCGCTCGTCCGCACGAATGGCCTTGCGGGGCGGGACCGGTCAAGCATTGGCGGGCTGCGGAAAAAATTACGGCGGCGTCATGGACCCGCTTGCCTGTTTTCGCGTTCGTTCAGCCGCAAGACAGGAGAGAAGATCATGGTTCGCAAGGTAATGACCCTAGCCCTCATCGTGGGCTCGATGAGCATCGCAGCGTGCAACACCGTTCGCGGTGCGGCGGCGGACGTCAATTCGGCGGCCAACGCAGTCGACAACAAGATGTGATCTGCGGCATGGGTCATTTCGGGATCATAACGGAGTAGACCCATGCGCAAGTTCGTGACCCTGGCCCTGATTGGCGGCTGCCTGGCACTTGGTGCCTGCAACACCGTCCGCGGGGCCGCCAATGACCTCAACTCGGCTGCCAACTGCACCGAGAATGCGATCAACGGCCAGCGCTGCTGACAGCGCTTAAGGGCTGAAAAGAAAAACCCCGCCGGTGATGAGCCGGCGGGGTTTTTCATGCGTGCGCGCTTCCGGACGGGGGAAGCGGCCCCTCCCGCGCTAACGGGAGGGGCGCCGAAGTTTAGTCCTGCAAGTAGTCGCCGGCGTCGGCATCCGTGCCGGTGCCGCTGGTGACGACCTCGCCGAGCGGATCCGACGGCGACGCGGAGGCGTCACGGTTGCTCTGGGCGAGTTCGGCAGCCCGCAGTTCCGCGGCACTGTCCGGAGCCACCAGGGCATCGGCCAGCTTGCGCTGCGCGGCACGAAGCGAGGCATCACGGCTGGAAGCCGCAACCCGCATCCGGTTCATGCCCGCGCCGGTACCGGCGGGGATGAGGCGACCGACGATGACGTTCTCCTTGAGCCCGTTCAGCGTATCGATCTTGCCCTGCACCGAGGCTTCGGTGAGCACCCGGGTGGTCTCCTGGAAGGAAGCCGCCGAGATGAACGACCGGGTCTGGAGCGAAGCCTTGGTGATCCCGAGCAGGATCGGCTTGCCCGAGGCCGGACGCTCGCCCTTGCCGAGCTTGGAGTTGATCTCGTCCATCTCCTCGCGATCGACCTGCTCACCCTTGAGGAGGGTGGTGTCGCCGTCGTCGGTGATCTCGACCTTCTGCAGCATCTGTCGAACGATCACCTCGATGTGCTTGTCGTTGATCTTCACGCCCTGCAGTCGATAGACTTCCTGGATCTCGGTGACGAGATACTCGGCCAGGGCAACGACGCCGAGCGCTTCGAGGATGTCGTGCGGATCAGGCGAACCGCCGACGAGATTGTCGCCGCGCTTCACATAATCGCCTTCCTGAACGTCGATCACGCGGCTCTTCGGGACCAGCTCCTCGTGGGGATCGCCGCCGTCGTCGGGGACGATCGCGATCTTCCGCTTGGCCTTGTAGTCCTTGAGGAACTGCACACGGCCCGAGACGCGGGCGATGATCGCCTTGTCCTTGGGCGTGCGGGCCTCGAACAGCTCGGCGACGCGCGGCAGACCGCCGGTGATGTCACGGGTCTTGGCGGCTTCACGCGGCATGCGGGCGAGCACTTCGCCGGCTTCCACGGTGGCACCGTCCTCGACCGCGACGATCGCGCCCGCCGCGAGACGATAGACGCCCGCTTCCTGCGCATTGTCGCCCATCAGGGTCAGGCGCGGACGAAGATCTTCCTTCTTCGACTTGGCCATGTCCTCGGTGACGACGCGCTGGCTGATGCCGGTCGCTTCGTCGGTCTGCTCGGTCATCGTGCGGTTCTCGATCAGGTCCTGGAACCGGATCGTGCCCGCCTTTTCGGTGACCACCGGGCTGAAGCTCGGATCCCACTCGGCGATACGCTCGCCCTTGGAGACGATGTGACCGTTCTCGCACAGCAGGTGGGCGCCGTACGGGATGCGATGCGTCGACAGTTCGCGGCCGTCCATGTCGAGGATCGCGATTTCGCCCGAGCGCGACAGCGAGATGTGCCGGCCGCGCGGGTCGGTGATCGTCGGCATGTCACGAAGCTCGATGGTACCGTCGACCGGCGCCTCGAGGTTCGACTGCTCGTTGAGCTGCGCCGCACCACCGATGTGGAAGGTACGCATGGTCAGCTGGGTGCCCGGCTCACCGATCGACTGGGCGGCGATGACGCCGACCGCTTCACCGATGTTGACCGGCGTGCCGCGGGCGAGATCGCGCCCGTAGCACTTGCCGCACACGCCCGACTTGGACGCGCAGACCAGCGGCGAGCGGATCTTGAGGCCCTGGAGATTGGCGGCCTCGAGCTTGGCGACCATCGCCTCGTCGAGCAGGATGCCTTCCTCGATGATAGTCTCGCCCGTCTTGGGATCGACCACGTCTTCGGCGGTGGTGCGGCCGAGCACGCGGTCACCGAGCGAGGCGATGACCGAACCGCCCTGGACGATGGCGCGCATTTCGAGCGCCTGGTCCGTCCCGCAATCCTCCTCGATGATCACGGCGTCCTGCGACACGTCGACCAGACGGCGGGTCAGGTAACCCGAGTTCGCCGTCTTGAGCGCGGTGTCGGCAAGACCCTTGCGGGCGCCGTGGGTCGAGTTGAAGTATTCAAGGACGGTCAGGCCTTCCTTGAAGTTCGAGATGATCGGGGTCTCGATGATCTCGCCCGACGGCTTGGCCATCAGGCCGCGCATGCCGGCGAGCTGCTTGATCTGCGCCTGGCTACCACGGGCACCCGAGTGGGCCATCATGTAGATGGAGTTCACCGGGATCTCGCGACCGTCCTCGCCCTTCGGCGTGGCGGAGATTTCCTTCATCATCTCCTGCGCGACGCGGTCACCGCAACGCGACCAGGCGTCGATCACCTTGTTGTACTTTTCCTGCTGGGTGATCAGGCCGTCCTGATATTGCTGCTCATAGTCCTTCACGAGGGCGCGGGTTTCCTCGACGAGGGGCTCCTTCGCCTGCGGGATGACCATGTCGTCCTTGCCGAAGCTGATGCCGGCCTTGAACGCGTGGCGGAAACCGAGACCCATGATCGCATCGGCGAACAGGACCGTGTCCTTCTGGCCGGTGTGACGATAGACCTCGTCGATCACGTCGCCGATGTCCTTCTTCGTGAGAAGGCGGTTGACGGTCTCGAACGGCACCTTGTGGCTCTTCGGAAGCGTTTCGCCAAGCAGCATGCGGCCAGGCGTCGTCTCGAAGCGCTTCAGATACTGCTTGCCGGCTTCGTCGGTCTGCGGGACGCGGCTGACGATCTTGGTGTGCAGGGTGACGACGCCGGCGGCGAGGGCCTGGTGGACCTCGGTCATGTCGGCGAGCATCGAACCCTGGCCCGGCTCTCCGTCCTTCTCGATCGAGAGGTAATAGAGACCCAGCACCATGTCCTGCGACGGCACGATGATCGGCTTGCCGTTGGCGGGCGAGAGGATGTTGTTGGTGCTCATCATCAGCACGCGGGCTTCAAGCTGCGCCTCGAGGCTCAGCGGCACGTGGACGGCCATCTGGTCGCCGTCGAAGTCGGCGTTGAAGGCGGCGCAGACCAGCGGGTGAAGCTGGATCGCCTTGCCCTCGATCAGCACCGGCTCGAACGCCTGGATGCCGAGGCGGTGGAGCGTCGGGGCGCGGTTCAGGAGGACCGGGTGCTCGCGGATGACTTCATCCAGGATGTCCCAGACTTCCTTGCGCTCCTTTTCGACCCACTTCTTGGCCTGCTTCAGGGTCATCGACAGACCCTTGGCGTCGAGGCGTGAGTAGATGAACGGCTTGAACAGCTCGAGCGCCATCTTCTTGGGCAGGCCGCACTGGTGAAGCTTGAGCTCCGGACCGGTGACGATGACCGAACGGCCCGAATAGTCGACGCGCTTGCCGAGGAGGTTCTGGCGGAAGCGGCCCTGCTTGCCCTTGAGCATGTCGGACAGCGACTTCAGCGGACGCTTGTTCGCACCGGTGATGGTGCGGCCGCGGCGGCCGTTGTCGAACAGCGCGTCGACGGCTTCCTGGAGCATGCGCTTCTCGTTGCGGACGATGATGTCCGGCGCGCGCAGCTCGATCAGCCGCTTCAGGCGGTTGTTGCGGTTGATGACGCGGCGATAGAGGTCGTTCAGATCCGACGTCGCGAAGCGGCCGCCGTCGAGCGGCACCAGCGGGCGAAGCTCGGGCGGGATGACCGGAACGACGTCGAGGATCATCCATTCGGGACGGTTGCCCGATTCAAGGAAGCTTTCGACGACCTTGAGGCGCTTGATGATCTTCTTGGGCTTCAATTCGGACTTGGTGACGGCGAGCTCCTCGAGGAGCTGCTTCTTCTCACCCTCGAGGTCGAGGTCCATCAGCATGATCTTGACCGCTTCGGCGCCGATGCCGGCCGAGAAGGCGTCTTCGCCATACTCGTCCTGAGCGTTCAGCAGCTCGTCCTCGGTCAGCAGCTGGTACTTCTCGAGCGGGGTCAGGCCCGGCTCGATCACCACGTAGGATTCGAAATACAGGATCCGCTCAAGCTGCTTGAGCTGCATGTCGAGCAGCAGGCCGATGCGCGACGGCAGCGACTTCAGGAACCAGATGTGGGCAACCGGGGCGGCCAGCTCGATGTGGCCCATGCGCTCGCGGCGGACCTTCGAGACGGTCACTTCCACGCCGCACTTTTCGCAGACGATGCCCTTGTACTTCATGCGCTTGTACTTGCCGCACAGGCACTCATAGTCCTTGATCGGACCGAAGATGCGGGCGCAGAACAGGCCGTCACGCTCGGGCTTGAACGTACGGTAGTTGATCGTCTCGGGCTTCTTGATCTCGCCGAACGACCACGAACGGATCTTGTCCGGGGACGCGATGCCGATCTTGATCTGGTCGAAGGTCTCCGGCTTGGCCACCGGGTTCGCGAAGTTGGTCAGCTCGTTCATAACTTACTCCTGAGCCCCTAGGGGCTTCGAGGTCATATCTAGGGTCGGCAGGGAGGAGGGCCTAAGCCCTCACTCCGCCGCGAGCGCCGGCGGCTCGTCGGAATTGTCGACGCTGTCGAGTTCGACGTTGAGGCCGAGCGAGCGCATTTCCTTGACCAGCACGTTGAAGCTTTCCGGAATGCCGGCCTCGAAGGTGTCGTCGCCCTTGACGATCGCTTCGTAGACCTTGGTCCGGCCGATCACGTCGTCCGACTTGACCGTCAGCATCTCCTGCAGCGTGTAGGCGGCGCCGTAGGCCTGGAGCGCCCAGACCTCCATCTCGCCGAAGCGCTGGCCGCCGAACTGCGCCTTACCGCCCAGCGGCTGCTGGGTGACGAGGCTGTACGGCCCGATCGAACGGGCGTGGATCTTGTCGTCCACGAGGTGGTGCAGCTTCAGCATGTAGATGATGCCCATCGTGACCTTGCGGTCGAACGGCTCACCGGTGCGCCCGTCGTACAGGGTCGACTGGCCCGAGGTGTCGAGACCGGCCTGCGTCAGCGCCGCCGACACGTCCGGCTCACGCGCGCCGTCGAACACCGGCGTGCCCATCGGCAGACCGCCGACGAGGTTGCGGGCGAGGTCGAATACGCTGTCGTCCGAACGGGCATCGATGTCGCCGTCATACTGCGAACCGTAGAGGCTCTTCAGCTTCTCGCGGATCGCGGCGGCGTCCTTGCCGACGTAATCCGAGCCACGGTCGTGCATTTCCTCGAGCATGTCCCCGATCTGCTTGCCAAGGCCGCGGGCGGCCCAGCCAAGGTGGGTTTCGAAGATCTGACCGACGTTCATGCGCGACGGCACGCCCAGCGGGTTGAGCACGATGTCGGCATGCGTCCCGTCTTCGAGGAACGGCATGTCCTCGATCGGCAGGATGCGGCTGATGACGCCCTTGTTGCCGTGACGGCCGGCCATCTTGTCGCCAGGCTGAAGCTTGCGCTTCACGGCAACGAAGACCTTGACCATCTTGAGCACGCCCGGGGCCAGCTCGTCGCCCGCCTCGACCTTGCCGATGCGGTCTTCCAGCTTGCGGCGGATGGCCGCCTCGGCCTCGTCATACTGGCCCTTCAGCGCCTCGATATCGGCCTGGCGGCTGTCGTCCTTGACGGCGATCTTCCACCAGTCGTGCTTGTCGGTCGCTTCGAGCATCTCGACGTCGAGCGTCGCGCCCTTCTTGATCGTCTTGGGCGCGGCGGTCGCGACCTGGCCGACCAGCATTTCCTGCAGACGCGCGAAGGTCGCGCGATTGAGGATCCGGCGCTCGGATTCGGCGTCGCCCTTGAGGCGATCCTTGTCCTCGGCCTGGATGGCGCGGGTACGGTCGTCGATGTCGATGCCGTGGCGGTTGAAGACGCGCACGTCGACGATCGTTCCGGCAACGCCCGGCGGCAGGCGCAGCGAGGTGTCGCGAACGTCCGAGGCCTTTTCACCGAAGATGGCGCGGAGGAGCTTTTCTTCCGGCGTCATCGGGCTTTCGCCCTTGGGCGTGATCTTGCCGACCAGGATGTCGCCCGGCTCAACCTCGGCACCGATGTAGACGATGCCCGCCTCGTCGAGATTGCGAAGCGCTTCCTCGCCGACGTTGGGGATGTCGCGGGTGATGTCTTCCGGCCCGAGCTTGGTGTCGCGGGCCATGACTTCGAACTCCTCGATGTGGATCGAGGTGAAGATGTCGTCCTTAACGATCCGCTCGGAGATCAGGATCGAGTCTTCGTAGTTGTAGCCATTCCACGGCATGAACGCGACGAGCACGTTGCGGCCGAGCGCCAGCTCACCGAACTGGGTCGAGGGACCGTCGGCGATGATCTCGCCCGCTTCGACCACGTCGCCGACCTTCACCAGCGGACGCTGGTTGATGCAGGTCGACTGGTTCGAACGCTGGAACTTCATCAGGCTGTAGATGTCGACGCCGCTTTCGCCCGGGCGAAGCTCGCCGGTGACGCGGATGACGATGCGGGTCGCATCGACCTGGTCGACGATACCCGGACGACGCGCGCCGATGGCGGCGCCGGAGTCGCGGGCAACGGTTTCTTCCATGCCGGTGCCGACCAGCGGAGCGTCCGCCTGCAGGAGCGGAACGGCCTGACGCTGCATGTTCGAGCCCATGAGCGCGCGGTTGGCGTCATCGTTCTCGAGGAACGGGATGAGCGAGGCCGCGACCGACACCAGCTGCTTGGGGCTGACGTCCATCAGGGTGATCTGGTCGCGCGGGGCGATCAGGAAGTCGCCGTTGCGCCGGCTGGAGATGATCTCCTCGGCGAAGGTGCCGTCCTCGTTGATCTCGGCGTTGGCCTGCGCGATCGTGTGCTTGGCCTCTTCCATCGCCGACAGATAGACCACCTCGTCGGTGACCTTGTGGTCGCGGACGACGCGGTACGGCGTTTCGATGAAGCCGTACTTGTTGACGCGGCTGAACGACGCGAGGCTGTTGATCAGACCGATGTTCGGGCCTTCCGGCGTCTCGATCGGGCAGATGCGGCCATAGTGGGTCGGGTGGACGTCGCGGACTTCGAAGCCCGCCCGCTCACGGGTGAGACCGCCCGGCCCGAGGGCCGACACGCGCCGCTTGTGGGTCACTTCGGACAGCGGGTTGGTCTGGTCCATGAACTGCGAGAGCTGCGAGGAACCGAAAAATTCACGCACCGCGGCAACCGCCGGCTTGGCGTTGATGAGATCATTCGGCATCACGGTCGATACGTCAACGGAGCTCATCCGCTCCTTGACCGCGCGCTCCATGCGCAGGAGGCCGACGCGATACTGGTTTTCCAGCAGCTCGCCGACCGAACGCACGCGGCGGTTGGCGAGGTTGTCGATGTCGTCGATCTCGCCCTTGCCGTCCTTGAGGTTCACCAGCTCCTTCACGACGGCGAGAATGTCCTCGCGGCGGAGCGTGGTGACCGTGTCCTCGGCGTCGAGGCCAAGGCGCATGTTGAGCTTGACGCGGCCGACGGCCGACAGGTCGTAGCGCTCCGGATCGAAGAACAGGCCGTAGAACAGCGCGTCCGCGGTTTCGCGCGTCGGCGGCTCGCCGGGGCGCATGACGCGGTAGATGTCGGAGAGCGCCTGGTCGCCGTCTTCCGACTTGTCGGCCTTCAGCGTGTTGCGGATCCACGGACCGGTGTTGACGTAGTCGATGTCGAGCAGCTCGAGGCGGTCGACGCCGGCCTTGTCGAGCAATTCGAGGTTCTCGGGGCTGATCTCGTCACCGGCCTCGACGTAGATCTGGCCGGTCGACTCGTTGATGAGGTCGTAGGCCGAGAAGCGGCCGAAGATGGTCTCGGTCGGGATGATGAGGTTCTGGAGACCTTCCTTGCCGGCCTGGTTGGCGCGGCGCGGTGTGATCTTCTCGCCGGCCTTGAACACCACTTCGCCGGTGTCGGCGTTCATGATGTCGAACATCGGCTTCTGGCCGCGCCAGTTCTCCGGCACGTAGGGGATCTGCCAGCCGTTGGGGCCACGGATGTAGGCGACGCGGCCGTAGAATTCGTTGAGGATCTCTTCCGAGGTCAGGCCCAGCGCGTGCAGCAGCGCGGTGACCGGCAGCTTGCGCTTGCGGTCGATGCGGACGTTGACGATGTCCTTGGCGTCGAATTCGAAGTCGAGCCACGAACCGCGATACGGAATGACGCGCGCGGCGAAGAGATACTTGCCCGACGCGTGGGTCTTGCCGCGGTCATGGTCGAACAGGACGCCCGGCGAACGGTGCATCTGGCTGACGATGACGCGCTCGGTGCCGTTGACGATGAAGGTGCCGTTCTGCGTCATGAGCGGCATGTCGCCCATGTAAACGTCCTGCTCCTTGATATCGATCACCGACTTGGCCTCGGTGTCGGGATCGATTTCGAAGGAGGTGAGGCGCAGGGTGACGCGCATCGGCGCGGCATAGGTCAGCCCGCGCTGGCGGCACTCGTCGGTGTCGAACTTCGGGTCCTCGAGGACATAATGGTCGAAGTCGAGGTGCGCGGTGCCGGCGAAATCCTGGATCGGGAACACCGACCGCAGGGTCTTTTCGAGGCCGGAGACATAGCCGGTAGCCGGATCGGACCGCAGGAACTGCTCATAGCTTTCGCGCTGAACCTCGATGAGGTTCGGCATCTCGCTGATCTCGTGAATGTTGCCGAAGATCTTGCGGATGCGGCGCTGCTTGGTGAAGCGCCCCGAACCGGTGTTGTGCGGAATGTCGATCGACTTGGTGGCCATGCGAAGTCCCTGCGCTTGGACGGAAGGCAGGCCTGGCCCGCGCTCCCGCTGATCCCCGGCCGGCAGCCGGAGTGAAAAATGTGGAGCGCTGATCCCGCTGGTCTCTCCACTTCGTTCGGCCCGCGCGCTGTTCGGACCCTGTCCCGGAGAGGGCAGGAAAGGCCCCTGGCGCATAGGAAACCCATGCGGCGGAGCCGGTATGTTTGTCGGATAGGAAGCGCATATAGCTTTCTGGGCGCATCAGGCAAGGGGGAAGGCAACCAAAAGGGAGGCACGAACATTGTGCATGGGCCCGCAGTCATCCGAAGGGTTCCCATGCGCTTGCTGCTCGTCTCGCCCGCCTTTGTCCTGCTGGCCGCCTGCGGTTCGGGCACGAACGATCCCGACAAGAACATCCGGAACGCCACCAGCCAGATGGATCCCGCCGCCGCCGCCGCGGTCGAGAATGCGGTCGACAACGGCGTCGACCCGCAAAATGCGCTGGCCATCGGCGGGAAGGCCGCCACCTTCGAAAACGAGCCAAGCGCCGCCGATCGCGGCCAGCCGGAGCCTCGTTAACCATCCTGTGACGCTCTCCCGCTAGCGTCCCTCCGAAAGCCGTGCACTTCCATGCGCGGCAGAGGGGACGACGAGCGGATGACGAGTGCGACGGCAGGAGGCTGGTGGCAGCGGGTGCGCCCGGCCGCGCAGCCTGGGACCGAAGAGGCCGATCACTTCGCGCCCGACGGGCTCGACGCCTACGCTTCCGCGCTGCAGGCGGCTCTGCCGCTCCTGTTCGCGTTCATGATCGCCTTCCTGGCGCAGATCTTCCTCGACGGCGATACCGGCTGGCACCTCGGGGCGGGCAAGTGGATCGTCGCGCACGGCGCGGTCCCGACCACCGATCCCTTCAGCCACACCATGCCCGGCAAGGCGTGGACCGCCCACGAATGGCTGGCCGAAGTCGTCATGGTCGGCGCCCATTCCCTGCGCGGCTGGGGCGGGCTGGCGGCGCTGTTCGCGCTGTCCTACGCGACCACCTTTTGGCTGCTTTCGCGCGAAGCCTTCCGCCACCTGCCGGCGCGCTGGGCGATCACCGCGGTCGGGCTTGCGGCGGGGATCCTCTTCCCGTTCGCGCTGGCCCGCCCGCACGTGCTGGCCTGGACCCTGCTTGCCGCCTGGACGGTGATCCTGCTGCGCGCCCGCGAACAGCGCAGCGCGCCGCCGGTCGCCGCGGCGCTGCTGATGGTGGTGTGGGCCAACCTCCACGCCAGCTACATGTTCGGCTTCGGCCTTGCCGGCCTGTTCGCGCTCGAAAGCCTGATCGAAAACCCGCGGGACCACCGCCTGCTCGGGCGCTGGGCCGCCTTCGGCTTCGCTGCGCTTGCCGCCGCAGTGTTCGTCACGCCCTTCAGCGCGAGCGACTTCCTTTATCCCTTCCAGGTCAGCGGGATGAAGTCGCTGTCGGTTATCCGCGAGTGGCGGCGGTCCACGCCTGACATCGACTTCCTCTTCTACATCTGCCTCGCCGGGCTTGCGGTACTGCTGGTGCGGCGGTGGCGGTCGATCCCGCCGCTGCGGCTGCTGCTGCTCATTGGCCTGTCGGCGATGGCGATCGCCCATGCCCGTCACCAGATGCTGTTCGCGATCGTCGGGCTGCTGGTGGTGCTGCCCTATCTCAACCCGGCGGCGGGACGGATCGACGTGCCGCGTGCCCGCTGGTTCTGGCCGGCCGTCGCCCTGCTGATCGCGGTCCGTTTTGCCGTTCCCTACCAGTTCAAGGAACACAGCAGCTATCCGCTGAGCCTGCTGGCCAAGGTGCCGGCGGAGATCCGCCGCCAGCCGGTGTACAACGAATATAGCCAGGGCGGTCCGCTGGTGATGCTCGGCATCCGGCCCTACGTCGACGGCCGCGCCGACATGTACGGCGACGATTTCACCTTCCGCCAGCGCGCGATCAACCGCGGCGACATCGTCAAGTTTCGCGAGGACGTGAAGCGCTACGGCATCCGCTGGGCGGTGCTGGAATATGATGACGGCCTGCTGCCCAAGCTCAGGAGCGAGCCCGGCTGGCGGCTGTTCGCCGAGGACAAGAATGCGTCGGTTTTCGTGCGCACCAATTGAGCGCTTGCTTATTGTAAAACGATAAGGCAACTTACCGACATTCGGTAAGGAGTCGTGTCGATGCTGAGTGTTGCCCGGTGGGTGCTGAGGGCGCTTCTGGTGCTCAACCTGTTTGTCGGAGGGGTGCTTCTTCTCCTGCTACTGTGGTCATTCGCTGACGCACCAAGGTTCGCGTCGACGATCACGCGGGCGTTCGCTGGCCGGGATGTCGGTTCACTGCTGTTCTGGGCGCGCGTGGTTCTGGCGGTGGTCGCCCCGGTGATGATCGCCGCGCACCTGCTATTCCGCAACCTCCTTGCCATGCTTGGCACGGTGGAGGCGGGCGATCCGTTCGTTCCGGCCAATGCGGCGCGTCTGCAGACCGTCGCCTGGTGCTTGCTCGCGATCCAGGTCTGCGACCTTCTGTTCGGCTGGGCGGCGACCGAATTCGACACCCTTGCCGGCGAGCGGACGTCAGGCTGGTCGCCCGGAATCACCGGCTGGGTCGCCGTCCTGCTGGTGTTCGTGCTGGCCCGGGTGTTCCGCGAAGGCGCCCGCCTGCGCGACGATGCCGAACTGACCATCTGATGCCGATCCGGATCGACCTCGACGCGCTGCTGGCAGGGAAGCGCATGACCCAGGCGGAGCTTGCCCAGCGCATCGGCATAACCGCGCCCAATCTCAACGTGCTGAAGACCGGCAAGGCGAAAGCGATCCGCTTCTCGACCCTGTCGGCCATCTGCCGCGAACTCGGCTGCCAGCCGGGCGACATCCTGCGCTGGGAAGCCGGCGCCGACGACGAAGGAGACGAGTGATGGAGCAGGCCATCGACCTGACCGCTGCGGCGCCAAAGCGCCCAGGCGCAGTGGCTTCGGCCGTCGGAGGGATCGCACGCGCCATTCTTGCGACCTATCGCCTCGGTGGCAGGATGTTCTGGGTCGCGCCCGCAATCGTCGCGGTCACCGTGCTTCCCGAGCTTCTCCAGCATGCGGCGGAGATGAAGCTCGGGATGTTCGAAAGCCGGCAAGCGTTCCGGGCGCTGGCGATGGACCCGACCCGCTGGTTCTTCGCGTACGGAAAGATCGCCGGACTGTGGCTCGGCATTCTGCTCACCGTGCGTTTCCTGGCGAAGGGCGGATGGCGAGGGATGTTCCGGATGCCGCTCGCCGACCTCGCGCGGATCGTCGTCGCGGGCGGGGGCACCGTTCTGGTGGACGAAGCGCTCAAGCTCGCGGGCGATACAGTGGGCGCAGCAATGGCGTTCGGCGCGCTCTCGGCCTTTCTGCAGGCGGGCCTGACGCTGTATGTGGTCGCGCTCGTCGCGGGCGAAGAGGCGATCGACCTGCCCGGCGCATTCTGGCGCTTCCTGCCGACCTCGGCGTTGCTGGTGCTGCTGATGGCCGTCGCTTTCGTGCCCGCCCAGGCGCTCCACACGGGCAATCACCTTGTCGCGATGGGCCAGCCGTTGCCGGTCGTGGGCCTCATCATGCTGTTCGACAGTCTGCTGGTCGGGTTGATGGCGACGCTGATCGGAAGCGCGATGGTGGTCGCGGTGCGCGCAGGCCCGACGTGGCGGGGCTGGACCAGGCGACCGGACACGCTCGCCTGACGCAAGAAGGGGCGACCTCTTGCGAGGCCGCCCCTTCCGTCCGCAGGCGCTTCAAGACACCTGCAAACTCTTGCCGATCCCCGCCGAAGCGGGGGCCAGAAGCTTACTTGAGCTCGACGGTGCCGCCGGCTTCCTCGATCTGCTTCTTGATCTTCTCGGCTTCGTCCTTGTTGACGCCTTCCTTGAGGGCCTTCGGAGCGCCTTCGACCAGCGCCTTGGCTTCGCCGAGGCCCAGGCCGGTGATGGCGCGGACTTCCTTGATGACGTTGATCTTCTTGCCACCGTCGCCGGTGAGG
Organism: Sphingomonas humi; assembly: GCF_039536725.1. Lineage (NCBI taxonomy): Bacteria > Pseudomonadati > Pseudomonadota > Alphaproteobacteria > Sphingomonadales > Sphingomonadaceae > Sphingomonas > Sphingomonas humi. The sequence continues at coordinate 1,144,392 of NZ_BAAAZD010000001.1, forward strand.
ATCACGTCGAATTCGGTCTTCTCTTCAGCGGCCGGGCCGGCAGCAGCGGCGGCAGCCGGAGCGGCGACGGCAGCGGCGGCCGAAACGCCCCACTTCTCTTCGAGCGCCTTGGCGAGCTCGGCGGCTTCGAGAACGGTGAGCGCCGACAGCTGGTCGACGAGGTTATTGATGTCAGCCATTTCTTACTCCTGTGCGGGGCTCATCGGCCCCTGATTTGTCGTGCGAAATCGATAAAAGAAACGAAGAACCTATGCCGCGTCCTGCGCCGCATATGCACCGAACACCCGCGCCAGCATCGCACCGGGCTCGGCGACGGTCCGGGCGATCTTGGTCGCCGGGGCCTGCACCAGACCGATAAGGGTCGCGCGAAGCTGATCGAGGCTCGGAAGCTCGGCCAGCGCCGTGACCCCTGCGAGGTCGAGGACGGTGTCGCCCATCGCTCCGCCCAGGACCTCGAACTTGTCGGTGGTCTTGGCGAAGTCGATCGCAACCTTGGCGGCAGCGACCGGATCGATGGACGTGGCAAGGGCCGTCGGGCCCTTGAGCAGCTCGCCAAGCGGCTGATAGCGGGTGCCATCGAGCGCGATGAGGGCGAGGCGGTTCTTCGCAACCTTGAACTGGGCTCCGGCGTCGCGCATCCGCAGGCGAAGATCGGTGGACTGCGCCACCGTCAGACCGAGATTGCGGGTGACAACCACCACGCTGGTCTGGTCAAAGACCTGCTTCAGTTCGGCAACCAGATCAGCCTTTTCGTTGCGATCCATGCCAACTCCAAACAAATGGCCGCTGGAACCCGAAGGAACCGGCGACCGGCTTCATGACCCGCGCAGCCGAATGGCGACGCGGGGGCTCATGTCCGTGGGGTTGGGAGGCGCGTGCGACTCTATCGCACGACAACGCGGGCAAGGATGCCGCGAGAAACTCTCTTCCCCGTCTCGGCTGGAAATTAAGCCTCCAAGTGAAGGCACCAACTGTCTCGGACGGCGCCCCGGCGAACCGGGGACGGGCGGGCCAATAGCAGATTGTGCCGCGCGATCAAGGGGAGGTGCAGAAGCGGAGAGGTCAGCCGAACATCTCAATCAGGTTCACCAGCATGGTGTCGCCATGCGTGGTGAGGATGCTTTCCGGGTGGAATTGGAGCCCGGCCTGAAGCGCTTCGTGGTCGCTGAACGCCATCGCCATGCCCTGCGTCTCCGCATGAATCGTAAACCGCGGGGGCAGGTCGCGGGTGCAGAGGCTGTGGTAGCGGGCGACGCGAACCGGGCTCGGCAGGCCGGCGAAGGGGCCGCCGCCGTCATGCTCCAGCAGCATCGACTTGCCGTGCACCGGCTCGGGCGCGCGGGTGACGGTGCCGCCCGCCTGCTCGACAATCGCCTGGTGCCCGAGACATACCCCGATCACTGGGACACGCCCCCTGGCGAGGGCGATGAGGTCGAGGCAGCAGCCGCTTCCCTGAGGATTGCCGGGCCCCGGCGAGATCATGATGATTGCGCCGAGCGCCTCGGCCTCGGCCAGCGCGGCCGGTGCGGCGATGCTGTTGCGGCGGACATGCACCTCGGCCCCGATCCGTTCGAGGCTCTCGACCAGGTTGAAGGTGAAGCTGTCGAGATTGTCGATGAGGAGGACGGGCTTCATGCGCCCAGTACTCCCAAAAGGGCGGAGGCCTTGGCGCGGGTCTCGTCGGCTTCGGCCTGCGGCACGCTGTCGTGGACCACGCCGGCCCCCGAGCGCACCTCTGCGATCCCGCCGCGGACCAGCGCCGAGCGGATCACGACCGCGGTGTCCATCTGGCCATTGCCGGCGACCCAGCCGATCGCGCCGCCATAGGGACCGCGGCGCCTCGCCTCAGCCGCGCGGAGGAGCTGCATGGCGCGGATCTTGGGTGCGCCGACCAAGGTCCCGACATTGAGGCAGGCGGCGAGCGCATCGAAGGCGTCGAGGCCAGGGCGAAGCGTGCCGGTGACCGACGAGACGAGGTGCATCACGCGGGCGAAACGCTCCACGGTAAGCAGCTTCGCCACCCGCCGGGTGCCGGACAGCGACACGCGGGCCACGTCGTTCCGGGCAAGGTCGACCAGCATCATGTGCTCGGCCAGCTCCTTGCCGTCGAGCCGCATCTCGCCCTCCAGGCGGTCGTCGGCGTCCGGGCTGCTTCCGCGGGGACGGGTGCCGGCGATCGGCTTCACCTCGACGGTCCGGCCGCCCGGTCCTCCGGCGGACAGGCGGACACTGGTCTCCGGGCTGGCGCCCAGCAACGTCCAGTCGCGGTCGGCGAGGAAGAAGCGGTAGCTCGACGGTTCGGCCTGGCGCAGCCGGGCGTAGGCGGAAAGGGGGTCGGGGCAGGGGCCGCTAAACGTGCGGCTCGGCACGATCTGGTAGACCTCGCCGGCCGCGATCTCTTCCTTGAGGCGGGCGACGAGGGCGACGAAATCGGCGTCGGACAGGTCGGGCTCGAACGCGGCCGGTCCTTTCCACTTCGCTGCGCTCCTGTCTTGCGCGCCGGGGGGAGCGTCGAGCGGCGCGGGGCTGGAGAGCGCTGCCAGCCCTTCCTCCAGCCGCCGGGCGGCGTCGTTCACGTGCCGCTCGTCGGGGCCGAAGGCGGTGCACAGCAGACGTGCGGCGCCGCCGGGCGCGATCGTCAGCAGCGTATCGGGTACGAAGAAGACGAAGTCGGGAAAGTCCGCCTCGGCCGCGGCGGGCATGGCTTCGCCCCAGGCGGCGAGATCGAAGCCTGCCACCCCGAGCAACAGCGCGCCGAACGGCTCCCCGCGCGGGGCGGCGGCGGCGTCGAGCAGAACGCGCAGGGCATGGAGCGGCTGGGGCCCGAGCAGGCGCTCGGACGCATCCTCGCTGCTCGGCTCGGCGAAATCGAGGAGCAGGCGGCCGGCGCTCCGCTGCGCCATGGCGGGCGATTCGAGCACGGCCAGAAGCGCTTCGCCATTGGGGTTGAGGGCCTCGAGCTCGACCGTGCCGCCGCGCCCCTCGGCCCGGACGCAGGCGCGGCCCATGGCGAGCCGTTGCCCGTCGGGTGCCTCGAACAATCCGGTCCCCTCGCGGGCATTGCCGAGCGCACGATAGGCGGCGAGCGCGTCGAGCCCGGCCGGCAGGCGCCGGGCAAGGACCCGGGCTTCGACCTTCACAGCTGGCGACCGACCGCTGCGGCCACGGCGCCGATCGCACCCATCAGCTGCTCGAACTGCGCGGGGTAGAGCGACTGGGCGCCGTCCGACCAAGCCGTGGCGGGATCGCGATGGACCTCGATCATCAGTCCGTCGGCCCCCGCCGCCACCGCCGCCAGGCTCATCGGCGGGACGAGGTCGCGGATGCCGGTGCCGTGGCTGGGATCGACCACGACCGGCAGGTGGGTCTTGCCCTTGACGTAGGGCACGGCGTTGAGGTCGAGCGTGTTGCGCGTCGCGGGTTCGAAGGTACGGATCCCGCGCTCGCACAGGATGACGTTGGGATTGCCGGCGGCCATCAGATATTCGGCGGCGAGCAGCCATTCCTGGATGGTCGCCGACAGACCGCGCTTCAGCAGCACCGGCCGGCCCGCCGCGCCGACCGCGCGCAGAAGCGCGAAATTCTGCATGTTGCGCGCACCGATCTGGAGGCAGTCGGCGGCTTCCGCCACGCGGGCGACGTCGGCGGTGTCCATCACCTCGGTGACGATCGGTAGGCCAAGGTCGTCGCCCACTTCACGCAGGATCTTGAGGCCTTCTGGACCGTGACCCGAAAAGCCGTAGGGGCTGGTGCGCGGCTTGTACGCGCCGGCACGCAGCAGGGTCGCGCCTGCCGCTTTCACCGCCGACGCGGTCTCGTGCAGCTGCTCGGCGCTTTCCACCGCGCAGGGGCCCGCAACGACCGCCAGCCGGTCGCCCCCGATGGTGACCCCGCCGACGTCGACCAGTGTGTCGTGCGCCTGCAGTTCCCGGCTGACCAGCTTGTAGGGGGCGAGGATGGGCTTCACGCTCTCGACCATCGGGTCGCTGTCGAGCGCCAGTTCGGCAAGTACGCGCTCGTCGCCGAGCGCGCCGAGCACGACCCGCTCGGCCCCCGGCATGTGGAGCGGTTTCAGCCCGGCATCCTCGATCTTCTTGAGGAGGCGCTCGGCGGAGCCGGCGGGAGCTTCGGGCTTCAGTACGATGATCATGGCAAATCCTGTCGGGTGAAGGTGAGCCGGCAGGAGACAATAAAAAACCCGCCGGTAAGGGCGGGCCTGAGGACGCTGGGCGGTGCTTGCCCTAGCGCTCGGTCGGCACGCCGCCTGAAACGCTGGAGCGCCACCAATTGGCAGCGGCGACAGTCAGGGCGGCGAAACGGATCATCCCTTATGAAGAGCGCAAGAAGTCCAACAGGTCAAGCATCGAATGGCGGGACGGCGGCCCCCTTCCGCCGTCCCGTCGCTCCGGTCAGCGCGCAGCAACGACGATGTCCGGCGAGGACGTGCTCCCGCTGCTGCCGCTGGCCAGCGCAAGCGCCTCGCTGCGCAGGGCCGCAACCTGGCGATCAGCAGAAACGCGGGCTTCGTAGCGGCAGACGCGCTCGGCAGTGGTGGAGCCATTGACGTCGTCACGGCAGACCTGGCCGATCGCACCGAGGATGCGATTGTTCAGGCGCTTCATGCCCGCGGCGCTGGCGAGGTTGAGGTCGTTGGTGGCGATGCGGGCGGTCATCAACTGGCGTTCGCCCGTCACGGTCACCTCGACCGGGTCGCGGGTGGTCGTGGCGGCATGCGCCATGGCGGGCGCGAGGGTGAGGGCAAGGACGCTTGCCGACAAGGTGAACGATAAGGCGGCGATGCCGCTACTGCGCAGTCTACTGGTCATCTTCAATCCCCTTGGATCAGCCCGGCGCGAACCATCTCGCGGGGCCGATTGGGGGATTAGGTGAGGAGGGCGGGCAAGGCGCGCCCGCTTCGACTTCGCGTCGCCGGCAATCGATGCAGCGGCAGACTGCGTGCGCTGGACGACGGGTCGGCGAACGGCGGAAAAGAGGGCTTTCGCACTCCCTTCCGCCGCTCGATTCTGCTTTGATTAGAAGCGGCTGTCTTCACCGCCGCCGGTCGTCATGTCACCGCGGCGCTGTTCCTCGCCGACCGCTACCGGGCGCAGGCCATCGCTCTGCTGGTCCTGTTCGCCGGCACCGTCGAACTGGTCGGACCCGCCCGGCGTCTGGCCGCTGGCGAAGCGGAAGGCGCTGCCGTCATCGCGGGCTTCCTCGAAGCTGTGGGTCTGGGTCGAGGCGATGTCGCCCGTACCAGCGCTCATGCCCTGCCGGCCCATCGCGCTGGTCACCATGCCCTGCTGCGAGCCGCCTTGAATCTCCTTCATCAGGCAGTCGTGCAGCAGCTGCTTCGCCTGCTCGGCGAGCTGCTTCTGGGCCTGCATCGCCTGCTGGAAGAACTGGCGATGCTCTTCCTTGCCCTGCGCGTCGTCGGCGTAGATCTGGCAATTCTCGACGCCCTGAAGCGCATGGTAGAGCACGGCCGTCAGGTCATAGGTGACGTTGCGGGTGCCGGTGTTGGCTGTCTGGTTGGTGTCCATGGTCGTTCCTCCTATGGCCGGTGTGGCCAGTCTGCTGAGGAAACGCCCGGGGAAAGGACTTGGCGCTCGGTTCGCCGCAAGCGTCAGAGCGCCTGGCCCGCCGCGACGCCCGAAGCCCATGCCCACTGGAAGTTATAGCCGCCAAGCCAGCCGGTCACGTCCACCGCCTCGCCGATGACAAACAGGCCCGGGACCTTGCGCGCTTCCATCGTCTGCTGGGAGAGATCAGCTGTGCTGATCCCGCCGACGGTCACCTCCGCCTTGGCAAAACCTTCGGTGCCATTGGGTTCGAACCGCCAGTCGGACAGGCGGCGCTCTGCCGCCTCGAGCGCCTTGTCGGGCGCGTTGCCGAGTTCGCTTGCGATCCCCAGGCGCTCGGCCAGCGTGTCGGCGAGGCGGCCGGGCAGTTGCTCGCCGAGCACGGCAGGGAGGCGGGCACGCGGGCGCTGGCGCTTGGTTTCGCGCAGCCAGCCGGACGCAGCCTGCGGCAGGAAGTCGATCGCGACCGCCTGGCCGTGCCGCCAGTAGCTCGACACCTGCAGGATCGCCGGCCCGCTCATACCCTTGTGGGTGAACAAGGCAGCCTCGCGGAACGCTGCGCCGCCGCAGCGGGCTTCGACCGGGGTGGCGACGCCCGACAGCTCGCGGAACAGGGCTTCCTCGCCGCCGAGCGTCAGGGGTACGAGCGCGGGGCGGGGTTCGACCAGCCTGAGGCCGAAGCGCTTGGCAAGTTCATAGGCGAAACCGGTCGCACCGAGCTTGGGGATGGAAGGGCCGCCGGTCGCGATGACCAGCGACGGTGCTTCGACTTCCCGGTCGCCGGCGACGACACGGAAGCGCGTGCCGTTGTGGCTTACGTCGCGGACCGGCGTGTCGCAGCGGATGGTCGCGGCCGCGGCCTCGTCCAACAGCATCCGTACGATCTGCTGTGCCGATCCGTCGCAGAACAGCTGGCCAAGAGTCTTTTCGTGCCAGGCGATGCGGTGCTTGCCGACGAGTTCGAGGAAATCCTGCGCCGTGTAGCGGGCAAGCGCCGAGCGGGCGAAGTGGGGGTTGGCGCTGAGGTAGCGGTCGGGCGCGGCGCCGAGATTGGTGAAGTTGCAGCGCCCGCCGCCGGAAATAAGGATCTTGCGGCCAGGATCGGGGGCGTGGTCGATGACCAGCACCTTGCGGCCGCGCTGGGCGGCGACCGCGGCGCACATCAGCCCGGCGCCGCCGGCACCGAGGATGATCGCATCAAAAGGGGCCGGGGCGGACATGGCGCCGCCCTAACGCCTTATTCCGCTTGTGCCGAGCGTCGTCGAGGCATGGGTCCCTCGACGTCGCTCGGGACAAACGGATCTATTCGCCTTCGAGCGGCAGCGTATCGACTTCCTCTTCCAGCGCAGCGCCGCTCGCCGCGCCTTCGGCATCGGCGATGTCACGGGCGAGGAATTCCATCTCGATCCCGCTCTGCGCGTCCCCGGCGAGTTCGTTGGGCGAGGCGAGGGGGTGGTCGTTGCTGAATTCGGTCTCCTCGGCGTCGAGCTCGGCCTCGGTGGCGGCGTCGGTGGACTGGTCGAGGGGGTCGCGGGGATCGTTGATCATGGTGGAAGCTCCTTTGACGAGCCCAACGAGAAAGGGCCGCGACGTTTCCGCCGCGGCCCTCGCTGGTCACATAAAGGTGGTGAGGCTTACGCCACGCCCTCTTCGAGCTGGACCTTGATGCCCGGGCCCATCGAGGAGCTGATCGCTGCCTTCTTCAGGTACTTGCCCTTGGCACCGGCCGGCTTGGCCTTGGTGATGGCGTCGACGAACGCGTCATAATTGGCGCGCAGGTCCTCGGCGGCGAAGCTCGCCTTGCCGATGCCGGCGTGGATGATGCCGGCCTTTTCGACGCGGAACTCGATCTGGCCGGCCTTGGCGTCGGTGACCGCCTTGGTGACGTCCATCGTGACGGTGCCGAGCTTCGGGTTCGGCATCAGGCCCTTGGGACCGAGCACCTTACCGAGGCGACCGACGACGCCCATCATGTCCGGCGTCGCGATGACGCGGTCATAATCGAGCTTGCCGGCCTGCATTTCTTCCATCAGGTCGTCGGCGCCGACGCGATCGGCACCGGCCGCGGTGGCTTCGTCAGCCTTGGCGCCCTTGGCGAACACGGCGACGCGGACGCTCTTGCCGGTGCCCTTGGGCAGGTTGACGACGCCGCGGACCATCTGGTCGGCGTGACGCGGATCGACGCCGAGGTTGAGCGCGACTTCGATCGATTCGTCGAACTTGGCGGTGGCGAGCGTCTTGGCGAGGCTGATCGCCTCGTCGACGCCGTACAGCTTCTCGCGGTCGACCTGGTCGGCGTGGCTCTTCTGCTTCTTGGTCAGCTTGGCCATGGTCTTAACCCTCCACCACTTCGAGGCCCATCGCGCGGGCGCTGCCTTCGATGATCTTGGTCGCGGCCTCGATGTCGTTGGCGTTCAAGTCCTTCATCTTCGCTTCCGCGATCTCGCTCAGCTGGCTGCGCTTGATCTTGCCCGCGGAAACCTTGCCCGGCTCCTTCGAGCCCGACTTGAGGCCGGCGGCCTTCTTGATCAGGAAGCTGGCGGGCGGGGTCTTGGTGGCGAAGGAGAAGCTGCGATCCGCATAGACGGTGATCACCGTCGGGATCGGCATGCCCTTTTCCATTTCTTGCGTCGACGCGTTGAACGCCTTGCAGAATTCCATGATATTGACGCCGCGCTGACCCAGCGCAGGGCCGATCGGCGGGGACGGATTGGCGGCGCCGGCGGGCACCTGCAGCTTGATATAGCCGGTAATTTTCTTGGCCATGTCACTCTCTTGGCTCAGATCCGCCTGGGCGGACCTGGTTTCAGTTTAGCGGTACAAGCGCCCCGGACCTGAGGTCCGAAGCTCCCGCGGTGGCTCCAGTGTTGCTGGAAGGGGGCGCCCCTAGCAGCATTGGCGCGCGGGGGAAAGGGCCGCCGCGGTCGCCAAGGCCGCCCGGATGGTCGGGTCAGGGCCGAGGCGAGGCCGGTGGCGGGGGAACGGGTACGGGCTTCGGAAGCGGACCCGGGTTCACGCGGTCACCCGGATCCTTGTGCGGGGGCTGGACTTCGGCCGGGGGCTGGACCGGGGAGGGCACGATGACGGTTCCGGGGCCCGTCGCCGCGGGCCGCGCCGGAGCGGGCTGCGGCGCGCGCTCGTCCGCCTCCTTAGCGGCGCAGGCGGACAGGGTCGTGGCGGTGGAGGCCGCCAATACGAGCGCGATCATGTTCATCAATGCGTCTCCTTGTGGGACGGCTTTGCCGCAGATTATGAATAATTTATTAAGCCCGTTGACGACTGCCGAGAGCTTTCATACGCTGATCGTCGGCTCAATCGAAGCCCTTGATTCTTTTCAATTTTCGTCGGCGCTCAATGGCGGGACGGGCCTTTCGCTCGACCGTGGTTCCTTGCGCTTGGTCCGAATGGGGAGGCAGTTTGGTGACTGAAGTGATCTTGCATGATGCCAGTAATATTGGTTGCGCCTGCTCGGCCTGCGCGGGACTACCGCTGGCGGAACAGAATGACGTGGTTCCGGGGATCGACGCCTCGATCGATTCGCAGGCGGGTGGCACGCTCAGCGGCAAGCCGATCTTTTCCGCATCGCAGGTCGCGGCCTATCTGAACCGCACCGGCGGCGGTTTCGTCGACGGCACCAACGACAGTGGCCTTGAAGGGCGCCAGAACAATATCGGCGACGACAACAAGGTCATCACCTTCGGCTTCTTCAACACGCTGAGCCAAGTCTACAACAACGGCTACACCTACACCGCGAACAACGCGCAGGGTCAGCCGACGCTGTACGGCCTTGCCGAGGCGTTCAACTTCGCCGCGTTCACCGACCCGCAGCGCGCCGCCACCCGTGAAGCGATGCAGTCGTGGGACGACGTCGCCGGTGTCACCTTCCGCGAAGCCAGCGCGGACGATGCCGACATCAACTTCGCCAACCTCGCCAGCGCGCCCGATACGCAGGCCTACGCCCGCCTTCCGACCCTGTCGCTCGACCAGACGCTCGGTGGTCAGGTCCGCGAAATCGGCGGCGACGTGTGGGTCTCGCGCAGCCAGGCGAGCAACTTCCAGCTCGACGAAGGCGGCTACGGCCTCCAGACCCTGGTCCATGAAGCCGGCCACGCGCTCGGCCTCAGCCACCCGGGCGCCTACAATGCCGCGCCGGGTGTCTCGATCACCTATGGCGTCAACGCCGAATATGCGCAGGACACGCGGGCCTACACCGTCATGTCCTATTTCAACGCCAGCTCGCTCGGTGCACGCCACTTCGACTTCAACATCTCGGGCACCGTCTATTCGGGCGTCCCGCTGATCCACGACATCCTTGCCATCCAGCGGATGTACGGCGCGGACATGACGACCCGGACCGGCGACACGGTCTACGGCTTCAACAGCACCGCCGACCGCGATTCGTTCGATTTCAACAAGACCCCGGCGCCGGTGATGGCAATCTGGGATGCGGGCGGAAACGACACGATCGACGCGTCGGGCTATGCCACGCGCCAGGTGATCGACCTGACGCCGGGTTCGCTCAGCAGCATTGGCGGCGTCACCTTCGACACCGCGCCGTCCTATGAACAGGTGCTCGCCAATCGCACGGCCGCCGGCATTTCCAACAGCGGCTACACCCGGGCCATCTACGATTCGAACATGGCCGCGCTCAAGGCCAATGCCGAAGTCGGACGACTGACCGACAACGTCGGCATCGCCTATGGCGTGATCATCGAGAATGCGATCGGCGGTTCGGGCGCCGACACCATCATCGGCAACAGCGTCGACAACGTCCTCAAGGGCAATGCCGGCAACGACCTGCTGGCGGGCGGCGCGGGCAACGACACGCTCGACGGCGGCATCGGCGATGACCAGATGCTGGGCGGGATCGGCGACGACCTCTTCATGGTCGATGCGGCGGGCGACATCGTCACCGAGAACGTCGGCGAGGGCACCGACAAGGTGCTGAGCTCGATCGACTACACGCTTGGCGCCAATGTCGAGAACCTCACCCTGACCGGCTCGGCCATGAGCGGCACCGGCAACGAGCTCAACAACCTGATCGTCGGCAATGCGCTTGCCAACACGCTGACCGGTGCTGCGGGCGACGACCGGCTTGAGGGCGGCGCGGGCAACGACCTGCTCGACGGCGGCACCGGCAACGACGCCATGCTCGGCGGCGTGGGCGATGATCGCTACATCGTCGATGCGGCGGGCGACACGGTGACCGAACTGGCGAACGAGGGCACCGACACGGTGTGGAGCGCAATCAACTACACGCTCGGCGCCAATCTCGAGAACCTGACGCTCACCGGTTCGGCCGCGAACGGCACGGGCAACGACCTCAACAACGTCATCGTCGGCAATGCGCTTGCCAACGTCTTGTCGGGCGGCAACGGCAACGACCGCCTCGAAGGCGGCGGTGGTAGCGATAGCCTGTACGGCGGGGCCGGCAACGACCGGCTGATCGGCGGCGACGGCCGCGACTTCGTGTGGGGTGGCACTGGCGCCGACGTGTTCGTCGCCGACCTCAACAGCACGCGCGTCCTGGGCAAGACCGGCAGCTATTCGACCGACACGTTCCTCGACTTCACCGCCGGGCTCGACAAGATCGACCTCAGCAGCTTCCGGCTGGGGAGCCTCAACGTCACCACAATCGGCAACAACACCCACGCCGGGGACATCACCATTCGTCTGTTCGACAGCGTCAAGGCGGCGGAAACCGCGCTCGGCTTCGACATCGACGGGACCGATGGTGCAAGCCCCTACAACCAGATGGTGACCGTCCTCTACATCAACGTCGATGGCGGCGCTCCCGACATCGCCCTGTCGCTGATCGGGACCGTCGGGGTGTCGACCAACGACATGATCTTCGCCTAGAAATCCCGCGAAGAAGTGAACAGGCAGGAGCCGGGAGGGGAGACCTTCCCGGCTCTTTCCGCTCCGGGTCGGACCCGGACCTGTCCTCGGCTCGTTCTCGTTGCATGATCAAGGTAGCGGACTACGGGCGGGGCAAGCCATTGCTCCTGGTGCATGGGCTTGGCAGCAGCGGGCACGCCTGGGAGCCGGTGCGGCGCCCGCTGGCGGAAGCGCGCCGAGTTATGGCGATCGACCTGCCCGGCCACGGGGCCAGCCCCGCCGAGGCCGATAGCGGCACCTTCGATGGCCTGGTGCGCTCAGTCGCCGAATGGCTCGACAGGACGGGCATGACCGGGGTCGACATGGTCGGAAGTTCGATGGGCGCCAGGCTCGTGCTCGAGCTTGCCCGGCGCGGGCTGGCGGGTCACGTGGTGGCGCTCGATCCCGGCGGCTTCTGGGAAGGCTGGGAGCGGAAATTCACCGTTGCGACGCTGACGGCTTCGCGCGGGCTGGTGAAGGGACTGAAGCCCGCACTTCCGGCGCTGGCCAGGAATGCGGCGGGCCGGTCACTGCTGCTGGCGCAATTGTCGGCCCGGCCGTGGGCCCTCGATGGTGCCTTCATCGCCAAGGAACTGCGCGCACTCGCCGAAACGCCGACGGTGCCGTCGCTGATCAGGGACCTGGGCTACGGCCCCGGCCAGCAGGGCCTTGCGGCGACAAAGAGCCGGGTGGCGATAGGGTGGGGCCGGCACGACCGCTTGTGCCTGCCCGTGCAGGCGGAGCGGGCAGCGAAGCGCTTTCCCGCCGCGCAGCTGCACTGGTTCGAGCACAGCGGGCACTTCCCTTTGTGGGACGAGCCCGCCGAGACGGTGCGGCTGATCGCGGACGTCTGCGGCTGAACCCGCAGACCCCGGCTTACTTGACCAGTTCGACCTGTTCGAATTCGAGTTCGACCGGGGTCGCACGACCGAAGATCGACACGCCGACCTTGACCCGGCCGCGATCGAAATCGAGTTCTTCGACCACGCCGTTGAAGCTGGCGAACGGGCCGTCCAGCACCTTGACGCTGTCGCCGATCTCATAATCGACGTTGATCTTGGCCTTGGGCGCGGCGGCGGCGGCCTCTTCCTTGGTGTTGAGGATGCGCGCGGCCTCGGCCTCGCTGATCGCCTGCGGCTTGCCGTTGGGGCCGAGGAAGCCGGTCACCTTCGGGGTGTTCTTGACGAGGTGGTAGACGTCGTCGTTCATGCCGAGCTTGGCGAGGACGTAGCCCGGGAAGAACTTGCGGTCGGAGGTGACCTTCTTGCCGCGGCGGATCTCGGTGACCTTTTCGGTCGGGACTTCGACCGCCTCGACCAACGGCTCGAGGTTAAGGCGCTTGGCTTCCGACAGGATCGACTCGCGGACCTTGTTCTCGAAGCCCGAATAGGCGTGGATGATGTACCAGCGGGACATGGGGAACCCTTAAGCGAGAAGGCCGAGGAGGAACTGGACGATGGCGGCGAACCCGCTGTCCACGGCGAAGAAGAAGACGGCAAGGATCGAGGTCAGGATGAACACCATGACGGCGGTCACCCAGGTCTCCTTGCCGGTCGGCCACACGACCTTGCCCGCTTCGACGCGAACCTGCCGGATGAATTCGCCGGGAGATGTCTTGGCCACGTGCCTGCCCTTCAAGTGATAGAAAAACGAGGTCCGCGGGGGTTTCCCGCCGGACCTCGATTAAGCCGCATGTAGCGTGGAGCGCCGCATCCTTCAAGCGGCCCGCCGCGGGGTTGTCCGCGGCGTCGATCCTGTCTGCTGCGCAAAAGGATGGCCGGCCGTGCGGCCCGCTTCGCGACCGGCTCCCGGCGTTAATGGTCGCCTTCTTACGGCCTGGCAGGGGCAGAGGGACTCGAACCCACGACCCTCGGTTTTGGAGACCGATGCTCTACCAACTGAGCTATACCCCTAGGCCGCTTGGCCGGTTAGCCCCGGCATCGCCGTCTGGCAAGAAGGCGCTTGCCGCGGCTGTTCAGGAAGTCAGCGCGCGGCGCGCCGGCGGGCCGGTCCGACCGTGTCCACGGCGACACGATCGAGCAGGTCGCGATCCGCGTCAGGAAACAAACCGCACAGCTCGGAGATTGTCAGTTGGAGCTTGCGAAGACGCGGCGAGCGCCATGTGAGCTGCGTCGGTGAAGCCTTGTCCATGACATTCAAAATCGTCAATTACGAAACCAAATCAATGTTTTAATACTCCCGAGACGGGAGTTAACGCTGCCGAGACGGATTTGACGTGACGGCATGAAACAGTATCTCTTACGGATAATAGAATTCGTGCGGACGGAGGCGGGGAAGGTCTCCCTCGTACGTAAGGGAAGCGAACCATGAGCTTTATCAATAAGCCACCGACGTACGCGTCGGAGGAGCCACTGACGCAAGCCGTGATGACCTTGTCACCCGAGGAAGCGGCCCTTGCGCGCACCATGCTTGCAAAGCTGCTCGACAATGCGCCAGCGGGCGGCGACACGATCATGGCCGACGCGCCGACCGCCAGTGTGGTGCGCCTGGCCCGTTCGATCCTGCAGAGCCGGCGGCGGCGAGCGGAGCACTTCGGCCCCGTGCTGTTCAGCGAACCCGCGTGGGAGATGCTGCTGACCTTGTTTGTCTATGCCGACGGCGGCGAACGCATGTCGGTGACGCGGCTGGCCGAATTCGTCGGGACGCCGCTCACCACCGCGATCCGCTGGCTCGACTATCTGGAAAGCCAGCGGCTCATCGAGCGCCGGCAGTGCGAGAACGACCGCCGCAAGTTCCTGGTGGAGCTGAGCGGCAAGGGCCGTTCGATGCTGCACGCTTATTTCGAAAACCTGCTCACGACGCTGCCGCCGCTGAGCGACATCGTCACGCGCGACTAGATCCGACAGCGAACGGTGCCGCTACGACGCGGTGCCGTTCCCGGCCGCTGGCCTCAGGCCGCGATCTGGAGCGGGACGATCTCGCCCGAGAGGTACAGGTTGCGCGCCTTGGTCCGGCTCAGCTTGCCCGAGCTGGTGCGCGGCAGGGTGCGCGGCGGGATGAGTTCGACCACCGGGCTCATCCCGATGATGGCGCGGACGCGCTCCTTGATGTCGTCGCGCAGGCGGCTGCGCTCCTCGAGGTCGGAGACGCGGCAGTGGACCAGCACGGCCGGCTGCTCCTCGCCCGACGGGCCGGTGATGGCGAAGGCCGCGATGTCGCCCGACTTGAAGCCCGGAAGCTGCTCGACCGCCCATTCGATGTCCTGCGGCCAGTGATTGCGGCCGTTGATGATGATCATGTCCTTGGCGCGGCCGACGATGAAGATGTAACCGCCCGAAAGATAACCCATGTCGCCGGTGTCGAGCCAGCCGCCCACCATGCAGGCGTCGGTCGATTCCTGGTCGCGATAATAGCCGACCATCACGCTCGAGCCGCGAACCCAGACCTTGCCGATTTCCCGGTCGGGAAGGATCTCGCCGTCCGCACCGCGGATCTCGATCTCCATGCCTTCCACCGCGCGGCCGCAGTTGACGATGGCACGGTAGCGCTTGGGCCGGTCCTCGCCGTCTTCGGCGGCAGCGCCGGACAGCTGGCTTTCCTCGACCAGTTCGAGGCGGATGCCTTCGCCCGGCGGCATCAGGCTGACCGCCAGCGTCGCTTCGGCAAGACCGTAGGACGGGCAGAAGGCGCTGGCCTGGAAGCCCGCATCGGCAAAGGCGTCGACGAAGGCCTGCATGACGTCGGGGCGGATCATGTCCGCGCCGTTGCCGGCGATCCGCCAGCGCGACAGGTCGAACCGCTCTCCGGCCTTGATCTGCGAGCTCATGCGGCGGGCGCAGATATCGTAGCCGAAGGTCGGCGAATAGGAGAGGGTGGTGCCCGGATTGCGGCTGATGAGGTCGAGCCAGGCGAGCGGACGGCGGGCGAAATCCTCCGTCTTCATATAGTCGACGCTGATCTGGTTCGCGAGCGGCGAGAGGAAGCAGCCGACTAGGCCCATGTCATGGTACCAGGGCAGCCAACTGATGCAGCGGTCGCTGTCCTTGACCTGCAGGCCAAGGCTGTGCGCGCGCAAATTGTCGAGGAGGGCGCGGTGGGTGACCGCGACGCCGTGCGGGAAGCGGGTCGAGCCGCTGCTGTACTGAAGATAGGCGATGTCGTCCGGCGAGGCGTCGGGAAGCGCCGCGCCGGCATCGAAGCCCTGCGCGGCAAGCTCGTCCCAGTTCATTGCCTTGACGTGGCGGCGGGCGCCGGCCTCGACGCAGAAATCGGCAAGCTCGGTCGGGAACAGGAACAGCGCCGGATCGGAACTGGTCAGCATGACGACCAGCTGTTCGATATAGGCTTCGCGCCCGCCGAAGCTGGTCGGAAGCGGCAGCGGCACGGGCCACAGGCCGGCATAGACCGCGCCAAAGAAACCGGCCGCGAATTCGGGCCCGGTCTCGGCGACCAGCGCGACGCGCTCACCCTTGGCAAGACCCATCGCCAGGAACCGGCGGGCATGGTCGAGCGCGGCGACGCGCAGGTCGGCGTACGTGTGCGCCAGCGTCAGCGTGCCGCGCGGATCGTGGAAATTGAGGCCGCGCACGCCCTTGGCGGCATAATCCATCGCTTCGCCAAGCGTGCTGAAGTCCGCCAGGCGGCGAGGGTGCGCATCGAGCGTCGCGGTCGCACCCGGCGGTGCCAGGGTCTGGGTCTGGGTGATGGCGTCCGGCACGCTTTTGTGTCCTGTATGATCAGCTGGTCGGGACGGCCGCGGCGATTAACCACGAACGCCACTTTGCGCTTGTGGTTGTTCGTCGCCGACTGTGGCACAAAGAAGGCCGCATTGCGGTGCAAGGGCGGGGGCAAGTGGATCAGGGCGGCGACGGCGGGCGAAGGGAGCGGCGGTCACGCCCGCTGAACCAGGCCGCGCTGCAGGAACTCGCCTTCGGCTATGTCGCGCGGT
Source organism: Sphingomonas humi (assembly GCF_039536725.1). Classification (NCBI taxonomy): domain Bacteria; kingdom Pseudomonadati; phylum Pseudomonadota; class Alphaproteobacteria; order Sphingomonadales; family Sphingomonadaceae; genus Sphingomonas; species Sphingomonas humi. Next base: position 1,160,760 of record NZ_BAAAZD010000001.1, read on the forward strand.
TCGCGACCAGCCGGGCCAAGCTCTCCACCTACCTGAAGCGCAAGCTGCGCGAACGCGGCTGGGACGATGCCGGCGAGCCCGAAGTCGCGGCGGTGGTCGAGAAGGTCGTGGGCCTCGGCTTCGTCGATGACGCCGCGTTCGCCGGAATGAAGGCGGCCAGCCTTACCCGCCGGGGCTATGGCAAGGGGCGGGTCCGGATGGCGCTCGCCGCCAGCGGGATCGCGCCCGAGGATGGCAGCGACGCGCTCGACCTCGCCGAGGGGCAGCAGGTCGCGGCGGCGCTGCGCTTTGCCGAGCGAAAGCGGATCGGCCCCTATGCCGCGGTGCAGGGTGACATGAGTGCGCGGCAGAAGGCCCTCGCCGCGATGTTGCGGGCTGGCCATCCGATGGATCTAGCCCGCCGGATCGTCGCCGCCGCGCCCGGCAGTTTCGACGGCATCGACGCCGATGGCTGAGCGCAATCGTTGTTGTAGTGTAACCTTCCGGTATGGTGCGATCGATGCTATAGGTAGCAACGTGCAACGTGAGTATGCGTCGACGTCCATGGACGAAGGGAAGCTGGACACGGTGCCGGCCGACCCCGCACGACCAGTCGACAGCAGCGACGAAGGCTCGCTCGACAGCAGCACGGGACAACGCGTCAATGGCCGAATCAAGTGGTTCGACGCGACTCGCGGCTTCGGTTTCCTGATCAGCGACGCCATCGACGGCGACATTCTGGTGCATTTTTCCGTGCTTCGTGACCACGGTCGGCGTTCCTTGCCCGAAGGAGCGGTTGTGACTTGCGACGTGGTGCGGCAGGATCGCGGCCTGCAGGCGATCCGCGTGGTGGAGATCGACCTCAGCCAGGCAGTCGCTGCGCGCAGCTTGTCCGTCTCGGCCGAGGAACGTTCCAACCGCATGGCGCTGCTGGACGGCGCTGGGCCGTTCGAGCCGGTGGAGGTCAAGTGGTTCAATCGCGTCAAGGGCTATGGGTTCGTCAATCGGCCGGACAGGCCCGAACAGGACATCTTCCTGCACATGGAGACCGTGCGCCGCGCGGCCCTGCACGAATTGCAGCCGGGGGACCGGCTGGCGGCGCGGATCGCCGAGGGTCGCAAGGGGCTGACCGCGGTCGACCTCCGCGTGGACTGAACCGGCTGATGCTGCTGGCGGCACTGCCGCTCGCGCTGACCGCCGCCGCCTGCCAGCCGGGCGCGGGATCGAGCCCCAAGCTTGAACGCTCCGCCGCCGGGCTCGAACAGGTGCCGCTGACCATCCGAACCGCCGCCGGCAAGGTCCACAACTTCACGGTCGAGGTCGCCCGCACCGAGCAGGAGCAGGAAACCGGGCTGATGAATCGCCCGACGCTTGGCCCCGACAATGGCATGATCTTCCCGCACGAGCCGCCGCGGATGGCGAGCTTCTGGATGAAGAACACGCTCATCCCGCTCGACATCATCTTCGTTCGCCCGGACGGCACGATCGTCAACATCGCCGAGAATACGGTGCCCCTCAGCCTCGAGCCGGTGCCCTCGCTCGAGCCGGTCGGCGCAGTGCTCGAACTGGCGGGAGGACGGACCGCCGCGCTTGGCATCAAGGCGGGCGACAAGGTGGAGTGGGCGCGTTAGGCGCTTGCTCCTCCCCGTCCCGACCCGCTAGGGGCGCGAGCCATGGGATTTCTCGGCCGCATCTTCACCTGGTGGAACGGTGCCACCATCGGCACCGCGCTGTTCACCCGTCGCCACGGGCGCGAGGTCGGCCGCGACGACATGGGCAACGTCTATTTCGAACATCGCAAGGATCCCCGGCGCCGCTGGGTGATCTACAGCGGGTCGAACGACAGCAGCCGGACGCCGCCGCAGTGGCAGGGCTGGCTGCGCGGACAGATCGACGGCGTGCCCTCGGCCGCTGATTCGCTTCCGCCGCGCCGCGCCTTCGAAAAGCCCGGCCAGCCTAACCTGTCGGGCACCGGTGAGACGTTCCGCCCAGCGGGATCGCTTTCGCGCGGCGGCAAGCGCGCAGCGGCGACCGGCGATTACCAGGCCTGGACTCCGGACTGAGGTGCGTAGAGCGCTTGGCGTCGTTCTCGCTGTCGGCCTGGCCACGGCCGGGTGCGACCGCTTGCCCGGCCGCGGCGACAAGGCAGACAAGCCCGCTGCGGCGGTAAAGGCCGAGCCGCTGGCGCCCGGCACCACCCCGATGAACGAGCGGGTGGCGGTGCTCGGCATTCTCAACAAGCGCAACGGCATCGTCCGCGACGTCCGGATGAAGCCCGGGCAGGCGGTTCGCGCCAAGGACCTGATCGTTCGGCTGCGCGCCTGCGAGACCACCCCGCCGTGGGAGTTCGACCAGCTGACCGGTGCGTTCGTCCAGGTCGACGTCGAGCAGCCCGAAGGCGGCTGGGACCGGGTCTTTTCAGGCTGGCTCTACAAGGAAAGCCCATCGCTGAACGTGGTCGAGCACCGCGTCTACGACGTCTGGGTCAAGAGCTGCGCGATGAACTTCCCGGCTGCCGCCGACGAGGCCGGCGCGGTGTCGGACGACAGCAGTCCGTCCAATGACGACCAGTCGGGCCGCGGCGGCTCGCCGGCCGAGCGCAGGGCCTCGCCCAGCAACCCGACGTAGGTCGTGCGCGGGATCTCCACCGCGCCGAGCGAGGCGAGGTGGTCGGTCAGGAACTGGCAGTCGCACAAGCTGAAATGCCCGGTGCGCAGGCGCGCGATCAGGAAGGCAAGCGCGACCTTTGACGCATCGCGGGTCCGGCTGAACATGCTTTCGGCGAAAAAGGCGCGGCCGAGCGCGACGCCGTAAACTCCGCCGACCAGCCGCTCGTCCAGCCAGACCTCGACCGAATGGGCCTGGGCGCGGGCGTGGAGTGCCAGCATCGCCGCCTCGATCGGGCGGTTGATCCAGGTCTGCGGCCGGTCCGCGCAGCCGAGCAGGACGGAAGCGAAATCCTTGTCGGCGGTGACCGTGAAGCGGCCCGAGCGCAGACGCTTGGCAAGGCTGCGCGAGCAATGGAAACCTTCCAGCGGAATGATCGCGCGCTCGCGCGGCTCGACCCAGAAGAGTTCGTCGCTGGCCCGGTCGTCGGCCATCGGAAACACGCCCGAGGCATAGCCGTGAAGCAGGAGGTCAGGGTCGAGCGGAAGGCTCATGGCTGCAACCTAGTCGTCCGCCAGCGTCATTGCGAGCGAAGCGAAGCAATCCACCCGACCGAACCCTGTCGCCTTCCGCCCGCCATGACGGATGCGGGACCGTCAGTCCCGCTGCTCCTCGAGCCAGCGCTCGAGCCACTTGATCGTGTACTCGCCGCTCGCGAACGCTTCTTCCTTGAGGATGCGCTGGTGAAGCGGGACGTTGGTCTTGAGGCCTTCGAGCACGAACTCCTCGAGCGCGCGGCGGAGGCGGCAGATGGCGGCGTCGCGGTCTTCGCCCCACACGATCAGCTTGCCGATCATGCTGTCGTAGTAAGGCGGCACCTTGTAGCCCGAATAGAGCCCGCTATCGACGCGGGTCTGCAGGCCGCCGGGGGCGACATAGTTCTTCACGAGCCCCGGCGAGGGCGCGAAGGTTTCCGGGTCCTCGGCGTTGATCCGGCACTCGATCGAATGGCCCTTCAGCTGCACCTGGTCCTGGGTCACCGACAGGCCGCGGCCCTCGGCGATGCGGAGCTGTTCGGCGACGAGGTCGAGGCCGCTGATCATCTCGGTCACCGGATGCTCCACCTGCAGGCGGGTGTTCATCTCGATGAAGTAGAATTCGCCCTCCTCGTAGAGGAACTCGATGGTGCCGGCGCCGCGATAGCCCATGTCGGCCATCGCCTTGCGGACCCGCTCGCCCATCTGGGCGCGCTGGCTTGCGGAAACGACCGGCGAGGGCGCTTCCTCGATGACCTTCTGGTGGCGGCGCTGGACCGAACAGTCGCGCTCGCCAAGATGGATCGCCTGGCCCTCGCCGTCGCCGAAGATCTGGAACTCGATATGCTTCGGGTCGCCGAGATACTTTTCCATGTAGACGGTGGGATCGCCGAACGCGGCATTGGCCTCGCTCGAGGCCTGCGCCATCAGGGTTTCGAGCTGTTCGGGGTTCGGGACCACCTTCATGCCCCGGCCGCCGCCGCCGGACGCGGCCTTGATCAGGACCGGATAGCCGATCTCATCGGCAATCGCCTTGGCTTCGGCAAGGTCGCTGATCGGGCCGGGGGAGCCGGGCACCAGCGGCAGGCCGAGCTTGGCGGCGGTGCGCTTGGCCTCGACCTTGTCGCCCATCACGCGGATGTGCTCGGGCTTGGGGCCGACCCAGATGATGTTGTGGAGTTCGACGATCTCGGCGAACTGGGCGTTTTCCGACAGGAAGCCGTAGCCGGGGTGGATCGCGTCGGCGTGGACGATCTCCGCCGCCGAGATGATGTTCGGAATATTGAGGTAGCTGTCGCGCGCTGCGGGCGGCCCGATGCAGATCGCTTCGTCGGCGAGGCGGACGTGCATGGCATCGGCGTCGGCGGTGGAGTGGACCGCGACCGTCTTGATCCCCAGCTCCTTGGCAGCGCGCTGGATGCGCAGCGCGATCTCGCCGCGGTTGGCGATCAGCAGCTTGTTGATCTTGCGCATCTTACTCGATGACCGCGAGGGGCTGATCGAACTCCACCGGCTGGGCATTGGCGACCAGCAGCTGGGTGATGCGGCCGCCGCGCGGGGCGACGATCGGGTTCATGACCTTCATCGCTTCGACGATGAGGAGGGTGTCGCCCTGCTTCACCGTGTCGCCGACGCTGACGAAATTGGCGGCGCCGGGCTCGGCGGCAAGGTAGCAGGTGCCGACCATGGGCGAACGGACCATGTCGCCGGAAAGTTCGGGCGCGGCGGCGGAAGCGGCATCGGCCTGCGGCGCGGAACCGGCCGGAGCGGCGGCGGCCGGAGCGGCGACCACATGCTGCACGGGGGCGGCCGCGACGGTCAGCTCGCGCTTGACCTTGATCTTGCGATCGCCGTCTTCGACTTCGATCTCGGACAGTTCGTTGGCGCTCAGAAGCTCGGCGAGCTCGCGCACAAGGCCGGCGTCGATACGCATCTGCTTATGGTCCTCGGACATGAAAACTTCCCTGTTATTCTCGCGCCGCGCTCTGTCAGAGCCGGGCGGCGGCGTCCAGTGCAAGGACATAGGATAGCGCGCCAAAGCCGCTGATCGATCCCTTGCACACCCCCGCGATGAGGCTGCGCCGGCGGAAGCTTTCGCGGGCGGCGGGGTTGCTGAGGTGGACTTCGATGACCGGCAGCGGGATCGCGCCGATCGCGTCGCGCAGCGCGACCGACGTGTGGGTCAGCCCGCCGGCATTGAGGATGACGGCGTGCATGCCGCTGTCCGTCGCCTCGTGCAGCCAGTCGATCAGATGGCCCTCGTGATTGGACTGGCGGACGTCGACCCCGACTCCGAGCTTCCCGGCCTGCTCGTGAAGGCGGCCCGCGATATCGTCGAGGGTGTCGGACCCATAGACCTCGGGCTCGCGCGTGCCGAGCCGGTTGAGGTTGGGGCCGTTCAGGACAAGGATGGTGCGCATTGCCGCAGCCTCATCCGCCACCTAGATGTTCCAGTCAAATGAGCGAAACCGAAACCCACAGCATCAAGGTCAACGGCGAGCATCGCCGCGTCGCCGCCGGCACCAGCGTCGCAGGCCTGGTCGGGGAGCTCGGGCTCGACCCGGCGCGGGTGGCGGTGGAGCGCAATCTCGAGATCGTGCCGCGTTCGACGCTGGCCGAGGTGATGGTCGAGGACGGCGACGATTACGAGATCGTGCACTTTGTCGGCGGCGGCTGATTAGAGCCGGGTGCGGGGAAGCGGCAGGCGCGCGCCTTGGTGGCGGGCTTGGCGCTCGACCTCGTCGAATGTCGCGTTGATGGCCGTACGAGCAGTGCCCACGGCCCATTCGGCGCTCGCTGGCGCAGGTTCGCCCGGGGGGCGCGCCGCGACGGCATCGATCGCATCGGCGTAGGACGTCCAGGCACGGACATGGGCCTGGTAGGCCTGCCAGAAGGCGGCCGGGGCGGCGCCTCGCTTGATGCCGGCCATCGCTGCGGCGACCTCGCGCGGGCTCAGCGCCTCTATGTCGAGGTTGTCGGCGGCAAGGATACGCTCGATCGAGGGGATCGCGGCGGACCGGCTGACCACGATGTCGGGCTCGGCAGCGGCGAGCGAAAGAGCGAAGAGCGTTGCAAGCATCGGCCAAGCCCTCATATCAGCCCGCATGGCCAGCCATCCAGTCCCTTCGCCCGCCGCTTCCACCGACGATGACCTGTGGAGCGTCGCCGGGCGCACCTTCCGTTCGCGCCTCATTGTCGGCACCGGCAAGTACAAGAGCCTCGAACAGAATGCGGCTGCAGTGGCGGCAAGCGGGGCGGAGATCGTCACCGTGGCGGTGCGCCGGGTGAACCTCACTGACCCCAATGCGCCCATGCTGACCGACTTCATCGACCCCAAGGTCACCACCTACCTCCCCAACACGGCGGGCTGCTTCACCGCCGAGGAAGCGATCCGGACGCTGCGCCTGGCGCGCGAGGCCGGCGGGTGGAAGCTCGTGAAGCTCGAAGTGCTGGCCGAGGCCAAGACGCTCTATCCCGACATGATCGAGACCGTCCGCGCGACCGAGCTTCTGGCCAAGGAGGGCTTCGAGGTGATGGTCTATTGCACCGACGATCCGATCATGGCGCGGCGCTGCGAGGACGCCGGGGCAGTCGCGGTGATGCCGCTCGGCGCCCCCATTGGATCGGGGCTGGGCGTGCAGAACCCGGTCACCATCCGGCTGATCGTCGAAGGCGCCAAGGTTCCGGTGCTGGTCGATGCCGGGGTCGGCACCGCGAGCGATGCGGCGGCGGCGATGGAACTGGGCTGTGACGGAGTGCTGATGAATACCGCCATCGCCGAGGCCAAGGATCCGATCCTGATGGCCCGCGCGATGAAGGCGGCGGTGGAAAGCGGGCGGCTGGCCTATCGCGCCGGGCGGATGGCCAAGCGCCGCTATGCCGACCCGTCGAGCCCCCTGGCGGGGCTGATCTGACGCCATTCCCTGCTGCACCGCCCGCGGAACGCCGCCTCCGCGGGTAGGAGTGACTTCGCTCCGACTTGGTTTATGACGGCGCCATGCAGAATGTGATCGCAGCCGAACGGCTTAGGGACAGGGAGGAAAGTCCGAACGCGGGTGCGCTTGGTTTCCTCCAGGATCACGGGCTGCCGCTGTCGTCAGTGGTGCTGGCCTTCTTCGACCAGAGCGACGACTGCATCAAGCTGCTGGACGTAGACGGCGCGCTGCAATTCATGAACTGCAACGGCATGCGGGCGATGGAGGTCGATGATTTCGGCCTGGTCGCCGGCTGTCCGTGGGAAAGCCTGTGGCCGGCCGAGACGCAGGGGCAGATCGCCACCTCGCTGGCCGAGGCGAGCGCTGGCCGCTTTTATCGGTTCGAGGCGTTCTGCCCCACCGCCAAGGGCACGCCCCGGTGGTGGGACGTTACCGTCACGCCGGTCCGCGACGCGCGGGGCGAGGTCGCCGCCATCCTGTGCTCGTCGCACGATGTGACCGACCGCAAGGTGAAGCAGGAAGCGCTCGCCTCGGTCGCGGCGGAAATGAAGCACCGTCTGCGCAACGCCTATACGGTCGGGGCCGCGGTCAGCATGGCGATGGCCAAGGACCAGCCGCAGCACCGGGAATTTGCCAACGAACTCGCCACCAGGCTGATGCACCTGGCAGGGGCCCAGAGCAGCCTGATTGAAGTGCGCGAAAGCACGCTCGCCAGCATCATCGACAATGTGCTGAAGGGCTTCGGCAATGTCGATGCGGTGGAAATCGGCCCGCTGCCCGACGTGAAGCTCGACGAGGAAAAGTCGAAGGCGTTTGCGCTGGTGCTCGGTGAACTCAGCACCAACAGCCTCAAATATGGCGCCATGTCCGGACGCGGGCGGGTGCGGATCACGGCCCGGACCACCGAAGAAGGGTTCGAGATCGACTGGTCCGAGGATAACGATGGCGAGACGCCCTTGCTCGACCTGTCGAAGGTGACGGGTGGCACCGGCAGCGAACTGATGCGGCGGATGCTGGCAAGCGTCGGCGGCCGCATGGAATCGACGCTGTCGAAGGGTGCGTTCGAAGCGCGGATCAGCGTCAGGTCGCGCTAGGCGGGGGAACGCCCGGCGGCGCGGGCATCAGGCGAATGGCTGGTCGATGCTCGGCGCCGGGGTGGTGAACCATCTGGGGCCGGTCGCCGTCATGGTGAAGCAATCTTCGAGGCGCACCCCGAAGCGGCCGGGTAGATAGATGCCGGGCTCGTTCGAGAAGCACATGCCGGGGCGAAGCGGCGTAATTTCGCCGCGCACCAGATTGACCGGCTCGTGGCCTTCCATGCCGATGCCGTGCCCGGTCCGGTGGGAGGTGCCGGGAAGCTTGTAGCCCGGGCCATAGCCCCAGCTTTCATATGCCTTGCGCACCGCATCGTCGACGCTTCCGGCCGGCGCGCCGACCTTTGCCGCGGCGAGCGCGATCTGCTGGCCGCGATGGACCTGTTCCCAGACCTTGCGCTGATCAGGGCTCGGCGCGCCGTCGAAGATGAAGGTGCGGCTGATATCGGACTGATAGCCGTGGAGGTTGCAGCCGCCGTCGATGAGGACGAGATCGCCGGGCGCCAGCGTGTGCGGCTTGCGCGACCCGTGCGGAAGGGCCGCGGCCTCGTTGATCAGGACGAGGTTGCCGTCGCTCTCGCCGCCAAGCGCTTTAGTGGCGGCGACGATGGCGGCGCTGATGTCGCCAGAGCTCATCCCGGCCTTCAAATTTGCATGGGCGGTGCGGAAAGCGGCGATGGTGATGTCGCTCGCCGCCTGCATCAGGGCCAGTTCGGCGGGCGACTTCAGCATCCGCTGGGCGCGCACCACCGCGTTCGCATTGACGATCCGGGCGCCGGGCAATTGCGCGGCCAGGCGATCGCCAAGGAAGAAGCGGTTGGTTTCCTCGAACGCGATCGGCTGGCCAGTGACCTTCCGTTCGCGCAGGAAGTCGGCGACCAGCTTCAGGGGCTCCTCATCTTCCTGCCAGGTGCGGATTTCGGCCGGGACCTCGAGCTGCTCGGCGATGCTGGGGCGCTCGAAGAAAGGCGTGACGACGATCGGATCGCCCTCGGCCGGGATGACGACGCCGGTCAGCCGCTCGCTCCGCCACCACTGGATGCCGGTGTAATAATCGAGGCTGGGCCCGGATTCGACCAGCATCGCGCCGAGCCGGTTGGCGCGGAGAAGCTCCTGCGCCTTCGCCAGCCGGCCGATCCGTTCGGCGGCACTGATGGGCGTCGGCAGTGGGCGAGGGACGACCTGCTCGGCGACCATTGCCGCAAATGCGCGGGTCGGCAGGGCGAGCGTGGTGGCAAGGGCGCCGGTGCCGGCAAGAAACGAGCGGCGGCGGAATGCGGGGCTGATCACGTGCGGTTCTTCCTGCTGCTGCTTACTTGGCCGGGCCGATGAGGTGGAAGGCGGTCTGCCGTCCATCGAGGTAACGCACGCTGGCGCCGTCGAAGAAGGCATTCTCCTCCTGGCGAAACTCTATTTCCTGATTGTCCCACTCGGGCACCCTCGCCTTGGCGTTGAGCTCGATCGACCAGGCGGTGTTGGGGCGGATCGGGCGCTCTCCGCGCGGGTCCGCATTCTGATTGTCCCAGAAGCCGATGCTGCTTCCGGCGCCGTGGCCGTGGAAGCCGATCGGGTGCGAGTAGATGGAGGGGGTGAGGCCAGCAGCGATGGCCTTGGCCCGCGCGGCCGCCAGCACCTGGTTGCCGGTGAGGCCGACGCGGTAGCTCGACGTCAGCGCATCCTGCACGCGATTGGCGGCGGCAAGGCCGTCGCGCAGGCCCTTCGGTGCATCGCGCTCGCCCGGTTTTAGGACATAGCCAAGCTGCTGCACGTCGCTGTTGAGGCCGAGGTAGGTGATTCCGAAATCGGTCCACAGCATGTCGCCGGGCTGGATCACCGCATCTTCCTGCAGCGCTGCGGCCTGGCCCTTGCGGAAGATCGACAGCGACGGGTGGAACCAGACGGTCATGCCAAGGCTACTGACCTTTTCGCGCATCCACCAGCGGACGTCGTTGGCGGTGGTCTTGCCGGGCGTGATGACCTTGTTGCTGAGCGCTTCGGCGATAATCGCGTGGGTCACCTGCAGCAGCTGCGGATAGACCTTCATCTCGGCGGGCGTGCGGGCCTCGAGCCAACCGACCGCAAGCTCGTCGGTGCGGACGAAGCGCGCGCGCATGGCCGGGGGGAGCGCGGCGGAAAGGCCCTCAAACTGGCTGAGGGTCAGGCCATCGGCGAACTGGCTGAGCGCGCTCGAATTGATCGCGATCCGCTTGGGATCGCGGGCGGCGATCAGTTTGGCGAGCGCCTTCCATTGGTCGGGTTCGGCCTCCGGGTTCCAGGCGGGCTGAAACAGGCCGGCAAGGCCATAGCGGCTGACGGTCAGGCGCTCGACCGGCTTGCCCGCGCCAGGGTCGAAGAAGACGAGGATGGTGCGGCGGCGCGCGTGCAGATTTTCCGCGTCGAGCATGGTCATGACGACCGGATCCTCGACATATTCGCGGGCGACCAGCACCCACATGTCGATCCCCTGCTCACGCATCAGCTTGGGGACGATGGTGTCGAGCCGGTCGGCGAGCAGCCTGTCGTGGAGGGTGGCGCGCTCGCGCAGGGTCAGGACCGGCGGCATGGCCGCGGGGGCCGCGGCGGCAGGGGCGGCCCCAACGAGAAGCAGGGCGGCGAGCATGATGAGACGGTGCATGTACGCATGCTGTCATTGCGAGCGAAGCGAAGCAATCCATGGTGCGGGTCGCGCAGTGGATTGCTTCGCCCTTGGCCCGTAATGACGGGAAAGCAAACCTACCCCCGCGCCTTCTCCCGCAGCGCGGTGATGGTGGTGCCGTTGGTGATCACCTCGACGTCGGTCTTGAGGTGGAGGAGGCGCAGCCCCGAGCGGCCGAGCGCGTCGTCGAGCGCCGGGGCGAAGTCCTCGGTATGTTCGACCGTCGCGGACCAGGCGCCGAACGCCCGGGCGAGGGCGGCGAAATCGGGGTTGTGGAGCGTGGTGGCGCTGAGCCGCTCGGGATAGTCGCGCTCCTGGTGCATGCGGATGGTGCCGTAGCTTCCATTGTCGACGACCAGTACGAGGAGGTTGGCGCCATATTGCGCGGCGGTGGCGAGTTCCTGTCCGTTCATCAGGAAGTCCCCGTCGCCCGCGACGCACAGGACCGACCGATCGCGAAAGCGCAGCGAGGCAGCGACCGCCGCCGGAAGGCCATAGCCCATCGTTCCGCTGGTGGGCGCTAGCTGGCACGGCGTCGCGGCGTAGCGCCAGTAGCGATGGACCCAGCCCGAAAAATTGCCCGCGCCATTGCAGACGATGGTGTCGGCCGGAAGCTTCTCGCGCAGCAGCGCCACGCACGGCCCGAGGTCGAGCGTCACGCCATCGCGCGGGGCAGGCTCGCTCCACGCGAGATAGTCGGCATGGGCCTCCGCGCCGGCGCCGAAGGGGAGGAGGTCGTCATCGTCCCAGGCGTCGAGGTCCTGCGCGAACTCGCCCATGTCGGAGCAGATCGGGAGGTCGGCATGATAGACCCGGCCAAGTTCATTGGGGTCGGGGTGGACGTGGACGATCGTCTGGCCCGGATGGTCGGGCGTGATCAGCGTGTAACCGTCAGTGGTCGCTTCCCCGAGGCGGGCACCGACCACCAGCAGCAGGTCGGCGTCTTTCACCCGCTGGATGAGCTTTGGATTGGGGCCATAGCCAAGGTTGCCGGCATAGACCGGGCAATCGTTCGCGACCGCGTCCTGGCGGCGGAAGGCGGCGGCGACGGGGATGCCGGTGCGCTCGGCCCAGGCGGCGAAATGGTGCGCGGCGCACGGGCTCCAGTCCGCGCCGCCGACGATGGCGAGGGGGGCGGCGGCGTCCTTCAGAAGCTCGTGCAGGGTGGCGATGGCGCTGGGGTCGGGATGCTCGACCACCGGGGGGACGGGCAGGCGGTCGGCGGCTTCGACCTCATCGCGCAGCATGTCCTCGGGCAGCGCGAGGACGACCGGGCCCGGGCGGCCAGCAGTGGCGACGCGCCAGGCGCGAGCGACATATTCGGGGATCCGGCGGGCATCGTCGATCCGCGCGGCCCATTTGGCGATCGGGCCGAAGAAGGCCGGAAAGTCGATTTCCTGGAAGCCCTCGCGGTCCTTGTCGCGGCGGTCGAGATCGCCGACGAACAGGATCATCGGCGTCGAGTCCTGGAAAGCGACATGGACGCCGGGTGTGGCGTTGGTCGCACCGGGGCCGCGAGTGACAAAGGCGACGCCGGGGCGGCCGGTCATCTTGCCGTCGGCCTCGGCCATGTAAGAGACACCGCCCTCCTGGCGACAAACAACGACGTCGATGTCGGATGTGTCGTGGAGCGCATCGAGAACTGCGAGGAAGCTCTCGCCGGGAACGGTGAAGATCCGGTCACAGCCCTGGATGCGGAGCTGGTCGACGAGCAGGCGGCCGCCTGTGCGCAGAGAAGGGGAGGTCATAGCCCGACCCTTAGGAGCGGCGGCGGCTTTCCACCAGACGGATGGCTTCCGCGAGAGCCTCATCGGGACCCATCGTGGTGGTTTCGAGCAGCAGCGCGTCGTCGGCCATCACCAGTGGTGCAGCCGAGCGATGGCTGTCGCGCTCGTCGCGGGCGCGAAGGTCGATGAGGACGTCCTCGAGGTGGACGGGGAGACCGGCGGCGGTGAGTTCGGCGTGGCGGCGTTTGGCCCGTTCCTCGACCGCGGCGGTGACGAACAGCTTGGCGGTCGCCTGCGGCGCGATCACCGTGCCGATGTCGCGTCCATCGAGCACCGCGCCGCCGGGCTGGCCGGCAAATTCGCGCTGGCGTTCGAGCAGCGCGGCGCGAACCGCAGGGTAGGCGCTGATCCGGCTGGCAATCCCGCCGACCGTCTCGCTCTTGAGTTCGGGATCGTCCATCAGCCCCGAAATCTCGTGCACGGCGCGCAGCGCCGCGAACTCGCTGTCGGGATCACCGCCCCAGCGCAGGAGGGACAGGGCGACGGCGCGATAAAGCTTGCCGGTGTCGAGGTGCGGCAGCCCGTAATGGCGGGCAAGGCCGCGGGCGACCGTTCCCTTGCCACTGGCGGCGGGGCCATCGACGGCGATGACGAGGCTCATGCCTGGTCCTGCCGGCGCAGCCAGTTGCGCAGGATGGCATTATATTCGTCCGGGCGATCGGAAGGGATGGCGTGGCCAGCCCCGGGCACCACGGCCAGTTCGGCACCAGGCACGCGTTCGGCGAAGTCGGCAGCGGTGACCGGACGGGCTTCGTCATATTGGCCGACCATGAACAGGGTGTGCCTGCCGTCGAGCTTCGCCAGCAGCGGCTCGCCATCATAGTCGCGCAGGGTCCCGGTCGCGATGAATTCGGTGCTGCCCCACATGCCTTGGTAGAGCGCATTGTTGAAACCGCGGCCGCCAGCCTTCTGCTGCGCTTCGGCATAAGCAATGACGGCGGACATGCGCGGCTCGCGCGCGAGATAGCGGCTGTTATACTGTTCAGAGGCGGTGGCGCAGGCGGCGGACGCCGATGCCGGCGGATCGCAGCGATCGAGTGCCTGGCGGACGTCGGCGGGCAGTTTGCTGCGCAGGGCATTGGCGTCGGCAAGCCACCGGCGGGTGGACACGAGCGGGCTCGCAAGGATCAGGCTGGCGAGCGCGGGCGGGCGCAGCGCGCCATATTCGAGCGCGATCGTGCCGCCCCAGCTACCGCCAAGGACGTGCCAGCGTTCGACACCGAGCGCGCGGCGAATCGGCTCCAGCTCGGCAACGAAGCGGGGCACCTTCCAGTCGGCCGGCGTGATCGGGTCGGATCGCCCGCTGCCGAGTTGGTCGTAGAGGATGATCGCCCGCTCGTCCGCCAGCGCGAGTGCGGGAAGGAAGCCGCCGTGGGTGCTGCCCGGACCGCCGTGGATCATCACCAGCGGCGGCTTGCCACCCTTGAGCGCGCCGTTGGCGCGGACATAGACCCGGCCGCCGGGCACGGCGACCATCCGCTCCAGGTCGGGGGGCGGGAAGGAGGCTGGTCCGCGGGCCCGCAGCGGTGCCGCAATCGCGCACGCCCCGGCGGCAAGGCTGCCCTGCAGGAAGGTGCGGCGTTGAATGTCGGGCACGAGCGATCTCCCCGGTCACAGGCCCGTCAAGGAGGGCCCGCGCGCTTTGACACTGCCCCCCTGCTATGGCAAGGCGCGCCCCGATCAGCCGGGGCAGCAGTGCCGCCGGCCCTTTTTCAGTTGGAGATCCTCAGCCATGGTGAAGCCCGAGTGGGGCACCAAGCGCACCTGCCCCAAGTGTGCGACCCGTTTCTACGATCTCGGCAAGGACGATCCGGTCACCTGCATCGAGTGCGGTAATACCTTCGTCCCCGAGCCGGTGCTGAAGTCCAAGCAGCCGATGCCGTTCGAGCAGGTCTCGGTCGCGGCGCCCGCGGCGCAGGCCGATTCCGACCTCGGTGCGGAAGACCTGGCGCTGCCGGATGAGGATGAAGAGCCCAGCGCCGACGACGAGGTCGATCTGTCGACCGGCGACGACGACCTTGGCGTCGAGACGCAGAACGAGGACGAGGACAACCTGTAAGCCGGACACCGGCCCGAACGGGTTTTTCGAGAACAAGGGCGGGGCCTCAGGCTCCGCCCTTTTTTCATGCCCGGCCGCGCCGGCGCCTAACGAAAAAAGGCCACCCGAAGGCGGCCTTTTTAAGGACATGGTGGAGCCGAGGGGGATCGAACCCCTGACCTTCGCAATGCCATTGCGACGCTCTCCCAGCTGAGCTACGGCCCCGTGTCCGCGGGCCTTTAGGGGGCTTCTCGGCCCCTGCCAACCCCTTTGTTGCCGCTTCCTGCACCATGCTTGCCTGAAACGAGAAAGGGCACCGGTTTCCCGATGCCCTTCCGTCCGTGACGCTTCGCTGGGAAGCGGCGGCGCTTAGCCCTTGTTGAGCTGGGTGCCGACGTTGGTGAAGGTCTTGTTGAGATTGTCGCCGATGGTCGTGAGCGCGCCAATGGCGGCGACTGCGATCAGCGCGGCAATCAGGCCGTATTCGATTGCGGTGGCTCCGTCCTCGTTCGACAGAAGCTCCAGAAACTTGGTCATCGTCATTCTCCCTGTGGGCGGATCGTCGAAGCTTCCCCCACCCCGGAAAAAGATTCTCGCCACCCGGCACCGTGAGTAATGGTCCGAAAAGGTTATTATTTGGTGTAAGTCGCCAGCCTGCGCCGGGGCCGGAAACGCGAAAGGCCCCGCCGTCGCCCCCACTGGAGAGGTCGAAGGCGGGGCCCCGCTTGTTCCGGCTTACGCCGGAGCCGGATTAGCCCTTGTTGAGGCTGGTGCCGACGTTCGTGAAGGTCTTGTTGAGGTTGGTGCCGATGCTGGTCAGCGCGGTGATCGCGGCGACGGCGATGAGGGCGGCGATCAGGCCGTATTCAATCGCGGTGGCGCCGTCTTCGTTGTTCAGCATCTTGAAGAAATTGGTCATGTCCGGTCTCCTAGTTCCACTTTGTCCCCCGGGGGCGGCCCCGGCACCGGCAGACGTTGTTGGCCCGTCGGTCGAGAGTGGTTCTAGGAGGCAAGGAGTTAAGGAGTGGTTGAACCGGCAGGTAAATGTCGGTTCACCATCTTAGACGGTTTTAGCGCCTTTCGTTGAGAACGGTGTCGGCAAGGCCGGACAGGCGCTCGAACCACGCCTCGACCCCATCCATTATAGCCGGTTGCGGCGCATTCGGGCCGGGCGTGCGACGCGGTACGCGATAACTTGCGGGAAGCGCCGATGCGCCGCGGCCGTCGACGCTCAGCGCCGGCGCCATGAAGCTGCGCCAGATCTGCGCCGGGAGTGTTCCGCCCGAGACATTCTTGCCGAGCGACTTGTTGTCGTCGCGCCCGACCCACACGCCGACCACGAGGTCGCCCGCGAAGCCGACGAACAGCGCGTCGCGATTGTCCTGGCTGGTCCCGGTCTTGCCGAAGGTGGCGGTGGCAAGCGCGGCCTTGCGCCCGGTACCCTCGTTGGCGGCGGCCCACAGGAGGTCGAGCATCGGCTTCCAGTCGCGGCTCTCGTCGAGCTGCCCGCCGCGTCCGAACAGCGTGGCGGTGAAGTCCTGCGCCTCGCCCTGGGCGCCGGCAGGGGGGAGGCCGGTGGCGCTTACCGGATAGCGCCCGCCCGCGACCCCGGCGTAGGCGGCCGTCAGCTCGAGCAGGCTGACCCCCGCGGTCCCGAGCGCCACGCTTGGCGAATCGGGCAGCGGAGTGGAAATGCCAAGTTCGCGCGCGGTGCGCAGGACGCGGTCGCGGCCGACGGCTTCGGACAGGCGAACGGTGGCCGCGTTGCTCGAACGGGCGAACGCCTGTTTCAGCGTCACCGGCCCGCGGAACACGCCGTCGCTGTTGGCCGGGCTCCAGCCATCGATGGTGATCGGCTTGTCGTCGATCACCGAATCGGGGGTGTAGCCCGACCGCAATGCCGCGAGATAGACGAACAGCTTGAAAGCGGAGCCCGGCTGCCGCCGCGCCTGGGTCGCACGGTTGAAGGTCGAATCCTTGTAGGAGCGCCCTCCGACCATCGCCACGACCCGGCCGTCGGGGCGCATCGCCACCAGCGCCGCCTGCACGCCCTCGCCCAGCGGCGCATTGGCAATCGCGCGGGTCGCCAGCCGCTGGAGGTCGGCGTCGAGCGTCGTGGTGACCTTCACCTCGCCGAAATCGGTTTCGAAGGCGTCGGCGGCCTGGGGCGCGACCCAGTCGGCAAAATAGGTGCCGGTCGGCACCTTCTGGACGCGGCGGACCGGGCGGGCGGGGACGGCCAGCGCGCTGCGCGCC
Organism: Sphingomonas humi; assembly: GCF_039536725.1. Lineage (NCBI taxonomy): Bacteria > Pseudomonadati > Pseudomonadota > Alphaproteobacteria > Sphingomonadales > Sphingomonadaceae > Sphingomonas > Sphingomonas humi. The sequence goes on from NZ_BAAAZD010000001.1 coordinate 1,177,648, forward strand.
TTGGCCGCACTCGTCGCACCGGTGTCGACCATCGCGGCAAGAACCAGCCTGGCCCGTTTCTGCGCGCCGGCAAGATTGCGGGTCGGGGCAAGCCGGCTCGGCGCCTGGACCAGCCCGGCCAGCATGGCCGATTGCGCGAGGGTGAGGTTTTCGGGCTCGCGCCCGAAATAATGGTGCGCAGCGGCGCGCAGGCCATAGACGCCGTCGCCGAAATAGACCGACGACAGGTAGCGCGACAGGATCTCGTCCTTGGTCAGCCAGCCTTCCAGCCAGAAAGCGATGATCACCTCCTGCGCCTTGCGCTTCAGCGCGCGGTCGGATGACAGGAAGCTGGTCTTGGCCAGCTGCTGGGTCAGGGTCGAGCCGCCCTGCCGAACGCCGCCTGCCTGCAGGTTGGCGACGAAGGCGCGGGCGATGGCGCGCGGATCGATCCCCCAGTGGCGATAGAAGCGCCGGTCCTCGATCGCGACGAAGGCGGCCGGGGTGTAGGGCTTCAGTTTGGCGATTTCGACCGGCGCTTCCTTGATCGCCCCGCGCCGGGCGATCGGGCGGCCTTCGGCGGAAACGATCAGCATCGCCGGATTGGGCAAGGGCTCGAGTGCGCGGCCGAGCGGCGCGGTGAAGATTAGCCACAACAGGGTGATGAGGGTAAACGCCGCAAAGCCGATCAGTCCCCAGCGTATCCAGCGCCGCCGCCGCGAGGGCGGCAGCTCGGGCGCAACCGGGGGTGCCTCGCCGCCGCCCGTCCGCTCAGGCCCGGCGCGCAGGAAGGCAGCATGGTCGGACCGGTCGAGCCAGGTCGTCGAAGGCGTCTCGGCTGCCGGTGCCACCTCTGCGGGCTCGGCCGCGGGCTTGTCGGCGCGCTGCCACCAGCGCCGGCGCTTCACCGTCGGGGCACCGCCGAACAGGGGCGCGGCGAAGGGATCGGGAAGATCCTCGACGTTGCGACCATCTCGCTGCCAGGGTGAGTCGCGATCCGCCATTCACACAAAACCCGTCCCAAGTGACCTAGTGCCCTAATACAGCTGGATTGCCGTGACTAGGGGTTTGCGCCGCGCCACCCCTTGGTTCGGACGGCGGTGCTCGGCTAGAGGGTGAGGGTGCCCCTTCGCAAGCTTCACCGCCGCTTCGATCGCAGCGCCAGCCTCCTGCTGCTGGTTGCCGCTGTCGCAGGGCTGAACGGCTGCCGCCAGGCCGGGACCGGCGAAGTGGACGCGGTGATCATTGCCGACCGGCTTCCGAAGCTTTCGGATCCCCTGTCGGGCAATCTCGCCGCGCCCGACCTCATGCTGGTGAGCAATGTCGCGCAGGGGCTGGTCCGGTTCGACGCGGCGGGCGACATCGCCCCCGGGCTCGCCGAACGCTGGGCGGTCAGCGACGATGGCCTGAGCTACGTCTTCCGCCTGCGCTCGGACGGATGGAGCGACGGGCGCAAGGTCCGTGCCCGTGACGTGGTACGGCTGATCCAGCGCCAGCTCGCCCGGCGCGGCCGCGACCCCCTGCTCGATACGCTGGGCGCAGTACGCGAAGTCGTCGCGATGACCGACCGGGTGATCGCGATCGAACTGAACGCGCCGCGCCCCCACCTGCTGCAACTGCTTGCGCAACCCGAATTCGGGCTGGTCCGCGGGAACGCGGGAAGCGGGCCGCTGACCGAAAAGGCCGACGGGGACAGCCTACTCCTGACGCGCACCCTGCCGGGGTTCGACGGCGACGAAGCCCAGCAGGAAAGGGTGCGGCTGGGTAAGGCCAGCGCCCGGCAGGCGATCGCGCGATTCGCCTCGGGCGAAATCGAGCTGGTTCTTGGCGGCACGGTCGCCGACGTTCCCTTGGCGACTTCCGCCAAGCTCCCGCGCAACAGCCTTCGGATCGACCCAGTCGCCGGCCTGTTCGGGCTGGTCCCTGCGCGCAAGGACGGGCTTGCCGCCGACCAGGCGGTGCGCGCCCTGCTCGACGCGGCGATCGACCGTCAGGCGATGGTCGCCGCCTTGTCCGTCCCGGGCCTGCAGCCACGCGCCAGCCTGCTCCAGCCGGGGCTCGACGGCATTTCCGCGCCCTTCCAGCCCGAATGGGCACCATTGTCGCAGGAAGAGCGGCGGCCCGCGCTGACCGAACGGGGCCGCGCACTGTTTCCGCTTGCCAGCGGATCGCAATCGCCGCCGACCCTTGAGCCGCGCCGGGTGGTCAGGGTGGCGCTTCCGGGCGGCCCTGGCGGAGCGATCATCCTCCAGCGCCTCAAGGCCGACTGGGAGCCGCTCGGGCTGCAGGTGGTCGAAGCGGGCGAGGGGCCGGCCGATTTCCGCTTCATCGACGAGGTCGCGCCATCGAGCTCGCCGGCCTGGTTCCTGCGCCGCTTCCGCTGCGATTTCGTGCCCGTCTGCTCGGAAGAGGCCGACCAGTTGCTCGACGCCGCGCGGCTGACGGGCTTCCCGCCGCAGCGCAACCGTTTCTTCGCCGATGCCGAACGGCTGATGCGCGAGGAAGTGCTGTTCATCCCCATCGCCGCGCCGGTCCGCTGGTCGCTGGCGGCGCGCGGCGTCGCGGGCTTCGCGGAGAACCGCTTCGGGCTCCACACGCTGACGGACTTGCGGATCGCCGCCGACACACGAAATTAGGGTCATGACCACTCAGACCCACCCGTTCGCTCGCGATCTCCCGCTCGGCAGCGAGCCGCGCCACGTCCGCCAGCGGCTAGAGGCGCTCGAGCATCTCCTCGAGCGTGCGCTGCCAATTCCGGGCACCAACAAGCGGATCGGGCTCGACGTCATCCTCGACTTCGTGCCGGGGGTCGGCCCGACGATCGCCGCGGGCCTCGGCGCCTATCTGGCGTGGGAAGCGCGCAACCTTGGCATGAGCAAGTGGCAGATCGCGCGGATGGGCAAGAACATCGGGATCGACTGGCTGCTCGGCATGATCCCGTTCGTCGGCGCGATCCCCGACTATTTTTTCCGCTCGAACACGCGCAACCTGCGCATCATCAAGAAGCATCTCGACAAGCATCATCCGGCGGCGCGGACCATTGACGCCGCCCCGCTGCGCTGAAGAATGTGATTGCGTCATTGCGAGGCTAAGCCGAAGCAATCCACTGACTGCACCACAGCAGGGGTTGCCTCGCTCCGCTCGCAGCGACGGGGAAATAGGCTAGAGACCCCCAATGTACGACTTCAAGATCGAGGCCGCCGACAAGGCGACCCTTTATGCCGACCTGCTCGCCGCGGTCGACGGCCTGACCGCGGGCGAAAGCGACGGGATCGCCAACATGGCCAATATCGCGGCGCTGATCTGGGAAACGCTGCCCGGCCTCAACTGGGCGGGTTTCTACCGCAATGTCGGGGGCGAACTGGTGCTGGGTCCCTTCCAGGGCCGCCCGGCCTGCATCCGCATCCCCTTCGGCCGCGGCGTGTGCGGGACGGCGGCCGAAACCCTTGAGGTGCAGCGGGTCGAGGATGTCCACGCCTTCCCCGGCCACATCGCCTGCGACGCCGCGAGCGAGAGCGAACTGGTGGTCCCGATCGTGCGCGATGGCCTGCTGCTCGCCGTGCTCGACCTCGACGCGCCGCAAAAAGCCCGCTTCGACGCCGTGGACGAAGCGGGCTGTGTCGCAATCTGCAGGTTGTTGGCGGAGCGGCTCTGACGAACCGCGCGCCGCAACAAATCAGACGACGGTGTTTTCGGCGACCATCGCATTGACGATCTGACCCGGGGTCATGATGGCCGAGCGGCCGCTGATCCACATCGAGCCGAACAGCGCGCCGACAGTGTTGCCCTTGCCTTCCTGACGGTGGACGCCGCTCAGCGGAATGACCTTGCCGTTGACGTTGAGCTGCTTGAATTCGACTTCGAACTTGCCCGACTTGCCGCCGATGGCCTTGCCGGTCTTCCACTTGATCAGGCCAAGCGCCTTGCTGCCGCGCGGCACGGCAACCACGCCGTTCTCGACCACGTCGTTGACGACGGTGAATTCGAACGAGTCACCGACCTTGACCTTGGAACTGGCGATTTCCTTCATCGGGGTCATCGCGACCATGGTGCCGGCGCGGACCATGACTGGCGCCATGCTGGGTGCAGACTGGGCGACCGCAGCCTGAGCGATAACGACGGGCGCGATGCTGAACGCGGCGGCGCAAAGGCCAACGCGGATGAGACGACGCATATTCTTACTCCCCCTTGAGACAAAGCTTCGCGAACGGAAGCCGCGCATCTTTTTTCGGCTGCAAAGAAAATAAGCAACCAACAAGGGGTTAACGGCCGGCGGAACTTCGGGAAATGTGTCCTTCGGACCTCAGCTCAGCGCTTCCAGCCGTTCGTCGCTGAGGCTCCCGGGGATCACCATCACCGGGCAGGGGAGCTTGCCCGAATCACTGCCGGTAAAGGCCGCGACCATGTCGCCGGGGTCGCCGGAGGGTGCGGCGGCAAGGACGAGGGCGGCGATGTCCTCGCGCTCCGCCAGCAGGTCGCGGACCAGCGCCACTGGCTCGCCGGCGCGAATCAGGATGGCGCCGGGGCGGAAGGCCTCGATCCCGGGAAGCTCGCCCAGCGCTTCGGCGACGCGCGCCTCGATCCGCAGCTGCTGCTCTTCCTCGATCGCGGCCTGGACGCCGCCCCATTGCACGAAATCCTGCGCGGTGGTGATCGCCAGCACCTCGAGGCCGCCACCGGTCTTGGCGGCGCGGCGGGCGGCGAAGCGAAGGGCGACTCGCGCCTCGCTGCTGTCGTCCATCACCACCAGATAGGTGCGCTTCGCCTCGCTCATGGCACTTCACTGGACTGCGGCTGCTTGACGGGCAAGGGGGCATGGTCTTTCAGGGATCGGACTCACTCCAAGCTTGCCCGAAGGATCCCATGGCGATCGAACTGAAGATGCCCGCTCTGTCCCCGACCATGGAGGAAGGGACGCTGGCCAAGTGGCTGGTCAAGGAAGGCGACACCGTGTCCAGCGGCGACATCCTCGCCGAGATCGAGACCGACAAGGCGACCATGGAATTCGAAGCGGTCGACGAAGGCGTCATTTCCAAGATCCTGGTCGCCGAGGGCACCGACGGGGTGAAGGTCGGAACCCCGATCGCGCTGATCGGCGGCGAAGGCGAAGAGGCGGCATCGCCCGCGCTCGCCGCTGCGCCCGCGCCAGCGCCCGCCGCCGCTGCGGCTCCCAAGCCCGACCCGACCCCGAAGAGCGAAGCGCCGGTCACCGCGCCGGTCGAAACGCCGCCCGCGCCGGCCGCTCCCGCTGCTCCGCCCCATGCCGAGGGCGACCGCGTCAAGGCGAGCCCGCTCGCCCGCAAGCTGGCCGAGGCGCAGGGGATCGACCTGTCGACCCTGACCGGTTCGGGCCCCGGCGGGCGGATCGTCCGCGCCGACCTCGGCAAGGCTGCCGGTGGTGCCGCTGCCCAGCCGCAGGCACCGGCCGCCGCGCCCGCCGCCGCTGCTGCTGCTCCGGCGGCTTCTTCGGCGCCCGCGCAGCCGTTCAGCACCGACATCCCGCATGAAGCCGTCAAGCTTTCGAACATGCGCAAGACCATCGCCCGCCGCCTGCACGAGGCGAAGCGCGACATTCCGCACATCTACCTGACGGTCGACGTCCGCCTCGATGCGCTGCTCAAGCTGCGCTCCGAGCTCAACGCCGGGCTTGCCGGCCGCAAGATCAAGCTCAGCGTCAACGACCTGCTGATCAAAGCGCTGGCGGTCGCGCTCGAGGCCGTGCCCGAGTGCAACGTCAGCTTCACCCCCGACCAGCTGATCATGTACAAGCGCTCCGACATCGCGGTCGCGGTCAGCATCCCCGGCGGCCTCATCACCCCGATCGTCACCGACGCCGCGGCCAAGTCGGTCAGCCGCATCAGCCAGGAGATCGGCGAGCTTGCGGGCCGGGCCAAGGAAGGCAAGCTGCAGCCGCACGAATATCAGGGCGGCACCGCGAGCCTGTCGAACATGGGCATGTTCGGGATCAAGCAGTTCGACGCCGTCATCAACCCGCCCCAGGCGATGATCCTCGCGGTCGGCGCGGGCGAGAAGCGCCCGTGGGTCGATGGCCAGGAACTGACCGTGGCCACCGTGATGAGCATCACCGGCAGCTTCGACCATCGCGCCATCGACGGCGCGGACGGCGCGCGCCTAATGAAGACGCTCAAGGAACTGATCGAAAGCCCGCTGGGTCTGGTGGCTTGATCACACCAAAGCAAGTTTTCGCCCTCACTTTCGTGGCGTGGATTGTCGCGCCATGGCTTGCCGGGTTCCTTGACCATCTGCTGCAACCGCTCTTCGTTAAGCATTCTACTCTGGCGGCGATGTATGACGCAGATGGAATGTCTTATTCGGAAGCGCGGCAGCGCTGGTTTGCGCCGGTGACGGTTGGGTTTACTTTCTGGATAAGTGCCTTTGTGCTGCTTGCATGCGGTTTCGTTGGGTTCGTCCTTTCAATCTTCGACCGTAATCAACGCATATTGGTTTTAGAGCTTATGCTTGTACTGCCGATACTTTGTGCCCTTATCATTCTCGTATCCGGAGCTCAGCAGGGGCAAATTGGAGCGATTGCTTGGGCCATGATGATCGGAAGCGGGCCTCTCGTGCTCTTGGCTCTTCTCCTCGGCTGGCAACGCTGGATCGTTACCCATGATTGACCGCGCGCCCCTCATCCGCACCACGGCGATGCCCGCCGACACCAACCCTTATGGCGGCGTGTTCGGGGGCTGGCTGATGGGGCAGATGGGCCTCGCTTGCGGGAGCTTTGCCTCGCGGCACAGCGCGGGGAAGGCGATCCTGGTCGGGGCGGAGAAGCTCAAGTTTCCCGGCATGATGGCGGTGGGCGACGAGCTCAGCGTTTATGTCGAGCTGGTGAAGCGGGGCCGCACCTCGCTGCTGCTGCGGGCCGAGGGCATCGCGCGGGCGCGGGACGGGGACGCCGAGACATTGGTGGCGGAGGGCGAGTTCACCTTCGTCGCCCTGGACGAGAACAACAGGCCGCGGCCGATCGCGGCGAAGGAAGAGACGAATGGCTGAAAACTACGACCTCATCGTGCTGGGTTCGGGCCCCGGCGGCTATGTCGCGGCGATCCGCGCGGCGCAGCTCGGGCTCAAGACCGCGATCGTCGAACGCGAGAGCCTCGGCGGCATCTGCCTCAACTGGGGCTGCATCCCGACCAAGGCGCTGCTCCGCTCGGCCGAGATCCTCCATTATGCGCAGCATGCGCAGGATTATGGCCTGACTCTCGCCGGCAAGATCGAGGCCGATCTCGCGGCGGTGGTGAAGCGCAGCCGCGGCGTCGCCAAGCAGCTCAATCAGGGCGTCACGCACCTGATGAAGAAGAACAAGATCACCGTGCACATGGGCACCGGCACCATGACCGGCCCGACCAGCATGACGGTGAAGAGCGACAAGGGCGAGAAACAGCTCAGCGCCAAGCACGTGATCCTGGCGCTGGGCGCCCGGGCGCGCGACCTGCCGTTCGCGCCGGCCGACGGAAAGCGCATCTGGACCTATCGTCACGCGATGACCCCGGCCGAAATGCCGACCAAGCTGCTGGTCATCGGCTCGGGCGCGATCGGGATCGAGTTCGCGAGCTTCTACAACGATATGGGCGCCGAGGTGACGGTGGTCGAAATGCTCGACCGGATCGTCCCTGTCGAGGATGCCGAAGTCTCGGTCCTGCTCGAGAAGAGCCTGACTCGGCAGGGCATCACGATCATGACCGGCGCCGGGGTCGAGTCGATCGCGACGTCGGCCTCGGGCGTGAAAGCGAAGATCAAGGGCAAGGACGGCAAGGTCGCCGAACAGGACTTCAGCCACTGCATCGTCGCGGTCGGGATCGTCCCCAACACCGAGAAGGTCGGGATCGAGCAGCTGGTCGAGATGGATCGCGGGTTCATCCAGATCGATCCCTACGGCCGGACCAAGGCCAAGGGCCTGTGGGCAATCGGCGACTGCACCCCGGGGCCGTGGCTGGCGCACAAGGCGAGCCACGAAGGCGTCACCGCCGCCGAGGCGATCGCGCAGGAACTCGGCAACAAGGAGGTGCACCCGCACGCCCTCGACCGGTCCAACATCCCGGGCTGCACCTATTGCCATCCGCAGGTGGCGTCAGTCGGCCTGACCGAGGCCAAGGCCAAGGAGCTCGGCCATGAGGTCAAGGTCGGCAAATTCCCCTTCATCGGCAACGGCAAGGCGATCGCGCTCGGCGAGACCGAGGGCTTCATCAAGACCGTGGTCGACGCCAAAACGGGCGAACTGCTCGGCGCGCACATGATCGGCGCCGAGGTTACCGAGCTGATTCAGGGCTACACGGTCGGCAAGACCGCCGAACTGATCGACGAGGATTTCGCGCAGACGATTTTCCCGCACCCGACCCTGTCGGAGATGATGCACGAGAGCATCCTCGCCGCGGACGGGCGCGTTCTGCACATGTGATCAGGCGGCCAGCGCAGGCTCCCGCATCACCGCCTCGGCCAGCAGCTGGTAGGACCGGTGCCGCGCCTGGTGATCGTGGATCTGCGCGGTGACGACCAGCTCGTCGGCCCCCGTCCGCTCGATGAACTCGAGCGTCTGGCGGCGGACGGTCTCGGGGCTGCCGATCGCCGAGCAGGACAGGAACTGGTCGAGCATCGCGCGCGCCGATAGCGGCAGCGTGTCCTTGAAGCCCGCCCTTGGCGGCGGAAGCTTGCCCGGCGTCCCGGTGCGCAAGGCGACGAACGCCTGCTGGATCGATGTCGCCAGCAATTGCGCTTCCTCGTCGCTGTCGGCGGCGATGACGTTGAAGCCGAGCATCACGTAAGGCTCGGCCAGCTGCGCCGAGGGGCGGAAGCTCTCGCGATAGACCTTGATCGCTTCCATCATCTGCCCCGGCGCGAAGTGCGAGGCGAAGGCGTAGGGAAGGCCGAGCATCGCCGCCAATTGGGCTCCGAAGGTGCTGGAGCCGAGAATCCACAGCGGGATGTCCATGCCTTCGCCCGGCACCGCGCGCACCCTCTGCTCACCGCCGCGCAGGTAGGATTGCAGCTCCAGCACGTCCTGCGGGAACTGGTTGGCATCGGACTGGAGGTTGCGGCGCAGTGCATAAGCGGCGGCCTGGTCGGTCCCCGGCGCACGGCCGAGGCCAAGGTCGACCCGCCCGGGATAGAGCGCTTCCAGCGTCCCGAACTGCTCGGCGATGGTCAGCGGCGCGTGGTTGGGCAGCATGATCCCGCCGGCCCCGATCCGGATGGTCGAGGTGTTGGCGCCGACAAAGGCGAGGGCGACCGCCGTCGCGGCGCTGGCGATCCCGGGCATCGAATGGTGCTCGGCCATCCAGTAGCGCTTGTAGCCGAGCTTTTCGGCATGGGCGGCAAGGTCGGCGGAGTTGCGAAGCGCGTCGCCCGCTTCCGACCCTTGCGGGATCGGGGCGAGGTCGAGGACTGACAGGGTAGGCATGGTCAAAAGATGGGGTGGGCGCTCGCCCGCGCAATGCCGGGCGTTGCGCCGGACCGTGAGTTGCGCTCAACATGAGCGACACGAGGGGGAATTTCGATGAAGCGCCTGCTGATCACCGCCGCTGCCGCCGCACTCCTGACGCATGCGCCGGCGCTGGCCGAAAAGGTCGTGGTCACCGCCGACCGGATGCTCGACGTCAAGACCGGCAAATATGTCGATTACCCCGCCATCTTCATCGGCGACGACGGGCGGATCACCTCGGTCGCCGACGCCCGCACCGTGCGGTGGAGCTCGGACGTCAGGCACATCGACCTGGGCGGCAAGACGCTGCTGCCCGGCCTCATCGACATGCACGTGCATTTGAGCTCGGCCGCAGAGATCGGCGGGCACCGCGACCTTGAATATACCGACAGCTTCTGGACCGCGATCGCGGTCGGCAATGCCCGCAAGATGCTCGACGCGGGCTTCACCACCGTGCGCAACGTCGGATCGTCCGACTGGGCCGACGTCGGGGTCAAGGAAGCGATCGAGGAAGGCTATGCGGTCGGCCCGCGCATCGTGCCCGCGGGCCACGCGCTTGGCGCGACCGGCGGCCATTGCGACAAGACCGGGCTACCCCCGAGCTATGAAAGCGCGGGCAAGGAAGAAGGCGTCGGCGACAATCCCGAGGAGCTTCGCTACCAGGTCCGCCGCCAGCGCAAATATGGCGCCGAGGTGATCAAGGTCTGCGCGACCGGCGGCGTCTTCTCGCACAATACCGAGCCCGGCCAGCAGCAACTCTCCGAAACCGAGCTGCGCGCGATCGCCGACGAGGCGCACCAGTGGGGCCTGCGCGTCGCTGCCCATGCCCACGGCGCCGACGGGATCAAGGCCGCGGTGCGCGCCGGGATCGACACCATCGAACATGCCAGCCTGGCGGACGACGAGGGGATCAAGCTGTGCGCCCAGCGCGCGCGGCCGTGCTGGTTTTCGATGGATATCTACAACACCGACTACACCCAGTCGGAAGGCAAGAAGAACGGCGTGCTCGAAGACAATCTGCGCAAGGACCGGGAAATCGCCGAGATCCAGCGCCAGAACTTTCGCAAGGCCTATCGCGCGGGGGTGAAGATGGTGTTCGGCACCGATGCCGGGGTGATGCCGCACGCGCTCGCCAGCCGCCAATTCGCGACCATGGTGCAGTGGGGAATGCCCCCGCTCGAAGCCGTGCGGGCCGCCACTCGCAATGCCGCCGAAGCGCTCGGCCGGGAAAAGGACGTCGGGGCGATCGAGGTCGGCCGCTATGGCGACATGGTGGCGGTCGCCGGCGACCCTCTGGCCGACGTCCGGCTGCTCGAACGGCCCGCCGCCGTCATCAAGGGCGGCCAGTTGGTAAGGCCCGACACGAGACCTTGAGCCGGTAAGGAACAGAGCGGCGCGTTGCCCGGTTGGACCCTGCGACTTCACACGCAAGGGTGCCAATCATGAACAAGCTACTCGCCGCCACCGCGCTGGCCGCACTCGCCCTGTCCGCCTGCAAGGAGCAGGGGACCAGCATCTCCAACAATCAGACGCAGGGGACGACCGACGAGGCGTCGATCGACAACAGCGTCGCCTCCGACGGCAACATGGGCGCCGCGGCCAACGCCTCGGCCGACCAGGCCTACGTCCAGAACGCCGCCGCCAGCGACATGTTCGAGGTCGAAAGCAGCAAGCTCGCGCTCGACAAGGCGGTCAAGCCGTCGATCAAGACCTACGCCCAGATGATGATCGACGAGCACGGCAAGTCGACCACCGAGCTCAAGGCCGCGGCCGCCCAGTCCGGCATTCCGGTGCCGGCCGCGCTGCCGCCCGAACTGCAGACCAAGATCGAGTCTCTGAAGACCAAGCGCGGGGCCGAATTCGACACGCTGTACCTCGGCGACCAGCGCGCCGGCCACCAGGATACGCTGGCCAAGGTCAACGCCTATCTCGCCGCGGCGCCGGCCGGGCCGCTCAAGGACCATGCGTCCAAGGTCTCCGGCGTCGTCCAGAAGCACCTCAACTCGCTGGAGAAGATCAAGTGAGCGACACCACCACCATCAAGCGCGGCTATTGCGACGATATCGAAGAAGCGACCATCGCCAACAACGACTTCCGCCGCGTCCTCTACACCGGCGAGCATCTCCAGCTGGTGCTGATGAGCCTCGCGCCGGGCGAGGAGATCGGCGAGGAGACCCACGAGGACCGTGACCAGTTCTTCCGCTTCGAGGAAGGCGAGGGTGTGGTCGTCATCGACGGCGTCGAGAACAAGGTCGCGGACGATTTCGCGGTCATCGTGCCCGCCGGCGCCTGCCATAACGTGAAGAACACCGGCGAGGAGCCGCTGCAATTCTACTCGATCTACGGCCCGCCCGAACACAAGGACAAGGTCGTCCACAAGACCAAGGCGCAGGCCGAGGCCGACCACGACAATGACGAATGGAATGGCGAAACGACCGAGTAAGGCTTGCTCCCACCCGACTAACATCACCCCGGGCTTGACCCGCGGTTCCGCTTCTTCTCTCTTCGCGAAGGTTTAGGCGGGATCCCGGAACAGGTCCGGGGCGACGATACAAAAGGGTGGGGCAAGATGATCGGCAAGACACTGGCGGCGACGGCATTCCTTCTGGCGAGCGCCGCCGCGACCGCTGCGCCCGTCACCATCCACGCCGGCCGGCTTCTCGCGGTTCCGGGCCAGGCGCCGCAGGGTCCGTCGACCATCGTCGTCGATAACGGCCGGATCGTCAGCGTCACCGCGGGCTTTCAGGCGGCGACCGGCGCGCTGATCGACCTCAAGGACAAGACCGTCCTGCCGGGTCTGATCGACGCTCACGTCCACCTCACCAGCGACCGGGCCGGCAACGAGGGGCAGCTTGCCGAATTCACCGACAGCGTCGCGATGCAGACCTTCGAAACCCAGATGAACGGGATGAAGACCCTGCGCGCGGGCTTCACCACCGTGCGCAACCTCGGCGACGGCGAGAATGGCTACACCCTCGCCTATCGCGACGCCATCGCGCGCGGCTGGGTGCAGGGACCGCGCATCGTCTCGGCCGGGCAGAGCATCTCCACCACCGGCGGCCACATGGACGGCCGCAACGGCACCAACGACGACGTCGACGCTCACACCGCCACCCACCACCTGTGCGACGGCGCGGCCGATTGCCGCCGGGCGGTGCGCTACCAGATCAGCCGCGGCGCCGACGTCATCAAGATCGCCACCACCGGCGGGGTCAACAGCGGCACCGGCCTCATGACCCGCATGGAGCAGGACGAGGCCGAAGCGCTGATCAGGACCGCCCACGCCTATGGCAAGAAGGTCGCGGTCCACGCCCATGGCCGCGACGGGGTCAAGCTGGCGCTCCGCAACGGCGCCGATTCGATCGAGCATGGCACCGACATGGACGACGAGGCGATCCGCCTCTTCAAGTCCGCCAACGCCTGCTACGTGCCGACGCTTTCGACCGTGAACGGCTATCTGGAGCGGCTCGCCAAGGACCCCAACGCCTATCCGCCGGCGGTCAAGAAGCAGATCGACTGGCGGATCGGGATCACCGGACAAAGCCTCTTGAAGGCCTATCCGGCCGGAGTCCGCATCTGCTTTGGCACCGACGCCGGCGTTTCCAAGCACGGCCGCAACGCCGACGAGTTCGAACTGATGGTAAAATACGGCATGCCCGCCGCCCAGGCGATCAAGGCCGCGACGATCAACAATGCCGAACTGCTCGGCCTGTCGAGCGAGGTCGGCACCATCGAGCCGGGCAAGAGCGCCGACATCATCGCGGTCGCCGGCGATCCGCTGGCCGACGTGCGCCTGCTCAAGACCGTCGCCTTCGTAATGGCCCGCGGCGAGGTGGTGAAGCCCGCCAGCTGAGGTCGCACGCTATTCGGCGTTCATCTTCAGCAGCGCCAATTCATCGCGCAGCCGCTGAATCTCCAGTTCGTAGATGCGCGAGCAGTCGAGCCGCTTGGGCTTGCGGCCGAGCGGGACGGTGATTCGCGCATAGCCGAGCGCCTGGCGGTCGCGCTCGTTGATACTGACGAAGATGTTGCCGTTGCTGGGGATGCCCGACGCGGTCGATCCCGACACGCCGACATCGAGATAGCCCTCGTTGCTGTTGATGCTCTGGCGGCAGCGGGTGCCGCTCTGGGTTTCGATCGTGTCCTCGCCGCCCGGTCCCTGCGGGGCTGGCGGCAGGTAGACGCCGGACTGTGCCGACGCCGCGGTGGCGCCCAGCAGCAGCTTAAGCGCGACGATGGGCAACCAGCTTCGCGCAGACGCGGGCATGGATCAGCTCCTTTTCGAGCGGGGCGTCGCGCTCGGCGCAGACCCGGAAGGACATGGTTTCGCCCGGCTTGAGCCCGGTGGCGAAGACGAGCAGGCGGCGTTGGCTTTGGGCCCCCAGCACGGGATTGCCGGCCGGGATGACGACCCGCGGCTGGACCGTTTCGTCCTCCATCCCGATTGCGGTCATGCGAAAGCGGTGGGCGCCGGGATAGGGATTGATGAGGGTCAGGTAGAACCCCTTGCGCTCGCTCAAGGTGGTGCCCTCGTTGCGCAGCGGCCCAAGCCCGACCGCAAGGGCCGGCGCGGCGGCGAGGGTCGAAGCCAGCGCGGCGAAGAGGGCGGCGCGGGTCATTGCTGGCAGGTCACCTGGGTCTGGATCCGGTAGGTGCCGGCGGCCAGCCCGTCGGGATCGGTCGCGCGGGCGTGCAGCGTCAGGCTGTCACCCAGGATGTTGCTGCTGCTGTAGCTGGTCGCGCCGGCGGTATAGGCCTGGTTCGCGCCGCCCGGCGAGGTGTACCGGATGTTGACCGTCGGCGAGCCGAGATAGGCCGCCGGCTTCTGGGTCAGAGATGGCGCGCCGACGGTGATGGTCGGCCGTCCGCCCGCGGCGACGATGGTCAGGGTCGCGGCGCCGCCTCCCGTTTCCTCCGATCCGATGCGGGTTCCGTCGCTGTTGGTGCCGAGCGTGCCGCTGGTCCCGACAGTCAGGATGCAGGAGGCGAGAAGGTTGGCGTCGAACGACACGGGCACCGCCGACGCCGGCGCTGCCAGGCACAGGGCCAGCCCGAGCGGGGCGAGGAGGGCGGGTCGGAAGGGCTTGGGCATGCGTCAGATCCTGCTTGGCAAAGGGTGAGGACACGTTCAGCTTGCCCCTTGTTATCAACCGACCGGTAACCAGTTTCGGAAACCAACCTCCGCTTTGGATGCATCCGGATTTGCCGATCGCGCGGGAAGCGCGTGGTTGACCGGCACAGGGCGCTTCGCTAAGGGGCCGCACGTCCGTACGGGTCTTGTGATCCCCGGACAGAGCTGAACATTGCGTTTGTTTGTGCGCATGACTGGCCGGCGGCCTTCGGGTCGGCCGGTTTTTCTCGCTTGAACAGCCAAAGTAACCGCGGGGTCTTCCCGCAACTCAAAGGTGAAGGGCTTCATGCCAACGATCAACCAGCTGATCCGCAAGGGTCGCGAGCCGCAGAAGGCCAAGAGCAAGGTCCCTGCGATGGACCAGAACCCGCAGAAGCGCGGGGTCTGCACCCGGGTCTATACGACCACTCCGAAGAAGCCGAACTCGGCGCTGCGCAAGGTGGCCAAGGTCCGCCTGACCAACCAGCGCGAAGTGATCAGCTACATCCCGGGCGAAGGCCACAACCTCCAGGAGCACAGCGTTGTGCTGATCCGTGGCGGCCGTGTGCGCGACCTTCCGGGTGTCCGCTATCACGTGCTTCGCGGCGTGCTCGACACCCAGGGTGTCAAGGACCGCCGTCAGTCGCGCTCCAAGTACGGCGCCAAGCGCCCGAAGTAAGCTGGTCGTTGGTGCGCGCCGCCTGAGAAAGAGCAGGCGCGCCGCTCGAAGAAGGAATTCCACATGTCCCGTCGTCGTCGCCCAGAAAAGCGCGAGATCCTGCCGGACCCGAAGTTCGGTGACATCACCTTGTCGAAGTTCATGAACAACATCATGCTCGACGGTAAGAAGTCGGTCGCCGAGAGCATCGTTTACGGTGCCCTCGACGTGGTCGAGACCCGCCTCAAGAAGGACCCGATCGGGGTCTTCCACGAAGCGCTCAACAACGTGAAGCCGGGCATCGAGGTCCGCAGCCGCCGAGTCGGTGGTGCGACCTACCAGGTGCCGGTCGAAGTCCGCGACGTCCGCGCCCAGGCGCTAGCCATCCGCTGGCTGATCACCGCCGCCCGCGCGCGTTCGGAAAAGACCATGGCCGCCCGCCTGTCGGGTGAACTGATGGACGCCTCGCAGAATCGCGGCAACGCGGTGAAGAAGCGCGAAGACACCCACCGCATGGCCGAAGCGAACCGCGCCTTCAGCCACTACCGCTGGTAAAACAAACACCTATATCGTGGGGAGCGGGCCGCTGGGCCGG
The DNA here is from genome assembly GCF_039536725.1 of Sphingomonas humi. Taxonomy (NCBI): domain Bacteria; kingdom Pseudomonadati; phylum Pseudomonadota; class Alphaproteobacteria; order Sphingomonadales; family Sphingomonadaceae; genus Sphingomonas; species Sphingomonas humi. The sequence goes on from NZ_BAAAZD010000001.1 coordinate 1,193,432, forward strand.
CTCCCCACATCGCTAAGGAACCCAAGATCATGGCCCGCAGCCATCCGCTCGATCGTTACCGCAATATCGGCATCATGGCGCACATCGACGCCGGCAAGACCACGACGACCGAGCGCATCCTTTATTACACCGGCAAGTCCTACAAGATCGGCGAAGTGCACGAAGGCACCGCCACCATGGACTGGATGGAGCAAGAGCAGGAGCGCGGGATCACGATCACGTCGGCTGCCACCACCTGCAAGTGGAAGGCCGATGACGGTCAGGGCGAAGAGCATCTGATCAACATCATCGACACCCCCGGCCACGTCGACTTCACCATCGAAGTCGAGCGTTCGCTGCGCGTGCTCGACGGCGCGGTCGCCTGCTTCGACGGCGTTGCCGGCGTCGAGCCGCAGTCGGAAACCGTGTGGCGCCAGGCGGACAAGTACAAGGTTCCGCGGATGTGCTTCGTCAACAAGCTCGACCGCACCGGTGCCGATTTCTATTATTGCGTCGACACCATCGTCGAGCGCCTGGGCGCCCGCCCGGCCGTGCTGTACCTGCCGATTGGCATGGAAGGCGGCTTCAAGGGCCTGGTCGACCTCGTCAACAACCGCGCGATCATCTGGCTCGAAGAGTCGCTGGGCGCGAAGTTCGAATATCAGGACATCCCCGATGACCTGAAGGAAAAGGCCGCCAAGTATCGCAGCGACCTGATCGAACTCGCCGTCGAACAGGACGATGCGGCGATGGAAGCCTATCTCGAAGGCACCGAGCCCGACACCGCGACGCTCAAGAAGCTGCTCCGCAAGGGCACGCTGGCGATGGACTTCGTTCCGATCGTCTGCGGCTCGGCGTTCAAGAACAAGGGCGTCCAGCCCCTGCTCGACGCCGTGATCGACTATCTGCCGAGCCCGCTCGACATTCCGCCGGTCGAAGGCGTCAAGCCGGGCACCGAGGAAGCCGACACCCGCGAAGCGTCGGATGACGTGCCGTTCTCGGCGCTGGCGTTCAAGATCATGAACGACCCGTTCGTCGGCTCGCTCACCTTCACCCGCATCTATTCGGGCACGCTGACCAAGGGCAGCTACCTGAACTCGGTGAAGGACAAGAAGGAAAAGATCGGCCGTATGCTCCTCATGCACGCGAACTCGCGTGAGGACATCGATGAAGCGCGTGCGGGCGACATCGTCGCGATCGCGGGCCTCAAGGAGACCACCACCGGCGACACGCTGTGCGACCCGGCCAAGCCGATCGTGCTCGAGCGCATGGAATTCCCCGAGCCCGTCATCGAGGTCGCGGTGGAGCCCAAGACCAAGGCCGACCAGGAAAAGATGGGCGTTGCCCTCAATCGCCTGGCCGCCGAGGATCCCTCGTTCCGCGTCACCACCGACCACGAGAGCGGCCAGACCATCATCAAGGGGATGGGCGAGCTCCACCTCGAGATCCTGGTCGACCGCATGAAGCGTGAGTTCAAGGTCGAGGCCAATGTCGGCGCTCCGCAGGTCGCGTATCGCGAATATCTGAAGAAGCCCGTCGACATCGACTACACCCACAAGAAGCAGTCGGGCGGCACCGGCCAGTTCGGCCGCGTCAAGGTCAAGCTGACCCCGGGTGAACGCGGCGCCGGCATCGTCTTCAAGGACGAGATCAAGGGCGGTAATATTCCCAAGGAATATATCCCCGCGATCGAAAAGGGCTTCCGCGAGACGGCGGCGACGGGCTCGCTGGTCGGCTTCCCGATCATCGACTTCGACATCGTGCTGTATGACGGTGCGTACCATGACGTCGACTCGTCGGCGCTGGCGTTCGAAATCACCGCCCGCGGTGCAATGCGTGAAGCGGCCCAGAAGGCCGGTATCACGCTGCTCGAGCCGGTGATGAAGGTCGAGGTGGTCACCCCCGAGGATTATCTCGGCGACGTGATCGGCGACATCAACAGCCGCCGTGGTCAGATCCAGGGCACCGATAGCCGGGGCAATGCCCAGGTCGTCGAGGCGATGGTCCCGCTGGCCAACATGTTCGGCTACGTGAACCAGCTGCGTTCCTTCACCCAGGGCCGCGCTCAGTACTCGATGCAGTTCTCGCACTATGACGAAGTTCCGCAGAACGTTGCGGACGAGGTCAAGGCGAAGCTGGCGTAACCTTATTTTTGACGCTAAGGGCGCGCTCGCAATCGGGCGAGCGGGCCTGATCAACATACCCTAAGAAGAGGCGTAAAATGGCGAAGGCGAAATTCGAGCGGAACAAGCCGCACGTGAACATCGGCACCATCGGTCACGTCGACCATGGCAAGACGTCGCTGACTGCGGCGATCACCAAGGTGCTGTCGGAGGAAGGCCTGAGCCAGAAGGTCGACTTCGCGAACATCGACAAGGCTCCGGAAGAGCGCGAGCGCGGCATCACCATCTCGACGGCGCACGTCGAGTATGAGACCAAGAACCGCCACTATGCGCACGTCGATTGCCCGGGCCACGCCGATTATGTGAAGAACATGATCACCGGCGCGGCGCAGATGGACGGCGCGATCCTGGTGGTGTCGGCCGCTGACGGCCCGATGCCGCAGACCAAGGAGCACATCCTGCTCGCGGCCCAGGTCGGCGTTCCGACCATGGTCGTCTTCCTCAACAAGGTCGACCAGGTCGACGATCCCGAGCTGCTCGAGCTCGTCGAGCTCGAAATCCGCGAGGAGCTTTCCAAGCGCGGCTTCGACGGCGACAACATTCCGATCGTCGCCGGTTCGGCCCTCGCCGTCCTCGAGGACAGCAACGAAGAGATCGGCAAGCAGGCCATCCTGAAGCTGATGCAGGCCGTTGACGACTGGATCCCGCAGCCGGAGCGTCCGCTCGACAAGGCGTTCCTGATGCCGATCGAAGACGTGTTCTCGATCTCGGGCCGCGGCACCGTCGTGACCGGCCGTGTCGAGACCGGCATCGTCAAGGTTGGCGAGGAAGTCGAGATCGTCGGCATCAAGGACACCAAGAAGACCGTCGTCACCGGCGTCGAAATGTTCCGCAAGCTGCTCGACCAGGGCCAGGCCGGCGACAACATCGGTGCGCTGATCCGCGGCGTCGCTCGCGACGACGTGGAGCGTGGTCAGGTCCTCTGCAAGCCGGGCTCGATCACCCCGCACACCGACTTCTCGGCCGAAGTGTACGTGCTGTCGAAGGACGAAGGTGGCCGTCACACGCCGTTCTTCGCCAACTATCGTCCGCAGTTCTACTTCCGCACCACCGACGTGACCGGCGAAGTGACCCTTCCCGAGGGCACCGAGATGGTCATGCCGGGCGACAACGTCACCCTCGGTGTCAAGCTGATCGCTCCGATCGCGATGGACCAGGGCCTGCGTTTCGCCATCCGCGAAGGCGGCCGTACCGTCGGCGCCGGCGTTGTCGGCACCATCACCAAGTAAGCGCTTCGTACCTTCGGGTGCGAGGAACTGACTGAGAAGGGCCCGGTGTCTCGCAAGAGGCGCCGGGCCTTTCCTCTTGTCAGCAACGTTCAATGAAAAAGAGGATGCAGAGTGGCTTCATTCAAGGACCCTTCGTTTCAGGATCGCGCGGCAGCGGCCAACCTCGCCAGGCAAAAGGCGCTGGCCAAGCTGGCAGCGCGCCCGACGCCCGACGCCGCTGAGCTCGCCGCCCAGCGCGAAGCCTGGGAAGCCGAGCAGCAGAAGCTGGCAGCCGAGCGAGCAGCGAAAAAGGAAGAGACCGCGCGTCTCAAGGCCGAAAAGGCCGCCAAGAAGGCTGCCGACCTTGAAGAGGCGAGGGTGGCCGCCGAGCTGAAGGCGGCCCGCCTCAAGCCGGCCTCGCCCGAGGAAATGAAGGCCGCCCGCGACGCCCGCTACGCCGCCCGCAAGGCCCGCAAGTAACCTTTGCCGCAAGCCGGGCCGTTCGTCGGCCCAGGCTCGTCGACTCGAACCAAGGACCAGATCGGCCCCGGTGCTTCATGACGAGGCGCCGGGGTCTTCTTTCGTCCGAAGTAGCTGACGCTTCTCCGGATGCAGGGGGGTCACGGCAGGGCCCCTCACTTCGCTGCGTGGAGGATTCTTAAAGCGGTGAGGGCAGGGCTTGATCGCCGACCGACCGTTGCGCCATCCAGGCCTTGCCGATCCGGGCAATGTGGCCGCCAAGGGAAGCTTATGCTTGCACCATTGTTTCTCGCGCCCATCGCTGGGCTGGCCTCGCAGATGCAAACAACGGCGCCAGGCACGCAAAACTGTTCAGATGGCTCGGTAGTAGCCGCAGCCGACACCTGCCCGATGCCGATTCCCACTCATCGCTATCTGCTCAGCCATGAGCCGGGACGTCGTGAGATCGTCGAGCGATGGTGGTGCGGTCGGTCGGAAAGGCCGAACCAAGCAATCATCTCCGTTGAGTTGCGGCAGCCGGATGCCACCAACAAGCAGCCTTATTACGTCTCGCGGCTGGTGGCGCTCTCGGTGAACGGGCGAAAGCCCTCGGCACGACTACTCCATGAAGTCAGATCGAAGGTTGACGGCTTGGGGCAGGTGCTGCGGATCAGCACTCGCTGCCAGGATACGCCTGCGCAAGGCGTGCTCGGCGTGCTGAACGTGAGCTATTGGGACAGCTATGAGCAACGCGTGACGATTGAACTGCGGCCGTAGCGCCAAGCTCAAGCCATCTGGGATCGCGTGGGTTGATGCGTTTCGCTCCTGCGGGGCTTGATCTCCACCGTCCACCTCTGTAGGAGCCCCTCCACACGGCCACGGATTCGTCCCGGCCAACAAGTTTCAGCGTTGGGGTCACACCGACCCGGGTAACCGGGGATAGTCGGCTGCGGCCTCATTGTTTTTGCGGACTGGAAACAGTTCGTGCGGCTCTTTGCAATCGGTAGTGGAACCCATGGAAACTCAGAACATCCGGATTCGTCTGAAAGCCTTTGATCACCGCGTGCTTGATCAGGCGACCGGCGACATTGCCGACACCGCGCGTCGTACCGGTGCTCTGATCCGTGGCCCGATTCCGCTTCCGACCCGCATCGAGAAGTTCACCGTCAACCGTTCGCCGCACGTCGACAAGAAGTCACGCGAGCAGTTCGAGGTGCGCACCTACAAGCGTCTGCTCGACATCGTGCAGCCGACCCCGCAGACCGTCGATGCACTTATGAAGCTCGACCTCGCGGCAGGTGTAGACGTGGAGATCAAACTGGCCTAAGGGCCTGTGCGCGGCGGTTGAATCGCTCCAAGCGATCCTGCTGCGAAGAACTACAAGGGATACCGCGGGAAGCCTTCCAAAAGAAGGTAGCCCGGTCTGCGTCCCCCGCTTCCTGCCTCGGCAGGAATAGCCCAGGCGGGGCGACGCACTTTTTCACGGGCTGCATGCCTCTTCCGGTAACGGACTAGGCCTCTGTGAGGAGTGAGTGATCATGCGCACTGGCGTGATCGCCAAGAAGGTTGGAATGACCCGCCTGTTTCAGGCGGACGGCCGTCACGTTCCCGTGACTGTTCTCCAACTCGATGGCGTCCAGGTTGTCAGCCGCCGCGAGAGCGACAAGGACGGTTATACCGCCGTCCAGCTCGGTGCCGGCGCTGCCAAGGCGAAGAATGTCAACAAGCCGCAGCGCGGCGCCTTCGGCAAGGCCGAGGTCGAGCTCAAGGCCAAGATGGTCGAGTTCCGGGTCGCCGAGGACGCGCTCCTCGACGTCGGTTCGGAAATCTCGGCCGACCACTTCGTCGAAGGCCAGATGGTCGACATCTCCGGTGTCACCCAGGGTAAGGGCTTCGCCGGCGCCATGAAGCGCTGGGGTTTCGGTGGTCTTCGCGCCACTCACGGCGTGTCCGTCTCGCACCGTTCGCACGGTTCGACCGGTAACCGCCAGGACCCGGGCCGCGTCTTCAAGAACAAGAAGATGGCCGGCCACATGGGCGCCCGCAACCGCACCCAGCAGAACCTCGAGATCGTCCGCACGGACGTCGAGCGTGGCCTGCTGTTCGTGAAGGGCTCGGTGCCCGGTCACAAGGGCAGCTGGCTGACCGTCAAGGACTCGGTCAAGCTCGCCCGCAACGAGAATGCGCCGTACCCGGCCGGTCTGAAGACCGCCGCCGCGGCTCCCCAGAACAACGACGCTCAGGTGACGGACACTGCGCCCGCCACCGACGAGAGCACGGAAGGCTAAGCGATGAAGGTCGAAGTAAAGACCCTCGACGCCGCTGGATCCGGTGAAGTCGAGCTCAATGACGCCGTGTTCGGTGTCGAGCCGCGCGCCGACATCCTGCATCGCGTCGTCACCTGGCAGCTGGTCAATCGCCGCGCCCCGGCCCGCGCCGCTCGCGAGCGGTCGGACGTGGCTCGCACCGGCAAGAAGTTCGGTCGCCAGAAGGGCGGCGGTACGGCTCGTCACGGCGATCGCCGCGCCCCGATCTTCATCGGCGGCGGCAAGGCCCACGGTCCCCGCGCCCGCGTGTTCAGCGCTTCGCTGAACAAGAAGGTGCGTGCCCTCGGCCTCAAGATGGCGCTGAGCAGCAAGGCTCAGGGCGGTCAGCTGATCGTCGTCGACAATCTCGACGTCGCCGAAGGCAAGACCAAGGCGCTCGCGCAGAAGCTCGGTTCGCTGGGCTTCGGCAAGACCGCGCTGGTGATCGACGGCGATGCGCTGAACGTCAGCTTTGCGCACGCTTCGTCGAACCTTCCGGGGCTGAACCTGCTCCCGGCGGTCGGCGCCAACGTCTACGACATCATGCGCCATGAGACCCTGGTCATTACCCGGTCCGGGCTCGAGAAGCTGGAGGCCCGGTTCAATGGCTAAGAAGGACGAGGCCAAGGCGGTGGAACTGCGTCACTACGACGTGATCCGCGGTCCGCACATCACCGAGAAGACGACTCTGCTCTCCGAGCATAATGCGGTCGTGTTCAAGGTCGCGGGCGACGCCAGCAAGCCGGAAATCAAGGCTGCCGTGGAAGCATTGTTCAACCGCAAGGTTGCCAACGTGAACACCATGGTCACCAAGGGCAAGTCCAAGCGCTGGAAGGGCAAGCCCTATCAGCGGTCGGACGAGAAGAAGGCGATCGTCACCCTGGCCCCGGGCCAGGACCCGATTGACGTCACGAGCGGGATCTAAGGACCGATGGCACTCAAAGCATATAAGCCGACGAGCCCGGCCCGCCGTGGCCTGATCCTCGTCGACAAGAGCGCGCTGTGGAAGGGCAAGCCCGTCAAGGCGCTGACCGAAGGCAAGCACAAGACCGGTGGCCGCAACAACAAGGGCCATGTGACCAGCCGCGGCATCGCGGGCGGCCACAAGCAGAAGTACCGGATCGTCGACTTCAAGCGTCGCACCTGGGACGTCTCGGCTACCGTCGAGCGGCTCGAGTATGACCCCAACCGGTCGGCGTTCATCGCGCTCGTGACTTACGAGGGCGGCGAGCAGGCCTATATCCTCGCTCCGCAGCGTCTCGCTCCGGGTGACAAGGTTGTCGCGGGCAAGAAGGTCGACGTGAAGCCGGGCAATGCGATGGAGATCGGCCAGATGCCGGTCGGCACCATTGTCCACAACGTCGAGCTCAAGCCCGGCAAGGGCGGCCAGATCGCTCGCGCCGCCGGCACCTATGTGCAGGTCGTTGGCCGCGACAAGGGCATGGTCATCGTTCGCCTCAACTCGGGTGAGCAGCGCTATGTCCGTTCGGACTGCATGGCCACCGTCGGTGCCGTGTCGAACCCGGACAACGGCAACCAGACCCTCGCCAAGGCGGGCCGCACCCGCTGGCTCGGTCGCCGTCCGCTCACCCGCGGCGTCGCCAAGAACCCGGTCGACCACCCGCACGGCGGTGGTGAAGGCCGGACCTCGGGCGGCCGTCACCCGGTTACCCCGTGGGGTAAGCCGACCAAGGGTGCCCGCACCCGTCACAACAAGGCAACGGACAAGTTCATCATCCGTAGCCGCCACGCCAAGAAGAAGGGCTAAGAGATGGCTCGTTCCGTCTGGAAGGGTCCGTTCGTCGAGCTTTCGCTCCTGAAGAAGGCGGAAGCCGCTCAGGACGCGGGTGCTCGCGCGCCGATCAAGACCTGGTCGCGCCGCTCGACCATCCTGCCGCAGTTCGTCGGCCTCACCTTCAATGTCTACAACGGCCGCAAGTTCGTGCCGGTGTCGGTCAATGAGGACATGGTCGGCATGAAGCTCGGCGAGTTCGCGCCGACCCGTTACTTCCCGGGTCATGCCGCCGACAAGAAGGGCAAGCGCTAATGGGCAAGGCATCAGCACCCCGCAAGGTGGGCGACAAGGACGCGCTCGCCGTTGGCAACACCATCCGTGGCTCGGCCCGCAAGCTGAACCTGGTTGCGCAGCTCATCCGTGGCCGCAAGGTCGAGGAAGCGCTGAACATCCTGAAGTTCAGCCCCAAGGGCATGAGCGAGGACGTGTACAAGGTTCTCGCGTCGGCCGTCGCCAATGCCGAGAACAACCACAACCTCGACGTCGACGCGCTGATCGTCACCGAGGCGAGTGTCGGCAAGTCGATCTCGATGAAGCGTTTCGCCACCCGCGCCCGCGGTCGGTCGAGCCGCATCGTCAAGCCGTTCAGCCGCATCCGCGTCGTCGTGTCCGAGCAGGAAGAAGCCTAATGGGTCAGAAGAGCAATCCGATCGGCCTCCGGCTGCAGATCAACCGCACCTGGGACAGCCGCTGGTTCGCGGAAGGCCAGGATTACGGCCGCCTGCTGCTCGAGGATCTCAAGATCCGCCAGTACATCATGAAGACGCTGCCGCAGGCGGCGATCTCCAAGGTGGTGATCGAGCGTCCGGCCAAGCTGTGCCGCGTGTCCGTCTATGCCGCGCGCCCCGGCGTGATCATCGGCAAGAAGGGCACCGACATCGAGAAGCTGAAGAAGACCCTGTCCAAGATGACGGGTTCGGAAGTCAGCCTCAACATCGTCGAGATCCGCAAGCCGGAAGTCGATGCGCGCCTCGTGGCGCAGGGCATCGCCGACCAGCTGGAGCGCCGCATCGCGTTCCGCCGCGCGATGAAGCGCGCCGTTCAGTCGGCCCTTCGTCTCGGTGCGGAAGGCATTCGTATCGAGTGCGGCGGCCGTCTCGGCGGCGCCGAGATCGCTCGCTCCGAGCGTTATCGCGAAGGCCGCGTGCCGCTGCACACGCTGCGCGGCAATGTCGATTATGCCGAGGCGCAGGCCCACACCGCTTACGGTGTGTGCGGCGTCAAGGTGTGGGTGTTCAAGGGTGAGATCCTGGGTCACGACCCGCTCGCCCAGGACCGCCTGATGATGGAAGCGCAGACTTCCGGCGTCCGCCCCGCGCGTGACGACGACCGGCGCCGGTAAGGAACAGACATCATGTTGCAGCCAAAGCGCACCAAGTTCCGCAAGGCCTTCAAGGGCCGCATCCATGGCAATGCCAAGGGCGGAACCGAGCTCAATTTCGGCGCCTTCGGCCTCAAGGCCATGGAGCCGGAGCGGATCACCGCCCGCCAGATCGAAGCGGCCCGCCGCGCGATCACCCGTCACATCAAGCGCCAGGGGCGCTTGTGGATCCGGATCTTCCCGGACGTGCCGGTGTCGAGCAAGCCTGCCGAAGTCCGCATGGGCTCGGGCAAGGGTTCGCCCGAATATTGGGTCGCCCGCGTCAAGCCGGGTCGTATCCTGTTCGAGCTGGACGGCGTTCCCGGTCCGCTCGCCAAGACCGCTTTCGAGCGTGCGGCGGAAAAGCTCCCCATCAAGGTCAAGGTGGTCGCCCGCCTTGGCGAAACCCTGGTTGAGGCCGACTAACCATGGCGAAGCGTGAAGACCTGTCGGTGAAGTCCGACGACCAGCTTGCGACCCAGCTCGGAGAGCTGAAGCGCGAGCAGTTCAACCTGCGCTTCCAGGCGGCCACCAACCAGCTTGAGAAGCCGAGCCGCGTGCGTGAGGTCCGCCGGACCATCGCCCGCATCAAGACCTTGCAGGGCCAGCGCAGCCAGAAGTCTTCGGACACTGGCGCGACGGCGCAGGGCTGAGGAGAGTAACGAGATGCCAAAGCGCGTCCTCACCGGCACCGTGGTGTCCGACAAGGGTGACAAGACCGTGGTGGTCCGTGTCGAGCGGCGGGTGAAGCACCCGCTGTACGGCAAGATCATCAAGCTGTCGAAGAAGTACCATGCCCACGACGAGGCGAATGCCTACAGCGTGGGTCAGCAGGTTCGCATTGAAGAGTGCGCTCCGCTTTCCAAGCTCAAGACCTGGACCGTTGCCGGGCTGGTTGGCGAGGCGAAAGCCTCCGACCTGGCCGAAGCGGCCAACGTCTGAGCGGCCGCGAAGAAGGATAGGGTAGACCCATGATCCAGATGCAGTCCAACCTGGACGTCGCGGACAACAGCGGTGCCAAGCGCGTCATGTGCATCAAGGTGCTCGGTGGCTCCAAGCGCCGCACCGCGAGCGTCGGCGACATCATCGTCGTTTCCGTCAAGGAAGCCGCTCCGAAGGGCCGCGTGAAGAAGGGTGACGTGCACCGCGCCGTCATCGTTCGCACCGCCAAGGACATCCGCCGTCCCGACGGTTCGGTGATCCGCTTCGACAGCAATGCCGCCGTGCTGGTCAACAAGAACGAGGAGCCGATCGGCACTCGTATCTTCGGGCCGGTGGTGCGCGAACTGCGCGCCAAGAAGCACATGAAGATCATCAGCCTTGCGCCGGAGGTGCTGTAATGGCCGCCGCGAAGATCAAGAAGGGCGACAAGGTCGTCGTCCTGTCGGGCAAGGACAAGGGGAAGACCGGTGAGGTCGTCCGCTCCATGCCCAAGGAACAGAAGGTCGTGGTGAGCGGCGTCAATGTCGCCACCCGCCACAAGAAGCCGACCCAGGCAGCCCCGCAGGGCGGCCTGGAGCGCAAGGAAGCGCCGCTGCACATCTCGAAGGTCGCGATTGCCGACCCGAAGACGGGCAAGGCAACGCGCGTCCGCTTCGAAGAGCGTGACGGCAAGAAGGTCCGCGTCGCGGCCAAGTCCGGGGAGCTGATCAATGGCTGAGCAGGCTTACACTCCGCGCCTGCGGAAGGATTATGACGAGCGCATCGTCAAGGCGATGACCGAGAAGTTCGGCTACAAGAACCACATGGAGGTTCCGCGGCTCGACAAGATCGTCATCAACATGGGCGTTGGCGAAGCGACCCAGGACAAGAAGAAGGTCGAAGCGGCCGCTGCCGAAATGCAGCTGATCGCCGGTCAGAAGCCGGTGATCACCAAGGCCAAGACCTCGATCGCGCAGTTCAAGCTGCGTGAGGGCATGCCTATCGGTTGCAAGGTCACCCTTCGCCGCGAGCGCATGTACGAGTTCCTCGACCGTCTCGTGACGATCGCTCTTCCCCGCGTCCGCGACTTCCGCGGCCTCAACCCGAAGAGCTTCGACGGGCGCGGCAACTATGCGATGGGCCTCAAGGAACAGATCGTGTTCCCCGAGATCGAATATGACCGGATCGAAAAGGTCCGCGGCATGGACATCATCGTTACCACCACGGCGAAGACCGACGAGGAAGCGCGCGAGCTGCTCCGCCTCTTCAACTTCCCGTTCCCCGCAGACGCTGACCAGCAAAAGGCTGCCGCGTAAGCGGTTAGGAGAACTTAAGTCATGGCGAAACTGAGTTCCATCAACAAGAACGAGCGGCGCAAGAAGCTCGTCGAAAAGCAGGCGGCCAAGTACGCCAAGCTGAAGGCTATCGCGAACGACGAGAGCCTCGACGAGACCGAGCGGTTGATCGCGCGTCTGAAGATGGCGGAGCTGCCCCGTAACGGCAACCCGACCCGAATCCGCAATCGGTGCGAGCTGACGGGCCGGTCCCGCGCTTATTACCGCAAGTTCCGTCTCTCGCGCGTCATGCTGCGTGAGATGGGCAACAAGGGGCTGATTCCCGGCCTCACCAAGTCGAGCTGGTAAGGACACCGCAAGATGGCGATGACCGATCCCCTGGGTGATATGCTCACCCGCATCCGCAACGGCCAGCAGGCGAAGAAGGACAGCGTCCTGACGCCGGCTTCCAAGCTGCGCGCTCACGTCCTCGACGTGCTTCAGCGTGAAGGCTACATCCGCGGCTACTCGGAAGAGGAGCTGGCGGGCCAGAAGGGCCTGCGGATCGAACTGAAGTATTTCGAAGGCCAGCCTGCGATCCAGCACCTGGCGCGCGTTTCGAAGCCCGGTCGCCGGGTCTATTCGGGCGCTCGCGAGCTGCCGCGGGTTCGCAACGGCCTTGGCATGACGATCGTCTCGACTCCTCGCGGCGTGCTTTCCGATGCGGAAGCGCGTGAGCAGAACGTCGGTGGCGAAGTCCTGGCGGAGGTGTTCTAAGATGTCCCGTATCGGCAAAAAGCCGGTCCCGGTTCCGGCCGGGGTGACGGCGAACCTCGAAGGCCAGACGCTCAGCGTCAAGGGCCCCAAGGGCACCCTCTCGATGACCATGCTCGACGAGCTGGTCCGGACCTCGATCGAGGACGGCCAGATCAGTGTGCAGCCGGTCAATGACAGCCAGCGTTCGCGCGCGGCGTGGGGCATGCAGCGCACCAACGTGCTGAACCTCGTCACCGGCGTGACCGAGGGCTTCACCAAGGTCCTCGAGATCACCGGCGTCGGCTACCGCGCCGCGGCCCAGGGCAAGAACCTGCGCCTGCAGCTCGGCTACAGCCACGACGTCAACTACGCGATCCCCGAAGGCATCGACGTCAAGACTCCCGACCCCAACACGGTCGAGATCAGCGGCATCGACAAGCAGAAGGTCGGTCAGGTCGCGGCCGAGATCCGTCGCTGGCGCAAGCCCGAGCCGTACAAGGGCAAGGGCATCAAGTATCGCGGCGAGTTCATCTTCCGCAAGGAAGGGAAGAAGAAGTAATGGCCAAGCTTTCCCTCTTCGATCGTCGCCGGCGCCGCGTGCGCACGGCGCTGCGTGCCCGCTCGGCTGGCAAGCCGCGTCTGTCGGTGCATCGCTCGGGCCGTCACATCTACGCCCAGATCATCGACGACGCCGCCGGCCACACGGTCGCCGCCGCCTCGACCCTGGACAAGGATCTGCGCGGCTCCGCCAACGCGACCACCGAGGGCGCCAAGCTCGTCGGCAAGACCCTGGCCGAGCGCGCCAAGGCTGCTGGCGTCGACCGGGTCGTGTTCGACCGCGGTGGCTTCCTGTTCCATGGCCGGGTCAAGGCCCTCGCCGATGCCGCCCGTGAAGGCGGGCTGGAGTTCTAAAGATGGCTGACGAAATCGAAACCCAGACCCAGGCCGGCACTCCGGACGCGGCTCCGGCCGCTGAAGCAGCCGACGCCGGCGCTCCGGCGCAGCAGCAGCAGCAGGACTCCCGTGGTCCGCGCGGCGGCGGCGGCGGCAATCGTGGCGGTCGCGGCGGTGGCCGTGACGGCGGCCGCGGCGGCAACCGTGGCGGACGTCGTGACGATCGCCGTGGCGGCCGTGGCGGCGACGACGATGGCGGCGAGGAGCTGATCGAGAAGCTCGTCCACATCAACCGCGTCTCCAAGACCGTGAAGGGCGGTAAGCGCTTCGGTTTCGCCGCGCTGGTCGTGGTTGGCGACGGTAAGGGCCGCGCCGGCTTCGGTCATGGCAAGGCGCGCGAAGTGCCGGAAGCCATCAGCAAGGCGACCGCGGCGGCCAAGAAGGCCATGATCCGCGTTCCGCTGCGTGACGGCCGCACCCTGCATCACGACGGCAAGGGCCACTTCGGCGCTGGCAAGGTCGCGCTGCGGGCGGCTCCGGCCGGTACCGGCATCATCGCCGGTGGTCCGATGCGCGCCATCTTCGAAAGCCTCGGCGTGGCCGACGTGGTGACCAAGTCGGTCGGCACCTCGAACCCGTACAACATGATCCGGGCGACTTTCGAGGCGCTCAAGGAGCAGACCAGCCCCCGTTCGGTGGCGCAGCGTCGCGGCAAGAAGGTCGCTGACCTGCTCGGCCGTTCTGGCGTGAGCCAGGCGGAGGCCGAGGCCACCGCCGACAGCATCACGGAGTAAGAGACGTGGCCACTATCAAGATCACGCAGACGGGCTCGCCCATCCGCCGCGACAAGACCCAGCGCGCAACGTTGGTCGGTCTCGGCCTCAACAAGATGCACCGCACCGTGGAAGTGGAAGAGACCCCCGAGGTCCTCGGCCAGATCCGCAAGGTGCAGCACCTGGTGAGCGTGGCGAAGTAACTGGAATTCGCCCCCGGCACGCGCTAGGGGCCGATTTCTCATCACCAATCAAGTGCTGGGCCTCTGTTTTCGGACAGGGGCCCAGCGGCGCGACAAAAGCGAAAGCGAGTGCACTGACATGACCATCAAGCTCAACGACCTCCGTGACAATCCTGGTGCCCGCAAGAGCCGCGTTCGAGTCGGCCGCGGTATCGGTTCGGGCGTCGGCAAGACCGCCGGCCGCGGCCAGAAGGGCCAGAAGAGCCGCTCGGGCGTCTCGATCAAGGGCTTCGAAGGCGGCCAGATGCCGCTTCACATGCGGCTGCCGAAGCGCGGCTTCAACAACATCTTCGCCAAGGATTATTCCGAAGTGAACCTCGGCGCGATCCAGAAGCTGGTCGATGCCGGGACGCTCGATGCCAACGGCACCATCGATCACGCCGCGCTCAAGGCCGCTGGCGTCGGCCGTGGCGGCAAGGACGGCGTCCGCATCCTCGGCAAGGGCGATTTCTCGTCCAAGCTCAGCTTCAAGGTCGCCGGCGTCAGCAAGGGCGCCCGCGAGGCGATCGAGAAGGCCGGCGGCAGCGTCGAGCTGATCGAGCGCAAGGACAAGGCCGAGCTCGCCAAGGCTAAGAAGGGCACCGCTCGTGAAGCGCGCCTGGCCGACAAGGCAGCCAAGTCGGCGAAGTCGGCCAAGTAACCGCCGCCACTACCGTCATTGCGAGCGCAGCGAAGCAATCCAGCGCTCCGGCACTGGATTGCTTCGTCGCTTCGCTTCTCGCAATGGCGGATGACGCGCCTATATGGGCGGCCTGGGGTAGGGACTAGAACAAGCACATGGCATCTCAAGCCGAACAACTGGCTTCGAACATCAGCCTTGCCAACTTCGGCAAGGCGACCGAGCTCAAGAAGCGCATCTGGTTCACCATCGGTGCGCTGATCCTGTTCCGCTTGCTCAGCCACGTGCCGATGCCGGGCATCGACCCGCGCGCCATGGCCCAGCTCTTCAACACCCAGCGCGGCGGCGTCCTCGACTTCTTCAACACCTTCTCGGGCGGCAGCCTGGCGCGGATGAGCATCATCGCCCTCGGCGTCATGCCCTACATCACCGCGTCGATCGTCGTGCAGCTTGGCGCGACCATGTACGGCCCGTGGATGACCCTCAAGAAAGAGGGCGAGACCGGGCGCAAGAAGCTCAACCAGTATACCCGCTACCTGACCGTGCTCCTGACCACGGTGCAGGGTTATTTCATCGCGGTCGGCCTTGAAGGCCTCGGCGCCAACCAGAGCATCCCGGCGGTGGTCGACCCCGGCGTCATGTTCCGCGTCGCCGCCACCATCAGCCTCGTCGGCGGTACCCTGTTCCTGATGTGGATCGGTGAGCAGATCACCAGCCGCGGCATCGGCAACGGTGTGTCGCTGATCATCATGGCCGGCATCGTCGCCTCGCTCCCGCGCACCCTCGCGCAGTTGCTCGAAGGCGGCCGCAGCAACTCGATCGACCCGCTGGTTATCCTGCTGATCATCGGCGTGGTGGTCGGCCTGATCCTCTTCATCTGCTTCATGGAGCGGGCCCAGCGCCGCGTGCTGATCCAGTATCCCAAGCGCGCCACGGCCCGCGGGATGATGGCGCAGGAGCGTTCGCACCTACCGATCAAGATCAACACCGCCGGCGTCATACCGCCGATCTTCGCCTCCTCGCTGTTGCTGATGCCGCTGACCGTCATCCAGATGGCCGGCGCGACCCCGGGCAGCGAAGGCGGGTCGGAATGGCTGGTCACGCTCAGCACCTATCTGCAGCACGGCTCGCCGGTGTTCATGGCGCTCTACGGCTTCGGCATCATCTTCTTCTGCTTCTTCTACACCTCGGTGCAGTTCAATTCGGAAGAAACCGCCGACAACCTCAAGAAGCATGGCGGCTTCATCCCCGGCGTCCGTCCGGGCAAGGCGACCGAAAGCTATTTCGATCACCTGCTGACCCGCCTGACGGTGATCGGCGCCGCCTATCTGACGCTGATCTGCCTGGTGCCCGAATTCATGTTCACCCAGGCCGGCATCCCCTTCTATCTTGGCGGGACCAGCCTGCTCATCGTCGTCAACGTGACGATGGACACGGTCAGCCAGATCCAGGGTCACCTGATCGCGCATCAATATGGCGACCTCATCAAGAAGGCGAAGCTGAAGGGCGGGCGCCCAGCGCGCCGCTGACGCTTGACGGGCTATGACAAGCCCGTGACAAGCAGGCTTGACGGAACAGGGGAGCTTTTCGGCTTGGATATCATCCTCTTGGGACCGCCTGGAGCGGGCAAGGGCACGCAGTCGCAGCGGCTGGTCGATGCCCGCGGCATGGTCCAGCTCTCCACCGGGGACATGCTGCGCGCGGCGGTCAAGGCCGGCACGCCGGTCGGCCTCAAGGCCAAGGCGGTAATGGAAGCGGGCGAACTCGTCAGCGACGCGATCGTCTCCGCCCTGATCGGCGAACATCTCGACCAGAGCCGCGGCAAGGGCGCCATCTTCGACGGCTTCCCGCGCACCCAGCACCAGGCCGAAGCGCTCGACATCCTGCTCGATGAACGCGGCCGCACGCTCGCCCACGTGGTCGAGCTCGAGGTCGACGAGGAAGCCCTGGTCGAGCGCATCACCGGCCGCTTCACCTGCGCCACCTGCAGCGCGCCCTACCATGACCGGTTCAAGCCGCCCGCGGTGCAGGACACCTGCGACGTCTGCGGCGGGCATGAATTCAAGCGCCGTCCGGACGACAACGAACAGACCGTCCGCACCCGCATGGCCGAATATCGCGCCAAGACCGCGCCGGTCCTCCCTTATTACGAGGAGCGCGGGCTGGTCAGCCGGGTCGATGGCATGGCGAGCGTCGACGAGGTCGCGCGCCAGATCGACGCGGTGCTGGACGCCGCCGCCTGACGCGCGCATCCTTCGCGCGGTTCACCCGGGGGAGGGGCAATGCGGCATCTTCTGACAATCGCGGCGGCGACGGCGCTGGTGGCGACGCCCGCGGCCGCCGACGTGCGCGCGGTCGGACCCGACCGGTTCGAGGTCGCCTATAGCGTCGATACCGCGCTCGATCCCGACCGGCTCTACGCACTGCTCGGGCAACCGTCGCGCTGGTGGTCGGACGCGCACACCTATTCGGGCAAGGCCGCCAACCTCCGCCTGGAATTGAAGCCAACCGGATGCTGGTGCGAGGCGATGCCCGGCGGCGAACGGCGCGAGCACCTGGTCGTCGGCATCGCCGAACCGGGCCGCCGCCTCCTGCTGATGGGCTTGCTCGGCCCGCTCAAGACCGAGGCGCAGGCCGGCACCATGATCTGGACCATCACCCCCACCGGCGCCGGTTCGACGCTGGCGATGACCTACAAGGTCGTGGGCCTGAATGACGGTCGCGCCGCGGTCTTCGCCCCTGCGGTCGATGCCGTGCTTGGCGAGCAGGTGCAGCGCCTGCAGAAGACCGCCGGGGAGATCGCGGTCCGGCGCTAGGCGCGCTCCAGCGTCACGAAGGCGAAGGCCGGTCGTCCGTCCTGCGCCGGATGGTCCTCGCGGAACGTCTCGCGCCAAGGGGCACTCTCGCGCGGGTCGGGCATCCTCGTGTCGCCCGCGACCTCGCCCAGCACCTCGGTCAGCTCGATCCGCTCGGCGAAGGGCAGTGCGAGGCGGAAGATCTCTGCGCCGCCGATCACGCTCACATCGTCAGGTGGCGCCAGGGCGAATGCCTCGGGCAGTGAATGCGCCACCTCGGCGCCTGCCGCCGTCCATTCCCGATCGCGGGTGATGACGATGTGGCGGCGGCTCGGCAGCAGCCCGGGCAGGCTGTCGAAGGTCTTGCGCCCCATCATCATCGCGGTGCCGAGCGTCAGCCGCTTGAAGCGCTTCAGATCCTCGGGAAGGTGCCACGGCAGTTTGCCGTCGCGGCCAATCACGCCGTTCGTCGCGCGGGCCACCACCAGCTGGATCATGACGCCATTGCCATGACGGGCCGTGCGGCGGTCAGGTAGTAACGGCGCTGGCCACTGGCGAAATGGCCGAACTTCTCGCTGCCTTCCATCGCCGCATAATTGGCCAGTTCGCTGCGCAGCACCAGCCGGGCGGGCAGGGGAACGGCCGACGCGATCACCTCGCGGCGGCGCGGGCTGTCCTCGCGGCAGGCGGCGACCACGTTGGGCGTGATGTCGCGCAGCTGGAACCCGAAGCCTGCTTCGTCCAGCTCGCTCGCCATCCGCCCTTCATGCTTGGCCTTTTCGGTGTCGGCGTAAAGGAACACCCCGCCGGGCTTCAGCACGCGCCGCACCTCGGCAAAGAAGCGGCGGCGGTCGGGATAGTCGTTCGACGCTTCGACGTTGAGCAGCACGTCGATGCTCGCGTCGGGGAAGGGGAGGCTCATCGCGCACCCTTCGACGAAGTTCAGGCCGCTCCGCCGCGTCCACTTGTGCTCGCAGAAACTGACCGCGCTGGCAGCCACGTCGAGCCCGGTTGCTTCGAACAGGCCGGGCCCTGCCGCCTCAAGGAAGGCGTCGAGCCCGCCACCCCGCCCGCAGCTCACTTCCAGCAGGCGCGCTCCGGGCGCCACCTGCTTGCCGCTCAGCGTCAGCGCCTTGAACATCTCGCGGTACATCTGCCGCTGGAAGCGGTCGGACGCGCCATCCTCGTCGGCGGGGGCAAAGCCGTAATTGTTGGTCGCCGTCTCGCCCCAGTCGACCGCGTAGAACCGGTTCCACAGGCTGGGGCGAAGCGAATGATCGTCGCGCATCAGCCGCAGCCGGCGTTGCAGCGCGCGCCCGGCGAGCGAGATCAGGACGGTAGCGATCACCACGAGGCCGAGGCCCCACATCCACGCGTTCACGAGCCACCCCCCGGTAAGCCGAAGGCGAAGCTTTGCCCGCCGCGGCCAACTTGAACAATAGGAAAGCGAATGGCATCGCCCAAAGCATGGGTCGGCCGCCATTCCCCCGCTTCACGTCCCCGCTTCGCGCAGGGCCGGCTCCCGCCGCGGGACGAAGTGGACAAAGTGAAATCCAAGGCAGTTTTCCTTTTTCCGGCGCCCGCCGATGACCCTCGCCACCTTCCTCGACACCCTCACGGCGCGCCTGCCGGATCGGGCCATCGTCACCGACGCAGGCCAGATCGAACCCTGGCTGACCGACTGGCGGGGCCGCTGGACCGGAACCAGCGCGGCGCTGCTCCAGCCCTCTACCACGCAGGAAGTGGCCGCGATCGTCCAAGCCGCCGAACTCCATGGCATCGGCCTCGTTCCGCAGGGCGGGAACAGTTCGATGGTCGGCGGTGCGACCCCGCCGTCCGACGGCTCGTCGGTCATCCTCTCGCTCCGCCGCATGAACCGCATCCGCAACCTCGCGCCCGATCATGCGGTGGTGGAGGCGGGGGTAATCCTCCACGACCTCCAGCAGGCCGCGGTCGACGTCGGCGCGCGCTTCCCGCTCGACCTTGGCGCGCGCGGCTCGGCCACCGTCGGCGGGCTTGCCTCGACCAATGCCGGGGGGACGCAGGTGCTGCGCTTCGGCACCATGCGGGCGCAAGTGCTGGGCATGGAAGCGGTATTGAGCGGCGGGCAGGTCCACGACAGCCTCGCTGGACTGAAGAAGGACAATCGCGGCGTCAGCCTCGACCATTTGCTGGTCGGAGCCGAAGGGACGCTCGGCATCGTCACCGCGCTTCGTCTGCGGCTGGTGCCCGGCGCCGTGCAGCGCGCGGTCGCGTGGATAGGGCTTGCCGATCCGCACCAGGCGCTTGCCCTGCTGCGGCGACTGGAAGGCGCGACCGGCCAGATCGAGGGGTTCGAACTCATCCCTTCGGTCCTGCTCGGCCGTGTCCTCCATCACATTCCGCAGACCCGCGCCCCGCTGGCCGGGGAATGGCCGTGGCATGTCCTCATCGAAGCCACTGCCGGCCCGGCCGATGAACCGCCGCAGCAGTTGCTCGAACGGCTGCTGGCCGATGCGCCGCAGGTCGGCGATGCGGCGATCGCGCAAAGCGAGGCGCAGGCCGAGGCGCTGTGGCGCCTTCGCCATTCGATTTCGGAGGCCGAGCGCGCCGAGGGCCCCGCCGCGCAGCATGACATCTCGCTTCCGATCGACCGCGTTCCGGGCTTCCTGACCGAGGAAGCGCGGCTGATCGAACAGCGCTTCCCCGGCACCGAAGCGAGCGGTTACGGCCACCTTGGCGACGGCAATGTCCACTTCCACGTTCGTGCCCCGGCGGGCGCTGGTCGCGACTGGGCCGACAGCAGGGAGGGCAAGGCGGTCAGCGCGCTGGTCCACGACCTCGTCACCGCCGCCGGCGGCTCGATCTCGGCCGAACATGGGATCGGCCAGATGAAGAAGGACGAGCTTGCCCGGCTCGCCCCGCCGGCGCGGATCCAGGCGCTGCGGGCGATCAAGCGGGCGATGGATCCGCAGGGTATCTTCAACCCCGGCAAGCTGATCGATTGAGGCGGCGGGAACAGCCACCGGCCCGGCCCGTTCCCTGACGATGGCGCGGGGCGATGAACAAAAGAGAGCCGATCTCGAGATCGGCGAAATGGTTGCGGCCTTGCTTTCGGCGGAGGCGCCGCGGCTCCTCTTCCTGGCCCGCGACGAAGTCCGCGCCGATGCCGTGGCGCGGGCCGCCGCATGCGTCTCGGGCGCCCGCCTGGTCCTCCACCTCCCGGCTTCCGACGTCCTTCCGGGCGACGACGCGCCCGCCTCGCCCAGCGTCGCCGGCCAGCGTACCGCGACCCTTCGCCACCTGGCTGAGGCGGTCCGAGACGAGCGCCCGGTCCTGCTGGTCAGCAGCGGCGAAGCGGCCGGACGGCTGGTCGCACCGCCCGCCGCCTTCGTCGCCAAACCGCCGCTCCTCAGCTGCGGCGACCGCTTCGATCTCGAAGGCTTTGCCGACACCGCGCATGGCCTTGGCTATCATGACGACGACCGGGTCGATGAACCCGGCGAAGTCGCGGTCCGGGGCAATGTCGCCGACCTTTATCCCGGCGACCGTCCGCATCCGGTGCGGATCGAGGTGGCGGACGGCGTCATCACCGCCATCCGCACTTTCGATCCCCTCACCCAGCTTACCGATCAGGAGATCGACCGGCTGGAGATCGGGACCGTCGCCGAACCATCGGCGCGCAACGGCGTCCCGCTGCCCGACCATCTCCCCGGCGCCGTGCTGGCGCTTGACGAAGGGGCCGACCGTCGGCGCAAGCTGTTCCTCAACCTCGCCGCCGACAGCGCCCGGCGGCGCCCGGCACGCGCGCTGGCCGACATCTGCGACGAGGAAACGTGGCAGAAGGCGGCCGGTGCGCTTCAACCCCTCGACCTGTCCGCCCAACTTGCTGCCGCGCCGCCGCGGTTCGTCGAGCAGCGTGGACCCGAACGCGCCTTTTTGCGCTTCGCCAAGGCCGCGCTGGCGGATGGCAAGACCCTGGTCCTGCTCGGCTCGCCCCGCGACCTTCGCTTTCTGTCGGGCCGGGTGGCGAAGGCGCTGAAGACCGAGGTCGCGGCAGCCGGGGAATGGAAGGACGTGCTCGCAGCACCGCCGGCGTCGGTGCTGGCGCTGCCGATGGCAGTCCGCCGCGGCTTCACGCGTGGCGCGCTGGTCGCGGTGACCGCCGGCGACCTGATTGGCTCGCGCGCAGGGCAGGACAGCGGGCAGGACGCGTCCGCAGCCGAGCTCTTCGCCGCGCCCGAAATCCGGCCCGGCGACGTCGTCGTGCACGAAGATCACGGACTGGCAGTCGTCGCCGGCATCACCGAATTGCCCGAACAAGGCGGCGACGCGGTGGTGCTCCGCTTTGCCGGGGACGCGCGCCGACTGGTGCCCGTCGCCGACGCCGGCCGGCTGTGGCGCTACGGCTCCGACGAGGACGCCGTGAC
Source organism: Sphingomonas humi (assembly GCF_039536725.1). NCBI lineage: Bacteria > Pseudomonadati > Pseudomonadota > Alphaproteobacteria > Sphingomonadales > Sphingomonadaceae > Sphingomonas > Sphingomonas humi. Next base: position 1,215,405 of record NZ_BAAAZD010000001.1, read on the forward strand.
GCTCGACAAGCTCGACGGCTCGTCATGGGAGAAGCGCCGCGGCGAGGTGCTGGCGGCGGTCGCCGACACCGCGCGCGGTCTGGTTGCGCTGGCGGCGGAGCGGGCCAAGGCCGAGGCCGAGGCGATCGACCCCGACGCCGCGCGCTACGAACAGCTGGTCGCGGGCTTTCCCTTCACCGAAACGCCCGATCAGCTCCGCGCCGTCAACGCCATCCGCGGCGACCTCTGTTCGGGCAAGCCGATGGACCGGCTGGTGGTCGGCGACGTCGGGTTCGGCAAAACCGAGGTCGCGCTTCGGGCGGCGGCGATGGCAGTCTTCGCCGGTAAGCAGGTCGCCCTCGCCGCACCGACGACGGTGCTTGCACGGCAGCATCTCGAAACCTTCCACGATCGCTTTGCCGACCTTGGCATCGCAGTTGCGATGCTGTCGCGCCTCGTCACCGCTGCTGAAAAGAAGCGGGTGGTCGCCGGGCTCAAGGACGGCAGCATCTCCCTTGTGGTCGGCACGGGCGCGATCGCCGGCAAGGGCGTCAGCTACAAGGACCTCGGCCTCGTCATTATCGACGAGGAGCAGCGCTTCGGTGCCAAGGACAAGGACAAGCTGCGCGGCCTTGGCGCCCCGCACGCCCTGAGCCTGACCGCGACGCCGATCCCGCGCACGCTGCAATCCGCGCTGGTCGGCCTGCAGCCGGTCAGCATTCTCGCGACTCCGCCCGCCCGGCGCCAGTCGATCCGCACCGAAGTCGGCGCGATGGACGAAGCGAAGCTGCGCACCGCGCTGATGCGCGAACGCTCGCGCGGCGGGCAGAGCTTCGTCGTGGTGCCGCGGATCGAGGACATGGAGCCGCTTGGTGAAAAGCTGAAGCGGCTGGTTCCCGAACTCACTCTCGTCCAGGCGCATGGCAAAATGCCCGCCGCCGCGATCGACGAGGCGATGGTCGGCTTTGCCAAGGGCGACGGCGACGTCCTGCTTGCCACCAACATCATCGAGGCCGGGCTCGACGTGCCACGCGCCAATACGATGGTCGTGTTCAAGGCCGAACGCTTTGGGCTTGCGCAACTCCATCAGCTGCGCGGCCGGGTCGGACGCGGGGCCCGGCGCGGGCAAATCCTTCTGATGACCGCCACGGCAGACATCCCCAAGCGGACGCTCGACCGGCTGAACACGCTTGCCGCCTTCGATCGCCTGGGGGCAGGGTTCGCGATCAGCGCCCGCGACCTCGATCTGCGCGGCGCCGGCAACCTCCTCGGCGAGGAGCAGTCGGGGCATTTGAAGCTGATCGGCATCGACCTCTACCAGAACCTGCTTGGGCGAGCTCTGCGGCGGGCCCGCGGCGAGGAAGTCGATGCGCCCGAGCCCGAGCTTCGCCTGGGCACCGCCGGGCGGCTGCCGGCGACGTGGATCCCCGAAGAGGAAGTGCGCCTGTCGCTCTACCTCCGCCTCGCGCGGCTCGAGGATAGCGGCGAGCTCGAAGCGCTAAGGGCCGAGATGGCGGACCGCTTCGGTGAGCTTCCGGTGGAGGCCGAAGCCTTGCTCGACGCCGCGCAGGTGCGGTTGCTTGCCCGTGCCGCCGGGGTGCGGCGGATCGATGCGGGGCCGGCCGCTATCGCCATCACGCCGGCGGACGCCAGGGTGGCCCCGCCCGCGCAGCTTCAGGCCAAGGACGAGCGCTGGCTATTCCGCCCGCAAAGCGATGAACCGGCCGAGCGCCTGTCCGAGCTGGAAGGCGTGTTGGCCGAACTTGCCGGGGTCTAGTCGGCGACGACGGCCGGGCTCTCGCTCTCGCTCTCGCGGCGGCCCCACTGGCGGTTGATGCGCAGGGCGCCCAGCGTGCAGATCACGCCCGACAGCAGGTAAAGGCCGACTGCCCACAGCCCGAAGGTCGCGGTCAGCCACAGCGCGACGAGCGGGGCAAAGCCGGCGCCGATGAACCATGCCGAGTTGGAGACGATCGCCGCACCCGTGTAGCGATATTGCTGCCGGAAACTGCCGTTCACCGCTCCCGCCGCCTGCCCGAAGCTGAGGCCGAGAAGGATGAATCCGAGCAGCAGGTACAATCCCTCGCCGAACTGCCCGAAGCCGAGCAGGACCGGCGCGAAGCAGAAGGTGCCGATCAGCGCCGCCGACACGCCCAGTACCGCGCGCCGGCCGACCTTGTCGGCAAGGATGCCCGACGCGACGATCGCCACCACGCAGAGCAGCGCGCCGAGCCCTTCGATGATGAGGAAGCGGACCGGGCTGGAGGTGGTGAAGAGTTGATTGTAGGACAGCGGAAACACCGCGACGAGGTGGAACAGCGCAAAGCTCGCAAGCGGCGCGAAGGCCCCGAGCAGGATCACGCGCCATTCCGAAAAGAGGGTTTCGAAGGGCGGCGAGGGCTGCAGTTCGCGATTGTCGAAGAGGCGCTTGAATTCGGGCGTCGCGACGATCCGCAGCCGCGCGAACAGCGCGACGATATTGAGCGCCAGGGCGACGAAGAAGGGATAGCGCCAGCCCCAGCGAAGGAAGTCGGAAGGTTCGAGCAGCGCGAGGAAATAGGCGAACAGGGCGCAGGCAAGCGCCAGCCCGAGCGGGGCGCCGACCTGCGGGATCATCGAATACCAGCCGCGCTTCTCCTCCGGGGAGTTGAGCGAGAGAAGGGACGGAAGGCCGTCCCACGCGCCGCCGAGGGCGACACCCTGGAGCAGGCGGAACAGCCCGAGCAGCCAGGCGCTCGTCGCTCCAACCTGGGCGTGGCTGGGAAGCAGCGCGATCGCCATGGTCGAACCACCGAGCAGGAACAGCGCGATCGTGAGCTTTACCCCGCGGCCGTGATGCTGGTCGATGTAGGTGAACAGGAAGGTGCCGAGCGGCCGGCCGAAGAAGGCGAGGCTGAACAGGGCAAAACTGGCGAGGGTTCCTTCGAGCGGCTGCAGGTAGGGAAATACGTAGGAAGGGAACACCAGCACCGAGGCGATGGCGTAGACGAAGAAGTCGAAGAATTCGGTGGTGCGGCCGATGATGACGCCGATCGCGATCTCGCCCGGGCGGATGTCGCCATGGGTCGAATTGACCACCCGCCCGTCGCGCTCGAGCGAGGCGGAGTGCGCTTTGTCTGCCGCTGTGTTCATCGTGAAGCGTCTTCTCTCAGCTTTGGCATTGGCTCACGCAAGGCGCGAACTCCCACATTGCCACTCGCTTTGCCCTAGCCGGCGGAAGGATGGGATTGGACATTTTGTCCAATGTCCGCGCCGACGGCACCAGCCTACTTGGCCATTCCATGAAGTCGTTGTCCCATTTCCCGGTTCGCTGTTCACTGGCGGTAGCGCTGTGCGCGCTGCTGCTCGCCGGGTGCGAGCGCGCGGTGTTCAATCCGGCCGGCGACATCGCCCGCCAGCAGCGCGACCTGATTGTCATCTCCACGGGACTGATGCTCCTGATCATCGTCCCGGTCATGGTGCTGATCGTGGTCTTCGCCTGGCGGTATCGCAAGGGGAAGGGCGGGACCTACGATCCCAATTTCGACCATTCGACCACGCTCGAACTGGCGATCTGGTCGGCACCGCTGCTGATCATCATCGCGCTTGGTGCGCTGACCTGGTCGAGCACCCACCTCCTCGATCCGTTCCGCCCGCTCGACCGCAAGGCGACCGCGCTCGAGGGCAAGGCGCAGAACAGCCAGGCGCTGCGGGTGCAGGTCGTGTCGCTCGACTGGAAGTGGCTGTTCATCTACCCCGACCTCGGGATTGCGACGGTCAACGACCTCGTCCTTCCGATCGATCGCGAAGTGCGGTTCGACATCACCTCGTCGAACATGATGAACACCTTTTACGCGCCGACCATGGCGGGGATGATCTATGCCATGCCGGGGATGCAGAGCACGCTTCACGCGGCGCTCGATCGTCCGGTCGACAGCTTCGGGCTGAGCGGCAATTACAGCGGCGCGGGCTTTTCGGGCATGCGCTTCCGGATCCGCGGCGTGACCGACCAGCAATTCGCGGGCTGGGTCAACGGCGCGCGGGCCAGCGGCCGCAGCCTCGACACCGCGACCTACCTTAGGCTCGTGAAGCCCAGCGAGCGGGTGCCGTCCATGCTCTTTTCGGTCGGCGACAAGGACCTGTTCCGCCGCATCGTCGAGCGCTGCGTCGAGCCCGGCAAGCCGTGCATGGGCGATGTCATGGCCAAGGACATGGGCCACGGCGGCGGGCACGGGACGATGCCGCCCGGTCGCGGCTCGGCTCCGCCCCATGGCGACAAGCCCGAGGGCGCGATCTTCAAGTCGCCCGAAGAGAAGGGCACCGGCGCCAACGTCACCAAGCCCACCGATCCGCGGAAGGCACCGGGGGTCACCAAACCCGGCGATGATGCCAACCGCAACATGACCTGATCATCCGAGAAAGCAGAACGCCAAGTGTTCGACGCAAAGACCATCTTCGGCCGGCTCAGCCTCGAGAGCTTCCCGATCCATGAGCCGATCCTGCTCATCACCTTCGCGGTGGTGGCGCTGGGCGGGCTCGGCGTGCTCGGGGCGATCACGAAGTTCAAGCTGTGGGGCTATCTGTGGCGGGAGTGGTTCACCACCGTCGACCACAAGAAGATCGGCATCATGTACTTCATCCTCGGAATCGTCATGCTGCTGCGTGGCTTTGCCGATGCGGTGATGATGCGCCTCCAGCAGGCGATGGCGTTCGGTGCGAACGAGGGTTACCTGCCGCCGCATCATTACGACCAGATCTTCACCGCCCACGGGACGATCATGATCTTCTTCGTGGCGATCCCCCTGGTCTCGGGCGTCATCAACTTCGTCATGCCCCTGCAGATCGGCGCGCGTGACGTTGCCTTCCCCTACCTCAATTCCCTGAGCTTCTGGCTGACCGCAGCGGGTGCCGGACTGGTGATGGTATCGCTGTTCGTGGGCGAATTCTCGACCGCGGGCTGGCTCAACTACGTGCCGGTCGCCAACCTCGAGAATTCGCCGGGGGTCGGGCCCGACTATTATCTGTGGGCATTGCAGATAGCCGGCATCGGAACGACGCTATCGGCGCTGAACATGGTGACCACGGTCATCAAGATGCGCGCGCCCGGCATGACCATGATGAAGATGCCGGTGTTCACCTGGACGGCTTTCTGCAGCCAGGTGCTGGCGGTCGCGATCTTCCCGGTCCTGACCGGCGCCTTCGCGATGCTGATGCTCGACCGCTACGTCGGCACCAACTTCTTCACCAACGACCTTGGTGGCAATCCGATGATGTACTGGAACCTCGTCTGGCTGTGGGGCCATCCCGAGGTCTACGTGCTCATCCTGCCGGTGTTCGGCATCTATTCGGAAGTGACCTCGACGTTCACCGGCAAGCGGCTCTTCGGCTATTCGTCGATGGTCTATGCGACGGTGGTCATCACCATCCTCAGCTACCTCGTCTGGCTGCACCACTTCTTCACCATGGGATCGGGGGCCAGCGTCAACAGCTTCTTCGGCATCGCGACGATGGTGATCGCCATTCCGACCGGCGCCAAGATATTCAACTGGCTGTTCACCATGTACCGCGGCGAGATCCGCTTCGAGCTGCCGATGATGTGGGTGATCGCCTTCATGCTGACCTTCGTGGTCGGAGGCATGACCGGCGTGCTCCTGGCGGTCCCGCCTGCCGATTTCGTCCTTCACAACAGTCTGTTCCTGGTCGCCCATTTCCACAATGTGATCATCGGCGGCGTGGTGTTCGGCCTGTTCGCGGGCATCGAATACTGGTTCCCTAAGGCATTCGGCTACAAGCTCGACAAGTTCTGGGGCAAGGTCCACTTCTGGGGCTGGGTGATCGGCTATTGGGTGGCGTGGACGCCGATCTACATTGTCGGCCTGATGGGCACGACGCGCCGCGTTCACCATTTCGACGATCCGACGTTGCAGCCCTGGTTCATCGTCGCGGCGATCGGTGCCGGCATCATCCTGATCGGCATCATCGGCTTCATCGTCGGTCTGGTCGTAAGCTACCGCAAGCGCGACCAGCTGCGTGTCGGCGACGACCCGTGGGAAGGCCGCACGCTGGAATGGTCGACCACCTCGCCGCCACCGTCCTACAACTTCGCCTTCACGCCGGTGGTCCACGATCTCGACGCCTGGTACGACATGAAGAGCCGCGGCTACGCCCATCCGGCGGAAGGCTTCCGGCCGGTCCACATGCCGCGCAACACGGGCACGGCGATCATCCAGGCCGGTCTTGCCGCGGTCCTTGGCTTCGGGATGATCTGGTACATCTGGTGGCTGGCGGTGGCGGCGTTCGTCGCGCTGATCGCGGTCACCATCTGGCACAGCTTCGACTACAACCGGGATTATGACATCCCGGCCGAGGAAGTCGCCCGGGTCAGCCGTGAAAAGCTTTCCTACCTCGACATCAATTACGCGCCCGAGCCGGCGCTGCTGCCCGCGCCCAGGACGGGCACGGCGGCCCCGGCGGGAGCCTGAGGACCATGGCCACCATCGCACCTGACGCAAGCTTCGACCGCGACACCTTCCACCTGATCGAGAAGGAAGGGCATGATCATGGCTCGGCCCATGCCAGCCCGGTCCTGCTCGGCTTCTGGATCTACCTGATGAGCGACGCGCTCATCTTCGCCTCGCTGTTCGCGACCTATGGCGTCCTTTCCACCAGCTTTGCCGGTGGACCGGGCCCCCGCGACCTGTTCGATCTCGAGCTGGTGGCGGTCAACACCGCGATCCTGCTCGTTTCCTCCATCACTTACGGCTTCGGCATGCTGGCGATGGACAAGGGCGGGGTTCGGGCGGTGCAGGGCTGGCTGGCGCTGACCGCGCTCCTCGGCATGAGCTTCGTCGCCATCGAGCTTTTCGAATTCGGCACGCTGATCGCGGAGGGCGCAACACCGCAGCGCTCTGGCTTCCTCAGCGCCTTCTTCACGCTGGTCGCGACACACGGCCTTCACGTGACGGTCGGGATCATCTGGATCGGCATCATGCTGGTGCAGGTGGGCAAGCACGGCCTCAACGTCGTGAACCGGCGCCGCCTGACCTGCCTCAGCATGTTCTGGCACTTCCTCGACGTCGTGTGGATCGGCGTCTTCTCCTTCGTCTATTTGCTGGGAATGCTGCGATGAGCGCTGCGACCGATCACACCCCCGACGCCGGCCACGGCGACGAGCACGGCCATGGGTCGAAGAAGAGCTACCTCGTCGGCTTCGCGCTGTCGGCGGTGCTGACCTTCATCCCCTTCTGGCTGGTGATGGCAAGGCCGATCGGAAGCCCCGGGCTGGTCGCGCTGCTGATCATCCTGTTCGCGGTGGCGCAGATTCTGGTCCACACCATCTGCTTCCTGCACGTGAACACGAGCGGGGAGGGCGGCTGGACGCTGCTTGCCTATGTCTTCACCGGCGTGCTGCTGTTCATCACGATCGCGGGCTCGATCTGGATCATGTATCACCTCAACACCAACATGATGCCGGGGATGATGACCGGCGAGGTCAGCACCACGCCGTGACGCCGGCGCGCCCCAAGCGCCTGTTCCTGCCGGCCTTGTGCGCGTTGCTCGCCCTTGTCTTTGCGGGCCTGGGCGTCTGGCAGGTCGAGCGCCTGGCCTGGAAACGCGACCTCATCGCCCGGGTCGAGGCGCGGCTCGCCGCGGCGCCGGAGGAACTGCCCCCGCGGGCAAGCTGGACGAAGCTCGACCCGCGGGAGATCGAGTATCGCCGCGTCCGGGTACGGGGCGTCTTCGATCTTGCGAACACGACATTCGTCGATGCACTGACCGAGCGGGGCGCTGGCAATTGGGTGCTGACCCCGCTTCGCACGGGCGAGGGCACGATCATCGTCAATCGCGGCTTCGCCCCCAAGGGCTGGAACGATCCGCCGCGGGAGGCCGCACCCGTCGAGATCATCGGACTGATGCGCCTCAGCGAACCGAACGGCCGCTTTCTCCGCGCCAACCGCCCTGGGGACAATGCCTGGTATTCCCGCGACATCGCAGCGATCGCTGCCGCGCGGGGACTTTCCGGCGTCGCCCCCTTCTTTATCGACGCCGCCGTGGGCAGCCCCGCCGATGCCTATCCGATCGGCGGCATGACCGTCGTCCATTTCCGCAACGCCCACCTCGTCTACGCCCTGACCTGGTTCGGTCTCGCCGCCCTTTGCGGCTTCGGGCTGGCGCTGATGGTCCGAAACAAGCACAACGGGGGTTGATGGACGTGCCCCTGCTCGCCCTCACCAACCAGGCCTCGCGGCTTCCGGGTCGGTCCCCGCAGGAAGCGGTGGTCGAGAACATGCGGCTGCTCATCCAGCTGCGCTGGATCGCGGTCGGGGGACAGTTGATCGCGATCCTCGTCGCGCATCGCCTGCTCGGGGTCGATCTCCCGCTTCCGGCGATGCTCGGCGTTGCCGGACTGCTGGCGATCGGCAACCTCCTCTTCACCCTGACGCAGCAGGAGCGCTGGGTCGTCCCGGGCGAGCTGTTCCTTGCATTGCTGCTCGACATGGCCGCGTTGACCGCCCAGCTTTACCTGAGCGGCGGGGTCCGCAATCCCTTCGTCTCGCTCTACCTTCTGCAAATCGTCCTTGGCGCCGTGCTGCTGCCGGCCGGCCGCGCCTGGCTTCTGGCGGCGGTGTCGATCGGGGCCTTCATCTTCCTTGCCCTTCACCACCTGCCCCTGAACCTTCCGCCCCAGCTCACCCCGGCGTTCGACCTGTTCCTGATCGGCGAGGAGATCGCCTTCGTCATGGTCGCGGTGCTGCTGGTGCTGTTCACCACCCGCATCAGCCGCAACCTGCGCGCGCGGGACGCCTATGTCGCCGAGCTGCGCCAGAAGGCGGCCGAGGAGGATTCGATCGTTCGCATGGGACTGTTCGCAAGCGGCGCAGCGCATGAGCTTGGAACACCTTTATCATCCCTGTCGGTGCTGGTCGGTGACTGGCAGCGCGATGCCGAGCGATCGTCCGACCCGCATTTTCGCGAAGAGCTCGCCGACGCCCGCCGGGCGGTGGAACGCTGCCGCGAGATCGTCAGCGACATCCTCGACACGTCCGGGCTGCCCCGCGGCGAAGCCATGGCCAGCCTTGCCGCCGAGGACGTGCTGGAAGGGTTGGTGACCGACTGGACCGCGCTTCACGAACAGGTTCCGCTGGAAGCGAGTTTTCACGGCGTGCGCGGCGCCCGCATCCCCGGCGAGCCGGCGCTTCGCCAGGCCTTATGGAGCCTGCTGGAAAATGCGGGCGAGGCAAGCCCGGGCGGAATCGCGATGCGCGCCGTGGTCGAAGGAGATCAGCTGGTTGTGCACGTCCTCGATGACGGGCCAGGCTTTTCGCCGGAGCAGCTTGCCCTGATCGGCCACGCGCTACGCTCGGTGAAGGGCTCGGGCCATGGGCTCGGCCTGTTTCTCGCCGCAAGTGTCGCGCGGCGGCTGGGCGGATCGCTCGATGCGGGCAATCGTCCTGAAGGTGGCGCCTCGGTTCGGCTTTCGCTCCCCCTAGTCGGCTCGGGACAATCGGCATGAACGCGCCAAGACGCCTGGTCATCGTCGAGGATGACGAGGATTTCGCGCGCACCCTTGCCCGCTCGTTCGAACGCCGCGGCTACCATGTCCGCACGGCCGTCGGGCCGGCCGAGCTCGACCAGCTGCTAGGGGCGGAGCAGTTCGATTATGCGGTGGTCGACCTGAAGCTCGGCGTGCATTCGGGACTGCCCTGCGTCGGGGCGATCGCGGCGGCTAATCCGGCGACCCGGATCGTCGTCCTGACCGGCTTTGCCAGCATCGCCACGGCAGTGGAGGCGATCAAGCTCGGCGCTGCGCATTATCTTCCCAAGCCGAGCAACACCGACGACATCGAGGCCGCCTTTGGACGCGCTGCCGGAGATGCGGAGGTGCCGGTCGACGGTCGCGCCACTTCGCTGCGCACGCTGGAATGGGAGAAGATTAACGAGACACTGATCGCTACCGGTTTCAATATCTCGGAAACCGCGCGGCGGCTGGGCATGCACCGCCGGACCCTTGCGAGGAAACTGGAGAAAAGGCCCGTCCGCTAGTGCCCCTAGTCGTCGTGGAGACGGCCGGCGACGCGCCGCAACGTCCACCACACCGCGATGACGACGAGCGGCACGAGGATGATGGTGACGAGATGGCCATCGACGGGCAGCCGCCCTTCTGCCGCCTTGAGCGGTATCAGCAGCAGCGACACGACGTAATAAGAGACCGCGGCGACCGAGAGGCCTTCGACCGTGCGCTGCAGTCGCAACTGCATCGAGGCGCGGCGGTTCATGGAATTGAGGAGATCGGCATTGATCTTCTGCGTGACGAGCTCGACCCGCGTGCTCAGCATCTGTCCCGCGCGCGAGATACGCGAGATCATTTCCGCCTCGCGCTGGGCGATACTGGCGCAAGTGCGCATCGCGGGGCCAAGCCGCCGATCCATGAAATCGCGCATCGACTGGCGGCCGGGGAGGGGCTGCTCACCAAGGGAGGCGATGCGGCTCTGGACGATGTCGTGGTAGGCCCGTGCGGCGCCGAAGCGGAAGCTGGTGCTGGCGCTCATCGCTTCCATCCGGCCCGACAAAGCGACCAGCTTGGCCAGGAGGTCGCGGTCGTCGTCGATGCCGAGGTGGGTGGCGATCTTCTCCGTCAGTTCGCGCGCCTCCGCCTCGATCTCCGACAGGCGGGCGGCAGTCTGCTGGGCAATCGGAAAAGCGAGCAGGGCCATCAGACGATAGCTCTCGATCTCCAGCAGGCTAAGCGCGATCCGACCCGTCAGGATCGGATCGTCTACGTGCATGAACAGGCGAAAGCGGGTCATGCCTGCGGCATCGGCGCGAAGATCGGTCAGCAGGGTCGCGGCACCATCGACGATGCGCGCGCCGACCGCCTCCTTGGGATCGGGCGCCGAATCCGGGCGCTGGTCTTCGCGTGAGACGACCAGGGTAGTGAGGACAACGACGCTTCCCGGCAAGGTTTCGAGCCATGCCGGCGGCACGCTGTCGATCGCGCTCGCACTGGCGCCCTTGCTCCTCGGCTTGGCGAAGAAAGTCCAGCTGGAGAACTCCCCATGCTTCTCCCACCGCAATTGCCATTCGCCGCCGTCGACCGCGCACCAGACGGCGTCATCCGCCGCGCGCGGCACGCCGACGCGCTTGCACAGATCGCTGATGTGACGGCGATCGGCGGCGACGCCGTCGGGACCGGAAAGCGCCGCAATGCGGGTGACCAGCATCGGCGGATCGATCGGGGTCGAAGGGCGTGCATGAACTTCGGCAAGCAGCGAATCACGCTGGGGGTGGAAGTCCAAGGGCTGCCCCTTTTTCGAGCCGTTGCAGCCTTAGTGTGAGCCACTCGTTACGTTACTGCAACTGGCCTTTGTGCTGATTTGCCCTGTGTGGACAATTCTGCTTACATCGCCAGCGTAACAAGGGAGTCTTCGCCCATGAATCGTTCTGCTTCTCTGCTTGCATCCGCCCTCCTGGTCGGTCTTTCGGTGACAGCTTGTGGCGGAGGCGACAAATCAAGCAGTAGCGGCGGCGACACTGCGAGCACCACCGCAACTCCGGCTACTAACATCGCCGAGGCGGCCCCGGCGACTGCGGCCCCGGCGGCAGCAGCGGCTCCTGCGGCCGACAATGTCGATACCGTCAGCGGCGCCAAGTTCGCCGACTTCACCGGCGATGCCACCAAGGGCGAAGCGGTGTTCGTGCAGTGCAAGACCTGCCACGTAACCGACGCCGGCGTGAACCGTATCGGCCCGTCGCTGCACGCGATCGTCGGTCGCCACTCGGGCGTCGAGCCGGGCTACACCTATTCGCCCGCCAACAAGAACAGCGGCATCACCTGGACCGCCGAAAAGCTGTTCCAGTATCTCGAGAATCCGCAGCGCGTGGTTCCGGGTACCAAGATGGCGTTTGCCGGTATCCAGGATCCGCAAAAGCGTGCCGACCTGATCGCTTGGCTCGCCACCCAGAAGTAGTTTCTTTTTGCGGCGGCGCGCTGTTCCCGACGGGACGGCGCGCCGCCTTTTTTCATGTCCGGTCGATGTGAACTGCCGGGCCGCGAGCGCAACGTTAGGCCGCGACCTTTGCCAGCCCGAGCAGGTGCGCGGTATCCTTGAGGAAGATGCGCAGGTGGGCGCCGGGTTTCGCCTTCACCAGCCGCTTGTTCATATAGGCCTGCCAGGTGAGATGCTGGACATCCTTGTCCGCGCAAATGTGCACGAAACGCTCACGCCGCTTGTCCGACTTGTACCAGAAATGCTGCATCAGCCGCAGCACCCAGAAGATCTTGCCGTGCGCCTTCATGAAGCGCTGGCGCGCTGCGGCGAGACATCGCGGATCGCCTGAATCGAGGAACTCGGCCACAGCTTCGCCAGCCATCCGGCCGCAGGTCATGGCGTAGTAGATCCCTTCGCCGGATGCCGGTGCGACCACACCCGCGGCATCGCCCGCGACGACCACGTCGACGCCATTATCCCACCGCTTGAGCGGCTTGAGCGGAATTGGCGCGCCTTCGCAGCGGATAGTCTCGCAGCCGGCAAGACCGTTGCGGTCGCGCATGGTGGCGACAGCCTCGCGCAGCGCGAACCCCTTGTGGGCGCTGCCGACGCCGACGCTGGCATGCTCGCCGTGGGGGAAGATCCAGCCGTAGAAGTCGGGGGACAGCTCACCCTGGTAAAAGACGTCGCAGCGACCGGCTTCATAGGCAGGGCTGTCCGCCTTGGGAGCGCGGATCACCTCGTGATAGGCGAAAACACACGGCACGCGTTCGGCGCCTTTCAGCGTGTCGCGCGCGACGGCCGAGCGGGCGCCGTCCGCGCCGATGATGGCGGAAGCCATGACCTTCACCAGCTCGCCGCCGCGCGCTTCGCGGTAGCAGAGGATGGCGCGGCCCGTGGCGTCACGCTCGACCCGCTCGAAGGTGCCGGTGCGGCGATGCGCGCCGTGGCTTGCGGCGCGGCTGCGCAGCCATTCATCGAACACGTCGCGATCGACCATGCCGACAAAACCGTCGCCGACCGGCATCCGTACGGCACGGTCCGACGGCGCGATCATCCGCGCCGCGGTGGCGCGGGCAACCAGCAGGCAAAGGGGGATGTCGAAATCTTCCAGCAGGCGGGGCGGCACGGCGCCGCCGCACGGCTTTATCCGCCCGGCACGATCGAGGAGCAGCACCTTGCGGCCGGCGGAAGCGAGGTCGTCGGCGGCCGTGGCCCCCGCGGGCCCGCCGCCTACGACAACGACGTCGAAGCGCTCCATCGATAATCTCCCATGGGCCCCGGGTGCGCCTTCCGGTCTGGCAGGCGCAGGGCAAAATGTGCTGCAAGCAGGAACAGCAGCGCCTCGGCGCCGAAGGTCAGGGCGAAGGCGGGGCCATCGGCGCCAAGCAGTGCGCGCGCGGCGTCGGTCGCCAGCGCTCCGGTCAGGCCGCCGGTGCCAAACGCGATCGCCTGCGCGGCGCCCCACACGCCCATCCGGACGCCTGCCTTGTCGCTTCCGTCGCGTCCTGCCAGTTCCATCATCGCGGCGATGGCGGAAGCGGCAAAGACGCCGTTCATGAGGCCAAGGAGAAAGATATTGGCGGTCAGCGGCCATGGCGGCCCGGCCCGTGCTGCCAGTGCAAGGCCGGCAAGCGCCGCCGCCGATCCTGCACAGCCGGCGATGGTCCACCAGATGAGGGGCGGTCCACCACGGCGTAGCCACGGCCCCGCAAGGCAGCCGGACAGCAACATGCCGACCAGGATGCCGCCATGCTGGATCCCCGACAGCGACGTCGATTCGCCCGGCGATGCGCCAAAGACGAGCCCGGCGAAGGGTTCGAGGATGAGGTCCTGCATGCTGTAGGCAAGCATCGAAAGGAACACGAACAGGGTGAAGCGCACCGCCTCGCGGTCGCGCCGCACCTCGCGCAGGGCGGCGAGGAAGGGCGTGCGGGCGCGCTCGCCATTGGTCGGCTGCGTTCCGCGCTCCAAGCCAGCCACGCCGATCAGCGAAAGCGAGAAGGCGACGAGCACGATGCTGCCGGCGACGAGTCCGAGGCGATCAAGCGAGAAGGGGGTGAGCAGCTTGCCCGCCACACCGGCCGCGATCGCGATGCCCGCGACCATCATGATCCACGTTGTCGCCGCCGCGGCTGCGCGACGCTCGGCCGGTACCGATGCGGCCAACAGGGCGAGCAGTGCCGTACCCGCGGTGCCGACCCCGAGGCCGATCAGGGTGAAGGCCAGGAGCAAGGCTGCGAAGGCGGCCCAGGAACCGCCGTGCAGCAGGATGACCGCATTCACCGCCAGCAGCGAGCCAAGCGCGAGAAGACCCATGCCGGTCAGGATCCATGGCGTGCGCCGGCCGCTGCGGTCCGAGGCATGCCCGCTTACCGGGCGGCTCAACTGAACCGCATAATGCCAGGCGACCAGTCCGGCAGGAATGGCGGCGGCAAGTTTTAGTTCGACCACCATCACCCGGTTGAGGAGCGAGGTCGACAGCATGACCATCGCGCCGATCGCGGCCTGCACCAGCCCGAGGCGGAAAATGGTCAGCCAGTTCTTCACCGCACGGATCCGAGGCCGACCGCCGCGGCCACCATGCCGAGCACATAGAGGCTGACCCCCGTGGCATTGTACCAGGGGGCGAAGCGACGGGGATCTCTAGCCAACCGCGCCATGCAGAAGAACTGCAGGAGCAAGGACAGGCCGACCGTAGCGGCCGTGCGCGGAAGGTCCGCGGCGACCAGCACCGCGATGACTCCGACCTGCGCCGCCGCCATCGCTACACAGGCCGCGAGCACTGCCGCGCGTGTACCAAGCATCGCGGGCAACGAGCGGACTCCCATCACGCGGTCGCCTTCCACCGCCTTGAAGTCGTTCAGGGTCATGATGCCCCACGCGCCGATGCCATAAAGAAGCAGCACGGCGCAGACGTCCGCCGGCGGGACGGTGCCGAGCATGATCGCGCTGCCCGTGAACCAAGTCAGCGATTCGTAGCTGAGTCCGACCGCGAGCGGCCCCCACCATCCGCTTGTCTTCAGCCGGACGGGCGGCGCGCTATACGCCCAAGCGAGCGCCAGAGCGGCGACGGTGGCGAGCGTCACGACGGGCCCCATAGCGCTGGCGAGGGCGAGCGACAGCAGGCTCCCGGCGATCGCCAGCCACAGGCCCCAGCTGCCGGCAATCCGGCCGGAAGGTATTGGCCGATCGGGCTCGTTGATTGCATCGACGTGGCGGTCGAACCAGTCGTTGACCATCTGGCTGGTCCCGCAGACCAGTGGCCCCGTCAGCAATATGCCCGCGGCCAGCAGCAGGCCCATGCCGCCGATCGGTTGACCCGAGGCGATAACGCCGCAGCCGAACGCCCACATGGGCGGAAACCAGGTGATCGGCTTGGCCAGTTCGAGCACATCGCCTGCCGACGGCAGGGAAGGAGTCGCAGGCGAGCGCACGTGCCGAAACATGAGTGTAAGCTATGCTATACACTTAAAGCGGTCAAACGAATTGGACAGTTTACGGGAGGCTGATTTCGCCTTCGTCGACGCGGCCAAGGCCGTGCCGGTTGAGCTTCGAATAAAGGCTCTGTCGGCTAAGGCCGAGGATTTCGGCGGCCGATGCGCGATTATTCGAAGTATAGGTCAGCGCGGCCTCGATGCAGAGCCGCTCGATCAGGTCCGTGCTCTCGCGGACGATGTCCTTGAGCGGCATCCGCCCGACCAGTTCGGTCAGCTGTTCGACCGACCGCGGAAGGTCGCGCGTGACGGGGGGAAGGTCGCGCAGCCGGCGTGCGACCAGCCGCATGGTGAAGGCATAATGATTGTTCTTGTCGCCGCTGCGCACCGCGGAAACTTCCACTTCCTCCTGCCCGCCGTCCTCGCCGCGAAGGATGGTCGACACGTTGCGGGCTACGCGATGATCGGCGACCTGCGCACGAATAAGGTCGAGGTCGATCCCGGGCCGGCCGAGGAAGTCACCGAGCGGGCGCCCGATCAGCGGCGCGAGGGCGGGGACATGCACCAATTCGAGGAAGGAATCGTTGGCATCGACGATCTCGAGCCGATCGTCGGCAAGGACCAGCGCGTCGGGCAGGCGTCGCACCATGTCGAGGGTCAGCCGCTCGGTCTCGCCGATCCGGGGCTCGCTGCCCGTGCCGAGCTGGATCAGCAGGAAGCTTTCGCTGCCCTGGCGAAACAGCCGCGCCGACAAGGAGGCCTCGGTACCCGACCGCGCCAGCGCGATGGTGACCGGCGGGACCAGGATTCCGGTCGAAACCGCGCCGATAAAGGCGACCAGCTTGTCACGGTCGGCAGCGGATGCCTGGGCGACGAACGGTTGCCCCTGCAGATTGGCGCCGGCCAGGAGGTCCACTCCGGCCGGATTGATCTCCCGGATGCGAAGCGTCGCAAGATCGACGATCAGCATCGGCTCGCCGGTCATTTCGAACAACAGTCGATAGCGGGATTCGGCTTGGCGCAGGCGAAGGTAATCGCGTTCGAGCGATTGCTGCACCTGAAGCAGGCGCTGCTGCAGCCGGGCGGTGGCACGTTCGTCGCGCCCGACCGCCACGGTCGCGCCATTGGGCAAGCGCACGGCGCGGAAGCGCAGCGGCAATTCGTTCGCCGCGCCCGAATGATTGATCTGCCGCCAGCGCGACGGTTCAGACTCGTCATCGCCGAGGATCTCCTCGACCTTGACCCGGCTTTCCACCGTCACGACCGAGGACCAGCGCTGGCCGACCCAATGCTCGACTTCGGCAAGGTCATCGTTGGCGGCAGCGATGTCGCGGATGACGCCGTCTTCATCGACCAGCAGGGCGAGGTCACCCGACGCTTCGGCCAGCCGCGCCACGCCGGCCGCATCCATCCCCGCCAGAAGCGGGCTGTCCTTGTCGAACCGGCGTGAGCCGTCGTCGCGGATGGACGCTTGTTTCATTTCTGCTCCAGCGCCAGAGGCGCGTTACGCGAAGGCGGCGTTAAACGGGGCCGCGACCAGCTGTTCGGCGAGTTCGAGTGCACCAAGCGCGGTTGCCGCCGTTGCATCCGCACCCGCCAGGGATGCGAGGCCCGGATCTTCGGTCAGCAAGCGCCCGCCAAGCATCACACGCACGTTCGGGTTCCTGGACACGTTCCGGATCGCCACGATCAGCGATTTGAGCTGGCCGATATGGCAGTCACAACTGACGGTCAATCCGACGATATCGTATTCCGTGCCTGCCACGTTGGAGAGGATGAGTGCCCGGCTCGGGTCGATCAGCAGGCTGCTGTTCCAGCCGGCCCGGCTGAAGCATTCGTCGATCATCGCCGTGCCGAACGTATGCTGGTCCCCCGGCATGGGCGAAAACAGGATCCGCCGGCCGGAACCGGGGGCAGGGTGGGGAGCGGTCCGCGCGGCGACTTCGCGCAGCACTTCCTGCAGGCGCCACAGGCCCATGGTCACGTCGAGGAAATCGAGCCGGTCCGCCGTCCACTGCTCGCCCAGATAGCGCGCGGCGGGGGCCAGCAATTCGATAAAGATGGTTTCGGTGCTGAGGCCGCGAGCCATGAAGACGTCGACTTCCGCCAGCAGGTCGTACGCTTCGAGCGATACGGCCTGGGGCGCGAAGCGAAGCATCTCCTCCCGGCTGATCGAGCTGCTCGTGGCTTCACCACGATCGCCTCCATCATGTGAGACCAGCAACCGGGCCACGGCCTGGTCGACGGCTCTCATTTCGCCCTGTCCCCGCGCCCTGCGCGGGCCCTCCCCGATCACTGAGGCCACTTACGGTCTCCCCGAGACGTAGTCGGCGCTGCTGCGTCGGCCAGGAATGACTGTGCGACTCATCCGCACCCTCGCTCCACTCATGAGGCTATGATGAATAATGTGGCAGCACAACCTCCATTGTCCGCATTTGTCCAATTCTCTTTACGTCAACGGCAATTGACACTTTCTACATGACAGGCGTAGCTTCCCGTGGGGAAAGGGCCTGCCAATGGATCTGGGTCAGAGGAGGGAAAGGATGCCGCTGCCGATCTACACGGCAGAGCAACGGCGCCGCCGCGACTCGACCCGGTGGACGCTGGTCCAGGGCGTTCTCGCTCCCATCCAGTTCCTGATTTTCCTCGTCAGCCTCGCGCTCGTGCTGCGCTACCTTGGCAGCGGCGAAGGCGAGACGGCCGCCAATCTGTCGGTCCTGGTCAAGACCGCCGCGCTTTTCACGATCATGGTCACCGGCGCGATCTGGGAAAAGGTTGTGTTCGGCCAGTGGCTGTTTGCCCGTCCCTTCTTCTGGGAAGACGTGTTCAGCATAGTCGTGATCGCGTTGCATACGACCTATGTCGCGATGCTGGCGTTCGGCCTCGGCACCTCCACCGACCGTATGCTGATCGCGCTTGCGGCTTACGCGACCTACGTTGTGAATGCCGGCCAGTTCCTGTGGAAACTGCGCATGGCCCGGTTCCAGTCGGCGCCTGCCTTACTGGCAGTTGCTGCATGAGTGTTGCCGCACCGCTGGCGCCAAGCGCCCGTGCCGTCCTCCGGGAACGCGGCCAGCGCGAGGTGTTTTGCGGACTGACCGGGATCGTCTGGCTTCACCGCAAGATGCCCGACGCCTTCTTCCTCGTCGTCGGCTCACGGACTTGCGCCCACCTGCTGCAGTCGGCGGCCGGGGTCATGATCTTTGCCGAACCGCGCTTTGCCACTGCGATCATGGAGGAAAAGGACCTCGCGGGCCTCGCCGACATGAACGAGGAGCTGGACGGGGTCGTCACCCGCCTGCTCGAACGGCGCCCTGAAATCCGCACCCTCTTCCTCGTCGGATCGTGTCCGAGCGAAGTCATCAAGCTTGACCTTCCGCGTGCCGCCCAGCGCCTTGCGGCGCAGCATCCGGGCATCCGCATCCTCAGTTATTCGGGAAGCGGCATCGAAACCACCTTCACGGAAGGGGAGGACGCCTGCCTAGCCACGCTCGCCCGCTCCGCGCCCGTAACCTCAGGCGGGGACGGAGTGGCGCTGATCCCTGAGCTGCTGGTCGTGGGTGCCCTCCCCGACATCGTCGAGGACCAGTTCGAGCGCTTGTTCGCCGACATGGGCCTTGCCGTCCGCTTCTTCCCCGGCCGGTCGTCGACCGACCTGCCGGCAATCGGCTCCCAGACCCGCTTTCTCCTCGCCCAGCCGTTCCTGGGTGAAACCGCGGCAGTTCTCGAGGATCGCGGCGCGCTGCGGCTGGCCGCGCCGTTCCCGTTTGGCGCCGACGGCACCGCCGCCTGGCTCCAGGCCGCAGCCGATCACTTCGGTGTCGACCCGCTCACCTTCCGCCGCGCCATCGCGCCTGCTCGCGAACGTGCCAAGCGTGCGCTTGAACGGCACCGCGAGCAGCTTCAGGGCAAGCGCATCTTCTTCATGCCAGACTCGCAGCTCGAAGTGCCGCTGGCGCGCTTCCTTGCCAGCGAATGTGGTGTCGAGCTGGTCGAAGTGGGCACGCCCTACCTCCACGCCCGCCACCTTGCTCCCGAACTGGCGCTGCTCGGCGACGTCCAGATCAGCGAGGGGCAGGACGTCGACAAGCAGCTCGATCGTGTCCGCGCCGCGCGTCCCGACCTTACCGTCTGCGGCCTTGGCCTTGCCAACCCGCTCGAAGGAGAAGGGCTTACCACCAAGTGGGCGATCGAACTGGTCTTCACCCCCATCCATGGGTTCGAACAGGCCGGCGACCTTGCCGAACTGTTCGCCCGGCCGCTGCGGCGGCGTGACCTGTTGCGGATCTAGGCGATGAAGCTCGCCGTCTGGACCTACGAGGGACCGCCGCACGTCGGAGCGATGCGCGTCGCGACCGCCATGCGCGGCGTCCATTACGTCCTCCACGCCCCGCAGGGCGACACCTACGCCGACCTCCTCTTCACCATGATCGAACGCCGTGGCGAACGGCCGCCGGTCACCTACACAACCTTCCAGGCGCGCGATCTCGGCACCGACACCGCCGAACTGTTCAAGATCGCTGCCCGCCAGGCCTACGAGCGTTTCCAGCCCGAGCTGATGATCGTCGGCGCGTCCTGCACGGCCGAGCTGATCCAGGACGATCCGGGCGGGCTTGCGGGTACCCTCGGGCTGCCTTGCCCGGTCGTCGCGCTCGAACTTCCGAGTTACAGCCGCAAGGAGCATTGGGGCGCGGCGGAGACCCTCTACCAGATCGTGCGGGCACTTTGCCCGGCCGGCTCGCCATCGACCAGGACCAGCCGGGTCAGCGCCAACATCCTTGGTCCCGCCGCGCTTGGTTTCCGCCACCGCGACGATGTGCGTGAAGTCACCCGCATACTCGAGCTCCTCGGGATCGACGTGAACGTGGTCGCTCCGCTCGGTGCCGCGCCGGACGATATCCGCCGCCTGGCCGACGCCCACTTCAACATCTGCCTCTATCCCGAAATCGGCGACGAGGCCGCGCGCTTCCTTGAAAAGGCGCATGGCCAGCTTTGCATCCGCACGGTGCCCATCGGTGCCGCCGCCACTCGCCGCTTCATCGAAGAAGTGGCAGCGCTGGCGAAGGTCGATCCGGCCCCGGCGCTCAGCCATCCCGATCTTCGCATGCCGTGGTGGAGCCGCTCGGTCGACAGCACCTACCTCACCGGCAAGCGGGCCTTCATCTTCGGCGATGCGACCCACGCCGCTGCTGCCGCCCGCGTCGCGGCACACGAGCTTGGCTTCACCGTTTGCGGCCTCGGCTGCTTCAATCGTGAGTTCGCCCGCGAAATCCGCGCCGTTGCCGCCGAGCTTGGCCTCGAACCGCTGATCACCGACGACCATCTCGAAGTTGAAGCCGCCATTGCCGCCGCCCAGCCCGAGCTGGTGCTTGGCACGCAGATGGAGCGCCATATCGCCAAGCGGCTCGGCATTCCCTGCGCCGTCATCTCCGCGCCGGTTCACGTCCAGGATTTTCCCGCCCGTCATTCGCCGCAGATGGGGATCGAAGGCGCGAACGTTCTGTTCGACAGCTGGGTGCACCCCTTGGTCATGGGCCTCGAGGAGCACCTCCTCACCATGTTCCGCGACGATCCGGAGTTTCACGACGAAGCGGGCGCGAGCCATCTTGGCGGCCATGGTTCGGCCCCTCCGGTCACGCCCGAAGTGGACGCTCAGCCGTCGGCCAAGGACGCTGCCTGGACCGCCGAGGCCGAAGCCGAACTGCGCAAGATCCCCTTCTTCGTGCGCGGCAAGGCGCGCCGCAACACCGAGGCATTCGCCGCTGCGCAGGGGCTCGCAACGGTCGAACTCGCCACCCTTTACGAGGCGAAGGCGCATTATGGCCGCTAACGTCCCGATCAGCGTCCGGGTGGCAGTCGTCACTCTCGACAAGCACCTCGCCGGTGCGGTCGACCGCGCGAACGAGCGGCTGGCGGCGGACGGGATCGCGATTGACTTTCACGCCGCTTCCGAATGGGAACGTGACGCATCCGCGATCGATGCGGCGAAGGCGTCGGTCGAACGCGCCGACATCGTCATCGCGACCATGCTGTTCCTCGACGACCACATCCGCGCCATCCGCCCGGCGCTCGAAGCCCGGCGCGAGCAGTGCGACGCGATGCTCGGCTTGATGAGCGGGTCGGAGATCGTCCAGCTCACCCGGCTTGGCGGGTGGCGGATGGATGCGCCGGCCAAGGGCCCGATGGCGCTGCTGAAGCGCCTGCGCGGCGCCAAGAAGCCGGGCGCCAGTTCGGGCGCGGGGCAGATGAACATGCTGCGCCGCCTGCCCAAGCTGCTGCGCTTCATTCCCGGTACGGCGCAGGACGTCCGCGCCTATTTTCTGACGTTGCAATACTGGCTGGCCGGAAGCGACGACAATGTGGTCGCGATGGTCCGCGCCCTAGTCGACCGCTATGCCGACGGCGATCGGCGCAGCTATCGCGGGGCGACCAAGGCCGAAGCGCCGCGCACCTATCCCGACGTCGGCCTCTACCATCCGGACGCAGCGGAAAGGCTGGTCGAACAGCTTTCGGCGCTGCCGAAGAGCGACGGCAAGGCTGGCACCGTCGGCCTCTTGCTGCTCCGTTCCTACCTCCTCGGCCGCGACGCCGCCCATTACGATGGCGTGATCCGGGCGATGGAAGAGCGCGGCCTGAATGTCGTTCCCGCGTTCGCCAGCGGGCTCGATTCCCGCCCCGCGATCGAGCGCTATTTCGTGCGCGACGGACATCCCACGGTCGATGCCATCGTCAGCCTGACCGGCTTCAGCCTGGTCGGCGGTCCGGCTTACAATGATGCGGATGGCGCGGTGGCGACGCTTGGCGGACTCGATGTTCCCTACGTCGCTGCGCAGGCGCTCGAATTCCAGTCGCTCGAACAATGGCAGGCGGGCTCGCAAGGCCTTCTTCCGCTCGAAGCGATGATGATGGTTGCCATCCCCGAGCTGGACGGCGCGGTCTGCAGCAGCGTGTTCGGCGGCCGCGGCGGGTCCACGGGCGCACCGATGCGCGGCATGGCAGGCTGTCCCGAGCGCGCCTCTGCGCTTGCGGCCAAGGTATCGCGCCTCATCGCGCTGCGCCGCACCCCGCGCGCGGAGCGCCATCTCGCCATCACCCTGTTCAACTTCCCGCCCAATGCCGGCGCGACCGGCACCGCCGCCTTCCTTGCGGTGTGGGAATCCCTCTTCGCGACCCTTCGCCGCCTGACCGACGAAGGTTACGCCGTCGAACTGCCCGACAGCGTCGACGCGCTGCGGACTGCCGTGCTCGAGGGCAACGCCGCAAGTCACGGCGCCGACGCCAATGTCGCGGCGCGGATCATTGCCGATGACCATGTGCGTCGCGAACCGCATCTGGCCGAGATCGAGCGGCAATGGGGCCCGGCGCCCGGCCGCCAGCAGTCGGACGGGGGTGCCATCCAGGTCCTCGGTCGCCGCTTCGGCAACGTCTTTGTCGGCATCCAGCCCGCCTTCGGCACCGAGGGCGATCCGATGCGGCTGCTGTTCGAGAAGAACTTCGCGCCGACCCACGCCTTCAGCGCTTATTATCGCTGGCTGCGCGAGGATTTCGGAGCGCATGCCGTGCTTCATTTCGGCACGCACGGAGCGCTTGAATTCATGCCCGGCAAGCAGGCCGGCATGTCGGGCGACTGCTGGCCCGAGCGGTTGATCGGCGACCTGCCGAACTTCTACCTCTACGCTGCCAACAACCCGTCCGAAGGCCTGCTCGCCAAGCGCCGCAGCGGCGCGACCCTGGTCAGCTATCTGACCCCGCCGCTCGCCAATGCCGGGCTCTACAAGGGTCTCGCCGAGTGCAAGGCGCTGATCGAGCGGTGGAGGGTGACCGCGCCCGATGCCCCGGAGCGGATCGACCTCGAAAACGGCATCGCTGCCAAGGCCGAGGAACTGGATCTCGTCGCGGGCGACCCCGCGGAAATCGCCGCGCGCCTTTACGAGGTCGAAACCGCGCTGATCCCAGACGGCCTGCACGTGCTCGGCGCGATGCCCGAGGGCGAAGTCCGCGAGCGTTTCCTCGACGCCGTGCCCGAGGACAGCCGCGCTGCCACCGCCGCCGGCCTCGACCGCAGCGACGAATTGGGCGCGCTGATGCATGCATTGGACGGCGGTTATGTCCGTCCGGCTCCCGGCGGCGATGTCATCCGCAATCCCGCGGTTCTCCCGACCGGCCGCAATGTCTGCGGTCTCGATCCCTTCCGGATCCCGAGCGCCTTCGCGGTCGCGCAAGGCGCCAAGGCGGCCGAGCAGCTGATCGAACGCCATCAGGAAGGCAATGCGGGCGAACTGCCGCGCAGCCTCGCGATGGTGCTGTGGGGCACCGACAATTTGAAGAGCGAGGGCGCGCAGATCGCGCAGGCGCTGGCGCTGATCGGCGCCCGCCCACGGCTCGATGGCTACGGCCGGCTCGCTGGTGCTGAACTGATCCCGCTTGGTGAACTCGGCCGTCCCCGGATCGATGTGATCGTTACCCTGTCGGGCATCTTCCGCGACCTTCTGCCGCTGCAGACGCGGATGCTGGCCGAAGCCAGCTTCCTTGCCGCCAGTGCCGACGAACCCGCCGAGATGAACTTCGTGCGCGCCAACAGCCTCGCGCACATGGCCGCGCATGAATGCGACCTCGAGACCGCGGCCCTGCGCGTCTTCTCCAATGCGGAAGGGGCCTACGGCGCCAACGTCAACCAGCTGGTCGATGGCGGTGTCTGGAACGACCCCGACGAACTCGCCGAGGTGTTCGAGCGCCGCAAGGGTTTCGCCTATGGTCGCAAGGGCCCGCCGGTGCAGCAGCGCGCGTTGTTGAAGAGCGCGCTCGGTACCGTCGAACTGACCTACCAGAACCTCGAATCGGTCGAACTCGGCGTCACCGACGTCGACCAGTATATGGACGGCCTTGGCGGCATCACCCGCTCGGTCACCCGCGCCCGCGGCAAGGCACCGCCGATTTATATCGTCGACGCGACGCGGGGTGCCGCCCGGATCCGCACCCTTGCCGAGCAGGTAGAGCTGGAAAGCCGTACGCGCACCCTCAACCCCGTCTGGTACGAAGGCATGCTGCGCCACGGCCAGGAAGGCGTGCGCAATATCGAAAGCCATGTCGCGACGACGCTCGGCTGGTCGGCGACCACGGGTGCGGTTGCCCCGTGGATCTACCAGCAGATCAGCGAGACCTTCGTGCTCGACCCCGCGATGCGCGAGCGGCTGACCAGCCTCAATCCCAAGGCATCGGCGCGCATGGCCGACCGCCTCCTTGAAGCCCACGACCGCCAATATTGGCACCCCGACGCCGACACGCTGGCAGCATTGCATGCCGCGAGCGACGCAATAGAGGACAGGCTGGAAGGCCTGCTGGCCGCAGAATGACCCTCGATCATCCCTTCTCGCTGAGCGGCGTTTCCACCCTTGCACCCGAGGATGGGGAAGGTTCCGTCCAGGTCCAGCTCGATCCTTCCCAGAAGATCAAGGGCGCCAAGGTGTTCGCGGTCTATGGCAAGGGCGGGATCGGCAAGTCGACTACCTCGTCGAACCTGTCGGCGGCCTTCTCGCTGCTCGGCCACCGCGTGCTGCAGATCGGTTGCGATCCCAAGCATGACAGCACCTTCACCCTCACCAAGAAGCTGATGCCGACCGTCATCGACGTGCTCGAGAGCGTCGATTTCCACCACGAGGAGCTGCGCCCCGAGGATTATATGTTCGAGGGCTTTAACGGCGTGATGTGCGTCGAGGCGGGCGGGCCGCCGGCTGGCACCGGCTGCGGCGGTTATGTCGTCGGGCAGACGGTCAAGCTTCTGAAGCAGCATCACCTCCTCGAAGAAACCGACGTGGTCATCTTCGACGTGCTCGGCGACGTGGTGTGCGGCGGGTTTGCCGCCCCGCTGCAGCATGCCGAGCGCGCGGTGGTGGTCGCGGCCAACGACTTCGACAGCATCTTCGCGATGAACCGCATCATTGCCGCCATCAATGCCAAGGCGAAGAATTACGACGTCCGCCTCGCCGGCGTGATCGCCAACCGTTCGGCCGAAACGGGCGAGATCGACCGTTTTGCCGACGCAACCGGACTTGCGCGGCTCGCCCACTTCCGCGACGTCGATGCGATCCGCCGTTCGCGCCTCAAGAAGTGCACCCTGTTCGAGATGGAGGACGGTCCCGAAGTCCAGGCCGCGCGCGACGAATATATCCGTCTCGCCAAGATGCTGTGGGCGGGTGTCGAGCCATCGACCGCACGCTCGATGAAGGACCGCGACATCTTCGATTTCCTGGGGTTCGAATGATGGCGAGCCGCGCGGCCCCGATCACTGCTGCGCCCGCCTATGCGGAGCGCCGCGAAGCGCTGCGCACCTATTTCGACCGCACCGCGCGGCGCGCATGGATCGACCTGACGTCCGATGCGAAGGTCAGCCGGATTCGCCGCACCGTTCGCGCAGGCCGCGATGAAATGCGCGAAACCTTGCTGGGCTGGCTTCCGGCCGATCTATCCGGACGCAGCCTGCTCGATGCCGGCTGCGGCACCGGTGCGCTTGCCGAAGTGGCGGCGGATCGCGGCGCGGCGGTGACCGGGGTCGATGTCGCGGCAGGATTGATCGAGGTCGCCGAAGCGCGATCCTCGGCCTCTGGCGCCTGTTTCCACGCCGGCGACATGCTCGACCCCGCCTATGGTGAGTTCGACCATGTGGTCGCGATGGATTCGCTGATCCACTACCGCGCCGACGACCTCGCCAGCGCTGTCACGCTGCTGGCCGCGCGGACCCGTCATTCGCTGCTGTTCACCTTTGCACCGGGAAGCCGGCTGCTCGCCGCCATGCTCGCCGCGGGACAGTATTTTCCGCGCGCCGACCGTTCGCCGGCCATCGTGCCGATCGCCGAGCGCGAAGTACTTCGGCGGCTCGCCAATCTGCCGGGCTGGCGGGTCGGGCGGGGCAAGCGGGTTGCACGCGGCTTCTACACCAGCCACGCGGTCGAACTGGTGCGCGAGCGGTGAGCTCTGGCCGCCTCCTTTCCCCGGGCATGTGGACCAGGGTGGCGAGCGCGTGGCTGCCGTTTGCCGACGCCGCGAGCGCCGAACTCCCGCTCAGCCGGCTGGTCCGCCTGTCGCTGTTCCAGGTCAGCGCCGGAATGGCCGCCGCCCTGCTCAACGGCACGCTCAACCGCGTCCTTATCGTCGAACTCAAGGTCAGCTCGGGGTTGGTTGCCGCGCTGATCGCCATTCCCCTGCTGGTTGCGCCACTCAGGGCCTTGATCGGCCATCGCTCCGATCATCACCGCTCCGTCCTTGGCTGGCGGAGGGTGCCTTACCTGTGGTTCGGAACCCTGCTGCAGTTCGGCGGACTGGCGCTGATGCCGTTCGCGTTGCTGATCCTATCGAGCAGCGAGGGTCGGATGGTCGGCCTTGGTGCCTCGGCTTTCGCCTTCCTGCTCACCGGCAGCGGCCTCCACATCGCGCAGACCGCCGGGCTGGCGCTTGTCGCCGACCTCGCCCCCGACGACAAGCGCCCCCGCGCAGTCGCTCTGCTTTACGTCATGCTGCTCGTCGGGACGATGGTGAGCGCGCTGCTGATCGGCGCGGCGCTGACCGATTTCTCCGCGACCCGGCTGGTGCAGGTGATCCAGGGCGCTGCCCTTTCCGCGCTGCTGCTGAACATCGTCGCCACCTGGAAGCAGGAAAGCCGCCGCTCGCGCGCCGAAATGGCCGAGCAGCCGCCGGCGCCGCCCTTTGCGCAGGTCTGGGCACAGCTGATGGCCGAAGACAGCAGCCGCCGCCTGCTCGTGTCGGTCGGCGTCGGCACCGCCGCCTTCACCATGCAGGACGTCCTGCTCGAGCCCTACGGCGGCGAGATCCTCGGCCTGTCGGTCGGCGCCACCACGTCGCTGACGGCGCTGTGGGCGCTTGGTGCCCTGACCGGCTTTGCCCTTGCGGGGGCCCGCCTTGCCAGGGGCAGCGAACCCCATCGCCTGGCCGGCTTCGGCTGCGTCGCCGGGCTGTCCGCGTTTCTCCTTGTCATCTTCGCCGCGCCGGCGCTCAATCCCCTCCTGCTGATGCTCGGCGCGGCGATGATCGGCTTCGGTGGTGGACTGTTCATGGTCGGGACGCTGGTCGCCGCCATGACCCTCGCCCGCAACTCGCCATCGGGTCTTGCGCTCGGTGCCTGGGGCGCGGTCCAGGCCTCCGCCGCCGGAGCCGCTATCCTTCTTGGAGGTCTTCTCCGCGACGCCATCGCCGCAAGCGCCACCGCCGGTGAGCTCGGGCAGACGCTGGCGTGGCGGGCTACCGGATATGGTGCGGTCTACATGACCGAGATTATCCTCCTCCTCGTGACCATTGCGGTACTCGGACCGCTTGTGCGTGCAGACATCACTACCGATCCCGCGCCACGCTTCGGCCTGGCCCACTTCCCGAGCTGAAGACTAGGACAAGGACCTCAGACGCCATGCATCACGAAATCATCGTCGGCCGGCTCGATGTCGCGGAGCTCGTCTTCTACGCCTTTGTTGCCTTCTTCGTCGCGCTGGTGGTCTACCTGCGCCGCGAAGATCGCCGCGAAGGCTATCCGCTCGAAGATGCGGTCACCGGACGGGTCGACAGCGCGTGGGGACCGCTCACCGCGTCCACCTACACGCGCTTCAAGCTGCCGTTCGACCGCGGCTATGCGATCACCCCGGCACAGGGCCGCGAGCCGGTCGAGCTGGTCGGTGCCCAGCCCTTCGCCCGCTTCCCCGGCGCGCCTTACGTGCCGACGGGCGATCCGCTGGTCGATGGTGTCGGCCCGGCGGCATGGGTCAAGCGCGCCGACTATCCTGACATGGACATGGAAGGCCGCCCGCGGATCGTTCCGCTGTCGTCCGACAGCCACTGGTCGATCGCGCGCGAGGATCCGAACCTCGTCGGGATGACGGTGGTCGCCGCCGACGGCAAGGTCGCCGGCACCATCACCGACGTGTGGATCGATCGCAGCGACCACCTCGTGCGCTATGTCGATGTCGCGCTCGACGGCGGCGGTCGCACGGTCCAGGTGCCGTTCCTGATGGGGACGGTGAAGGGCCGGCAGCGCGTCTTCCATGTCGATGCGATCAGCGCCGAACAGTTCAGCCGCGCTCCCTCGCTCGGCACCGCCGGCCAGATCACCCGCCGCGAGGAAGACCAGCTGGTGGGCTACTTCGGTGGCGGCTACCTTTACGGCCTGCCGGGCCGCACGGAGCCCCTGCTGTGAGCGAGCGCCTGACCGACGAGCTCGGCGGGCTTCCCGGCCCGCTGCCGGAAGGCGAGACGATCGTCTGGCAGGGCCGGCCCGAAACCGGACGCCTGCTGGCCGGGGCCTTTCACGCGAGGGCCGTCGCTTTCTATTTTCTCCTGCTTGCCGGCGTCGGCCTGGCGATGGGCCGCCTCGAAGGCGTTGCGCTGACGCTTGGCGCCGGCGCGCTCTGTCTTGGCGTGCTTGCGCTGATCGCCCGGGCCTCGGCCCGCAGCAGCGTCTACACGCTGACCGACCGCCGGCTGGTCCTGCGGGTCGGCGTGGCGTTGCCGATGCATTTCAATTTGCCCCTGAAGCAGATCGCCGCCGCCGACCTTCGCATGGGAACTGGTGGCAGCGGTGACATCGCGCTGCGCCTTGCGGGCAAGGGGCGGATCGCCTGGGCGCTGCTGTGGCCGCACGTTCGTCCGTGGCGCACCCGCCATCCGGAGCCGATGCTTCGCGCGGTCCCCGATGCGGAAAGGATCGCCCGGCTGCTGCATGGCTGCTGTGCCGCGCTCGTTGACATCGAAGTGGCCGAGGCCGAGCCTGCAATTGTCGCGGGCGCATCGGTCGCACCCGTTCGTCGCCCGGTTCGCGTCGCTCGCCGCGTGGAAGCCACCGCATGACCGAAGACCATAGCCACGAGAACATGATCCCGCCGCCGGCGCTGAAGGCCGCGGCCGCGCTGGTGATCTTTTCGCTGCTGCTGGTGGTCGGCGTCAGGGTCGGCGCGGTGTCGCCCGATCCGACCCCCGCCGAGATCCGCGTCCAGCAGCATCTGCAGCCGACGTTTGAACGGCAGCTGCGGTTCGCCGACAGCCCCGACGGCCGAGTCCTCGTCACCGATGGACGGACTGGCGAACTGGTCGATGCGATCGGGACCGAAGGCAGTGGCTTCATCCGCGGCGTGATGCGCGGCCTCGCCCGTGAGCGCTACCAGCACCAGCAGGGTGCCGCGGCACCGTTCCGCCTGTCGTCCTGGCCGAACGGCGCGCTGACATTGACCGACGATACCACCGGGCGTGTCATCGAACTCGGATCCTTCGGCCCCACCAACCGGGCCGCCTTTGCCCGCTTCCTGCCAATTGGGGGAAAGACCTCGTGAGCCTGCTCTGCGCCGCCCGTTTCGACACGCCGTGCCGCATCGCCGTCCAGCATGACGCCGATGCGCTGCACGCCCATCTCGAACTGCCCGACGGGCTGGAGATGGGGCCGGGTGACCGCATCAAGGTGCATGGCGACCCGGTGATCGTTCCGTTCGGACAGAGCGTGACGATTGACCGCACCGCCACCGTCGAGGTCGCCGGGCCGCTGCGCCGTGCCTGGACCCACGTGATCGCCTACTTCGACATGGCCGAACTGTACGAAGTCAGTTTCTCTTCCGGGAGGCTCGCATGAACGCCCACGCTCACATCAAGACCTCCAACGAGAGCCTTGCCAAGGCGTGCGAGGATACGGTCCTCTCCCCGCGCTTCTACACGACCGATTTCGCGGCGATGGACCGCATCGACGTCACCCCGGTGCGTGCCGAATGGGACGCGCTGATGGCGGATTTCGACCGCGACGAGAACAAGCGCCACTTCAAGCAGAGCGACGAATTCGACGGCGTGCTCGAACAGCTTCCGGCGCCGCTCCGGCGTGAATTCATCGACTTCCTGGTAAGCTCGCTGACCAGTGAATTCTCCGGCTGCGTGCTGTATGCGGAGATCGCCAAGCGGGTCACCAACCCGGACATGAAGAAGCTGTTCAAGATCCTTGCGCGCGACGAAAGCCGCCACGCCGGCTTCATCAACGAAACGCTGAAGGACGCGGGCCTCGGCATCGACCTCGGGTTCCTGACCAAGACCAAGAAGTACACCTATTTCCGGCCCAAGTTCATCTTCTACGCAGTCTATCTGTCGGAGAAGATCGGCTATGCGCGCTACATCGCCATCTACCGCCAGCTCGAGCGCAATCCCGAGCTTCGCTTTCACCCGATCTTCAGCTGGTTCGAGCGCTGGTGCCAGGACGAATTCCGCCATGGCGAAGCCTTTGCGATGTTGATGCGCGCCGATCCCAAGCTGCTGACCGGCCTCAACAAGTTGTGGATCCGCTTCTTCCTGCTGTCGGTCTACGCGACCATGTACGTGCGCGATCATGGCCGCCCGGAATTCCACAAGGCGATCGGGGTCGATCCGACCGACTATGATTATCAGGTCTTCCACATCTGCAATCAGATCAGCCGGCAGGTGTTTCCGGTTGAACTGCCGATCGACGATCCGCGCTTTCGTTCGGCGATGGAGCGGCTGCGGACCGCGCATGGCGAATTGTCGAAGCGGCGCGGCCTGGCGCGGCTTCCGCACCTGATCGGCGCCGGCCTGGCTTTCGCCCGGATGTATTTAATGCGTCCGGCCACCCATGCGCTTCCCGCCGCGGTCCGGCTGCAGCCCGCCTGGTGAGCCTGACGGGGCATCTCCTTCCCGCCGCGGCGGTGCTGATCGCCTGGTTCGCGAGCACGGGGCTGGTCGTCTGGCTCGTCTATCGCCCGCGTGCGACCTACCGGCCCGCCATGGTGTGGACCACGCTTGCGGCGATTGCCGGGGTGGCCGTGGTGGCTGCGACCCGGCACGATCCGGGGGCGCCCGCCGCTTATGCTGCTGCACTTGCCGCGCTTGCGATCTGGGCCTGGCAGGAATTCGCCTTCCTGACCGGCGCCGCCGCGGGACCGCGCCGGATCGGCGCCGACCCCGGCATCGCGGGAGTGCGCCGCTTCCTTCAGGCGTCCGCCACGCTCCTGTGGCACGAACTGGCGCTCGCCGCGCTCCTCGTGATGCTGGTGGGGCTGAGCTGGGGTATGCCCAACCAGACCGGCGCTGCGGTGTTCGGACTGCTGTTCGCGCTCCGCCTCGCGGCCAAGCTCGCCATCTTCAGCGGGGTTCCGAACCTCACCGATGAACTGTTGCCGGCGCACCTTCATCACCTGCGCAGCTATTACGGGCCGCGGCGGATGAGCCTGACGCTGGTCGCGATGCTGGGGGCGAGCATCGTCCTGTCGGTCCTCCTCGCATCGCGTGCGCTGGCAAGTCCGCAGGCCGCGGCGCCAAGCCTGCTGTTCGCGCTCGCCGCGCTTGGTACGCTCGAACTCCTGTTCCTCGCTCTTCCGGTCCGTGACGGCGCGCTGTGGCGCTGGGCGCGGCCGGCACCATCGACTTTACGCGCCGGACGCTCGGCATTGGGGGCAAGCCATGGACTATGAAGCCTATTTCGCGGGTGCGCTCGACGAGCTGAAGGGCGAGGGACGCTATCGCATCTTCGCCGAGCTGGAGCGGCGGGCGGGGGCCTATCCGAAGGCCAGGCGCCACGCCGACGACGGGCCGGCGGAAGTAACCGTGTGGTGCTCCAACGACTATCTCGGCATGGGCCAGCATCCCACGGTGCTCGGCGCGATCCACGACACGCTCGACCGCTGCGGGGCGGGGGCCGGGGGCACGCGCAACATCGCCGGGACGACGCACCAGCATGTGCTCCTCGAGCGCGAGCTGGCGGACCTCCACGGCAAGGAATCGGCGCTTCTGTTCACTTCGGGCTACGTGTCCAACTGGGCCGCGCTCGGGACGCTTGGCGCCAAGATCCCGAACGTCGTCATCCTGTCCGACGCGGGCAACCATGCCTCGATGATCGAGGGCATCCGCCACAGCCGCGCCGAGCGGCAGGTGTTCGCCCACAACGACTGGCGCGACCTCGACCGGCGCCTCGCCGCGCTGCCCAAGGATCAGCCCAAGCTGGTCGCCTTCGAGAGTGTCTATTCGATGGACGGCGACATCGCGCCGATCGCCGAGATCCTCGACGTCTGCGAGGCGCATGGCGCCATGTCGTACATCGATGAAGTCCATGCCGTCGGCCTCTACGGTCCCCGCGGCGCCGGCATCGCCGAGCGCGAGGGGCTGATGGACCGGATCACGGTGATCGAGGGCACGCTGGGCAAGGCCTATGGCGTGCTCGGCGGCTATATCGCGGCCTCGTCGGCGCTGTGCGACTTCGTCCGGAGCTTTTCGAGCGGGTTCATCTTCACCACCGCTTTGCCGCCCGCGCTGGCGGCGGGGGCGACGGCGAGCATCCGTCACCTCAAGGAAAGCTCGGCCGAGCGGCAGGGGCAGCAGGATCGCGTCGCGACCGTCCGGGCGCGGCTGAAAGCGGTCGGCATCCCAGTGCTCGACAATGACAGCCACATCATCCCGGTGATGGTCGGCAACCCCGTGCACTGCAAGCAGATCAGCGACTGGCTTCTCGAGGAGCATGGGATCTACGTCCAGCCGATCAACTATCCGACCGTCCCGCGCGGGACCGAGCGGCTGCGCATCACGCCCTCGCCGGTGCATACCGCTGAGGACATCGACCGGCTGGTCGAGGCGCTGAGCGAGATCTGGTCGCGCTGCGCCCTGAGCAGGATTTCCGTCGCCGCCTGAGCGGCGCCGCCCGGGGCTAAGTTGTCGAAGTTGACAGGGTCGGCGACCCTGTCACGCGCCGAGCGCCGGCGTCATGGGGCGGCCTTGGTATAGCGCCGCCTGAGCCGTTCGCAAAACTGTCGATCCACATCTCACCTATCTGGCACATTGTGCTGCTGTAGGACAGCCCATTCGCGGCCGCCGCCTTCCATCATGGGGCCCAAGGTCCATCAGGAGCTTCGTGGCCGCCCGTTCGTTCATGGCGTAACCTCCTCAAAAGAGAGCGAGTTTTGCCATGAACACTTCCGACTATCTGGCCTCGAACAACCTGTTCCTGTTGATCGCCGCCTTCGTGATCGCCGCGGTCGCGCTAATCTGGTTCCTGCGCAAGCCGCAGAACCGTCATCCGATGGACGGCGAGAAAGGCCGCATGCTGGACGAACGCCGCGCCCGGGAGAATGCCCAGGGCACGACGGACGTCCCGCCGACGCGGCGCTGAGCCCGGGCTGCTTCCAACCGCCGTTCGAGGCCCGTGGCAGGCGCTTAGGTAAGCAGGCCGCGAATGTCTGCTTTCGGCCCAATCGGACCTTAGCGATCCCGGTCGATTAAGCCCTTGGCTACCCAGGCCGCTGCCGCTGCGCCGAGCAGCTGGGCAACGATGAACAAGGGGACAGATCCGGGTGAAATGCCCGCGAAGCTGTCAGAGAGGCTGCGCGCTACCGTGATGGCGGGATTGGCAAAGCTGGTAGACGAGGTGAACCAGTAGGCCGCGACGATATATAGGGCGACCGCCGCGGGCACGTGACGTTCACGGTAGCGGACCGTGCCTAGAATAGTGAGAATCAGGCCGAAGGTGGCGACTGCCTCGCCGAGCCATTGTCCAGGTCCGCCGCGGACCTTGGTCGCCACGGCGATTGCCGGCATGTCGAACATCAGATTGGCGGTGATAACGCCCACAATCCCGCCTCCGAGTTGCGCCAGGAGGTAAGGGACAAGGTCGCGTCCGCTGAGTTCCCGACGAAATGCGGCAACCAGGCTCACCGCCGGATTCAGGTGCGCGCCGCTGATGGGTCCGAGCCAGCCGATCAGGGCGAACAACATCGCGCCGGTCGCGACCGTGTTGCCCATCAGCGCTACTGCCACGTTTCCGCTGGCGAGACGTTCGGCCATGATGCCGGAGCCGATCACAGTCGCGAACAGGAAGAAACTTCCAAGCGCTTCGGCAGCGGCACGACGAGACAGCGCTGGGCTCAAGCCTTTTTCACCTTCTCGCCGTCTTCCTTGATGAAATCTTCGGGAAGTGGCGGGATCAGATCGAGCACCTTCTCCGACGGGCGGCACAGGCGCACGCCCTTGCCGCTCGTCACGATGGGACGGTTCAGAAGGACCGGGTGCAGCTCGATCGCGTCGAGCAACTGCTCATCACTGAGCGACGGATCGTCGAGCCCGAGATCGGCGAACGGCGTGCCTTTTTCGCGCAGAAGATCGCGGAGCGGAATTCCTGAGCGGCGCGCCAGGTCGCGTATCTCCTCGCGGTTGGGGGGCGTCGTCAGATACGCGACGATAACAGGTTCGACCCCGCTTGCACGGATCATGGCGAGTGTGTTGCGCGAAGTGCCGCAGGCAGGATTGTGATAGATGATGACGCTCACGCGCCGGCCTCTACGTCATTCACGTTACGGAGCCGCTACAACTTAACCTTGGGCGGTCGTCGCCCCGGCGCTGCAAGGATCGCGGCATGTTCAGGGAGCTACCATCACTTCCGAGGCCCGGCCGAAGCCGGAAAGCTTCGTGGCCGGGCCCGGATTATCGACCCTTATCGCGCCGGCTGGTCGACCGGGTTCGGCTTGTTGCCAGGCGCGCCGACGTTGTCGGTCATCGCGCCCGGCTGACGCAGGGCTTGGATGACGGCCTGCTCTGCCGCGGGGGCGGGGCGCGGCACGTAGCCGGCGGGGCGCAGATACGGATAATCCTTGATCATCGACTGGCCGTTCAGCGGCTTGTTCACGCCCTGGTGACAGGTCAGGCAATTGACCTGCAGCGGTTCGCCCGCCGGTCCGAGGCGGTTCGGCGGGAAGACGCCGGCGCGGCCGAGGGGAAGGATGTGCGATCCGTTGATATCGCGCACCATGCGGATCCCATACCAGGCGGTCGCCCGCTGCGCGCTCGACAGCGACCAGCTGCGGAAGCTCTGCGAGTTGTGGCAGAAGGTGCAATTGACGCCAAGCGCCTTTGAGACGTGCATCATGATGGCGTAGCTGTCTTCGCCATTGCGCGTGGTCAGGTGCTGGGTGCCGGGATAGGCGCTGTTCGACTGCACGCGGACGGTTTCCGCATTGCCGCCGAGATATTGCTTGAACACGTCGTTCGGAAGCGAGGCATAGCCGACGTTGGCGTCGGGCGTGTTCTGCCCGCGCTTGTTGCCGCGGATCGACATGTCGTTGCCCGCCGCCTGCGGGCTCCAATTATATTGCGGGACCGGCTGGCCGCGGTGACAGGTGTAGCAGGTGACGCCCGTCTGCCCCGTATGGTTCGACCATTGCGAGTTCAGCGACAGGGTCATCTTGAGCATCTGGCGAGCGACCCGCTTGGTGTAGATGCTGTCGTCGGCCATGTTGTTGGGGTTGTGGCAATATTGACAATTGGCCGCATCGCCCGCGACCCACAGGCTGATCGAGCTCATCAGGTGGCCGAACTGTTCCTCGGAGAGGTTGTTCAGCACCTGGATATTCTGGCCCTGGATCTTGGGACCCGACGCGGCGGCCGGGGACAGCGGATAGGGCGGCGCCGGGATCACCGCCGCAGCCTTGATCGAGCTGACGTCGGTCACCTGCTGCATGCCCGTGCCGCGGTAGCCGGTCTGCTGCGACTGCTTGGACCCGAGTTCGCAGGCGGTCAGCCCCAGAAGCGGGAGGACACCGGCGAGGAGGCGGAGGTTGGTCATGGCTTCAGCTCCTCAGCGGGCCGGGACCGGCGCCGCGGGCGTCGGAACGTCGGTGGGCTGCATGGCGGCGGCCGGAGGCGGGCCGGCAGCGTCGCCGACCGGGAGGCCGCCGGAGGTTGCCGGAGCGGCCGGGCTGGCCGGGGCCAGCGCCGCCGGATCATAGGGGGCGTTCAGCGGCTGCAGCGACGGATCGGCGACGTTGGTCGCGGGATAGGAAGGAGCGTAGTGATGCTCCTGCGCCCACAGGTACCAGTTGTCGACGACGGTGCCGGTCAGCAGGATCCCGATCCCGCCGGTCAGCGTGGTCAGCACGGCGAACCACCAGGCCCAGCGGTGCACCGATTCCATGGTCGCGTTGAAACCCATCGTCCAGCGCCAGAACAAGGCGGCCCGCTCCAGTGCGGTGCCGCGATCGGTGATATGCTCGATCTCGCGCTCACCGCCATACCGGCTGACGGCGAGGATGGTCGCGCCGTGCATGGCGAACAGCAGGGTCGAACCATAGAGGAACGCGATCGAAAGCGCGTGGAACGGATTGTAGAAGAGGTTGCCGTAGCGGATCGAGAAGGCCGCGGTCCAATCGAGGTGCGGGAAGATGCCGAACGGAACGGCTTCGGACCAGCTGCCCATCAGCGCGGGGCGGATGAAGC
This sequence comes from Sphingomonas humi, assembly GCF_039536725.1. Classification (NCBI taxonomy): domain Bacteria; kingdom Pseudomonadati; phylum Pseudomonadota; class Alphaproteobacteria; order Sphingomonadales; family Sphingomonadaceae; genus Sphingomonas; species Sphingomonas humi. The sequence continues at coordinate 1,252,027 of NZ_BAAAZD010000001.1, forward strand.
CCAGGACCAGGAACAGCCAGATGGCCGAGGCGAAGGCCCAGGCGACGTGGGTTCCCATGCCGAGCGCGCGGGCGCGGCGGTAGGTGCGGGCCCACCACAAAAGCACCGAGCAGGTCAGGAAGAAGCCGGTGATGATCCACCAGCCACCCTGCGCCAGCGGAACGAACGGCGAGAAGCCCCATTGCGGCCCCGGCGGCTCGAGCGCGAGCCAGGGCAGCTGGCGGACGAACTGCACCGGGTCCCAGTTGACGCTGGCCCACATGTTGAGGCCGATGATCTCGAAGGCGAGGAAGCCGCAGATCAGCGAGGCGAGACCAAGCTTGCCGAGGTAGAAGGGGCCGACCTGCGCCGCGCCCAGCTTGCCCAGCCAGTAATGGTAGCCGCCGCTGCCGACACGCGGATCGTTGCCGACCGGAAGGGGCGCTCCATATTCGGGCTTGGCCCGGAGCTGCACCTGGGTGAAGATGTTCTGATAGGCGCCCATCGCTTAAATCTCCCCCATCACGACCAGATCGGCAGGTTGAGCCACCAGGTCCACCATTCGGGCCAGCCGCGGGTCCAGAAGGGGCCCGAGATGATGATGCAGACCGCGCTCCAGAAGCCGGCGTTCAGCGCCAGCAGCAGGCCGAGGCGGTGGATGCCGAGCGTGCCGATCGAATAGCCGATCAGGTCACGGAAGAAGCTGTCTTCATATTCGGGCGTCTTGACCGGCTCGTCGCCGGGCACGTTGACCGCCGACAGCACCGCACCGCCGTGCATCGCAAGCGCGAGGGTGGTGGTGAAGAAGAAGCTCACCGCCAGCATGTGCGCCGGATTGTAGTGGAAGTGCAGATACTGGTAGCCGGTGTTGCTGACCCAATCGAGGTGGCTGAAGATGCCGTACGGGAAGCCGTAGCCCCACGCCCCGAGCAGGAAGGGCCGGATCACCACCAGGCTGACATAAGCGAAGATGGCGAAGCTGAAGGCGACCGGGACATGGTAGCCGATGCCGAGCTTGCGGCAGATTTCGACCTCGCGCAGCGCCCAGCAGCTGAACGATCCGATCGCGCAGAAGGTGATGATCTGCCACAGCCCGCCTTCGCGCAGCGGCGCAAGCGCCAGGCCGTAGCTGATGTCGGGTGGGGCGATCGAGATCAGCCACGGGTTCCAGGTCGGGCCGATCGCGGCCCCCCACAGGATGAGCCCGGTGCCGAGCATGGTGAAGAAGGCGCCCAGCACGCCGAAGAAGCCGACGTAGAAGGGGCCAACCCAGAAGTCGAACAGGTCGCCGCCAAGCAGCGTGCCGCCGCGGACCCGGTATTTGCGCTCGTAACTGAGGATCATGGGTCAGCGCTCCCGTTCGCGCCCTGATTTGGGCAGGATCTAGAAGTGGTGCCCCGCGAAGGAGAGCTGGGCTAAACGGCCCGCCGCCGCCCAGCTTCCTTCGAGGTGCAGTGTTCGGCTTATTGCGCCGGGGCAGCCGGAGCTGCGACCGGGGCCGCCACCGGGGCTGCCGCCGCGGCCGGAGCCGCCATGGCGCCCTGGCTGCGAGGACCGTCAAGCCAGTTGAACCGGTCCGTGCTGAGCAGGATGAAGTGAATCAGCAGTGCAAGCACGAACAGGAAGGTGAACAGCGCCACCAGGGTGCGGCGCGGATCGAAGATCAGCCAGATTCTCCACATGGCAGGGCTCCTTAGCTGAAGAGGGTCAGAGCGACGCTGGCCAACGCATGGCCCGTGTCGATCATTGCGGAAGCACCATAGCCTGCCTCACCGGGGAGCCAGGGCCGCCACATCCAGGCTAGGACGTGGGCGATAATGGCGATCGCCGTGAACAGCAGGAAACTGCTGACGAAGATCTTGTGAAATTCCTTCGCTTCCTCCGGGGTCAGGTAGGTTCCCGGACCGAAGCGATCATCGCGCTCTCTTGTGTCGCTCATGCGTCGCTCTCCATTTTGCCCGTTCCCGAAGAAGGAGGCGCGAACGCCATCGGGCGGCTTCCTCCGCTGGCGTTGCCGTCAGCGAAGCTTGGGTGCCTGGTCGCCCAGGCGAAGGGGTGTACGGAGCCGCTCACGAGGCGAGCTCCATCAAGGTGTCGGCAAGCCGGTCGGCGGTGACCATCCGTTCGCCCGCCGAGCGGGCCGCGCGTTCGGCGGCGTCGCGCAGTTTCTTGGCGGCGGAGATCCGGACCAGCACGGGCTGGGCATCGACGATCGCCTGCAGTTTCAGGCGCGCGGCTTCTTCCCATTGCAGTTCGGACAGGCCGCGGGTCGGGGTCGCCTCGACCCGGTCGAGCTGGGACGCGCCGGGCAGGATGTGGAAAAGCGCGTCGAAAAGGGCGTTGCAGACCTCCTGGACGAGGTAGGTCGCGCCGGCATAGCCCATGAAGGGGGTGCCGGTGTGGCGGCGGATGATCGGCAGCGGGAAGCTGGCCGGGATGAACGTCGCGCGGGAGCCGGCTTCGGCAAGGTACATGCGCTCGTTGAAGCTGCCGAAGACGACCAACGGCGGCGCCGTGCGGATGGCATCGATCACTGCCTGGTTGTCGGGCTTGACCCCGGCGCGGCGGGAGAAGGCGAAGCTGCAAGGAAGGCCCATGTCGCCTTCGAGAAAGGCGCGGATGCCGCGGGCGTAGGTGTCGTTGGCGTGGATACCGAAGCTTGCCGTGCCGAAGAAATCCTGGGTGACCGAGCGCCACAGGTCCCACAAGGGCTTGATCGTGGTGTGCTTTTCGCGCGCGATGAACGGCTGCGGATCAAGCCCGAGGAGTTCGCCCAGCTGTTCCAGGAACAGGGTGGTCGAGGTCAGCCCGATCGGCGCCTGGAGATACGGACGGTCGAGCTCCTCGCAGAGCTTGCGGCCGAATTCGCGGTACATGCAGATGTTGACCGAGGCGTCGGCGAGCTTGCGGATATCCGCCAGGTGCGTGCCGAGCGGGAAGACGCAATTGACCTCGGCGCCGATGCCTTCGACCAGGCGGCGGATTTCCGCCAGGTCAGAGGGCATGTTGAAGGTGCCGTACATCGGGCCGATGATGTTGACCCGGGGCTTGTCGCCATCCTTGAGCTTCTTGGGCCCGGGAACCTTCTTGGGTCCGAACTGGGTCCACAGCCACGCGAGTGCGCGGTCGGCGGACTGCCACTGGTCCTCGTCGATGGTGCGCGGGAGGAAGCGCTGGATGCTGGTGCCTTCGGGCGTGACGCCGCCGCCGATCATCTCGGCGATCGAGCCGGTCACGACGACGCTGGGGAGGTCGGGATCGAGGGTCGCCCACGCCCGCTTCATCGCGCCTTCGGTGCCGTCGCGGCCGAGTTCCTGTTCGGACAGGCCGGTGACGACGATCGGAAGCTCATGCGGGGGAAGCGCGTCGGTGTAGTGGAGCACCGAGGTGACCGGCAGATTCTCGCAGCCGACGGGGCCGTCGATCACCACCTGCAGTCCCTTGACCGCGGTAAAGGCGTAGACCGCGCCCCAGTAACCGCCGGCGCGGTCATGATCGAGGATCAGGGTCATGAGCCGATCGCCTCGCTGGCCTTGGCGGCGGCGATCCGGCGGGCGGCGTAGCGCGCCTTGAAGTCGGGGCGGTCGACCGGAAGCTCTTCGTGGATGCCCGCCGTGTGGCCTTCGCCGACGCCTTCGAAGAAGGACTTCATCGAGGCCATGCGATCCTTGCCGGCAATCGCGGCGTTGATCACCGTGGCGAGGCTGCCGGCGCCGGCCGGACCCATCAGCGGACGGGCCGAGATGAGGTTGGTGAAGTAGAGCGCGGGCATGCCCTTGGCCTTGGCGTGCTGGACCACCGGCGTGGTGCCGATCGCGAGGTCGGGGCCATATTCCTCGACCGCGGCGAGATCCTGTTCGAGGCTGGCGCGATAGTTGATGCGGACGCCGTGCGCCTCGAGCCATTCGCGGTCGGGGTCCGACCACTGGGTGCGCGGGCAGGCGGTGCCGACATAGGGGACGTGGGCGCCGCTTTCGATCAGCAGCCGGGCGACCAGCAGTTCGGAGCCTTCATAGCCCGAGACGGTGACGCGGCCCTTGATCGGCATGGCGGCGAGCGCCCCGCGGATGGCGGGCAGGATCGCGTTCTTGGCCGCGGCGACCTTGTCGGCGGCGATCCCGCACGCATTGCCGATCGCGTCGAGCCAGGCGGCGGTGCCGTCGGCGCCGACCGGCGCCGAGCCGACGACGGAGCGGCCGGCAGCGGTGAATTCGCGCACGCTGGCGGTGTAGAAGGGATGGATGGCCGCAACCGCGGCGCAATCGAGCGCGCCATAGAGTTCGCGCCATTCGCGGGTCGGGACGACCGGACCGGCGGCAAGCCCAAGCGGGGCGAGCAGCTGGCCGATGACCACGGGATCGGCCGGGAACATCTCACCCAGCAAGGTGATGGTTGGGCGGTCCGACCGTTCACGCGGGAGCGCGACCGGGCCGGCGGCGGCCTCGGCGCGGGCGAAGGCGAGCATCGCGCCGGCGAGCACGTCCTTGGCCTCGGCATGGGTGGGGACACCGAAGCCCGGAACGTCGATCCCGACCACGCGGACGCCGTTGATCTCCTTGGGGAGGAGCTGCAGCGGGACGCCCGAAGCGGTGGGGACGCAGAGGTTGGTGACGATGATGGTGTCGTAGAGCGCCGGATCGGCGATCTCGTGCACCGCGTCGCGGATGTCCTCGAACAGCTTGCCGGTGACCAGGGTCTCCGAGCTGAAGGGAACGTAGCCGACGCTGCGCTTGGCGCCGTAGAAATGCGAGGTGAAGGTCAGGCCGTAAACGCAGCAGGCCGAGCCCGAGAGGATGGTCGCGGTGCGACGCATGCGAAGTCCGACGCGCAAGGAGCCGAACGCCGGGCACATGCTCTGCGGCTGGTCGTGCGGGCCCTTGGGATAATCGCGCGCGAAACCTTCGAGCAGCTCGCCCTTGCCGGCGGCCGTCGCTTCCGCGTGCAGACGCTCGGCCCCGGCATGGCAGCCGGAACCGCTGTCGGCGGCGGTCGGCTCGACCTCGATACGGTCGAGCTCGCGCGAGGTGGGCGCGACATAGTCCATCAGGCGCGCCCCTCAGATCGTGTCATAAATGACCTCGAGGCTGGCCTTCGGCACGAAGTCCGCGCTGCGCATGTCGGCCTGGGTGGCAGGCTTGAGCGAATAGTCGGCACCGGTGATGTCGGCGCTGAACAGGCCGAGCAGGCCGTCCTGGTCGAGCGGGGTCGGGCGCAGCGGCGGGGCCGTCGCGACATTTTCCGCCAGTTCCTCGAACAGGCTGCCCCACTGACCGCCGGGCATGCCGATGATCTGGTAGTTGGCGCTCTTCTTGCGGATGTCTTCGTTGGCGGGGATCGCGGTCAGGACCGGGATTCCGACGGCTTCGGCAAAGGCATTGGCTTCGCCCGTGCCGTCGTCCTTGTTGAGGATCATGCCCGCCACGCCGACGTTGCCACCGAGCTTGCGGAAATATTCCACCGCCTTGCAGACGTTGTTGGCGACGTAGAGCGACTGGAGGTCGTTCGAAGCGACGACGATGACCTTCTGGCACATGTCGCGGGCGATCGGCAGGCCGAAGCCGCCGCACACCACGTCACCCAGGAAGTCGAGCAGGACGTAGTCGAACCCCCATTCGTGGAAGCCCAGCTTCTCGAGCGTTTCGAAGCCGTGGATGATGCCGCGCCCGCCGCAGCCGCGGCCGACCTCGGGTCCGCCAAGCTCCATCGCGAACACGCCATCGCGCTGAAAGCAGACGTCTTCGATCCCGACTTCCTCGCCCGCCAGTTTCTTGGCCGAGCTGGTTTCGATGATGGTCGGGGTCGACTTGCCGCCGAACAGGAGGCTGGTGGTGTCTGACTTGGGATCGCAGCCGATCAGCAGCACGCGCTTGCCCTGCTGGGCCATCATGTAGCTGAGGTTAGCGAGCGCGAAGCTCTTGCCCGAGCCGCCCTTGCCGTAGATGGCGATGATCTGCGTCTTGCTGGTGGGTTCGGCGGTGTGAACCGGATCGGGTTCGTGCGCGGCTTCCTCACGGAGCGTCTCGTGGTGGTCGAGCATCAAGGCCATCCTCTCCAGTCGAGCACCATCTTGAGACAGCGGCGGTCGGCGAAAGCGTAAGGGTAGGCGTCCGCGGCCTCTTCGGCGGGGCGGACGTCACTGATCAGGCCGGCAAGCGACAGGCGGCCGGTATCGACCAGCGTGCGGACGGCGGCGAGGTCGTCGGGCTGCCATTCGGCGGCGATGCGCAGGCGCGCTTCACGCATGAAGGCGGGCGGAAAGGCGAAGCGGACCGGCGCGGCGTAGAAGCCGCCGAGCACGAGTTCGCCCTGCGGGGCGAGGCGGCCGATCAGGGTGTCGAGCAGGGCGGAGTCGCCGGTCACGTCGACGATGACGCGGTAATCGCGGCGCTCGTCGGCCTCGGCCGTGGTGACGGTATAGCCTTCGGCACCGCCAGCGCGAAGCGGGTCGGCTTCCCACACGGTGGGCGGCGGAGCGCCGCAGGCGATGGTGAGGCGGGCGATCAGGCGGCCGAGAACGCCGTGACCCACGATCAGTTCGGGCGCCGGGCCACCTTCGAGGAGGTGCGAGGCAGTCGCCGCAAGCGCGAGGAGGATGCCGTCCTGTCCAAGCTTCTCGGGCACCGAAAGGGCGCGGGCGGCGGGGACGATCAGGCGGCGGGCGGTGCCGCCGAACAGGCCGTGCGCGTCGCGGTAGCAGCGGGCGCCGGGGACGAAGACCCACTCACCGATGCGCGAACTGGCGTCGCTTCCGGCATCGACGATGCGGCCGACCGATTCGTAGCCTGGAACCAGCGGATAGCCGAGGCCGGGGAAGGGCGGCATGGCGCCCGACCACAGGAGCTTTTCGGTGCCGCTGCTGATCCCGCTCCAGGCGACATCGACCAGAACGTCGCCGTCGCCCATCGGATCGAGCGCGAGTTCGCGAAGCGCGATCCGCTCGGGTGCCTCGATGATGACGGCCAGTGCGTCCAACAGCAATTCCTGAGGGGACGACCGTCGCTACAAAAGATATCGCAGCGCCGACTTCCCCCATGTGTCTTCTGCGCTTGACACTATTTGTTGTCAAGCGAGGTAGACGTCAGACGGTGGCGACGAGGCAGCTGGCGACCAGCGGAAGGGGCGTAGGCCGCTGGACTGACTTGGAGAATCCCGCGGCGCGAAGCATCGCCCGGATCTCGTCCGGGGTGCGCGGACGGCCCGAGCGCATGGCGGTAAGGTAAAGACCGAAATAAGCGTGGCCTTCCGGTGCCTTGCCGGGCGCCGCCATGGGTTCGACGATCAGCAGCCGCCCGCCGGGCGAAAGCGCCGCGCGACTCGCGGCCAGGATGGCGAGCGCGGGCTCGTCGTCATGGTCGTGAAGCACGCGGACCAGGCTGTGGAGGTCGTAGCCGGCGGGGAGGGGATCGTGCCGGAAGTCACCCGGGTGGCGGGCGATCCCATCCTCGGCGGCGGTCGCCGCGATCACTTGCGGGCGATCGAACAGGCCGAGTGCAAGGCCCGGCACGCTCTCGCCGACCGCGCGGAGAAAGGCGCCGGAGCCGCCGCCGATGTCGAGCAGGCGCCGGTGGCGGGCGAATCGGTAGGCGGCGAGTGCCTGCGCGGCGACCATCGGCTGGGTCGCGCTCATCAGTTCGGAATAGGTGCGCGCGTCGGCGGGATCGCTTCCGGGGGCATAGTCCCACAGGCTTGCGAGCGCGCCGCCGCCGCTTCCGCGCAGCAGCGCCAGCGGGTCGGCAAGGTCGGCATAGAAGAGGCGGTGGTGGCGGATCATCGCTTCAAGGCCCGGGGTGGCGACGAGCGCCGCGCCGCGCACGCCGAGCGTCCAGTGTTCCCCCACGTGCTGCGTCAGGTCGAGCGAGGCGGCGGCAAGGAGCAGGGTGCGAGTCGCGTGCGGAGTCAGGCAGGCGGCGCCGGCGGCCTGGTCGAGGGTGAGCGGCATATCCGCAAGGGTGCGCAGGAGCCCGCTTTCGACCAGCGCGGCGGTGACCTGGCTGTAGACGAAGCCCGCGGTGAGATCGAACAGGCGGCGAGCGTGACGCCTGGCGATCCAGCGGCCGGGAAGCAGCCGCTGGGCGAGCGCCTGGAAGCGGGGTGATGCGATCAGCCGGTTGCGCCACTGGGCCAGCGCCAGGCCGGGATGCCGGCCCGCTTGGTCGCGCGGGATCGGACGCTTGCTGTCAAGCACGCTTGTTCCTTGCTGCTGTCCATGAGCTTGGACACATGTTAGGCTGCGCGTCAATGGAGGCGGACATGGCAAGGCCTGGGCAGGTGGTGGTGATCGGCGCCGGTATCGGTGGCCTTGCCAGTGCCGTGTTGCTCGCCGCCAGGGGCGTGGCGGTCACCCTCGTCGAAAAGGATGCGCACGCCGGGGGCAAGGTGCGGCGGCAGGAGGTCGGGGGTGTGGCCGTCGATGCCGGGCCGACGGTCTTCACCTGCAAGGACGTGTTCGAGGCGTTCTTCGCCGAAGCGGGCGCGGACCTCAGCCAGCGTTGCACCATCCGCCAGGCCGATCTGGTCGCGCGCCATGCGTGGAGCGCGAGCGAGCGACTCGACCTGTTCGCCGACCCCCGGCGCAGCGAGGATGCAATCGGGGAGTTCGCGGGTGCGGAGGCGGCGCGGGGCTATCGCGCGTTCCGGACCGAGGCCCAGCGCATCCACGACATCCTCGACCAGAGCTTTATGCGGAACAGCCGGGTCTATCCGCCGATGCTGATGTGGCGAATCGGCTTGTGGCGGCTGGGCGCGCTGCGGGCGATCCGGCCCTACGAGAGCCTGTGGAGCGCGCTTGGCGGACACTTCCGCGATCCGCGGCTGCAGCAATTGTTCGGGCGCTACAGCACCTATTGCGGTTCCTCGCCGTTCCGGGCGCCCGCCACCCTGATGCTGATCGCGCATGTCGAGGCGATGGGCGTGTGGCTGATCGAAGGTGGCCTGAGCGCGCTGGCCGAAGCGCTGGCGCAACTGGCGCGCGAGCAGGGCGCGCGGCTGCGGTTTGGCGAGGCGGTGAGCGAGATCCTGGTCGAGCGCGGCCGTGCGGCGGGCGTGCGGCTGGAGAGCGGCGAGGTGATCCGCGCCGACAGCGTGATCGCCAATGCCGATCCGGCGGCGATCGCGTCCGGCGCGTTCGGAAGAGCGGGCCGCGGCGGAGTGCGTGCCGTGCCGCCGAAGCGCCGGTCGCTGTCGGCGATGACCTGGCTGGTCAAGGCAAAGACCGGGGGCTTCCCGCTCGACCGGCACAATGTGTTCTTCTCGCCCGACTATCGCGCGGAGTTCGCGGCGCTCGAGCAGGGACAGCTCGCCCGGAACCCGACCGCTTACGTGTGCGCGATCGATCGGCCGGGCGACGCGCCTGCCGACGGCGAGCGCTTGCAGATCATCGTCAATGCGCCGGCGAACGGCGACACCCATCCTTATGGACCCAAGGAGAGCGATGCATGTGGAGCCGCGATGTGGGAGCGGCTCAGCCGCTGCGGTTTGACGGTAGAGCCGCTGGCCGAGCCGCTGGTAACGACCCCGGCGGACTTCGCGGGGCGGTTCCCGTCGACGGGTGGGGCCCTTTATGGACGGGCCTCGCACGGGTGGGCGGCCTCCTTCCTCCGGCAGAGCGCCCGCACGAGGATCCCTGGGCTTTATTGCGCGGGCGGGAGCACCCATCCGGGCGCGGGCGTTCCGATGGCGGCCTTGTCCGGACGCCTGGCCGCGGGACAAGTGCTGAAGGACTTGGCTTCGACCAGGACGTTCCGGCCGGTGGCTATGCCTGGTGGTATGTCGATGCCCTCTCCGACTGCGGTGCCTTCGGGCTGACCATCATCGCTTTCCTGGGGTCGGTCTTCTCCCCTTATTACAAGAAGAGCGGGCGGGGCGATCCGATCGATCATGCCTGCATCAACGTCGCGCTCTACGGCCCGCGTGGGGCACGCTGGACGATGACCGAGCGCGGAGCGTCGAGCGTCGCGCGCGGCGCCGATCATCTTGCGGTCGGCGACAGCCTCGTGCGCTGGAACGGCGACCGGATGATCATCGACATCGAGGAGAAGGCGATCTGGCTTGGCGTTCCCTACCATCCCCCCGTGCGCGGGCGGGTGGTGATCGAGCCCGAGCTGTGGAGCGGGCAGCGCTTCGCGCTCGATCCCGCGGGCAGGCACATGTGGCGGTCGATCGCGCCGCGGGCACGGGTGCGGGTCGAGATGGAGCAGCCGGGGGTGAGCTGGAGCGGGAGCGGTTATCTCGATGCCAACAGCGGCAGCGAGGCGCTGGAGGAGGGGTTCGCCGACTGGCAATGGTCGCGCGCGCATCTCGGGCGCGAGGCGGCGGTGCTGTACGAGGGCGTGCGGCGCGACGGGTCGACCTTCGCGTCGGCCCTGCGGTTCGATGCTCAGGGCCGGGCGAGCGAGGAAGCGCTTCCGCTCGGGGCGCCTCTACCGGCGACGCGCTGGCTGATGGGGCGGCGGACGCGTGCCGACCGGGGGCATGCGCGAGTGGTGCGGACATTCGAGGATTCGCCCTTCTACGCGCGCTCGGCAGTGGCAAGCCGGTTGTTCGGGCAGGAAGTGGTGGCGATGCACGAGAGCCTGTCGCTCGATCGCTTCCGCTCACCGATCGTGCAGTGGATGCTGCCCTACAAGATGCCGCGGCGCGCCTAGCTTTTCTCGTCGTCCTTCCGGGCGCGGTCGCGGGCGATTTCGCGGTTGATGGAGACGAGCTGCCAGCCGCCGATCCCGAGCGCGATGATGGCGACGAACACCACTTCGACCCAGCCGTAATTCGTCATGCCTGCTCTCCCGCCATGATCCGCGCCGCCGCGATTTCGGGCCGTTCCTCGTGGAGGAGGTGGCCGAGGACCGGCACCATCTCCAGTTCGGCCCGGGCCAGCCGGGCGACGCGGCGAACATCGTTGGCGGCAATCGCACGATCGCCCGCGCCATGCACGATGGACAAAGGCACAGGCAGGTGCGGAAGCGCGCGTTCGAGCGGTTCGAGACGCCAGTTGGCCATCATCGCGATGGTGCCGCGAAGATGGTCGGGATCGGCGAACAGGCGCTGGTAGAGCGCGGTGCCGCGGGCATCGAGGTGCGAGCCGGTGGCCCGTTCGAGGAAGCGTTCGACCTGGCCCGGCGAGCGGGCGACCGAGGCGAAGATGCCGATCGCCAGCGGGTTTAGGAACAGCATTCGCGCAAAGCTGCCGAACAGGGGCGCGGCGCTTCCGCCCATCGGGAGCAGGGCGGGGCAGAAGGCGACGATCGGCCCGGTGACGGTGCCGGCAATGGCCATGCGGCAGGCGATGGCGGCGCCCGCGCTGTGACCGACCACGCGGGGCTTGGGTGTGCCGAGGGCGGCGAGGAGGGCGGCGAGCGCCTCCGCCATGGCGTCGAGGGTCGGCCCGCCCGCCAACGCTCCGCGGGTGAAGGCGTGGCCGGGAAGGTCGGGGATCATGAGCTGGTGCTTGCCAGCAAGCAGCGGGGCGACGTCGCGCCAGCTATGGCTGCTGGCGCCGGTGCCGTGGAGGAGCAAGAGCGGCGGGCCTGACCCGAAGAGCTGGACGTGCCACTTCAACCCTCCGGCATCGACGAAGCGGCTATGCTCGCGAAGCGGCCAGTCGCGTCCGTCCCGTTCGAAGTCGAGCATCGTTCAGGCCACGGCCGAAAGGGCGGCGGCGATGGCGGGGGCAGCGCCGAGCGGCAGGTGGAGGTAGCGCGCGGCCATGTCCTTCGCGAGGGCGGAGGCTTCCGGGCGGGCGCGCGGGCCGATGTCGATGACGAGCGCGCTGAGAGCCGCCGACCGGACCCGTTTGGCGGCCGCGGAGGCGTCGCTGGCGGCGGCGGTCCGGTCCTGGCTGCCGTCGAGCGCAATATTTGCACGGCCGTCGGTGAGGAGGACCAGCGCCGGGATTCGGCCGCGCTGGGCGGCGGCAAGCGCAAGTTCGCGCGCCGCGTCGATGCCGGCGGCAAGCGGGGTGCCGCCGCCGCCGGGCAAGCTGGCGAGGAGCTTGCGGGCGCGGGTCAGCGAGCGGGTCGGCGGCAGGAGCAGGGTCGCGCCTTCGCCCCGGATGGCGACCAAGGCGACTTCCGCGCGGCGCACGTAGCTTTGCTGGAGCAGGGTTTCGACCGCGCCCTTGGCTTCGGCGAGGCGCTGCGCCGCGGCTGAGCCCGAAGCATCGACCGCGAAGACGGTGAGGGCGGCAGACTTGGCCTCGTGCCGGCGGATGCGCAGGTCATCCTTGGCGATGCGGATGCGATCGGTGCGACCGCGCACCCGCTGCCACGGCGCCGCCGCGCGCAGGGTGTCGAGGATGGCAAGGCGCGCGCCGTTGCCGGGCCGACCCGGGCGGGCGCCGAGCATCCGGCCATGGAGCGGCGAGGCCCGGCGGCCCGACTTGCCGCCGCCGCGCTGCTGCTTGTGGAGGGTGCCCGACGCGAGCAGCGCGGCAAGGAGTTCGGCGGGAAGCGCGGTTCGGACCGCCTCCAGGACGACGTCCTCGAGCTTGCGGACTTCGGTGCTGCGCAATTGCTCCGGCGGGGGTGGCGGCGGTGGTTCGGCCTCGGCCGGCGGCGCGGGCAGACGGGTGGCGCGGGGCGCGAGAACGGTGCGGAGCGCGAAGCCGAGCGCCGCGTCATCAATGCCGTCGCGGCCGCGCAAGGCGGCATGGGCGCGGGCAGCGCGCAGGGCGAACAGGTCGGCGCGGGCCCCTGCAACGCCGAGCATGGCGGCGGCCGAAGCAATGGTGTCGGCTGCCTGGTCGTCGGAGATGGCGGCGCCGGGCTCGGCCGTGTCATCGCCGCCGTCGGTGAGGAGGTGGAAGGCGACCCGCTCGGCAAGGCAGGCGGCGGGTCCGGCCTCTTCCGCGTCGAGGCTGCGATCGAGGAGAAGGAGGGCGGGGCCGCCTTGATCGAGGGCGGTGGCGAGGCGGCCGGCGACCGGGCCGGCGAGGCGTTCGGCGCCGGGAACGAGGAGCAGGCTTCCGCGAGCCTCATCGAGCAGCCCCGGCCGGCGCACCGGGCGCGAGGCAGCGAGGGTGGCGGCGACGTCGAGGCCGCCGTCCAGCCGCTCCATGTCGATGCTGGCGGGAAGCTTGCGCACCGATGCGTCGGACAGGAGTGCGGTAAGGGCGTCTTCGCCATCGCCGTCGGTGCGGAGCCAGAGTCCGCCAAACCACCCTGGGTGAAGCGCGACCAGCGCGGCCGCGGCGTTGGCGTCCGCGCTTAAGGCCACAGCTCGGCCATGGCGCGTTCGATCCGCACCGTCGGGCCGGTCTCGTCGAGCACGCCGCGGCGGAGGCGGTGGCGGAGCGCCATCGGGGCGACCGTGCGCAGGTGGCTTCGGCCGACCGCGCTTTCACCGTCCAGCGCGGCGACGGCGCGGGCGGCGCGGATCAGCGTGAGCTCCCCGCGCAAGCCATCGGCGCCGACCGCCATGCACAGCATCGCAGCATCGGCGAGGGTGGAATCGGGAACCGTGATCGCCGCGAGCAGCGCCCGGCCGTCGGCGATCCGGTTGAGGATCTGGCGATCCTTGCGGCGCCATTTGGCGGCAAAGGCCTTGCCGTCGCGTTCGGCCGCGTCGCAGCGGCGCATGATCTCGATCCGCTGCTGTACGTCCTGCGGGGTGCGGACCTCGACCGACAGGCCGAAGCGGTCGAGCAACTGGGGTCGCAGCTCGCCTTCCTCCGGATTGCCGCTGCCGACGAGGACGAAGCGGGCGTCGTGGCGGACACTGAGGCTTTCGCGCTCGACCACGTTCTCGCCGCTGGCGGCGGCATCGAGCAGGAGGTCGACGAGATGATCCTCGAGGAGGTTGATCTCATCGATGTAGAGGAAGCCGCGGTTGGCCTTGGCGAGGAGGCCGGGTTCGAACGCCTTCTCGCCGGCGACCAGCGCGCGTTCGATGTCGAGGGCGCCGGTGACGCGGTCCTCGGTGGCGCCGAGGGGGAGGTCGACGAAGGGCACGGCCACATCGTCCACTTTGCCGTTGCCGCCGTGACTGCATTTGGGCCCTGCGGGATCGCAATTGAAGCGGCATCCGGCGACGACCTTCATCGGCGGAAGCAGGGCGGCGAGGGCGCGGGCGGCGGTCGATTTTCCGGTGCCGCGATCGCCGAACACCATGACGCCGCCGATGCGCGGCTCCACCGCGGCGATCAGGAGCGCGCGCTTCATTTCGTCCTGCCCGACGATGGCAGAGAAGGGAAAAGCGGCCACCAAGGCTCCCGTGTCAACGCGAATGGACGCAGGCTATCGTCAATACAGCTTGCGGTCCAGTGCACGCGGCGTTGCGCACTGCTTTTGTGCTGCTACGGCGCGGGGCAATGCAACCGGCGCCGCCCCCGCCCGACATCGTGATCACCGCGCCGGCCCTGCCCGAGCCTGCGGGCGAGCGCCTGCTGGGGGTGAGCCGGATCGACGAGAAGCGGTTGACCGAAGCGGGCGGCGAGGGCGCCGAGCAACTGCTGCGCGAGGCGGCGGGGGTGATCCTGTTCCGCCGCTCGGATGCGCGGAGCGGACAGCCGACCAGCCAGGGCGTCACGCTGCGGGCGCTCGGGGGCAATGCCGCGAGCCGGGCGCTGCTGGTGCTCGACGGGGTGCCGCAGGCCGACCCGTTTGGGGGCTGGATCAACTGGCCGGCCTATGATCCGGCGACGCTGGCCGAGGTGCGCATCGTGCGCGGCGGCGGGGCGGTGACCAACGGACCGGGCGCGCTGGCGGGCACGATCGAGATGACGAGCCTGTCCGCGCGGGGCTTCAGCGGGACGGTTGAGGCGGGAAGCCGCGGGGCGCTGTTCGGAAGCGGGCGGGCCGGGCTGGCGGCGGGGGGCGGGACGCTGACCCTGTCGGGCTATGGCGGGCGCGGCGAAGGGTTCGTGCCGATCGAGGCAGCGGTGCGCGGACCGGCCGACCGGGCGTCGCCTTATGCCTTTGGCGGCGGGCGGCTGCGCTGGGTCGGGGCGGTCGGGGCCCGTCTGACGCTGGAAGCCATGGCGGGCGGTTTCGACGACCGGCGGGAGCGGGGGCTCGCCTTTACCGAGAACCGGACCAGGGGTCTCGACGGATCGCTCCGGCTGGTCGGACGCGGACGGTGGGCATGGTCGGCGCTTGCCTATGCGCAGCGGCGATCGTTCAACAGCAGCTTTGCCGGGATCGACCGGGCGCGCACCGCGGCATTCCGCACGGCGCTGCAATATGACGTGCCGGGGCGCAGCTACGGCTGGAGCGTCGAGCTGCGCCCGCCGTTGGGCGAGGGAACCGAATTTCGCCTCGGCAGTGACGGGCGGCAGATGCGGGGGCGGTCGGACGAGCTGGCCACTTACGTCGCGGGCGTTGCCACACGCGACCGGCGCTCGGGCGGCGAAGCGGACCATGCGGGGCTATTTGCCGAGCTGACACGGCGCAATGGCGCGCTGATCCTCAGCGGCACGGCGCGGGTCGATCGCTGGCGGATCACCGACGGTATCCTGCGCGAACGTTTGGTGGTGAGCGGCGCGACCCTGGTGGACCAGCGCTTCGCCGATCGGTCGGGCTGGCGCCCGACGGCGCGGGCGGCGGCGGGGGTGACACTCGGCGACACGATCGAGCTGCGCAGCGCGGCGTACCTTGGCTGGCGGCTGCCGACGCTGAACGAGCTGTTCCGGCCGTTTCGCGCGGGGAGCGACGCAGTTGCGGCCAACCCGCTGCTCAGCCCCGAGCGGCTGCGCGGTGCGGAGATCGGTGCCGACTGGAAGCAGGGGGGCGCGACCCTGGCGCTGACCGCCTTCGCCAATCGGCTTGGCCGGCCGATCGCCAACGTCACGCTCGGCAACGGGCCGGGCACGTTCCCGGGGGTCGGGTTCGTTGCGGCGGGGGGAAGCTATCGCCAGCGGCAGAACCTCGACCGGATCGACGTCGTGGGGCTGGAGGCGGCGGCCGAGTGGCGGCGCGGCGCGTGGACCCTCGCCGGTTCGCTAGCGCTCGCTGACGCGCGGGTCCGGACGGGCGGGCCAGCGGCGGCGCTGGATGGGCTGCGACCGGCCCAGACTTCTCCGGTCGCGGCCGGGGCCTGCGTGCGGTGGGAGCGCAGCGGGCGATCGCTCGGCCTTGTCCTCAGACATTCCGGGCGGGCCTACGAGGATGACCTCAACCGCCTGGTGCTGCCCGCCGCGACGACGCTCGACGCTGCGGCTGCCTTTCCCCTCGCGGCAGGGCTGAGCCTTACCGCCCGCGCCGAGAATTTGGCGGATGCGCGGGTGGTTGCCGGACGGACCAGCGATGGCATCACCGAACGCGCGACCCCGCGTAGCCTGTGGCTGGGACTGAGGCTGGCGCGCTGAGCGTGGCGGATGGGCGACACTTGGACGCAATCGTCCCGGACGTGAGACGTTTGCGTCCGCGATGCATTCAGGCGCGAGCGATCCCCGAAAAGAGTCATCATTTGCGTTTCTTCGTTCCGACCCGGGTCCGACCCGTTCTGCTGGCCGGTTGCGCCACTGCGATCCTTGGTCTGGCAGCGACCCCGGCCGCAGCGCAGGTCAAGGCGCCGCCGCCCGAGCGGCCGGTCTGTCCGCCCGAAAGCGCCACCATCGCGCCGCCGCCACCCGCGGGTGCGAACCTGCCGCAGGTCGAGCCGATCGTCTGCCAGGACGAGGTCCAGCGCGAAGTGCCGCCGCTGGGGGCCGACGATCCCGCGCTGAACGGGCCGCTCGAAAGCGTGGCCGAGTTCGAGGCGCGGCTGCGGGCGCAGGAAGCGGCGGGCGTCGGCGTGGCGCCGAGTGCCGACCCCGAGCTTGCCCAGCCGCTTCCGCCGCTCGGCCAATTCGACGTGCGCGAGGTGGAACTGGCGCAGCCCGACACGGCGGAAGCGACGCCCGAGCTGCGCTATTCGACCAGGATCGACGGGCTGACCGACGCCGACGGTGCGACCGACGCCGACATGCTGGGCGAGTTCAAGGCGCTGTCGGCGCTTGACGACGGCAAGGGCAAGGCCGCGAACGAGGCGATGCTGTCGGCGCGGCTGACCGAGGACAGCAAGCTTGTCCAGCGCATCCTGCAGGCCGAGGGCTGGTACGACGTGACGGTGCAGACCCGCATCGAGCGTGCGCCAGAAGCGGCGGCGGACCAGCCGGTGACGGTAGTGCTTCAGGTGTCGCCGGGTGAGCGCTACAAGCTGGCCTCGATCAAGGTCGAGGCGGATCCTGTGGTGCCCGCCGACCTCATCACCAAGAACCTTGCCTTGCAGGCGGGCGAGCCGATCGTCGCGCAGCGCATCCAGGGCGCGGAAGCGAACCTTGCCATCAAGCTGCCGCAGGAAGGCTATCCCTTCGCGGTGGTCGGCCAGCGTGACGTGCTGCTCGATCCCGAGACGCACCTTGGCGATTACACGCTGCCGCTGACGCTTGGGCCGCGGGCGAGGTTCGGGGGTTTCCGGACGACCGGCGACTTGGCGTTCGGAGCCAGTCACGTGAAGACGCTTTCGCGGTTCAAGGCGGGCGAGCTGTACGACAGCCGCGACGTCGACGACCTGCGCGCGGCGCTGGTCGCGACCGGCCTGTTCAGCACGGTCGCGGTCGAGCCCGAGCGGACCGGGCAAGTCAATCCGGACGGGACCGAGACGGTGACCATGCTGGTGACGCAGGACGCCGGTCCCCCGCGGACGCTGGCGGCAAGTGCCGGTTATGGAACCGGACAGGGGTTCCGGGTCGAGGGCAGCTGGACGCACCGCAACCTGTTTCCGCCCGAAGGCGCGCTGATCGCGACGGCCGTGGCGGGAACGCAGGAGCTTGGCGCGAGTGCGTTGTTCCGCCGCTCCAACTGGCGCAAGCGCGACCGGACCCTGCAGTTCGGGATCGAGGCGCTGCGGTCCGATTATGACGCCTTCAACGCGACCACCGGGCGGCTGTTCGCGCGACTGAGCTACGACAGCACGCCGATCTGGCGGAAGACGCTTACCTGGGGGCTTGGCGCGGAAATCCTCGGCACGATCGAGAAGGATTATAATTTCGCGCTTGGCCGGCGCGACGACCGCAAGTTCCTGATCGGTGCGCTGACCGGGCAGGTCGGGTTCGACCGGACCGACAGCCTGCTCGACCCGACGCGCGGGTTCCGGGCGCAGGTGTTGGTCCAGCCGGAAGGCGCGATCAACGACGGCTTCCGTCCGTATCTGCGCAGCCAGCTGGACGGGAGCGCTTATTATCCGGTCGGCGACAATCTGGTGATCGCGGGCCGCGCGCGGGCCGGAACGACGCTGGGGATCGACCGCTTCCAGCTTGCCCCGTCGCGCCGTTTCTATGGCGGCGGCGGCGGTTCGGTGCGTGGCTTTGCCTATCAGGCGCTGGGACCCAAGGATCCGCTCGGGCGGCCGCTCGGCGGCCTCAGCCTGACCGAGGCCGCGGCCGAGGTGCGCTATCGCTTCGGCGACTTCGGCGTGGTCGGCTTCGTCGACATGGGCCAGGTCTATGAGAAGCGCGTGCCGAGCTTTCGGGACCTGCGGACCGGCGTTGGGCTTGGCGGGCGTTATTATACCAGCTTCGGGCCGATGCGGGTCGATGTCGCGACACCGATCGGGCGGCGCAAGGGCGAGAGCCGGCTGAACGTCTACATCTCGATCGGCCAGGCCTTCTGATGAGCGACATCACCGCCGCCTCGCCCGATGAGCTTCCCGAAGGTGGGCACGAGACGATCGTCGTCCGGCGTCGGCGCAACTGGCCGCTGACCATCTTGAAGGCGCTGGCCGGACTGGTGGCCGGGCTGGCGCTGCTGGTGCTGGGGCTGTTCGCCTTCATCAACACCGACGCGGGGCGGCGGTTTGCGGCGGACCGGGTCGAGGGGCTCGCCTTTGCCAACGGGATGAAGATCGGGGTGGGGCGGATCGACGGGTCGCTGACCGGCGCATCGACCATCCACGACTTCACCCTGTCCGACCCCAGGGGCGTGTTCTTCACGGCGCCGCTGGTGAAGCTCGACTGGCGGCCGTTCGATTATCTCAACAACCATGTCGACATCCGCAGCCTGACCGCCCCGACCGCGACGCTGGCGCGATTGCCGCAGTTCACGGCGACGCCGCCCAGCGAAGGGCCGCTGCTGCCCGATCTCGATATCGATATCGGGCGGCTGAAGGTCGACCGGCTGGTGATCGGGCCGTCGGTGACGGGCGAACAGCGCGTGGGCTCGATCGACGGTCGCGCGAAGATCGCGAACCGGCGCGCGCAGGTTGCGTTGCAGGCCGCGGTGATCGGGGGCGACGGGCGCGCGGGCGGGGACCGGCTGGCGTTCAACCTCGATGCGGTACCGGACGACAACAAGCTGACGCTCGACGCCTTCGTCAGTGCGCCGGCGGGCGGTGTGCTGGCCAAGATGGCCGGGCTTGCGCAGCCGCTGAGGGCGCGGGTGCAGGGGCAGGGCGACTGGAAGCGCTGGGACGGACGGCTGCTCGCCGACCTCGACAATGTGCCCTTCGCGCGGCTGGCGCTGACCGCCCGCGACGGCACTTTCGGGGTGCGCGGCCCGACCCGGGTAGCGCGGCTGGTCGAAGGGCCGACGGCGGCGCTGCTGGGGCCGATCACCAATGTCGCGCTGCAATCGACCTGGGCCAATCGCCGGGCGGACGTCAGCGGCCGCCTGTCGAGCGATGCCTTTACCCTGGTCGCGAGCGGAATCGCCGACGTGGGGCAGGACCGGTTCGAGGATATGAAGCTCGATTTCGGGCTGCGGAAGCCGCAGGTGCTCGCGCCCAACCTGTCCGGACGGGAGCTTCGCGCGGCGCTGACGCTGAACGGGGCGCTGCGCAAGCCGCTGGTCGATTACCGCGTCACGGCCGCCAGCCTCGCGTTCAACGACATGGGGCTGCAGGGGCTGAGCGCGCGGGGCAAGGCCCGGTTCGATGGCGACCAGATGATCGTCCCGCTTGCCGCGACGGCGCGCGCGATCACCGGGCTCGATGTCGCGGCGGGCGGGACGATCGCCAACGTTCGGCTGGACGGCGACCTGGCGGTCAGCTGGCCGCGGATCGTGTCGGACAATATTCGCCTCCGCTCCGACCGGATCGATGCGACGGCGATCGTCCTCGCCGATGTCGGAAAGGGGCTCTACACCGGGGCGATCGAAGGCCGGATCAACGATTACCGGGTCGACAGCGTCGGCATCTTTAACATCGACACCAACGCCGACGTGAAGACGGTGCCGGGCGGCTATGCGCTGGTCGGGCGGGTGCGCGCGCAGTCGACGCGGCTGTTCAACGACGGGGTGCGAAGCTTCCTCGGCGGCAATCTGATCGCGTCGAGCGATGTCGCCTACGGTACCGACGGAATGATCCGCTTTTCGCGGCTGCGGCTCAATTCGCCCCAACTGCGGGTAACCGACGGGCGCGGGAGTTATTCGCCGAACGGACAGATCGACCTGCGCGCCCAGGGCGTGTCGCGGCAATATGGGCCGGTCGGCGTGCAGGTGGCAGGTACCGTCAGCGCGCCACGCGCGATCGTCACCGCGGCGCGGCCCGGGCTCGGGATCGGCATCGCCGGGCTGACCGCGCAGATCCGCAGCACCGGCAATGCCTATGCGATCCTGGCGCGGGGGCGGAGCGATTATGGCGACTTCACCGCCGACGTGCTGGTGCAGACCGCGGCGGGGCCGCTGACGGTCGATATCCGCCGCGCGACCCTGGCCGGGATCAACGTGGCCGGCCGGGTGCGGCAGACGGCGGCGGGACCATATGCCGGGCAGCTCAACGCGCAGGGGCAGGGGATCGGCGGGGTCGTGCGGCTGGCGGCGGCGGGCCGCTACCAGCAGGCGATCGTCAACCTGAGGGCCCGCAACGCGGTGCTGCCCGAGCCCGCGGGAATCGCGGTCGGCGCGGCCATCGTCGATGCGCGGATCACGCTTTACGACCAGCCGGAAGTGATCGCCGACGCGCAGCTGGCGCAGGCGCGGTTCGGATCGACCGACATTTCGGCGCTGCGCACCATCATCAATTATCGCGGCGGACAGGGCTTTGCGCGCGGGATCGCCGAGGGCACGTCGGGTGTGCCGTTCCGGATGGCCTTCAACAGCGAACTGACGCCAAGGCTGTGGCGCGCGGCGCTGAAAGGCCGGGTCAACGGCATCGACGTGCGCACCGAAAACCCGGCGCGGATCGTCCCGCGCGGGGGCAGCTACGAACTGCTGCCGACGCGGCTGGTGTTCGATCGCGGCAGCATGCGGCTGGCGGGCAGCTACGGCCGCGAGCTTGCGCTGCAGAGCCGGATCGATGCGGTCGACATGAGCATCCTCAACCTGTTCACGCCGGGCCTTGGCGTCGGCGGGCGGGCGACCGGAAGCATCGACTTCGTCCAGGCCGGCAATGCCTTCCCGCGACTGGATGCGAGCCTTGCGATCCGCAACTTCACGCGGACCACGGCGGCGTCGGTCAGCCGGCCGCTCGACGTCAATCTCGTTGCCCGGCTGGCGCCCGGCACCGGCACGCTGAATGCGGTGATGCGGACGCGGGGCACGGTGGTGGGCCGGGTGCAGGCGGCGATCCGGCCGCAGGGGGGCGGCAGCTGGACCAGCCGCATCGCCGCGGCGCCGCTAAGCGGCGGGATCCGCTACGTCGGCCCGGCCGACGCGCTCTTCTCGCTTGCGGGGCTGACCGACCAGAGCCTGTCCGGGCCACTTGGCGTCGCGGCCGATTTTGGCGGGCGGGTCGAGCAGCCGAGCCTGCAGGGTGTCGTCCGCGGGCGCGGGCTGACCTATGCCAATGCGACCTATGGCACGCGGATCACCGACATGGCCCTGCAGGGGCGCTTCACCGGCGAGCGGCTGGAGATCGACCAGCTGACCGGCCGGGCGGGGAGCGGGACGGTAACCGGCAAGGGCTTCGTCAGCCTGGCGGCGGCGAGCGGCTATCCGGCGGACTTCGACCTGTCGCTCGACAATGCGCGGCTGGCGGACAGCGACGCGCTGCGGGTGACGGCGACCGGGACCGTCCGGCTGCTGAAGGCCGCCAACCAGTCGCCGGTGCTGAGCGGAACGGTGCGCTTGCCGGCAACGCGCTACCAGATCGTGCGGCAGGGCTCGGCGCAGGTGCCGGAGCTGACCGGGGTGCGTTTCAAGCCGCCGCGGGGCCGGCCGCGGGTGACCGGCGATGCACCGCCGCAGTCCGCCGCCGCCAGTTTCGGTGACGTGCGGCTCGACCTTGCCATCGTCGCGCCCGGGCAATTGTTCGTGTCGGGCATGGGGCTGGAAAGCGAATGGCGCGCCGACATGCGGGTTACCGGCACCAGCCAGGCGCCGCGGATCACCGGCAGCATCGATCTCGTCCGCGGCACGCTCGGCTTTGCCGGCCGCTCGTTCGAGCTGCAGGAGGGCCGCGTGCGGTTCAATGGCGGCAGCGCGAGCGACGCCACGGTGGCGATGCAGGCGACCGAGACGATCGAGGATGTCGATGTCACGGTGAACGTCGCCGGCAACGCGCTCGACCCGCGGATCACCTTCTCGAGCTCGCCCGGGCTGCCGCAGGACGAGATCGTGTCGCGCATCCTGTTCGGCAATTCAGTCGGGCAGTTGTCGGCGATCCAGGCGGTGCAGCTCGCCGCCTCGCTGAACACGCTGCGCGGATCGGGCGGCGGCGGGCTCAACCCGCTCGGCAAGCTGCGGCAGGTGGCCGGGATCGACCGCCTGCGGATCCTCGGACCGGACGACACCAGCGGACGCGGAACGGCGCTCGCGGCGGGCAAATATATCGGCGACGACATCTATCTGGAGGTGGTGACCGACGCGCGCGGCTTTACCGCCACCCAGCTCGAGGTGACGCTGAGCCGCAGCCTGTCGATCCTCAGCCAGGCCGGAGGGTCGGGGCAGACCAACGTCAACGTGCGCTACCGGAAGACCTATTGATGCGGGCAGCGGCGCTCGTCCTGCTCCTGCTCGGCCTCGCCGCATGCGGGGACCGGCGCAGCTTCGACGAGCGCTACGAGGATACGGGCGCAAAGCTGGAAGAGCGCGCCCGCGCGATCGACGGCAACCTTGCCAACGAACTGCCTGCAGATGGAGCCGGCAACGCGGCGTCCTGAGCGGCCCATCCCGATTCACGGCTTGTCATTCGCGAGCGGCACGCATAGCTTACTTGCGTAATCGAACTGACTGGACGTTGGGACGCTCGCGATGGTCTATATTCTTGGTGGTTGGCAGAGCGACTTCGGCCGCAACTGGTCGCGCGAAGGGCTCGATATCGCGGGTGCCTTTACCGAAGCGCTGAACCAGGGCCTGGCCGAGACGGGGCTCGAGCCCAGGGACATCGAGACCGGCCATGTCGGCAATTTCGTCGGCGAGCTGTTCGCCGGCCAGGGGCTGCTCGGCGGCTTCTTCGGGCTGGTCCATCCCGACCTCGACGGCTTGCCGACGTCGCGCCACGAAGCGGCCTGTGCAAGTGGCAGCGTCGCAATCCTTGCCGCCACGGCCGAGATCGAGGCCGGTCGCTACGACCTCGCCTGCGTGCTGGGGATCGAGCAGATGCGCAACGTGCCGGGCAAGACCGCGGCCGAGCATCTGGGGGCGGCGGCGTGGACGGGATACGAGTTTGGCGATGCAGAATATGTCTGGCCGCGCGCGTTCTCGGATCTGGCGGAGGAATATGACACTCGCCACGGCCTGAAATACGAGCATTTGATGCGGATCGCCGAGATCAACTTCGGCAATGCCAAGCGCAATCCCAATGCGCAGACCCGCAAATATGGCTTCACCGAAAAGAGCTTTACCGCCGACGACGAGGCCAATCCGATCGTCGAGGGCCGCACCCGCAAGATGGACTGCGGGCAGGTCACCGACGGCGCGACGGTGATCTTCCTGGCCTCCGACGAGCGGGCCCGCCGCTATGCCCGCGAGCGCGGAATTCCCCTGTCGAGCCTGTCGCGGATCAGCGGCTGGGGCCATCGCAGCGCGCCGATCGCCTATGACCACAAGGTCAAGGCGAGCGCCGGCCAGCCCTATGTCTTTCCGCAGGTCCGCCGCGCGATCGAGGATGCGCGCCGCCGCGCCGGGGTCGAGATCGGCGACATCTCCGCGGTCGAGACCCACGACTGCTTCACCGCCACCGAATATATGGCGATCGACCATCTTGGCCTGACCGCGCCCGGCGAAAGCTGGAAGGCGATCGAGGAAGGCGTGATCGAAATGGGCGGGGCGTGCCCGATCAATCCTTCGGGCGGCCTCATCGGCCTTGGCCATCCGGTCGGCGCGACGGGCGTCCGGATGCTGCTCGATGCGCACAAGCAGGTGACGGGCACCGCCGGGGACTATCAGGTCGAAGGCGCCAAGCGCGTCCAGACGCTCAACATCGGCGGATCGACCACCACTTCCGTCAGCTTCATCGTCGAACAGGCAGACGCCTGATGCGGGTCGGGCGGCGGCCACTTCTCGCTGCCCTTGCCGCTTTTCCCTTTGCCTCCCTTCCAGCCTTCGCGAGGACCCAGCCCATGACCAGAATGCAGCAATTCCAGGCGGTGATCGACGGGTGGAAGCGCAAGGATGTCGAGTTCGTCCTTGGCCAGATGACCGACGACGTGGTGTGGCATTATGCCGCGGCGATTGCTCCGCCGGCCAAGGGCAAGGACGCCGCGCGCGCCTTCATCGACCAGTTCGGCAAGAATATCGGCGAGGTGCGCTGGCGGATCTTCCACCATGCCGAGGTCGGCGACCGGTTGTTCGTCGAGGGCGTCGATGAATATACCACCAAGGACGGCACCGCGATCGCGGCCCCTTATGCGGGCGTGATCGAGTTTCGCGGCGACAAGATCAGCGGCTGGCGCGATTATGTCGACCGGGGCGTGATCGAAGCGCAAAAGGCCGGTGGCGGCTGGAGCGAGCAGGTCAAGGAGTTGGTCGGACGGCCGGCGCAGTGACAATCGCGGAGGAGGCGATTGCCGCAAGCGAAGGCGACTGGCGTTCGGCGCCGTTCCGCCATGCCGAGTTCCTGCCGGTCGACCTCGACTTACGGCGCGATGCCGACGGCACCATCCGGCTGACCACCAATCATCCCTACGAGCCGATCGACGGCAATCTTGCCCGCGCTTTCTTCGCGATGGCCGAGCAGAAGGGCGATGCGCCAGCGCTGGCCGAGCGTTCGGACGGCGGCGAGTGGCAGGCGACGAGCTTCCGCGACCTCGCCCGCGACGTGCGCGGCGCGGCGCAGTGGATGATCGACAATCTGCCGCCGCGCGGCGTGCTGGTGATCATGGCCGAGAACAGCATCGCCGTGGCGGTGATGACTTTTGCGGCGTTCGCAACGGGCCGGATCCTGTGCCCGGCAAGCCCGGCCTACGGAATGGCAGGCGGCGATCATGCGCGGCTTCGCCACGTGTTCGCCAAGGTGCGGCCGGCCGCCATCTTCCTCGATCCACGGCCGCCCTATGCCAAGGCGCTGGAGGAGATCGGCGCCGACTGCCGGATCATCTCGGCCGACCCGTCGATGTTCGGCGAGGGGGCGGTCGCCTATGCCGAGGTGATCGCGACCGAGCCCACCGGCGCGGTGGACGAGGCGGTCGCCGCGGTCGATCCGTCGCAGACCGGATCCTACATGATGACCAGCGGGTCGACCGGCCTGCCCAAGGTGGTAGAACAATCGCTTGACGCGCTGGCCGCCAATACCGCGCAGGGGATCGGCCTGATCGGCCGCGCCGCGGGGTGGGACGAGGAAATGCTCGACTGGCTGCCATGGCACCATGCCGCGGGCGCTTCGGTTCTGCGGGCTGGGCTGATGCTCGGGGGCACGCTGCACATCGACAGCGGCAAGCCGGCGCCGGGCCTGTTCGAACGGTCGATCGACAATTTGCGCAGCAAGAGCGTCGCTTATTTCAACAACGTGCCGCTGGGCTATGCGATGCTGGTCGACGCGATGGACCGCGATCCCGTGCTGCGCGACACCTTTTTCGCGAAGATGCGGCTGATGCTCTACGGCGGCGCGGGGCTGCCGCAGCCGGTCTACGACCGCCTCCAGCAGCATGCGGTGGCGGCGACCGGGCATCGGGTCCACATGACGACCGGCTATGGCATGACCGAGACGGTGTCGGGCTGCTGCGCGATCCATTTCGAAACCGACAAGGTCGGGATCGGGCTTCCGGGGCCGGGGGTCGATATCAAGCTGGTCCCCAATGGCGCGCGCTATGAAGTGCGGCTGAAGGGCCCGATGCTGATGAGCGGCTATCTCGACGAGCCCGAGAAAACCGCCGCCGTGTTCGACGAGGAAGGCTATTACCGGACCGGCGACATGGCGGTGTTCCATGACGAGGCGCATCCCGAACAGGGCCTCGCCTTCGCCGGGCGGATGGCCGAGGAGTTCAAGCTCACCAACGGGACCTGGGTCTATGGCGGGCAGTTGCGCGAGGCGCTGCTGAAGGCGCTGTCGCCGCTGGTCAACGAGATCGTGCTGGCGGACGACAATCGGCCGTTCCTGGGCCTTCTGGTATGGCCCAAGGCCGATGCGCCGGCCGACCTGCTCGACCAGCTCGTCGAGCGGCTGCGCACCTTCAACGCCGGGCAGCAGGGCGGGTCGGCGACGATCCGGCGGGTGGCCGTCATGACCAGCCCGCCGACCGCCGACGCGCACGAGATTTCGGACAAGGGGACGATCAACCGGCGTGCGGTGCTCGATCACCGCAGCGACCTCGTCGAGCAGCTTTATGCCGGCGCGCCGGGCCCGAACATCGGGGTGGTCTGAGCTTCAGGATTTTACGGGGGTGAATATGGTTCTGTCGTTGCTGGTGACGAATGCCGTCATCCTGGTGGGGTGCTTCGTCCTGCTGTGGGCGCTGTGCCTGAAGGGCCGCGACGTGACCCCGGTCGACAGCTTCTGGGCGTTCGGCATGGTGGTCATGGCGGCGAGCAGCTTCCTCCTCACCGACGGGCTGCACGAGCGCAAGTTGCTGCTGCTTGGGCTATGTGCGCTGTGGGGCATTCGGCTCGGCAGCTACATGCTGTGGCGGTGGCGCGATCATGGCAGCGACCGCCGCTATGTCGCGCTGCTCGGCAAGGCCGAGGCGCAGCGCGGGTGGAGCTTTGCCAAGGCATCGGCGCTGCTGGTGTTCGCGACGCAGGCACCGTTGCTGTTCATCGTCTGCCTGCCGGTCCAGCTTGGCCAGGTCGCCGGCGGGCCGCCGCTCGGAGCGCTGGCCTGGATCGGCGCGGCGGTCAGCCTGTTCGGGATCGCGTTCGAGACGATCGGCGACGCGCAGCTGGTGCGATTCAAGCGCGATCCGGCCAACCAGGGCCAGGTGATGACGAGCGGCCTGTGGCGCTACACCCGCCATCCCAACTATTTCGGCGATGCCTGCGCGTGGTGGGGGATGTACCTGGTCGCGGCGGAGACGGGCCCGGGCGTGTGGAGCTTCATCGGCCCGGCGCTGCTGACCTGGACGCTGATGAAGTGGTCGGGCGCGCCGACGGTCGAGCGCAAGATGGCCAAGACCAAGCCCGGCTATGCCGATTACGTGGCGCGGACGTCGGGCTTCGTGCCGTGGCCGCCGAAGCGCTCAGCCGCCTAGCGGCCGAACGCCCTCAACTTCGCGCCCGCCGCGCTGTCGATATATTCGTCGAGGCGGGTGATCTTGCCGTCCTTCATCCTGACTACGACGCAGGCATCCATCTTCCACGGCGTGCCGTCGGGCAGGGTGGCGGAGAGGATATGCTGCTGGACGAACCCGTCCTTGAGCGGCTCGCGGCGGAGCACGGTGTACTTACGGTCCGGAAGGGTGCGGATGAACCATTCCAGCACCTTCACATTGTCGTCGATCGACTGTTCGAGGCCATCGGTATTGTGCCAGATCACCCCGCCCGGCGCGTAGCAGGCACGCATGCGGTTGGCGTCGCCCTGCTGGACGGCATCGACGAAGTCGGCGGCGAAGGCTTCGATTTCCTGTTCGGTCATGCGGATCTTCCTGTGCTGAGGAGGCGGGCGCGGCCCTCGTTCCAGCCGCGTTCGAGTTGATCGACGATCTGCGCGACGGGCTCGACCGCCTGCACCGCGTGGAGCCCTTGGCCGGCCGACCAGACATCGCGCCAGCGCGCGCCGGCCGGAGCCGAATAGTCGCGCTTCGCGGGGCCGGTGAGATGGTCGATGTCGTAGCCGGCCTGGGTCAGCGACGGCTTGAGCCAGGAAGCGGCGGTGCCGGTGACGGCCGGGCTGACGAGGAGATCGGTAGCCGAAGAAGCGATCACCATCGCCTTGTAGCCTTCGCTGGCGCGGCTTTCCTCGGCGGCGAGGAAGCGGGTGCCCATGTAGACGAGGTCGGCGCCGGCCGCGACCGCTCCCGCCACCGCAGCGCCATCGGCGATCCCGCCGCCAAGGCAGACAATACCGTCGAAAAAGCTGCGCAGGACGGCAAGGAAGCTGAAGGGCGACAGGCTGCCAGTATGGCCGCCGGCGCCCGCCGCGACCGCGACCAGCCCGTCGGCGCCCGCCGCCGCGGCCTTGCGGCCGAGCGCTTCGCTGACGACATCGGCAAGCACGATGCCGCCATAGGCATGGACGGCCTCGACCACCGGGGCGGGACTGCCGAGCGCGGTGATGACGATCGGGGGCTGGTGCTTGGCGACCAGCGCTAGATCGTCGGCGAGGCGGGGGTTGGTCGAATGGGTGACGAGGTTCGCGGCCCACAGGCCGGGCGCATCGGCGCACCCCGCGGCTATCTCCGCCATCCAGCGGTCCAGTTCCTCGGCGGTGCGGCAATTGGGCGTCGGAAAGGCGCCGACGATGCCACTGCGGGCGGCGGCGATCACCATCTCCGGGCCGGTGACCAGGAACATGGGCGCGGCGACTACCGGCAGGCGGAGGCGGGCGAGCAAGGGGTGGGTCATGCCAGCCGCTCGACCACCATCGCCGCGCCGACGCCCTGCGCGCCGGTCGCGACCACCACGCCGATCGTCTCGTCGGCGGCTTCGAGGACGTCGAGCAAGGTCGACAGCAGGATCGCGCCGGTGGCGCCCATCGGATGCCCCTTGGCGAGGTGACCGCCCGAGACGTTGACGCGGCTTTCGTCGATGCGGCCTTCGCGCAGGAAGCGCGCGATGACCACGGCGAAGGCTTCCATGAATTCGATCCGCCCGACGTCGGCAAGGTCGAGGCCGGTCGCGGCAAGCACCTTGTCGAGCGCGGCGAAACCCGCGGTCAGGCTGTCGCGCGGATCGCCGCCCGCTTCGGCATAGCCGAGGATCCGTGCCCGCGCGCCCGAGCCTTCGCGGCCGACGAGGGCCAGCGCCGCGCCGTCGGCCATCGGCGGGGCGTGGGCGACGGTATGGCGGTGGTCGATCGTGCGGGCTTCGAGCGGCCCGGCATAGGCGCCGGCCATCGATTCAAACGCCGGCGGGAGCGCTGCGAGCCGGTCGCTGGTGGTCGGCCGAACCGCCTCGTCGCGATCGAGGCTGCCGGCTGCGATCCGCGACCGCTGGAAGGCGGCGTTGCTTTCGGCCGCGGCGGCAAGCGACTGCGAACGCAGCGCGGCCGAATCCAGTTCGGCGCGGGTGATGCCTTCCTTTTCGGCCAGCAGGTCGGCGGCAAGCGCGACCGGAATGTAGCGCAGGCGAGGTTCGAAATCGGTCGCTTCGTAATAGTTCGCGCGGTCGGCCATGAAGGGCACGTGGCTCATCATTTCGACCCCGCCGGCAAGCGCACGGTCGATCTGCCCGGCGCTGATCGCGGCAGCGGCCTGGCCGATCGCGCTGAGGCCGGAAGCGCAATAATTGTTGATCGTGTGCGTGACGGTGCTGTCGGGAAGCCTGCTCGCAAGCTTGGCGACCATGCCGACGTGGCCGCCCTGCGCGCCGACCTGGCCGACGCAGCCGAGCGTCAGCTGGTCGACCCGTCGCGGATCGTTTCCGCGGTTTTCGAGCGCGTCGACGAGATGCGCGACAAGGCCATGCGGCGTTTCGCTTGCGAGCCCGCCGTCGGGCCGGGCCTTGCCGCGGGGGGTGCGGACGGCGTCGAAGATCAGCACGGTCATGCGGCGCTCCACGCGGCGGGCGGGCGGTAGGCGAAGAAGCCCGGCGGTGCGGCGATGACGTCCGGGATTGCGCGGATCGCGACCGCCACCACGGCATCGGTCAGCGCCCGCGACGGCGGCATCGCGGGATCGGCCTCGGTGATGTCGAGGGTCATCGAGATGGTCGGGCGGCCGCTGATCTCGATCTTCCAGTGACCAAGCTTGTCGGGGCCGTGGAGCGAGGGATCGGCGGTCCACAGGATCGACATCAAGATCTCGGGCCCGGCCTCGGTCAGCGCCGACCAGCGCCATTCGGTGGCAGCGACGCGGCCCGTCTCGATCGTCCCGGCGGCGATGATGAGGGGCGAGGGCGCGAGGGTCAGGCGGTGGTCGGGTCGGATTTCCCGCACGCTGGTGCCAAGCTCGGCCGCGGCGAAGTGGAGCACTTCGGAGAAGAGCTGGCCGTAAAGGTCGGCAAGCGGCCCCGAGCGGATGTCGGCCGCTGCGGGATCGCTGTTGAAGCCCATCAGCCCGAACACGAATTCGGGCGAGGTCATTGCCGAGGCATCGACCGTTTCGAACACCGCCAGCCGCTCGAGCTCGTGGCTCATCGCGGTGGCGGCGAGTGCGATGCGTTCGACGATGAGGCCGGGGTTCACGCCGACCCCGGCCAGCGTCACGCCGCCGGCAAGCGCAGCCTCGTGGAGGCGGCGGACATAGTCCTCGCCATGGGCCTGCGGGAAATGGAAGCCGGCGACCGAGATGACGTTCTTTCCGCTCCGCAGCAGCGCGGCGACATCGTCGACCAGCGCGTCATAGGGGAGGGTGATGCGCGGCATGTGGAGGACGAGGTCGGCATCGAGGTCGAGGATCTGCTGGCGGTCGCTGGTAGCCGCGACCCCGATCGGATCGCGACGGGCGATTTCGCCGAGGTCGCTGCCGTTCTTGCGCGCGCCGTAGACGAAGCCGCCGACGAGGCGATGACGGGGATCGTCGAGGATCCGCCGGATCGACGTCCGTCCCATCGACCCCGTTGCCCATTGCACGATTGTCGCCACGTTTGTCGTCTTGCCCCGTCTGTCTGTAGGTCTGGCGTAGCCAACTTGCCTGCCGGTGTCAGTATATTTATGAAAGTTGGAAGCAGGCCCCGTTCAGCGTCAGGGTCAGGCATCTGGAGGACCGATGTTTCTCACTCCCCCCGAGCGAATTCGTGCCTTCGAGGACAAGGGTTGGTGGAGCGGGGACAATGTCGTCGCGGCCTTGCATTCGGCGGTCGAGCAGGGAGGTGACGGGCTGGCGCTGGTCGATCCCCTCAATCGCGCAGCGCTGGATGGACGCGTGCCCGAGCGGCTGAGCTGGAATGAGGTCGCCGACCGGGTCGAGCGGCTGGCCGCGGCGCTGCTGGCGCGGGGCCTCAGCAAGGACGACATCGTGCTGGCGCAGCTGCCCAACACGGTCGATGCGGTGCTGCTGTTCCTCGCCTGCGCGCGGCTGGGCCTGATCGTGTCGCCGGTGGTGATGCAATATCGCGTCCACGAACTGGCCTTCATCTCGGCGCAGACCAAGCCGCGGCTGTTCGTCACGGTGCCGGCCTTCGCGGGGTTCGATCATGCCGCGCAGGGGCGCGAACTGGGGCTCGAGGTGGCGCTGTTCGGGGACGGGACCGGCGACCTCAGGGAAGAGATGGCCGATGCCGACCCGGCAACCGTCGCCGCCCACGTCGCCGAACATCCGACCGTCGGCGGCGAAGTGTTGACCATCTGCTGGACGTCGGGCACCGAGTCGCGGCCCAAGGGCGTCCCGCGCGATCACAACCATTGGATCCTCAACGCGCATGTGGTCGCGCAGGGGACCGGGATGGTGCCGGGCGATACGTTGCTCAACCCGTTTCCGCTGGTGAACATCGGATCGATCGGCGGGCTGGTCATGCCGTGGCTGACGCTGCCCGCGCGGCTGGTGCTGCACCATCCGTTCGACCTCGGCATCTTCCTTCAGCAGATCGAGGCCGAGCAGGTGACCTACACCATCGCTCCGCCCGCGGTGCTGACCGCGCTGCTGAAGCAGCCGGCGCTGATGGAGAAGTTCGACCTTAGGTCGCTCCGCGCGATCGGCTCGGGCTCGGCGCCGCTGTCGCCCTGGCTGATCGAAGGCTGGCAGGCGCGCGGGATCGAGATCTGCAACATCTTCGGGTCGAACGAAGGCGCTTCGCTTTATTCGAGCGCGGTCGACGTCCCCGACACCACCGACCGGTCGCGCTATTTCCCGCGTTTCGGGGTCGATGGGCATGGCTGGAGCGGGCTCAACCACGAGGCGCTGCGGACCCGGCTGGTCGATCTCGAAACCGGCGAGGAGATCGAGGAGCCCGGGCGGCCGGGCGAGCTGCGACTGAAAGGCGCGACATTATTCGGCGGCTACTGGCAGGCGCCCGAGCTGACCGCCGCCGCCTTCGACGAGCAGGGCTGGTTCCGCACCGGCGACCAGTTCGAGATCGCCGGCGACGGCAACCTCAGGCGCTTCTACCGCTTCGTCGGCAGGTCGAAGGAGATCATCGTGCGCGGCGGGGTTAATATCTCGCCCGCCGAACTCGACGACTTGCTGGCCGGCCTGCCCGGCAGCCGCGAGGCCGCGACGGTCGGCATTCCCGACCCCGACCTTGGAGAGCGGGTGGCGGTGGGGATCGTGCCCGCGGACGGCGCCGAACTGTCGGTCGCCGACGTCAGCGCGTTCCTGAAGGCGCGCGGGGTGGCGGTGTTCAAGCTGCCCGAGCGGCTGGTGACGCTCGACCGGCTGCCGCGCAACGCGATGAACAAAGTGGTTCGGTCAGAGCTGCGCGAAGCGGTGCTCGCGCGGCTCTGACCGCCAATCAGCCCGCGGCCTGCAGGCGGGCGATCTCGTCCGCGCGGGCCTTGCGCAGGCTTTCCCGGTCGACCCAGTGGGCGTGGGTCCCGCTCGACATCTTGTGGGGAAGCGCGATGCGGCAGACCGGACCGTCGGCGAACTTCTTGGCGTCGATCAGGATGCATTCGCTAGTGCCGCGATTTTCGTCGATGATGAAGCTGACGAGA
The DNA here is from genome assembly GCF_039536725.1 of Sphingomonas humi. Lineage (NCBI taxonomy): Bacteria > Pseudomonadati > Pseudomonadota > Alphaproteobacteria > Sphingomonadales > Sphingomonadaceae > Sphingomonas > Sphingomonas humi. The sequence continues at coordinate 1,284,976 of NZ_BAAAZD010000001.1, forward strand.
TAGCCGTCATCCTCGTCGACCGCGCCGACGCGCGGGGCGAATGGGGCTTCGGAGCCGTAGCGGCCGGGCTCGAGCTTGATCTCGATCGCCTCGCCGGTTTCGAGGTCGTGCTTGACGAAGCCTTCGAACAGGAACCAGCCGGGCTTGGCCACGGTCGAATAGGCGTAGCGATACTTCCTGCCGGCATATTTCTGGTTGATCATGCCGAATTCGACCGTGCGGTCGTCGAGGCGCTCTTCGCGGGTGGTGCCGTCGGCGAGGTTGAAGCGCCAGCGGTGGAGCTTGGTGCTGAGCGCGTGGCCGTCGAGATAGCTCATCAGATGGCCATGCGGGCCGGCGTCGGGCTGTGGCTTGGGGGTGGGGTTTTCCTGGAAATAGCCGTCGACGATGACCTCGTCGCCTTCCTCATAGGCATTGAGGAAGTGAAGCACATAGGTCGGCGCGGCTTCGAACCAGCGGATCTCGTCTGCGCCGCCGTGGCGCGGGATCAGTGCGAAGCGGGAGGGAATGCCCTTGTGCAGCCGGACGGCGTGCAGCCCGCGGGTCTCGATCAGTTCCTGGTCCCAGAACACCGGCAGGTCGTTGAGGATCGACCAGTTCTTCGAGAAGATCATGTCGTGGGGAAGACGCGGCCCGGGCAGCGGCACGGGGGTGTAGTGAACCAGCTTTCCGGTCGCGTCGACCACGCCATAATGCATGTAGGGCGCCGACTTCGAATAGTTGAAGAACAGCAGCTCGCCGGTCTCCTCGTCGACCTTCGGATGGGCCGAAATGCCGTCGAGCGGGACCCACGAGGCGACCCCCGACTGGTCGAGCGTCTCGGGATCGAGGATATAGCCTTCGCCGCACTGGTAGAAGGTGGCGATCGCCTTTCCGGCATGGACGATGACGTCGGTCGAGGCGCTGTCCTTGAGCCCGCCGTGCGCGCCGAAGCCCGGGCGCTTCGACACCGCATGGCCGTCCATCAGCCCGCCCCACAAGGAGCCGCCGGCGATCTGTTCGGCCTCGAAGCAACGGGTGCGGATGAAGCGGTTGCGATAGGTGGCCTTGCCGTTCGAAAAGCTGATCTGGTGGATCATGCCGTCACCGTCGAACGGGTGGTGGCGGCCGAGCGGCTGGTGGAGCTGATTCTCGGTATTGCGCAGGTAGATCCCGTCGATGTCGTCGGGGATCGCGCCCTCGATCACCTCGAGATCGGTCGCGTTCACTTCTTCGTGGAGCGGGGTCCACGGGCCGTTCAGATAGGGATGATTGCTCGGCTGGAGCGACGAGCGGACGGGGGCGAGTTTCTCGACGTTCATGGCGCAATTTCCAAGCAACTGGGATCGCCCGCAGATTACGGTAGTCCGTTCGATTGCGCAAGTTTGCGATCAAGCTGCTTGACGTAGCCAGCACCAAAGGACAGTCTGACTTTCATAATAATATCGAGGAGGCATGCATGAGCACGTTGGCGAAGGATACCCTCCTGTTGCTGGCGGCAGTTTGCCTGCCCCAGGCGGCGGTTGCCGCCCCCAAAGCGAGCCCAGCCAAGGAGAGCCGCATGAGCCAGGATCCCGTTGAAGTCGTGATGCAGATGATCAAGGCATGGGACGATCGCGACGGCGACAAGATCGCCGACATGTTCACCGAGGACGGGGTGCTTCATTCGATGATGATCGACCCGATCAAGGGCCGCGAGAACATCCGCCCGCGGATGAAATTCCTCGTCGACAATGCAAGCTACATGAAGATCGAGCCGCGCAATATCGCGGTGAAGGGCAATACCGTCTTCATCGAGCGAACCGACAATTTCACCTTCAAGGGCCACAGCGGCAAGGTGCCGGTAGTCGGCGTGCTCGAGATCCGCGACGGCAAGGTCGCCGAATGGCGCGAATATTACGACCGCAAGGAATTGCTCGAGGCGATGGGGGTCGGCGAAGACTTCTAGGCGGGACGGCCAAGCGATGCTCAGCCCCGATCCGCCCGCCGCCACCGCCCAGCGCAACACGCTGGGCGCGTGGCTGCTGCTTGCGGCGTTGTTCCTCGCCTACATCGTTTCCTTCGTCGACCGGATGATCATCGGCCTGCTGGTCGACAGCATCAAGGCCGACCTCAAGATCAGCGATACGCAGATCAGCCTGCTGCAGGGGTTGGCCTTCGCCCTGTTCTTCACGATCGCGGCGATCCCGCTGGGGCGGCTCATCGACCGGGTCCATCGTCCGCGCGCCGTCTCGGCGGGGATCGCGGTGTGGAGCGCGATGACGGTGGCGTGCGGGTTCGCGACCAGCTTCGGCGGGCTGTTCGTGGCGCGGATGGGAGTCGGGGTCGGCGAAGCGGTGCTATCGCCCGCGGCCTATTCGATGATTTCCGACAGCTTCGACCGCCGCCGCCTGGGCCTCGCCATGGGCATCTTCGGCCTCGGGTCGGCGATCGGCGCGGGCCTTGCCTTCATGATCGGCGGCGCGGTGGTGTCGCTGGTCGCGGGCGCCGACAGCGTCACCATGCCGCTGATCGGTGAGGTCCGGCCGTGGCAGTTCGCCTTCATCGTGGCCGGGCTGCCGGGCTTCCTGATCTCGCTCCTGTTCCTGATGATTCGCGATCCCAGTCACGCCGCGGGCGGCCGCGCGCCGGCCTCCAGCGTGCGCGACGTGCGCGAGCACCTTGGTCGCAACGCGGGCTTCTTCTGGTCCGTCTTCCTCGGCGTCGCGGCGGTGAACCTGTCGGTGCTCGGCACGGTCAACTGGCTGCCGGCGATGCTGGTGCGCGGCGGCCGGCTCGCGCTGGCCAATGCAGGCTTCCTGTCGGGCGCGATGCTGATCGCCGGCGGGCTGATCGGGATGATCGGGTTCGGCGCGCTGATGGACCGGCTGAGCGGTGGCACGCCGGCGTCGCGGATGCGCTTTTGCGGCTGGTCGGTGTCGGTCGCGGTGCTCGCCGCAGCCGCCTTCCCGCTGGTCGATTCGCTGTGGCTGATGGCCGCGCTGTTCATCGCGTTCTTCTCGGCGGCGGCGGGAGTGGTCAGCGCCGCGCCTTCGGTGCTCCAGCAACTGTCGCCCGGCGGAATGCGCGCGACGATTGCCGCCCTTTATGTCTTCATCATCAACCTGGTCGGGATCGGCTTCGGGCCAAGCGTCACGGCGGCGCTGGGCGACGCGCTGTTCCCGGGCGGGGACGGGATCCGCTATGCGATGGCGATCGTGGCACCGGCCGGATATGCGGTCGGGGCCGCGCTTTTCTTCGTCGCCGCGCGGCACGCCGCCCGCTCGACCGCAGAGCTGTGAGGCGGCTATAGGCATCAGCCAATGAACGCCCCGACCCTGATCCGAACCTGTTCCGTCTGGCGCGCCCTCGAAGTCGTTGGCGACACCCCGATCCTGCTGATCCTCGAGGCAAGCTGGCTTGGCGCACGGAAATATGACGAATTGCGCAGCCGTACGGGGCTCCTCAACGCTTTGTTGTCGGATCGGCTGAAGCGGCTGGTCGCGGCAGGGCTGATGGAGCGGCAGCTCTATTGCGAGCGGCCGCCGCGCTACGCTTATGTGATGACCCCCAAGGGGCGCGACGTTTACTGGACGTCGCTAATGATGCTCCGCTGGGAGCAGAAGTGCGGCGAGACGCGCAACAAGATCAGCGTCGTCCTGACCCACAAGAGCTGCGGCAAGGAATTCGCGCCCGAGCCCGCGTGCGGCAGCTGCGGAGAGACGATCGATGCGACCGAGGTCGAATGGGCGGAAGGCCCCGGCGTCGGGCTGATGGCGCCGCTCTACAGCCGGCGCCGCCAGCAACGCGGATCGAGCGCGGGCGCGACCTCGCTCCTCGACCAGGCGGCGCAGCTGATGGGCGACCGCTGGGCGAGCCTCATCATGCGTTCGATCTTCACCGGGATCACCCGGTTCGAGGATATCCGCATGGACACCGCCATGGCGACCAACATCCTGACCGAGCGGCTGCAGTGGCTGCAATCGGTCGGGGTCATCCGCCAGCGGCCCGACCCCGCCTCGCCCGGGCGCAACGAATATCGGGTGACCCGCAAGGGCGTCGAATATTTCCCGGTGCTGCTGATGCTGCTGCGGTGGGGCGACCAATATTATGTCTCGCCCGAGGGGCCGCCGTTGCTGCTGACGCACAAGGTCTGCGGGAAGCCGCTCGATCCCAAGGTGGTCTGTTCGGAATGCCGCCAGCCGCTTAAGCCCGACGAGGTCGACTATGCGGTGATCGAGCATCCGCGGGACGCCAGATAATACTTTCATTATCATACTGACGTGTTACGCCATGGGGCATGGCTGAACATCACAGCGGCCGCGTCGCCGTCGTCACCGGAGCGGGTAATGGCCTTGGCGCCGCCTTTGCGGAGGCGCTCGGGGAAAGTCACCGGGTCGTCGTCAACAACCGGGTCCACCCCGACCGGCCGCACAGCGCGCTGGCGGTGGTCGAGCGGATCAGGGCGGCGGGCGGCACCGCCATCGCCGAGGGAAGTGCGGTCGATTGCGACGGGGCTGCGAAGGCCATCGTCGCTTCGGCGCTGGACGCCTTCGGGCGGCTCGACACCCTCGTCCTCAATGCCGGGATCAGCGGTCCCGCGATTAAGGTCGGGGAGGGCGACACCGCGCTTGCCGAGGTCATGGCGATCAACTTCTTCGCCAATGTCGCGCTGGTCGAAGCGGCGCTGCCCGCGCTTCGCCAAAGCCCGGCCGGACGGATCGTATTCGTTTCCTCAACCGGCGGGCTTCACGGCGTGCGCGGACGTGCCGCTTATGCCGCCTCCAAGGGCGCGGTGAACGGCTGGGCGCTGAGCCTTGCCGACGAACTTCGCCGAACCGCCATCCTGGTCAATGTGATCACGCCTTATGCGGCGACCAACATGACCGCCCGGCCCGACCGGGTGCCCGACGACCGCCTGTCGCCCGCAAATGCTGCCACGGCGCTGGCCGCGCTGTGCAGTCCGGAATGGACCCGGACCGGGGACATCTGGGTCGCCGGTGCAAGCCATGTGCGGCCGGCCCGCGCGCTCGAGGGCCCGGTGGCACCCGTCGGGGTGCTGCGCGAGCAGGCCGACGCGCTGGCGGGATTCGAACACGGAACGGGTTTTGCCGGCGGGGAAGCGGCGTTCGCCGATTTCTACGCGCGGGTGATGAGTGAGGAGGAACCGAAGGCATGAAGATCGAAGGGTGCGTCGCGCTGGTGACAGGCGGCAATCGCGGCATCGGCGAGGGGTTCGTGGCTGAACTGCTCGAAGCGGGGGCTGCCAAGGTCTATGTCGCGGCACGGCAGCTGTCCGATGCCGAGGAAGCTGCCAAGGCCGACCCCCGGCTGGTGGCGATGCAGCTCGACGTGACCAAGCCGGAAGAGGTGGCGAGGGCCGCCGCGACCGCGACCGACCTCACCCTGCTGGTCAACAATGCCGGGGCGTTCAACAACGTCACGCTGCTGAGCGCCGAGGACGACCGCGCGATGCGGCAGGAGATCGAGACCAACTATCTCGGCCCCGTAGCGATGATCCGCGCCTTTGCCCCGATCATCGAGAAGAATGGCGGCGGCGCGGTGGTGAACGTTCTGTCGGCTGGCGGGATCGTCGCGGTGCCGAACATGGGGGGCTACAGCCCGTCCAAGTTCGCGATGCGCGCGGCGAGCGACTGCCTGCGCGCCGAACTGGCGCCGATGAACATCACCGTCCACGCCCTGATCGTGGGCTCGGTCGACACCCGCATGGCAAGCCACGTGACCTGGCAGGAAAAATCCTCGCCACGCGCGATCGGCAAGGCCGGGCTGACCGCCGTCACCCACAACATCGACGAGCATGACACCGATCCACACGCGGTGTCGGTTCGCGCGTTCCTGGCGCGCGACCCGCACACGCTGAAGACGTCGATGGCCGCCTCGCTCGGCCGCGGGAGGAAGTGATGGCGCATATCAACACGGTTGAAACCATGCTTGCCCGGCAGGACATCCACGACGTCATGATGCGCTATGCCCGCGGCATCGACCGCGGCGACGAGACCTTGTTGCTGAGCTGCTATTGGGACGATGCGATCGAAGTGCACGGCCCCGCGTACGAAGGGCCGGCAGTGCCTTATCTGAAGGGCGCGGCGCAGCGGATGAAGGCGAATGGCACGACGATGCAGCATTTCGTCGGCAATATGCACATCGACTTCGACGGCGAGGACAGGGCCTTCGTCGAAAGCTACATCCTGACCTTCGCCCGCTTCCCTAAAGACGGCGAGCCTTGGGACACGCTGACCGGCGCGCGAAGCTTCGACCGGTTCGAGCGGCGCGGCGGCGAATGGCGGATCGCGCACCGCCGCGCGATCTTCGACTGGAACCGCGACCAGCCCTCGTCCGAAGGCTGGTGCATGGGGCTGTTCGACACCAGCCACAAGAACATGACCATGGGCCGCAAGGCACCCGATGACCTCAGCTACTCGCGCGACTGACGAAGGCCTTTCACGGCCCCAAAAGAGAAGGGCTCCGGTCGAACCCGACCGGAGCCCTTTCTGTTTGGGTTGACGAAGCTTCAGAACTTGACGGCGATCTCCGCTCCGTAGGTGCGCGGGGCACCCAGGCGCGAAGCTTCGTCGCCGAAGAAGGCAATGGCGTTCACGCGGTAGAGCTTGTCGGTCAGGTTGCGGCCCCACACCGAGAAGGTGAGGTCGGGGTTGGGGCTGACCGACACACGCGCGTCGAGCAGGCCGTAGCCAGGCTCGTTGGCGCTGCCTTCGGGGTTCCAGCTGAGCTTGCCCTGACGGCTGTAATTGATGTTCGCCGAGAAGCCGTTCTTCCAGTTGCCGACGTCGGTCGTGTAACTGGCACCGAGGTTGTACTGGTAGCGCGGCGTGCGCTGCAGGAACTTGCCGTCATTCTTGTTACCGACTGAGTCGGTGAACTTGATGTACTTGGTATCGAGCAGCGTCAGCCCGCCGTTGAGGCTGAGGCCGCGGAACAGCGCCACGGTGGCTTCCGCCTCGATGCCCTTGATCTTCGCGTCGGCGGCATTGTCGGTGATGTTGCACAGACAGATCTGCGAGGTCTGGGTGACCTGCAGGTTCTTGTAGCGCATCGAGAAGGCCGCGATGTTCAGCCGCGCGCGGCGATTGAACAGGTCGAGCTTGGCGCCGACTTCGTAGCTTTCGACCTTTTCGGGGTCGTAGCTGGTGCGCGCGGCGACATCGTTCGCGGGATCGTCCTCGAACCCGCCGCCCTTATAACCGGTCGAGAAGGTGCCGTAGACGAGGACGTTGCGGGTAGCCTTGAATTCGGCGGTGACCTGCGGGGTGAGCTGGCTCCACTTGTCCGAATAATCGGTCGTGTATCCGCCGCCCTCGCGATAGGTCGACGACAGCGGCGAGGCCGGGGTGATGTCGTTGGGGTTGAACTTGTCGCCCGTCTCGACCGCGAGGCCGCTGACCCGGCCGCTCTTCTTGTCGTGCGAATAGCGAAGGCCGCCGACCACGCGAAGCTGCGGGGTGAAGCGATAGCCGATCTGGCCGAACACCGCGTAGGACTGGTTGCGGCCGCGGTTGTCCCACGCCGATTCACCATTGAGGGTCGGCAGCGGCGGAGTCAGGATTTCGAAGCTGATGGTGTCGTTCTTGCGCACCCGGTCGCGCTGGCCATAGACGCCGACGATCCAGTCGAAGCCATGGTCGGTGACCTTTGGCGAGACGAGGCGGATTTCCTGCGTGAACTGCCTGATCCGCTCCAGTTCGCGGACCGGCGAGCGGAACAACAGCGGGATCGAGATGCCGTAGGCGTTGCTCGGCCCGATGCCGGTCTGGTCGTAGCGATTGAACCCGTTGCCCTGGCGGTAGCCGGTGATCGAGGTCAGCGTCGCAAAATTCTCGAACTCCTGCTGGAGGTTGAGGGTCAAGCCCCAGGCCTTGCGGCTCAGCGCCTGCGGGCTGGGATAGGCGTCGCCCTTGTAGGTATTCCAGTCGGGCAGGCTTTCGCGGACCGACAGGCCGCCGCGGATGGCGGCGACGCGGGCGCGCGCCTGGCTCCACGGGCCGGCGCCGGCGGCGGGGCCGTCGACCACCACCGAGTGGAAGCCGTTCGCCTTGTCGCGGGTGTAGTCACCGATCAGGCGGGCCGAAAAGCTGCTTCCGGCGGGGCGATATTCGACCTGGCCGCGCATCTGGATGCTGTCGACATTGTCAAGGTCGACGTCGTGGGCGATGTCCTGGTTGAAGCCGTCGCGCTGGCGCACCTGGAAGGCGAAGCGGCCGTTCAGGCCCTCGCTCAGCGGACCGGTGAGATGGCCCTTCACCAGCTTCTCGTTGTAGGCGCCGTAGCCGGCGGTCATGCTTCCGCCGAAGACCGACTTGGGCGCGGCGCTGTAGATGCTGACCGCGCCGCCGACGACGTTGCGGCCAAGCAGCACGCCCTGCGGTCCGCGGATCACCTCGACCCGGTCGATGTCGTAGAGGTCGAAGTTGAACAGGCCCGAACGACCGACATAGACGTCATCGATGAAGATACCGACCGACTGGTCGGCGGTCGGCGAATCGAGGCGCGTGTTGGTGATACCGCGGACGTTGAATTCCTGGTCGAGCGGCGTCAGCGCGGTGAACGACAGGGACGTTGCCTGGCCGGCCAGATCCTCGAAGCTGAGAACGCGATCCTCTTCGAGCGAAGCGCCGCCAAAGGCGCTAATCGCGGCCGACGTATCCTGCAGGCGCGTATTGCGGCGCTGCGCGGTGACGATGATGTCGGAAACCTGCGGTCCGGACGACTCCACGGCGGCGGCCGGTGGCGGCGCGGTGCTGGTGGTCGTCGCCTGCGCCGCCTCTGCCGGGTCGCCGGCCGGCGTGGTCGCAGTGCCTGCGGTCTGGGCCGCGGCAGGTTGGCTCAACGCCGCGGCCAACGCCATCAGCGAGGTTGCATAAACGGTTCTCATGGGCTCCCCTCCATTATCGCGCCAGGTGCAGCTGCAGACTGTTCGACGGCTTCAGCATCGTCCAGTAAGTTCGATAATGCAAGAGCGTTAGAATTGCCGCGTCAGTGGCGGTCGGGGGCGGTCGCCCGGATCCTCTTCAAGGTGCCCGAGAAGGCGAAGATGGGCGCGCCGTCGCTGCGCATCAGCCCGCGTACGAAAATCAGGTGACGCGTGGCGCGGATGACCTCGCCGGTGCCGACGATCACCGCGCCGGCAGGGACCGACGCGACGAATTCGCCATTGAAGGTGGCGGTGACGGCCGGGCCGGCGTGAAGCTCATCCTGCGCGATCCCGAACAGGCAATAATCGGCAAAGGTCATCAGCGCGCCGCCGTGGATGAACTGGCCGCCGTTCAAATGCTTGGTCTCGACCTTCATCGCGCAGGTGATCGATCCGTCGTCCGCGCGGCGGAAGAAGAAGGGACCGGCATGCTCCTCGAACGGATCGGCGGTGAACTGCGTCCAACCCTGCCAGTCGCCGGTTTCGATCACGTGGCTCGGCCAGGGCGAGGCCGTCCGGGGTTTTTCCATGAACCATCTTTCCCGATCTGGCGGCGCTGCCTGGCGCCGCGCGGCCGCAAGTGGCGCGCCCGGCAGGACTCGAACCTGCGACCACGAGCTTAGAAGGCACGTGCTCTATCCAGCTGAGCTACGGGCGCGTGCCGACGTCGCTAGGGCGGAGTGGCTCCGGGCTCAAGCATTCATCTTTCATTCACTGCCCGGCAGGCGTATTAACCACGCAAGACAGGGGTGTTTATGCGCGTATTTCCGAGCTTCGTGGCGGCCGCGGCAATATTAACCGCGGTGCCGGCCCAAGCTGCCAAGATCGTGATCCTGACCGACCCGATGACGCTGGAACGGCGAACGATCGTGATCGACGAACCCGGGCCCGACCGCATCTACCTGTGTGCCATGCCGCCCGCGGTCTCCGGCTGCCGCGACGTCACCCCGCGCGACCAGCAGCGCTAGGCTGGGCTGAGCGCGCCGAGCAGGCTTTCGAACAGGCGCCGGCCATCCTGGTTGCCGTGCGCCGGCTCCGCCGCCCGTTCGGGGTGCGGCATCATGCCGAGCACGTTCCCGGCTTCGTTGACCAGGCCCGCGATATCGTTGGCCGAACCGTTGACGGTGCAGGCGTAGCGGAAGGTGACCCGGCCTTCGCCCTCGATCCGGGCGAGCGTTTCCGCATCGGCCTGGAAATTGCCGTCGTGGTGAGCGACCGGAATGGCGATCGCCTCGCCGGCGTCATAGGCGTTGGTGAAGATGGTCTGGTTGTTGGCGACGGTCAGCGCCGCATCCTTGCAGACGAAGGTAAGGTTGGCGTTGCGCATCAGCGCGCCCGGCAGCAGCCCGGCCTCGGTCAGGACCTGGAAGCCGTTGCAGATGCCCAGCACGGGGCGGCCCTTGCCGGCTTCCTCGACCACCGCCTGCATAATCGGTGAGCGGGCAGCCATGGCGCCGGAGCGGAGATAATCGCCGTAGGAGAAGCCGCCGGGAACCGCGATCAGGTCCAGCCCCTCGGGCAAAGCGGTATCGCGGTGCCAGACCATGTCGGGCTTGCGGCCGGTCGCCCGTTCCAGCGCCACGGCAAGATCCCGGTCGCAATTGGAGCCGGGAAAGACCAGGACCGCGCTGCGCATCAGCCGAGCCGCTCGATCTTGAAATTCTCGATCACGGTGTTGGTGAGGAGCTTGCGACACATCTCCTCGATCGCCGAATCTTCGGTCCCATCGGCGAGGTCGAGTTCGATCAGCTTGCCCGCGCGAACGTCGTTGACGCCCGCAAAACCGAGCCCTTCGAGCGCGTGGTGGATGGCCTTGCCCTGCGGATCGAGGACGCCCGGCTTCAACGTGACCAGAACCCGCGCCTTCATGCCCTCACTCCGCTGCTCAAAAAGGGTGCTTTGACAAGGCGCCTATGGACAAGGGATAAGAGTCTAGCAAGCATTGCAGGGGAGACTGCGGCAGTCCTGTAACGAACTGCCCCAGACTCGGGAGGCCGACTTCATGTCCTATCTGGCAACCGCCATCTTCCTCGGCCTTTTCCTGGTGGGCCCGACCTACTTCGGCTGGTCCGATCCAAGCGGGAAGGTGAGCGTGGCCCTGCTGACCTGCTTCATCCTGGGCGCGGTCGCGGGCTACAAGGCCAAGGGCTAGAGCCAGCCGTGCCGCTGGTACCAGCGGGCGGTGTCGGCAAGGCCGGGAAGGGTCGGGATCTCCGCCTTCCATAGGGTCTCGGGCGGGCGCCTGGCCGGATCGACCGTCCAGTCCGGATGACAGAAATAGGCCGCGCGGTCGGGGGTCAGCTTGGCCTTGCCTCGGCGCAGGAGGCCATCGATGCTGGCGCCCAGCCTGATCAAGCCGGCGGGAATCGGGACCGAGAGCGCGCGGCGTTCTTGGGCCGCGGCCAGTGCGGCGGCGAATTCGCGGTGGGTCCAGCCGCCTTCACGGGCATCGTCGGGCTCGACCAGCAGTTGCGTCGGCGCATCCTCGGCGGCCAGCGCCAGCAGCAGCCGCGAAAGATCGTCGACATGGATCAGGCTGAGGCGGCCCTTGGGCGGCAAGGGCACGACCCCCAGCCGCGCCGCCTTGAACAGGTCGAGCGTCTCGCGGTCGCCCGGACCGTAGACGGCGGGCGGACGGACGATGGCCCAGTCGAGGCCGCTGCGCTGCACCAGTTCCTCGCTGCGGGCCTTGCTCGCACCATAGAGCGACAGCTTGGGCTCGCGCGCGGCAAGGCTGGAGACGTGGACGAAGCGGTGGACGCCGCTGGCGGTGGCGGCGGCAAGCACGGCGAGGGTGCCGGTGACGTTGCCGGCATCGAACCCCGCCGCATCGGGAGCATTGATGACCCCGGCGACATGGATCACCGCGTCCGCGCCTTCGACCAGCCGCTGCAGCGCCTGCCGATTGTCGAGCGCGCCCTGAACCCAGGTAACGCCCTGCTTTTCACTGCGGGAGCTGCGGGTGAGGGCGACGACGTCATGGCCCTGTTCGACCGCGTGCCTCAGCAGGCGACTGCCGACAAAGCCGGTGGCACCGGTGATCGCGAGCCTCACAGGGGCGACCAGCTCCGTTCCGCCTCGGCGTCCTCGGCCGACGCATCCTCGTCCGGCAAGCCGGCACCGTCATCGAGATGCTTGCCCAGCGCGTCGAGAACCGGGCCGAGGCCCTGCTGAGCGGCGGCGGAGAGGGCAAGGACGGGAAGTCCGCTCGCTTCGGCCAGTTCGGCCGACAGCGCTTCGACCAGTTCGGCGTCGATGGTGTCGACCTTGTTTAGGGCCAGCACCACGGCCTTGTCCTCGAGGCCTGCTCCGTAGTTGTTGAGCTCGTCGCGAACGATCCGGTAGCTGGTGGCGACATCCTCGTCCTGGCAGTCGACCAGGTGGAGGAGCACGCGGGTGCGCTCGATATGGCCGAGGAAGCGGTCGCCGATCCCGGCCCCGTCGGCGGCGCCCTCGATCAGGCCGGGGATGTCGGCGACCACGAATTCACGCCCCTGGTGGCTGACGACGCCAAGCTGGGGGCGGAGCGTGGTGAAGGCGTAGGCGCCGACCTTGGCGTCGGCGTTGGTGACGGCATTGATGAAGGTCGACTTGCCGGCGTTGGGAAGCCCGACCAGGCCGACGTCGGCGAGCAGCTTCAGCCGCAGCCAGACATACATTTCCTCGCCCGGCCAGCCCTTCTGGTGCTGGCGCGGGGCGCGGTTGGTCGAGCTCTTGTAGGTCGCGTTGCCGCGGCCGCCGTCGCCGCCCTTGAGGAAGACCAGCCGCTCGCCCTCGGTGGTGAGGTCGGCGAGCAGGGTGCGCTCCTCGTCGTCGGCAAGGATCTGCGTTCCGACCGGAACCTTGATGACGAGGTCGTCGCCATAGGCGCCGAAGCGGTTGGAGCCGGCGCCGCCCTTGCCGCGGGGCGCCCTGAAGTGCTGGGTGTAGCGGAAATCGATCAGCGTATTGAGGCCGTGGACGGCTTCGAACACGATGTCGCCGCCCTTGCCGCCATTGCCGCCATCGGGGCCGCCATATTCAACGAACTTTTCGCGGCGGAACGAGACCGCGCCGGGGCCACCCGCGCCCGAACGGACGAAGATCTTGGCCTGATCAAGGAAATGCATGGCGCGCCCTTTACGCGCTCAGGCCCGGAAAGGCCAATCGAGGCGAAAATGCCTTGGCGTTCACTTCGTCCACTTATTCAGCTTCCGACCGCTTTTTAGCCTGCGCACCGTAGCGCAAGCGCCGGCTGTAGGACAGCCTGTCAGGCGGTGAGCAGCCGGTAGAGGCCCCATCCGCTGGTGGCGGTAAGGACCAGCCCGACCAGCAGCAGCAGCTTGTCCGCTTCGACCCGCTTTGCGACCACCGCGCCGATCGGGGCGGCGACGATGCCGCCGATCAGCAGGCCGATGATGGCGGTGGTGAAGGCTTCCCAGCCGAGCGTCAGGAGGAAGGTCAGGCTGACGGTCGTCGTCAGGAAGAATTCGGCGGTGTTGACCGTGCCGATGGTGAATCGCGGCTCGGCGCCCTGGACCATCAGGTTGGAGGTGACCACCGGACCCCAGCCGCCACCGCCCGCGGCGTCGAGGAACCCGCCGACCAGGCCGAGCGGGGCGACGATCCGCGGCGTCTTGACGACGTGGCGGTGGGTCCAGCCGCGCCACGACAGGTAGAAGCCAAGCAGCAACAGGTAGCCGAGCACGAACGGCCGCGCGGCATCGGCGTGGATGTTGCTGAGCACATAGGCGCCGAGCACGCCGCCGATCATTCCCGGAACCACGATCCGGCCGAACAACCGCCAGTCGACGTTGCGATGCGCGATATGGCTGATCGCGCTGACGCCGGTAGTGAAGGTCTCGGCCGTGTGGACCCCGGCGCTGGCCACCGCGGGGGGCACGCCGAGCCCGACCAGCAGGGTCGAGCTGATGGTGCCATAGGCCATGCCGAGCGCGCCATCGATCAGCTGCGCGGCAAAGCCGATCAGGATGAAGGGAAGGAGAACGCCCGGATCGGCGGCAAGCTCGGCGAGAATGTGCGTCGGGCCCCCTTCACAAGCGTCAGGCGGCCGCCATGCCCGAGCTCACGGGCGCCGCCTAGAGGGCCTTTGCGTTCACTCCTTTGCAACTGCGGCGCGGCGACATACATTTACGCCGAACAGCCACTGCCAAGGATACGGGCCCTGCGTTTCGCCCTTCTCGACTATCTCGACAGCGTGAAGGAGCGGGATCCCGCCGCACGCAGCCGCTGGGACGTCATCCTCTATCCCGGGGCCTGGGCCCTCCTGTACCATCGCATCGCGCACTGGCTGTGGGGCGGGCGACTGTTCTGGCTTGCCCGGCTGGTCAATCACTGGAGCCGGCTGTTCACCGGGATCGACATCCACCCGGGCGCGAAGATCGGCCGCTATTTCTTCATCGACCACGGCTTCACCGTGATCGGCGAGACAGCGGAGATCGGCGACAATGTCACCATCTACCAGAACGTCACGCTGGGCGGGACCAATCCCTCCACGGGCGTCGGCGGCAAGCGCCACCCGACGCTGGAAGACAATGTGGTGATCGGATCGGGCGCGCAGGTGCTCGGCCCGATCACGGTCGGCGAGGGCGGCCGGGTCGGCGCCAATGCGGTGGTGACCAAGGATGTGCTGCCGCGCACCACGGTGGTCGGCATTCCGGCCCGCCCGGTGCCGGTCGACCTCATCCACTACAGCCCGGGCTTCATTCCCTACGGCACGCCGTGCGGGGAGGACGTCGATCCGGTGCGCGCCAGGATCGGCACGCTGGAAGACGAGCTGGCGGAGCTTCGCGCCGAATTGAAGTCGCTGAGGACGCGGGGTGAGGCACTGCCGGAGAGCAAGGCTTCGTGAGCAGCGTCACGCCCTTTCCGGTGCGTATCGACCGGAAAGCCGTCGCTGCCTTCGACCGGGCCGAGTTGCAGCGGATCCTCGACCTTTACGGACGGATGGTCGCGGCCGGGCACTGGCGCGATTATGCGATGCAGTTTTCCCCCGACCTCGCCACCTTCGCGGCGTTCCGGCGGGCGGCCGAGCGGCCCGAGGTAAGAATTGAAAAACGCCCCTCGCTTCGGTTGAAGCAAGGGGCGTGGGCCTTGATCGGTGAGCATGGTGCAGTGCTGAAGCGGGGCCAGGAACTCGCTGGTGTCCTGGCCCCGCTCGAGCGGCGCCTGCTCAGGCTGGTTGCGGAGTGATTCGGACGTCGGTCGCCGGCAGGTAGCCGCGAAGACGGCTCGGCAGCCATTCCACCACCACGGCGCGGGCCTGGTGCCAGAAGGCCGACAGCAGCAGCAGTGCCGAGCCGATGACCAGCGCCGTCAGGGCGATGTTGAGCCCGACCGCGCCGAACGTCTCGAACAGGTTGTTCATGGCGTAGAGCACATAGGCCAGCGCCGAGACGAGCAGGGCGCGCCGGTCGATCGCCAGCGCGGCTATGCCGAGCGCGACGTAGATGGCGATGACCACCAGCCCTTCGCCGACGGTCGCGTCGCCGTCGTTCAGCCCGAGCAGGGTGAAGACCGGATGGACGATCATTGGGGCGGCCAGCAGGTGAAGCCAGAAGGCGACGTCGGAGCGGCGGGTGATACGGGCCGGGTCAGACGAATCCCAACGCATGGCGAACAGGAACACCGCCACCCCGAGCACCAGGCCGGCGCCGAGCAGGATGTTCATGGTCTGCGGCGTCTTGCCGATCGCGGCGCCGAGCAGGGCGACCACGATTCCGGCCACCGCCGCCGCGCCGGCGGCAACGGTGATCGGAACGCGGAAGCGCTTCCAGTGGACGAAGGCGGCGGCCGCGCCGGCGGTCGCAGCGGCCGCGGCGGTGAGGCCGATGACCAGCGGCGAGGGATCGCTGTTCTGGTAAGCTCCCTCAACGAAATAGGCGATGGTCAGGCCGACCGTCGCCGTCACTCCGCCAACAAACGCCAGCAGCAGGAGGATCGAGGGTAGCGCCATCCGGCGCCTCGCGGTGAAGAAGAGCGCCAGTCCCCAGCTTGCGGCGGCAATGCCTGCCGGTGCGAGAGGCGACGGGCCGTCGCCGCCGACCCGGAAGCCGAGGTTCACGCCGATGCTGTGGGCGATCCAGCCGATCGCAAACAGCAGGATGGTGGCAGCGATCGAGACGAAGATGTCGTTGAAGCCGGTGATCAGCCGGAAATGTTCTTCATCGACGGCCGGGGTATGGCGCTGCTGATCGATGAAGGCGCGGAGCGCGGTGGCCGATTCGGGCGTGATCGCGCCCGCCGCCACGGCTTCGTCGAGGTCATTCTGGCTGTACATGAAAAAACACCTCCCTGTTGACCCGAAGGCTACAGGAAGGTGTTCTATTGTGTCAATACACTAAGCCGGCGCCCCCGGAAGGGCCATGCCAGCCTTAGCGGCAGACGTAGCGCTTGCGGCTGCGCTCGACCTCGCGGCCGAGGAGCGCACCAGCGGCGGCGCCGAGGATGGTCCCGGTGGCGCGGCTGCCGTGGGTGTCGATCGCGCGGCCGATCAGCGCGCCGCCCGCGGCGCCGACGAGCAGACCGGTGGTGCCGTTGTTGCGGCGGCAGCGGGCGCGGCCCTGGCTGTCATACCAGGTGCGGCCGTTGTAGTAGCGCGACTGCGCCTCGGCCTGGACCGGAGCCACCATCGTGGCGGCGGGGACCGTAAGGCCGGTGACGGCAAGTGCCATGATCATGTTCCGCATCGTCTTCTCCTGTTTCTCGTTGCGGGTTCGCTGAAACTCGTCTGGACTGTTCAACCTGAACGGCGTGCCAATGGTCGACGAGGTTAAGCGGCAGATAAGCAATTAACGGCGAAACGAGTTTTTGGGTCCGGTGAGGTGAGCAGAAGCGCGATGTGCAATCTCTATTCCATGACCGCGAGCGTCGACGAGATGAAGAAGCTGTTCGGCAGTTTCGAGGGCGAGCGCGACAACCTGCCGCCCTTCGGCGAAATCTATCCGGGCAAGCCTGCGCCGGTGCTTCGGCGTTCCGACACCGGCGCGCTCAAGCTCGAGATCATGGAATGGGGCTTCCCCGGGCCCGCCGCGGCCAGGGGGCGGCCGGTGACCAATATCCGCAACCTGGCCAGCCCGTTCTGGCGCAGCGCGCTCAATCGCCCGGATCGTCGCTGCGTCGTCCCGGTCACCCGCTTTTGCGAATGGGAAGGCGAGAAGGGGTCCAAGCGCAAGGTGTGGTTCGGCCTGCACGAGGAGGCCGAGCCCCTGTTCGCTTTTGCCGGGCTGTGGCGGCCGGGCGAGGGCGGGGTGCCCCACATGGCCTTCCTGACCTGCGATCCCAACACGGTGGTGGGAGCGATCCACCCCAAGGCGATGCCCGTCATGCTGCGTCCTTCCGATGTCCCGACCTGGCTCGACAGCGAGGCCGCAACCGCCTGCGCGCTTGCGGTGCCCTACGCGGATGCCGATATGCGTCGTCTGCCGTAACGAAACAGGGATTGCTCATGGCCAAGGACAAGAAAGCGAAAAAGGCCCACAAGGGCGACGAGGCCGCGGCGCTGAAGCCGAAGAAGGCCAAGGGCGACAAGAAGAAGCACGCCGACATCGCGCGGCCGCACCCGCTCGAGGCGCTGTCGCGGCTGGCCGATCATCCGCTGGTGTCCGAACTGCTCGCGGCCGGTGCTCTGGCAGCAGTGGCGGCGGTCGCCGAAGCAGGGTCGAAGAGCCCCGGCGCGGTCAAGTCCGCGGACAGTGCCAAGAAGGCCGGCAAGGCTGCCGCGGCGGCGATCGGTGCCCGGCTGCTGAAGGAATTCAACAGCGGGACCAAGGCCGTCTCGGACAAGCTGCCCACGAAGAAGTAGCGCCGGTTTAGGACTGCAGCAGGGTCAGCCGCGCCGGCCCGGTGTCGCGTTCGGTGTCGAGCCGAAGCGCGCCCGGGCCGACAGGATCTCCCCGCGCGGTCTCGATCGCGAGCCAGCCGCCGGGCGCGAGCCAGCCGGCCTGCTCGACCGCCGCGCGCACCGCCTCGCCTGCCCCTGCGCCATAGGGCGGGTCGGCAAGGATGAGGTCGAACGGCGCGGCAACCGGCGGCAGCTTGAGGGCGGAGCAGGCGAGCAGCTGGACTTCGGCGCCGAGCGTCGCGGCATTGGCGGTGATCGTGCGGCGGGCCGATGCGTCGGTTTCGACCAGGATCGCGCGGACGGCGCCGCGGGACAGGGCCTCGAACGCCAGCGCGCCGCTTCCGGCATAAAGGTCGGCCACCGCCAGATCGTCGAAGCTGCCAAGGCGGCTGGCGAGCATGGAGAAGAGCGTCTCGCGCGTGCGGTCGGCGGTCGGGCGGGTGGAAGACGTGGGCGGCGCGGCGATGACCCGGCTGCGCCACTTGCCGGCGATGATCCTCATGGGGGCCGTGTAAGGGGAACAAAGGGGCTTGTCATTGCGAGCCGTGGGCGAAGCAATCCACGGGTTGGGGCCAGTGGATTGCTTCGCTTTTCTCGCAATGACGGAAGTGTGGTCAGTAGTTGACGCGGGCGGTCTTGATCCCGCTCTTCGCCAGATAATCCTGGACGCTGTCCTTGCCCGCAAGGTGGCCCGCGCCGACCGCGATGAAGACGGTGCCGGGTTCCTTCAGGCGATTGTCGATCCACTTGGCCCAGGTCGCGTTTCGCTTGGCCAGCAGCACGTCATAGAGCATCGGGCTTTGCGACTGCATCTCGTTGATGAGCTTGGCAAAGCCTTCCGCGTCGCCGTCGTTCCACAACTTGGTCATGCGGGCGAACAGGGCCGGCGTCTCGTCGATCGTCGAGGCGGTATATTCGAGCAGGCGGACCTGTTCGGCCTCGGGCAGCGCGTCGAACATGCTCATCTGGAAATCGAGCGTTTCCAGCTGGTCGACCGGCTTGTTCACCTGCTTGGCGGCGGCGGTGATGATCGCTTCCGCGCCCTGTTCGCCGGTCTTGCCGAGCTTCTGGGCCTGGAGGACCGACAGCATCATCGACGCGAAGAAGGGCTTGAACGTGTCGAACGCGGTGGGCGGCGCGCCGAGCTCGGCAAGCGCTGCGGCAAAGTCCTTCTTGCCCTTGTCGCTAAGCTTGGAGGTCAGCGGCTTGCCGTCGGTGGCGATGGCATATTTCTGCATCAGCGGCGCGATGGCGGCGGGATCCTCGGGCTTCACGACTTCAAGGTAGACCTTGCTCGACGAATCGAAGGCCTTCTTGACCCCGTCGTTGAACCAGTCGGTCTTGCCGTCGAGCGCGTGGAAGGTGCCGAACAGGTAGATGGTCGTGTCGGCGTCCTTCACCACCCACAGGGCGGGATCGGTGTCGGGCAGCTTGGCGGCGGCGGGGGCCGGGGCCGGGGCCGGGGCCGCCGTCTGGGCCATGGAGGGCGCGGCAAGGCCAAGGGCGCTGCCGAGCAGGATCGAACGGATGAGCTTGAACATGGGTATTACTCCTGAGTGAAGGGAAAAAAGGGATCAGCGGTATTTGAGCCAGGCCCAGACGGTGAAATTGACGACGCAGGCGGCGAGCAGGATCAGCATGGCGCTGCCGATGCCGATCGGTGGGATCAGCCCGCCGCGGGCGAGCAGCCATGCCGCCGGAAGGGCGAGGACGAGGAAGTAGAAGGCGAGGCTGTTGGCCCACAGATACGCCTGCTGCTCATGGTCATCGATGGTGCGGTGGTAGAGGACCAGGGTCGAGGCGAGCACGACCACGGAGACCAGCGCTGCCAGCCCGGCGCTCAGCGGGTCGAGCGGGGCGTTGCTGAGGATGTCCTGCGGCCGCCCGTCGTTCGCCACGCCGAGCAGCAGCCCGAGGGGAAGTCCGGAAACGACGAGGACCGCCATCATCCGATTGTAGCGGCGCTGGTAGGCGCTCTGCGCGGGCCCCCGCCAATGCGCTGACAGGCGCCAGGCAAACCAGCCCAGGGCGACACCGGCGGCAAGGCTTCCCACGAAGGCGGCGATCGCCAGGGGCTTGAGCACGCCACGTTCGAGGGTCGCGGCAAACAGGCCCATGACGACCCCAGCGGCGAACACGCAGCCGAGAACGGCAAGGGCGAGAAGGGCGACCCGCGCCGGCGAGGACAGCCGGTCGATCCAGGCGGTGCCCGGCGAAGCGGGGGAGGCGAAGTCGGTCATCACTGAACCTCATCGGAAAAGATCTGCTCGATCGGCTGGTCGAACAGCCGGGCAAGCTTGAAGGCGAGGGGAAGCGAGGGATCGTACTTGCCCGTCTCGATCGCGTTCACCGCCTGGCGGGAGACGTCGAGATGCGCGGCAAGGTCGGCCTGGCTCCATCCCCGCTCGGCGCGGAGGACTTTGAGGCGGTTCATCACGCGTTGCGCGCCCCCGTCATCCCGCCCACCCCTGCGTGATCGCCGCGATCAGCGACGGCGCGAAGATGGTGATGAACGATGCGCAAATAACGACGATATCGTCGCGGCGGCGCTGCTCGGGCGTTCGGCTGAGGCAGATACGAAGGCGATCCATGACCCATTTCCTGGTGCAAGGCGTCCCTGACTTCTTGTCAGGTGTGCTTTACATACCGAGTCGCGGGCCCATGTCAAGCAACCCTGACTTTTTGTCAGGATAGCTTGTCCTGGCGCGTCAGTTGACGCGGGCGCTACGGATGCCGTCGGCCGCGAGATTCGCCTGCACGCTGTCGCTGCCGACGAGGTGGCCCGTGCCGACCGCGACGAACACGGTTCCGGGCTGCTTCAACCGCGCCTCGATCCACTTGGCCCAGGCGGCGTTGCGATCGGCGAACAGGCGCTGATAGGCTTCGGGCGACTGGGCGCGGACGGCGCCGACCACTGCTTCGATCGGCTGCGAATCGCCTTGGTTCCAGCGGTCGACCATGGTCCGCAGGTAAGGCGCGACATTCTGGTCCGGGCTGGGGGCCTGCGCGGCGGCGGCGGCGGGCGCTGCAGGCCGCGCCGGGCTCGGCAGCGACTGATACATGCGCAATTGTTCGTCGAAGCTTTCAAGGCCGAGGATCGGCTTGCCAATGGCCCCGGCGGCGCGGGCGAGGACCTGGTCGGCGCCGAACTGCGGGCTGAGCCCGACCGTCCGCGCCGATTGCAGCGTGGCGCGCGCCACGGCGAGGCCCGAGCCGGCCGGTGCTGCGACCCTGACCGGCTGGGTCGGGATCAACGTTTCGAGAACGAGGGTGCTGCTGCTGTCGAAGGCGCGGCGCACCGCATGATCGAACCAGTGGGCGACGCCGTCGTGGGTATGGATGGTCCCGAACAGGTAGATGATCGTGTCGGCATCGCTGACCACCCACAAGGCTGGGCGGGCGCAATTGGCTTGGTCATGGACCGGTTCGGTAAGGGGATCGGCGGGGCGCGCCGCGGTAGGGCTGGAAGTCAGCAGCGGAAGGGCACAAAGGCCCAGCAGCAGTTGCCGGGCGCACCGCGCCCAGCCCGTCCGTACCATGATGCGACCCCCCGGCCACCGGTTAAGGCTCGAAGTGTCACGACTAGCCCCCGCTAAGTCAACGCATTGCTACCGGTGAGAAAATCACTGCACTCGAGTGACTTTGAGGCCACGTTTCTGAAGCATGGCCTGGACCGAGTTGCTGCCGGCGAGGTGGCCCGCGCCGACAGCCACCATCACCGTGCCGGGCTGGCCAAGGCGCCCTTCGATCCAGCGCGTCCAGTTGGCGTTGCGCTGCTTCAGGAGCATCTGTTCGAGCGCCGGGCTGCCCGCCATGTCGGCGTTGAAGCTGCGCGCGATGGCCTTGACGTCGCCGCGGGTCCAGGCGCTCAGCATGCCGTCGAACTGTTGCTTGACCGCGGCTGGGCTTTCCAGCGTTCCGAGCAGGAGCTGGACCTGCGCCGGTTCGGGCAGCTGATCGAAAAAGCGCAGCTGCTCCTCGTTGGTTTCGAGCTGGCCGATCGGCTTGCCGGCCGCGCTGAACCGCGCCTTCAGCTTCATTTCGACGCCTTCGTCCTGGTGCACCTCCATCGCGCCGAACTGGGGTCCGAGCAGGCTCAGAGCGACTGCCCAGGTCTCCATCTTGTCGAGCGCCGCGGGGGCGATCCGGCTCTTCGCGATCGCGGTGGCGAGCGCGGCGCGCTTGTCCCTGGGCACGCGGTCGAGCAGCGGCGGCAGGCCGGGCGAGGTCGCCAGCCGCATCAGCGTCGCGGCGAACGGCGCGGGATTGGCGGTATCGACGATGGTTTCGACCACCAGCCCCTGCGATTCCTCGGCCGCGCGGTCGAGCGTCGGGCTGACCCAGTCGGTGTTCCTGGGCAGCAGGTGGATGGTGCCGAACAGGTAGATGGTGGTGTCGCGGTCGGCGACCTTCCACAGCGCGGGGCGCGGCTGGGCGGGGACGCGGGCCTCGGCCGGGGCGCCGCCAAAGGTCGCGAGGCCGAGCGCTGCAAGACCCTTGCCGATCCAGTTGTACTTCAAACCCACGCAACTCTCCTTGCAAGGCACCCGCGCCGGAACGGCGGGTTGGCCGGGTGGCACCGTTCCGGCGCGCTCCATGAGATGGGTCTCCCTTGCCCGCCTGCCAAGCTCTCCCCTATGGCGCGCGCCATGACCGTGCCTGCGCCCCAGAGCTCCCAAGGGCTGAGCTTCCAGGACCTGATCCTGACCCTCCACCGTTACTGGTCGGAACGCGGCTGCCTGATCCTGCAGCCCTACGACCTCGAAATGGGCGCCGGCACCTTCCACCCGGCAACGGTACTGCGCGCGCTTGGCCCCGATCCGTGGAACTGCGCCTACGTCCAGCCGTGCCGCCGCCCGACCGACGGCCGCTATGGCGAAAACCCCAATCGGCTCGGCGCCTACTATCAGTATCAGGTGATGCTGAAGCCGAGCCCGCCCGACCTCCAGCAGCTTTATCTCGACAGCCTGACCGCGATCGGGATCGACACCGCCGCGCACGACATCCGCTTCGTCGAGGACGATTGGGAAAGCCCGACGCTGGGCGCCTGGGGGCTGGGCTGGGAAGTCTGGTGCGACGGGATGGAGGTGACCCAATTCACCTATTTCCAGCAGGTCGGCGGCTTCGACTGCTCGCCGGTGGCGGGAGAGCTCACCTACGGGCTGGAACGACTGGCGATGTACATCCAGGGCGTCGACAACGTCTTCGACCTCAAGTTCAACAGCCCCGGTCCGGGCGGCTGGCAGGCGACCTATGGCGACGTGTTCCTGGCGAACGAAAAGCAGATGAGCGAGTGGAATTTCGAGGTCGCCGGGACCGAGCGCCTGTTCGACGCCTTCCGCAAGGCGAGCGAGGAATGCCAGAACTGCCTCGACCGCAAGCTCGCCATTCCTGCCTATGAGCAGGCGATCAAGGCGAGCCACATCTTCAACACGCTGCAGGCGCGCGGCGTCATCTCGGTAGCCGAACGGCAGGCCTATATCGGCCGCGTGCGCGACCTGGCGAAGGCGGCGTGCGGCGCCTGGCTCGACGCGCAGGGGGAGAAAGCGGCATGAGCGAGGGATCGACCCGCCACCATGCGCCGCTCGAGGCGGCGCCGAGCGCGCCCAACGAGGCCGATTTCCTGCTCGAACTGCGCTCGGAAGAGATCCCGGCGCGGATGCAGGCCAAGGCCCGCAACGATCTTGCGCGGATGTTCGCCGAGGAGCTTGCGAAGGCCGGGCTCGAGGCGGGCGAGATCGACACCTTCGCGACGCCGCGGCGGCTGGGACTGATCGCCCGCGGGCTGCCGCTCGCCACCGCCGCCGTCAGCGAGGAACTCAAGGGTCCGCGCGCGTCCGCGCCGCCGCAGGCGCTGGAAGGCTTCCTGCGCAAGACCGGCCTGACGCAGGACCAGCTGGTCGAGCGTGACGGGGTGCTGTTCGCGGTGATCGACAAGCCCGGCCAGCCGACGGCTGCGGTGCTGGGCAGCGCGATCAAGCGGATCATCCGCGGCTTTCCCTGGCCCAAGTCGATGCGCTGGGGCGAGGCGTCGGCCTCCACCTCCTCGCTGCGCTGGGTCCGCCCGCTGCAGGGCATCGTCGCCCTGCTCGGCGACGAGATCGTGCCCGTGTCGGTCGAAGGGCTGGCAAGCGGCGCGACCACGGTCGGACACCGCTTCCACCATCCCGGGCCGATCACGCTCGGCGGCGCGTCCGACTATGCCGAGAAGCTGCGCGCCTGCCATGTCATCGTCGATGCCGACGAGCGCGCCGCCATCATCCGCGACGGCGCGCATGCGCTGGCGGCCGGCGCCGGGCTGACGCTGGTCGAGGACGAGGGGCTGGTCGCCGAAAATGCCGGGCTGACCGAATGGCCGGTGCCTTTGCTCGGCCGCTTCGACCCCGATTATCTCGACGTCCCGCCCGAAGTCATCCAGCTGACCGCGCG
Source organism: Sphingomonas humi (assembly GCF_039536725.1). Classification (NCBI taxonomy): domain Bacteria; kingdom Pseudomonadati; phylum Pseudomonadota; class Alphaproteobacteria; order Sphingomonadales; family Sphingomonadaceae; genus Sphingomonas; species Sphingomonas humi. Next base: position 1,309,155 of record NZ_BAAAZD010000001.1, read on the forward strand.
GACCAACCAGAAGTATTTCGTGCTGAAGGACGAGACCGGCGCGCTGGCCCCGGCCTTCATCTGCACCGCCAACATCGAGGCAAGCGACGGCGGCGCGGCGATCGTCGCGGGCAACCAGCGCGTGCTCGCCGCGCGATTGAGCGACGCGCGCTTCTTCTGGGAGCAGGACCTCAAGATCCCGCTCGATGAGCAGGCGCAGAAGCTCTCGGGCATTGTCTTCCACGAGAAGCTCGGCACGGTCGCGGAGCGCGTGCAGCGCATCGCCGACCTTGCCGAATGGCTGGCGATCGAGGCGGTGGTTCCCGGCTGCGACCCCGACCACGCCCGCCGCGCCTCCGAACTCAGCAAGGCCGACCTCGTCACCGGCATGGTCGGCGAGTTTCCCGAACTGCAGGGCCTGATCGGCGGCTACCTTGCCGAAGCGCAGGGCGAGCCCAAGGCGGTCGCCGAAGCGGTGCGCGATCATTACAAGCCGATCGGCCAGGGCGACGATGTGCCCGCCGCGCCGGTGACGGTGGCGGTGGCGCTGGCGGACAAGCTCGACACGCTGCGGGCGTTTTTCGGGGCCGGAATGCCGCCGACGGGAAGCAAGGACCCGTTCGCGCTGCGCCGTGCTGCGCTGGGCGTCATCCAGATCGTGACCGCGAATGGCCTTCGCCTGCCGATCGCCGAGGGCGACCTGCTCGATTTCTTTGCCGATCGCCTCAAGGTTCAGCAGCGCGAGGCGGGGGTTCGCCACGACCTCATTGATGCGGTGTTCGCACTTGGCGGCGAGGACGATCTGGTTCGCTTGCTCGCCCGCGTGACGGCCTTGCAGGGCTTCGTCGAAGGCGGCGAGGGGGCGAACCTGCTCGCGGGCTACAAGCGCGCCGCGAACATCCTCAAGAAGGAAAACTGGGACCTGCCGCGGGTGATGGCGGACCGGGGCGAGCAGGGCATGCCGCAGACCGGCGAGGAAGACCCGCTGGCGATGGTCGAGGAAATGCCTCAACTGGTGCGCGAGATGGCGCAGGGCTCGGCCCTCCCGGCCGACGCGCCGGAGGCGGAGCGGGCGCTGGTCTCAGCGCTCGATCATGCCGAGCCGGCGGCCAAGGCTGCGGTCGAGGCCGAGGATTTCGGCGCAGCGATGGCGGCGCTGGCGTCCCTGCGCGGGCCGATCGATGCGTTCTTCGAAGCGGTGACGGTAAACGACGCCGACCCGGCAGTGCGGCGGCGGCGGCTCAACATCCTGGCCCGGTTCCGCGACGCGGTTCACGGCGTCGCGGATTTCTCGCGGATCGAGGGCTAGGCTTCAGACAGATTTCGTCATTGCGAGCGAAGCGAAGCAATCCACTACGCGACGGGGATTGCTTCGCTTCATCTCGCAATGACGAACTGATCTAGCGGCGGTTGCCGTCGAGCGGGCGGCGGTCGTAATTGTCCGGCACACCGTCGCGGTCGAGGTCGCGGCGCGGCGTTTCGACATAAGGATCGGTGCGGCCGGTGACCGGGGCCACGGCCGGCGCGCTGCGCAGCGCGGCTTCACGGCGGTCGGTTTCCTCCCGCCATTCCTTTTCGCGGGTGGCCCAATGCGCCTCACGCTCCTTGTCGCGGGTTTCCAGCGACTTACGGGCGGTCACTTCCTCGTTGTAGCGGTTTTTCCATTTGCGGCGGCCGCCGCTGGTCATCCACATTCCGACCAGCAGGCCGAGCACGAAGATGAGGCCAATGATGATCCATTGGTCGGTGGTGAAGGTCGTCATGGGGCGGGTCCCTGTTACGAATGCGGTTGCGTAACGACCAAGACGACGAAGGGCGGCCGTTGGTTCCCCAAGGCCGCCCTCCAGGCATCCCCCACGAATGCCCGAGGCTTAGCCGCCGCCGATCATGCTGTCGCTGATCGAGCAGGCCGCGGGCCCAAGGATCACGACGAACAGCACCGGAAGAATGAACAGGATGAGCGGAACGGTCATGATCGCCGGGAGGCGCGCGGCCTTTTCCTCGGCGCGCATCATGCGCTCGTTGCGGAATTCGGCTGACAGCACGCGCAGCGCCGAGGCGAGCGGGGTGCCGTATTTCTCGGTCTGGATCATGGTCGTGACCACGCCGCGGACGGCTTCGAGGTCGACCCGGCTGGCGAGATTGTCGAACGCCTGGCGGCGCTCGTTGAGGAAGCCGAGTTCGATCGAGGTCAGGCCGAACTCGTCGCCGAGTTCCGGATAGGCCTTGCCGAGTTCGCGGGCGACCCGGCCGAAGGCGGCGTCGACGGTGAGGCCGGCTTCGGCGCAGATGACCAGCAGGTCGAGCGCGTCGGGAAGGCCCTTGCGGACCGCGTCGCTGCGCTTGTTGATCTTGTTCTTCAGCCAAAGGTCGGGCGACTTGTAGGAACCGATCAGGACGCCCGCGACCAGCGCATATTTCTTGAAGGCGCCCCAGTCGGGGAAGGTGTCGAAGACATAGACCGCGACGATCGCCGCGCCGCCCAGCACCACCGGCAGGATCAGGCGGCCGAAGATGATGAAGAAGGCGAGGTCCTTGGTCCGGATGCCGGCCTGCAGCAGCTTGACCTGAATGTCCTGCAGCTGGCTGTCCTGGATCATCTTGAACGCGGACAGAATGCCGCGGACCTTGTCCGCCGCCTGGTTCTTGTTGACGATGCTCTTGCGCTTGTTGGTCGAGGCGACGATGCCAGCCTTGAGCTGCTCGCGGCGTTCGTTCAGCGCCTTGACCCGGCGGGCCATGGGATCGCGGACGGTGGTCGCGGCGTAGATGGCGATGAGCACCGCCAGCGTCGCAACCCCGGTCAGCAGGGTCGCGAACCAGATGACGTCGACGCCGAGGAGGGTAGGGCCGGAAGGTTGCATTTCTCAGTGACCCTTTAGATCTCGAAGCTGACCATCTTGGCCATGATGAAGACGCCAATCCCCATCCAGACCATGGCGCCGAGGCCCGCGACAATGAGCCGCTCGTCCGTGAAGAACCCGCCCATGTAATTGGGGTTGAGCAGGTAAACGAGCGTGAAGACGATGAAGGGCAGGGCGCCGACGATCATCGCCGAGGCCTTGGCTTCCGAGCTCATCGCCTTGATCTTGAGCTTCATCTGCGCGCGCTTGCGGAGCACGTCGGCAAGGTTGGACAGGGTCTCCGCCAGGTTGCCGCCGGTCTCGCGCTGGATGGCGAGGGTGATGACGAAGAACTGGAATTCGGGCGTGCCGAGCCGGTCGGCGGTCTCCTGCAGCGCGCCTTCCATGGTCACGCCGATCTTCATCCGGTCGGACACCAGCCGGAATTCGATCCCGACCGGTCCGCCGATCTCGCCCGACACGATGCCCAGCGTTTCGGTGATCGGAAGACCCGAGCGCAGGCCGCGGACCATCAGTTCGATCGCGTCCGGGAAGTTCGATGTGAACGCCTTGAGGCGGCGGGTGATCATTTTGCCGACCACGAAGTGCGGCAGGCCGATCCCGACGAACAGGCCAAGCAGCAGCGACAGCAGGATCGGCGCGTCTTGCGACAGCATGCCGCCCGCGACGACCACCAGCAGGCCGACATTGATGATCGCATAGCGGCCGAGCGTGATCGACTTGCCGGTCTTCTCCAGCCGCAGGCGCATCGCCGCCGGGTTGGGGATCAGGCCCGAAGCCAGGCTTTCGACCCTCGAGTCCTTGCGCGACAGGAGCTTGCGGATCTGCGCATTGGCGGCGGCCGGGAGCGAGCCCGACGCATGCCGCTCGCGCAGCGATTCGAGGCGGCGCTTCTGGGCCTTGGCCGGGCTTGGCCCAGCCATCGCCACATAGGCGAGGCCAAGCGACAGCAGCAGGCCGAGGCCAAGCAGGAACATGGTCAGCATCGTGCCGGAATCCTCATGACGTGCGCTGCCTTCTCAGACTGCTCAGGCGGCCTTGGCCGGCTGCTTGGCGACCAGACCCTTCAGGCTGGCCATGATCGACTTGGACTGGGCGGCCGAGGCCGAAGCTGCCTTGGCCGCGTCGCCCGCGCCTTCCTCGGTGGCATGGCTCAGCACCATGTTGCACAGCTGCGAGAAGGGTGCCCCCGCCTTGCCGGTGGCGACTTCGGCCATCGGCTTGCCGAGCTTGGCGGACTGGGCCGCGAGCTTTTGGTCGGACGAGAATTGCACGTCGACCTTGCGCTCGATCGAGTCCTGGAAGTCCTTGAGCGAGATTTCGAGGCCGCCCCCCGACGGGACCTGGTTGGCGACCATGATCACCTTGGTCTGCGGGGCGTTGCTCTTCAGCCAGGCGAGGACGCGGATGGTGTCGCGGGTCGCGGCGAGCGTCAGGTTGCTCACCACCACCGCGACATGGGCGTCGTGGACCATGTGCGGATACTGCACCAGCATGTTGCGGGGCAGGTCCAGCACGGTCGCCTCGAACGCGCTCTTCATCTCCTCCTGGAGCTGGAAGTAGGCGGTGCCGTCGGTGATCAGCGGCTGGTTGATCGGTGCTTCGGCCGACAGCACGCTAAGGCGCTCGTTGGCGCGGACCATGGCGCGTTCGATGAACAGGCCGTCGATGCGGCTCGGATTCTCGATCGCGTCGGTCAGGCCGCGGCCCGGTTCGAGGTCGAGCCCGAGCGCGCCGGTGCCGAAGTGGATGTCGAGATCGAGCAGCGCGGTCGAGCGCTGCGCCTTGGCACCGAGCATCCAGGCAAGGCTGGTGCTGAGGGTCGAGGCACCGACGCCGCCGCGCACGCCGATCACCGCCGACATGATGTGCGGCTTGTCCAGCTGCGCTTCGCCGCGCGGCCCGGACAGGATCATCTGGGCGTTGGCGAAGGTGTCGCGCAACTGGTCGACGCTGAACGGCTTCAGCAGATAATCGTGGATCCCGCTGGCAAGGAGGTCGCGGTAGAGGCGCACGTCGTTGACGCCGCCGGCCGCGATCACGATCGTGCCGGGTTCGCAAACTTCGGCCAGCGCGTTGATGTCGTTCAGCGGATCGGCCGATTCCGACAGGTCAACGAACAGGATGTTCGGCGACGCCGACACGGACAGCGACTGGACCGCGTTGCGCAGGCCGCCCTTGTTGACCTTCTCCGGGCTCCAGCCATGCTCCACCGCGACCGGGCGAAGCACCTCGGCGGTGGCGTCGTCGCAGACGAAAGCAGTGAACGGATCACGCAGACCCGCGCGGGATTGAAACGGCGCGTTCATTAGTTGCCCCCCTTGGACGAGGTCTTCTGGAGGCCGTCCTGGCCGACCGGCTTGCGGGCCCGGTAGACGTCGATGGCCTTGTTGCCGACGGTGGCGTCGTTGGTCGCCGATTCGCGGCCGCTGACCAGGTCGCCCGGGTTGGCGACCATCGCGGCGAGATTGGAATTGACCGCGCAACCGTAATTGCTGGTCAGCTCGTTGGTGTAGTTGGGCATGTTCGAGCTCGACCAGTTCGGGCAGCCCGGAACGCTCGCGCGGGTGCGGGTGACGACCACGCGGACCGCGCCGGGCGGGATCGCACCGGGGGTGAGCGGCGCGCCGTCGGAGACCAGCAGGCCGTAGCGGCCGGCGACCCGGGCGACATCGCCACGTGCCGACGAGGCATCCGCGCCGTCGACGCTGATGACGTCGCCATAGCCAAGCTCGAGCCCGCGGAACCAGCCGTCGAGGCGCGCGGCCTCGGTCTGGGGCAGGGAGCCGCCCGGCGCCGCCGCGTCGAACACATAGTCGGCGCGCGACACGACCGGGACGTTGAGCGCCTCGAGGCCGCGGCCCGGACGGTCTTCGCCGCGATGGACCTCGCACCCGCCAAGGGCGGCGCACGCGAGGAGCAGGAAGGAAAGCTTCTTGGTCATGGTCACTTCCTTGTGGCTAGGCGCGCTCACAGCTTGAACCCGGGCGCGGGCGCCGCCACCGCGGCGGCGGCGGGCGCTGCGACAGTGGCCGAGGACGACAGGCCGGGCGCAACCGGCTGGCCGACCGGGCGCGGGCCCGACACGCCGCGGATGATCTGGCCTTCGAGGATCCCGGTGCCTTCGTGCGGATTGCGATAACCGTCGATCGGGGTCGCCAGCTTGCCGCTGATCGGACGGACCAGGTACGGCGTGACGATGATCACCAGCTCGGTCTCGGCGCGGCGGTAGCTGCGCGAGCGGAACAGGCTGCCGAGGACTGGCAGGTCGCCAAGGAACGGCGCCTTGGAGATCACATTGTTGTTCGACGTCTTGAGCAGGCCGGCGAGCATGAAGCTCTGGCCCGAGCCCAGCTCGACCGTGGTTTCGGCCCGCCGCGTGGTGAGCGCGGGGATCTCGAACCCGTTGAGCTTCAGCGCGCCTTCGGTGCTGAGTTCGCTGACTTCCGGGCGGACGCGCATCGAGATGCGGCCGTCGCCAAGCACGGTCGGCGAGAAGGCGAGGGTGACGCCGTAGCTCTTGTATTCGATCGCGACGGCACCGCCGAGACCCTGGCTGACCGGGATCGGGAATTCGCCGCCGGCAAGGAAGCTTGCGGTTTCGCCCGACAGCGCGGTGAGGTTGGGTTCGGCAAGCGTGGTCGACAGGCCGTCGGACGTCAGCAGGTCGAGCGTTCCGAGCAGGTCGAGCCCGAGCAGCTTGCCGCCGGCGGCAAGCGTCGTGCCGAGCTTGGCGATGCTGAATTCCTTGCCCGCGGCATTGTTGGTGCCGGGGTTGCCCTGGCCGATGCCGAACTGGAAGCCACCGGTGCGGTCGAACGACAGCAGGTTGACGCCGATCTGCTTGAGCGCCGAGCGATTGACCTCGGCGATGCGGACCTTGAGGTTGACCTGCAGCGGCACCGCGGTGCGCAGGCGGGTGACCACCTGCATGCCTTCGCCGACATAGGCCTGGACGAGGCGCTGGGCCTCGGCGGCATCGTCGGGGCTGGCGACGGTTCCGGTCAGCAGCAGGAGGTTGTTCATCGGGGTCGCCTGGACCTGCGATTCGGGCATCGCCGCGCGCAGCATCTCGTCGACCGAGCTGATGTTGGTGCCGACCCGGACATTGGCGGCATAGACCACCCGGCCCGACTTGTCGGTGGCATAGAGGGTCGTCTCGCCCTTGCCCTTGCCGAAGATATACAGCTGGGTGGGCGAGCGGACCTGGACGTCGGCGACACCTTCGTTGGCGATGAACAGGTCGCTCATCGGTGCCGACAGGCGGACCAGGGTCCCGGTCCCGGCGGAGATGTTGAGCGTCTCCGAAGGACGGGCGGCCATCGGCTGCGCTGCGGCCGGGGTGGCGGCCAGGCTCAGCGCCGAAGCGCCGAGGGTGAGGGCGGCCAGGGCCGAAGCCACCCGCCCGAAAGACTTGTTACCCTTGCTCATCTTCAACGAGCCCCCACTGGAACGAAGCTGACATTGTTGCCGCGGGCGATCCGGACCGTCGGGCCCATCTGCACCGCGGTGCCCGGGACCGGGGCCGGGGCCCGCGGTGCCGGCGCCGCAGCGGCGCTGCTGGCATAGCTGCTCGACGGCGAACGGGCCGGGACCGAGCGGCGCTGGAAGCGCGACACGTCGCCGCCGGTCGCAAAGGTCGGCGAGGTGTCAACCGGCTGGCTGGCCATCGCCATCAGCATCTTGCGCTCGTCAGCGGGGCTGGCGCCGGCCGGAACCTTGACCTGCCCGGTGGAGACCATGCGCTCCAGCTCGGCCTGGTTGTCGGCGATCGAGCGCAGCACGAGGCTGAGCTGGCCGAGGCTCTGCGCGACCGAGATCTTCTCGGCGAGCTTGGGCGTCACTTCGAAGGTGACGTTGCCGAAGCTGGCGATGATCGGCTTGCCGTCTTCACCCTGGCGATTGGTGGCCTGGCCGGTGGCCAGCACGCGCAGGTTGCGGATGATCGTTTCCGAGACCTTGAGCGGCGGACCATCGCCGCCACCGGTGACGGTCTGGGTCAGGACCATGTCGACGCGGTCGCCCGGAAAAACGAAGCCGGCGACGCCCGCGATGTCGTTCACCGGAACGGTGATCGCCCGCATGCCGGGGGTCAGGGCAGCAGCAAGGAAGCCGCGATCCTGCGGTCCGACCAGCGAGCCGCGGGTGACCGGCTGGCCGGCGGTGATGGCGTTACGCACCACCGTTCCGATCAGCTTGGCCGGGTCGGCATCGGGGCCGCCTTCCTGATAATAGGCCTGCTGGACAAGCTCGGCCGGCCAGGGCTGGTAGGCGAAGCTTTCCGCATCCACCATCGCGCCGACCGGAAGCGGCTTGCGGGCAACGAGGATCTTGGGACCCTGTGGCACGGCGGCAGCCTGAGCCTGCGGAGCGCCGGAGCCCGCAAACATGTTCTTGGCCATGACGGCCGTGACCGCTGCAATCAGCAGCGCTCCCACCAGAAGTGCAACTTTCTTCACATCCATGGCGACTTCCGCCCCTTCCTCGCGTCCCGTAGGAAACCCTTCGAACGTCAGACAAATCGGCCAAAATGGTTAAGATATGGTTCGGCCAGTTAGGGACTTAGGCAGGCCCTCCGGCACTGGACGGGCAGGGCCCGGAGCGCCTAACCGGCCGCTGTCATGACCAGGGTCGAGCTTCTGATCGTCGGTGGAGGGATTGCGGGCGCGAGCCTTGCCGCGGCGGTGGCGGGCCGGCGGCAAACCCTGCTGATCGAGGCGGAAAGCCAGCCTGGCTATCACAGCACCGGTCGCTCGGCCGCTTTCTGGCACGAAGGATATGGCGGACCGCTGATCGCGCCGCTCAGCCGGGCCAGCCGGCCGCTGCTCGACGAGGGCGGCTATCTCTCGCCGCGCAGCGCGATTCACCTTGCCCGCGCGGGCGAGCCGATCGACCTCGTCGAGGGCGTGGCGGCAGTCCCGCTCGATCGCGCGGAGCTCGAGCGGCGGCTCCCCGGGATCGCTCCGATCTGGACCCACGGCGCCGAGGAACCCGCGCTCGCCGACATCGACGTCGCCCGGCTGCATGGCGACTATCTGGCGGCGGCGCGGCGGGCCGGGGCGGAGGTCCGCACCGACGCCCGCTTCGCCGGTGCCGAGCGGCAGGCGGACGCAAGCTGGGTGGTGCGCCTCGAAGACGGCACCCAGCTTATCGCCGACGTCATCGCGAATGCTGCCGGCGCCTGGGGTGACGGGGTCGCCGAAGCGTGCGGAATCGCCCCGCTAGGCTTGTCGCCCAAGCGCCGGACGATGGTGCAGCTGCGCGTAGGCCGATCGGGCCTCAGGCACTTGCCGCTGGTGGTCGGCGCCGACGGCAGCTTTTATTTCAAGGGCGAGGGCGACCGTTCGATCTGGCTCAGCCCGCACGACGAGATCGATTGCGCGCCCTGCGACGCGGCGCCGGAGGAAATCGACGTCGCGACCGCGATCGACCGGTTCGGCCAGGTCGTCGACTGGCCGGTCGAGGCGGTAGAGCGGCGCTGGGCCGGGCTCAGGACCTTCACCCCCGACCGCGTGCCCGCGATCGGCTTCGCGCCCGATTGCCCGAGCTTCTTCTGGTGCGTGGGGCAGGGCGGATTCGGAATCCAGACCGCCCCTGCCGCAGCCCTGCTCGGTGCCGCCCTATTGCTCGGCGAAGGCGAGATTCCGGCGGGTGTCGATCCCAAAGTCTACGATCCGGCACGATTCGCCCGGGCCGATTAGCCGCGCACGCCTTCCGCCGCGGCGCAGGCGAGCTGGTCGACCCGCTCATTCTCCTCGTGGCCGGCGTGGCCCTTTACCCATTTCCAGTCGATCTGATGCGGCTCGACCGCCGCGCACAGCGCCTGCCACAGCTCGGCATTCTTGACCGGCTTTTTGGCGGCCGTGTGCCAGCCGTTGCGGCGCCAGTTGTGGACCCACTTGGTGATGCCGTCCTTGACGTACATGCTGTCGGTCGAAAGCGTCACGCGGCATGGGCGGGTCAGCGCCTCCAGCCCCTTGATCGCCGCCATCAGCTCCATGCGGTTGTTGGTGGTGGGGTTCTCGGCCCCCGACAATTCCTTCTCGCGCGCGCCCATGCGGATCAGCACGCCCCAGCCGCCAGGGCCCGGATTGCCCTTGCAGGCGCCGTCGGTGAACATCTCGACCTTGGGAAGTTCGCTAGTCATCGCAGGCGTCATTGCGAGGAGCGCAGCGACGAAGCAATCCATGGATTGCTTCGCTTCGCCCGCGATGACGATTTGCTAGGCGACCAGTTCGCGCGGCAGCTTGAAGGTCAGGCCCTCAGGCACGTGGTCCTGCTCTTCCATGGTCAGCGCGAAGCGCTCGGACAGGGCCTCGATCACTTCCTCGACCAGCACTTCGGGCGCCGACGCGCCGGCGGTCAGGCCAACCGTGCGCGGGGAGCCGAGCCAGTCCCAGTCTATTTCCACCGCGCGCTGGATCAGCCGCGCCGGCACGCCCTCACGCTCGGCGACTTCGGCGAGGCGCAGCGAATTGGAGCTGTTGGGCGCGCCGATCACCAGCATCTTCTCGACCCGCGGAACGATCGCCTTGACCGCCGACTGCCGATTGGAGGTCGCGTAGCAGATGTCCTCGCCGCGCGGCGCCTTGATCGAGGGAAATCGCTGGTGAAGCGCGGCGACGATCGCGGCGGTATCGTCCACCGACAGCGTGGTCTGGGTCAGGAACGCAAGGTTGTCGGGATCCGCGACGTTCAGCAGCGGCACGTCTTCCTCGGTCTCGACCAGGGTCATCGACCCCGGCGGGACCTGCCCGAAGGTGCCGATCACCTCGGGATGGCCGGCGTGACCGATGAAGAGGATGTGACGCCCGGCCTCGATCAGCCGCTGCGCCTGGCGGTGCACCTTGCTGACCAGCGGGCAGGTCGCGTCGAGATAATCGAGCCCGCGGTCCTGCGCTTCGGCCGGCACCGTCTTGGGCACGCCGTGGGCAGAAAAGACCACCGGCACGCCGTCCGGCACCTCGCTCACTTCCTTGACGAACACCGCGCCCATCGCCCGCAGCCGGTCGACCACATATTTGTTGTGGACGATCTCGTGCCGGACATAGACCGGCGCGCCATAACGCTCGAGCGCGAGCTCGACGATGCGGATCGCCCGCTCCACGCCGGCGCAGAAACCGCGCGGTGCGGCGATGATCAGGTGAAGGGGACTGGCGCCGTCTTGCATGGCGGCCATGTAAGCCATCGCTTGCCTGCCGAGAAGGGGCTTCCTATGAGCCTTGCCCCATGACCATCGTTCGCCGTGCCGCCCCTGCCGCCGCCCTGCTCGCCCTGCTCGCCGCCGGCTGTGCCCGCGACGGGACACTGACCGACACCGGCGTCTACGTCACCCGCACCGGCTGCCCGCAGGTGGCGATCCCCGCCGCGACCGGGGACATTACCCTGTTCGATCCGGCCAACAGCCGCGAAGCCCGCGCGATCGACGTGGTGGCGACCATCACCAATATCCGCGTCACCTGTTCGGAAGATGCGGCAAACGTCGTCAGCACCGCGACCTTCGACGTGCTGGCCACCCGCCGCGACGCCGGCCCGGCCCGGCAGGTCGTGCTTCCTTATTTCGCGGTGGCCGTGCAGGGCGGGACCAACATCACCGCCAAGAAGGTCGGCGCGGTCGCGCTCGACTTCCCGGCCGGACAGATCCGCGCCCAGACCAGCAGCCAGACAACCACCCGCATCAATCGCGCATCGGTGGCGCTGCCGGCCGACATCCAGCGTGAGCTGACCCGTGAGCGCAAGCCCGGGGACCCCGACGCGGCGGTCGACCCCTTGAGCGATCCCAAGGTGCGCGAAGCCGTCGCCCGCGCAACCTACGAGCAGCTGATCGGCTTCCAGCTGACCCCGGACCAGCTCCGCTACAACGCCACCCGCTAGGCCGCCGCTGCGATCAGGACGCCGGCCGCACCTCTGCGGGGGCGAGCGGCTGGAGCACCCGTTCGAGCGTCAGCCGCGCAAGGTTGCGGCCAATCTGCTCGCCCGCCTCGTTGCTGAAGCGGTAATGGACCCCGCCAAGGGTGCGCGAATAGCTGACCTGCCGCGCCCATTCGTTCCAGTCCGGCAGCACCTGCACCGCTGACGACGGGATGGACGAGGAGCCGATGCGCACGCCCCACGCCGGCTTTGCGCCGCCGAGCCTGGTCATCAGTTCGGCCACCGCGCCCGCGTTCATGCAATGCCCGCACGGATATTCGCCGTGGTTGGGGGTGTTCATGAGCGGCAGCCAGTTCGGGTCCATCTCGGTCGCCGGATTGCCATCCTTGTCGGCGTTGCGGATGGCGGTGATCGGCCGCCAGAAGCTGTAGTGCAGCTTGGAGTCCATGTAGGCGATGCCAAGGTCGTCCTGCATCATCCCGTACAGGGCGAACAGCCGCGCATTGTCGACCATCGAACGGCCGTCGCGGTCGGTGACGTTGCGCAGGGCCGGCAAATCCTCGGGGGTGATTCGATAGCGCGCCATCAGCGTTTCGACCTGGCTGCGGTCCTTGCTGTCGCGCGCGCCCATCTTCTTCACTTCGTTGAAGTCGCGGGCATAGCGCTCGCTGGTCAGGGCCGGCGGCGGGCCGGGGCGGACCTCTTGCGCGCTCTTGAGAAGCCACGGACGATAGGCCGGCATCTGGTTCATTCCGAAGGGAAGCGCGGTCGGGACCCATTGACCGGGCGTCGTCACGGGGCGGTAGGCGGGGAGGGTTCTGGCCGGCGCCAGGTCACCGATTTTCAGCACCGCCTCCGCGGCCGCCTTGCCAATGGCGATCGCGTCGCTCTTCGCCGCGCCCTCGGGCACGCCGGCCATGGCCAGGGCATAATTGCCGTCGAGGTCGGTCTTGTTGACCCCGGGCTGCGCGCTCAGCACGGTGTAGACCGCGGTGATCCCCGCCACCTGCTGGTCGGCCGAAGCGCTCTTCATGGGCATGTCGACATAGCTGCGGTAGCGGTGGTCGATCGCATTGACCGCCTCGAACATCGCCAGCGCGGCCTTGGTCATCAAATGATCGCCCTCGCCGGTGCGAACGGCGGTGACGAGGGGCGACCCTCCACTCCCCTGCGGCAGCGCCTTGCGGGCGAAATCCATCCACTCGCAAACGGTATCGGCCGCCGCCGGCGTCGCGATTGCCAGGCCAAGCACGGACGCAAGCAGCAGTTTCTTGAAGCGCATCGGACAACCCCCATTGAAGACGCAGGGCGGAGGCTAACACGACTTCGTCTCGCCCCCACGTGGAATCTTCACACCTGACCTGAAGTCGCGTTGACTTGGGATGCCGCCCCCCTAGAGCCGGGAGCAGCCAGTCCGGCGGCAACGCCGGGCGACTCGCGCGGGAGAGGCCCTGGCTCGACCAGGGCGCCGAAGGAGCAACCGCCCCCGGAATCTCTCAGGCAAAAGGACCGCGCGTGGTCGAGGCTGTCTGGAAAGTGCCGTGCCCCTCCGGGTTGCGGCCGCCGAAGGGGTAACCTTGCGCGCATCGGCGCCAAGGGAAAGCTCTCAGGTCGACAGGGACAGACGGGGGTTCGCTTGATGCTCATGCCGACCGGCTGACGGGAGGGGGGCGCGAACCTTTGGGAGTGTTCCTTGGCTGACGTGCTCGACCTCGATCTTCAGACCCTGCCGCTCGACGCCTGGCACCGCGCCCGTAGCGGACGGATGGTGCCGTTCGCCGGCTATCACATGCCCGTCCAGTACGAAGGCATCATCGCCGAACACCGCTGGACCCGCATCCACGCCGGGCTGTTCGATGTCAGCCACATGGGCCAGTTGCTGATCCCCCTCGATCAGGCCGAGGCGCTGGAGAAACTGCTTCCGGCCGACCTCCTCGCGATGAACGAAGCGCGGCCCAAATACAGCCTGCTGCTCAACCAGACCGGCGGGATCGTCGACGACCTGATGATCACTAAGCGTGCCGACGGCTGGTACATGGTCGTGAACGGCGCGACCAAGGTCGGCGACATGGCGGTGCTCGACGCCGCTGGCGTCACTTTCACCTACCTCGAGGACCAGGCCCTGCTCGCGCTGCAGGGGCCCGACGCGGTCGCGGTGATCGCCGCCCACGCACCCGGCGTCGCCGACCTGTCCTTCATGCAGGCCGGCGCCTTCGCCCTTGGCGGCACCGAGGCGTGGATCAGCCGCTCGGGCTATACCGGCGAGGACGGGGTGGAGATCTCGCTTCCCGCCGCGGCCGCCGAAGCCGTTGCCGACCTGTTGCTGTCCGACGAACGGGTCCGCCCGATCGGGCTTGGCGCGCGCGACTCGCTGCGGCTCGAAGCGGGCCTGCCGCTCTATGGCCACGACCTCGACGAGCAGACCACGCCGGTTACCGCCGACCTGTTGTTCGCGATCAACAAGCGCCGCCGCACCGACGGCGGCTTTGCCGGCGCCGACCGCATCCTCGCCGAACTCGAGCAGGGCGCGGTCAGCAAGCGCATCGGCTTCACCGTCGAAGGCCGCCAGCCGGTCCGCGAGGGCGCGCGGATCCTCGATGTCGAAGGCAATGAGGTCGGCCGGGTCACCAGCGGCGGCTTCTCGCCCAGCCTCGAAGCGCCGATCGGCATGGGGTTCGTCGCCACCGCGCTCGGCGCGCCCGGCTCGGCCCTGACGCTCGAGCAGCGCGGCAAGCTGTTCCGCGGGACCGTCACGGCGCTGCCGTTCGTTCCGCACCGTTACCATCGCAAGGGGAAAGCATAGATGAGCCTGCACTTCACCAAGGAACATGAGTGGATCCGGGTCGAAGGCGACACCGCCACTGTCGGGATCACCGATCACGCGCAAAGCCAGCTCGGCGACATTGTCTTTGCCGAGGCGCCCGAAGCGGGAAAGACGCTCGACAAGGGCGGTGAGGCCGCGGTGGTCGAATCGGTCAAGGCCGCCAGCGACGTCTATGCCCCGGCCTCGGGCGAAGTGCTCGAAGCCAACCAGGCGATCGCCGACGATCCCTCGGTCATCAACACCGACCCCGAAGGCGAGGGCTGGTTCTTCAAGCTGCGCCTCAGCGATCCGTCCGAGCTCGACGGCCTGATGGACGAGAACGCCTATCGCGAATGGGTGGCGACGCTTTGAGTCATCTCCCAGCCTCGTTCGCCCTGAGCGAAGTCGAAGGGCGTTTGCGCAAGCGTGCTTCGACCGCGCTCAGCACGAACGATGGGTTGGGTAAGATGTCATGACCGACACCCTCTCCACCTCCAGCTGGGACGCTGCCGATTACGCCCGCGTGGGCGGCTTCGTGCCCGCGCTGGGCGAGGCGGCGCTCCGCCTTCTCGCGCCCCAGCCGGGGGAGGCGATCCTCGACATTGGCTGCGGTGACGGGACCCTGACGCTGCGCATCAAGGACGCGGGCGCCGAAGTGGTCGGGATCGACAACAGCCTGTCGATGATCGGCGCGGCCAAGGCCAAGGGGCTCGATGCCCGGCTGATGGACGCGGCCGACCTCAAGTTCGCCGAAGCGTTCGACGCCGCCTTTTCCAACGCCACCCTGCATTGGGTGCTGGCCAAGGAACGCGCCGCCCGCGCCATCTGGTTCGCGCTGAAACCCGGCGGACGCTTCGTTGGCGAAATGGGCGGCCACGGCAATCTCGCCGCGCTTCGCCGCCACCTCGACGACGAGCTGGTCGCGCGCGGCTTCGGCCCGCCGACCTATGCCGCCAACTGGTACCCGACCCCGCAGGAATTCACCGACCTCTACGAACTGGTCGGCTTCCGCGACGTCGATGCCGAGTTGATCGAGCGCCCGACCCCGCTCGACCATGGTGTCGAAGGCTGGGTCCTGACCTTCCGCAAGGGCTGGCTCGACCGGGCGGGCGTCCCCGACGACCAGCGCCCCGCCATCGCCGCCGCCGTCGCCCGCCGCCACGGATCGACAACCGCCGACTACGTCCGCCTCCGCTTCACCATGAGAAAGCCCTGATGCGCTATCTTCCCCTATCCGAAACCGACCGCACGGAGATGCTCGCCACCATCGGCGCGGCGAATGTCGACGAACTGTTCCGCGACGTTCCCGAGGAGGCGCGGCTCGACGGGCCGATCCATGGCCTCCCGCTGCACGCCTCCGAACTGTCGGTGGAACGCCAGCTGACCGCGCTTGCCCGCAAGAACGTGCCGGCGTCCGACGCGCCCTTCTTCCTCGGCTGCGGCGCCTACAAGCATCACATCCCGGCCAGCGTCGATCACCTGATCCAGCGCGGCGAGTTCCTGACCGCCTACACCCCCTACCAGCCCGAAATCGCGCAGGGCACGTTGCAGGTGCTGTTCGAATTCCAGAGCCAGGTCGCGCGCCTGTTCGGCTGCGAGGTCGCCAACGCGTCGATGTATGACGGCTCGACCGCCTGCTGGGAAGCGATCGGCATGGCCCGCCGGATCACCCGCCGGACCAAGACGATCATCTCCTCGGGCCTCCACCCGCATTATGTCGGCGTCTGCAAGACGATGGCGAAGTTCACCGGCGACACGCTGGAAACCTCGGTCCCGGCGCTGACCGCCGAAACCGACATCGCCGCGCTGATCGAGGGCATCGACGGTGAAACCAGCGCGGTGGTCGTCCAATATCCCGACATCCTCGGCCGCGTCGCCGACCTGTCCGAGCTTACCGCCGCAGCCAAGGCAAAGGGCGCGCTGCTGATCGCGGTCGTGACCGAGCCCGTTGCCCTTGGCCTCCTCAAGAGCCCGGGCGAGATGGGCGCGGACATCGTGGTCGGCGAAGGCCAGTCGATCGGCGTCGGCCTCAACTTCGGCGGCCCCTACGTCGGCCTGTTCGCCTGCCGCGAAAAGCATATCCGCCAGATGCCGGGACGGATCGCCGGCGAGACCATCGACGCCGACGGCCGCCGCGGCTTCGTCCTGACCCTCTCCACCCGCGAGCAGCACATCCGCCGCGAAAAGGCGACCAGCAACATTTGCACCAACTCGGGGCTGTGCGCGCTGGCCTTTTCGATCCACATGACGCTGCTGGGCGAAAAGGGCCTCCGCCAGCTCGCCGAACTCAACCACGCCCGCGCCGCCGTCCTTGCCGAGCGGCTCGCCGCCATTCCCGGCGTGCGGCTGGTGAACGACCTGTTCTTCAACGAATTCACCCTCGAACTGCCGGTCGAAGCCCGCCCTGCCGTCCACCAGATGGTCGAAAAGGGGATCCTCGGTGGCATCTCGCTCGGCCGGCTCTATCCCGATGCCGAAGCGCTCGGGAACGGCCTCGTGGTGGCGGTCACCGAGACGGCCACGGACAGTGACATGGATGCGCTCGTCGACGCGCTGACGGAGATTGCCAAGTGACCATCAACCAGAGTGGCTGGAAGCCTTCGAGCCCCGTCCAGGGCCTCACCGACACCGGCACCGTGACCGGCAATCGCGCGCTGATGCTGGAAGAAGCGCTGATCTTCGAGATCGGCGACAGCGACACCACCGGCGTCGACATCGAAGTGCAGGCCGCCAGCAGCAAGAGCGCGCTGGGCGGCCTGCTCCGCTCCACGCCGATCGGCCTGCCCGGACTGACTGAGCCCGAGACGGTCCGCCACTACACCCGCCTGTCGCGCCAGAACTACGCCATCGACCTTGGCCTGTTCCCGCTCGGCTCGTGCACCATGAAGCATAACCCGCGCCTCAACGAGAAGGTCGCGCGGTTGCCGGGCTTTGCCGACATCCACCCCCTCGCGCCGCGCGAAACGGTGAGCGGCGCGCTCGAACTCATCAACACGCTCGCGCACTGGCTGATCGAACTGACCGGCATGCACGGCGTGGCGATGAGCCCCAAGGCCGGCGCCCACGGCGAATTGTGCGGCATCCTGTGCATCCGCGCCGCGCTCGAGGCCCGCGGCGATCCGCGCTCGGTGGTGCTGGTTCCCGAAAGCGCGCACGGCACCAATCCTGCGACCGCCGCCTTTGCCGGCTACCGGGTCGAGAACATTCCCGCGACCGAGGCCGGCCGGGTCGATCTCGAGGCGCTGAAGGCGCGGCTGGGGCCGGACGTCGCCGCGGTGATGATCACCAACCCCAACACCTGCGGGCTGTTCGAACCCGACATGAAGGCGATCAGCGACGCGGTCCATGCCGCTGGCGGCTTCGTTTATTGCGACGGCGCCAACTTCAACGCGATCGTCGGCAAGGTCCGCCCGGGCGATCTTGGCGTCGATGCGATGCACATCAACCTCCACAAGACTTTCTCGACGCCCCACGGAGGCGGCGGGCCGGGCTCGGGCCCGGTGGTGCTGTCCGAAGCGCTCTCGCCCTTCGGTCCGCTCCCCTACACCGCCAGGACCGCCGACGGCGTCGTCCACCTGATCGAGGAGGAGCAGGCCGACGCTTTCTCCGACGAACATTTCGGTGGCCGCCTGCAAAGCTTCGGGCGGATGACCGCCTTCCATGGCCAGATGGGCATGTTCACCCGTGCGCTCGCCTATATCCTCAGCCATGGCGCCGATGGCCTGATGCAGGTTGCCGAGGATGCGGTGCTCAATGCCAACTACATCCTGCGGAGCCTCGAGGACGTGCTCGACGCGCCCTTCGCCCATTCGGGGCCGTGCATGCACGAAGCGCTGTTCAGCGATAAGGGTTTTGGCGAAGGGATCAGCACGCTCGACCTCGCCAAGGCGCTGATCGACGAGGGTTTCCACCCGATGACCATGTATTTCCCGCTGGTTGTCCACGGCGCGATGCTGGTTGAACCGACCGAGACCGAGAGCAAGGCCGCGCTCGACCAGTTCATCGCCGCGCTTCGCCACGTCGCGGAGCGGGCACGGGCCGGGGACGAGAGCCTCAAGACCGCACCCAACTACGCCCCGCGGCGCCGCCTCGACGAAACGCTCGCCGCGAGAAAGCCGGTGGTCGCCTGGCGCGAAGCGGTCCCCGCGGCCGGCGAAGCGCCGACGCCGAGCGAGGTCGGCGATCGCTAGGTCCGAACGATGATGTGGCAATCGCTGTTCGGCTTTACCAATCTCGTCGCCGTCATTGGCTGGGCGGCGCTGCTGCTGCTGCCGCGCCGGCCGCTGACCCACAGCCTGATCCTGTTCGCGGGCGTCGGCCTGCTCTGCCTCACCTATGCCGTGCTGCTGGTGCTGCTGGTCGGCAAAGTTGTCGATCCGGGCGCCATCGCCGGGGCGGCCGCCGGCCCGTTCGATTATTCGGACTATACGATAGCGGGCCTGCGCAAGCTGTTCATGACCGATGCGGGGATTGTCGTCGGCTGGACCCATTATCTCGCCTTCGACCTGTTCGTCGGGCTGTGGGTCGGGCGCGATGCGGACAACAAGGACTTCTCGCGCCTGGTGCAGGTGCCCTTCCTCCTGCTCATCTTCCTTGCCGGACCGCTTGGCCTGTTCCTCTGGCTGGCCGTTCGCGAACGCCGCGCCCGCGCTGTCGCCCGCGCCGCAAAGTGAAGCGCGAAGCGCCCGCCGCGGCCCGCAACCGCGATCCGATCCTCGCCGCGCTGCGCGAATGGCTGCCCGCTCACGGCCTCGTGCTGGAGGTTGCCGCGGGCACCGGCGAACATGCGCTGCACTTCGCCGCGGCCTTCCCCGGCCTCGACTGGCAGCCGACCGACCCCGATCCCGAAGCCCGCGCGTCGATCGACGCCTGGGCCGAAGAGGAGGGGACTCCCAATTTGCGCCCGGCGCTTCACCTCGACGTCCGCGCCGCCGACTGGCCGGTTGCCGAGGCTGCGGCCGTTCTGGCGATCAACCTCGTCCATATATCGCCGCCCGATGCCTCGACGGGCCTCCTGGCCGGCGCCGCGCGGCTGCTTCCGCCCGGCGCGCCGTTGATCCTCTATGGGCCTTGGCGGGTGAACGGCGAACTGCTCGTCTATTCCAACCGCGCCTTCGACCAGAAATTGAAGGAGCGCGACCCGACCTACGGCCTGCGCGAACTCACCGCTTTTGCCGCCCAAGCCTCGGCCGCCGGCTTCGACCTTGCCGAACGCCGCGACATGCCGGCCAACAACCTCATGCTGCGCTTCGTGCGTCGCGGCGCCTGACCCACCACCACGCCAGCATCACCAGCGCCGCGCCGTAGAGCCACCCGGCAAGCACGTCGGTCGGCCAGTGGACGCCAAGCAGCGGCCGGGTCGCCCCCATCGCCAGCGACGCGATCACCGCCACGGCGACCGCCGGCCGCTGCCACCGCTCGGGCGCGACGAACAGGGCGAGCGACAGGAAGGTCAGCATGCTGTTGCCGGCATGGCCGCTCGGAAAGCTCTGCGAATGGACATCGACTGGATGCGCTTCAAAGCCCGGCCGCGGCCGGTCGGCGATCAGCTTGATCAGCTCGATCCCGATCCGCCCGCCGACCACCGCCGCGCCCATCGCGACCAGCCGGACCCATTCCCGCCGCCATGCCAGCCAACCGGCGCCAAGCGCGGCCATGGTCAGCAGCGGGGGCGCATAGCCGAGCTTGGTGAACAGGATGACCGCGCTGGTCGCGTGGGGATGGGCATCGCGCCACGGCGCTGCCGCGCGGATCGCGGACACGTCGAACAGCGACGCCGCGCCGCCGACCAGGCCAAGCAGCAGGAAGAGCGCCACCGCCATCGCGAAGGCGACCGGCACGGGAAAACGAAATCGAGCCATGATAAAGCAAATTTTTACCGCTGGGACTTAGTTCCGGTACATCATGGATGAAAGCAGCACGGTACAGAACCGGCGGCAGCGCCGCTCCAATGTTCTCCTTACCGCTTCGGTGGAGGCCAATGGTCGTACGCTTGACGTGAAGCTTCGAAACCTGTCGGCCGAAGGTGCCCTGGTCGAAGCCGCGGGGCTTCCGATCGAAGGCAGTCATGTCCGCTTCCGCAAGGGCGAGCTGCAGGTGCAGGGCAAGGTCGTGTGGGTCAACGGCAACCGTGCCGGCCTGCAGTTCGACGAGCCGCTGTCGCCCGAAGCGCTGCTTCGCCACGTTCCGGTGCCGCGTCCGCGCGTGCTTCCGTCCTTCCGCCGGCCCGGAATTGCGCCGCAGCCGCTCAGCCGCGCCGAAAAGGCACTCGAGTCGGTGTGGGGTGTCCCGCAGATCGCGCCGCCCCGGGGGGACTGACCTCACCACGCTTTGGAACTGCTTGAATGATTAGCTGGCGCCCGGCGCCGTGCGCGGCCTTCAGGCGGCGCGCGATCCGTTTCTTGCCTTCAGCCACTCGATCAGCAGCGGGAGCGGAAGCAGGCGGTTGAAGGTCACCCCGGCCGACCCGTCCACCGCCCAGCGCACGATGCCGGGCTGCGGGGGCAGGCCGGGCAGGCTCACCACCACTTCGGCATTGCGGGCAAAGGCATGCGTCGTCTCGATCTTGAGGCCGCCCTGACTGATGTCGCAGGCCCGCGCGCGCACCATGCTCGCGCCTTCGCGCAGCGTGCAGAAGCAGCTGGTCTCGATCCGCGGCATCCGCGGCCGCGGGCCGTCCTCGCTCTGGCTGAGCATCGCGACCACATCGACCGGCTTGTCGAAGGCGAGGCCGACATTGGGCTCGCGCACCCAGGCGACGTTCCCGACCAGCGGTTGCCCGTGCTTCAGTTCCACCGTCAGCTTTTGCCCGAGGCCGATGCTTCCGCTGTAGAGCCGGAGCATCGCCCCGCCCGCGGAGATGTTCTTGATCAGGCACAGCTCGCGGCGGCCGTCGATGATCATGGTGCCGACGCGAAACAGCGTCAGGTGCCGCTCGCCGTCGCGCCGGTCATCGGGCGACGGGGTTCGCTCGCTCAGGGAGTAGAGGGTCGTCTCGACGGGCATCTCATCCACATTATAGCTCCCGGGCGACGAGGGCAGGCGCCAAGTCCTTCGAAAATGTCGTAATCGGCAGGGGGTTACCAATCGGTTGCGTCGCGCGCTTGGCCCCCGCATCGGTGAGGTATAGTGTCATCTTGGTAATGATGGGGAGAATGGCCGATGATTCTGGCCCTGACCGCCGCGGTGCTCGGAATGACCCAGGCTGCTCCCCAACCGGTTGCAGGCGGACCGGCCGTCACCCGCCTCGAAGCGACGTCCGCCCCCGCGCGCGACGGCACCGCGGAGGATGAGAAGCTCCCACTGACCGCGCTTCCCGACCTGCGCATGACCGTCGGGGTCGCGGTGGGCAGCCAGGGGCCCTTCCGCTTCCTCGTCGATACCGCGGCCGACCGCAGCGCGGTATCGCGGCAGATGGCGGCCAAGCTCCGGCTTCCCCCCGGGCGCGAGACGGTACTGCACAGCGTCACCGGCGCGACCAGGGTCACTACCGCCACCATTCGGGGCATGCAGGTCGCCACCCGCACCTTGCCCGATGTCGACGCGCCGCTGCTCGACGCCGCACATGTGGGGGCGGACGGGATCCTCGGCACCGACGTCCTGCGCTCGGCGATGGTGCGGTTCGATTTTCGCGACAAGTTGCTGTCGATCACGCCGTCGGGCCGCGATCGCCCGCGTGCCCGCGACGCCGATGCGATCGTGGTCGAAGCCCGCCGCCGGGAGGGCCGCCTGATCGTCACCGAAGCGCAGCTCGACGGACAGCGTCTGACGGTCGTCCTCGATACGGGCAGCGAAGTCTCGGTCGGCAACGAAGCGCTTCGCCGTGCGCTCGAACGCCGTGGTCTGTTGCGGAACGAGCGCCCGGTGACGCTGGGATCGGTGACGGGCTCGACGCTCCCGGCAAGCTTCATGATCGCAGGTCATCTTGATGTCGGCGGCGTCACCTTGACCGGCCTCGGGATCGCCTTTGCCGAAGCGCACACCTTCAAGGCGATGCGCATCGACGACCGGCCCGCGCTGCTGCTCGGAATGAACGCGCTGCAGGCCTTCGACAGCCTGACCATCGACATGGCCGCCAAGAAGCTCCGCTTCGTGATGCCGTCCGCCAGTGCAGGCCAGCTGGCCGAGAATAATCGCAAGCCCACTGGCGGCTAAGCGCCGCATCAAAGGACTCAGCTGAGAGAAGCGGCATGGCGTGAGCCGTGCTGGGTTCGAACCACCAAGGCATCGCCTGTCGATGCCGCATCAAAGGACTCAGCTGAGAGAAACGGCATGGCGTGAGCCGTGCTGGGTTCGAACCAGCGACCCGCTGATTAAAAGTCAGCTGCTCTACCGACTGAGCTAACGGCCCACGCGAGGGCGCAGTTAGGGCTTCACGCGCCGCTTGCCAAGCCGCGCGGCGAGCTGGCGGACGGTAAGCGAACCGCGCAGACGCCAGTGCGGGGCGATCGCGGCCAGCGGGAGGAGCATGAAGGGCCTCTCCTCGAGGCGCGCATGGGGGATGGTCAGCCGCCGGTCGCGCCACCGCCCGCCGTCCCACGCAAGGAGGTCGAGGTCGAGCACCCGCGCTCCCCAGCGCTTGCCCGGTCGCCGCCCGAACTGCCGCTCCAGCGCCTTCAGTTCGGCCAGCATCGCCGGCGGCGACAGCGGGCTTTCGACGATCGCCACCGAATTGGCAAAATCGCGCCCGGCCCCGCCGGTGGCGGGATTGAGGACCAGGGGCGCGGCGTCGAACAGGTCGAACAGGCGGTCGAGTTCGGCGATCGCCGCCGCGACGACGCCGGCAGGGCGGCCGTGGCGACCGTGCGGGCGGTTCGAACCGATGGCGATGGCGTAAAGGTGGTTCACCTACGCTCCCCTGTCATTGCGAGCGGAGCGACGCAATCCATCGCTCGGCGCGCGCGAATGGATTGCGTCGCCGCGCGCACCTCGCAATGACGGGGACATCATGCTGTTCGACCCGCCTCCCGTCACTTCTCCCGTCCCGCAGGCTGAAGCGCCGCGCGACTGCCCGCTTTGCCCGCGGCTGGTCGCGCTGCGGCAAGCCTGCCGCGAGGAGCATCCCGACTGGTGGAACGCGCCCGTTCCCGCCTGGGGCGATCCCGGCGCGTGGCTCGCGGTGGTCGGAATGGCGCCCGGCAAGCATGGCGCCAACCGCACCGGGCGGCCCTTCACCGGCGATTTCGCTGGCGACCTCCTCTACGCGACCTTGCTCAAGTTCGGGCTGGCGACCGGCACCTAT
Organism: Sphingomonas humi; assembly: GCF_039536725.1. Lineage (NCBI taxonomy): Bacteria > Pseudomonadati > Pseudomonadota > Alphaproteobacteria > Sphingomonadales > Sphingomonadaceae > Sphingomonas > Sphingomonas humi. The sequence goes on from NZ_BAAAZD010000001.1 coordinate 1,332,913, forward strand.
CGCGCCGATCCGTCGGACGACCTGCAGATCCGCGGCGCGCTGATCCTCAACGCGGTCAAATGCCTGCCGCCGCAGAACAAGCCCGAGCCGATCGAGATCGCCACCTGCCGCCCTTATTTCGAAACCGCGCTCGCCAGCCTGCCCAAAGTCCGCGTGCTGGTCGCGCTGGGCAAGATCGCGCATGACGCCGCTGCCCGTGCGCTCGGCCTGAAGCTCGCCCATGCCAAGTTCGGCCATGGCAGCGAGGTCACCGCGCCCGATGGCCGCATCCTGCTCGGCACCTACCATTCCAGCCGCTACAACCAGAACACCCGCCGCCTGACGCCCGCGATGTTCGAAACGGTGTTCGCCCGCGCGGTGGAATTGCGCAATGGTTGAAGCGATCGAGACCGAGCGGCTGGTCCTTCGCCGCGCCCGGATCGACGACGTCGCCGCGATGCACCGCATCATGCGCGATCCGACCGCCATGCGTTACTGGTCGACCCTGCCGCACGAAAGCGTTCGGCAGACCGCCGACTGGGTCCGCAGCATGATCCATCCGCCCGACAACAACGACGACTTCATCGTCACGCTGGATGGCGCATGCATCGGCAAGATGGGCGCCTGGCAGCTTCCCGACTTCGGCTATCTCCTCGACCCCGCGCACTGGGGGAAGGGCTATGCCAGCGAAGCGCTCGCCGCCTTCCTCGCCCATCGGAAGCGCTGCGGCAGCGCCTTTCTCACCGCCGATACCGATCCCCGCAACACCGCCAGCATCCGCCTCCTCCAGCGCCACGGCTTCGTCGAGACGGGGCGGGCGGAGAAGACCTGGCTGATCGGCGGCCAGTGGTTCGACAGCATCTACTGGCGCAAGGAGCTTTAGGCCCGCTCGCCAGGAAACCGGGTCACGTCTCGGGCCGTTGAGCTTCCTCTCCACCCCATTCGGCCGCCCGGTGGCCAACAAGGATCATCCCCCCATGCAGATGCGCACGCTCGGCCGCCAAGGCCTCCAGGTCTCCGCCCTTGGCCTTGGCTGCATGGGGATGTCCGACTTCTACGGCGATCGCGACGAGGCAGAGTCGGTCGCGACCCTCCACCGCGCGCTCGATCTCGGCGTCAACTTCCTCGACACCGCCGACATGTACGGCACCGGCAAGAACGAGGAGCTGGTCGGCCGCGTGGTGCGCGAGCGCTCCGAATGGGTCGTCGTCGCCACCAAGTTCGGCAACATGCGCGCGCCAGACGGCACCTTCCTCGGCGTCAACGGCCGGCCCGACTATGTCCGCTCGGCGTGCGACGCCAGCCTCAAGCGGCTCGGCCTGGATGTCATCGACCTCTACTACCAGCACCGGGTCGATCCCGAGGTGCCGATCGAGGATACCGTTGGCGCGATGGCTGAGCTCGTGGCCGCCGGCAAGGTCCGCCACCTCGGCCTGTCCGAAGCGGCGCCCGACACTATCCGCCGCGCCCATGCGGTCCATCCCATCACCGCGCTTCAGACAGAATATTCGCTGTGGACCCGCGACGTCGAGGCCGAGATCCTGCCCACCTGCCGCGACCTCGGCATCGGCTTCGTCCCCTACAGCCCGCTCGGTCGCGGCTTCCTCACCGGGCAGATCAAGTCGCCCGACGATTTCGTCGAAGGGGACAGCCGGCGAAGCCACCCGCGCTTCCAGGGCGAGGCGTTCCAGAACAATCTCGACCTCGCCGCCGCCGTCGCGGCCATCGCCGGGGACAAGGGCTGCACGCCCGCGCAGCTCGCCCTCGCCTGGGTGCTCGCGCAGGGCGAGGACGTCGTGCCCATCCCCGGCACCAAGCGGCGCAAGTATCTGGAGGAAAATCTCGGCGCGCTGGAAATCCATTTGTCAGGCGACGACTTGGCCCGGATCGATGCCGCGCTTCCGGCCGGCGCTGCGCAGGGCGACCGCTACCCGGCCGCGTCGATGGCCTCGGTCAGCCGGTAAGGGAGGGCCGGGGGCAACTCCCTCGCTCCGCCGCCTTGCCATGTAGGAATTGATCTGCTCCAAGAACCAAATCGGTTCGCTGCAGGCTCTTTCTATTTGTCGACTGCCACCTTGCCTGGCCGGTCAGGTGCGTGGCCAGTGGAGGGCTCGCGGGAGGAACACCTTCGCGACGTACCCCCCGGACCCTGTCAACTTCGACAACTTCGCTGCGTCAGATGTCCTGCACCAGCCGCCCGTAAAGCTCGGGTCGGCGGTCGCGGAAGAAGCCGAAGGCGGCGCGGTGACGGCGGGCGGCGACAAGGTCGAGCTCCGCCACCAGCACGCCCGTCTCGGTCGCGCCGAACTCCGCCAGCAGGTCGCCGCGCTCATCGCAGATGAAGCTGTGGCCATAGAAGCGCTGGCCGCCCTCGGTGCCGATCCGGTTCGCGGCGACGACCGGGACGACGTTCGACACCGCATGGCCGATCATCGCCCGCCGCCACAGCCGGCTGGTGTCGAGGTCGGGGTCGTGCGGTTCGGTCCCAATCGCGGTCGGGTAGAACAGGATCTCGGCGCCCATCAGCATCATCGCCCGCGCGGTCTCGGGATACCATTGGTCCCAGCAGATGCCGACGCCGAGCTTCTCCGCCTCGGGCCCGTCCCACACCTTGAATCCGGTGTTCCCCGGGCGGAAGTAGAACTTCTCCTCGTAGCCCGGGCCGTCGGGGATGTGGCTCTTGCGGTAAAGGCCGGCGACAGCCCCGTCGGGGTTCACCATCGCCAGGCTGTTGTAATGATGCGGCCCGTCGCGCTCGAAGAAGCTGGTCGGGATCCAGATACGAAGCTCTGCCGCGAGCTTCTGCATCGCCAGGACACTCGGGTGCCGGTCGGTCGGCATGGCGGTCTCGAACAGCCCCTCGTCCTCGACCCGGCAGAAATAGGGTCCTTCGAACAGTTCGGGCGGAAGCACGACCTGAGCGCCCTTGCCCGCGGCCTCGCGGACCAGCTCGGTGACCGCGGCGATGTTGGTGGCGGTGTCGCCTCCAAGCTCGAGCTGGAGGGCCGCGACTGTGATCTTGCTCATGGACGTCCTCAGGCGGGGATCTGCTGGGAAATGCAGTGGAAGCTGCCACCGCCGGTCAGGATGTGGTCGGCGCGCAGGCCCACTGCAAGACGCCCGGGAAAGAGCGCCTGGACCGCCGCGACCGCTGCCTCGTCGTTGGCGCTGCCATAAAGCGGTACGACCACTGCGGCATTGCCGATGAGGAAGTTCATGTAGCTTGCGGGGATGATGTCGCCATCGGCCTCGATCCGCCCGGGTGAAGGCAGGCGGACGATCTCAAGTCCCGCCGCCTCGATCCGCGCCGCGGCATCGGCATAGACGGCTCCGTTGGGATCGTCGTCCGCGGCCGCTTCGGGCAGCGCCACGCGGCCGGGCGCCACGAACCGGGCGAGGTTGTCGACGTGGCCGTCGGTATGGTCGTTCGCCAGGCCCTCGCCCAGCCACAGCACGCGGGTCGCGCCGAGGTCGCGGGCAAGGCGCTCCTCGACGGCCTGGCGGGAGAGGCCGGGGTTGCGGTTGGGATTGAGCAGGCATTGCTCGGTGGTGACGAACAGGCCGCTGCCGTCCCCGTCGACCGCGCCGCCTTCAAGGATCCAGTCGGCCTTGGCATAGGGCAGGGCGCCGGCGGCAGCCAGCCGCTCGCCGATGCTGTCGTCGCCCGGCAGGTCATACTTTCCGCCCCAGCCGTTGAAGCCGAAGCCCTGCGCGCGGCGTCCGGCGCCGGAACCGAGGACGATCGGACCGGTGTCGCGCAGCCAGATGTCGCCGAACGCTTCCTCGATCACCGTCGCAAAGGGGGCGAGGCGGCGCGCCTGCGCGGCCGCATCCGGATCGGCGGCGACGAGGATGATCTCCTCGCCCTTGCCATCGGCATGGAGCGCGCGGGCGAGCGCCGCCACTTCCTCCTGCGCGGGGGCAAGGTCGTCGACCCACAGCTCCGGGTCGCTCGGGAAGCCGATCCACATGGCGGCGTGCGGGGCCCATTCGGGCGGCGGCAGGAGTGCGGAGGACATGGGCAAGCGCCTAGCAAGGAGGGGGTAAACGCAAAAGGGCGGCCCCGCAGGACCGCCCTCTCGTGTCGCGAAAGCGTTAAGGGCTTTAGCGCGAGTAGAATTCGACCACGAGGTTCGGTTCCATGCGGACCGGATAGGGCACCTCGTCGAGGGTCGGCACGCGGGTGTAGGTCACCTTGGAGGTACCGTCCGGCGTGACATATTCGGGGATCTCGCGCTCGGCCAGGCTCTGCGCTTCCATGACCAGCGCCATTTCCTGCGCCTTCGGGCCGAGCTCGATCACGTCGCCGACGTTGATGCGGCGGCTGGCGATGTTGCACTTCACGCCGTTGACGCGGATGTGGTTGTGGCTGACGAGCTGACGGGCGGCCCAGATGGTCGGCGCGAACTTGGCGCGATAGACGATCATGTCGAGGCGGCGCTCGAGCAGGCCGATCAGGTTCTGGCTGGCGTCGCCCTTCATGCGGCTGGCCTGCTGGAAGGTCTGCTTGAACTGCTTCTCGGTGACGTCGCCGTAGTAGCCCTTGAGCTTCTGCTTGGCGCGCAGCTGGATGCCGAAGTCCGACATCTTGCCCTTGCGGCGCTGACCGTGCTGGCCGGGGCCGTATTCACGCTTGTTGACCGGGCTCTTGGGACGTCCGAAGACGTTCTCGCCCATGCGGCGGTCGAGCTTGTACTTGGCGCTGGAGCGCTTCGACATTGTATTTCCTTCAATTGCGTTTCTGTCGTGTTCCGGAGCCGCGCTGCTGGTCTGACGGATCAGGGCAGGGCCACCGCTTCACCGGAGTGCGGAGCCAATTGCGAAGGCGCGCCCTTACGGGCAGGGGTTGCGAAGGTCAAGGCGGGACGGCATGGCCGCACGCATGAGCGAACCCCTCGACCCCGAAGATTGCACCACCATGGCCGAGGTCCGCGCCGGCGTCGACGAGGTCGACCAGGCGATCGTGGACCTGCTTGCCCTCCGCTTCGGCTACATGGAAGCGGCGGCGCGGATCAAGCCGGGCCGGGCCGCCGTGCGCGACGAGAAGCGCAAGGCCGAAGTGCTTGCCAACGTCGATGCGGCGGCGGACGATGCCGGGCTCGACCGGGATCTGGTCGCGAGCCTCTACGAACAGCTGATCGAGGCCTCCATCGCCTACGAGCTGGACGTGTTCGACCGCACCCGCGGCTGAGCGATCGCGCGGATCATCCCGCGCACCGCCTTGGTTTCACGCGCAGACCAGCCGGTCTTGTTGAAGATGGTCCGGATGGTGTGCCGGGTGGCATTGGCCCGTTCTGGCGGATGGAAATAGCCGACCTTGACGAGATAGTCGTCGAGCTGGCCAATCAGTCCCTCGACGTCGGCCTGCGGTGCGCGCGGTTCGACCTCAAAGCGGGTCGGCTGGGCCAGCGCGACCCCGCGCGACCATTCGTAGGCGAGGAGGATCACGGCCTGCGCAAGGTTGAGGCTGCCGAATTCGGGATTGATCGGGACGGTGACGATGTGGCTGGCGAGAACCACGTCCTCGGTCGCGAGCCCTGAGCGTTCGGGCCCGAACAGGATCGCCGAGCGGCCGGGCTGGGCATGAATGGCGCTGGCCATCTCCTCGGGGCCGACCACCGGAGTCACCACATCGCGCTTGCGAACGGTGGAGGCGAACACCTGGCTGCAATCGGCGATGGCGTCGGCGACTGTGTCGAACACCTGCGCGCGTTCGAGCACAAGGTCCGCGCCGCTTGCCGCCGGGCCGGCGTCGGGATTGGGCCACCCGTCACGCGGGGCGACGAGGCGCATCTCGGTCAGGCCGAAATTCAGCATCGCCCGAGCGGCCTTGCCGATATTCTGTCCGAGCTGGGGCTGGACGAGAACGATGACGGGCGGCGGCGCGCTCACAGCAGCTTGCCCGGCGGTGCGGGGAGTTCGTCGGCAGGCTCGCCGACTTCCTCGGCGATCTCGGCGAAATCGCTGGCTTCGGAGAAGTCGCGGTAGATCGAGGCGAAGCGGATGTAGGCGACATGGTCGAGCGTCTTGAGACCCGCCATCACGCGTTCGCCGATCATGTCGGCGCGGACTTCATCGCCACTGGTTTCGAGCTGGCGCTGGATGCCCGACACCAGCCGTTCGATCTTCTCGAACGGAATGTCGCGCTTGGCGCTGGCAAAGCCGATCGCCCGGGCCAGCTTGGCACGGTCGAAGGCTTCGCGGCTGCCGTCCTTCTTGATCACGACGAGGTCGCGAAGCTGGACGCGTTCGAAGGTGGTGAAGCGGGCGCCGCAGCCTTCGCACTGGCGGCGACGGCGGATGGCCGCGCCGTCTTCCGACGACCGGCTGTCCTTCACCTGGCTGTCCTGGTCACCGCAGAAAGGGCAGCGCATCTCAGTCCTGGTAGATCGGGAAACGCGCACAAAGCGCGCGGACACGCTCGTTCACCTGGGCTTCGACCGCGGCGTTGCCGTCCGCGCCATTGGCCTTGAGCCCGTCGAGCACGTCGGCGACCATGTCGGCGATGTCACGGAATTCAGCTTCGCCAAAGCCGCGGGTGGTGCCGGCGGGCGTGCCAACGCGGATACCGCTGGTCTTCAAGGGCGGTAGCGGGTCGAACGGAATGCCGTTCTTGTTGCAGGTGATGCCGGCCCGCTCGAGGCTTTCATCGGCGTCCTTGCCGGTGATCCCGAGGGGACGGAGGTCGACGAGGGCGAGGTGCGTGTCGGTGCCGCCGGCGACGAGGTCGGCGCCGCGCTCCTTCAGACGACCGGCCAGCGCACGGGCGTTGGCGATGACGGCTTTGGCGTAGCTCTTGAAGTCGGGCTGCAGCGCTTCACCGAAGGCGACCGCCTTGGCGGCGATGACATGCATCAGCGGGCCGCCCTGAAGGCCGGGGAAGACCGCCGAGTTGATCTTCTTGGCGATCGCTTCGTCATTGGTCATCACCATGCCGCCGCGGGGCCCCCGCAACGTCTTGTGGGTGGTGGTGGTGACGACATGGGCGTGGCCGAAGGGCGAGGGGTGCTCGCCCGCGGCGACGAGGCCGGCGAAGTGGGCCATATCGACCATCAGATAGGCACCGACCTTGTCGGCGATCGCCCGGAAGCGGGGGAAGTCGAGGATGCGCGGATAGGCCGAGCCGCCGGCGATGATCAGCTTGGGCTTGTGTTCGAGGGCGAGGCGCTCGACCTCGTCGAAGTCGACCAGATGGTCGTCTTCGCGGACGCCGTATTGAATGGCGTTGAACCACTTGCCCGACTGGGCGGGCGGAGCGCCGTGGGTGAGGTGGCCGCCGGCGGCGAGGCTCATCCCGAGGATGGTGTCGCCGGGCTGGAGCAGGGCGAGGAAGACCGCGCCATTGGCCTGCGCGCCCGAGTGCGGCTGGACGTTGGCGAAGCCGCAGCCGAACAATTGCTTGGCGCGCTCGATCGCAAGCGTTTCGACCGCGTCGGACGGATGGCAGCCCTGATAATAGCGGCGGCCGGGATAGCCTTCGGCATATTTGTTGGTGAACACCGAGCCCTGCGCCTCGAGGACGGCGCGGCTGACGATGTTTTCGGACGCGATCAGTTCGATCTGGGTCTGCTCGCGGGTGAGCTCATCGCTGATCGCCGCTGCGACCGCCGCGTCGGCGTCGGCGAGGTTGCGAGTGAAGAAGCCCTGCGGCTGGACGTCGTTGAGGTTTGCGGCGGTGGCCATGGTCAGTCTCCGGAGCGAGCGGACAGTTGGTCGACGCGGGCGGCGTGGCGGCCACCGGCGAACGGGGTGTCGAGGAAGGCGGTTACACAGGCCCTGGCAAGGTCGATGCCGGTCAGGCGGGCGCCGAGCGCGAGGACGTTGGCGTCATTATGTTCGCGGGCGAGGGCGGCTGACAGCGGCTCGTTGACCAGGGCGCAGCGGCAGGCGGGATTGCGGTTGACGGCAATCGAGATGCCGATGCCCGAGCCGCAGACAGCGATCCCACGGTCGGCCTTGCCGGCGGCGATCGCCTCGGCGAGCAGGCTGCCGAAGCGGGGATAGTCGACGCGTTCGGGGCCGTTGGTGCCGAGGTCGAGCACCTCATGCCCCGCCTCGCGCAGCCAGTCGCGAAGCTCGTCCTTCAGGACGTAGCCCGCATGGTCCGAGGCGAGGGCGATGGTCACGGGCGCGCCCTAGCAGGGCCGGTTCAAACAGGCCACCGGGGAGCAGCGGGCGGACCCGTGAAAAAGTAGAACTGCCTTCAATTTCACTTTGTCCACTTCGTCGCTTGGATCCGGCCCGGTCCGGCTGGGCGAATGACGGTGGGAGCGGCCGCTGACATGGTGGGAGCATAGCAGGAAAGGCGGCCTGTAGGACAGGCTGGCGTTCGTTCCGGCGCCGCTTCATGCTGCAAGGATGCGCATTCCCCTTCCTGCCCTTGTGCTCGGCCTTGCGGGGCTGATCCCGCCGGTGGCGCTGACCGCCGGAGCCTTGCTCGACCTTGGCTTGTTCGCGCCGTCTATGCCGGGCTTCGTGCTGACCTATGCCGCGGTGATCCTCAGTTTCCTCGGCGGATCCTGGTGGGGGTTTGCGAGCAGGCAGGAGCGGCCCGGCTGGGGGCTGCTGGCGATCGCGGTGCTGCCCGCGCTGGCCGGGTGGGCGGCGATCTTCTCGTTCCAGCCGCCGTCGGCGCTGTTCGGGCTTGCCGCGGCGCTAATTGCGGCGCTGGCGGTCGACGCTTTGCTGGTACAGCGCGGTCTGGCGCCGGGTTGGTGGATGACGCTGCGCGTACCGTTGAGCGCCGGGCTGGCGCTGTGCTGCGCCACGAGCGGGTGGGTGCTGATCCGGTGACGGTCGCCGCGGCGACGGAGGACTAGGCCGCCTCGCGCATCTCCAGCCGGCCCCAGATTTCGACCAGGGCGCCGGTCAGTTCGTCCTGCATCGCCGCGTCATGCTGCGGGCCGGGGGTGAAGCGCAGGCGCTCGGTCCCGCGGGGGACGGTCGGATAATTGATCGGCTGCACGTAGAAGCCGTATTCGGCGAGCAGGATATCGCTGATCCGCTTGGCCCGGACCGGACAGCCGACCAGCAGCGGCACGATATGGGTGACGCTGTCCATCACCGGCAGGCCGGCGTTGGCGAACTTGCGCTTCAGCATGGCGGCGGCGGCCTGCTGGCCTTCGCGCTCCTGCGAGCTGGCCTTGAGGTGGCGGACGCTGGCGAGCGCGCCGGCGACCAGCACCGGCGACAGCGAGGTGGTGAAGATGAAGCCCGGTGCGTAGGAGCGGATGCAGTCGACGATGTTCTTGTCGGCCGCGATGTAGCCGCCCATCACGCCGAACGCCTTGCCGAGCGTGCCTTCGATGATGGTGACCCGCTGGGCGACCGCGTCCCGTTCCGAAATACCGCCGCCGCGCGCGCCGTACATGCCGACCGCATGGACTTCATCGAGGTAGGTCAGCGCGCCGTAGCGGTCCGCAAGATCGCAGATCTCCTCGATCGGGGCGACGTCGCCGTCCATCGAATAGACGCTTTCAAAGGCGATCAGCTTGGGCGTCGCCGGATCCTCGGCCTCGAGCAGCTCCTCGAGGTGGGCGAGGTCGTTGTGGCGGAAGATCCGCTTTTCGCAGCCCGAATTCTTGATCCCCGCGATCATCGAGGCGTGGTTGAGCTCGTCCGAGAAGATCACGCAGCCGGGAAGCAGCTTGCCGAGGGTGGAGAGCGCGGCCTCGTTCGAGACGTAGCCGGAAGTGAACAGCAGCGCGGACTGCTTGCCATGAAGGTCGGCAAGCTCGGCCTCGAGGGCGATGTGATAATGGGTGTTGCCGCCGATGTTGCGGGTGCCGCCTGAGCCCGCGCCGACATCGTGCAGCGCTTCTTCCATGGCGGCGATCACGGCCGGGTGCTGGCCCATGCCGAGGTAATCGTTCGAACACCACACGGTGATCGGCTTCGGGCCGTTATGGCCGGCGAAGCAGCGCGCATTGGGGAACGAGCCCTTGTTGCGGAGGATGTCGATGAAGACCCGGTAACGGCCTTCGTCGTGCAGCCGATCGATCGCTGCCTGAAAGACTGAGTTGTAGTCCAACGCTTGAGTGCCTCTTGCCTTGCGGCGCCCTTAATCAATTGCCGAAGCCAAGGCCAATGCAAACGACTCGCAAATTTCAGACCTGGCGGATGTCGGTGAGATTATGCCTCGCCAGCGCCGCCGCCAATGTGACATTTGGTCCCACCCCGGTGAACACCGCGATGCCGGGTGGCGGCTGAACCGGCCATGGCTGACCGGCGGTGAGATGGGCGATGCGGCGGGCGATGCCGGGGCCGCCGTCGACCTGCGCCACGCCGGGCAGCGCGGTCGCCAGTTCCTCGGCGAGGAGCGGGAAGTGGGTGCAGGCGAGCACCACCACGTCCATGTCGCGCCCGGTCAGCGGGGCGACGGCGGCGGCGACCGCGGCGGGATCGATCGGTTCGCCGGCAAGCTTGGCCTCGGCAAGGCCGACCAGTTCGGCCGATCCATGGCGCAGGACCGTGCAGTCTGCGGCGAAGCGGGCGGCGAGGTCGTCGACATAAGGCTGGCGGACGGTCGCCTCGGTACCGAGCACGCCGATCACGCGGGTCCTTGAGCACTCGGCGGCGGGCTTGATCGCAGGGACGGTGCCGACCACCGGGATATCGAGCGCGGCGCGGACAAAGGGCAGGGCGATGGTCGAGGCGGTGTTGCAGGCGATCACCGCAAGGCGCGGGGCGAAGCGTTCGGTCAGCCGGCCGAGCAGGGTGGGGACGCGGGCCGCGATCTCGGCCTCCGAGCGGGTGCCGTAGGGAAAGGCGGCACTGTCGGCGACATAGACGATCGGCGCGGTGGGCAGCAGCGCACGGGTGGGGGCGAGGACGCTGAGGCCCCCGACGCCGGAATCGAAAAAGAGGATGGGGGCATCGGGGCTCACCGGAGCGTCATTGCGGGGACCGAGCGACGAAGCAATCCATGGCGCGTGTGGCGCGGTGGATTGCTTCGCCTTCGGCTCGCAATGACGCGATGGGGAGGTCAGCCGCCGGTGGCGGGGCGGCGGCTCATTGCCGTCATGCCGGCGAGAAATTCGTCGCGGGTGACTCGGCCGTCCTTGTCGGCGTCGAGGCCGAGCAGTCCGTCCGCTTCGGGTTTCGCGCCCGACCCTGCCCCGTCCATGCGCAGCACGCGAAACCTGGCGGCGGTCAGCTCGGTGCCGCCGATCGTGCCGTCGTTGTTGCGGTCGAGCGCCGAAAAGGCTGCCTGCAGCGCGCTTTCGAGCTCGGCCTTCTGATTGGCGGAGCGTGTCACCGTGAACACCCGCGGCGCGGCGGCGGCGGCGGGCTGGGGCGCGGTGCCGGGGGCCTGCGCGCCGGCAAGGAGGAGGGCGGACAAAGCAATGATCGACATGACGGATACTCCTGCTGCGATCCGCACGAGGTTTCGCCGGACACGGGGCACGGCAGGCGGATCGATGTCCGGGGCCTGCCCGGCGACCTGGTCCGAGGCCACCTCCGGCGAGTGGGATACGGTCGGACCGTAGCTCGGTGCCGCCGCCAGCAGCCGCGCCGCGTCGAGCGTCGAGGTCACGCCGAGCTTGGCCCGGGCCGACTTCAGGCGCTTCTCGACCGCGTGGTGGGTAATTCCGAGATCGAGCGCGATCTCCTTGGCAGTGGCGTGGCTCAGCCAGCGCTCGAGGCATTCGCGCTCTTTGGGCGTCAGCCGCGCGACGGCGGCGTCCAGGCGGTCAACGGCGATGGTCGTGCGCTGGAGCATCATGGGCGAGAACCTAGCGGGGCGAGCCAGCGCGGCAAACTACGGATGGCTGGTACCGTCGCCTTGCAGTTGCGCTGGCGCGGCGGGCTGTTAGGCTTGATCCGGCAATGTCATCGTTTCTGCTTTCCGCCCTCGCGATTGGTTACCTGCTGGGATCGATCCCCTTCGGATTGGTCCTCACCCGCCTGTTCGGCAAGGGCGACATCAGGGAAATCGGCAGCGGGAATATCGGCGCGACCAACGTGCTGCGCACCGGGTCCAAGGGGCTGGCGGCAGCAACGCTGATCCTCGATGCGCTGAAGGGCACCGCGGCGGTGCTGATCGCTCAGCGCTATTTCCCGGCACACGAGGTGGCGGCGGCAGGCGCGGCGATGATCGGGCACCTCTACCCGCTCTGGCTCAAGTTTCGGGGTGGCAAGGGGGTCGCCACCTACCTTGGCGTCCTGATCCCATTGTTCCCGGCCGGCGCCGCCATCTACGCCGCGATGTGGATCGGCTTCCTCCTGGTCCTGCGCTTTTCCTCGCTGGCCGGGATGGCTGCCGCGATCTCGGCGCCGCTGTTCGCCTGGACCCAGCAGCGGTCGGACCTGCTTCCGCTGCTGACGGCCCTGACTTTGCTGGTGCTGTGGAAGCACCGCGAGAACATCGCCCGCCTGCGCGCCGGCAGCGAACCGCGCGTGGGGCGGTCGAAGGCTTGAGCGAGGCCGACCTACTCGCCCGGATCCGCCTGATCCGCAGCCAGAGCATCGGACCCATCACCTTTCGCCAATTGCTTGCCCGGTTCGGCAGCGCGGAGGCGGCGCTGCGCGCGGTGCCCGACCTGGCGGCGCGGGGCGGCGGACGGATGCCGGCGCTGTGCAGCGAAGAGCAGGCGAGCCGGGAGATGGCGCGGGTCACGGCGCTTGGCGGGCGCTATCTCAGCATCGGGCAGGGGCTCTACCCGCCGCTGCTGGCCGAGGCCGACAATGCCCCGCCGCTGGTGACCGCGCTTGGCGACCTGTCGCTGCTCGAGCGACCAAGCGTCGCGATGGTGGGGGCCCGCAATGCGAGCGCGGCGGCGTGCCGGTTCGCGCGGGGGATCGCCCATGATCTCGGCCGGGAAGGCGTGGTTGTGGTGTCGGGCCTTGCCCGGGGGATCGATGCGGCTGCGCATGAAGGCGCGCTGGCGAGCGGGACGATCGGGGTGATCGCAGGCGGGCTCGACATCTTCTACCCACCCGAGAACGAGCGGCTTCAGCGCGCGGTGGCCGAGCAGGGGCTGGTGCTGGCCGAGATGCCGCCGGGCACCGAGCCACGGGCGCGGCACTTCCCTTATCGCAATCGGATTATCGCCGGCCTGTGCCCCGCGACGCTGGTGGTGGAGGCGGCGCCGCGGTCGGGATCGCTGATCACCGCCCGGCTGGCGGCGGAGATGGGGCGCGACGTGCTGGCGATGCCGGGCAGTCCGCTCGATCCGCGTGCGCAGGGCTGTAACGGACTGATCCGTGACGGCGCGACTTTGGTGCAGAATGCCGCCGAGGTGATGGAAGCGCTTCGGCCGGGGCTGGGCGGAGTGCGGTCGGGGAGAGGCTTGTTCTCCTATGCGCCCGACGTGCCGGTCAGCGCCGAGCCGGACTCGGCAGAGCGGGCGCGGGTGGAGGAGCTGCTTGGCCCCTCGCCGGCACCGGTGGACGAGATCGTGCGCTTGTCGGGGCTGGAGCCAGGCGCGGTGCAGCTGGTCCTGCTCGAACTCGATCTGGCCGGGCGCATCGACCGGCACGCGGGCGGAAAGGTGAGCTTGCGATGCTGAGCCGGCTCATGCCCGAGGAGCGGCTCGCCCTGCTGCTGGGGGCCATCTACATCTTCCTCAACCTGATCTGGAAAGAGCTGTACGACCGCTACTGGATCTTTGCCGCCATCCCGCACCTGATCTTCTGGATCGTCGTCCTGGCATTCGCCATCGACCGAGCGGCGAGTGCTCGCCACAAGGATCATCTCCCACCCCAACGGCGGCGTGCGGCTGTTGCGATACCGCTGGTGCTTGGTTCGCTCTGGTTCGTCGAAACCTTCGTCGGGGTCACACCCAGGTTGCTTGCAGCATCCTCGCTGGCCTTGCGCAGCGAGGAGATGGCTGACGCGCAGAGCAAGGCTGGGCCCGGCCGCGCCGCCTCCATCCCCTATCTGGAGGGCATCCCCGACGGCGGAGTGAAGATTATCCGCTACGCGGAAGGCAATCCCAAGGACCTGAGCCAAGCCGAACAACTGCGGCTGACTGGCGAGCGCATCCACGGCTGCAAGCGGATCGGGCGCCAAGATTGGCTGTGCGGCTACGACTGACCGCTTGACGGGCTACCACCCGGCTCCCCACCCTCGTGCGTATACGTGAGGGAGTTCGGGTCCAGTGAAGCTTGTCGTTGTTGAATCGCCGGCCAAGGCCAAGACCATCGAGAAGTACCTGGGGCCGGGCCACAAGGTGTTGGCGAGCTATGGCCACGTCCGTGACCTGCCGCCCAAGGACGGGTCGGTGAACCCGGACGAGGATTTCGCGATGGACTGGGAGGTCTATGGCGACAAGGCCAAGCAGGTGAAGGCGATCGCCGATGCCGCCAAGGCGTCCGACACCTTGATCCTCGCGACCGACCCCGACCGCGAGGGCGAGGCGATCAGCTGGCACGTCCGCGAGCTGCTGGCCAAGCGCAAGGCGCTGCCCAAGGACGTGCGGCGGGTGACCTTCAATGCCATCACCAAGTCCGCGGTGCTGGAGGCGATGGCCGCCCCGCGCGAGCTCGATACCGACCTTATCGACGCCTATCGGGCGCGGCGCGCGCTGGATTATCTGGTCGGCTTCACCCTGTCGCCGATCCTTTGGCGCAAGCTGCCCGGCGCCAAGAGCGCGGGCCGGGTGCAGTCGGTCGCGCTGCGCCTGATCGTCGACCGCGAGGCCGAGATCGAGCGCTTCCGGGCGCAGGAATATTGGACCGTGTCGGCGCGCTTTGCGGCGTCCGGGCAGGAGTTCACCGCACGGCTGATCGAGCTCGATGGCAAGAAGCTCGACAAGCTGAGCCTTGGCGACAAGGGCTCGGCGACCGAGGCGAAGAAGGCGGTCGAGGCGGGCCATTTCGCGGTGGCGAGCGTCGAGACCAAGCCGTTCACCCGCAATCCGCCGCCGCCCTTCACCACCTCGACCCTGCAGCAGGAAGCGGCGCGCAAGCTCGGCTTTTCGGCCAGCCATACGATGCGGGTGGCGCAGCAGCTGTATGAGGACGGCCTCATCACATACATGCGGACCGACGGCGTGCAGATGGCCGGCGAGGCGATCAGCGCGGCGCGCAAGGCGGTGGCCGACCGGTTCGGCGCGCAGCACCTGCCCGACAAGCCGCGGGTCTATACCTCCAAGGCGAAGAATGCGCAGGAAGCCCACGAGGCGATCCGGCCGACCGACTTCAGCCGCGAACGCGCGGCGAGCGGCGATCATGGCCGGCTCTACGAACTGGTCCTGAACCGCGCGCTGGCGAGCCAGATGGCGGCGGCGCGGCTGGAGCGGACCACCGTCGAGCTGACCAGCGACCGGGCACGGCTCCGCGCAACGGGGCAGGTGACGCTCTTTCCGGGCTTCCTTGCGCTCTACGAGGAAGGACGCGATGAAAAGGCCGAGGACGAGGAGGGCGCCAAGATGCCGCACCTCGCCAAGGGCGACCGGCCCGAGAAGCTGGGCGTCGATGCGGTGCAGAGCTTCACCCAGCCGCCGCCGCGCTATTCGGAGGCGAGCCTGGTGAAAAGGCTGGAGGAGCTCGGCATCGGGCGGCCGTCGACCTATGCCGCGACGCTGCAGACGCTGAAGGACCGCGAATACGTCCGGCTGGAGAAGAACCGCTTCATCCCGGAAGAGAGCGGACGGCTGGTGACGGCCTTCCTCGAGCGCTTCTTCGAGAAATATGTCAGCTACGATTACACCGCCGAGCTCGAGGAGGAGCTGGACGACGTGTCGGGCGGGCGGCTCGAGTGGCTTAAGCTGCTCGAGGCCTTCTGGCGCGACTTCAAGCCCAAGGCGGGCGAGGTGATGGAGCAGAAGCCGTCGGAAGTGACGGCGGCGCTGGACGAGTTCCTGTCGCCCTGGCTGTTCCCCGAGAAGGCGGACGGCAGCGACCCGCGGCTGTGCCCCTTGTGCGGGACGGGACGGTTGAGCCTGCGTGGCGGCAAGTTCGGGGCGTTCGTCGCCTGTTCCAACTATCCCGACTGCAAGTTCACCCGCAAGTTCGGGCAGGGCGGCGAGGATGCGGGGTCGAGCGGCGAGCCAGCGGACCTTGGCGAGGGCATCCTGCTGAAGAGCGGGCGGTTCGGGCCTTATGTCGAGCAGGGCGACAAGCGCGCCTCGATCCCGAAGGACGTGCAGGTCGACCTCGACTGGGCGAAGAAGCTGCTGAGCCTGCCGCGCGAGATCGGAGCGCATCCCGAGACGGGCGAGATGATCACCGCGTCGATCGGGCGCTACGGGCCGTACTTGCAGCACCAGGGTAAATATGCCCGGCTGTCGAGCACGGCCGAAGTGTTCGAGACCGGGATGAACGCCGCGGTCGCCAAGCTGGCCGATGCGGCGAGCGGGGCCGGCCGTGGGCGCGGGGCGGCGCGCGAGCCGCTGGCGGTGCTGGGGGCTCACCCCGAGAGCGCCAAGGAGCTGAAGGTGATGGAAGGGCGGTTCGGGCCTTATGTCACCGACGGGACGACCCATGCGACCTTGCCCAAGTCGGCCGACCCCAAGGCGGTGACGCTGGACGAGGCGGTGGCGCTGATCGATGCCAAGGCCGCCAAGGGGCCGGCCAAGGGCAAGAAGAAGGCCCCGGCCAAGAAGAAGGCAGCCCCGAAGAAGGCGGCGGCTAAGAAGAAGTAGCGCCGCACGCCCGGCAGCCCGGGTCCGCGGCGATGCGGATCGGGCGCTGGGTGGCGGCAAGCCCGTCGATCAGGTGCACGGTGCCGGGAACGACGTCGCCGGCCTGCGCGAGGAACCGAAGCGCGAGGAGGGCGGCGAAGTTGCCGGCCAGCCCGGTCAGCGCGCCGGTGACCCCAAGCTCCGCGCAATTGTCGCAATCGTCGGTGTCGAAGGCGTCGCCGACGAAGCAGCGGTAGCAGGGACGGCCGGTGAACAGCCCGACCTGGCCCTGCCATTGCGCGGCGGCGGCGCTGAGGAGCGGGAGGCCGAGCGAGACGCAGGCATCGCTGACGCCGAGGCGGGTCGCAAAATTGTCGGTGCCATCGATGACGAGGTCGTGGTTGGCCAGCAGCGCAGCGGCGTTGGCAGGAGTGATCGCCTGTTCGACGCCCGCGACCTCGACAAAGGGGTTGAGCCGGCGGACGAACTGGGCGGCGAGTGCGGCCTTGGGTTCGCCGGCATCGCGCGAGCGGTAGATCGGCTGGCGGTGGAGGTTGGACAGGTCCGCATCATCGGGATCGATGATGGTGAGGCGGCCGATGCCCGCACCGGCAAGCGCGGGAATGACCGCAGCGCCGATGCCGCCGGCGCCGACCACCGCGACCTTTGACGCCTTGAGGCGCTGCTGGCCGGCCCCGCCAAGGTGCGGAAGCACGATCTGCCGCGCGTAGCGGGTGAGTTCTTCGTCGGAGAGCACTACTCAATCTTCCGTTCGTGCCGAGCGACGTCGAGGCACCGTTGCGCTGATGTCCCTCGAATTCGCTCGGGACAAACGAAACCTAGCGACCAGTCGAACCGAAGCCGCCTTCGCCGCGGACGGTTTGGTCGAGTTCGTCGACTTCTTCCCACTGGGCTTGCGTGACGGCGGCGGGGACGAGCTGGGCGATGCGTTCGCCGCGGCGGATCGGGAAGGGCTCGCTGCCGTGGTTGATCATGATGACCTTCAGTTCGCCGCGATAGTCGGCGTCGATGGTGCCGGGCGTGTTGGGAACGGTGATGCCGTGTTTCAGCGCGAGGCCCGAGCGGGGGCGGACCTGCACTTCATAGCCTTCGGGAATGGCGATCCGCAGCCCGGTGGCGACCGCATGGCGCTGGCCGGGCGCAAGGTCGAGGTCTTCGGCCGATACCACGTCCATGCCGGCGGCGTGGGCGGTGGCGTAGGCGGGAAGCGGCAGGCCTTCGCCGTGGGGCAGGCGGGTAATCTGGATGCGGATCATGCAAAGGTCTCGGCAATGCGAAGGAGGAGGGTGCGGGCGAGGGCTTTCTTGGAGCCTTGCCCGAGGTCCTCGACACCCGCGGCGGTGACGAGGTGGAGGTGGTTCGAAGCGCCGCCCATCACGTCGCCCGAGACGTCGTTGGCGACGATCCAGTCGGCCCGCTTGGCGGTGCGCTTGGCCCCGGCATTGGCGAGGAGGTCGTCGGTTTCGGCCGCGAAGCCGACCAGCAGGCGCGGTCGGTCGGGATGGGCGCCGAGGGTCGCGAGAATGTCGGGATTGGGCGCAAAGGCGAGTTGCGGCGGCCCGGCGCTCTTCTTGAGCTTGGTCGGGCTGGCCGCGACCTTCCAGTCGGCGACCGCGGCGACGAGGATGGCGGCATCGGCGGGAAGCGCGCTTTCCACCGCGGCGAGCATCTGGTCGGCGGTTTCGACATCGATGCGGGCGACGCCGGGCGGGGTGGCAAGGGCGACCGGGCCGGCGACGAGCGTCACCCGGGCGCCGAGCGCGGCGGCGGCGGCGGCGATGGCGAAACCCTGCTTGCCCGAGGAACGGTTGGCGATGACGCGGACCGGGTCGATCGGCTCGTGCGTCGGGCCGGCGGTGACGAGGATGTGCTTGCCTTCCAACCCGCCATTCGCCCCGGGCGACGTCGAGGGGCCCTTTGCCGGGCGTGCCTCGACTTCGCTCGGGGCGAATGGGATGGTTGGGGTGAGCGGAAGCTGCGCGAGGATTTCCGCCGGTTCGGGCAGGCGGCCGGGGCCATATTCGCCGCAGGCCATCGCGCCTTCGGTCGGTTCGATCACGGTGACGCCGCGGGCCCGCAGGGTGGCGACATTGGCGATCGTCGCGGCATGCTGCCACATTCGGACGTTCATCGCCGGGGCGGCGTAGACGGGCTTGTCGGTCGCGAGGAGCAGGGTGGTGGCGAGGTCGTCGGCGACGCCTGCCGCCATCCTGGCGAGAAGGTCGGCGGTCGCCGGGCAGACCAGCACCAGATCAGCCGCGCGGCTCAGCTGGATGTGGCCCATCTCGGTCTCGTCCTTGAGGTCCCACAGCGAGGTGTAGACCGGGCTTTCGGCCAGCGCGGCGAGCGTCATCGGGGTGACGAAATGCGCGCCGCCGGCAGTGAGGACGGGCGTCACCTCATGGCCGTAGCGGCGGGCGAGGCGGATCAGCTCGGCGGCCTTGAACGCCGCGATTCCGCCGCCGACGATAAGCAGGATCCGGGCCATCAGCGGTTACGAAGTTGTCGAAGTTGACGGGGTGCCGGGGGCCGGGCCGCGGCGAAGTTGTCGAAGTTGACGCTGTCAGCGCCTCCGCCGTGCGCTCCGTCTGCCGTGCCGTGAAGGCGGTGGCCGGGGAAAGAGGTAGCGCGTGCCCGCATCGTGCCGCGGCGATGCCACGGGAAGTCCTACATTGCTAGGCAGGAACATGGGAGTGACCCCTTGGCGGAGCGCCGGGCACCCCCATGTGGCGGCGACAAGGAACAGGGAGTTCACCCAAGATGACCGATTACGTGCCGCCCAAGGTATGGACCCCCAAGCCCGCCGAAGGGCGCTTCGCGGCGATCAACCGGCCGGTCGCCGGGGCGACCCACGAGAAGGAACTGCCGGTCGGGACCCATCCGCTGCAGCTCTACAGCCTCGGCACGCCCAACGGGCAGAAGGTTACCATCCTGCTCGAGGAGCTGCTGGCGGCGGGCCACGCCGGGGCGGAGTATGACGCGTGGCGGATCGACATCATGGAAGGCGATCAGTTCGGGTCGGGCTTCGTCGGGATCAATCCCAACAGCAAGATCCCCGCGCTGGTCGACCGGTCGGGCGGCGCGCCGAAGCGCCTGTTCGAAAGCGGCGCGATCCTGCTCTATCTTGCTGAGAAGTTCGAAGCGTTCCTGGGCGAGGAGCGGTCGGAGATGCTGAGCTGGCTGTTCTGGCAGATGGGATCGGCCCCGCTGCTGGGCGGCGGGTTCGGGCATTTCTTCGCTTATGCCCCGCGCAAGTTCGAATATGCGATCGACCGCTACACGATGGAAGTGAAGCGGCAGCTGTCGGTGCTCGACCAGCGGTTGGCGCAGAGCGAGTTCGTCGCCGGCCGCGAGTACAGCATCGCCGACATGGCGATTTTCCCCTGGTACGGATCGGTAGTGCGCGGGCGCATCTACGAGGGCGCGGACGAGTTCCTGAACGCGGCCGAATATACCAACGTCAAGCGCTGGGCCGACCAGTTGTGGGAGCGCCGTGCGGTCAAGCGCGGGTGGACGGTCAACCGCACCTATGGGCCCGAGAACGAGCAATTGGCCGAGCGGCACAGCGCGGCCGATCTCGACGCAATGGGCCTTTGACGGGGAGTTGAAGGCTCGCTCTTGGCAAGGGCGAAAGCGGCGCTAGGCTCCTCCCCAAGCAAACAGGGAGTTGAGCTTCATGCGATCGTCCGTTTTCGTCCTTGCCGCCATGCTGTCGACAACCGCGCTCGCGCAAGGGGCGCCGATCGTCCAGCCGGGAGCGCCGGGGCAGGCGAGCCGGACCATCGATTCGGTGACCGCGAGCAAGATCGCCGACACCAGCTTCTCGTCCTATGACGTCCGCTTCCTGCAGGACATGATCCCGCACCACGCGCAGGCGACGCAGATGACCGCGCTGGTCGCGGGACGGACCAACCGGCCCGAAATCCTGCAGATGGCCAAGCGCATCGACGCCACCCAGTCGGACGAGATGGCGTGGATGAAGAAGTGGCTTTCCGACCGCGCGCAGGCGACGACGAACGAACATGCCGCGCACATGATGATGGACGCGTCGCACATGACCCGGATGGGCATGGCGACCCCGGCGCAGCTGCAGGAGATGAGCGCCGCCAAGGGCATCGCGTTCGAACGCCTGTTCCTGACCCGGATGATCAGCCACCACGCCGGCGCGGTGCGGATGGCGAACGAGCTGACCGGCCGCGGCGGGACGGCGGCGGACCCTGGGCTCAATGCGTTCGTGGTCGACCTGGTCAAGGAGCAGCAGGAAGAGATCAAGCGGATGACCGCGCTGCTCGGCACGGTGTCGGAGGATCCGCGCACCGCGCTCAAGGCTGGGACCAGCGATGCGGGCCAGGCGATCAGGGGCCTCGCGCTGGTCGCATCCCTGCCCAAGCCGACCGGCTTCTTCGATCCCAGGAACCCCTACGACCTTCCGGCCGCGGCGCTGGTCAAAAAGGGCGAGAAGCCGCCCGAGGGCGCGGGACGATCGCCGCTGCTGAGCTTTGCGCAGACCGACATGGCGTTCCAGGGCGATGTGCTGGCGACGGGCAACTACCACGGCTTCAACCTTTACCGGGTGAGCCCCAATGGCGGGGCACCAACGCTGGTCAGCTCGACCATCTGCCCGGGCGGCCAGGGCGACCTGTCGATCGTCGGCAACCTCCTCATCATGTCGGTTGAGCAGGGTCGCGGGCGGCTCGATTGCGGGCGGCAAGGCGTGCAGGAAGCGGTCAGCCCCGAACGCTTCCGCGGCATCCGCATCTTCGATATCTCCAATCTCCAGCAGCCGCGCCAGGTAGGCGCGGTGCAGACCTGCCGCGGCAGCCATACCCACAGCGTGGTGTCGGGGCCGGGCCGCGACGGCAAGATCATCGTCTATGTGTCGGGCACCGCGGGGGTGCGTTCCGCGCAGGAAATCCCGAGCTGCATCGCAGACCCGGGCTCGATGCAGTCGGCGCTGTTCTCGATCGACGTGATCGAGATCCCGGTCGCCAACCCGGCGGCATCGCGGATCATCGACCGCCCGCGGGTGTTCGCCGACCCGGCGAGCGGGAGCATTTCGGGCCTGTGGGCGGGCGGATCGCACGGCGACGGGACGCAGGACACCGCGCAGACCGACCAGTGCCACGACATCACCGTCTTCCCGAGCGCGAAGATCGCCGCGGGCGCCTGTTCGGGCAACGGAATCCTCCTCGACATCAGCAATCCGGCCAAGCCCAAGCGGATCGACCAGGTGATCGACCCGACCTTCGCCTACTGGCATTCGGCGACCTTCAACAATGACGGCACCAAGGTGCTGTTCACCGATGAATGGGGCGGCGGCGGGCGGCCGCGCTGCCTGGTCAGCGATCCCACCAACTGGGGCGCCAACGCGATCTACGACATCGAGGGCGGGCGGCTTCGGTTCCGCAACCACTACAAGCTGCCGGCGGCACAGACGAGCCAGGAGAATTGCGTCGCGCACAACGGGTCGATCATCCCGGTCCCGGGCCGCGACCTGTTCGTCCAGGCCTGGTACCA
Source organism: Sphingomonas humi (assembly GCF_039536725.1). Taxonomy (NCBI): domain Bacteria; kingdom Pseudomonadati; phylum Pseudomonadota; class Alphaproteobacteria; order Sphingomonadales; family Sphingomonadaceae; genus Sphingomonas; species Sphingomonas humi. The sequence continues at coordinate 1,354,998 of NZ_BAAAZD010000001.1, forward strand.
GGGCGGCATCTCGATCAGCGATTTCACCGACAGCAGCCGGCCGACCGAGATCGGCTATTTCGACCGCGGGCCGGTCTACAAGGACGAGCTGGTGATGGGCGGCTTCTGGTCGGCTTATTACTACAAGGGCCGGATCTACGGGACCGAGATCGCGCGCGGGCTGGACGTGCTGGCGCTGCAGCCGTCGGCCCAGCTCAGCCAGAACGAGATCGCGGCGGCGGCGCTGGCGGTCTATCCCGAGAACCGCTTCAACCCGCAGCAGCAGGCGCCGGTGAGCTGGCCCGCGGTGCCGGTGGTGGCGGCGGCCTATGTCGACCAGCTGGAGCGTTCGGGCAGCCTTCCGGCCGCGACCATCGCTCAGCTTCGCGCCGGGCTTGCGGCCAAGCAGCCGGCGCGGCTGCGGCAGCTGGCGAGCGGGCTGGCGATGCCGGCCGACCCGATCGCCGCCAAGCGCGTCGCGGCGCTGAAGGACGTGCTGAGCCGGATGGGCAGCGGGTCGCGGGTCGCTTCGCGCTGACCATTGCCAGGAGGAGATGGCGGCCGGGGTGCCGCCGTCTCCCCGAGGCTCAGGCCTTGATGGTGAGCAGCATCGTCGGGATGCCGTAGACGACGAGCACGAACAGCAGGGCGGCGATGTGGACCCAGCGGCGGCGGGTCCAGATGAGCAGGCCGTAGATGGCCGGCCCGATCACCACGCCTTGGAGATATTCCATCCAGTCGCGGCCGCCGGCGAGGAGGTTGTTCAGGGCGAACAGCCACAGGCCGACGATCATCGCCCCGTAGCTAAGCCGGCGGGTGTCGTAATAATAAGTTTTGAGATCGACCTCCCCCTCGCCGATGAGGTCGCCTTCGGGAAGGCAGCTGGCGGCGGCGAAGTAGAGGGTCATCAGCCGCAGGATGGTCAACGAGGCCGAGGCGTAGACGAGCTCGGTGATGTGACGCAGATACCATTGGTCGAGCCAGACCTGCAGCGTGATCACCGTGATCAGCAGCGCCTGGAGCAGTGGTTCGGGCGCCCAGCGCACCCGCCGCGCGGCCAGCGCCAGCCGGTGCAGGCTGGCGGCGATGTTGGTGAGAGCAAGGCCCAGGATCACCGAGCTCAGCGCGAACAGCATTTCGAACAGCGACATGGGGCCGCAGCGTGCGACGGGGCCGCCGACCCGTCAATCGGCCGGGTTCAGCCGAGGAAGTAGAGCGCCGCCGCGCCGACACCGGCGCCGAGCAGCGCGACGAGGAGGTCGCGCCAGCCGGCCCGTGGCAGCTGCCTCACGTCGACTTCCAGCTCGGGAAGCTCGGGCGGGGCGCCGCCGGGGGCGGGGTAATAATGGTCGATGCGGTCGATGAGGTCGGGGAGCTTCTCGAGGCTGCGCTTCCACTGCACCAGCCGGTCGGCGAGCGCGGCTTCGGGGCCGAGTTCGGAGCGGATCCATTCGCGCAGGAAGGGTTCGGCCGATTCCCACATGTTGATGTCGGGATCGAGGAAGGTCGCGACGCCTTCTTCCATCACCATCGTCTTTTGCAGCAGCAGGAGGTGCGGCTGGGTCGGCATGTCGAAGTCGCGGGTGATCGAGAACAGGCCTTCGAGCATCCGCCCGACGCTGATGTCCTTGACCGGAAGGCCGCGGATCGGCTCGCCCACCGCCCGGAGCGCGGTCGCGAACTCCTCCGCGTTATGATGCGGCGGGACGTACTGCGCTTCGAAATGGATGTCGGCGACGCGGCCGTAATTACCGGTGATGAGGCCGTAGAGGATTTCCGCCAACCAGCGCCGGGCGCGGCGGTCGATGCGGCCCATGATCCCGAAATCGATCGCGGCGAGGCGGCCGTCGGGGAGCGCGAACAGATTGCCCTGGTGAAGGTCGGCGTGGAAGAAACCGTCGATCACCGCCTGGCGCAGGAAGGCTTTCACGAGGATGTTGGCGAGCGCGCGGGGGTCGTGCCCGGCCTCGAGCAGCAGGTCGCGCTTGGAGAGCTTGATGCCGTCGAGCCATTCGAGCGTCAGGACTCGGCGGGCGGTGCGGCGCCAGTCGATCTCGGGGACGTAGAAGCCGGCTTCGGCGACCATGTTCTCCTTCAGTTCGGAGGCCGAGGCGGCCTCGCGCTGGAGGTCGAGTTCGCGCCGGGTCCACTGGCGAAAGTGGGCGATGACGGTCTTGGGGCGGAGGCGGCGGACCTCGTCGCCGGCGTGCGCTTCGAGATGGGCGGCGGCCCATTCGTAGGTTTCGAGCGCTTCGGCGAAGGTTTCCTCGATGCCGGGGCGAAGGACCTTGACCGCGACTTCGCGGCCTTCGGTGGTGACCGCGCGGTGGACCTGGGCGATCGAGGCGGCGCCGACCGGGGTCTCGTCGAACTGGCTGAACAGGCTCTCGAGCGGGGCTTCGAGCGCCTGTTCGATCGCCTTGCGGATCAGCGGAAAGGGTGCGGGCGGGAGCGAATCCTGAAGCGCGAAGAGATTGTGCGCGGCCTTTTCCCCGACGAGGTCGGGACGGGTGGCGAGCGCCTGGCCGAACTTGATCGCGGCGGGGCCGAGCTGTTCGAGCGCAGCGGCATAGTCGGGCTCGGCGGGCTGCCTGAGACCGAACCGGGCGAGCTTGACGATGCGGCGCGCGAAGGGCGGGGTGAGGGGATCGCGTTCGATCCCCTGCAGCGCGCCGTAGCGGGCGAGCGTGCGGCCCCAGCGCAGGATGCGCAGGAGGTGGGTAAGCGAAGAACTCAAGCCTTCCACCCCGACCAGATGCAGACGAGGCCGCCCATCAGCGTTTCGGTACGGGTGCGGGTGAAGCCCGCTTCGCCGATCATCCGTTCGAAATCATAGGGCTTTGGAAAGCGGCGGATGCTTTCGACGAGGTAGCGGTAGCTCGCCTCGTCGTTGGTGACCGCCTTGCCGATCTTGGGGATCGCCTTGTCGGCCCACAGGTCATAGGCCTCGCCGAAGCCCGGCCAGTCGCTGGTCGAGAATTCGAGCACGAACAGGCGGCCGCCGAACTTCAGCACGCGGTGGGCTTCGCGCAGCGCCTTGGGGATGTCGGTGACGTTCCGGATACCGAAGGCGATGGTGTAGGCATCGAAGCTGCGATCGGCGAAGCCCAGGGTTTCGGCGTTCTGGACCGACCAGGTGAGCCCTTCGATGCCGCGCTTTTCCGCCCGCTCGGCACCGACGCCGAGCATGTCGGCGTTGATGTCGCTGACGGTGACCGCGGCGCCGCGCTTGGCCATGCGGAAGGCGATGTCCCCGGTGCCGCCGGCCATGTCGAGGATATGTTCGTGCGGCTGCGGCTTCACGCGGGAGACGAAGCGGTCCTTCCACAGCCGGTGCATGCCCGCGCTCATGAGGTCGTTCATGAGGTCGTAGCGGCGGGCGACCGAGGAGAAGACCTCGCCCACCTTGCGGGTCTTTTCTTCCGGACTGACGAGCTGGTCGCCGAAATTGACGGTCTGCGGACGTTGTTGGTCGGACATGGGGGAGGGCTCTAGCGGGCCGAGGACGCGTTTGCGAGCGGGCCCTTCGACTACGCGCTTCGCCCTCCGCTCAGGACCAGCGAAAAAGGGGTGCGTTCGTCATTGCGAGCGGCGAAGCCGCGCGGCAATGCAGTCCTTCGAGGTGCGGTGAAATGGATTGCTTCGTCGCCGCGCTCCTCGCAATGACGACATCGAGATGCCCGAGCTTCCCGAAGTCGAGACCACCGTGCGCGGCCTGGCCCGCGTGCTGGACGGTCGCCGCCTGACGCGGGTCGAGGCGCGCCGCGCAGACTTGCGCCGCGCGTTTCCCGAGGACCTCGGCCAGCGGCTGACGGGGGCGGTCGTCACCGGTCTCGGGCGGCGGGCCAAATATGGGCTAATCCATACCGACCGCGACGACACGATGGTGTTCCACCTCGGCATGAGCGGGCGGTGGCGGATCGATCCGAGCGCGGAGGAGCCGCACGATCACCTGGCGATCGAGACCGACGACGGGCACCGGCTGGTGCTGAACGACCCGCGGCGGTTCGGGAGCGTCGATCTGGTGAGGACGGCCGAGCTTGGCGAGTGGGGACCGTTCAAGGCGCTCGGCCCCGAGCCGTTCGACCTGACCGCCAAGGAACTGAAGCGGCGGCTGGAGGGGCGAAGCGCGGCGATCAAGCTGATGCTGCTCGACCAGAATATCGTCGCGGGGCTGGGCAACATCTATGTCTGCGAGGCGCTGTTCCGGGCCGGGATCAACCCCAGGCGGGCGGCAGGCAAGGTCAGCCTCGAGCGGCTGAAGCGGCTGGTGCCCTCGATCCATGCAGTGCTGGCCGAGGCGATCGAGGCGGGGGGATCGACCCTGCGCGATTATGCCCAGCCCGACGGCGAGCTTGGCTATTTCAGCAAGAGCTTCGCGGTCTATGACCGGGAAGGCGAGCCCTGCCCGTGCGGCGGAACGGTGAAACGCTTCGCGCAGGGCGGACGGTCGACCTGGTATTGCCCCGCCTGTCAGCGCTGAGGCGAGGCCGCCAGCGCTTGTGAGTTGACCATGCAGGGCCGCTGCGTTAGGGGAGCGCCCAATCGGTGCGTGCCGCCAGTGGCCGCGCCGCTTTTCTTTTTGTCAGCATCACTAGGGAACCGAGCCAGCCATGGCGAACACGCCGCAAGCCAAGAAGCGCATCCGCCGCAACACCCGCCGCGCCGAAATCAACGGCGCGCGCGTCAGCCGTATCCGGACCTTCATCAAGGCCGTCGAATCGGCGCTGCTGGCAGGCGACAAGGGCGCGGCGTCCGAAGCCCTCAAGCAGGCCCAGCCGGAGCTGGCCCGCGGAGTCGCCCGCGGCGTGCTTCACAAGAACACCGCTTCGCGCAAGTTCTCGCGCCTGACGAAGCGGGTTTCGTCGCTCGGTTAAGACACTTCAGCGTGTCCAGTTTCTGAAAGGCCGCCGGATGCGAATCCGGCGGCCTTTTTCGTTACGGACGAAAAACTGTTTTGTTACTGCGATTCGCGCGACGCCTCTGCTGACGGACGTCAAAAAAATGGCGGAAAACCGCCGCTAATCGCGCTTCCCCTCACAGATGCCTGTCAAGCGCATTTATTTCACTCTTGTGAAAAAAGTGCAGTTGTCAGGTGGCCTCGGGATGCTCCAAAAAACCCCTCCGGCAGTGATTCCACTGGGGGGATCCACGCGAGGCAAGGAACCGGCGCGTCGACTATGGTCGGCGCGGTCGCTTTCCCTTGCCTGCGGCGCGATCACTGACGGCGCGGACATGATGGAGGCTCGGGGCGACGTGAAGGCGGATGGTACGAACTTGGCGACGGGACAGGGTGGTGGCGCGGAGCTGGCCGAGGCCGGTGATAGCTCGCCGCTGACTGCCGCGTGGGCCGCGATTCGCACCGGCCTTCGCCGTGATTGCGGCGCGCGCACTTTCGACGGCTGGCTGAAGCCCGCCGAGCTGGGCGACTTCGATCCCGATTCGGGCAGCCTCGAGCTGATCATGCCGAGCCAGTTCATGGCCGACTGGGTGCGCGGGCATTTCGGCGAGCGGTTGCAGCTCGCCTGGCGGACCACGCTGCCGATCGTCCGCGACGTGCGGATTGTCGCCTGCGAGGGCGGGCCGAGGCCGGCGCCGCTGCTGATCCTCGACGAGGAGCCGCTTCCGGTGGAGCGCAAGGCCGCCGAAGCCGCCCACCCGCGGCCGGCGTTCGATCCGCGCTACAGCTTCGCGAGCTTTGTCGTCGGCAAGGCGAACGAGGTTGCGGCGACCGCCGCGAGGACGCTTGCGGAAGCGCCGACGGTCACTTTCAATCCGCTGTTCCTCCACGGCGGCACCGGGCGCGGCAAGACCCACCTGCTGCACGCGCTGGGCCAGCGCTTCCTCGACCTCAATCCCGGCGCGCAGGTCGTGATGATGAGCGCCGAGAAGTTCATGGTCGAGTTCGTCCGCGCGATCCGCGAGAACGACACGATCGGCTTCAAGCAGCGGCTTCGCAGCGCCGACCTGCTGCTGATCGACGACGTCCAGTTCATCGCGGGCAAGGAATCGACGCAGGAAGAATTCTTCCACACGATGAACGAGATCATCAATGCCGGTAAGCGGCTGGTGATCACCTCGGACCGCGCGCCGCAGGACCTGGACGGGATCGCCCCGCGCATCCTGTCGCGCCTGAGCTGGGGGCTGGTCGCCGACATCAATGCGGCCGACCTCGAGCTTCGCTACAATATCCTGCTGGCCAAGCTGGCGCTGCTGCCGGGCATTTCGATGCCCGACAATGTGGTCGATTTCCTGGCGCGGCGGCTGACCAATTCGATCCGCGAGCTCGAAGGGGCGCTCAACCGGATCGGCGCCTATGCGCTGATGACGGGGCGCACGATCGACCTCGCGTTCGTCGAGGAAGTGCTGGCGAACGTCCTGCGCGCCAACCAGCGCCGGATCAGCATCGACGAGATCCAGACCCGTGTCGCCGACCATTATTGCATCCGCAAGGCCGAGATGGTGTCGGCTCGGCGCGCGCGCGAAGTCGCCCGCCCGCGGCAGGTGGCGATGTACCTGTCCAAGCAGCTGACGCCAAAGTCGCTGCCCGACATCGGCCGCCGCTTCGGTGGGCGCGACCATACGACGGTGATCCATGCCGTGAAGCAGATCGAGAAGCTGCGTGCCAGCGATCCCGATATCGATGCGGCGATCCGCCTGCTGACCCGCCAGCTCGAAGGCTGAGGCTGGGCCCGCGCTAGGCGAGCCAGCGATCGGGCAGCTGCGCAAGCCGCAGGACGAGCGCGATGGCGGGAACGGCCGCCCAGCCGAAGAACATGCTGAGGATCATGGTCCAGCCAAAGCCCTCGGCCGCGCGGACGCTGGGTCCGCCAAGCGCCAGGAAAAGACCGATATACCAGAGGGCGGCGGCGCAGCCGGCCTGTGCCCAGCTGGCGCCGATGACGAATTTCGCGAGCAGCGCCGGAACGACGAAGATCCAGCCAAGCAGCAGCCAGTTACCCATGGTTTCGCCCTCTCCCCCGACCGAGGGACAAGGGTCTAGCCCACAAGTCTGAAGATCGGTTGAAGCTCGGGAAGCTACGCCTTGGGAGCGCGGCGAGGGTTCAGCCCTTGATGCGGTGGAGGCGTTCGCGGCGTTCGATCGCGCGGGCGTAGGTCTTGAGTACCGCGCCGTTGATGACGTCCCAATCCTGGGTCTTGGCAAAGGCGAGCCCGGCGGCGCCGTGGCGGGCGCGAAGGTCGGGATCCGCACCGTAGGCGGCGATGGCGGCGGCAAGGGCGGGGATATCGCCCGGTTCGGCGAGGGTGCCCGTTTCCCCGTCACGGACGAGATTGGTCGCGCCGGTCGCGGCGGCGGCCACCACCGGCATGGCGCAGGCCATGGCTTCGAGCGTGACGTTGCCGAAGGTTTCGGTGATCGAGGGATTGAGGAAGATGTCGGCGCTGGCGAGGGCGCGGGCGAGGTCGGGACCTTCCTGGTGGCCGACGAAGACACCGTCGGGCAGCGCCTTTTCGAACCACGGGCGGGCAGGGCCTTCACCGATGATCAGCACGCGGTGCGGCACGTTGGCGGCGACCAGTTCGTCATGGACGGCGGCGAATACGTCGAGGCCTTTTTCCATGACGATCCGGCCGAGGAAGGCGACCACCAGTTCGTCATCGCCGATGCCAAGGCTGCGGCGCCATTCGAGGCTTCGGCGTTCGGGGTTGAACTGGGTGCGGTCGACGCCGCGCGACCAGATGGCGATGTTGCGGTTCATCCGCTGGGCGCGGAGCACGGCGGCGGTGGATTCGGCCGGGACCAGCAGCGCGTCGCAGCGCAGGTATAGCCGGCGCAGCAGCGCCCGGACGCTCGGTTCGAGCAGTTCGAGGTGGTAATAGGCAAGATAGGTTTCGAACCGGGTATGGACCGAGGCGACCGCCGGGATCTTGCGCGCGCGGGCCCAGCTCACCGCCCGGTGCGAACTGATGTCGGGGCTGGCGATATGGACGATGTTGGGCGCGAACTCCTCCAAATCCTTGCGGACCGCGCGGGTGAGGCCGAGCGGGATGCGATATTCGGGCCGGCCGGGCGCGGGGATCGAGGGCAGCGAGACGAGGTCCCCGGTCGGCGCAAAGGCGGGATAGGGCACGGTCGGCGAATAAATGCGGACCTTGCAGCCCTGGCGCAGCAGGAAGCCGACCAGCCGGTTCAACGCCTGGTTCGCGCCATCCCGCACATAATTGTAATTGCCCGAGACAAGGGCGATGCGAAGGTCCTCGGGAGCCATGGGGCCCTTTAACGAAGCGTGGTGGGTTTCGTCCAATCACGGCTGCTGCGGGTCAGCAGAAGCGCGAGCAGGCCAAGGACGGCAAGGTGGAAGGGACGGGGCATCTTCCCCAACCTTGTCATTGCGAGCGTAGCGAAGCAATCCAGCGCGTGATGTGGATTGCTTCGCAGCGCTTGCAATGACGAAGAAGCTGGGGTTGCCGCCGATCATGCGCGCCGATGCCCGGCTGCTGGTGCTCGGCAGCCTGCCGGGCGAAGCGTCCCTCAAGGCGGCGCGTTATTATGCGCACCCCCAGAACCAGTTCTGGCGGCTGCTTGGCGAGGCGCTGGGCGAACCCTTGGCTGCGCTGGATTATGCGCAGCGGGTCGAGCGGCTGCTGACGCGCAGGATCGCGCTGTGGGACGTTATCCATGCGGCGCGGCGCGAGGGGAGCCTCGACCAGGCGATCAGCGAAGTAGAGGAACGCGACCTGCGCGGGTTCGTCGCCGGGCTGCCCGAGCTTCGGGCGGTGGCGTTCAATGGGGCAACGGCGGCAAAGATCGGGCGCAGGGCGCTCAAGGGAACGGGGCTGGAACTGATCGACTTGCCGTCGTCGAGCCCTGCCTACACGCTGCCGTTCGCCGGGAAGGCAGGGCGCTGGAGCGCGCTCAAAGCCTTTCTCGATTGACGGGGGCGCGCAGCTTTTCTCTAAGCAGGGCATGGCTGACGAGGCAGAAGAGACCGAGGGCGAAGAGCGGACCCAATTGTCGATGGTGGACGAGGCGCTGGTCGCCGGGACCATCGCCAATACCAACGGGCTGCTGGTGATCCTGGCCAAGCTGGTCGCGCGCGGGGTGTTCGACGAAAGCGACCTCAAGGCCTTCAGCGACAGCTATTCCAAGCCGCTCGACCATGAAGGCATGCGCGAGAACGAGCTGGTCAGCCAGATGCAGGACCAGATGGAAAGCACGCTGGCCGAACTGATGCGGTTCATCGCCGAACGGGGCTAGGACGATTGGTCCGGGTGACGCCCGGTCGCCGGCCCCCTATATCGCGCCCATGACCTGGCTTGCCGGCCTTTTCCTGTTCGCCGCCACCGTCCTCGTGATGGAGGGTTTCGCGTACGTCCTGCACCGCTTCGTGATGCATTCGAAGTGGGGCTGGGCGTGGCACGAAAGCCATCACCGCGAGCGCGACGGCTGGTTCGAGCGCAACGACCTTTACGCCGTGGTGTTCGCGCTGCCGTCGATCCTGCTGATCTGGGGCGGATTGAACGGCGGGTGGGGCGACTGGGCGACGTGGACCGGTGCCGGGGTCGCCTTCTATGGCGTGATCTATTTCGGTTTCCACGATGTCATCGTGCATGGCCGCCTGCCGCACCGGATCGTCCCGCGATCGACCTATTTCAAGCGGATCGTGCAGGCCCACAAGCTGCATCACGCGGTTGAAAGCCGCGACGGGGCGGTCAGCTATGGCTTCCTTTACGCGCCCCCGGTGGACGCGCTGAAGCAGGCGCTCAAACGCAGTGCGGCGGCGCGAGTGAGGGCCGCGAAGGGTCTTTCCAAGTCCGTCGTCCCGGCGGAGGCCCGGACCTCTGACGGTGGAAGCGCCTTAGTCGACTAAGGCCCCGGCCTTTGCCGGGGCGACGGCATTCGGGCGGGTCCACAGCCCGCTCCTCGGAACGGGCCTGACCGGCCACAGCGCCTCCCAGAAGGCTTCCATCACCAACGCGGCCTTTTCGGCCTTCGACGTGCTGATCCGCTGGTCCCAGGCGCGGGGGCCGAGGGCGGCGGCGCGGGTGGCGATTTCCCCGTAGATGCCGCTAGCCGAGAGCACCGCCCAGCGGCTGCGGAAGGGCAGGCGGGCAGCGCCGATGCGGGCCGAGCGGCGGTATTCATCGGCCATGGTCGCGAGGCGGTGCGCGAGGCGGGCGAGGGCGGGACGGTGCTGCGGCGCGGCGAGGTCGGCATCGGCGAGGCCTTCTGCCTCCAGCCAGTCTGAGGGAAGATAGACCCGGCCGACGCGGGCATCCTCGACGATGTCGCGGGCGATGTTGGCGAGCTGGAAGGCAATGCCGAGGTCGGCGGCGCGGTCGAGCGTGTCCGTATCGGCTGGATCGACCCCCATAACGTGGGCCATCATCACCCCGACCGCGCCCGCGACCTGGTAGCAATAGGACAGGAGATCGTCGGTAATGCGCGGCCGCCAGCCCGCCGCGTCGCGTTCGAACCCGGCGAGATGGTCGGCGGCGATCGCCTGCGGGATGGCGCAGTCGGCGGCGACGACGCGGAGCGCCTCGAACGGGAGGAGGCCGGTTTCCTCGCCTGCGAAGGCGGCGGCCGTCTTTTCCTGGAGGAAGGCGATGCGCGCGGCGGGGTCGGCGACGCGTTCGGCGTCGTGGCCGAGGGTCTGGCCGTCGGTGATGTCGTCGCAGGCGCGGCACCAGCTGTAGAGCAGCCAGCTGCGTTCGCGGGTGGGAAGGTCGAACAGCTGGCTGGCGAAGCGAAAGCTCTTGGAGCCCGCGGAGATGCTCTCCAGCGCGCCCTGAACCAGCCTTGCCCGCTCCTCGACCGTGATCACGCCAGCATCAGTCCCGCGGTTGCCTCTGCGCTGCCGACGACGCCCGGGATGCCGGCGCCCGGATGCGTGCCCGCGCCGACGAAGTACAGGTTGCGGAGCTTGTCGTCACGGTTGTGGGTGCGGAACCAGGCCGATTGCCACAGCACCGGTTCGAGGCTGAACGCGCTGCCGAGATGGGCCGCGAGGTCGGTCGAGAAGTCGGCCGGCGTGTAATGGAAGATGGTGCGGATGCGCGAGCGGATGTCGGGGATCAGGCGCTCCTCCAGCGTGTCGAGCACGACTTCCTGATATTTTGGCCCTTCGACCGCCCAGTCGACATCGGCGCGGGCGGCGTTGGGGACGGGGGCGAGCGCATAGAAGGTCGAGCAGCCGGGAGGCGCCATCGACGGGTCGGTGATGGTCGGATGGTGGAGGTAAAGCGCCGGGTCGGTGGCGAGCTTGCCGGTCTTGTAGATGTCGTTGACGAGGCCGCCGTAGCGCGGCCCGAACAGGATGGTGTGATGGGCGATGTCTGAGGTGCCTTCGAGCCCGAAGTGGAGCACGAACAGGCCGGGCGAGAAGCGCTTGCGCTTGAGGGCGCGGACCTGTTGCGGGCCGCGGCTGGAGCCCTCGATCAGGCCGTAGCTGTGCACCACGTCACCGTTGGAGGCGACCGCGTCGGCGGTGGCGCTCCAGCCCGAGGCGGTGCGGACGCCGGTGACGCGGTCGTTCTCAGCCGTAATGGCAGTGACCGGGTCGCCAAGGCGGATGATGCCGCCGATCCGTTCGAAATGGCGGACCATGCCGGCGATCAGCTGGTTGGTGCCGCCCTTGGCGAACCATACGCCGCCATCGCGCTCGAGCTTGTGGATGAGGGCGTAGATCGACGAGCAGGTCATTGGATTGCCGCCGACCAGCAGGGTGTGGAAGGAGAGCGCCTGGCGCAGGTGCTCGTCCTGCACGAAGCTCGACACGATCGAATAGACCGAGCGCCAGGCCTGGTATTTGGCCAGCGCGGGCGCGGCCTTCAGCATGTCGCCGATGCTTTCGAACGCCTTGGTGCCGAGCTTGACGTAGCCTTCGTTGAAGACCCCCGCGCTGTAGGCGAGGAAGCGCTGGTAGCCGGCCCAGTCGTCGGGATTGAGCGCGTCCATTGCGGCTTTCAATTCGACGTCGTCGTTGGTGTAGTCGAACACCGTCCCGTCGGGCCAGCTGAGCCGATAGAAGGGCTTTACCGGGACGAGCTCGACATCCTGAGCCATGTCATGGCCGCTGAGCTTCCACAGCCGCTGGAGGCAATCGGGATCGGTGATGACGGTGGGCCCCGCATCGAACACGTGGCCGTCCTTTTCCCACACATAGGCGCGGCCACCCGGGCGGTCGCGGGCTTCGACGATGGTCGTCTGGACGCCTGCCGACTGGAGGCGGATGGCCAGCGCGAGGCCGCCGAAACCGGCGCCGATGACGATCGCGCTCTTGTAGGGGGAAGTGGTCACAGACTGTCCTTCAACACGCGAAGCGCCCGGAAGAAGGGCACGGGGGGTTTGCCGGACAGCACGCGCGCCTTGTCCAGCCCCGTGCTGGTCCCCGCATAGAAGCGTGCGATCAAGGGGCCGGAAAGGCGGTAGAAGCGCTCCAGCACGAGGTAACGCTGATGGGGGTCGGCGGCGTGGAACAGCAAGGCGGTGAGCAGGCGGTAGAAGGCGCCGCGCTTCCAGTGGCGGCGGGCGCGGGCGCGGGTGGCCGCGCCGAGCCGGCCGTCGAGCGGGGCCTTATCGGCCAGCCAGACGGCGAAGCGGACGGCGTCGGGCAGCGAATAGCTGGTCAGCGGGTGGAAGAAGCCGCCGCGGGCGCCGGCGCGGGCGACGGGGTCGTGCTTCGGCCACAAGCGGTCGAAGTCGCCGCCGGTGACGACGGGAAGGGCGCCCTGTTCCTCGCGGGAGCGGGAAGCCACCTGCCAGCCGCGGGCAGCGGCATAATCGCCGATGCGGGTCGCCAGCAGGTCGTGGTCGATCTCGGGCCCGTCGGAATAATAGGTGTCCTCGACGAACAGCTCGGTCGGGGAAAAGGGCAGGCAATAGACGAAGCGGTAGCCGTCATGCTGCTCGACCGTCGCGTCCATCACAATGGGGTGGGCGAGGCCGTGGCCCTGGGGGATGGTGAGGAGCTGGCCGACGAACTTCTGCCAGCCAAGCTCCAGCCCCTCGGCCTTGCCGCCGCGGGCGTCGAGCACGGCGGGGGCTTCGATCCGCCGGCCATCGGCGAGGAGGACGTGGGTGGGGCCAAGACTTGTCACCTCGGCCTGCATGATCTCGTCGGGTGCAAGCGCCGCGCGGACGGCCCGGTCGAGCGCTTCGCTCTCAATCGTCTGGTAGACCTGGTCGAGATGGCGGCGGTGGGCGGGAAACAGGACTTCGTAGGCAGGCCAGCGGTGGCCGACCAGCGGATCGGTCAGCCAGCGGTTGCCCGGCGCGACGTCGCTTTCGAAGAAGGACCACAGGTGGTTGCCACCGATGCTGCTTCCCGGTTCGACCAGCAGCAGCCTGACGTCCGGCCTTCGGCGGCGGAGCGCAAGTGCGCTGAGACCACCGGCAAGCCCGCCGCCAACGATTACCAGGTCGAGAGCTCGCATCTTCATTCGTTGCCTTAGCGGCACGGATCGGCGCTGGCGACCCCGGCCAAGGTCCGTTAATCCTGCAAAAAGGGCTTGGGTGGCAGGGGAGGCCATGGACAAGATGGGTATCAAGGTGGCGGCAGCGCTGCTGGCCGCGGTGGCGACGATCGGTGCCGGCGCGCCGGGGCCACGAGCGGGGGCCGACCTGCAGGTCCAGCTGAGCGGGCTGCGCTCGGCCAAGGGGACGGTCTACCTCTGCCTGTCGGCCAATCCGGCGACTTATCTGAAGTGCAAGGACGATCCGTCGTCCGTGTCGCGGTCGATCCCGGCCGGGTCGGCGGGACGGCTCGACCTCGGAGCGGTCAAGGCCGGCACCTATGCACTGCTGGTGGTCCATGACGAGAACCGCAACGGCAAGCTCGACATGATGTTCGGAATTCCCCGCGAGGGCTTCGGCTTTTCGAACAATCCGGCGATGAAGCCGCGCGCGCCCAAGTGGGAGGAGATCCGCTTCACCATGCCGGCGACGGCGACCGTGCAGCAGGTGCGGGTGCGCTACGTCCTGTAGGGCGCAGCTGGCGCCGTAGCCGTTTGTCACTGCGAGCCAGCGAAGCAGTCCAGGGCTGGCGCCGTGGATTGCTTCGCTGCGCTCGCAATGACGAGGACGGGCGAGCCTAGCGTTCGCCCAGCGCGTCGCCGGTGGTCTTGAGGATCGGCTTGGTCAGATATTTGAAGACGGTGGTCTGGCCGGTGATAATCTCCGCGACGGAGGTCATGCCGGGCTGGAGCACGATCTTCTCGCCCTCGTGGCGCGGACGCAGGCGCGAGGGATCGGCGTTCAGCAGCACGCGGTAATAGGTGCGGCGGCCGTCCTTGGTTTCTTCGGACAGGGTGTCGGCGCTGATGTGCGTGACCATGCCGTCGGCCGAGCCGTAAATGCTCGAATCATAAGCATCGAACTTGACGTTGGCGGTCTGCCCGCGACGGATGAAGGCGATGTCGGATGGCGACACGCGCGCTTCGATCACCAGCTTGTCGTTGGTCGGAACCAGCTGAAGCACCTCGTCGCCGGCGCGAAGCACGCCGCCGACGGTGTTGTACTTGATCGCGACGATGATGCCGTCGGCGGGCGAGCGAAGCTCGGATCCGCGCAGGATGGCCGAGCGCTGAGTCAGCTGCTCGGTCGCGCTGGAAAGGTCTTCCTCGGTCTTGGCATATTCGGTCTGGAGTTCGGCCAGATACTCGCTGCGGCGGGAGGTGATCTGGCCCTGCAGGTCCGAGGTGGCGCGCTGCATGCGCAGGACTTCGGAACGGCTGACGTCGCCGCTGGTGACCAGCGGCAGGTTCATGTCGAGTTCCTGCCTGGTCAGCCGGAGCATCGCCTCGAGGCTCTGGATCTGGCTGGCCAGCGCCTGGCGGCGGCGGGTGTAGAGTTCGCGCTGGCTGGCGACGAATTCAGGATGGGTGCTGACCTCGGCCGGAAAGACGAGAGGCTTGTTGAAGAGCTCGGCCTGGATGCGGGCCATGCGGGCCTTGAGTGCCGCGACCTGGGCCTGGCTTTCCTCCACCGCGGCGCGCGGGCGGGTTTCATCGAGGCGGACCAGCAGGTCGCCCTTCTTCACCCGGTCGCCTTCCTGGACGAGGATGGCGGCGATGGTGCCGCCGTCCTCGCTCTGCACCACCTGGGTGCGGCCGCTCGGGATGACCTCGCCGCGGGCACGGGTAACCTGATCGATATTGGCCCACAGCGACCAGATCACGAAGGCGGCCACGGCGACCGCGGACATCATGATGATCTGGGTGGACTGACGAAGGCGGAAATTCATTCGGAGTTCCTTAGGCGCCAGTGGCCAGCTTCACGGGCGACGGCTGCGGTTGCGGCGGCGTCGGCTGCGTGGGCTGCTGCGCTTCGCGAAGCTTGGCGAGGACCGCCTGCGTCGGCCCGTCCATCACGATCCGGCCGTTGTTCATCACGATCAGGCGGTTGGTGAGGGTGAGCAGGTTCATTCGGTGGGTGACGAGGATCAGCGTGTTTTCCGGAGAAATCCGCCGCCGCAGCGACTGAACCAGCCGCGCTTCGGTGGCCTGGTCGAGGTTGGAGGTGGGCTCGTCGAGCAGCCACAATTGCGGCTCGGCGAGGAGCAGGCGGGTGAGGATGGTCAGCGTGCGCTGGCCGCCCGACAGGCCGCGGCCGCCCTCGGCGATGGGAAGGTCGACCCCCATCGGGTGCGAGGACACCATCTGGGCCAGGCCGATCTCATCGATCACGCCCATCAGCGCGTCGTCACCCGGGTCGCTCAGACCCATGAGGATGTTCTCGCGCATGGTGCCGTTCAGGAGGCGGGTATCCTGCGGGAGATAGCCGATGTTGCGGCGCAGGACGTCGGGCGCGATCTGGCGCATTTCGAGCCCGCCGATGCGGACCTGGCCCTCCATCGGGGCGTAGAGGCCGGCAAGGAGGCGGAGCAGGGTCGACTTGCCCGAGCCGATGCCGCCGATGATCCCGACCTTTTCGCCGGCGCGGATCTCGAGCCGCTGGACGTCGACGCTCGGCCGCTCGGCGGTGTAGCCGAACTTGAGGTCGCTGACCTGGAGCGCCGGAGCGAGCTGGGCGGGACGCAGCGCCTCGGTGTCGGGCGCAGTGTCGAGCGGGAGCCGCATCAGCGAGTCGAGGCCGGACAGCGACGAGCGGGCATAGCCCCACTGGACGAGCAGGCCGGGAAGCTGGGCGAGCAGCGGGCCGTTGACGCGTCCGGCGATGATCGAGCAGGCGATGAGCGCGCCCGGCGTCATCTGGCCGTCGGACACGAGGATCGCGCCAAAGGCGATGATCAGGACGTAGGCGAGCTGCTGGAGGCCGCCGAACAGCGAGTTGGCGATCGAAGACCAGCGCTTCACGCCGTCCTCGTGGAGGTGGACTTCCTCCATCAGCTGGTTCCAGCGGGCGAGCATGTGCCACGAGCCGCGATTGGCCTTGATCGTCTCGGCCGCGTCGAGCGCTTCGACCAGCAGGCCGTTCTTGCGGTTGCCGTTGGCCTGTGCCTTGGCGGTATCGTCCTTAATCAGGCGCGCGAAGATCCACGACAGGATGAGCGCCAGCGGGAAGGAGACGATCGGGACCAAAGCCAGCGGACCGCCGATCCACGAGATGACGATGATGAAGAAGATCGCGAAGGGAAGGTCGGCGAGCAGGAACAGCGAGGCCGAGGAGAGCAGGCCGCGGATCTGCTCCCAGCCGCGGATCTGCGCGGCCATGGTGCCGATCGACGGCGGCCGCGCATCAAGGCGGACGGCCTGGGAACGGGCGAAGAAGACTTCGGAGACCTCGATATCGACCTTGGCCGCCTCGCGCTCGATCATCAGAGAGCGGGTGGTGCGCAGGATGAAGTCGAGGGTGAGGGCGATCACCACGCCGACGGTCAGCACCCACAAGGTGGCAAAGCCGCTGCGCGGGATCACGCGGTCGTAGACCTGCATCGAGAAGAGCGAGGTCGCCAGCGCGATGAGGTTGACCACCACCGTCGCGACGACCGCGGAGAACAGCACCTTCTTGCGCAGCAGCAGCGAGCGTCCGAACACGTTGATCGCGCGCTCGTTCTGGTTGCGATCGTTGAGCTGGGGCAATTGCGGCTGGTAGAAGCGGGTGCCCGACTGGATCTCGCGAAGGCCGTTGAAGGACGGCGAGACGACGCGGACCGCATCGACGGTCTCGAACTGCTCGGCGATCGCCCAGCCTTCGGTCTCGTCGAACATGAAGAGCGGGAACTGGTGGGCACGCGGGCGATGGCCGACGTCGGTCGGCTTGCGCCAGCCGAGCCGCGACGCGACCCGCTTGAGGCTGCCGGCATCGTGGAGCGAGAAACTGTCGGGATCGCCGGCCCGGGTGCGCCAGTCGGGCGCCAGTTCGGCGGACTGGCGGGAGGCGAAGCGATCGACGAGGTCGAGGAAGCTGTTCATCGTGCGGAGTCCGCCCTGATTTCCGTGGCCTGCCACTGACAGCTGCGGATCAGCAATCGTGCAGAGCTCGACATTGCAGAGATTTCGGCATTGACCAGCGCAATCCGCGCGCCGTTGGATTCACGAACCGCGTTCATCACGTCGAGCCAGGTCCGGCGCCCGGTGATGAATTGCCGCATGAAGCTGTCGGTGACGCTGGACGAGGAGGTCGCGGCATCGCTGCTGCTTTCGACCTGCTGCGCGGCCGCGGTGTTCTCGACGATGTCGAGGATGGTGGCCTCGCGGGCCTCGCGCTCGGCGACGGTGACGCGGAAGCGCGCCGCGCCGGTCCGTGCGGCGGCGGCGCTTGCCGCGGCCACGGGGGACAGGCCGCCATTGGTGTTGGCCTGGACCGCGAGACCCACCGCGCTGCCGCGGAAGCGGTCATGCGAATATTGGACGCCGACCTTGGGGAACAGCCCGGCCTTGGCGAGCTTGCGGTCGGCTTCGGCGACCTCGGTCTCGGCCTGGAGGCGGCGGATCGAGGGGTCGCAGGTCAGCGCGGCCTGGACCAGGTCCTCGGTCCGCGGGTGGTGCCTGGCCTTGTCGTAGACGGGCAGGGGATCAACCTCGAAGGTCGGATCGCCGACCAGTTCGCGCAGCTGCTGGAGGGCGGCGTAGCGCTGGGCGGTGACGACGCTCAGGTCCTGGCGGACCTGCGCGGTGCGCGAGCGGGCGAGGTCGAGGTCGGAGCGCGGGCTCACTTCCTGGCTGACCCGGCGCTCCATGGATTCGACCAGCCGCTGATGCTCGGCAAGACTTTCGTCCAATATGGCTCCGACGCGGATCCCGCGCACCACGCCATAATAAGCCCGCGCGACGCGGTTGAGGATTTCGAACGCGGTCACCCCGACTTCGGCGCGGCTGACCGAATTGACCGCTTCGGCGCGCTCGATCGAGCCGTCGATCCGGCCCCCGGCGTAGAGCGGCTGGAAGATTTCGAGCTGGGGGTCGATCTCGTAGCCGCGGGTCGCTGCCGACACGCTGGCGCTGGGAAAGCGGAGCCACTTGGCGGCGCGCACGTCCTGCTCGGTCGCGCGGACCAGCGCATTGGCCGCCTTCAGCGAAGGATAGCGGGTGATCGCGAGGTCGGCGGCTCGGGCAAGGAGCGGATCGATGCCCGGCGGGACCGTCGCGGCGGCGGCGGTGGGTGCAGGCGGACCATACTTTGGCGCGGCTACTGGAGCGGGTGCGGCCTGAGGCGCGCTTGCAGCCGCGGGAGGCGCGATGGTTGCCGCAGGAGGCGCCGGCTGGGCCGTCGTGGCGCTTTCTTGAGGGGACTGTTGCTGGCCGAACACGCTGGTAGCGGCGGCGAAACTGCCGAGACCAGCGGCGACGATGGTAAGCGCACCCCATCGGACGGGTGCAGGCAACCGTGAGCTAAGAACCTGAGACATAGAAGAAAACGACCCGCTCTAGCCCTGTTCTCACAGCATCGATCGACCTCGGGTGCAAGGGGTGGCCCAAGCCTGTCGATGTGATCGGTGCTGCCCGCCCTTTTCCAAAACGACGCGCCCCCCGAGCCGTCATGGAACCTTATCGCCGCGCCACTATCACCAGAGTTTACAAGAGGCGAGGAATAAATGGCTGGCGAAGCAATCTGTTTACCATTGCTTAACTCCATGAGCCACAGGGCTAAACGCCTCGATTTGCGGTGTAGAGGGGCCTTGCGCTTTGGTTTGGCCCATTTAAGATGAGCCGAGGCTAGACAGAGGTGACCGCTTTATGTGGTTGCCGTGAATCATGCGCCCGGGAAGCCGGGATGTGGACATCATAGGGGAAGGACCAGACATGAGTGAAGGCGCAACGCAGACCGGTGGAAACCAGGCCGCTCCGACGGGCGAGGCTGCCGCGGTAGCGACAGCGGCAACGGCGGCAACGGCGGCGACAGCGGCTGCTGCGGCTTCGGCTGCTGCCCCTGCGACACCGGCGGCGCCTGCTGCTGCTGCTCCGCTTCCCGCAGCCCCGGCTGCTGCGGCCGCCGCCGCTGCCGCTGCTGCCCCGGCAGCCGCCGTGGTCCCGGCCGCTGTGTCTTTCGCGCAACCCGCCGCTGCCGCGGCCGATTGCAAGCCCGCCAAGAAGAAGGCGCATCACGACGACAGCGACAAGAAGCATGACGACGATCATGCCAAGGCGCCGGGTGATGCCGACCAGAACCTCAGCCAGCCCGCGGACGGTTGCGTCCTTCCCCAGACCGGACAGGCTGCAGCTCCCCAGGACGGCGGCGCGGTTGCGCCGGTGGCCGAAGTCGGCGGCGGTAGCGGCGGTGGCAACACCGGCCTGCTGATCGGCGCCGGTGTTCTCGCCGCGGTTGGCGTCGGCGTTCTCGCGGCCTCCGGTGGCGGCAGCAAGGACAAGACCCCGCCGAACGCGTCGCCGCTTGCGAACGCCGACACCCTGGCCGTTAACGAAGGCGCCGCGAGCGCCAGCGGCTCGGTCGCGACCAACGACAGCGATCCCAACGGCGACCCGCTGACCTTCACGCTGACCGGCACTGCGCCGGCCGGCCTGACCTTCAACAGCAACGGCACCTACACGTTCGACCCGGCCAACGCCGCCTACAACAGCCTGGCTCAGGGCCAGGTCCAGACCCTGACCGTTCCGTACAGCGTGTCGGACGGCAAGGGCGGAACCGCTTCGTCGACCCTCACCATCACCGTCACCGGCACCAACGACCTTCCGGTGGTGACCGCGGTCAACGGCCCGGCGGCCACGGAAGGCGGCGCTTCGGTCACCGCGACCGTGAATGCGGCCGATCCCGACCAGGGTGCGGTGCTGACCTATTCGCTGGTCAACCCGGTTGCCGGCGTGACCATCAACGCGACCACCGGCGTGGTGACGCTCAACCCGTCCGACCCGGCCTATAATGCGCTGGCCGCGGGCCAGACCCAGCAGGTCGTGGTCAACGTCCGCGCGACCGACGCCCAGGGCGGCGCCGGCACGGGCACCGTGACCTTCGTCGTCACCGGCACCAACGATGCTCCGGTGGTCGTGGCCGACACCAATGCGGTGAACGAAGGCGCGACGGTGACCGGTTCGGTCGCCACCAACGACAGCGATCCCGACACCGGCGACACGCTGACCTACACGCTGAACGCTCCGGTTGCGGGCCTGACGCTCAATGCCAACGGCACCTACAGCTTCGACGCCAACAATGCGGCGTACAACGCGCTTGCGGCTGGGCAGACCCAGACGGTCGTCGCCAACTACACGGCGTCGGACGGCAAGGGCGGCACCGCGACCTCGACGCTGAGCATCGTCGTGACTGGCACCAACGACGCGCCGGTCGTGGCGAACGACACTGCGGCGGTGAACGAGGATGCCTCGATCACCGGCAACCTGCGCACCAACGACAGCGATCCGGACACCAACGACACGCTGACCTACACCGTCGTCGGCACCCCGCCGGCCGGTCTGACCGTCAATTCGAACGGCACCTACACCTTCAACGCCGCGCAGCCGGCCTATCAGGCGCTGGCCGCCGGGCAGACCCAGACTGTCACCGCCACCATCGCGGTCAGTGACGGCAAGGGCGGCACGGTCAATCAGACGCTCGCGATCACGATCACCGGAACCAACGACGCGCCGATTGCGGTCGCCGACGTGGCTGCGGTAAACGAAGGCTCGACGGCAAGCGGAACGGTCGCCAGCAACGACAGCGATCCCGACACCGGTGATACGCTGACCTACACGCTGAACGCTCCCGTTGCGGGCCTGACCCTCAGCGCGAACGGTGCCTATACCTTCGACGCCAACAACGCTGCCTACAACTCGCTTGCAGCAGGCCAGGTCCAAACCGTCACCGCCAACTACACCGCGGCCGACGGCAAGGGCGGCACCGCTACCTCGACGCTGACCATCACCGTGACCGGCACCAATGACGCGCCGGTGGTGACGGCCGTGGCGGGCCCGGCAGCCACCGAAGGCGGCGCTGCGGTCAGTGCCACGGTGGCCGCGACCGACCCAGACCAGAATGCAGTGCTGACCTATTCGTTGGTCAACCCCGTCGCCGGTGTGACGATCAACGCAAACACCGGTGTGGTGACACTGGATCCGGCCAACGCCGCCTATAATTCGCTTGCGGCTGGCCAGGTCCTCCCGGTCGTGGTCAACGTCCGCGCGACGGATGCGCAGGGAGCGTCCGGAACGGGCACCGTGACCTTCAATGTCACCGGCACCAACGATGCGCCGGTTGCAGTGGCCGCTACGGCTGCCGTGACGGAAGACGCCACGCCTCCGCTGACCGGGACCCTGCAGGCGACCGATCCGGATACCGGTGATACGCTGACCTACACCGTGGTCGGCACGCCGCCGGCCGGCTTCACGCTGAACGCCAACGGTGCGTACACCTTCGATCCGACCAACGCGGCCTATCAAACCCTCACGCAGGGTCAGGTGCTTCCGGTCGTGGTGAACTACCAGGTATCGGATGGGAAGGGCGGCACGGCGACCTCGACGCTGACGATCAACGTCACCGGTGTGGTCGAGACGCTCAACATCGACATTGACAACGACGCCAACCTCAACACGGCTCGCGTGTTCGACCTGCTGAACACCGACTATGCGCTGGTCGACGACAGCAATGTTGCGAACACCGTGGTCGTCAACAACTTCGGCGCCGACGACTATCTGACCTTGAACGCGCCGTTCAGCGGCGCGGGCCAGGCGTCGTTCGCCAACATCGACTATGACAATGACGGGATCGCCAACGATCTGCGGATCAGCACCAACAACGGTGGTGTCGTCAGCGACATCATCCTGCGCAACGTGCTGACCGACGCGCAGGCGCAGCTGGTCATCTCGACCGAAGCGGCTGCCGATGCGGCGATCGGTGCTGGGTTCGACAACTTCCGCACCACCACGCAGAGCGCGACGCCGACCGGCGTGTCGCTCGACGTCGACAACGACGCCAACCTCACCAGCCGCTACACGCTGCCGGTGTCGGCCAACACGGGCACCTTCGCCTACACCGACGACGGCAACTTCGCGAACACGGTGCTGGTGCAGAACTTCGGTGGTGACGATACCATCACGTTCAACACGGCGGCGGCGAACGTCAGCTTCGCCAGCGGCGACTACGATGCCGACGGTGCCGCGGACGACATCCGCATCACCACCAACAATGGCGGCGTGGTCAGCGACATCGTCCTGACCAACGCGGTTGCGGACGGCACGTTCGTGTCGAACGCGGCCCAGGCCGACGCGGCGATCGGTGCCGGTTTCGCGAACTTCGTGTTCGGCGGCACCGTCATCACCCCGCCGCCGCCGCCGACGCCGGGCACCACGGCATCGAACCTCGATGTCGATAACGACGGCAACCTCAACACCCGCGCGAGCTTCGATGCGGGGACGGCGGGCTTCGGGTTCACGGACAATGCGGACGTCGCCAACACGGTTCAGATCCTGAACTTCGGCACCAACGACCGCATCACCTTCTCGAACATCACCGCCAACAACGTGTCCTACGCGAACATCGATTTCGACAACGACGGGTTCGCGAACGACCTCAACATTACCATCAACAAGGGCGGCGTTGTCAGCGACATTGTCATCAAGAATGTCATTGATCCAAACGCGGTTGTGTTCACCGAAGCACAGGCGGAAGCCGCTCTTGGCGGGTTCGATTATTTCCAGTTTGCGTGAAATTTAAATTTCGCTACGTAACAATCTGATCGCCGTTTTTAAGGGCGTGCGGATTTCAGTGTTCAAATCCAGGGGCAGGAGTTTTTAATGGCACGGGTCACACTCAGTCAGGCGGGCGAAGACGTAATCGTCGGCGGCGCTGACGTTCAGGTTATTGGTACCTCCGCCGGGGGCGAGGTCATCACGGTGGTCAGCGGAAACATCCGCCTTGACCCGTCGTTCAACCAGGGCGGCGACACGATCATCCTTCCGGGCGACGCGTCGAACTACACCGCCTACCGCTCGGGCGGTGAAGTGATCTTCACCCGTCTCGACGGCACCACCACGCTGCGCATCCCGGTTGGCGGAAACGGCACCGAGATCCAGTTCAATGGCGGTGACTCGCGCACCCTGCTGTTTAACGGCACTGCAGCCACCATCGGCGGCCAGACCATCAGCACCAGCTCGGGCGCGCAAACGGCGCTGACCCCGGCCGGTCCGGTCATCGTCGGCTACGACGTCGACAACACGATTACCGCGGCCGTCGCCGAGGGCGACAGCGGCACCCGCCAGCTGGTGTTCACCATCAAGCTCGATCGTCCGGTTACTGCCGCTGACGGTCCGCTGACGCTGAACTACCAGACCCAGAACGGGACGACCAACCCGGCTGACTCGGCGACCGACTATGTCGCTGGTGCGGGCACCGTCACCTTCGCGGTCGGCCAGCAGGTCGCCACCGTCACCGTGATCGTCAACGGCGACACGCTGCCGGAACTCAACGAGACCGTGAACCTCGTCCTCTCCGGCGCCAAGCTGCGTAACGGTGCGGAAACGCTGGTCGGCACGATCCAGAACGACGACGTTGCAGTGGCGCTCACCGCCAATGCCGACAACCTTCAGGGTTCGGCCGGCAACGACGGCTTCTACGCCGCCAACAACAACCTGGGCGCCGGCGACAAGCTCGTCGACACCAGCACCACCGACAACGACACGCTGTCGCTCTCGGTCGACCGCAATGTCGGCCCGCGCAACTTCGGCGGCTTCACGCTCACCAACATCGAAAACCTGGAAGTCACCAATGACTCCAACGGTGTGGTGACGCTCGACCTGTCGGGTGCCACCGGTCTCAAGACCGTGTCGTCGATCAACAGCTCGTCGACCGTCTTCTTCGACCAGCTGACCTCGAACTCGAAGGTCATCCTTGACAACGTCACGGGCACGACCGCCAACGTCATCGCCTTCTACCAGGCGCCGGTGACCGCTGGTGCGAACACCACCGTCGACGTGTCGGTCAACAACACCAACGCCAACCGGATCATCCTCGGCACCGTCGGTGCGGGCATCACCGGCATCGAGACCGTCAACCTGTCGGTCACGAACAGCGTTCCGTCGACCATCAACGGCCTCGACACGCTGCTCACCACCCTGAACATCTCGGGTGGCGACATCACGATCAACGACCCGCTGTCCAACACTGTCCGCACGGTCAATGCGGCCACTGCTGGCCGCGTCACGATCGACTTCAGCAACAATGACGGTGCTGGCGAAGGCGTGACCTTCACCGGTTCGGGCGGCAACGACGTTGTCCGTTCGGGCGCGGCTGCCGACAATGTCACCCTTGGCGGCGGCAACGACCTCATCAACGACGAGGGCGGCAACGACACCATCAATGCCGGTTCGGGCAACGACACCATCAACCTCAACGGTGCTGGTGACGTTTCGGTCGACGCCGGTATCGGCGACGACGTGATCGCCTTCGCTGCTGGTGGCTTCAACGGCAACGACAAGATCACCTTCGGCGACGGCACCGACACCCTGGTCCTGAACCAGAGCTCGAGCGAAGGTGACTACACCAAGCTCAGCAGCGTCGAGGTCCTGACGATCGGTTCGAACGTCGGCGGCGGCACCAACCTTGGCAACAACGGTGGCGGCAGCCTCGCGGAGGCCGCTGGCATCCGCACGGTCAACCTCAACGTCGATGGCGTGTTCGGTGGAAACGACCTGCTGGTCGCGACCGACTACACCGGCGGCCTGACGGTCAACCTCGGCGGCGCCCTTGGCACCGACACCGTGCAGCTCGGTTCGGGCAACGACACGATCAACACCTCGTCGTTCGACAGCGCTGACCTCCTCCAGGGCAACCTGGGCGTCGACACGCTGAACGTGACCGATGGCGCGACCAACGTTGGTGGCGCTGCCTTCTCGGGCATCGAAGTGATCAACTACGTCAGCGACGCTGACGGCGAAGATCAGGTCCTCAGCGTCGGCGACGGCAATGCGCCGAGCACCGGCAACGTTCTGACGGTCAACGCCGGCAGCTTCGTCACCACCGAGACGCTGAACTTCAGCTCGACCGCGGTGACCGCTTACTCGGTCAACGTGACCTCGGGTGAAGGCAACGACACCGTGTTCACCAACAACGGTGTGGCCGACACGGTTACTTCGGGTGGTGGCAACGACACGCTCGTCGTCGCCGGTGGCGACCGCGCCATCGCTGGTGCGGGTGCGGACACCATCACGGTCGGCAATGGCGACAACGTCGTCAGCGGCGGTCTCGACAACGACCTCATCATCCTCGGCTCGACCGACGTCGAAGCTCCGGCCAACCTGGCTGGCACCGGCAACGACAACCTGTCGGGTGATGAAGGCAGCGACACCTTCCGTATCGCTTCCAGTGCCCTGCTCACCTCCGCTGACACCATCAGCGGCGGCACCGGCAGCGACACGATCGAAGTCTACGGTGCGACCTACACCGACGCGCAGTTCACCAACGTGACCGGCGTGGAGACCCTCACCAGCCGTGCAGACGGCGGTGTCGCCAACATCACCCTCGGCGCGGAAGCGCAGGATGGTGGCCTCGGCATCACCACGGTGAACCTCAACAACACCGGTGCCGACACGCTCGTCGCTTCGGCCTACACGGTTGGCCTGACGGTCAACTCGGCTGGCGGCAACGACAGCATCACCACGGGTTCGGGTAACGACATCCTCAACCTCGGTGGCACTGGTTCGGTCAACGTCAACACCGGCAGCGGTGACGACAGCATCCGCTTCTCGGGTACGACGTCGCTTGACGCTTCGGACTCGATCAACGGTGGTCTCGGCAACGATGTCATCGAGCTCGACAACTCCACCAACACGGTGATCGGTACGGTCGATCTGGCTCGCGTCAGCGGTGTCGAACTCTACCGCGTGCTCGCCAATGGCGACACCGGCCCGGGTACGGACACCAACAACAACATCCTGACCTTCACCCAGTCGACGTTTGACCCGGTGACCAGCGTTACCCCGATCACCATCGACGGTTCGGCGCTGACGGATACCGCTGACTCGCTCTCGGTCATCATCGGGCCGAACGTTCAGGACAGCGACTACTCGTTCACCATCATCGGCTCGTCGACGGCAACTATCGTCGAGAAGCAGAACTTCTTCGTGAACAGCAACATCAACTTCATCGGTGGCACGGGCGTCGACACGCTGCGTATCGCTGGGTTCGATGCGGGCTCCACGGTGACGTTCAACGGTGGTGCGGGCAACGACCGGATCATCCAGATCACGGGTGCGCAGCTCACCGATGACGGCTTCGTCGGCCTGACCTCGGTCGAAGTGCTGGGTGCGGATGGCAACATCAACGCGGTCCTCGGGTCGCAGGCCAATCGCGCTGGCATCAACACGGTCGTCGGCACGAACGCCAATGACTTCCTGACCGTTGGCGCTGGCTTCACCAACAACCTGGCTGTTCAGCTTGGTGCTGGTAACGACAACATCAACGCGCTGAACTCGGGTGCGGTGCTGACCTTCTCGGCTCCGACCGCTGGCGACTACACCTCGGCCGACTTCCTGGTCGGTGGCACCACCGCCAACGACCGGCTCGACATCGTTGCGGGCGGCGCTGCCGACCTCACCAACGTTTCGAAGGTGGAAAACGTCAGCGTCAACAACGTCGCAGTCGGTGCGGAGGCGACCACGGTCTTCCTCGACACCACGGTGGCGGAAGCTGACGGCGGCATCGTCAACGTGGTGGTGAATGGTTCGACCTCGGCCGATACCCTCACCCTCAACGGCGCGGGCGCAGCGGCCAAGCTGTACGTCACCGGTGGTCTCGGCAACGACACCATCAACACCGGTTCGGGCGCTGACCTCGTCAGCTCCGGCGGTGGCAACGACAGCGTCCTGTCGGGTTCGGGCAACGACACCGTCAACGGCGGTGCTGGTGACGACTTCGTCAAGGGCCAGGTTGGCAACGACACGATCAACGGCGAAGATAACAATGACACCCTGTTCGGTGACATTGCCTACTTCGACGCGATCCCGGTCGGTCTCCAGACCCAGCTGCAGGCTTACAATGCTTCGGTTGGCGGCAACGACACCATCAACGGTGGCGCTGGCAACGACACCATCATCGGCGGCCTGAAGGGTGACCTTCTGTCGGGCGGCGACGGTGCGGATCGGTTCGTCTACTACTCGACCGAAGACAGCCGCTTCATCCAGACCTCGGGCGTTGCCGACGATCAGCGCGACACCATCGACGGCTTCGTCGCTGGTCAGGACGTCATTGATCTCACGCAGATCACTGCCGCGGTTGGTCAGACGATCCGCTTCAACGGTGAGTTCCAGACCTACGCCGAAGCGCAGGCCGCGGTCGGTTCGACCTCGGGCGACGGCTTCCTCGATGTGGCGTTCGTTCGCGACCTCGGTGGCAAGTCGATCCTGTTCGTCGACGTCGACAACAACGGTCAGCTGGACGGTAACGACCTGCAGATCCTGTTCACCAACAAGGTTGGCACCCTGACCGCGACCGACGTGCAGAACCCGCACCTGGTCACTGGTCCGGAAAGCAACGGCGAGTTCCCGATGCTTCAGGAATACAGCCACGGCCTCGGCGTGGTTGGCCAGTATGCCCAGCTGCAGATCACCAACGACTTCCAGTCGCTGCACATCGCGTAAGCTGAGCTAAAGGCTCAAGAGATTGGGGGCTCCTCGCACCGCGAGGGGCCCCCTTTTTCATGGGCGGGGCGCGGGGGCGCGCCGAGCGGTAACGGGGGGGACATGACCGACTGGTCACACGGCTATAATGTGTCGATGGGCTATACCTTCGGCTTCTACCGGGAGATGGCGCCCGACTGGATCGACTTCGCGCTGGCGACCCGGGGCGTGGTCGCACCGCGCCAGCGCAGCGGCGATCCTTTTCGCTACCTCGAGCTCGGTTCCGGGCAGGGTTTCGGCCTCTGCCTCCTCGCCGCCGCCAATCCGCAGGGCGAGTTCGTCGGCGTCGACTTCAGCCCGGAACACACCGCGCATGCGACGGCGCTGGCGAGCGAGCTTGGCCTTGCCAATGTCCGCTTCGTCGAAGGCGATTTCGGTACGCTCGGCGCCGCGTGGCCGGACGACCTGGGTCGCTTCGACTATGTCGCGCTTCACGGCATCTATTCATGGATCCCGCTGGCGATCCGCCACAGCATCGTCGACATCCTGTCGGCCGCCACCAATCCGGGCGCCGCAGTCTATGTATCCTACAATGCCATGCCCGGATGGGTCTCGACCCAGCCGTTCCAGCACCTCCTTCGCCTGCACGAGAGCGAAGGACTGGCGAAGGGGATCGGCGCGGTCGAGGCGGGGCGGGCCTTATTCGAGCAAATGGAGGCCGCGGGCAGCGGGGTGACCGCAGCGCTTCCGGCGCTGAAGGCGCGGATCGAGAGCACGCGCACGAAGCCCGCGCCCTACCTCGTGCAGGAATATCTCCACGAAAACTGGCATCCCCTATGGTGCTCGAAGGTGATGACCGAGCTTGGGCAGGCCAAGCTCAGCCTCGCGGCCAGCGCGACCATCGCCGAGAATTTGATGCCGGCGATCCTTCCGGCGGCCTTCCAGGACATTCTCAAGACGCGGAGCGACCCCAAGCTGCGCGAAGACGTGACCGATTGCCTGATCAACCAGACCTTCCGCCGCGACCTGTTCGTCCGCGGGGTACGGCAGCGGCACGTCGCGCAATCGGTCTGCGCCGAAGACTATCGCTTCTGGCGCGCCAAGCCGGGCCCGATGCCGGCCGAGGTTACGGTGTCGAGCGGGTTCGGCTCGGTGACCCTCCAGCGCGACAGCGTGGCTGTACTGATGGATGCGATCGGCGAGGGCAGTCGCACCCTTGGGGAGCTGGCGAGGGTGCCGGCGATCGCCGCGGACCCCAGCATCCTCAATCGCAAGCTCCTCCTGCTGCTTCACGGCGGCTGGCTCGGCTGCTCGCGAGGGGAGGCTGAGGGGGCGGGGCGATGCGCCCCCGTCAACCGCAAGGTCGCCGCGCTGGCCGGGGTCGGCGCGCCTTACCGGCATCTTGCCGCGGGAAATCTCCGCTCGGCGGTCGCGGCGAGCGAAAGCGACCTCATCCTGCTCGATCTCCACGCCGGCGACCCGGCAGGGTTCGAGGTCAAGGCCGCTGCGGGCCTTCGGCAGGGCCTGGCGCGATTGGGCCGCAAGCTCGCCCGCGAGGGCAAGCCGCTGACGGACGAGGAAGAAGTGGCAGAAGCGCAGCGTCAGGCCGGGTTCTTCACCGAGAAGACCCTGCCGACCTGGCGCCGCCTCGGCGTCGTCGACTAGGCGGCGATCAGGACTTCGGAACGACGTTCAGGGCGCCGCAAGGGCATTCCACGATCAGCCGCTGATCGGTCTGGATCTTGCGGCGAAAACTGGCGGGGGTGGTCTTCTCGGCGATCGTCTTGCCGCACTTGCCGCAATTCAGGTCGCCTTCATCGGTGCCCGTCATAACCGGCAGCTTGTTGGCGCGAATGTGGGCATCGGCGCCGGGGCGAACTTCTTCAACAGTTTCAAGGGTGATGCTGCTCTCGCTCATTGCGAATTCCTTCAGTATACGGGCGCCCGGACGATAGATGACGAGGGTGCGGAAGAGGTTCGGTTCGCGCTCGGTCAAGCGTGTCGGGTGACGCCTTGGACGAACGCTCGCGATATGGTCAAGCCTTGGCGCGCGGCGCCGGGACGGGGAGTAACAAAGGGTTGTCGTTGCGCAGGCTGAAAGCGGGAGTGGCGAAGGCGTGGCCGGGCGGTGCGGAAGGCCGTCCGCGCCCCGGCTTGCGTTCCAGCGCCGTGGTCGCGCTGCTCGGCCTTGGGGCTGCCGGCCTGTTCCTGTTCGAGCCTTCGGCCAAGGACCGCGCCTGGGCCTCGCTCCCGCGTCCCGCCGCCGTCCGCCAGGCCGCGGTGATGCAGATCACGCCCGAACAGGCGGCCGAGCGCGGTGTCCAGCCCAGTGCGCTTGGCGCGGCGACGCCCTTCAGCTTCACCGCCGCGGACACCATTTCGCGCGAACGGGCCGAAAAGTGCCTTGCCGAGGCGGTCTATTACGAGGCTGGGTCGGAGAGCGAGGACGGCCAGCGCGCGGTCGCGCAGGTCGTGCTGAACCGCGTCCGCCACGCCGCCTTCCCCAATTCGGTGTGCGGCGTGGTCTATCAGGGGTCGGAGCGGACGACCGGCTGCCAGTTCACCTTCACCTGCGACGGATCACTGGCGCGGGTGCCTTCGGTCACGGGCTGGCGGCGCGCGATGGAAGTGGCCCGCCGCGCCCTCGACGGCGAGGTCTATGCGCCCGTCGGGCATGCCACCCATTATCATGCCAGCTGGATGGTCCCTTACTGGGCGTCGAGCGTGGCGATGATCGGCCGTATCGGCGGCCACGTCTTCTACAGCTGGAAGGGCGTCCCGGGCAGCGCCGCCGCGTTCAGCCAGGCGTATAGCGGGATCGAGCAGAGCAAGGAGCGGCTGCTGACCCAGCCCACCGTCGAACCAGCCGTCGCAGCGATGGCGGAAGCGAGCCCCGCGCTGGAAAATCCGGCGCTGGCAGGCCCGGTCAAGGGGATCGAGGCGCTGCAGGATCCGGGTAACGCCGATCTCCTCAACTACAAGTCGGCAGGAACCACCAAGGCCGCACCGCGCGACGACGAGGTCGCGGTCAAGCGGGCGATCGACACCGCGCTGTAGACGTCAGGCGTCGGCAAGCATCGCGAGGAGGGCAAAGGTCGCAAGCCAGTGCTCACCGGCATATTCGCCGCTGAGGTGAGGCAGCGCAGCAGCAAAGTTGGCATCGGCGAGGCGCTGCAGAGCGGGCTCGGACCGATGGGGCGCCAGCACCTTTCGCACCGAGCGAAGCGCCCAGGCGCGGCTGAGGTTGAGCCCGTCGAGGTGCGCGAGCTTTCCGTCGCTGCGGTCGGAGACGAAGGCCGGCTGGAAGCGCCGTTCCAGCGCGCCATTGTCGAGCAGGAAGCCTTCGAACCATGGCGTGAAGTCGGCCGAACCGCGCACGCGCGACATCAGCAGCGCGACGCTGAGGGCAGGGGAGAGGAATTCATCGCCCCCCGGTTCCCACCCGCGATAGTCGCGCTCGCCCGCGAAGCAGCGTTCGGCCCAAGCCGCGATGATCGCGGCAAGCTCGGCGTCGTGAGTGCGCGCCCAGTCGAGCGCCAGCGTCAGCGCGAAGGACGTGTTGAAGTGGGTGCCGACGGTGATCGGGTAGGTCAGCTTGTCGAGATAGGTGCGCAGCCGCTCGGCAAAGGCGCGCGCCAGCGGCTCCAGCCGGCTCCCCCAAGAACGATCGTCGTGCAGCACCGCTTCGCCATGGAGTGCCAGAACCCAGGCCCAGCCATAAGGCCGCTCGAACCCGGCGGAGTGCGAGCGGGCGAGATAGGCAAGCTCGGCGCCGAGCTTGTCGGCGGTGAAGCTGTCGTCGGCGAGGATGGTGATCCGTTCCGCTTCGGGCAGGCCGGGATGCAGGCGGCGAATGGTGAGCAGGGTCCACCAGCCGTGGATGCAGCTATGCCAGTCGAAGCTGCCGTAGAAGACCGGATGCAGCACGCGCGGCGGCACCGCGTCTTCGTCGCGGACCAGCACGTGGTCGAGCTTGTGGGGGTATTCCTGGGCGACGTGCCCGAGCGCGATGCGAGCGAAGCGCTGGGCAAGCTGGGGGTCGAGCTGGGTCATCGGAAGGCCATCACCGTAATCAGGAGAATGTTGAAGAGGAGCAGCGGCAGCGCGGTGGCGACCTGGGCCTTGATGACGCCATACTGATCCTTGAGCTCGAGCAGGGCGGCGGGGACCAGGTTGAAGTTGGCGGCCATGGGGGTCATCAGCGTTCCGCAGAAGCCGGCCAGCATGCCAACCGCGCCGATCACCGCCGGGTTGCCGCCATAGGCCTGCACCAGCAGCGGCACGCCGACCGCCGCGATCATCACGGGAAAGGCAGCAAAGGCGTTGCCCATGATCATCGTGAACAGCGCCATGCCGACGGCGAACACGACGGTGGTCAGGAAGACGCTGCCTTCGGGGATGAAGGAGCGGGTGAGGCCGCCGA
This sequence comes from Sphingomonas humi, assembly GCF_039536725.1. Taxonomy (NCBI): domain Bacteria; kingdom Pseudomonadati; phylum Pseudomonadota; class Alphaproteobacteria; order Sphingomonadales; family Sphingomonadaceae; genus Sphingomonas; species Sphingomonas humi. Next base: position 1,387,327 of record NZ_BAAAZD010000001.1, read on the forward strand.
TGATGTCGCCGACGCCGGCCGCAGCGAACAGGACGCCGAGCGCGGCCAGCATCTGCGGCAGGACCGCGGCCCAGCCGATTGAATCGATCAGCCGCCGCCCTTCCTGCAGCGGGGCGAGCGCCGGGGGCCGGAGCCACAGGAAGACGACGAGAAGCGCGAGGAGGACGCCAAGGCCGAGCAGGACGTAAGTTTCGCGCTTGGCCTCGAACAGGCCGCTCTGCCCGAGCGGGGTGTAATTGTAGAGGAGAGTACCGAAGAGCGCGGTCGCGGGGATGATCAGCGCGGGGAGGAACAGCCGATTGCCGAGCCTGGCGGACCAGCGTTCCCGCTCCTCTTCGCTGGTGGTGGGCGGACTTCCGCGCCCGACGAAGCCGAAGCCGGCGAGGCCCGCGAGTCCAAGCACCAGAAAGCCATTGCCAAGGTCGCCGATCAGGTCGCCGGCCAGCAGGCTTATCGCCATCAGGCCCCAGAAGGCGGCATTGCCGAAGCGCTTGGGATTGCTGCGATCGGCCGCGCTCAGCAGCGCGAAGGCGGCGAACATCGCGCCCGCCAGCACGTAGAGCCAGTGGAGCGTGATCATCGGTGCGCTCCCTTGAGCTTGCGGTCGAGCAGCAGGAGCCGGGCCGAGTGAAGGATGAAGGCCATGATCGCGGTGGGAATGGCCCACACCGCCAGTTCAAGCGGGGCAAGGTTGATCTTGTAGGTGAGCAGGGTCTGCTGGATCAGCACGATCGAGCCGATGGCGAAGAAGATGTCCTCGCCGAAGAACAGCCCGACGTTGTCGGTCGCCGCGGCCATGCTCTTCACCTGGTCGGCAGTAGCGGGGTCAAGTTCGCCATGCTGCTTTTCGGCGGCGGCGAGTGCCATCGGCGCCACCAGCGGACGAACCGTCTGGGCCTGGCCGGCGGTCGAATAAAGGCCGATCGCCGCGGTCAGCTGCCGGTAGAGGAGGTAGAGGATCAGGAGCTTGCCGGTGGTCGCGCGCTCCATGCTTCGGATGACCGCGGCGGCGCGCTGCTGGAGGCCGAAGCGTTCGAGCAGGCCGATCACTGGCAGCACAATCCAGACGATGGCGATGATCCGGTTGTCGTTGAACGCCTTGCCGAAGGTGGCGATCACCGCCAGCGGGTCGAGCCCGCCGAGCAGCCCGGTCGCAAGCGCCGCGACCGTCACCACGAGCATCGGGTTCAGGCGCAGCGCAAAGCCGAGGACGACCAGCGCGATGCCAAGGAGGGGCCAGTAATTCATGTCGCATTCCCGAACCCGCCGCCGCCGGGGGTTTCGATGATGAAGCGGTCGCCGGGCTGCATTTCGGCATGGCCAGTGGCGCCGAGGGGCTCGATACGGCCGTCGGCGCGCTCGACCCAGTTGCGGCCGGGCTGGGCGTCGGCGCCCCCGGCAAGTCCCCTCGGCGCGACCTTGCGGCGGTTGGCGAGGATGTTGGCGCGCATCGGTTCGAGAAAGGTGATTTCGCGGATGACGCCGTTGCCGCCCGAATGCCGGCCGCCGCCGCCCGAGCCGCGGCGAATGGCGAAGCGGTCGAGGCGGACGGGTAGCCGGGTTTCGAGGATCTCGGGATCGGTCAGCCTGCTATTGGTCATGTGCGTCTGCACCGCGTCGGTCCCGTCATGGTCGGGGCCTGCGCCCGATCCCCCGGCGATGGTTTCATAATATTGGTGACGCGCATTGCCGAAGGTGAAGTTGTTCATGGTCCCCTGCGAAGGCGCCAGACGGCCGGTCGCGGCGAACAGGGCGTCGGTGACGACCTGGCTGGTCTCGACATTGCCGGCGACAACCGCGGCGGGATATTCGGGGCTCAGCATCGAGCGTTCGGGAAGGACCAGAGTGACGGGGCGCAGGCACCCGTCGTTCAGCGGGATGTCGTCGTCCATCAGCGTTCGCACGACGTAGAGCGCGGCGGCGCGGGCGATGGCGCGGGGCGCGTTGAAATTGTCCGCGCGCTGCGCGCTGGTGCCGGTGAAGTCGAAGGTGGCGGAGCGCGCCGCCTGGTCGACCCGGATCGCGACCTTCACCACCGCGCCATTGTCGAGGTCATAGGCGAAGTCGCCATCGTCAAGCCGCCCGAGCAGGCGGCGCACCGCTTCCTCGGCATTGGCGAGGACGTGGCCCATGTAGGCCCGAACCGTGGCGATGCCATATTCGGCGGCGGTGCGGGCAAGCATGTCAGCGCCGCGGCTGCAGGCGGCAAGCTGCGCCTTGAGATCGGCGAGGTTGCGGTCGGGGCGCCGCGCGGGCCATTCGCCGCCGGTCAGCAATTCCATCATCGCGGCTTCGCGCAGATGGCCCCGGTCGACCAGCAGCTCGTTGTCGATCAGCACGCCTTCATCGCGGATCGAGCGGCTTTCCGGAGGCATCGAGCCGGGGGCAATCCCGCCGACATCGGCATGATGGCCACGCGCCGCGACGAAGGCGGACGGGCGCTCCTCGTTGCCGAGGAAGACGGGCACGATCACGGTGATGTCGGGCAGGTGCGTTCCGCCGCGGTAGGGGTCGTTCAGGACATAGGCATCGCTGCGCTGAATGCCGCGGCCGTCCGCCTTGTCGCCGCGCCGGTCGAGGATGGTGCGAATGCTCTCGCCCATCGAACCGAGGTGGACGGGGATGTGGGGCGCGTTGGCGATCAGTGCGCCGTCGGCGTCGAACAGCGCGCAGGAGAAATCCAGCCGCTCCTTGATGTTGACCGAGGTAGCGGTGGCCTGGAGCGCGACGCCCATTTCCTCGGCGATCGCCATGAAGAGGTTGTTGAAGATCTCCAGCCGGACAGGATCCACGTCGGTGCCCGCGGCCTTGTGCGCGGTCAGCGGCACGGTGCGGGACAGGACGAGCGTCCCGTCCGCCACGCGGTCGGCGCGCCAGCCCGGATCGACGACCGTGGTCGACGACGCGTCGAGGATCAGCGCCGGGCCCTCGACCTCCTGTCCCTCGGCAAGCTCTTCGCGGCGGTAGCAGGGCCAGTCGCCGTGAACTTCGACGGCGGCGCCCCGTCCGGCCGGGGCAGCGGTCGCAGCGGGCAGGGCGGATCCGCCCGCCGCCTCGGCGACCAGCGCTTCGAGGATCACCTCGGCGCCCTCGTCCTCAAAGCCGAAGCGCTGGCGGTGGAGCGCGTGGAAGCGGCGCAGCATCGTCTCGCGTTCGCCGGCCGGCACCTCGATCGAGGTATCGCTGCCGTCGAGCCGAAGCCGGACCCGGCGGTCGATCCTGATCTGCGCCGCATCGACACCTTGGCCGGCGAGGGCCGTGGTCGCTTCCCCGGTCAGTTCGGCGAGGGCTTCTTCGAACGGCTCGGCAAGCGGCCGGCGCCAGCTTTGCTCCCGGATCACCTTGAGGTCGGCAAGCCCGATCCCGTAGGCCGACAGAACGCCGGCCAGCGGGTGCACCAGGATGCGCGTCATGCCCAGGCGGTCGGCCACTGCGCAGGCATGCTGCCCGCCCGCGCCGCCAAAGCAGGCGAGCGCATATTTGCCGACGTCGTGACCCCTGGCGACCGAGATCTTGCGGATCGCCGCCGCCATGTTTTCATTGGCGATAGTGAGGAAGCCGCGGGCGATCTCCTCAGGCGACAAGCTCGTGCCGGTGGCCTCAAGCAGCGCTTGCGCGACCTGGGCGATGCGCGCTTCGGCAGCGGCGCGGTCGAGGGGCTGGTCGCCGTTCGGTCCGAATACCGCGGGGAAGAGTTCGGGGACGATCCGGCCGAGGAGGAGATTGCAGTCGGTCACCGTCAGCGGACCGCCACCGCGGTAGCAGGCCGGGCCGGGCTGGGCGCCGGCGGATTCGGGACCGACCCGGAAGCGCAGGCCGTCAAAGGTGCAGACCGACCCCCCGCCAGCCGCGACCGTGTGGATCTGCATCATCGGCGCGCGCACCCGTACCCCGGCGACGAGGCTTTCCTCGGCCAGTTCGAGGGAGCCGGCGTAATGCGACACGTCGGTTGAGGTGCCGCCCATGTCGAAGCCGATCAGCCGATCGCTGCCGTGGGCCGCGGAGGCCGCGACCATCCCGACCACCCCGCCCGCGGGGCCGGACAGGATGGCATCCTTGCCGCGAAAGGCCCCAGCGGCTGCGAGCCCGCCGTTCGACTGCATGAAGCTGAGCTCTGTATCGTCCGGAAGGCCAGCGGCGACCTGATCGACGTAGCGGCGAAGCACCGGGGAAAGGTAAGCGTCCGCCACCGTCGTGTCGCCACGGCTGACGAACTTGATCAGGGGCGCGACCTCGTGGCTGGCAGACACCTGCGCAAAGCCCGCGTGCCGCGCGAGCTGCAGCAGTTGCCGCTCATGATCGGGATAGGCCCAGCCGTGCATCAGCAGAATGGCGAGGCTGTCGAACCCCTGCGCGCGAAGGTCGGCAAGCGCGGCGCTGGCCTGCTCCTCGTCGAGGGGCACCAGTATCTCGCCGCCTGCACTGACGCGTTCACCCACTTCGCGCACGGCCGTATGGAGCATGGTCGGAAGGATGATGTGGCGCGCGAAGATTTCGGGCCGGGCCTGCGTCCCGATCCGCAGCACGTCGGCGAAACCACGAGTGGTGATGAGGGCCGTCGGGGTGCCCTTGCGTTCCAGCAGTGCATTGGTGGCGACGGTGGTGCCCATCCGCACGCTCGCCACCGTGCCGCCTTCCTCGTCGAGAACGCGGCGGATCGCTTCGAGCGCGGCGTCGGCATAGCGTTCGCGATGCTCGGACCGCAGCTTCAGCACGCGCTGCCGCCCGTCCGAACTGGTGGCAATAACGTCGGTGAAGGTGCCACCGCGGTCGATGGCGAAGGACCAGTGGCTCACCGCGGCCTTTGAGCACAGAAGTGCGGCCGGCAAAAGCGGGTGAAGGCTCGACTATTGCCGCGGCGTCAGTGCGCCCCGCTGCCGCGGTGGAGCGGCATGGTCAGGCAATGGACCCCGCCGCCGCATTGCGTGAACTCGTCGAGCGACACAGCCTCGACCGCATAGCCGCGCTGCCGCAACAGGTCGTCGACGCGCGGTGCCGATCCCGTGCTGATGATCCGGCGGTCGCCGAGCGCCAGGATATTGCAGCCTAGTGCCAAGACTTCCTCGGGCGTCACGGCGAGCAACTCGATCCCGAGGCTCTCGATCATGGCGACGAAGTCGGGCTGCAGCTTCTCGACGCAGGCCAGCGCATGGTCGGGTCCCGCCATGCAGAAGTGGGTGTCGAGGTGCAGGAGATCGGGATCGACGGGGGTCGTCGTCACCGTCCAGCCGCGCAGTTCGAACCAGCGGGCCAGTGCGGTCGCGCCGGCAAGGTCGGTCCGCAGTCCGGACAAGCCGATGACCAGGTGGCCCGGACGAAGAAGGCAGATGTCACCGCCTTCGATCCGCCCTTCGGTGATGCGGCCAAGGACGGGCAGGCCGGCGGCCCGGACGGTATCCAGCACGGCGTCCACCTCGGCCCGGCGGTGGACCGCGCCGGGACGAAGGCCGATCAGCCCCCACGGGGTCATCAGGCTCGTGTCACGGGTGAAGGCGAGGTCGGCAAGGCCGCCGACCGGGCGCACGGTGCGCACGCGCACACCGGCCGCTGCAAGGGCGTCGCTCAGCCGCCGGTGCTGCTCGCTGGCGCGAACCCCGCAGGACGACTGCCCCTTTTCGAGCGCATCCTCGCTGACCTTGTTGCACGGCACGATGGCGAGGTGTCGAGGCGAGGCCAGCAGGACGTCGTGGAGGCGCGAATAGTCATCGCTGGTCCCCGCAGACCGCTGCCGCGCGAGAGAGGGCGCGGGGGCAGGGGACGGGTTTAGGGACGATGGGCGATTGTCGGCAGGCAAGCGAACACCTTTGCTCGGCTCTGAAAGGAGGACGCGCATCGTTGGATGCACCTTGACCGAACCCCTTGAGGGCGGGGGACGTTCCCGGCCCTTAGAGGTCCCCGCGAACGGCGGTCGTTTCAGCGCCTGAAGGCGTCGATCTCGATGCCGAGCCGGTTTGCCTTGTCGTAGAAGGTCTTGCGAGGAAGGCCGAGGCGCCGGATCGCTTCGTGGACGCGGCCGCCGCATTGCTGGAGCGCCTCCTTGATGAGCGCCGCTTCGTAGAGGGCAACCCGAAGCCGCAGGTCGCTTGTCGCGGGGGCTGCGCCGGGCTCGTCGGCGCCGTTCTGGAGCACCGCGGCGAAGGCCCGGTTGCGCAGTTCGCGGACGTTTCCGGGCCAGTCGTGAAGCTGCAACGCGGCAAGCTGGTCGGCGGGAACCTCGAAGTCGGGCCTGCCGAACAGCTCGCGCGCTTCATCGATGAAGACGTCGAACAGCAGCCGGACATCGTCCCCGCGCTCGCGGAGCGGGGGAACGCGGAGCCTGGTGGCGGCAAGGCGGTGGTATAGGTCGGTGCGGAAGGCGCCCGCCTGCGCGGCCTCGGCAAGGTCGGTCTTGCTGGTCGCGATGACCTTGAGGTTTACCGGCTCAGGGCGTTCGGCGCCGATCGGTTGGACTTCACGTTCCTCGATCACGCGCAGCAGCCGCGCCTGCATCCCGAGCGGAAGACTGTCGATCTCGTCGAGGAGGAGCGTGCCTCCGCTCGACGCCGCGATCATCCCGCGCCGGGCCGAGCGATGATGCGCGACCGCGTCGCTGGCATGGCCGAACAGGTCGACCTCAAAGCTTGTGTCGACCCAGGCCGCGCAGTTGACGGCGATGAGCGGGCGCCCGGCGCGCCTGCTGAAGCGATGGATCTGGGCGGCGACGACTTCCTTGCCGACCCCGGTCTCGCCCTCGATCAGGACATCGACATCGGCGGCCGCCAGTTGCCGCAGCGAGGCGCGCAGGCGGGCCATCGCGATGCTGGTGCCGATCAGCGGGTCGGTCGCATCGTTCGCCTCGGCGGCGGCGCGCAGGCGGCGGTTCTCGACCTGCAGGCGGCGATGCTCGAGCGCGCGGGCGACCGATGCGGTCAGGTGGTCGATCGCAAACGGCTTGCTGAGGAAATCGAACGCCCCATCCTTCAGCGCCTTGACCGCCAGCGGGACATCGCCGTGGCCGGTCACCAGGATCAGCGGAATGCCGCGATCGATGCTCTTGACCGCGGTAAGCAGCTCCATCCCGTCCATGCCCGGCATGCGGATATCGGACACCACAACTCCGTCGAACGCGCCCGAGATGCTCGCCAACAGGGCATCGGCCCGCTCGAACGCCTGGACGGTAAAGCCCGCCAGTTCGAGCGCCTGCGTGGTCGCAAGCCGAAGCGCATCATCATCCTCGGCGAACAGTACCGACGGGGGCGGGGTCACCGGGCGATCCTCAGCGAGACAACAAAGGTGGCACCCGGCCCGTCACCGCCCTGGAGCCACAAGTCGCCGTCGAATTCGCGCGCGATGTCGCGTGCGATGGCGAGGCCGAGCCCGAGACCGCCGCTCTTCGCCGTCTCGAACGGGGTGAACAGTCGCTCGCGGATCGCGGGGTCGATCCCGGGACCACGGTCGGCGATGCTGATGATCATCCGATCGCCCTCGGCATGGGCGCTGAGGTCGATCGCCCCGGAACGCCTGCCGACCGCGTCGAGGGCGTTGCGCAGGAGGTTGATCAGCACCTGCTCGAGCCTGACGCGGTCCCCGACGAGGATCCGCTCCCGGTCGTCGTCTCCAACCGCGATCGCGATCTGCGAGGAGGCCTTGGCGCCGAGCAGAAGCAGCGCCCCGTCGACGATCGAGCCCAGCGTCGCCTGTACCGGGACGGGCGTCTTGCGGCGGGTGAAGCTGCGCAGTTCCGACGTGATCGAAGCGATCCGCTCGGTCAGCGCGATGATCCGGCCGAGATTGACCTCCGCCTCCTCGGGCCGCCCGCGGGTGATGAGCTTGGTCGAATTTTCGGCAAAGGTGCGGATCGCCGCCACGGGCTGGTTGATCTCGTGCGCGACGCCAGCGGTGATCTGGCCCAGCGTTCCGAGCCGGTTGGCGCGGGCGAGGTCCTCGCGCGCGGCGACATATTTGCTGGTCGCCTCCTCGCGCTCCTGCGATTCGATCCTCAGCCGCGCGTTGGTGTCGCGAAGCTCGGCGGTTTGCCGTTCGACTTCGAGCGACAGCGCGGCACGGGACTGGAGCAGCAGCCGCTGGCGGTCCCATTGCCGAAGCAGGACCGCGACCGTCGCGCCCGTCACCAGCAGAATCGCGAGCGCCCACAGCAGGGCAAGGCGGCGCGATTCCTCGAGATAGGGCGCAAGGGCGACCATCGCCGTCAGCCGTCCGCCGTCGAGCGGCGCCGGCACGGTTGCGGCGACGTAGGTGTCCGCCCGCCGGCCGTCGCTGACGCTTGCTTCCTTGCCTGATAGCGACAGCGGCGCGCGGGCCGGAGGAGAGGGGCCGAACTGCAGCGTTCGCACGGCATCGTCGAGCGCTTGGCGGGACAGCGGCGCGGTGGTCTGGAAGCGCCATTCGGGCCGGCTGGTGACGAGGATCACCCCGTGCGGATCGGTGACGAGGCCGATCCCGCCGTTCGCGCCCCATGCCCGTTCGAGCCGGTCGAACTCGACCTTGACGACGATGGTGCCGAGCGGCGCGCCGCCCTGGTCGATCCTTCGTGCCAGATACAGGCCCGGCCGGCCGCTGACCGTGCCGAGCGCGAACAATTCGGACGCGCCATCCCGCATCGCGCCCCGGAAATAAGGACGAAAGCCATAGTTCTGGCCGACGAAGCTGGTCGGCAGGCGCCAGTTGCTCGCCGCGCGCGTGACGCCGTCACGGCCGATTAGATAGATGACGGCCGCGTCGGTCCGCTCTGCCAGAAGTTCGAGCTGGCGGTTGAGGTCGGCGATCGCCTCAGGGCGCGAGGTTGCCAGCACGGTGGCGACGTCGGGGAATTGTGCGAGCACCAGCGGCAGCAGGCGGAATTTCTGCAATTCGCTGATCAGCAGGCCCTGGTTGGTGCGCGCGGCGCCCTGCGCGGCCAGGTCGGCATTGTCGCGGGCGGTCACCCGGCTCCACCGATCGGCGGCGGCAAAGGCAATGGCCAGCACAGCGGCCACCGCCACTGCGAGCACCAGTCCGACTCGCCGCGGGCGTCCGGTCATGATGTGCGGTTTTCCGCACAGCGAGCCCGCGCAATGCGCGAATTTTCACACGCTTTTGCGGTGCCCCGATGGCCATGCAGATCAAAAAGCCCTGTAATCACAACGGGTTGAACCAATTCTTTCGTTTGCATGGTGGCGCTCGGCCGGGGGGTTAGGATGCACGGGCGGCGGTCGCTGACAAGTAGTGCGCGACTGTCCGGAGGAGAGCCAGCATCGTTACCATTGCGGAGCCGTCGCCGGCCGTACCGGAACACCGGCCATTCTACCGGCACCTTTACGTCCAGGTCCTGGTCGCGATCGCGCTTGGCGTGGTCGTCGGCCACTTCTGGCCGGACCTCGGCCAATCGCTGAAGCCGCTCGGCGACGGTTTCATCAAACTGGTGAAGATGATCATCGCCCCGGTGATCTTCCTGACCCTCGTCACCGGCATTTCCGGAATGAAGGAAATGGCCGCGGTCGGGCGCGTCGCGGGCAAGGCCTTTGCCTATTTCCTGTTCTTCTCGACGCTCGCCCTGATCATCGGCCTGATCGTCGCCAACGTCATCCAGCCAGGCGCGGGGATGAACATCGACCCGGCCACGCTCGATACCGGCGCGATCGCGACCTACACAGAGAAGGCGCAGGAAAGCAGCATCACCGCCTTCCTTCTCGAGGTCATCCCGACCACCATGGTTTCGGCACTGACCGAAGGATCGATCCTCCAGACTCTGCTGGTCGCGATCCTGTTCGGCATCGCGCTTGCGCTGGTGGGAGAGCCCGCCCGGCCGGTCCACGACATGCTCGAACGCCTCGGTCTCGTGGTGTTCCGGCTGGTCGGGATCCTGATGCGCGCGGCGCCGATCGGCGCGTTCGGTGCGATCGCCTTCACCATCGGCGCCTATGGCATCCAGACGCTGGCCAACCTCGGCATGTTGCTGGCGACCTTCTACCTGACGTCATTCCTGTTCGTCGCGGTCGTCCTGGGCCTCGTCGCGCGGTTCACTGGCTTTTCGCTGTTCGCGCTGCTTCGCTATCTCAAGGCCGAGTTGCTGCTGGTCCTCGGCACCAGTTCGTCGGAGGCCGCGCTTCCGGCGCTGATCGACAAGATGGAGCGCGCCGGCTGCGCCCGCAGCGTGGTCGGGCTGGTGGTTCCGACCGGCTATTCGTTCAATCTCGACGGCACGAACATCTACATGACGCTGGCCGCCCTGTTCATCGCGCAGGCCTGCAATGTCGACCTGTCGCTGGGCGACCAGATCGCGCTGCTGCTGGTCGCGATGATCAGTTCCAAGGGGGCCGCCGGGGTCACCGGCGCGGGCTTCATCACGCTTGCCGCGACCCTGTCGATCGTGCCTTCGGTGCCGGTCGCCGGAATGGCGCTGATCCTCGGCATCGATCGCTTCATGAGCGAATGCCGCAGCCTCACCAATTTCATCGGCAATGCGGTGGCGACCATCGTCGTCGCGCGCTGGGACGGTGCGCTCGATCGCGAGCAGCTTGCCGCGGCGCTGAGCGGGGAGGCAGTCCGCCCGCTGCCCGGCGAGTCACCCGCCAAACAACATATCGAAGGCGAGCTCCAGTCACTTGGTGCCGCGCCGCAAGACTGAACGGGGAGGAGAACCCATGTCCTACAAAACCTTGCTACTGGCCACCGTCTTCGGTGCCGCGACCAGCCCGCTGGCGGCGCAGACCGCGCCCTCGGCACCGCCGGCCGCTCAACCCGCGCCGGCGCCCGCGCCGCCTCAGGATGACCCCTCGGTCGTCAGCCCGACCGGGGAGGTCGATCAGGCCGCCGCGCCGGCCGACGGCGAGGCCCCGGCCAGCGAGATCGTGGTGGTCGGCAGCCGCATCGTCGGCGCGCGCGTCACCGAGGCGCTTCCGGTGGTGGTCGTCAACGAGGACAAGCTCGACGCCATCGGCGCAGTCAGCGGCGACGAGCTAATCCGCGCCATCCCGCAGATGGGCGACGTCACCTTCAATCCCGGCAACAATGCGCAGACCAGCAATGCCGCGCGCGGCGACGTCGGTTCGGTCAATTTGCGCTCGCTCGGCGTCGGCAATACGCTCGTCCTTTTGAATGGTCGCCGCGTGGTGACCCACCCCGCGAGCCAGGGCCTGTCGGATACCGGGACCGTTCCGGTGCTCAGCTTCAACAGCAACGCCATTCCCACCCTCGGCCTCAGCCGGCTGGAAGTACTGCTCGAAGGCGCTGCGGCGCTGTACGGGTCGGACGCGGTCGCGGGCGTGGTGAACACCGTGCTCAAGACCAATTACGACGGTCTGCGCCTCGAAGCGCAATATGGCGGCGCGGAAGGCACGCACCTGCGCGAATTCCAGGTCGGCGGCCTGGTCGGAAAGAACTTCGCGCGCGGCAACATCACGGCGTCGATCGAGTATACCAAGCGCGATGCGCTGCGCGCCGAAGACCAGGATTTCACCCGGTCGGCCGACCTTCGGCCCCTGTTCGCGCTTGATCCCTTCTTCGGCGGGCTGGCGGCGCCCGACACCAGGGCCACGCGCGGTGTCTATCCCGCGCTTGCGGTCCCGGTCACGCAGGGACGCCCGCGGCGCGGAACCACCAACCTCACGTCGGCCGCGGGCGCCTTCACGGTGCGCCCGGTCCAGTTCGGCGGCTGCACCTATGCGCTGACGTCCGACCTTTGCCTCGTCAACACCGCGCTGGCGACGACCGGCGCCTTCCGCGACGTCCGCTATGACACGGCGGTGGGGACGACCGTCTATCCCGAAGTGAAGCGGATCAACGCCTTTGCCGCGGGTCATTACGACCTGACGGACAATCTCAGCCTGTTCACCGAGCTTGGCTATTACCATTCGGACACGACCCGCATCCAGCCGCCGGTCATCAACCTCAACCGGATCACCATCCCGGCGAGCAACTATTACAATCCGTTCGGGCCGCTGCTGATCAATGGCCAGCCGAATCCCAACCGTATCCCCGGCCTCAGCGGGGTTCCGGCCGAAGGGCTTCCGGTGACGCTGACCAATTACCGTTTCGTCGATACTGGTCCGCAGCGGGTCGACGTGTCGGGCGAACAGCGCCGCGCTCTGATCGGGATCAAGGGCGAGACCCTGGGCTTCCGCTGGGACAGCGCCTTCACCTACTCGGACGCCAAGGCGGTCGATTCCTCGTTCGCGGTGAAGAGTTCGGCGCTGCAGCGCAGCCTCGCGCTCAGCACGCCTGACGCCTACAATCCGTTCAATGGCGGCTGCAGCGCGACGCCGAGCTTCGGCGACTGCACCCCGAGCAGCCCGGTCGCGCTCAACGCCATCGGCTTCCAGCTGAAGCGCAGCTCGAAGACGACGCTCGCCATGGGCGATCTGCGCGCGTCGCGTTCGCGCCTGTTCGCGCTGCCCGCCGGCGACGTCGGCTTGGCGCTCGGCATCGAAGTGCGGCGCGAAACCCAGCGCGACGACCGCGATGCGGCGGTGGACGGCTCGGCGCCGTTCGTCGACCTCGTCACCGGCGAAATCACTGTCAGCGACGCCGCGGCGGTCAGCGACAACCCCGACACCTACGGCAAGCGCACCGTGTCGGCCGGTTATGCCGAGCTTGCGGTGCCCCTGGTCTCCGAAACGATGAACATTCCGCTGGTCCGCCGCTTCGACCTCCAGCTTGCCGGGCGGGTTGAACATTACAGCGACTTTGGCAGCGTTGCCCGGCCCAAGGTCGCGGCGGCGTGGGACCTGACCGATGGCCTGCGCCTGCGCGGATCCTATTCGAAGGGCTTCCGCGCGCCCAACCTCGAGCAGGTCAACGCGGTCGAATATGCCCGCCTGTCGACGACCCAGGATTTCATCCGCTGCGAGGCTGATCTTCGGGCCAAGCGGATCTCGAGCTTTGGCGCGTGCGGCAACAATGTCGGCTATTCGCGCCGGGTAGCGGGCAATCCCGACCTCCAGCCGGAAAAGAGCACCAACTACAACCTTGGCACCGTGATCGATGCCAAGTTCCTTCCGGACGGCCTCGGCAAGGTCACCTTCACCGCCGATTACTGGTCGATCCGCCAGAAGGGAATCGTCGGCGTGCTTGGCAACGACACCGCGATCGCGCTCGATTATCTGCTGCGGTTGCAGGGCTCGTCCAATCCCAACGTGATCCGCACCGCCCCCAATGCCGACGACGTCGCCGCCTTCGCCGGAACCGGCCTCAACCCCGTCGGCCAGATCACGGCGGTGCGCGACCGGTTCATCAACCTTCTTCCGCAGACGGTCCGAGGGCTCGACTTCGGGCTCTACTGGACCACGCCGCGGACCAGCGTCGGGCGGTTCGACTTCTCGCTCAACGCCTCCCGCTTGATCGAATTCTCGCGCCCTCCGGGTGACGCGGTGGACGCTCTGGTCGCAGCGCGCCAGCAGGGCCTGATCAACATCGCGACGCCGCTTCCGGAAACGCAGGATCTGATCGAAGCCAACGGCCGGCCCAAGTGGCGCGGGACCGGCTCGCTTACCTGGACCATGGGTCGCTTCCGGGTCGGCAGCTTCGTCCGCTACACCGGCGGCGTGGACGAGACCGGCTTTGTCGATGCGAACGGCAACCCGTGGCGGGTCAAGTCGCAGCTGACCGCGAACCTCTACGTCGAGGCCCGTTTGCTGCGGGCGAAGGAAGGCGCCGACGTGCGCTGGCGCATCGGTGCGCGCAACATCACCGACGAAAAGCCGCCACTGACGTCCGAGGGGTATCTGGGGTCGCTCTACAATCCTTATGGCCGTTACCTCTACACCTCGCTGACGACGGAGTTTTGAGAATGAAATTGGGCCTTGCTGCGACCTTTGGCGCCCTCTTGCTGGCGAGCGCGGCGCCGGCGGCGACACAACAGGCAGCCGCGCCGGCCCGGACGATCCTGTTCGTCGGCAACAGCTTCACGCAAGGGGCGCATTCGGCAGTGCGCAACTGGCGTGCAGGGTCGGTGACCGACCTCAATGGTGCGGGCTATGGCGGGGTCCCGGCCCTGTTCAAGGCCTTCACCGAGCAAGCTGGGCTCAATTACGCGGTCAGCCTCGAGACGCAGGGCGGGAAGTCGCTGGGCTTCCACTTTGATGAGCGGCGCGCGCTGTTCGACAAGCCCTGGGACGAGGTGGTGCTGCAGGAATTCAGCACGCTTAATCGCGAGAAGCCCGGTAATCCTGCGGCGACGGCGCGTGATACGAAGCGGCTTGCCGACCTGTTCCAGCGCCGCAACCCGCGGGTCCGGATCAACCTCATGTCGACGTGGAGCCGTGCGGACCTTGTCTACAAGCCCGGTTCGCGCTGGTCGGGGACCAACATCGCGGCCATGGCGGGCGACCTTCAGAAGGCCAGCGAAGCGGTGTGTCGCGAAGTGGGTGCGGTGCAGCGGGTGCTTCCGGTCGGGACTGCCTGGACCCGCGCCTTCGACGCCAGGATTGCCGATCCGAACCCTTATGACGGGATCGGGTTCGGGACGATGGGGCTGTGGGCGTACGACCATTATCATGGCAGCGTCGCCGGCTATTATCTCGAAGCGCTGGTCGTCTTCGGGGCGATCAGCGGGCTCGATCCGACCAGCCTCGGCAAGGACGAGCGGGCCGCCGACGAGCTTGGCCTCAGCGATGAGCAGGCGGTTGCACTGCAGAAGGTGGCGCGGGACGAACTTGCAAGCCGCCGCGGGGGCAGGTGCATGGTCTCCTCGCCGCCGAGATAGGCGGGACACGCGCTGCGACGTGAGGTTGGTCGCCGCCGCGTTGGGCAGCACTTACCTCTTCAAGACTTAGAGCGAAGTGGCAGAGATGCCGGGTGCGGCTCAGTCAAATTCGACGTCGACCAGCGTCCGGATCGCCGCAAGCAAAGCAAGCGTTCGCAAAAAGGTAATCACCGCCTTCTATCCTCAACGTGAGGGGGCGGCTTGGGTGGTAGAGTACAATCGTTGGTTCCCTGACCTGGGAAATCTCGATCAGTCGGCGGCGCTTGCCGCACCGGCCGCGACACAAGTGCCTTTTGCGCGGCCCTTTAAGCCTGCGTCGCACCGATGCGTCCGCACGCGCTGGCACCAAAGCAGCTGTCAGTTTGCCTGGAGCGTAACCCGATGAACCTGATGAGCATGCCGGCACGAGCGATGTCGGCTCCAGTCGGGCTCTACGCCCATGTCCGCTCCAATCATGCGCGCTCCTTGCTGCTCTTTGGCGGGTTTCTCATCGCCGTACAGGTCATGAGCATGGCAGTGCTGGTCGTTCCGCTGGAGGTGTTTGACCAAAGCCATGCGCCAATCAGCGGTTTCGTCGGCTATATCGGGCGCTACCTGCTGCCGCTGGCCCTGTTCGGCGCCTTGATTTTTGGAGTACGTTACTGGTGGCACGTGTCGGCGGTCCGCAAGGACACCGGCTTCCACTACGTCGACGCGACGGACGAGCCGCGGCTGGTGCGGCTGATCGACCCGCTCATCATTGCCGCGGGAGTGAGAGCTCCTTTCCTAGGCGTCATCCAAGATCCGGCGCTGAACGCCTTTGCCATCGGCGTGCGCGAAAAGCACATGGTGGTGGTGGTCACGCGTGGGCTGATCGATGGCCTGGACGATGAAGAGCTCGAAGCGGTGCTGGCCCATGAGCTGATGCACATCAGGAACCGCGACACGCGCTTGATGGCGGCCGCCAATGCGTTCCTCGGCAATCTGTCGCGTTTGCGACGGCATTCGATGAAGGAGGAGAAGATCGAGGAGCCGTCGGCGGTCATCGGCCTGGCTCTTCTGCCCGGGCTGCTACCGTTGCTGCTCTTCACCGGTTTCCTTGGGCAGTTGGCCCATCGCATCGGCTACTTCAGCCGGGCAGCGATCGGCAGCGCGCGCGAATTCATCGCCGACGCGGAAGCGGTGCGGCTGACGCAGAACCCGGCCGCGCTCGCCTCCGCGCTGCGCAAGGTGAGCGGACATGACCGCATTGCAGGTCTGGCCGATAGCCATGACGCGATGCTGATCGCCGGCTCGGTGGAAGGTCCGGCGGCGACCCACCCGAGCATGGCGCAGCGGATTGCCGCCCTCATCCAGACCACCGGCCCGGCGATGAGCTATGCGCCGATACGCCGCGACACACGGACGCCCCAGCAGCGGAGGCAGTCAGGCTTCGGTCAGGCGCTTGGGGCGTCGTTGATCGAAGACGTGCGGGCCGCGCAAAGGCCGAGCCTGGCTGGCCTCTTTCGCCTGACGCGAGACCCGCAACGCAACATCTTCGGCCTCCGACCGCAAGGGGCCAAGATCATGTCGCTGGGCGCAGCTGGGTTCGTGGGGCTGTGGGGCGGCGTTTACATGCTTACGGGCAGAGAAGTGGACTTCCGATACCTGCGGGTGGCCGGGGAATCGGTACGCATCCAGACGACGTGCCAGGCGCATGTGCTCGGCATGATCCTTGAACTGACTACCGTCCCGGCGGAGTGCAGCGAGGAAAACCTCGACAAGAAGATCAAGGAAGAGGCAGCCCGCCTTGGATTTGCCTACACGACCCGGGCGGAGAAGGCGCAGGCTGCTTTCCAGGAAGAATGGCGCTTCTCCCGCGAGAATCGCTGTTACAACACGTCTAACTACAGCTGGGATCGCACCCCTGACGGCAGTCGCGACTATTCGCAGCGCAGCACCTGGGACGTGAGCTGGTACAAGGAGAATGCCGCGGATCCCATCCCCGGGATCGAGACGCCACTCGCACCGGGCAAGAGCTATGCCGATGCGCTGTTCGACTACATGGAAACGCGAGTGATCTGGGCGGAGCGGGCGCGCTATTTCCTTGGGGAGGACGGCTACAAGGCCTACCTCGCGATCTACGAGGATCCGCGTCACCAGCGCGCTGTGGCGCTGTTCCGCGAGAAGCTGAACGTGCCGGCTTTCCTCGCCTACGTCGAGAGCAAGGGCAGCATGGGGCAAAGTGCCCGCATCCTGGCGGAAATGCCCGATGCCGTGCCCTGTGACCTGATCACCAAGGGTGCGCCTTTCCGAAGGCTGAAAGAGGGGGCGTGAACCCTGCTCTTGGTGTCTGAAGTCAGGCCACGCCGCCCGACTTCCATCAAGCCCTGGTCTTGCCGCGACGGAGAAAATTCGGACGGAAGAGGTAGAGCAGGAAAGCAAGGACGGCGACGACTGGCAGACCGTTGATGGCGGCCATCGGCTTGTCGGTCTCGAGCAGCTGGTAGAGAAAGCCTGTCATCCAGCCGAACAACATGATCGACAGGATAAAGAGGAGCACAAGCTTGAGGCTTCCGAGCACGAGCCAGCGCAAGCCGCGTCCCGTCGCTCCAGTAGCCAGCATGACCAGCCCCGCCGCCTTGCGTGCGCCGGAGTCCTGCGGCGAAGCGCCTGGCTTGGTAATCAACCTCGGCTCAGCTTGCAGCGCAGAAGGAGTTGCCCTGCCAAAGGCGCGGTTCACGCGGTCATCCTGCGCCAACCGCGGTAAGCGAGATAGTAGAAGGGGCTGAGCAGCAGCAGGCCGAGGAGGGTTGCGCCAAAACTGCTGGCCGACAGAGCGCCAAAGGTGAACATGCCGAGCATGAACATCGCAAAGACGCGTTGGGCTTTCCTGGCGGTGGCCTGCGCGCCCGCTTTCAGATCCTGGGCCGTATCGATCGTCGCATCGGCCACGCGGCGGAGTTGACTGGCCCGCTCCGCCGACGTGGGCTTGCGGATCTGGCTCACGCCGCCTTGCCGGCTGCTTCGGCCTTGAGCGCGGCGAGGCGATCCTTGACGCTGGCTGACTTCTGCATGCTGTCGAGTTCGGCGACAGCGTTGATGGTCTTCGCGTCGGCGCGGGTGAAGTTGACGCCGCCGGCGCCGCCCATGGCGCGGTCGAACGCGGCCTCGGCCTGCTCTACCTTGCGCTCGGTGGTGCGCTGCAGCTCGAAGCCCTTGTCACCGCCGAGGCCAGCTTCGGCCTGCGCCTCGGTGTAGGCACGCAGCGCGTCCTCCATCTGGCTCTTGCGCGAGCGCAGGGAGGCGAGGCTGTCTTCCAGCTTTGCTTCCTCGGTGGTGGTGGACTGCTGAACCGCGACCAGCTTGCCGATCTCGGTCTCGAAGTCGACCTGGCGGGTCAGCGCGGCCTCGGCCAGGTCTTCGCGGCCTTCGGCAATGGCGAAGCGCGCCTTTTCGCCCAGTTCGGCAATGCGCTTTTCGACCATGGCCTGCTGCTTGGCTGCCTGCAGGCGTCGCGCCATCGAGGCTTCGCGCTGGCCACGAACCTCGTCGATGGCTCGATCGACCTCGCGGATGGCCTCGCGCATGACGGTGTCGCCGCCATTGGTCTCCATCTGATCGACGGTGTCCTCGATCCGTGCGGAAAGCAACCGGCGTACTCGAGCGAAAACGGATTCAGCCATCTCAACTAGCCCCATGCAAGACAAGGCCACCAACATGGTCAGCAAGCGCTAAGAAGTTCTTAAGTCGAAGGCGTTTGCCAATTCGCAACCTCTTGCGCTCATCAGCTTGTGACGAACAGGATTGGAGTGCGTGGGGGATGACGATGCTGATCACCATCTTGCTGGTGGCGTTGTTGCTGGTGGTGGTCGGGCCGATCTGGCTGACCTGGTCGAGCTACAATCGGATTATGGCGCTCGACAGCCGTTGCGACACGGCCTTCGCCGACATCGACGTGCATCTGAAGCACCGTCACAACCTCCTACCCAACCTCATTGAAACGGTTCGCGGCTTCGCCCGGCACGAGACAGACGCAATCGACAAGGTCACCCAGGCCCGAGCAGCGGCGCTCAAGGCTTCTTCACCAGCGATGAGACTGGAGGCTGAGCAACAGCTGGGCCAGTCGATCAACACGATGCTGAGTGTCGCGGAGGCCTATCCCGAACTGAAGGCCAGCGGTCACTTCCGAGACCTGGCCGCCCAGCTTGCCGACACCGAGAACCGCGTCACAGCCTCGCGCCGCTTCTACAATCTGGCGGTGGAGGAGTATAACACCTCGATCCGGCAATTCCCGGGTAGCCAGATCGCCCAGCGGCGCCGGCTGAGCACCCGCCGGCCCTTTGACCTCGGCATTGAACGAGTCCTCATCGACGAACCCGTCGCGGCAAACTTCTGACCAGTCCGGAATTCGGGCGGCCATGAATCGGATGTCTTCGGTACGGGCGATGGCCAGCCCTGTCGGGCTTTATGAGCATGTTCGTTCCAACCACTGGCGCTCGCTCAAGCTGTTTGCCGGCTTCCTGCTAGCTTTCCACCTGATGTCGGCGGCGCTGCTTACGCCGCTGTTGATCGTGATCGATGCCGCGCATTTGCCGCTGCTGGGCAGAGCCAGCTACCTGGCACGCTACTTCTTGCCGGTTTCGGCAACCGGCGCCGTCCTTTTCGGCCTCCGCTACTGGTGGCACGTGAGCGCCGTTCACCGGGAGACGGGCTTTCGATACGTCGATGGCACCGATGAGCCGCGCCTGGTTCGGCTGATCGAGCCGTTGATCCTTGCGGCCGGCGTCAGGCGGCCGTTTCTCGGCGTCATCGAGAGCCCGGCCCTCAACGCTTTCGCGGTGGGCGTGCGCGACGACCACATGGTCGTGGTGGTCACGCGCGGGCTGATCGAGGGCCTGGACGACGAAGAGCTCGAGGCGGTGCTGGCGCACGAGCTGATCCACATCAGGTGCCGCGACACGCGGCTCATGGCGGCGGCCAATGCCTTCATCGGCAATCTGCAATGGCTGCATCAGCGGGGTTGGAACGGCCGCAAGCTCGAAGAGGGTCGCTCCATTACCGGGCTGGTTCTGCTGCCGATGTTCATCCCGGTCGTGCTGCTGATGACCTTTTTCAGCCAGCTGGCCTTTCGTATCGGCTACTTCTCCCGCGCAGCAATTGGCAGCGCGCGCGAGTTCATCGCCGATGCCGAGGCCGTTCGACTGACCCAGAATCCGGCCGCGCTCACTTCTGCCCTGAGGAAGATCGACGGTCATGACCGCATTGCCGACATGGCCGAGAGCCACGATGCCATGCTGATTTCCGGTGCCGTAAGTGGACCGAATGCGACCCACCCCAGCATCGCTCACCGGATTGCTGCCCTGATCCAGACCACCGGGCCGGCGATGGCCTATGCTCCGTCACGCCGCGACACCCGGCCCTCCGAGCAGCGCGAGCGTGATGACCTTCGCCGTGCGAATGACAAGGATCTTCTATCCGAGATCACCAGTGCGTCGCGGCCGAGCTTTTGGCAGATCTTCCGTCAAACTCGCGATCCGGAACTTGATCTCTTCGGATTGAGTCGGCGCGCCCGGCGAGCGTTACTCGTCTGCGTGACGGGCGCGGCGGCGCTATGGGGCGGCAGTTGGTACATGACCGGCCAAGCGCTTGGCTTCCAGGAAACGCGGGAGATGGCGAACGCCGCCTGGCTGGGGGCGAGATGCCAGTTGCACGGGGCCGAGAAGATTGTTGGCGGAGGCGCGATACCGGCCGAATGCAGCGAGGAGTTTGCCCAGAAAGAGGCGGACATGGCGAGGGCAGCGCTGGCCGCCAACATCGCCAGCCGTCAACGCCAGGAGGAACAGCAAAAAGCGCAGCGCGATGCCGCCTACCGTGCGAACCGGTGTTTCCCCTTCACGCTCAAACCATGGGACCAACGGCTCTCCTCGGGCGGCGAATCCTCTACCGACCTTGGCTATTACCGTCGTTGGGCGGAGCAGCCGATCGAAGGGGTGGAGGTGCCGCCGGTCGCTGGCGAGACAAATGCTGACGGCCTCATCGATTATATGGACATGCGCCTGCTGATGGCTGATGCGGCTGCCTATTGGTTCGGCCAGCAAGGGCTCGACACGTTGCACGACGCCCTTTCCACCCCGCGCCATCAGCGGGCCTTGTCGGCCTTTCGTATCGCTTTGAGAAAGCCCAACTTCGCATCTCATTTCGAGCGGACGTCCTCACATCCCCGCGATGTGCGCCTCTTGGCCGCCATGCCCGATGCCTCACCCTGCGATTTCCAGAAGAAGCAGGGGACGTTTATTGCGCTTTAGGGCGCTGAAACGGTCACATCTGTTCGATTGGCAAAGCAGCCTCAAGAAAGTCTTCCGACATGCTCCGCGATGCCGCGGATGCGTTTCGATGTCTTCAGCTCGGGCGGTCGCCCATCGCCTCGCCGAGGCGGACAGGGCGTTCCGGTGCCCAACTGGGGTTGAACGTGATCGCGTCCTTCCTGAACAGCAGAACGACCGTGGAGCCGAGGAGGAAGCGACCCATTTCCTCGCCTTTCGCGAGAGCGATATCCTGGTCGGCATATTCCCATTGCGAAATACGGCCCGTGCGCCTGGGATTGACGACGCCGTGCCAGACCGTGGCGATGCTGCCGACGATGGTGGCCCCGACCAGAACCATGACGAACGGCCCGTGCTCAGGCGATTCAAAGGCGCAGACCACACGCTCGTTTCGAGCAAACAGGTTGGGTACGCCGCGCGCGGTCACCGGGTTCACCGAGAAGAGGGTCCCCGGCAGGTAGATCATGCGCGTCAGGCGGCCATCGCATGGCATGTGCAGGCGATGGTAGTCCTTGGGCGACAGGTAGAGATTGGCAAAGCTGCCGTGGCGAAACTGGGCCGCCAAGTCCTTGTCGCCGCCAATCAATTCGGTGGTCGTGAAGCGATGACCCTTGGCCTGCACGATCTGATGGTCGTCGATCGCGCCGAACTGGCTGATGGCACCGTCCACGGGGCAGATGAAGTCGGCCGAGGCCAGCGGTCGAGCCCCGGCCTTCAGCGGGCGCGTGAAAAACTCGTTGAAGCTTTGATAGCTGCCGAGGTCCGGATTCTCGGCCTCGCTCATGTCCACCCCATATTTGCTCACGAACCAGCGGATCAGACGGGGCGTGATCGGACCGCCCCGCGCGCCGGCCACGCGCCCCGCCAGGGACGTAAGGCCCTGCTTGGGCAGCAGATGTTGAAGCAGCACCTTCAGGCGGTCAGACAATCGCAGTCTCGCTCTTGAGCATGATGTTGGGCTTGTGCCGCGAAGCGCACGGACCTGATCGTGCGTTCCGAGCGCGAGGTCAAAGCCGAGTGAACTCTCGCCGAGCGTAGTTCAGCGCCTGCTCGATGCGGTCGCACCAGTCGGCAATGCCGAGCTCGTCGGCAAGCAGGTCCTGGCGAACTTCGATCTCGGCGTAGGGCAGCCGGCGATCGTAGGCGTGAAAGGGGATGGTGAAGTCGATGACGTCCATCGAGTAGGGCTGGTTGTCGCCCGCGTGCAGCTCAGGATCTTGTGCGAAAAAGGAGAGCATGGCCCGCGCGAACCGGCTGTCTCCCTTATCGTGGAGGATGCCGACCTGCCATGGCCGGTCGATGCCGCGCATGGAGGGAGTGAAGCTGTGCAGGGAGATGAGGATTGTTTCCTGACCTGCCGTGAGCCGGCGCTCGATATCGCTGCCGATCGCCGCCTGATAGGGCGCCTGGATGGCCTCGGCGCGCGCCGCGGCATTGGCCGGATCGAGCTCGGCATTGGCGGCGATGGCGGTGCCGTCGCTGACCGGCGGGATGGAATCGGGGGCGCCGGGACGACGGTTGCAGTCGATCACCAGCCGCGAATAGGTCTGGTGGATGAAGGTGGCATCGAGCCGCTCGGCGAGCGCGGCGCCGAGGGCGGCGATGCCGATGTCCCACGCGATGTGCCGGGTCCGCTCCGCCTCGTCGAGGCCGAGGTCGTCCATTCCCCGCGGGATGCGGTTTCCGGCATGGTCGCCCAGCAGCAGGAACGGCGAAGGCGCCGCGGGGTTCAGCACATTGACGGGTGGCGGCTCATCGGCAGCCAAGATAGGAGAAACGGGTGACGCTGCCACGGTGGGCCCATTTTGCATGACGATCCTGACCATTTCTCATGTGACGCGTTACACCTACCGGCAGCCCGTGGCGTTCGGCGAGCATCGCATATTCGTGCGTCCGCGCGAAAGCTATGACCAGCATCTCCTGGAAGCGCGGCTGGATATCACGCCCGAGCCTGCCGAATTGCGCTGGACGCAGGATGTGTTCGGCAATTCGCTCGCGCTTGCGACCTTCAACCGGCGGGCGAAGGAGCTGCGGATCGACAGCTGGATCCGCCTCAAGCACTCCCCGCTGCTGCGCGGCGAGGTCGAGATCGAGCCCTACGCCCGGCGCTACCCTTTCGGCTACTCGCCCGACGAACTGCCCGACCTGCTGCGTTCGATGGAGCGGCAGCATCATGACCCCGAGCGAATCCTCGACCATTGGGCGCGCGGCTTCGTCAAGAAGAGCGCCGAGACCGACACGTTGGCCATGCTCACCGCGATGACCAACGCGATCCGCCGCGACTTCACCTATCTGTCGCGCGCCGAGAAAGGCACCCAGTCGCCGATCGAGACGCTGCACAAGCGCCAGGGCACCTGCCGCGATTTTGCGGTGCTGATGATCGAAGCGTGCCGCGCGCTGGGACTCGCCGCCCACTTCGTCTCCGGCTATCTGTATAATCCCAAAGGAACTTCGGGTCGCATTGGGGGTGGCAGTACACATGCGTGGGTGCGGATTTTCCTGCCCGGTTCCGGCTGGGTCGAGTTCGATCCGACCAACGGGATCGTCGGGAATTCGGGCTTGATCCGGGTCGCCGTCGCGCGCGATCCCGCCCAGGCCATTCCCATTTCCGGAACGTGGAGCGGCTTTCCGGCCAGCGACCTCGGCATGGAAGTCACCGTCGACGTCACGCTCGATGAGCTAGTCGAGCCTGTTATCCCGGCGGTCCCCGCCGCTGTTTCGAGAAAGTAAGAACCACGATGTTGATCCGCGCCGGCTACGATATCCGTTTCACCTGCCGCCAGCCGACGCCGATGATGGCGCTTCTCGGGGTCCATGAATCGCGCCACCAGGACCTCAAGACCCAGCCCCGGCTGGTGAGCGACCCCGCGATCCCGATGCACGATTACAAGGACGGCTTCGGCAACGTGGCGACCCGCTTCGTCCTGCCCGAAGGCGAGACCTTGCTGTCCAATACGTTTGTGATCGAGGACAGCGGCGAGCCCGACCGGGTCACGCCCAATGCGATCCAGCATCCGGTGGAAGAGCTTCCGGACGATGTTCTCGTCTATCTGCTCGGCAGCCGTTATTGCGAGACCGACCGCCTGTCGGACACCGCCTGGGGATTGTTCGGGCACGTCCAACCGGGCTGGAACCGGCTTCAGGCGATCCTCGACTTCACCCACCAGCAGATCGAGTTCGGCTACCAGCACGCTAGGTCGACCAAGACCGCGTGGGAAGCGCATCAGGAGCGGCGTGGCGTGTGCCGCGATTATGCCCACCTCGCGATTGCGCTGTGCCGCTGCATGAACATTCCGGCGCGCTACTGCACGGGCTTCCTTGGTGAGATCGGTGTACCTAAGGCCGACGCCCCGATGGACTTTTCCGCATGGTTCGAAGCCTATCTCGGCGGCGAATGGCATACGGTCGATGCCCGGCACAATTTCCCGCGGATCGGCCGGATCCTGATGGCCCGCGGGCGCGACGCCACCGACTGCGCGCTGACGACCGCTTTCGGCTCGGCGATCCTGACCGGGTTCGACGTCCACACCGACGAGGTCGACAGCATTGACTAACCCGTTGCTGGAAGAGTGGGCCGGACCGGCACAGTCGCCCGATTTCGCGGCGGTACGCGCCGAGGATTTCCTGCCCGCGATCGATGAAGCCATTGCACTCAGCCGCGCCGAGCTTGCGGCGATCACCGCCAATCCAGCGGCGCCCGACTTCGACAACACGGTCGCTGCCCTGGAGCGTTCGGGCGCCGTCCTGGCGCGCGTGCGGCGTATTTTCTGGATGCTGTCCTCGGCGCACGCAGACGCAGGCATTCACGCAATCGAGCCCGAGGTGGCGGCGCGATTGACCGCGTGGGGGACCGAGGTCAGCCATGATCCCGCCCTCTTCACCCGCGTCGCCGAGGTCTGGAAGAACCGTGATCGCCTCGCTCCCGAGCAGGCGCGGCTGGTCGACAACAGCTACAAGGGGTTCGTCGCCGGTGGCGCTGCGCTCGATGCGGCGGCCAAGCGCCGGCTGGCCCAGATCAACGAGCGGCTTGGCACCCTCGGGGTGAAATTCGGCCAGAATGTTCTCGCCGCGACCAACGCGACCGAGGTCGTCGTCGCCGAAGACGAGGCTGCGGGCATTCCCGGCGACCTGCGCGCCATGGCCCTTGCCGCCGCTGCCAGCAGGGGCCTCAAAGGTCAGCTCGTGTTCGGCCTCGATCGCGGCACGTACGAGGGGCTGCTCACCTTCGCCGACGTGCGAGCAGTGCGTGAGCGGGTGTGGCGTGCCTTTACCGGCCGCTGCCAGTCGGGGCCTCACGACAATTACCCGCTCATCGCCGAGATCGTCGCGCTCCGTGATGAGAAGGCGCAACTGCTTGGTTATGGCTCCTACGCCGAATTCGCGCTCGTGGACTCGATGGCGAAGACGCCGGTGGCGGCGGCCGGGCTGATGGACCGGGTCTGGCGACCGAGCCTGCTCCAAGCCCAACGGGAAGCCGCGGCGCTGCAGCAGATCGTCGATCGGGACGGCGGCGAGTTTACCTTGGCGGCATGGGACTGGCGCTATTTTTCCGATCGCGTGCGGCGCGAGCGTTATGCCTATGACGCCGGCGCCATCCGCTCGCACCTGTCGCTCGGCAAGGTCCGCGCTGCTGCCTTCGCTGCCGCCGAACGCCTTTACGGCCTGCGCTTCACCCGCCAGCCCGATGTTTCCGTCTATCATCCCGACGTCACCGCCTGGGCGGTCGACAATGAGGATGGCACGCCGGTCGGACTGCTGTTCACCGATTATCTCGCCCGTCCCGAGAAGCATGGCGGGGCCTGGATGGGGAGCCTGCGCGTGCAGGAAAGGATCGACGCTCCCGTGCGCCCGATCGTCTACACCGTCGCGAACTTCACCCGCGCCGAGCGCGAAGACGACGCGCTGCTGTCGCTGGACGAAGCTCGCACCCTGTTTCACGAATTCGGCCACGCGCTTCACGCCTTGCTGTCGGACGTCACCTTTCCCAGCCTTGCCGGGACGGCCGTCGCCCGCGACTTCGTCGAATTCCCGAGCAAGCTGATGGAGCATTGGGTTGCCTCCCCCGAGGCCTTGCAGGCATTCGGTATCCCGGCCGAACTGGCAGAGGCCGTGGCTCGGGCGGAAACCTTCGGGCAGGGGTTCGCGACGGTCGAATTTCTTGCCTCTGCGATCGTCGACCTGAAACTTCACCAAGCCGATCCGCCGCCAATCGACATCGCCGCGTTCGAAGACGACATGCTGGCCGCGCTTCAGGTGCCCGAGGCCATCGGCATGCGCCACCGGCTCGCCTACTTTACCCATGTCTTCGACGGCGGCTACGCCAGCGCCTACTACAGCTACATGTGGGCCGAGGTGCTTGATGCCGATGTCTTCGAAGCGTTCACCGCTACCGGCAACCTGTTCGATCCCGAACTTGCCGATCGGCTCCGGCGCGAGGTGCTGGCGCAGGGCGACGCGCGCGACCCGATGCAATCGTTCGTCGCGTTTCGCGGCCGTGAGCCGGACGAAAGCGCGCTCCTTCGTGCTCGCTGCCTGACCTGACCATGGCCGTGCGCAAGGCTTTTGACGAACTTTGGGGGCAGGGGTCAGGCGACGCCTCACGCCCGGGGTTCGAGCAATTGGGCGACTGGCTCCGCCAAACTCCAGTCAACGAACTTTCGCGCCGCCAGGCCATGGCCGAAGCTGCCTTCCGCAGCCTCGGTATCACCTTCAGCGTGTATGGCGACGAGCAGGCGGGCGAACGGATCATCCCGTTCGACATCATCCCCCGGCTGTTCACCGCCGCCGAATGGTCCAACCTGTCGCTCGGGCTCGAGCAACGGGTACGCGCGCTCAATTCCTTCGTCGCCGACGTTTACGGGCCGCGGCATATCCTCAGGGACAAGGTCGTCCCCGAAGACGTCATCCTCGGCAATCCGCAATTTTGCATTCCTGCCAACGGCGCCGCTCCGCCGCATGGCATCTACACCCACATCTGCGGCATCGACATTGTCCGCACCGGCGCCGACGACTTCTTCGTCCTGGAAGATAATGCGCGCACCCCGTCGGGCGTGTCCTACATGCTGGAAAATCGCGAGGCGATGCTGCGGCTCTGCCCCGAATTGTTCGCGCAACTCGCGGTGCAGCCGATCGACACCTATCCCGACCTGCTGCGCGACATGCTCTATTCGGTCGCCCCACGTGGCGCTCAGACCCCCGTGTGCGTGCTGCTGACACCAGGACACTATAACAGCGCCTTCTATGAGCACAGCTTCCTCGCCGACAGCATGGGGATCGAACTGGTCGAAGGGCGCGATCTCGAAGTGGTGGACGACATCGTCTACATGCGCAC
Source organism: Sphingomonas humi (assembly GCF_039536725.1). NCBI lineage: Bacteria > Pseudomonadati > Pseudomonadota > Alphaproteobacteria > Sphingomonadales > Sphingomonadaceae > Sphingomonas > Sphingomonas humi. The sequence continues at coordinate 1,414,622 of NZ_BAAAZD010000001.1, forward strand.
CATCGAAGGGCGCGTGCGGGTCGATGTCATCTATCGCCGGATCGACGATGCTTATCTTGATCCACTGGTGTTCAAGCCGGAGAGCGGGCTTGGCGTCCCCGGGCTGATGGCGGCATATCGCGCGGGGAACGTAACCATCGTCAACGCGCCCGGCACCGGCATTGCCGACGACAAGGCGGTCTACAGCTTCATGCCGGAAATCGTCCGCTATTACATGGGCGAAGAAGCGCGCATTCCCAACGTCGAGACCTTCCGCTGCCGTGAACCGGAGGGGCTTCGCTATACCCTCGATAATCTCGAGCAGCTGGTGGTGAAGCTGGTCGACGGTTCGGGCGGCTACGGAATGCTGGTCGGACCGACCGCGTCCAAGCGGGAGATCGCAGATTTCCGGGCTGCGCTGATCGCCGAGCCGCATCGATATATCGCTCAGCCCACGCTGGCGCTGTCGACCGTCCCGACGCTGACCGATAGCGGGGTCGCACCGCGCCACGTAGACTTTCGTCCCTTCGTGCTGAGCGGCGCCGAGCGCGTCACCATCGTCCCAGGCGGGCTCACCCGCGTCGCGCTCCAGAAGGGTTCGCTCGTCGTCAACTCGAGCCAGGGCGGAGGCACCAAGGACAGTCTGATCATCGCCCCGCCTGGCGAACCGGGCGAGGAGGAGCAGCATGCTCTCCCGTACAGCCGCTAACCTTTACTGGATCGGGCGCTACATGGAGCGCGCCGAGTTCACCACCCGGCTGATCGAGGCGACCCTGCGCCTGTCGTCGCTCTCCTATGGTGCCGACGCTGCCAGCGCGGCTTGGGAAAGCGCGCTTGCGGTCGTCGGTCGCGGCCCCGCCCCCGGCGAGACAGCGGCGCCGGGCGCGACCGCCTTCAATGTTTGCCGAACGCTCGCGCTCGATCTCGATAACCCCAACTCGATCCGCTCCTGCCTGTCGCGGGCCCGCGATAACGCCCGTTCCGCGCGCAACGCGCTCACGTCCGAAGTGTGGCAGGCGATTAATCGCGTCTGGCTGGACGTCGCCGAGCGGACCAGCCCCGGTAGCGTTCAGCATACCCTGGCCCTGGTCGACTCGCTGAGTGCCAACAGCCGCGGGTTCGAAGGTGCGCTGGTCCGCATGCTGCGCCACGAAGGCTTCTGGTTCATGCGCCTCGGTTCGGCGGTTGAGCGCGGCGACAACAGTGCCCGATTGCTCGACGTCAAATATTATCTTCTCCTGCCCAAGGGACAGAGGGTCGGCGGCGTGCTCGATCGCGACCAGTGGACCGCGATCCTGCACACGGTGTCGGCGCGCAACGCCTACCGCTTGTTATACCAGGACACGCTGAAACCCTGGCTGGTCGCGGACCTGCTGTTGTTCCGCAGTGAACTGCCGCGCTCGGTTATCGGCTCATCCGCGGAAGTCGTGGATCTGCTGGCCGAGATCGGTGGGCGCACGGGTCGGCAGGGTGAAGCCGACCGCCTCGCGCGCCTGCGTCACTCGCGGCTTACCGACACCAACATCGACAATGTCTTCCGCAGCGGGCTTCACGAGTTTCTTAAGGATTCGATCGAGGAGAACGCGAAAATCGACGCTGCCATCTCGCACCAGTTCCGGTTTCCTTGATGCGCCTCACGATCAGTCATCGTACGCGCTACCGCTTCACCCGGCCGATTGCAGACGCCATCCAGATGCTGCGCCTGACCCCGCTCAGCAGCCTGAATCAAACCGTTCTCGATTGGCGGATCGACGTCGATTGCGACGCCCGCCTGCGCGACTCGCGCGATGGCTACGGCAATTGCCTCACGGCCCTCTACGTCGACCAGCCCGTCACGACCCTGACCATCACCGCCAAGGGCCAGGTGGTGACCGAGGATCGCGCCGGGATCGTATCCGGGCTGCCGAGTGACCTTCCGCCGGGCGTGTTCCTCCGTCCAACGCCATTGACCACTCCCGACGAGGCCTTGCGCGACTTCTCGCAAGCGATCGCGGCAAAGGTGCCGGCCCCACTCGACCGCCTTCATGCCCTGAGCGCGAGCTTGTCCGAGCGCATGAAGTTCGAAGTCGACAGCTCGGCGATATCGACCGACGCGGCGACGGCCTTCGCCGCCGGCCGCGGCGTTTGCCAGGATTATGCCCACATCTTCATCGCGGCAGCGCGCGTCGGCAACATTCCCGCCCGCTATGTGTCCGGCCACCTGTATCGCCGCGACGGAGCCGGCACCCAACCTGCCAGCCACGCTTGGGCCGAGGCCTATGTCGATGATCTTGGCTGGGTGGCGTTCGATCCGACCAATGGCATCTGTGCCGACGATGCGTACGTGCGGGTCGCGTCCGGACTCGATTTTGCCGACGTGTCACCCGTCGTGGGTACCCGCCGTGGTGGCGGCGAGGAGGAGATGACCGTTGAGGTACAGGTGACAAACGTGGCGCGTAGCCGACAATCGCAGCGGCAAGGCTCGGGTGGTTCCTGGCAGCGGCAATCGCAAGGTGATCAAGGCTGATCGAGCTCTCAGGCGAGAGCGACCGGTTTCAACTATTCGCCACTATCCGGCGCCTCACACGCGTGGGCTTGTAGCCAAAGCTCCATCAGGGCGCCGTGCCTATGGGAATGCGTCAACCTACGCCTCATCTCTCACCAAAGGGCGGTGAAGGAAGCGCTGACTTGCAGGCATTTCCTTATTCTCGAAAGGAATCTGGGAAATGGTGACGCAGCCACTCCATGGCTAACCGGTCTCTGTAAATTCCCCTTGTGAGCCGTTTTAGCGGGAATTTTCGGTGAATTGAGCCATGGCGGCTGCATGGAGCTCCATGCTCAACGGCTCAAATGCGCCAATCTGTTGGCCGAAGCCGCTTCCGACCTTGCGGGAATTGGCCCCGCTTCAAGCGGGATTTCGTCTGGAAGTCACGGGAAGCCGCGATTTGTAGCGTATTCTGGTCTTCAATTCACAACCTGACGATCGCCAATGCGAGCACCACGGGGGTAGCCGTCACGGCACCGCGGCTCGAAAAACGAGCCCCATCGGCGGGCACAAAATTTTTTTAGCGCTGACACTACGGGGAAAGTGAGTGGCTGCTCTTGAAGTCCCTGCCTCCGCGGCGGGCCCGCCCATTCGCGAGGTCACGTCCTTGGGCGTGCCAACAAGGGAGCCGCTTATGACAGTTCAAAACTCCGCCCGGCTAGGCGTCGTGTACAAGAGCCCATCTGATCTGAAGCCATACGACCGGAACGCTCGCACCCACACGCCCGCGCAGGTGCGTGCTGTTGCGAAGAGCATTCAGACATACGGATGGACCAACCCCATCCTTGTAGATGAGCAGCGTGGCGTCATTGCCGGACATGCCCGGCTTGCTGCTGCCATGCTCTTGGGCATGCCCCAGGTACCAACCATTTGCATTGCCCACATGACTGCCGCTCAAAAGCGCGCCTACATCATCGCAGATAACCGCATGAACGAGATTGCGGGTGGTTGGGATCGCAAGATCCTTGCCCTAGAGCACGAAGCCATTCGCCTGCTCGATCCTTCGTTCGACATTAGCAACACCGGCTTCAGCTTGGACGACATCGAGATCATGATCGACGGGCTGACCTCCTGCGGCGAGGACGAGGTCACGGCGCCCGGTGACGGTGAAGCTGTGACCCGCGTTGGTGACCTGTGGTGCTTGGGCAAGCACAAGGTTCTTTGCGGCAACGCTCTCGAGAAGAGCAGCTTCGAGACACTTATGGGTCAGGAGCGGGCTCAGCTCGTACTCACCGACCCGCCCTACAACGTGAAGATCAACGGAAATGTCGCGGGCCGCGGCAAGCACCGCGAGTTTGTCATGGCCTCAGGTGAGATGACGAAGGACGACTTCACGATCTTTCTCACAAGTGCCTTCGGCCATCTCATAGAGTTTAGTGCCGATGGCTCGATCCATTACCTCTTCATGGATTGGCGGCATCTTTCGGAGATGACCGCGGCTACGGCTCAGTATGCCGAGATGAAGAACCTCATCTGCTGGAACAAGCAATCGGCTGGCATGGGCACCTTCTATCGATCCCAGCACGAGCTCATCTGGGTCATGAAGAAGGGGTCTGCACGACACATCAACAACTTCGGGCTGGGAGAGAAAGGCCGAAGCCGCACGAATGTGTGGGACCATCCTGGTCTGGCGGGCTGGTCACCAGGTCGATCAGACGAGCTTGGCATGCATCCCACGGTGAAGCCCGTGGCGATGATCGGCGAAGCGCTCAAGGATTGCTCAAAAAAGGGAGGAGTGGTTCTCGACTGCTTTGGCGGCTCAGGCTCCACCCTCATCGCTGCTGAGCGTACCGGCCGATGCGCTCGTTTGATGGAACTCGATCCGGCGTACGTGGACCTAATTGTTCGCCGTTGGGAGGCTGACACCGGCGGGAAAGCCGTTCTGTTCAACGATGGTCGCTCGTTCGCCCAAGTCGAAAGGGAGGGCCGAGCATGACGAAGACACGACGCCGGCACGGTGCTGCCCGGAAGCCTCACAACGCCAAGACAGTAGATTACGGAGGGTTCGGTGACCTTCTAACGCTGATTGCTGACGAGCCTAGACGGGGCAAGATTGACGGCAAGGACGTAACCATCACACGGGTCGAGGCGCTTCTCCGTGCCATGGTCGACCGAGCAGCTTCGCAGAAGACTAGGGAGCTCATCAAGCTCCTGCAGATGATGGCCAAGGATCCGGGCCTCGCCGCAAAGTCACCCACCATTACGGTCATTCACATTGGCGGCGCGCTTGCGATCGCTTGAGGGGGAGGGGCTCATGCCGGCCTACCAGAAGAAGCGCCGAGACGTTGGCTACAAGCGACCGCCGGTCGAGCATCAGTTTAAACCGGGTCAGAAGCCACCACCACGCAAGCCAAAATCAGCGAAGCCCAAGAGCAGGGCGCAGTTGCTCGCAATGATCTTGCGAGAAGAGTTGCGGGTTGAGATCGGAGGCAAGGCGCGGTGGTGCACTAGGGCAGAGCTGCTGGTTCTGATTGCCTTTCAGCTCGCCGAACGGGGCAACGCTAGCGTCTCAAGAGCCTTGGCTGACTTTCTGTTGGCTCAGGAGGACCCGGTGGAATGGGAAGAGACCTGGATGCAGATCGGTGATCCGGATTGCGAAAGCCAAGTCTTCAGGGTCGACGGCCGAACGGGAATGCGCCTTGATGACTTGAAGGAGTAAGTCCGCTTTGCGCCCCTTCCCGACGTTGCGCTGTATGATCATCGTGACCGAGAGCGGACATAAGGACCCTCGCATCTGATTGCACTACACGCTGGTGCTTCGTTCCAAGGCATCGGTAAATCGGCGCCGCCACCAGAGGACATCCTGCTCGCAGATCACGTTGAACATGGCCTGCCACCGGCGGATTCGTTCGGCCTGCGGCATGGCTAGCGCGCTGCGGATAGCGTCGGACATCTCCTCGGCGCTGTAGGGATTGACCAACAGCGCTTCGGTGAGCTGCGCGGCGGCACCGGCGAAGCGCGAAAGAATGAGGACGCCGGGATCGTCGGGATCCTGTGCGGCGACGAATTCCTTCGCCACCAAATTCATACCGTCACGGATAGGCGTCACCAGCGCGATCCGCGCTGCCCGGTAGATGCCGGCTAGGACGGCGCGGGGATAACCCTGATTGACGTAGCGGATGGGCACCCAGTCGAAATCGGCATGGGCGCCGTTGATGCGACCTGACAGCCCTTCTAGGCTGCTCCGAATTCGCTGATAGCTTTCCACCGTGACCCTCGATGGTGGAGCTATCTGGAGGAGGAAGACCTCCTTTCGCTCTTCGGGGTTCTCGATGAGGAAGCGCTCATAGCCGAGGAAGCGCTCTTCCAGCCCCTTCGAATAATCGAGCCGATCGACCCCGACCATCATGGCCCGGCCGCCGGCGCTTTCACGCATCTGATGAAAGGTCTTCCGGGCTTCCTCGCCCTTGGCCAATGTCGCAAACTCGTCACTGTCGATACCGATCGGGCAGGTGATCAAGCGGATCTGGCGACCCTCGAGCCGGAGAATGCTGTCCTCGAACACGCCGCCACTTTCCAGAACCACGAAGTCGACGAAGGACTGTAGCCATTCGTCGGTGTGGAAGCCTATGACGTCATAGGCGAACAGAGTTGCGACGAGGTCGGATGCTTCGGGCAGCGTCAACAACAGGCGCCGCGGCGGCCATGGCGTATGGAGGAAGAAGCCGATCCGGTTCTTGCAGCCGCGCTTACGAAGCTCCTGCCCGAGCGGGATCATATGGTAGTCTTGCACCCAAACCGTGTCGTCGGGCTCGATCAGCGGCAGGACGGTCTCGGCGAAGCGCTCGTTGGCGCGCTGGTAGCCACCGGCAAAACCGCGTTCGTATTCGGCTAGATCGATGCGATAATGGAATAGCGGCCAGAGCGTCCGATTGGCGTATCCGTTGTAATATTCCTCGACGTCCTGCTCCTCGAGATCGACAGTCGCGGTGGTGACCCCGTCCTCGCGGTGAAAGCTTATTTGGCCGGTAAACTGGTCGGTAACTTCGCCCGACCAACCGAACCACAGGCCGCCGCTTTCCCGCAGGGCCGACGTCAGGGCGACGGACAGGCCGCCCTGCGCGCCGGCCGCGCCGCCGGTGGCGGCCGACACGCGGTTCGAGATGACGATCAGCCGGCTCATCGCACCGAGCTCCATGGTTTGCTGAGGAGGACGGCGCAATTGATGGTGCCGACCAGCGAGTAGGTTTGCGGGTAATTGCCCCAGAGTTCGCCCGTTTGCGGATCGATGTCTTCCGACAGCAATCCGGCGGAGGTGCGGCGCGAAAGCATTTCTTCGAACAAGGCGCGCGCGTCGGCTTCGCGCCCGGTCGCCTTAAGCGCTTCGATCAGCCAGAATGTGCAGACGTTGAAGGCGGTTTCGGGGAGCCCGAAGTCGTCCTCGGTCGCGTAACGCAGCATGTGCGAACCGCGCCGCAGCCCTTCTTCCACAGCCTTTAATGTCCCGCTGAAGCGAGGATCGTCGGGGGTGAAGAAGCGAAGGTCGAGGAGCTGGATCAGGCTGGCGTCGAGGTCGTCTCCCTCGAAGGTGGCGGAAATGCGCTGGCTATCCTCGCGCCAGGCGGCTTTCTCGATCCGGCCTCGGACCGTCGCCGCACGCTCCGACCAGTGGCCTGCGCGGTCCTCCAGACCAAGCGCTTCTGCGGCGCGGGCGAGGCGATCGCACGCCGCCCAGCACATTGCTGCCGAGTAGGTATGGACGTGCTTGCGGGTGCGAAGCTCCCACAGCCCCGCGTCAGGCTGATCGAACAGGTCGAAGGCGCGATCACCGACCTTCTCGAGCGCGGCAAAATCTTCTTCGGTCGCCATGCGGAAAAGGCGTTGGTCGAAAAAGGCTTGGACGTTGGACAGAACGATCTGCCCGTACGCGTCGTGCTGGACTTGCTCGTAGGCCTGGTTGCCGACACGGACCGGGCCCATGCCTCGATAGCCGGCGAGCCCCTCCTCAATGCGCTCTTCCAGCCGGGCCTCGCCGCTGAGGCCGTAAAGCGGCTGAATGTGACCGCCTCTGGCTTCGTCGACGATGTTGCGGAGGTAGCTTAGATAACCTTCGAGTACATCGAGCGCGCCGAGGCGGTTCAGCGCCTGCACCGTGTAATAAGCGTCGCGGATCCAGCAGTAGCGATAATCCCAGTTGCGCTGCGATCCGGCATGCTCGGGGATAGACGTCGTAAGCGCCGCGACAATCGCGCCAGTCTCCTCGTGCTGACAGAGCTTGAGGCTGATGGCAGCGCGAATGACGGCATCCTGCCATTCCACCGGCGTCGCGAGGCCGCGCACCCACTCCTGCCATTCCGCTGCCGTGCTGCGAAGCATGTCGTTGGCGGCCCGCGATAGGTCATCGGTAAAAGGCTCGTCGGGTCCAAAGAAGAAGACTAGTGGCCGCTCCAGTCTAAACATCCGTTCCTCACGCACCAGAGTAACCGGCGCGTCGGTCGTGAGGCGCATCGGCAGGGCCGGAAGATCGTAACGAATATGGTTGGAGCCGCCGGGTAGCGGCTCGGCCGCCTCGCCCCAACTCTGGGTCGGGCGAAGCCGTACCCGTATACGTGGGCTGCCACTGACCGGGCGGACCATGCGGACATAGGCGACTGGACGATAGGCGCGACCAAGGCGTTGGAAGCGAGGGCAAAAATCCACGATCTCGATGACATTGCCTGCGTCATCGATCTTCCGGGTGACGAGAATAGGTGTGTTACGCTGGTAGGATTGCTTGACGCTCACCTCCCCGTCGAGATCGATCGCCCATAAGCCGCGAGCCCGCTCCTCTCCGCCGAGCAGGCTGGAGAATAAGGGATCGCCATCGACCCGGGGGACGCAGGCCCAGACCATTGTGCCAGCGCGGTCGAGTAAGGCGCTGACCTGGCAATTGCCGATCGGCCAAAGGTCCAGCGTACTCATGCCGTTTCCTCGCACGCCTGGGTCAGCCAGCGGTGAACCTGATCGACAGCCTCCAGCCCGAACAGCGCGGCCGTCTCCCGTTCCGGCCCGACGAGGATGCCCGCCCCGCCAAGATCGCGAACGGCGGCAAAACCATATTCATCGGTGACGTCATCACCGATGAACACGGGTTTGCGGAGGGTGAAGGCAGGTTCCTTCATCATGGCCACGATGGCAGTGCCCTTGTTGCCGTCAGCAGGCTTGATTTCAAACACCATCTTGCCCGGTAAGACCCGCATATCGGTGGTTGCCGCGACGTGCACAGCGGCTGCATGGCACGCGGCTTCGGCGTCGGGTGCTTCGCGAAAATGGATCGCTGCCCCGAACGGTTTTTCTTCCACGATCACGCCCGCATGCTGCACTTGTACCTCACGCAGGTAGGGTAGGCATTCGTCGAACGCCGCCGAGCGCCGGGGCGCAGCGCCGTCGCGCTCCAGCCCATGACTTCCGACCACTCGCACGTTGCTTGGGTTCAGCCATCGCCGGACATCCGCCGTTGCTCGTCCGCTAAGCAAGACTACGCGTCCCTCGAGCTTCACCTGAAGCTGCTCCAGCAGCGGCAAGAGTGAGGGCGCGACAGAGATGGCGTCGGGGCGATCCGCAATCGGAACAAGAGTGCCGTCGAAATCAAGAAAAAGGACGGCGTTGTTCAACAAACTCGGCGGTGGAACGGGTAACGGCATGATCCTCGCGCTGCAAAGGTGCGGTACATGAGTTGGCGACCGAATGCGTCGGGTATCTGACTAACGAGGTCGTATCGGCGCTGTTCCTTTGTGCAAAGCTCCACCACAACCTCTATCCGATCCGCGTCGTCCAGATCGCCAACGTGAGGGCACTTGCACCCAAGGCGATGAGCCAGGCAAAAAGGCGCAGATTGAGGCCCTTAGTGGCGAGTACAACGTGCGAATCCAGCCGTGCAAGGACGGCCGATGCGCGCCTCTCTGCCGCCACGATCACAATCACCGCAAGAACCAGAAAACCGGTCGCAATCGCGCGTGGCACCCAAGATGGCTCCATGCTCGGGAACAAGCCCTTGAAGCCGACCCCGATGGCGATGCAGGCAAGACTGGTGCGCATCCAGCTGCCGAAGGTTCTCTCGTTGGCAAGGATCGTGCGATCTTCGGCAAGATCGCTGCGAGAGGGGGCGTCGGATGAGGACATGTGGGCGGCTTACTCGAAGACCACGGCGGTGCCTTGCTTCACCGCCTTGCCGAGCTCGGCGGCGTCCCAGTTGGTAAGGCGAACGCAGCCGTGGCTGGCGGTCTTGCCGATCAGCCGGGGGTCCGGCGATCCATGGATGCCGTAGCCCTCCTTGGTAAGGTCGATCCAGGTGCCGCCAACCGGATTGTTCGGTCCCGCAGCAATGGTCAGGCGTTTGTCGGGTCCCCAATCGCGACCTGAAGGGTCGAAATAGTAGGCAGGCGCGGGCGCGACGGCACGCACTTCCATGCTTCCGCTTGGCGAGGGAAAGCGATCGCTGCCGATGGTGCCCGGATAGGTGGCGAGCAGCGTTCCCGCCGCACCGAAGGCCCGCACTTCGGAGCGACCTTTGTCGACCTCGATCCGCGCGACCTGCTCTGCTATCTCGGTGGAGCGCGGGCGGACCACCTTGATCGTCTCTCCAGCCGCATAGGTTGCCCCGGCATTGAGCCGCTTGAGAAAAGCCTCGCTCATGTGAAATCTTTCGGCCAGAGCCTCGGACGCGGTCTCGTAGCCGAGATGGTCAAGCGAGGCCTGAGCTGTCATGCCGGGCGGCACGTCGACCAAGTTCGCGACGTCGCTTTCGGTGATCGTATAGGCAATCAGCAGGGGCTCTGCTGACGAGGCACGAAGGCGGGACATCACTTCGGGATCAAGCTTTCCATCGACGGGTAGGCCCTGCTGCGCCTCGAACGCGCGAACGGCGCGTCGCGTATTGCTTCCCTGCCGGCCGTCGATCACTCCTGGCGAGTGATGCTGGCGGTCGAGCAGTATCTGGGCTTCGAGCACCCGGTCGAGCGAGGATTGCTGGGCTGCGGCGGGGGTGCTCGCCGCCGCTGCAAGTGCAGCAGCGGCAAGCGCAAGACGAGAAAGCACTGACGGTCTCCGTTGATGCTGGAATGGCGCGCGGAGTGCGCAAACCTCTGCACTGACAACGCTCAGCGAGGCAGACCGTTCTGTGTTGATGCTCAGCGCTTAGGCGCTTCCGCCCAGCCAGGCAGCCTGCCGCGCGTCGATCGCACCAGCACCGCGCGACAGCAGTGCCTGCAGGGCCGTCGCGCGCTCCTGCACCTCACGGCCATTGGCTCCCTCGAGCCGCTCTCGGGCAAGCTCGGCGAAGGCGAATGCCTCGGCGCGAAGCCGGTCGATCTGGTCAGGCCGGCGGCATGCGGCGGCAACCTCCCCAAGCACTCGCAGGAAGTGTAGCGCGGCAATCGTGTCGGCCGCCGCATATTGGCGCAAGCGACCGAAGCTGCGGTCTACAAAGAAGCCGAAGTCGTCGGCGAAGGCGATCAGGCGCGCCACTCCATCAGCATCCAATCGAACCGCGCCCGGCAACTCGCGGGTTGCAAACTCGGTGCCGCCGGCACCCAGCCAGTCGAGGCAGGTGACCGCCGTCATCGGATCGTTCACTCCTGGCGACAGAGCGCGCGCGGCAATCTCCACCAGCTCGCTGACGAGGAACATGAGGTCGCTGTCTGGAGTCCGCTTGGCTCCAACGGTGAAGCAGCCACGAAGCTGATTGTGGCAGTCCTCCGACCAGTTCGCCTCCGGTGCGATGTCTGCCAGTCCGCGCCCTTCCATGACGAAATCGCCGGGTCGGTAGCGAAGCCTGATCAGCACGTCGACCTGCCTTGCGATCTCGACGAGTCGATCGCCGTCGAGCGATTGGATGTAACCGGTTCGGTCGCTGGCAGTCACCGCAACCTCACCGCTGAGAGAGGCCGGGGGCTCGTGTTGAGCCTTAGGCGCTTCGCCGATCAGTCGGGGAAAGCGGAGCGTTGCGTCCTCGATCAGTCGGCGGCCGATCCTTTCCACCACATGGTTAATGTGGATGCTCTGCAGGACATGGTGGATGAAGAAGATCAGCACGCCAATCGAGCACACAGCCAGCAGCAATGCCACGATTACCGAATACTGCGGCACGAAGTCTTCTTCGCCGCCGCGGATCGTGCGCAGCACCATCAGGCTGTAGAGGAAGGTGGCAATGAAGGTCCCAAGCGTGATGGTATTGCCGCGATCGCTCATGAAGTTGGTGAGCACGCGCGGACCATATTGGCTCGACGCATAGGAAAGGGCGACGATGGTGATCGAGAAGACGACGCCGGCAACTGTCACCATCGAGCCGGCAATGGTGGACAGCACTTCGCGGGCACCGTCGGTGCGAACCTGCTGATACCAGCCCAGCCCTTCGATCCAGCTGGCGCCGACACTGGCATCGACCCAGATCATGAAGCCGCCGAGCAGGATACCGCATAACGCCATCAGCCCCGGCACGAACCAGTAGCTTGCCCGGATGGCGCTAAGATGGGCGCGGAGCCGGTTCATGCGGTCAGCAATAGCAACGCGGAATAGGCGATGGCCCCGAGCGCGAAGGCTGAGAAGCGGCTCTGACGGTCTTCCGGGAGCTCCTCTTTCAGCACATTCAAGATCACTCCGCCGGCCAGGACCGCAAATAGCGAGCTGAGCAGGAGCGCGGACACGTTGGTGGTTAGGCCGAGTAACAGCCCAGCCACGGGCGCGACCGCAAGGATCCAACGACCATAGCGGTGGTAGGTCTCGCCATGCTGCTGCCGCAGGCCTTGGTCGTTGACAATGAAATGGAGGCTCATGGCCACCGCGTAGACGATGAGCCCGCGAAGATCGTTCTCCTCCCGGTGCAGCAGCAGGTAGCCGATCAGCACGTTGTAGAGCGCAAAGGCACCGAGGTGCACCCAGAAGACGCTAGGGGACCTTACCTCGCCTTGCGGTCGCCGCTCCCCCATGGCCGAGCGGGCGAAGCGCTCCACTCCGTAGAACAGCCCGAGCCCGAAGAGGGCGATCAGATAGGCGTGGCTCTCGACCGCGCCGAGCAGTCCCGCCGAGCGCGCGCGATCGCCGATCACCTCCTGATGCTTGGCGAGTTCGGGAAGCAGATGCACGAACACATAGGCGACCGAGACCCCGCCGGCGGCCGACAGCCAGACGCTTCGCGGCGTTCCCGACAGAAAGGCGAGCTTCCCGCCGAACACATGCACAAGCACAAAGGCAAGAACGGTCAGTAGGATGATCAGAGTTGTCAGGCTCACGCCGACACGCCCTTCTGCTCGACGGTGAGCGCCGGCAGGCCGGTGATCTCGTAGGTTGCGGAGGCGATGCCGATCCCTACTGCGTCCAGTCGCGAGAGGATCTCACGGCTCATCGCGTCCTTGATTTCACGGGTGCCGTGGTCGGGCGAAAGGAAGCGAACGGCCAGCTCCAGCCAATTGTCGGTCAGCCGCCAATAGACCTTGGGCGCGACGTCGCCGATATGGATGCCATAGCGACGCTCGAGCTGTGCAAGGTGGTGCTGCTCGATGTCCTGCTGCTGCACCGCATGGTGCTGCGCCGGCTCGAGGAGGATCGTCTCCGCGGCCGCGCGATCGTCGCGATAGCTGACGGGAAGGCGAATTTCCTCCCAGACGTAGGGGAAATGATAGGTGTAGTTGTAGATCGGTTCGTCAAAGATCTTGTCGTTGCTGACTGTGACAATGCGGCCGGTGAACTGCCGCGAATGCACCCACATGGCAGGTTCGGCCGAGTTGACGGGCGGCGGTTGCCCCATCTCGAGAATCTTGGTCTGCATGAAAGATAAGGCGATCACGTCGCCGCGAACCCCGCCCATGACGATCCGGTCACCGACGTTAAAGGTCTTGCCGCGCAGAATGACGAAATAACCTGCGACCGCCGTGATGACGCGCTGGAGTGCGAAGGCCATTCCAGCCGTGACAAGGCCAAGCCCGGTGGTCAGCCGAGCCGGGTCGTCGAACCAGATGGAAACAATGCCGAGCACCAGAACGGCACCGGCGACCAGCCCGACGGCCTGACGCAACCAGAAGCGGACCTTGCCCGACCCGAGCTGCTCCCCGGGCGAGCGGGCCAGCAAGCGACGCACGAAGGCTGAGAACAGCAGCACCAGCGCGACCAGAGCGACGGTGAGCAAAAGCTTCTTGCCGTTTTCCGGGGTCGCGCCGACGAGCGTGATCCCGAACACTTCGAGCGCGGTGTTTGCAGCCAATCTGCGCCTCCTGATTCAAGAGACGGACGAGCCAGGGAATTGGTTTCCTGCCGCACTGCAGCTCGATGGCACTTAGGCGCCGCGAACACCTTCCAGCAGATGGTCGTCGAGGTCGTTGCCAATCAGCACGCTGATGTCGCCAGTGGTTTCGAGCACCAGCGCCTTCACTTCCGCAACCGACGAGGCATGCGATGAGCGACACGACGCGTGATTACCTTCTCAAATTCTGGTCGCTCATCGATGACATTCTGAATGCGATCCTGTTCCTGCTGATCGGCCTCGAGGTTGTCACGATCCACCTAGAGCCGGGCTCGATCGCGATCGGCGTTCTCGCCATTCCGTTACTGCTGGTTGCGCGGGCGCTGTCGGTGCTCGGACCGCTTGCTGCCATGCGGCCTTTGCTCGATCTTGGTCGGCTAGCTCCGCCGATCCTGATTTGGGGCGGCCTGCGCGGCGGCATCTCGGTCGCCCTTGCGCTTAGTCTCCCGTTTACCGAGGAGCGCAGCCTGCTCCTCACCGCCACTTATTTCGTCGTTCTGTTCGCCGTCATCGTGCAGGGCGGCACCATCGCGCGGGTCATCGAACATCGAAAGCAACGAGCCGCGGCCTAACCGGCCGAAGTGAACCTATGGCGCGGCCTCCCGTTGGCTCGACAAAGGAGCAGCGCAATGGATCAACACGCCGGCAAAGGAATGGGGTGGGGCCGTTTCGCGGCGATGATTGTCACGTCCACCGTCATCATGTTCTTCCTAATGTATCAGCTGGTCTACCGCTGGGAGGATGCTCTATTCAGCATGACGCGGCTGGTGTCGTCACTGGTGATGGGCTGCGTGATGACGGCCGTGATGCTGGCGTTCATGTGGTCGATGTACCGGCCGCAGGCATTCAAGATCGCTGTACTCGCCATTGCGATCGTCGGTGGCATCGGCCTGCTTGCTATTAACCGTTCGCAGGCGCTGATCGGCGATGTCGATTACATGAAGTCGATGATTCCGCATCATTCCATCGCCATCAACAATTCGCGGGAAGCCGACATTCGTGACCCGCGCGTGCGCTATCTTGCCGACCGCATCACCCGCGACCAGGTCAAGGAAATCGCCGAGATGAAATCGCTCATCGCCGATATCGAGCGCAGTGGACTGAGGGGCAACCGTCCCTTACCGGCCGCTGCTGCCGTACTGACACCTGCGGGAAGGAAAGAGGCGAACGATCTGCGAAGCGGCGACCTGCTCGAGCAGGAGCCGCTTTAGGGTTGATCGGCAACGCCCGGTCAGCGACGCTAGCTCCCCCACTCACCCAAAATCCGTTCTCCCGATGCGTCGGTAATCGCCACCCGGTCGATTTCCACGCCGATCAGGCAAAGCGGCCGCTCATTGATGAACGTGCCGTCGCATGCGACCGGCCCACCCGCTGTCAGTCGCGCCAGTCGGCCCGTGACCACGACGCGAAGTCCTTTGGAGAGATCAATCGCGTCCGGGGCGAGCTTGGTGACCACTGTGTAAGGTCGACCGTTGCGCCGGGCCGCCCGGCGCGAGCCGGGTTCGAACAGCTCCACGAGCGCAAGGGTCTGGCGAGCGGAAACGAGCGCTGTCTCGCTGTCGCCCGGGCTTGCGGTCTCGTCCAAAGAGGCCTGCACGGCTGTCTCATTGCCCTCAGCAGCGCCCGGAGCAGCGGCGCCCGCTTCGTTGAGCTGCGGTGTTACGGGGCACTCCCCACTGCGTAGCCAAGGTCGCTCGATCCAGAATCCCTCGGCCGCCTCGTAGTCGATTCCTTCTGCTGCCTTCCGCACTGGCGCGGCATCGGTCCATATGTTGGAGGTCACCCATACCCTTAGGGTTTCCGCCTCTGGATCGTAGCTCCAGCGCAGCGGGGCCTCGCTAGCGGCCGCGGCCGGTCCATCACAGCCGAACGGCAGCGTCACTGTAAACGGGCGGCCCACCAAGGCGTTGTCCTCTGGGGCAATTGCGACGCCCCGAGCATGCGCGTCGGCCGCCCTTGCCGCCACATCGATGAGGTCGGCGCGGGTAAGCGGCGTAAGAGTAGTGGGCTGTTCCGGTTGCACCGGTCGGGGCGCCGGAGGCGAAACCTCGTCGACCGTCTTCGTACCGGGACGCGCAATCAGTACCGCAGCGATCAGCAGCGCAAGAAACACGCCTCCTGCCAGGAGGGCTCGCCAATTCATAAGATCACGCTCATTCCGTTCGTAGCTGGTCCACATCCGACCCGGCGGCAACTGTCGCTTTCATTCATCTCTCCTTGCCACAACAGGCGTGCAGGCCGCAAAGCGGCTCTCGATGACGCCGGATCAACTCGTCACCCTCCTCGTGCTCGCGGCTGTTGTGGCGGCGCTGATCTGGGACAAGGTCCGATCGGATGTCGTCGCCCTTGCTGGCGCTGCGGTGCTCTTGTTCAGCGGCGTGGTGCGACCAAGCGAGGTTCAGGGAGCTTTCGCCAGCCCCGCGTTGATCGCGCTCGCGTCCCTATTTGTCATCGTTTACGCGATGGAACTGTCCGGTCTCCTGGACCGGATGATCGTTGCTGCGGTCGACTTGGGCCGAAAGCTTGGCGCGCTTGGATTATGGCTGACCATTAGTTTGTGCGGTACGGCCTCGGCCTTTCTCAACAACACGCCGATCGTTGTCCTTGCAGCACCGGTAATCAAGGAAAGCGCGGAAAAGCTAAATCTCGACCCCAAGCGCTTTCTGATGCCCCTGTCCTACATGTGCATCCTCGGCGGCTGCTGTACGCTTATCGGTACCTCGACCAATCTCCTCGTCGCCGACATGGCGCGGGTGTCCGGTCAGGCGACCTTCGGCCTCTTCGAAATCACCCCGGTGGGCCTCTGCATCGCCGCGGCAGGTGGTCTTTACCTCCTGCTGCTGAGCGGTCGGCTCATCCGGGCGACGAGCACCAGCGAGCCACCCCGCGACGATGCAGATCAGCTTATCGACATGTCGGGCGCCCAAGTCGGCGCGCCCGAAGTGTTTCGCCCGCATGTTGATCTCGATCGTCGCCGTGCGGCTCTATCGATGCTGGTCTTCCTCGGCGTTATCGCCGCGGCGGGCGTCGGCATCGCTCCTATCGCTGCGGCCGCCTTCGCGGGGGCGGTGTTGCTGATCTTGCTGCGCGTGATCAGCGCTGACGAAGCGTATCAGGGCCTGCGGCCCGAGATCCTGCTCCTCATCGCCGGCATGGTCGTACTTGGCATCGCGCTGGAGGAAAGCGGCCTTGCCAGCGCTGCGTCCGACGCCCTCGTATGGGCGTCAAAGCCGCTCGGACCTGTTCTCGCCCTCGCCCTGTTTTATGGTGCGACCCTGTTTCTGACCGAGGTGCTATCCAATGCCACGGTAGCCGTTCTTTTCACGCCCGTCGCAGTGGCGCTAGCAGAGAGTCTAGGTGTGAGCCCAAGACCCTTCTTGGTCGCCGTGATGATGGCGGCCAGCGCGGCCTTCGCGACGCCATTTGGCTATCAGACCAACGTCATCGTCTACCAGCTGGGCAAATACAGCTACATGGATTTCGTTCGCGTTGGCCTTCCGCTCAATCTCATCACTTGGGCAGCCGGAATGGCAGCCATCCTTACCTTCTTCCCCTTGTAGGCCGCTTATAATTCGGATCATCCGCCGGGCGACCCTGCTACACGCCCACTTAGCCAAGACAAGGCGTAACCCGGCGGATGGCGCTACTTCTGCGCTTGAGCCGAAAGCGCTTGGAGTTCGGCCGCGCTGACCCCGAGGATGGCGCCTTTTGGCCCCGGCGCGATGCCGTTGCGAGGAATGCGGATCAGCGATCCCGAGGTAAGCTTGATGGTCACGGTCGCGTCATCGATCGCTTCAATCGTGCCGGCAAGCGTCCCGGCTTGGCCGTAGACTGAAGTTCCGGCGACGAGCCTGGCATTAGCCTCGGCGATTGCCTGCTCAGTCTGCGCGTTCAATTGCGCCTGAGATAGTGCGAACAACAGCTTGCCCTCGTTAGGTGTGAAGGACGTGACTGGGAGGAGTACCTCGTGTTTGTCAGTTTTCACAATCAGTTCCTGCCCCTTGACGCTCGAGACCGTTCCGACGGTTGCTCCGCTAGGGTCGACGACCATCATACCCGGAACGATGGCTGGCGGCGTCTGGACAACTCCCAGTGCGGGGCTCGATGCGAGCATGGCGGCGTAGATGAGAACATGCTTGGCTTTGTGGGTGGGCATAACTGCCGAAGCTCCCGATCTGTTATGTGTACGACAGTAACGCAGAGAGGGAGTTGAAGTTCTGTGTGCGCTCGTGAATGAACGTCCGGTCAGCCTAGCTTTCCGCGAGGACCGGAAAGTCCGAGTACGGCCACTTGCAGCCGATAGGCCGGCTCCCTTAAGCGTCCGATCGTGGTGGAAAGCGGACCTTCTGCTTTCGGGTCAGCACGGCCTGATCTCCGACGTTCGTTCAGCTACCTACAACGATTCGCGCCGAGCCATTGCGGAGCTATACTGCTCATCGGTTAGACGTCCTTTAGCTTGCGAGCCATCGCTGCGGCAGCAGTCTTCATTTCCGCGAACAAGGGAGTGAGCTCGAGTTCCCAAACGAGGCCCGTCTCTGACCCTTCTCCTATGCCTTCGAGAACGGCTTCCGCGAACGAGTCAACGTCGGCCGGAGTTGCGAGGCCACTATTCACAAGCACTCGGAGATTGTGGATCGATCCCCAAAGGGCAGCAAGTGCGAGAGCTTCTGAGTTCTCCATTCCATTGAAGATGATCAAGCCTTGCGGCGGCGCAAGAGAAATCCTTCGCTTTTTACGACTCGCTTCGAAGGAGTAGCATGCATTCCAGCAGGAGGTGGTGCATGCCAGACCTTCCCTCGATGTCGAATGTGGTTCGGTGCGCGATCTACACGCGCAAGAGTACAGAGAGCCCGACAGGCCAGGAGATGACGTCTCTCGCCGGTCAACGGGCGGTGTGTTCCGCTTACATCAAGTGCCAAGCACACAAGGGCTGGGTCGAGTTGCCACAGTACTATGATGATGAGGGGTTCTCCGGTGGTAATCTGGAACGGCCGGCACTCCATCGGCTTCTCACTGATGCTCGAGAAGGGCGCATAGATGCTATCGTATTTTACAAAATCGACCGGTTCACTCGATCACTAGCTGATTTCGTCCGTTTGATGGATGCGTTTCAGCACTTCGACATCTCCTTCATTAGCGTAACGCAGTCCTTCGACACGTCAGACAGCATGGGGAGGATGGTGCTGAACATCCTTCTCACCTTCGCGCAGTTTGAGCGCGAGATGATGGGAGATCGCATTCGCGACAAGAAAAACACGATGCGTCGGAGCGGCCTTTTCATCGGTGGCTTGGCACCGATTGGCTATGTCTCGAAGAAGGGACGCTTAGAGAAAATTCCCCGCGAGGCTGAACTGGTCCAGGCCGCCTTTGATCGCTTCGACGATTACCCGAGTGTTGCAGGCTTGCTGAGAGCGCTTGATCAAGAGGGAATGGGCAAGCTTGTCTCTCCCTTCCGGTTCAAGACAAAACGTCGGCGGCCCCTCTGGTACGGTGGTTCGGCTCAGAAGATGTTCCGCAACCCAATATACGCCGGTTATCAATACGTGGATGGGGAGTTGGTCAGGGCGAGCCATGAGCCCTACATCTCGCTTGAGCGATGGGAACAATTACAAGTTGTCCTTGCAACGCGTACCAAGAAGAGCGGGAAGGTAGACTACAGCGTGCACCCTCTCGCGGGTCTTATTTTCGATGAGACCGACAGGCTTCTCGCGCCACGGATGCGGGGCAGCAAGCGATGGCCTCAGCGCTATTATGAGACGGTCAGCAGGCAATTGCGAAAAGGACAAAGGCGTGACCGCGTTCGCATCAGGGGCGCTGAGGTTGATGGAGTGGTTATTGGTGCACTCGTGGCGTTTCTTCGGGATACCGAGAAGCTTCGACACGCTGTCTGCCGTGCGTATGGTGATCCGCATCTCGCGTATGAGATGCAGCGCTTAGGTCCCATCGCGGCGGACAGGATCGCAGCCGCAGGAGGACTAGAGCTCCGGCAGATCTTCGAAGGGCTGGTCGGCCGGGTCGAGGTAGCTAAATCAGAGGTCCGTATCTGGGTGAGCCTGCGCGTCCTAGATGCATACCTTAACTGGAATGGCATAGGGTTGTTCAACACGGTCCCAGAACTCTCCAGATCACAAAACGACCTGCACCTTCTACGGGTAGACACGATCTTGGGTCCGCACCGGGTTAAGTTGGGCCTACCTTATGAGCACAGGCCCGGTGAGTGTCTCAACAAGCGCCTTGTGACGCTCTTGCACAAGGCTGCGCAAGCGGAAGTCAGCTTTCTGGAAGACGTCACGCGAGACTTGGACAAGCATGCGCAGTTGCTCAAACTCACTCCCAGCAAGTTCTCAAGACTGTTGCGGCTCAACTATCTGGCACCTGATATCAAGGCAGCGATTATGGACGGGCGTCAGCCTTCTGACCTCACCGAGTGGAAGCTTTTGTATTCGCCTCTACCTGCGGATTGGCATCAGCAGCGAGCCATTTTGGGCTTTCCTACGCCGCCCACAGACAAGACATACCTTTCGGTGCGTTCAACTGCTTCTGCTGCGACTGCCTAATGGCAGAGGCCTTACCTCATTTCATCGAGGAGCCCCTAAGCAGGGTTCGGTGGCTCGGGCATCATATGAAGTGGATGGAAGCCCAGCTGCCTACGCTGCAGCGCCCGATCGAGCGGAAGATCCTGCTTCATCAGCACCTTGCGAGTAAGTCGAGCTGCCGACGTCCATCGACTATCGCGGCGATAATATCCGGTGCCAGATAATTGAGACGGATCAGGCGCGAGAAGTGTAGGGGCTTCTTGCCTACCGACCACGCAGGCTCCGCCACGGAAAGGTCGCGATGTCGGTAGAGAAGCCCCTGCGCCTTGCACACGTGGTCCATAAATGCTGTGAGTTGCTCGTCTGGGCAAGACGGTTCGTTGCACGGCGACACAGGCAGAGATGTTTCTCGTCGCTGACGATATTGGAGACGATCGGCTCGTGAAAGACCCGGGAACCGCTCGCCACGGTGCGTCACCTCACCAATGTAAGCAGGGTTCTGCAGAAGGTGGTGCAGCGAAGTGAGGCTGATGGGTGTTCCTCCGACACGGCTGCCATCAGCCTGCCGCCCTATGCTGCGACGGTGCTCGCCGGCCATAAGAGCCTTATACACGGCTGAGATGCTCTACTAATTTGCGTACGTCTCGAAATGCAGCTGACTGCCAATACTTCGGCCGGATCGTGAATTAGCCGACTACGCCTGAGGCAGAAGCCAAGAGGCGGATTTCCGCCAGCCCACCGCCCACTTTGCTTCATCACCATCCTCTTGTCGCGCATTCGAGGCGGCAATTCATGCTCGAACTGTGCGAACGTCAGCAGCACGTTACGAATCAGGCGGCCCATGCTGTCGGTGGTGTCGAAAATTTTGTGTGATAGATACGAAGACAACCCCCGAAGCGCTCAAAAAATTGATCAATCGAACGAAATCGAGCAACGGGCGCGTTATGCGGTCAAGCTTTTAGACCATCCGACGTCGACCAAGCCTTTTTCGATGTCAGTCAGGCCTTCCGCCGGATAGCTCCGAAGGTGAAGCGAACCTGCCGCCAGCTTCGTTGCCTAAGCTCCATTGGACGGTGGCAGCGACCCGCTCCCCCTTCGCTATGACCAGCGTGATCAGGTCGCCCACAAACAGGTCGTCTTGGTGCTCAAGTCGAAACCCAGCCGACGATAGATCCCTTATGATCACGCTTGTCTCATGTCCGTCCGCGGCAATCATCACCGCCGGCAAGTTGACTGCGATGCGGTTAGCTCTCGGCGCCACAGGAGAATGGAGAACGTCGCGCTTTGCATAACAGGACGGTCCAGCTTGCCGCTCACGACCAAGCGCAGCGAAGGATAGCTTGCGGTGGACCATTTGCCGTCAGCGTGAGCCGCTAGTCATTTCGGTGAACTGGAGACCCGCACGCCCGCCGATGGACCAGCGAACCTGCGCAGCACGAGTGCCGATCTTCGGAAGCATGACAATGAGGTGCTCACCGATACTGAGCTCGCCCATAAGGGAGCAACCTTGATCCGAGACGTCCTCAAAAGTGGCTGGTTCTACATTACGACCAGGACGCCGCAGAAAGCCTATTAGGTGCTTGCCTTGACGATCCGGTCTGCTTTGGAATCCCTCGATGCTCACGGTCCTGCTCCACACCACGCGAAGTCACTTTCCTGGTCAATAACGTAGGATAGTTGCTGCGAAGTAAATGACGCTACCCTAAACACGATTGAGAGAGGCACCGTCCGCTCTTCACTCTGCTTAGGCCTAAGGGTGAGAATGCCTTTTCAGACGCTTTCAGATCCTCGTCCGCAGGTTCGATCTGCGATCCAGCTCAGCGCTAAGAGGGCTGGTACCCAGAAGGGAAAGATGCCGTAGAGGGTGTCAGTCACGGAATTTGAGTGACCGTCTATGATCATAAATGTGTTTGCGCAGAATGCGGTAGTTGCCGCAGTCAGCAACCATCCAACCGGCGACACTGGCACGAATGCAATTCCAAAGGGTTTGAACCACCGCATTGCGCTCTCTCCTCGCATTGGGAGAGGATTGCCGCTGAGAGATGCGTATTGTCATGACGGTTGGCTGAGCAATTTCTGATCCTCGCTTACGTCAGATTTCGACCCATTGCGGACAGTCGAGTTTGCCGCTCGGCGTCAAGAAAAATGGGATCGGACGTCAGGGTAACAGCATCGGACCGAGCATGTTCAGCCAGACGATCAGGCCCACAACCCCTCCGATCATTGGTCCGACGTTCATTCGCCACGGTCGTCCGCGCAGTGCACAAGCAAGGGCGCAGGTCAGGATCGCCGTGTAGCCGATCAATGCAACGTCACCGGGCAGGTGAACAAGCCTTGCAGCAAGGTCCTCGTCAAACGTCGTTGGCGGGTTTACCGCGCCGACAAGTCGTCGCAGATTTCCAGCGGCGCTGGGGGCCGCTCTAGGTCTACAGCTTTTGTCGTTTCATCGGATCGACCTTCATCTTCTTGCCGGTTTTTTCCCAACCAAGGATTGTGTGGCCGCGATCGGTCAGGCAGCCGGCCATGACCCTCTGAATCGCTTTCTCCTTCTTGCTGCGCTTTGCCTTCGCCATCATCCAGGCACCGCCTACTGCCGCAAAGGGTAGCAGCGCGACTGTCGCGCTTGCCACCGCCATGCCGCCATATAAGCCAGCGCTGCTTGCTAAAGCGGCACCACCGACAGCGGTGGCTGCGCCGGCCGCTGCCCCGGCTCCGGCCGAAGCCAGTTTGCCGCTGCTGTCTAGCTTTCCGGCTACCAGCAAATCCCGGCATTCGCGCACATCAGCGTCGAACTTGGCCTGGTTTACCGTGGACGGCGTTGCCGACATGTAAGGCCGAAATTCACGAGGCCGGGACGAGCAAGCTCCGACCACCAACGCCATCGCT
This sequence comes from Sphingomonas humi, assembly GCF_039536725.1. Classification (NCBI taxonomy): domain Bacteria; kingdom Pseudomonadati; phylum Pseudomonadota; class Alphaproteobacteria; order Sphingomonadales; family Sphingomonadaceae; genus Sphingomonas; species Sphingomonas humi. Next base: position 1,437,762 of record NZ_BAAAZD010000001.1, read on the forward strand.
ACCGTCACACTGACACTTCTGCGCATAATGCCCCCCCAAATCCCCCGAACAGAAGCAGACGCTCAGACCCTTCTGGGTTCATGTCAACTGAACGAGATTGGCTCCGCAGATGAATCACATTGCATAGCGGCCCAAGCTTGAATCTCCCCGAGCCTCCCGATGTGCGATTTCGACCCATTGCGGACATTCGGTTGGATGGATGGTGGGGGCCGATACGGCGGGCTAAGACAACGGAATGCATCGCAGTCGTCTCGTGGCAGCAAGCGGTATGGCAATTGGCGGCTTCTGGCTTGCCATTTTGGGCCTGTTTGCAGGTTGGTGGGGAGCTTGGGGCGGGTGGGCTCTCGCTGTCACGGGGCTGCTTATGTGCGCCGTCCAGTGGACGCTCGCCTACACCCAGCGCTGCCCCTCTTGCGACAAGTCAATCTATATCAAGGAGAACCTGCCTCTAGAAACGGCCGGTGGCTGCCTCACGATGGGGCTCAGGGCGCTTCCAGAGGCCCGCTGTTCACGGTGCCAGACCCGATTAGACTGATGTTCTCTTCTCACTCACTGCGCACTTTACGGACCTCTTAAACCGGCCTTGAGTATCGACCTTGCCCTAGTCCGCTTAAGATGTAGCCTGATGTCATGGGGGACAGCACAGCACGCATCGATGCGTTCACGGATTCGGAGTTCGCCTTCGCCGTCACTCTTTTTGTGATCGGGGGGAGCGAAGCACCAAAGAACCTCGAGCAACTTTCGCGCGCCCTTTCCGACATCCCTGCATTTGCATTCGCTTTCGCCGTAATTGCCTTGTTCTGGCTCGGGCATGTTCGCTGGCGGAAGCTCAGGGGTTCAGGAGATCGTAGATCCTTGGCACTGACGTTGTTGCTCGTCTTCCTCGTGCTCATCCACGTTCAGCCGCTGCGAAGCATGGCGGCGGTCACAAGCGTCGGGATCTCAGGCGGGGGCTTGGCTTCAGAGGGAGCTTACCAGCTCTTTTCGCAATTTATGGCAGCGGTTTCGCTTTGATGGCCACCATCATGGCGGCCTTGTTCCACGACGTTCTGCGTGAGCTGCTAACGGGAACAATCAAGTCTAAGGCTGTTGGAGAGCGGGGAACCTGGTCGACACTCGCTGATACCGGAGCGGTGTCCCTTGCTGTTTCGTTTACTCGATATGGTGTTTGGGCTGCTATGGCCTACACCACCTTGCCCCTGACAATTGGCTTGTTCGCCTGGCGACACAGTTGGGAACGCCCCCGCTAAAACCGGTCTGATGAAGTAGTTGGCGAGCTCAGCTTTGCATCTGAGGAGGTGTGAAGCAGATCGTCGCCTTCCTGCAACTTTCAGCGTTTTCTAGGATGAGCGAGTGTCTGCTTTCGACCCATTGCGGACATTAGCTAGCTTGGCACGCGAAGGTCTGGTAGCAGAGTTCTAACGCCCGCTTTTCTTGGCTTTGCTCGCGCAAGGTGACCCTCGCGAGGGCTCCTACTCATAGCCTTGCGGAGCAGCGCGTGCAGTCATCATTGCTTATCCTCCTGACTGAGGACGAGGCCCTTGTCTCGGTATCAGTCCAAGACGCGCTTGAGGATGCTGGCTTCTCGGTAAGGCCGGTGATGAGCGGCGAAGAAGCGATAGCAATGCTGGACGCGGAGCATGCCGACTTCAGTGGCCTCATTACGGACATTCGTCTTGACAGCGAGGTTGATGGCTGGGAAGTCGCGCGCCACGCCCGAGAACTCATCCCCGATGTGCCTGTCGTCTACATGTCCGGAGACAGTGCTCACGAACATACGAGCAAGGGCGTCCCGCAAAGCGTGATGCTCCAGAAGCCGTTCGCGTTCGCGCAGGTCATAACGGCCATTTCAACACTCCTGAACTCTGCCACGCCACAGTAGGCGCGCGCCCGCTTTCCACCCATATCAGACGTTCGCCCGCTGAGTTGCTCGCGGGGCATCGGTCCGTGACCGCCGCTGGTTCGCTCGGGCTTCGTGGCGGCTGATACGGTCGAGATCGCGTCTGACCTTCAGAGCGCCGTAGATCGCGTTCACAGCCGCATTTACGCCCGACCAACGGTCGTACTCCCTTTCGCAGCCTAAAGCCTCCCAGAAGCTCTCAAATGGCCAGCGAGGCAGGTCTTGATCCGGCCGGCTGCAATGCAGAAGCCAAGCAAGGGCAAGCGCCAAGCCTCTAGTACGCTCAACAGGGGTGACGTGGGAGGCGGCGGCGGCCTCCTCGACCGCATCCAACGCCAGAGCTTCGAGCTGAGCAGGTCCGAGTCGGCGCATGCAGGCTGAAGAACAAACGGGGTACGATCGTGCAAGAGGCTTCCTTGACCGAGCTTCAGTTCGAGGCTTTCGGACAGCTCCAGCGCATCATCTACCTCGACGCCCAAGTATCGCACAGTGCTCTCCAGCTTGGTGTGGCCAAGCAGGAGCTGGCAGGCGCGAAGGTTGCCGGTCTTCTTGTAGAGCAAGGACACTTTCGTGCGGCGCATACTATGAGTGCCATAGGCAGCCGGATCGAGGCCGATTAAAGCTACCCACTTGTCCACCAGCCGAGCATACTGCCGCGTGCTCAGATGAGCGCCAGCCTTGCTGCGGCTGGGAAAGAGCCAGTCACCGTGCGCCTGCCGCTTATGCGTGAGCCAAGCTGCGATCGAGCGTCGAACTTGTTCCGTCACCTCGAACTGAACAGGTCGGCCGGTTTTGCGCTGAAGGATCATCACGCGGGATCGCACGCCAGAGGCCGAAACGAGGTCGGAGACCTTTAAAGCCACCAAGTCACAGCCGCGCAGTTTGCTATCGAGTGCCAAGTCGAACAGTGCCAGGTCTCTCGCCTTCAATGCCACCTGCAAGCGAATGCGGATGCCCTAAACATGCACCGGCTTGAGCGCCAGTTTAGCGCCAGTGGCCTTACGGCTGGGAGCCGGCCGAGCAGGCAGTGGTAGTGACAGGTTGAGCATGTGAGCCTCCAGCGATTGCTAAAGGAGCTACGGTCAGAGCGTCGCGAGTGTCCGATATGGGTGGACAGCGGACGATCGGTAGCACCTACTTAGCAACAGAACCGTGGCAGCTTATTGGTCGAGTCTCAGATTCGATCTGGCGCAGGAAAAGACACAACATTGGTTGCCTCAGGCCGCTCAGCCGCTTCCTTGAAGGCTTGAGCTAGTCGTTCATGTGCTGCGGCAGCTGCCTCATTTACGGCTGCTGCTGCCTTCTCTACCTCTTCCTGATGGCGACGAAGGCAGTACTCGCGGTCCATAGCCGCTCCTCTGTTGCAAGCGGGAGCGCGGGGAGTCTCTCAGCGGGACGGAAGCTTGCGGTAGTCATCGTCCAGTGTCGGCACTCTTAGCCTTGCATTCGTGCAATGCCAAGGCCGAACTACCTCTCACGCGTCTGGTTATTGCCGCCAATACACTGAGAACGGACCGCTGGCGATCGACGCTCAATCAAGTCGCGTCGTTAACTCATCTCAATTAACTGGCTACGACCAGTGATTTACTAGGGGTACGGCCTTATTCTACCGCAGAAGGGTCCCTTGTTCGCCAGTACTCACGATCGGCATCATCGATAGCTGCTATCAGCTCCCCGAAACACGGGGTCATCTCGACTGGCCATGCTCTTGCGAAGGCGGGCCCCAACGAAGTCAGCTCGCTGCGAGTGAGCAGCGCTACGGCGACAATCGCCTCATCTTCCTCGTCTCTGGTCAATCATGCTTCCCGACATCTCAACGGACGCCTCATCGTTATGAGCCAATGGTTTCACATCAGTGATGAGAATACCTCAAGTGTTTCGATGTGAATGTCCGCAATGGGTCGAAAGCAGACATTAGCTTCTGCGGCTGCCTCTCGGAGAAAGGCGGATCACGACGGCGACACCGCTGAGCCTGACCGTGCAGATAGATGGTCCCCGGAGCAGACCAGCGCTCGGCCCGCTTTCCGGTCACCACTTACCCCTTTAGACCTGGGGGCATGTCTTTGCTGTTTTGCCTCGCTGCCACGGTGATCGACGGTGATGGGATACGCTGTCGTAATTTGGGCGAGGTGCGCTTGCTCGGGATCGATGCACCCGACCCGACCAACTCGAGACCGTGCCGGCAGAGGTTCGGGGATCACGTTTGCAGCGATCGGCAGGCACGCGTGGCAAAGGAAGCTATGCGCTCAGCGCTGCGGTTAGGCCCCGTTCGGATCGAACCGGTAGGCAGAGACCGGTATGGACGCCTCTTGGGCATGGCCTTCGCAGGCCGGGTCAATCTGAACTGCCGAATGCTCCGCATCGCAGGCGTCCGCTACATTCAGCGTTACGACAACGACCGAAGGGTAGCACGAGCCTGCCGCACTTAAGCGGCACCGGACTGACCACTCCGTCACGCTGGCTGCCACCTTGGAGGGCTGGATTGGTTGAGAGCCGCAAGAAGGCGCGAAGGAAGAGAAAGCAAAGGCTGCTCGACAAGCTCGCTATCGTCGCTGTCCCGCTGACCCTCGCTTTCGCAGCATGGGTTGCTGCTCACTCATAGGAGGAAATTGCCATAGCTGAACGGACGACCGCTTTTTGGCGGTCGCTCGGCCGCCATGACCGTCCGTAACGGGCGCAATGCTGCCGGCGCGGCGCGACTGAACGAATGTCCACTTCGCCAATCGCCGCCCGAAAGCTGCCCTTCCGCTTCCCACCACGGCCAGACGATGGCTCATACCGGCTCTGAGCAAGAGAGGCCGCGGACTGGCGACGCGCGCCCACGAGTGGAGTCACGACTGAGCAATTATCGGGTTTCCTGCCGGTCGCCTCAACGGCCCTAACTAGGTTCAACAGTGCTGCCTCGGGTGATCTCGCCGGCAGCAACCTGTGTTTGCTCGTCGCTCCTTGTGAGTGACTCCCGTTCTGCGCCATGATGTGCAGATGTCCGCGTCTTCTCCCACTCGTGAACTCCTGAACAATCTAGATTGGGGAAAGACTCCAGTCGGACCTCGCGGCAGCTGGCCGGCTGCGCTGGTGAACGTCGTGCAAGTCGTTCTGAACTCGCCCTTCCCGATGTTCCTTGTTTGGGGCGGCGAACGCACACTCATCTACAATGACGCGTACGTCAGGATTCTGGGCGACCTGCACCCTTCGGCGATGGGCCGCCCGTTCTTCGAAGTCTGGCCCGACGTCAGGGCGACGGTCGAACCAATCATTGATGCGGCCGCCGGCGGGCAAGAAAGCTACTTTGAGGACCTGCCCGTACGGCTTCGACGCCACGGCCTGCTGGAACACGCATGGTTCACCTTTTCCTACAGCCCCGTCATCGACGAAGAGGGCCAGGTTCCCGGCGCTCTCTGTGTCTGTATGGAGACCACTAAGCGGGTCCTACTTGAGCGCCGCAATAATTTCCTTCTGCAGCTCAGCGACGCTTTGCGTTCCCTCGATGAGCCGCGCGAAATCATTGCAGCCGCCCAGCAACGGCTTGGTGAGGTCCTGGAAGCGAACCGCGTCGGATATGGAGATGTCGAGGCAAGCGGGCGCTATTTCACCACCCTCGATAATTGGACCAACGGTGTCCCGGGGCGTCACGGCACTCACGACCTTGCGGGCTTTGGGCCAGAGATCCACGAGGCTCTGAGACGCGGCGAACCGCTTGTGGTGAGAGACGTCGCTACGGACCCCCGGACATCCGCGCCCGCCTTCGTTGCTGCCTTCGACGCCATCGAGACTCGAGCGGCTATCACTGCCTCATTGGTGCGCGGAGGCCGGCTAGTCGCGGCGCTCTACGTTCATACCGCCGAGCCCCGGAGCTGGTCCGAACTTGATTCGCTTCTGGTGCAGGACGTGGCCGAGCGGACCTGGGCCGAGGTAGCGCGGGCCCGTGCCGAAGCGCAGGCGAGCGCGAGCGAGGAACGTTACCGCCGCGTCTTCGAGCAAGCTAGCGACCTTATTCTGACGGCTGATCTCGAGCAGGTCATAACCGATTGTAATCCGGCGGCGGCCGAGGCGGTCGGCATAGCTCGCGAGCTGGCGATCGGCCGCAAGATTTCGGAGTTTATCTCGATCGAAGATTATCAGCGGACCACGTCGATGCTCCGGCAGAAACTCGAAGCTGGCGGCACGACCCGATACGATGTGCGGGTACGCGGCGCATCCGGCCAGCCCCTGTATTGGGAGATCAACTCCGGTCTGACCTTTGATGAGGCAGGACGACCGATGGGGCTTCACGTGGTCGGCCGTGACGTGACCGAACGAAAACGCTGGGAGCGTCACCAAGAGCTGCTGATCGCTGAGCTTAACCACCGCGTAAAGAACACGTTGGCAGTGGTGCAAAGCCTTGCATACCAGACATTCAAGGGAACACCGCAACCTGAGCAGGCTATCAAAGTCTACGAGGGGCGACTGAGCGCACTTGCCACTGCGCACAATCTTCTAACCCGCGAGAACTGGGGTACCGTCGATTTGCGCGACCTAGTCGAGCAGGCGCTCAGGCCGTTCTGCTCGGGGCAGCGGTGCATCATCGACGGTCCGGCACTGCGCGTCGCGCCGGCTTTCGCGGTTAGCCTAACGCTGGCGCTTCACGAGCTAGCTACAAACGCGCAAAAGTATGGTGCTCTGTCGGCCAGCGGCCAGGTCAGCGTTGAATGGCAATTGGTCAATGACTGGATCACGCTCGTCTGGACGGAAGCAGGTGGGCCGGCAGTAGTGAAGCCGGATCGGACCGGCTTTGGGACACGGATGCTCAAGCGCGTCTTGGCAACGGATCTTGGAGGCGATGTCGAACTCGATTTTCTCGAAAGCGGCTTGGTTTGCCACGTAAGGGCGCCGTTCAAGGATCCGCCGCCCCAAAGACTCTAGTTCGGCTAAGAAATCCTTGCACTCCGGTTGGTAGCGCTGGCGACCACTTGCCTCAGTTCCAGCTCCGCACGAGGGAACGTCTTCTTTCCGCCTAGCAGCACTTGAAAGCGGTCGTTCCGCTTTCCACCACAGCCGGCCACTGAGGCAGGCGTAGTGCTGAATGTCTGCTTTGGGTGGAAAGCGGACATTGAGAACCAGCGAGTTAGATGTGGCAGAGACTGCGTGCGGTTGCCTTTGGAGTGCGTTCATGGTTGTTCCACGAAGTGGAACTGCTTGCACCTGCATACATATCGACGCTGGCGTCACAGATAGGATCTTTGAGTGCTTTCCTCGGCGGGTTCGCGGCCACCTTTTTAGCGACGCTGCTAACGATCAAGCGTGAAGGGCATCTGTTAACGGTTACGATCACACTGGCCGTCGTCGCTGCTGTCGCATTCATTATTTCGGTCATCGCCTCTACAGTGCAAATTGCCATCTATCACCCGAACGCCCCATCGTTCGTGAGTGACTTCCCCCGTGCCCGCATTCAGATGTCGATGCTCCTTGGCTTCATGGTCGGAACGCTTGCCTTGCTGGGGAGCCTCGGATGCTGTGGCTGGCTGCGGTCGAGGCAAATCGGCTGGATCACTGCCGCCGTCGGTTTTTTCGGAGCCATGATGGTTATCGTCTTGACCGTCTACAATTAGAGCACCCGCTCCAAAAATATGACCGCACACCACTCCGGCCGGTCCGCAATGGGTGGAAAGCGGACGTTGGCTCTCCCGTGAAGATGCGCGATACCGCTCACTTGGAGGGCTGTTATGCGACGGGTGGTAGCTTCCTTATACGTCCTGTTACTCATCACGCTGCCAGCGGGCAGCAGAGCCGATCCACCCGGGCGTGTCGGCCGGGAGGAAGTAAAGATAGCAAGCCTTCAGAGGGTTTGGCAGAAGGCCTATACCGACGGCGACGAGCCGACCGTTCGGCGTCTAGTCAGCGATAAGTTCGTTCTTACGAATACGGCGGGCGTCATCCTCGACCGGTCCAACGCCGTATCGCATTACGGGACGGAACGGGAAAAGGCCGAACTCGTCTTCGAAGATCAGCAAGTCGTCCTGTATAGCGCCACTGCGGTAGCCACCGCCAAAGTGCGAGAGCGTCAGCCTGGCAACCATGAGATACTGCTCCGCGCCACCGACACGTTCGTGAAGCAAGCCGGAACGTGGCGGGTGGCCGCCTCTCATTGGACTCGCTTGCCGCCAGAAGTTGTCGAGATCAAACTTAGTGAGCAAGCGCAAGAACGGTTCGTCGGCGAGTATCGCGGCCCTAATGGGGGTCTGTTGAAGGTTGCGCGGCGCGGGGGCCGTTACGTCGTCACATACCCCAGAGCCGCACCGATCGAGTTCGTGGCGGTTTCGGACACCACACTCGTAGACCCAACCAGCAATGTGCGTTGGCTTTTCATCGGAGAGACAGGCGAAGCCTTCCGTTATGTGGTCGTGCAGAACGCAACAGGACTCATCAAGCTCCAGCGAGCTTAGCCATCATCACTTGTCCGCTTTGGGTCGAAAGCAGACATTGGTGGTTTATCCCATTCGCCAGAGTAGGAGTTCCTTATGGCCGGCGGATGGACGCGCGACGGCGCGGTACAGGATCAGATTGACGACACAGTGAAGGACGCGGTGCTAGCGGCGCGGGCGCGCCTCGCCGCCGGCGAGGGCGAAGGCGAGACCCATTGCGTAGTATGCGGCGAGGAAATTCCCGAACGCCGCCGCCGCGTGATGCCTGGAGCCCGCACCTGCGTCGATTGCCAGTCAAGCCGCGATAGGCGCACCGCCGCTGCCGGCATCAACCGCAGGGGCAGCAAGGACAGTCAACTGAAGTAAGCCCATATCGGCTCAGGGTGTGATACTGGCCATCGCAGGAAGCTAGCTGTGTCTGCTTTCTAGATCTGCGCATCAAAAGCAGACCATCCGCTTCCGGCCAGATTCAGACTTTAGAATTTGCAGTTTTCTGCAGGGTTATCATGCAATTTAGCAAAAATTGTATTCTGCTGGATAACCGGCCGGAAGCAGCCTTGATCCTGCTGCAACGGCTCGCTCTCCATCGAGTCTCGGCGACGGTTCGATCCGCGGAAATGGTGGGCTGGCTACCGAGCCCACCATCCCATCGTCAGATTTCGGTTGCTTCAGCCAACGCCAAGGCATCTTCCACCTCAACGCCAAGGTATCGAACCGTCGTCTCGATTTTTGTGTGGCCGAGTAGGATCTGCACGGCCCGCAGATTGCCTGTTTGCTTGTAGATCAGGGCTGCCTTCGTGCGCCTGAGCGAATGAGTGCCATAGTCCTCGCGGCGCAGGCCAATCGCAGTAACCCACTCGTCAACCAGGCGAGCGTATTGTCGGGTGCTGATGTGAGCGAGCCGATCGACGCGGCTGGGAAAGACATACTCTTCAAGCGAACCACCGCGCCGTTCGAGCCATTGAAGCAAGCTTGTGCGGGCGGGCTCCAGAAGCTCGAATTGCACCGGACGGCCGGTCTTTTTCTGGACGATGATAGCTCGCTGGCGGATGCGGGCTCCACTGACCACCTCATCAATCTTGATCTTCACGAGGTCGCATCCGCGGAGCTTGCTGTCGATCGCAAGGTCGAAGAGCGCGCGATCGCGAAGTCGTTGCTCCTGCTCTAGGAAGAAGCGCACCGCCCAGACCTGCTTGGGTAGAAGCGGGCGCTTCGCACCGAGCTTACGGCCAACATTCCACGCGGGGCGGTCGTCCTGACCGGGATCGTAGATTGCATGTCCCATGCTTCATCTCCTCAGGCCAACAGCGGCCAAGGAGAAAACGAGCGAATGGGCTTGTGATGGTGGGAAGCAGACCGACGGCTTTGCGGTGAGAAGGCTGATTAACTGCCGTTCGTTCAGGCGGATCAAGATGACGGCTAGGTGCCTCGAAGCGGTCACTGCACCTGCAATCCGCTGCACACAAAATCGTCCTTTCATGGAACGTATAGCGATCAGACTGACACTGATGCGTTCATGCAATTTCGTTTCATATGACCGGCAGGATTTCAGCCAACTGCGCCGCAAGATCAGCGTTGCGGAAAGGTTTCGTCAGGCGGGGGAGGTCGGGCGAGATGCCGTCGACTTCCGCATATCCCGAGACGATCAGTACTGGTAATGCGGGGATCCGCGCTCGAGCCAAGCTCGCAAGGTCGGCGCCGCTAAGCCCTGGCATGAGGTGATCGGTAACGAGAAGGTCGGGGGCCTGCCCGGCGTCGAGCAGCTTTAGCGCTTCATCGCCCGAGGTCGCTTCGACGACGTCGAACCCGAGTTCGATGAGCATGTCGGCAGTGCTCATCCGCACCAGATCCTCGTCGTCGACCAAAAGCACGGTGCCGCGCGTCAACGGTGTCTGGCTCGGTCTCGACGACGGCACCTGTCCGGTCGCAGGCTTGGCGCTGAGAGGAAGCCAGAGGGTGACATTGGTCCCCTGGTTCGGAGCGCTGTCGATGGTCAGCCCGCCGCCGAGCTGCGCGGCAAGGCCGTGCACCATGGAAAGTCCAAGGCCCGTTCCTTTCCCGATGCCCTTGGTCGAGAAGAAAGGCTCCACCGCCCGCCGCAGCGTCGTCTCATCCATTCCGGCGCCCGTGTCGCTTACGCTCAGCCGGACATAGTCGCCGCGCGCGATACCGGCCGGATGCCGTGCCGAAATGCGCTCGCTTCGCGCCGCGATGGTGAGCTGCCCGCCCTTTGGCATCGCGTCACGCGCATTTACCGCAAGATTCAGCAGCGCCATCTCGAGCTGGTTGGCATCGGCGATGGCTGGGGGAAGCGCAGGGTCCACGTCGAGGCTGAGGTCGATGGTCGGCCCGACGGTCGAGGCGATCAAGTCCGCCATGCCCCTGATGAGTGTGGCGGTATCCACCGCAGTTGATTGCAGTGGTTGCCGACGGGCGAACGCGAGCAAGCGTTGTACAAGTGTCTTGGCGCGCTCGGCCGACTGGAGGGCGCCATCGATCAGCCGGCGCTCGCGGTCGCTGCCGATGCCCTTGCGCACCAACATGTCGAGCGAGCCGATGATCGGGGTCAGCAGATTGTTGAAATCGTGCGCCACGCCGCCAGTGAGGCTGCCCATCGCCTCCATCTTCTGGCTTTGCCGCAACGCTTCCTGCGCGGCGGCGAGCTCGGCCTCCTGCTTCTTGGCATCGCTGAGGTCACGACCGACGGCGATGAAATTCCGCCCATCGGCTTCGGGGGCAACCGTCCACTCGATCGGCTTCCATCCGCCGTCGGCCGTGGCAATCCGGTTCTGGAAGCGCGCCGGCTGGCGGGTCGCACTCATCCCCTCGATCGCCGCAAGGGTCGGCGGCATGTCGTCGGGATGCATGAAGCTTGCGTAGCCACGGCTAAGCAATTCAGCTTCGGTCCACCCGAGCAACTGCGTCCAGGCCGGGCTGACAGCCGACATCATGCCGGTAAAGTCCGCCCGCGCGAGCATATCCTGCGACAGGTTCCAGAGCCGGTCTCGTTCGGCAGACCGGGCTTCGACCTGCGCCTCTAGGGTCTCGTTCAACTCATGCAGCGCCTGCTCGGCCCGGGCGCGTTCGACGGCTGCCCAGGTGCGCTCGGCCGCATCCTGCATCAGCGCGACCTCGGTCGCTTTCCATTGCCGCGGCTTGCTCTCATGCGCGTAGAGGAAGGCAACGAGCCGACCTTCCTTGACGAGGGGCACCGCGATGATCGCGCGAGGGACCATACTGGCCCAAGCTTCGGCCACTCCGGTCCCAGTTACGCGCGGATCAAAATCGCTGTCGTTGACCACAAGGGTTCTACCGGCGCGCAATTCGGTCGCGATCGCTTCTCCAAACCCGTCGAGGAGGCGAGCTTCGCCAGCAAGGCTGGGCATTGTTCTTGTCCAGTCGCGCGATACGCGAATGATTTCGCCTTCGGCGTCGATCTCGCCGTAGCCGGCCCGGCCGACACCGATGGTCGCCCCGAGTTGCTCCGCTGCTATGCGCATCACGCTGACCGGATCGTCGAGGGTCCTAAGAGACTGTTCTAGGTTGAGGCGAAAGGACTGGGCTCGTTCACCCATCACACGGGCGGTCGTCTCATTGCCCTGATTAAGAATTCCGACGATCTCGCCGTCCTCGTCGCGGATCGGGGTGAAGCTGTAGTTCCAGTACGTCTCCTGCACCTCTCCGCCACGGCGCATGGGGAGCAACTGGTCGAACGTCGCGAAGCCCTGACCTGTGCGCCAGACCTCGTCGAATTGAGGGCCGACGACGGGCCAGATATCGGCCCAGACTTCGGCGCCAGGACGGCCGAATGCCCATGGATGGCGTTCGCCGGCAATCGGGGCCCAGGCGTCATTGTAGATTAGGCGGAGTTCTCGAGTGCAGTAGATCGCCGTGGGAAAGCTGGATCCGACGCAGAGCGATAAGGCTACTTTTAGTGCGCTCGGCCAGTGGTCTGGCGAGCCCAGTGGGAAACCCGACCAGTCAAACGAAGTCAGCATCGTTTCACTTGGTCTTTGACCAAGCTGGTCTGCACTGTGCGACGAGGCTGCAGACATTTCACCGGACGAGATCACAATTTCGACTACAACCTATCGAGGGTTGGTGGAAGGCCTGTGCAAAAAGCGACCCTGTTTAGCCTGGCCTGCTAAGGGTCGGCTGGTGGTGGTTAGCCGACCGGCTGCTTTCGGGTGAACTGAGGCGGATAGCGGACGCTCGTTCATGCGGAGCGTGACGACTCGCTTGCGCCCGTTCCTGGCATATAGGGATCCGACGCTTCACCCGGTAAGCGGCCGCTGGGTGAATCAGATCCTAAATCGATAGCCGATGGCTGGTTCGTTGATGATGAGCCTTGGAAAGGCGGCATTCGCCTCGAGCGTTAGTCGAAGTCCAGATATTGAGGTTAGCCTCGCTCCGAGGGGCTCGAACTCCGGACCTTCGGCTGTAAAGCCCGAGGGTCTATTTAATTGAGCGAGTAGTGGTCCGCTATTGCGGACGCATCGTTCTCACCCGCTCGCTCGTTATGTAACCGGCCGGGAGTTGGTCGTTTCTATCGAGGAGTCAAAGATGCCGAAACTTGCGCTGTACGTGCCGTTGAAGGCCAAACCCGGTAAGGAAAGCGATGTCGCCGCCTTTCTCACTTCCGCGCTACCCCTAGTTGAAGCCGAACCTGGGACCTTGACTTGGTATGCGATCCAAGAAGGCGATGGCGAATACGCGATCTTCGACACATTCGATACCGAGGGAGATCGGCTGACCCATCTGGATGGCAAGGTTGCTGCGGCGTTGATGGAGAAGGCGGAAGAACTCTTCGTCGAGCCCCCGCAGATCCATAGACTTACGCTCTTGGCAGCGAAGTAAGGGCTGCTGAGCACCATCTCGATCAGCGCCGTGATGAATGGCAATTTTGAATCAAGAAAGCTGGTTCGCGACCACCGGTATCGGCGGCCGTAGCAGCCATCCGCCTGAGTGATGAGTGAGGAGCTGCTTTTGGAGAGCAGTTCCCCACAATCGCCTTGAACGTCTAGAAAACGAGAAACCTCGCAGAGACAAAGGTGTCAACGCAGCTGACTGTCCTTGCTGCCGCGTCGATTGAACGCTGACGCCAATGGTCGATCGCGACCGTTCTGGCATGTCACGCAGGTGCGGACTCCCGGCATTGCTCGGCGGCGACCCATGGGGATGTCATCTCCGCACACAGTACAGAACGGCTCACTCTCGCCACTGGGCATGCTTGCCCGAGCGGCCAGCACCGCGTCCGCTACTGTATCATCAATCTGATCCTGAACCGCGCCATCGCGCGTCCAACCGCCGGCCATGCGCCTCTCCTTCCTCAAGCATATGGGAAGGCGAGTGCGCCATTGCCATCCTGAGAGATAAGGTGCCCACCTCGCCGGAGCCGTTCACCCCACGACGTCAACTGCTGATCTCAATCGATCGTAAGGAGAACAGCTGGGTTTTTGAATGTTCTGCCGAACGTCCGCAATTGGTGGAAAGCGGACGGTCCTCTTTCGGGTACGGCACTCGTATAGCGGACGGCCGTTCGACCAAACTAAGAATGTCCGCTTACGACCCGTTGCAGACATTCGCTGAGTCTTCCCTGCGCTAGCTAATCGAGCCTCGGCAGCGTCCAGTATATGGTCACGGTAGTAGCGGAGGGGGCGGGATTGCCGCTTGCGTCTTGAGCTGGCGCAAACTTCGCTCTCGCCCGCATCAGTCGGCAAGTCGCGTTGTCCAGCAGGGGAAATCCACTGCTCACGATCATGGTGCAGTCCGATACGCCGCCACGCTCATCCACGTCGATCGAGACTCTGACCTTGCCCTCCTGGCGGGCGTAGAGAGCGCTTGCGGGGTAATCGTCTGCTGTAATCAGTGATGCGAGGGCCTGATGCGGGATAGGCGCCGTGACCGCTTGGCCCAGCGGGACACCTGGTCCGTCGTCCACGCCGGTCGACGGGTTTTCGTATGTTGAAGCAGGATCGCTTAGGAATGAGGGCGGGACGTAGACGATCGTGCCGCCCTTGAGCGACACTTCTGCATAGCCGTCTGGCGTCAACCCGATCAGGGTCACCGGCGTGCCCGCAACCAGCTCCTTGACGGTTTCGGCATCCGGATCGGGTTCGCGGAGGGCCGAAATGCTCTCGAGGATTATCCGTTGACCGGTAGCGCTTGTATCGAGCGCTGGCCGTTCGTTCAGAGATAGGTTCCACTCTGCCGACGCGTAATAGCCCTTGTAGGGTCCCGACGTGATCTTCAGCCACTTCTTGGTTTCGCCTTCCGGCGTTACCTCCACTCCCATCACTTGGGCTCCGCGTGGAAGCTTGCCAATAATGGGTGTCGAAGTGCTGGCACGAAACCTCACGTTCGTCTCGCGCACTGCGTAGTGAGAACTGGCTGCCGACTCTTCTTCAGGAGTGACTTGGTCTGGTCCCGTGCCCTCGTCAGAAGCGTCGACCGGCGCAAAGCCATTTGGAACGGGAGGAGTGAGGCTGGTCGAAGTGTTGGAGGTTTGAACCACGGGCGCTGTAGGCGTCCAGCTTCCGATGGCGACGAGCACGGCGATGATGGCGAATATGGCAGCGGCCCAGCCGATTGGGGCTGAGAATGAGCCGTGAACGTGCTTGATGTCCGCATCGAGCTGCAGCTTTTGCTCGTGCAGCTTCTGAAGCTGAGCGTCGGGCACCTGACGTAAGGAGAGCGCCTGCTGGGCAGCCCTGGTCAAGGCTGCCTGTCCGTCGGCCAACTTCTGCCGAAGGGAGACTTCCTTTCGGCTTATGTCTGACTTGATGTTGTTGAGTTGAACCTGGTCAGCCTGATTAGGGTTGGGATTGTAGGCAAATTGTGCTTCGAGGCGCCGCCGCCATGCAATCAGCTTGTAGGCATTCGACGGACCGAAGCCTGGCACCTGTTCGATGCGGTGCGGCGTGGTAATGTCGGCTGCGGTTGCGAAGCCATAGGAAGCAAGCGTCGACGTCTTGGCCGGACCGATGCCGGGTATTTGCGCTCTTCGAATGTAGAAGCCATTCAGGAATGCTTCGAGCTGAGTGGTCCGCCGGTTCTGCTGATAAGACTGAAGGCGCTGGTTGAGCTCAGCGGAGAGGCCCTGATAGGCCTGCTTGTCCTTATAAAGATCTGCCTTGAGCTTGCTGAAGGGCTCGTTGCCGCAGCGATTCTGCCAATCGCCAAGGGCTTTTGTCCATTGCCGGTCAAGGTTGCTGCGCTGGCTCTTGAGGCCGCCTACGTCACCCGCGCTGCCGAACAGTCGCGCGAGGCCGAACCAACCGGCCGGAATGTAGAAGATCCACAGCCCAGGGCTTGCCAGCAGGATGGCGCCGGCGAGTGCAACTGCTCCAGCACCCAGCCCTTTCTGCTTCCAGGCCTCGGCTCGAAGGCGTCGTGCTTCTGCCGAGGGCTCGGGCGAGATGTCGTGAAGCCTCGGGGTTGGCGGGCAGGCACCTGGGGGTGCGATTGCCTCGATCGCTCGCCAAACCGCCTCGAGATTGAAGGAGATACTGCTTGGAGATGGGGCGCTCGGTGACGCTGCCTTGAAGGGAGGCAGGAACAGCATGATGCCCTGCGTCCGTTCCATTCGGCACCACGGGCATTCAGGCGAGCCTTGCCAATAGTGATGGAGGCTATTGTCCCGGCAGCCCTTCAGACCACGAGTCAGCTGGTCGAGAAGACCAATCCAGTCTTTCGCGCTCGGTCTGCTCGCGGCAGGTCCAAAGGCAGCTTCGAATGCGCCACCCAGTGCTGGCGGGAAGTGCTTGAAGAGCGGCGCCCCTGGAGGTGGCACCATGCCGACGGGGCGCTTGCCATAAGCGAAGCGAAACTCACGGATTGCTTTCTCGATCGGCATTTCGCCCTTCGAGTAGGATCCCGAGAATGGATGGCGGCCCATGAAAAGGAGCTGAAAGACGACAATGGCTAGGCCGAAGTTATCGTGATTGGTCGTTCTGACCGTGCCATCCAGCGACATGCTTTGCAGTTCGGGCGGCGTGTAATCGGGAACTCCGACCTTGCAGAGAAAGCGCTTTGCACCCTGGCTGAGCTGGAACGAGTCCGCATCGATCAACGTGACCCTGGCGTCATCAGCGATGAAGATGCCGGAGGGATTGATGTCGCCAATGACGCAGCCGCTCGCATGGACGGCGCCGATTGCCTTGGAGAAGTTAGACGCGGTTCGGACCAGAAACGGGTAATTCGCCTGTGGAAAGCTGCTCTTGCGGGCTCCTGGTGAGTAGAGCTCGAACAGTGGCTTATGACCACTGACCTTGCGCATGATGAAGCCGGCGAACTCGCCATTGCGCTTCCGAACAGGATCGATCGGAAAGGCAGCGAGCGTGGTGAGCTCCGATAGGCGAGCTGCCACCATCGCCAGGATCTTTTCCTGACGTTCTCTGGCGCCATTACCTGAGTAGACCTTCACCGCGCGGGCATTGTCGTTGGCGAGCGCGTAGACTTCCCCTTCGCCGCCGCGACCAAGACGATCGCCAAGCGCCAGCTGTGTGCCGTCGAAGCGGAAGAGGACTGGCTTATTCATCGGCGAACGGCAATGACCAGTGTCTTGTCGTCGTCCGTGCGGCTGTTCACCTTCTCGCTGTCGAGATAGCTCCTGAGCTGGAGCGAAAGATCTCCGTTCCGCCCTGTTCCAGCGTTGCTCTCGAGCGGACGCACCATGTTGGTGACGAATGGCGCAAACGGCGTCTTGGCGCTGAAGTCGAGGGCGAGGCGCTCCAGCCCATCTGTCATCAGGACCAGCCCGGATGCCGCCTTGCCCAATCGCTCGAACCGGAGTTGAGGACTGGGATCGTCGGTCACAAAGTAGGTAGTGGAGGCATACTCTCCATGCGCCGGCCACAGCGGCACTGACCACTCCTCTTCGGCGGCGAACTTCATGATGGCAGCGCCGTCGCCAATATGCAGCACGAGCGTCTCGGTCGGATTGGCCAGCACAGCGATAAGCGTCGAAGCAAAGGCGCGTGGAACCGATCCGCGGCGCTCCGCGGCCAAGGCAAGGAGATCACGCACCTCGTCCAGCCAGGACCAGAGCGTCTCCTCCGTCGGAAGGGTAGGCGAGGCAGCCAAACTTCGCTCGGCCCTGCGCATGATGGTTCGGGCAACGAGGCTTGCGCCCTCGCCGCCGAATTCAGCGCTTCCCGCCCCATCGGCGACGATTGCTACGAGGGTTTCGCCTACCTGCTTGCACTGGTTAGCGTCCTGGCAGCGGGTGCCATTTTTTACATGCGAGGTGCCGCGAACACTCGCGGCAGCCCAGGACCAGGCGGTCACGTCAGCCGGCTACGGCCCAGCCGTTGGGAGCGGTTGGATTTTGGAGCGGAACCTGATCATCCGTGTTTGACCGCGAGACCGAGCTCAGCGAGCTCGAGAGCCACCTGAACAGCTCGCCGAAAGCGAGGCCTTTCAGCTTCAAAGGCTCGCGGACGGATAGCTGTGACAGAATCCGCAGGTCGGCGTCCTGCACCGCCACCGGATAGAACATAAAGCGCTTGGCTGCTTCACCAGCCTTCACCTGCTCCGCGGCACGCTGCCAGGAGTCGGTCGGAGCGCCATCGGTTATGAGGAAGATCCAGGGACGATAATAGGACACGCCGTTCGTTCGATACTCGTTCTTGCGAGCCTCGAGCATCTGGAGACCACGCTCAATGGCTTCACCCATTGGGGTCACGCCACCAGCCTGCAGTTCAGGCGGGAAGAAGTTAGAAACCGACGTGAAGTCAGACTGGACCTCAACCGGACCGAAAGTGACAATAGCGATCTCGACCCGCTTGGCAGCCAGCGCATCGGCATTGAGCTCGTCGCGGAAGGTCGTGAGGCCAGCGTTCAGCTCGCTGATGGGCTGACCGCTCATCGAGCCGGACGTGTCTAGAAGGAGGAGGCATGGGCAACGCGGCTCGGGGTTTTCCGCAAACTCGGCACCACCGAAAGCCACTTGTTCGAACTCGTTGGACATACTTACCCCCGCTTGAATCTACACTGTCAGCTAAGCGCGTTACCCGGGGAGCTTCAACAAAAGCTTGATGAAGTGCGGAGGAGATCACCTTCTTGAGAGCACCCGTGCTTTGAGAGCCACGCGCCGGCAACGTCGATTACTGTCAGACGCCGTATCGCTTGTTGCCACCCGACGTGATGCAATAGCGTCCTCCCCGCGGGCCTATGCAGACGCGGTCGCCCGAACAAGGGCATCCAGCGTCTTCGTAGAACCGCTTGTGTGAGCGTGGGCGAGAGCGAGTTGATGATGATCGGTGCGAGGAGGCGCCTGGTCGCGATTGGCGCCTCGATGCGTCCGCTGCGCCCGCGTAAAGGCCAAGGCTCTGGCTCGACGAAAGACTGCTCGGATCGGGGACAGGCTCGACTGGATCGATTGGCTTCACGTCGCTCAGAAGGGGAGTTGAGACCCAGCATACGGCCGCACCGGCTTCTACTTTGGTCCATCCGTTGCCAGTCTCAAGCACGTTGGCCTTTGAACCGCGCGCGAGCTTGGTGACAATCGTCGCCGCGCTGTCCGGAACCATCCGGCAATTGGCGGCGCTGGCGGCGACGTAAGCGACCTTGCCGCTGTCTGCTGCCGCTGCGGCTTGCGTGATCTTGCTGTCGCTCGAACAGGTCCCGATGGCTGCGAGCAGGGCGACGATGATAGCTAGGGCCGCACAGCCCCCGGCGCTGCTGTTGGTTTGCCCGGCAACAGCTTGCGGTCGCTTTCCTCCCAATTGGGTGCTGTAAGAAACGCCGGTTCCCGGTAAGCCGACGTTGGCTCTGGTTCCCCGCTTCCCGACGTTGACCGAAGCGCCACGCGGCCCAATGGACGTGCTGATCCCGGCAGTGCCGAGGTTCAGCCTGACGCCTGGCAGTATCCGGACCGAGCGCCTAAACCGAAATCCCATGATGGCAGACCCCTTAGGCCGGCGAAGTTAACGCACTTTGAAGCCGGGCTTAAGCGTGTTGAGGGATTGGATCGCCACGATCGCAGCTCGCCTCTTCGAGACAAGCGCCCTCTTCGGGTATCAGACCTTCGCACCATCGATCATGGCAAGCTGCTTTTTGGTGGAAAGCGGACTGGCGGATTGTGGCTCGCTGGTGCGGATAACTGACGTCCGTTCATGTGTTGCGGTGGCTTCGGCTTCGCGCCCATGCTGGACCTCAAGCACACGACTTTCCGCATTCACGATCAGGCACTCATTTAGTGCTTCTTTTGTTTCTACCTTGAGGCTCGTTGAAGGTCTCGAGCAACTCTGCAGTTTCAATAAGCTGCTGCCGCGCTTCTGCGGTTCGGACGGTTTCAGCCTTGCGTCGGAGTGTGGTTGCATTGTCAGGTACAGGGCACACTCGGAGTGGATGTTTGGCGCGCATCGCGAGCTTACCACCCCTTAGCCGCATGAAGGGAAGCCAGCTCATTGCACCAACGCTCGGAAGCGAATGCTAAAGGAGCCGTTGCTGACGAGCCGGTTCTTCAGCTTGACGCGGAAGAAGGTTACTGCGGGATCGACACCGTCGGCATTGGCGGTAGGGACATATCCCCAGTCAGAGGCAGTGGGAGCCGCGGCGGTGGTAAATTCGAGGTCATCGGCGGTGCTCGACAAGGCGACGTAGCTGTAAGCCAGCCCGCTCGCCGTTGCCCCATCGACGAATGAGATCGGGCCGCTGCCAGCCAGGCCGAAATCGCGCACCAGCATCTTGGTGTTGGCGGGAATGGCATCGCTCAGCACCACGCTGTTGAGGTCGGTCTGCTGGCCGCTCGGGTTGGCCACGGTGATCGTGTAGGTGACGATCGCGCCGGGAATGTTCTTGGGGTTGGCGAAAAGGTTGATCGGGTCCCAGTAAACCTCGCCAGCCTTAGACGCGGTGAGCGGGGCGAGGACCTTCAGCGTGGCCGTGGCCGAACTGAGCGAGGCGACGGTCTGGGTTGCATAAGCAACCGTAAGGCCGCCTGCAGGAATTGTGTTGACCGCGTCGCCTGCCGTTTTGCCGGTTACATCGGCGGCGACCGTGCAGGTCGAGGCCGCGGCGACGCTTCCGCCGCTCAGGGCCAGCGAGGAACCGCTGGCAGAGGCCGAGACGCTTCCGCCGCAGCCCGTCGTTGCATTCGGCAGCACGGCGTTCGCGATGCTGGTCGGGTAGATGTCGGTGAAGGCCACCGAGCTCATGGCGAGCGTCGGATTACGGTTCTGGACGGTCACGGTCAGTCGCGAGCTTTGACCAATGCCGATCGGCGAGACCGAAAAGGCCTTGGTGATGACCGGGGTGCATTCCGCGCCTGACGACATGCCGGGAATGGCCGAGGTGACGATGGTCGCGCCCGCGCCGCCATTACCGCCCTGCGCTCCGTAAGAGGCACCGAACGTGCCGCCGTTGGCGGTGGTGCCGGCCGTTCCGCCTGTCACGTTGGCGCTCAGCGCGAAGCTGCTAGCGACGAATCCGCCGCCACCGCCGCCGCCCGGTCCATGCGCCGCACCGCCGCCGGTGTTGGTGCCGCCATTGCCGCCGCTGGCATTGACCGTGACACTGGCACCGGCGGCGTCGAGAGCGCTGATAAGAGCGCTGCCGCCGGCGCCGCCACCGCCGCTGCCATCGTTGAGCACGCTGTTGTTGGCGCTCTCGCCACTGACGTTGATGGTGCCCGAACCGCGCAGCTTGTCCGCGCGAACAATGACGATGCCGCCGCCGTCGACGCCGCTCGACGCAAAGCCGGCGGCCGGGGTGCCGGTCGCGTTGTTGGTGCTTCCCGCGCCGCCGCCGCCGCCCATGATCACGCGGTCGACCGCAAGGCTGGTGACCGCGCGGCCGCCGACGCCGCCGGTCTGGGGGCAGCCGATCGGTGCCGTGCCGCACCAGGCATGTCCACCGAGTCCGCCTGCTCCATAGCCCGCACCGCCGCCGCCGCCGGTGTTCTGGTCGTTGGCGCCGGGATTGCCGTCGGTACCGCCGCCGCCGCCAGTCGCCGGTGCGCCTCGGCCGTAGCTGCCGTTCACATATCCCTCGACCCCGGTGTCGAGCAGGCTGTTTCTGGCGTTGAGGTAGCGCGGCGTGCCGGCGATGCTTTCGCCCTTGCTGGCGTTAGCGGCGTTGGTTGCGAGCGTTCGATAATCGGTGTTGAAGCCGGCGCCTCCTGCAAGCGCGCGTCCGCCGCCGCCACGGAAGCCGAGCGAGGCGGCGCTGATGGTCCCGCCATTGAGGTTGAGCGTGCCGGCAACGTCGAGCACGACAACGCCGCCGCTGGTGCCGTTCCAGTCGGCGCCGGTGACCGTTCCTCCCAGCGTCAAGTCCGAATATTGCGGAACGCGGATCACCTGGAAGCGGCGTTGTCCGGAGGCGCCGTAAGCGGCGTTGGTGTAGGCATAGCTGAGCCCGGCTCCGCTGCCGCCGACCAAGGTCAGCGTCCCGCCGGTCAGGGCGACGTTGCTGGCAGCGCGAACGAACTCATAGCGGCCACTGTTGTTGATGGTCGCGGCGCCGTAGCTCGCACCATTGGTGATATCGATGGTCGCGTCCTGCATCTGGATGACGAGCAGGAGGTCGCCGGCAGCAATCGGGTTGGAGGCGCCTTGGGCCGCGCCGAGCGTGATGCTGGTCGCGCCGGCAGCGGCCGAGGCGGTGCCGGGATAATAGGTGTTCACGATCCCCGAAAGGCCGCTCACCGCGCCGGCGCGCGACGGGCTGGCGCAATTGTTGGCGATCGCTGTCTGCCCGAAGGCGATGACGACAAGTGCCAGGAACAGCCTGCTCAATCGAAGTCGGATCACGTCACTTGCCCCCGGCCCGGCCGAACAAAGCGGCGGGCGTATCCTGGTCGAACTTGAGGCGCAGGGTCACAAAAGGACCAGCGCGGGTGTAGCGGGCATCCGAGAAGTCGCGATCGCGGAAGCCCTTGATGTTGTATCCGAGGCTCATCCAGCTGTTCTTGACGGGCGAGATCCCGACCGACGGGCCGACCAGGTAATCGACGGTGCCCGAAGAAGCGACATGGCGGATCGCGGCATTAAGGCTGAAGTCCAGCCGGTCGCTGAGGTCGCGGCGCACTTCGAGACCGATGAGGTTGCTGAAGCCAGCATAATCGTCGGCACCGAAGGTGTCGAAGACATACTTCGAACCCCAGTAGAGCGAGACCTGGTAGCGCTGGTACGCGCGCTTCGCCGTGTCGCGGTCGTCGATGCCGGCCGCGCCGACGAGGTTGAGGGCAAGGTTGTTGACGATCCGGCGAGTGCGGGCATCGCCGACCACCGACAGGCCGTCGAAGCCGAGCAGGCCGCCGGGAGCGGTGATCGCGCTGGCGCCGCGACCGTTGGTGATCTCGTCCCAGCGCAGCTCGAGCTTGTCGAGCACGGCCCAGCGCGACCACAGCGGCCGCCAGGCGAACGAGCCATTGGCGAGGCCGAGCGTGGCGACGGTGCCATCGGCGCTGCGAATGCGGCTGAAGCGAGCGGCGGCCGCCATGCTGATGCCATCCTGGGTCTGCCGCAGCAGCGCGGTCGACAGCGCGACCCGGTCGTCGAAGTCGCCGCGGCGAAGCTCGGCACGCGCGGTCCAGCTCAGCACTGGAGTGCGATAGGTAGCTCCAGCACTCACCGCCCAGAAGTCGTCGCTGATCGTCTTGCCCTCGTCGAGGTAGCCGCCGGCGGCGACCGGGTGATTGACGTTGACGATGTTGTCGGCGGCAATTGCGCCCTTCAGCGTGCGGCTCCCGTCGACCGCGAGGTCCACGCTCCAGCGAGGGGTGAGGATCAGCGACTGGCTGATGCCATAGAGGCCGTAGGTGCGCCCGCCGAACTCGCCCATGCCCTGCTGGTTGACCGTGGTCGCCAGGCGCATACCGCGCCATGGTGCCGCTTCGATGCCGAGGCTGGTGGTCGCGGTGTCGACCTTGGCGCCATCGGTGATCTCGTGGCTGGCGAGCAGGCGGACATCGGGGCGGACCGCCCAGGACAGGCCGGCGCGGTAGCGGTTGGGGAAGTCGAGGCTCTCGCCCTTGCCGGCCAGGCCGACCGCGGCATCGGCATCGAACTGCAGGCGATTGCCGAACAGCTGCTGCGAGCCGCCGAGGGTGACCTGCCGGCTGATCAGGGTCTCGCCCGAAGGGACGTCATCGCGAGCGAACTGATAGCCGGCGCGGATTGAGGTGCGGGGTGCACGATATTCGACTTGGCTGCGCAGCGCGTCGCGGCTGGCGCCGGTCGCCAGCATGTCCTCGTGCCAGCCGCCGACGGTCAGCGAAAAGCCCTGTGCGCGGCCTAGCCGGACGTCGGCGCCGAACTTGCGGGTGCCGGCTTCCGCACGGTTGAGCTGGCCAACCCCGAAGCCGAGGTCCTGCTGGCGGAAGTAGGCGAGGGCGTCGAGCGTCTCTCCGCGATGCTCGGCCTCGAGCAGATAGGCCTGGCCCTGGCTCTTCTCGCCCGCAGCGTTGGTGCGGCTGGTGGCGATCTCGGCGCGGACTTCGGTAGTGCCGCCAAGGCGGACCTTGGCATCGACGGCGGCCAGGTCGCTGGTTTGCGCCGGGTCGGCATCGCGCAGCACGGTCGCGCCGACTTCGGCACGCCCAGCAGCAACCCGGGCGACGGCGCGCAGGCCACCGTTCCAGCGACGCGTGCCTTCGCCGTGCGTTTCGTATTCGACGACGATGAAGATCGGATTGCCCTCGCCGTCCCGGCTGGCGATCGGCTGGCGGAAGTCGATGCTGCCGGCCTCGTAGCTGATGTCGTAATCGGCGTGGCGGGTCAGCTCGCGGTTCGACAGGATGAGGTTGGAGCGAAGGCGGTCGCGCACTTCGACCCGCACCTTGTCCGAGTTGATGACGATGTCGTTGCGGCTGAGGCGATAGAGCGAGGCAAGGCCAGAGCCCTGGATCTCGTCGCGCGCGAAGCGGAAGCCGGTGTCGGCGGCGAATGCTTGGACCGCCAGCTTGTTCGAGCGAAACTCGCTCTTGAGGCCGGTCAGGCTGCGGCTGTAGCGGGCCAGTTGCGTGTCGTTGAAGCCGGTTTCGAGGTCGCCGAACAGGGCGTAGAATTGTGGGCGCTCCAGGCGGAGGTAGACTTTGCGGCTGCTCGCGGCGTCATAGGCCTGCTCGGTGCCGTCGGCGTAGAGCTCGTAATAGCGCTGCGGATCGATCACTCCGCCGAGCGGACGGCGGGCGTCGCGGCCGGTCTTCTTGTCGGTGTCGTAGGCCATGGTCAGCAGCCACTTGCCGAGAATCCGGCCCTTGGCGAAAAAGGCGACCTGACCGTCGGTGAAGCGCTTTGGCGCGCCCTTGCCGCCGAGCCGCTCGGCATGGTCGTCCAGAACGTTGAAGCCCGCGGTACCGGCGGCGAAGCCGACGACGACCCAAGGCTGGTCGCCCGGCGCCATCCAGCCACGCACGACCTCGCGCACCTGGCGGCGTTCGACCTGGTGGGTGAAGGCCAGTTCGATCGACCCGGCCTGGGTGGTCGGGGCAAGCTCGATCAGCGCGATTCCGTCGTCGGTCGACACCTGCCAGGTCGGCTGGGCGCGGTCGGCGCCGGACAGCTGGCGGGCCTGCTGGAGATCAAGGTCGCTTGCGACGCGATAGGGGGCGGTCAGCTGGAAGGTGCCGGTGACACCCTTGCGGACCGGCTTGCCGGCACGGTCGGTGAGACGCACCGCGACGATCGCGCGGGTGCGGCCATCGGCGATCAGGCGCGACTGGGAAGGGACCAGCTCGGCGCGAGCCACACTGTTGGCGTAGTGAAGCGTCTGCGCAAACTTTCCGAGCAGCGCACCACCGGCGCCGCGGACCTCGACCTCGAAGCGATTGTCGCCTTCGTTCAGCGGCAGGCCTTGGTACTGGGTGACGAGGAAGCTCTTGTCCTTGCTCGCATCGCTGGTGTCGAGGTTGATGTCGGGCACCGCGACACCGTTCATGCGCAGCTTGAGGCTGCTGCCGGCGACATGCTTCACGACCACGCGGACGGCCGGCGATGCAGGATTGAAGCCCTCACTAGGGGACAGCAGCGCGTTGCCCGCCTGCTGACCGGCGAACCAGTCGACCGCCGAAGCCGCGGTGGGAAGCGCGATGGCCGGCTGAGCAGGGGCAGGGGCCGCTTCCTTCGCGCCGGTGCGACGCAGGTGGAAGTTGGTGCGCCACAGAGTGCCGCCGCGCACTTCGGCGAATTGCGAGATGGCGCTGCCGCCGTGACGTGTGTCGCGAAGGCACTGCACCGGCTCATAGCCCTCGGGCAGGCTGGCCACGTCGAGTTGGACGATGTGGGTGCCGGGACGGATACCCTCGAAGTGGAACAGGCCTTCACGGTCGGACAGGACGTAGCTGCCGTCCTCCATCAGGATACGGATGCCGGGGACACCCGCCATCTTGGTCTCGGGCGCATCGCAGCCGCCGTCGAAAACGCGGCCGATCAGGGTCGCGGCATCGCTCATCAGGAACGGGCGGATGTCGACGACGGCGCGTGCCTCGTTGCTGGTGGCGATTCCGCCCGCGGTCGCGACGACCTTGTTCAGCGCTTCGCCGGTTGGGGCCGCTCCGGTGACCTGGACGACATAGGTGACGACGCGGATCGAACGGGCAGCCATGCTGCCGAGCGCCAGGCGAAAGCCGTTGCCCGACGCATCTAGGACCGGGTCGGCGGTCGCCTTGCCATTAATGCGCAGCGAACCGGACTTGTAGCGCAGCCCCATGCTCATGCTGTCGAGCAGGACCGTGGCGTTCAAGGCCACGGTCGCGTTGCTGTTCTCGACCGTCACGCGATACTGAATGAGATCGCCGGCGCTAGCCTCGCTGACTGAGGCGGTCTTGCGAACCTGCAGCGGCAGCTGGCGCGGGTCGAGCGGCACGTCGATGCGGAAGAGGGCAAGCCCGTTGACCACGAACGGCAGCAGGTAGGAGCCCTGGGCATCGATCTGGAACGGACCGGACGGGCCGCTCAGCTGGCGGAGCTGGTCGGCGGGAACCTGGCTCGCGGCAGTGTAGCCGGCAGGAGGCACGATCTTCAGCTGGTAATTGCCGGGCGCGACGACCGGGAATCGGAAACCGCCGACCGGTAGCTTGTAGGTCCGTCCAGCCGAGTCCGTCACTATACCGCCGCTGGTCACCGTGGCCGGGAAGCGGCTTGCCCCATCGTCGCCGAAAACGAGGGCCGGCTGGCCAGTAGCGCGGTCGATCAGGGTGATCTCGGCGCCATTGAGGAGCGCGCCGGTCTGACTGTCGAAGACATATTGGATCGGATCGCTGACGACCGTCGCCTTGGACACGTCCGAGCTGTAGGCAGGGTCGGTGTAGCTCGCCTGCAGCGCCGCTCCGACATCGATCGACAGGATGCAATCAAAGCGGGTCGATGCCGGGGGCGTGCTTGCGGTCATGAACTCGGCGGCGAACAGGCCGGTATCCGGGCCGGTCTCACGGAGGCGGAGGAGTTCTTCATCGCCATTGCTGGTGGTGAGCGTCACCTCGACCCACTCACGGCTGGTGGGATCGGTGTTGCGATTGGCATCGGTGAGAGAGACGATCAGCTTGTCGCCGGCGTGGGCGGCCGCGGTTTCGATCGCCATCTGCTGCTGACTGCCATCGGCGGCCACGCGCGCAGCGGCGCTCGACGAGAAGCTGCCCTTGGCGTCGCGGCACAGCCCGCCGTCGGTCGGGACGATCACCCCACCGCTGCTCGCGGTACGGAGGAACATGACCTTCGACGGCGAGGGCGGGAGCAGTCGGTCGGCGACCACGGTATTGGAAAAATAGGTCTGACGGGCCCCACCGAGCTGCAGCGATAGGCTGGCGCGGTTCTCGATCGGCGCTGCGATGGCCGGCCCGCTCACACCAAGCAGTATCGCCGCGAGGGCGATCAGGCTGGCGAGGAAAAGGCGGGCTGAGCGGGTCATCGAGCATCCGAATGGGAGGGGGAGAAAGACCCCGCCGGGCGCCGGTCAGGAGCGGCACCCAGCGGGGGGGGGGCGCCTCGCCCAGAAGCGAGGCGGAACGCTTAGTTGATGGTCACGCGAAAGCGGATCGCCGAGGAGGCGCCGCCGTTGATCGTGCCGAGGTTCGAAGTGACGGTATTCGAGCTGAAGTTGCTCTGGTCGCCGTCGGCCGCATCGGTCTGCAGCGTGCCGTCGGTGTTGCAGGTGCCGCTGCTAACCGTCACGCCGGTGAAGATCGAACCGTTGAGGTAGGTCACGCCGCTGACGCTGGCGAGATTATCACTGATGATCGCCGAGTTGGCCGCACCGGCACCGGTGTTGGTGGCGACGATGCAATATTCGACGGTCGCGCCCGGGATGCGCTTCGGGTTGGTGGTGCCGTTGAACGGGTCGGAGATGATCTTGCTGCTCTTGGCGAGCACCAGGGTCGGGGCGACCACCTTGTACGTATCGTCGGCCGACGACTTGCCGTCGCGCAGCGCGTCGGTCTTGCCGGCGATGTCGGCGAAGACGATGTCGACCACCGCCGGGTTGTCGGCGCCGGCCGACTGGACGAGGTCGCTGCCCTGCGCATTGGTCGTGCCACCTGCGGCGGCAGTGGCGGTCAGCACGACGCCCGCGAGGCTGGCGTCAGCCTGGCCGGCCGGCGTGTCCGAGACGATGAATACGGTGCGGGTCGCGTCGGCGGCGAGCTCATCGACATAGGTCGCGACGTCGACGCCGGCGTCGTAGATGCCGTTGTTGTTGCTGTCGACGAACACGCGAATGTTGTTCTGGTTGAAACTGTCCGTACCGCCAAACGCCACCGTCTGTCCGCTCGCCAGCTGGCTTGCCAGCAGCGAGAAGTCGAGCGTCGCGTTGGATGTGTTCGTGACGGTGAAAGTGGTTACGAAATTGAGGCCGCCGGGCGAGGTCGGCGAGACCAGGCCGCCGACTTCGGCGACGGTCAGGTTGACCTTCTGGTCGACCTTGAAAGTGGCGATGTTGGAATTGACGTTCGCTTGGGTGACACCGCCGGTCGCGTAACCGATGGTGGCCGTGTTGTTGACGTCGGTGCCGGCAGGCGTGCCGGCCGCCGTCACGGCGGTGGCGAACGACAGGGCCGAAGCCGTGCCGAGCGCTATGTAGAGTGCCTTCTTCATGATGATCTTACCCTGCTGTTACGATGGTGGTGGATGGGATGGATGGACCGGAGGAAATCGGGGTGAGGCGGTCCGGCGAACCGGCTATTTTAGGCGCGCCTTGAAGAGCACGTGGCCGCTTGCCCCCGGGGCGATCGTGGCGAGGTTCCAGCGCACGTGAGTCACGTCCTTGGGCGCAGCGGGTCGCTGCGTGCCGTCGGCGTTGGCGACCTTGAGGGAAGTCAGGACGGCGAAAGTCTTGCCGCCGTCGACCGAGACCAGGGCGCTGTCGCCCGCGACATATTCGAGAGTCGCCGGGACCGGATTGGTCAGCACCACCTGCTCGGCAGGCTTGGCGCCGCCATTGGCGTAGCTCAGGTCATAGATGACCTCCTGGCCCGGCGTGACGTTGCCGGCCGGGACCAGCACGACGCGCTTCACGCCGGCTTCCTCGACTGTCTTTTCCTGCAGCACGCGGGCCGTCAGGCTGACGCCTTGGGCTTGCGCAGCGCCGGCCAGCAGACTGCTGGCTACAAACGAAATGATGATCTTCTTCAACATGATACAACTCTCCTGAGCTTAGCTGTTCACACGCACTTGAAAGGAAATGACGGCGTTGGACTTGGCCGACAGGGCGCCGATGGCGACGCGGATCCCAGCCGTGCCGGCCTCGCCCGCATCGCCGTCCGCGGCGTCGGTGAGGCTTGCGCCGTTGAGCTTGAGCGAGCCGGCGACGTAGCTGGTGCCGGCCGGAATCGGATCTTCGACGAGCCCGCCGCTGGTGGGCACCGCCCCCTGGTAGCTAGCCGTCAACGTGTAGGTGATGAGCGCACCGGGAAGCGCCGAGCTGCCGCCGTTCGGATCGACGATCTGCTGCGCCTTGGCGAGCTGTGGCACGGCTAGGCTGGCGACGTAGCTGCCCTGGGTGATCGCGGTAGCGGTGGTGCCCCCGACGACGGCTTCGGTGCCGCCTTCACCGCGGCCGGCGAAGACGGTGCCGGGTGCGCCGCTGCCGGTCACCGCGGTCGCGCGCAGCGACGCAAGGCCGACCGCGGCATCCGCAAGGCCGGCGGGAACACCACCAAGGACGAAAACGGTGATGCTGGCGTCGGCCTTGAGCAGCGGATCGTCCGTGCCGGCACGATAGGTCTGGTCGACCCCCGGATCGAACAGGCCATTGCCGTTGGTGTCGAGGGCCAGGCTGGTGATCGCCGGGTCCCACTGGTCACCGCCGATCGCGCCGACGGCGCTGAGAACGAATGCCTCGGGTGCGTTGCCGGCGTTGACGACGCGAAAGGACAGCACCCTGTTCTGGTCGCCGGCCGCCACCGGTACGCTGCCACCGTCGAGCGAGGCGACGGCGACGTCGATCCGCTCGTCGACCTTGAGCGAAGCTGCGTTGGACTGAACGGTGCGCTGCTCGCCGCCGGCGACCCAGCTCAGCTGCGCGACGTTGACGATCTCGCTGCCGGCGGGGGTGCCCTCGGCGTCGGCGGCCGTGGACGATGCAGCGCACAGGGCGAGCGACAGCGCAAGACGCGCCTGCCGTCCGATCCGTCCTGTCGCTTGCCTCGTCATTCCCGCGCGCTCCCTTGAAAGGATGCGCAGAACCGACCGTGAGGTCGCGACCGCAAGCTTGCAGACAATCAGCGAAAGGGGAACGCCGGCCGTCTGCGCACTGGTGGACTTGGTTGCACCCCGTGGGGGAAGCGACCGGCCCTGCGCGACACCCCCATTAGCCACGGCTTGCCGTTAACGCTCATCAACAGTTGTAAATTGCGCGGCTCCGGACCTGCTTTTACAACTGTTTACATCGCGTCCGTGCTTTACACTTGTTTACGCGGCGCTGGCGACGAACCGTGTTAGCGGTCCGGTTATGGTGTTTGAAATCTACCTTGATTCCGACGACCGCTTCCGCTGGCATCTGCGTAATCAGAGCGGCCAGATCATCGCGCTCGCGGCCGAGGCTCATGTCGATCTCAACGAGGCCGTGCGCAGCCTGGCGGCGGTGCGCGACAGTAGCCGCGCAGAAATCCGCCACCCTCAGGATTGAGCGTGACGGAAGCGCGCGCGTAATTCGTCGGCAAGCGTCAATGGGTCGAAAGGCTTAGCAATGACGTCCATCGCACCGGCCACCTTTAACGCTTTGATCCGATCCGGCATCAGGCTGGCCGTCATGAAGATCGCCGGGACTGCGGCGGATTGCGGATCCTCGCGCAGCCTGGCCAGCAGTTCCTCCCCAGTCATGTCCGGCAAGCGGTAATCGAGCAGGTAGAGGTCGGGCACGATCGCCGCGCTGTCCTCCAGCAGGGCCGGGCCGGAGCCGTAGTGCGTAACCTCGAACCCGCCGATTTCCGTCAGCGCAAGCTGGGCCAGAATGGCGATGTCGGGGTCGTCCTCGACCAGGATGATGGTGCGCAGGTCGTTCATGATGCGGGCAGTTCGATCCAGAAACAGGAGCCGCCGCTGGCGCGGGGCTCATAGCCGATGCGGCCGCCATGCTGCTCGACGATGGCGCGACTGATGGCAAGGCCGAGACCCGTGCCGCCATGGCCGCGACGATTGGCATCGACCGCCTGGGAAAAGCGATCGAACAGGCGGTCGACGAAGCTTTCCGGTACCCCGGAGCCGCAATCGCGCACCTCGACCCGGATCAAATGGTCGCGGCGCATCCCGGCCACCTCGACAACGGAGCCGGGCGGGCTGTGCCGCGTAGCGTTGGAGAGAAGGTTGGTGAGGACCTGGAGCAAGCGTCCCGGGTCGCCGGTCAGCGACAGCGGCTCTCCGGACACTGCTTCGAGGCGAACGTCCAGACGCTCGGCGAAGGGTTCATTCTGCTGCACCGCGTCGCCGATCACTTCGCTCATCTGCAGCGGCACCAGGATGTAGCCGGTCTGCCCGCGGGTAAGCCGCTCGATGTCGAGGATATCGTCGATCAGGGTGCTGAGCCGCGCGGCATTCTTCTGTGCCATGTCGAGCATCTGCCTGGCGCGGTCGTTGATTCCGGTGCCAAGACTGGCGCCGAGCAGGGCGATGGCACCGCGGATGGCAGTCAGCGGCGTGCGCAGTTCATGACTGATGGTCGAAATGAACTCGTCTTTCGCGCGGTTGCTGATGCGCTCGGCGGTAAGGTCACGAACGGCGACGATGAACCCCTGGCCATCGTCGAGCCGCAGGCGGACCGAGTGAAGCGTCCGGCCTTCGCGGGTCGAGATCTCGGTTTCGGACCGGACGGTGTGGCGGATGGCCGCAAGCATGGCCGGCAGCATGGCTTCGTCCGCATCCGGTCCGAACAAGCCCCAGCGAAGGCTCTTCTCCAGCATCTCCGCGGCATCGGTGCCGCGCCGCTTCATTTCATCGTCAAATCCGTGCAGTTCGAAAAAGCGGTCGTTCCACAGCGCGAGTTTTAGGTCGGAATCGAAATAGGCGATGCCCTGATCGACGTTGTCGAGCATGACGCGCAGCAGCTGCGCCGTCCGCTTGAGCTCGAGCTCGCGCTTTTCGGCGACAAGGGTACCGAGACGCGTTTCGATGAGATTGGACGCGACCACCGCGAGGTCCGCCAGCTGCTGTCGCTGCGCGGGGGTGATGGTGCGCGGCTTGGTGTCGATGATGCAGAGCGACCCGATCGCCACGCCGCTGATGGTGATCGGCGCGCCTGCGTAAAAGCGGATGAAGGGGGCTCCGGTGACCAGGTCGTTGTCGGCAAATCGCGGATCCGCAAGCGCATCCTCAACGACCATCGCCTCCGATTGACGAACGGTGTGGCCGCAAAAGGCGCTTTCGCGATCGGTGCCGCCGGTAGTGAGGCCACAGACCCCCTGAAAGATCTGTCGATCGCGGCGAAGTACCGTCAGCAACGCGATCGGCACGTCGAATATGGTGGCGACCGTCTTGCTAAGCTGGTTGAAGGCTTCCTCGTCGCTCTCGCCAAGGCCGTAGCGCGTGATGACGCGCTGGCGCAGTTCCTCCTGACTATCGATCATCGCGGCAGGGTACGAAGGGTCTCAGCCAGCGTCAAAGCGGCCAGTCGCACCTGCTCCGGCTCTGCGTCGCAGGCGCGTTCGAGCGCCGAGGCCTTTCGCGCAGCATCGCCGAACCCAAAGCTGCCGAGCGTTCCGACCAGGCGGTGTCCGCATTGGCGAAGGGCGTCGCGATCGGACGGATCGGTGGCAATCAGCCAGTCTGCGGTACCTTGCATTCGTTCGATGCATGCCTCTTTAGCCTGGGCGAGGCGGAACTGCAGGCCTGTTTCGTTACGCATGCCGTCGGTCTAAGCAGCAAAGGTTACCAGAACGGTAACCATGACTATCGACGAGCCGATGTGATCGCGCGGCCACAGCCAGCGACGCACGTGCTCACCAAGCATGAAAAACAAAGGTTCTTCCGTTATGCGCCAGGAAGAAGGGAGTTCGTGTGCGCATCGCGTTGCTTGAAGACGATTCATCGCTCGCCGATCTGATAGGGGCCACCGTGGAAAGCGCCGGTCACAGCTGCCACCATTACGCGGATTGCCGCTCGGCCAAGGTCGCCTTCCGCCAAGAAAGTTTCGACCTGCTGCTGATGGACTGGCACTTGCCGGATGGCGAAGGCGTTGATGTCCTTCGCTGGGCCCGCCAGAACCTCGATCCGTGTCCGCCGGTTATCATGGTCACGAGCCGCGCCGAGGACGAGGCGGTGGTCGCCGCGCTCGATGCCGGCGCGGACGATTATGTGGTCAAGCCGATCGTTCCGCAGGTGCTCCTCGCCAGGCTCACCGCATTGCTGCGGCGGACCTACAAGCCGGCCGCAACCGGCGACCGGGTGGAGACTCACTACGGCGTCGCCTTTGACCACGGCCAGTGCACCGTGACTATTGCCGGCGAAACGCTGACCCTCACCCACAAGGAGTTCGGCCTCGCGCTGCTGCTGTTCCAGAACATGCACCGCCCGCTCAGCCGGACCTATCTCCTCGAGGCCGTGTGGGGCCGTAACCCCGACCTCCCGACGCGAACGCTGGACGTCCATATCTCACGCTTGCGCTCGCGTCTCAGTCTGGGCGATGCAGGGTTTAAGCTGACCTCGATTCAGAGCTTCGGCTATCGGCTCGAGATGACCAGTCTCCAGTGAATGGATGCCGCGCAATGCGTGCCGAGTTAATAGGGAAGGCTTCACCGTCCCTTATCTGATCTGACACCCTGAGATTCGATATGCTTCTAAGGGCCACGTGCCGGCGCTAACGCCGATGAACAATCGTCCGCTAACGGAAGGCAGGCAGCCACTGCTGAGCGACTGAGAGTGGGTCCTTTCGGCCGCAGCCTGCTTTGATGAATGATCGTCCGCTTACGGGCAGGCCTGAGCGTCTGCGAGTGGGTCTAAGCGGACGTTCTTGGCAGAAGCCGCTCGACTGTCCTTGAGAACCGAGCATTGGTGTGCGCGTGAGTCGCGGTGCTGGGTTAGCGCCGCTGCCCTGACCGGCAGACCGGCGGGGCTGTGAGTGGTGGGAGCGGCAAATGGCCGCTTCAAACCGAAAGGCACTCACATGACGAAATCGAAGACTTCCATCAGTCGCAAGGCCGAGGCTTCGGTTGAAGCCAGAACCAAGCCTCACGCTGCGCCTTCCGCATCAACGAAAGCACCATCCAAACAGGAGAGCTTGGCAGCGCTGCTGCTGCGCCATGAGGGCGCCACGCTTGAGCAGATGGTGTTGGCGATGGGCTGGCGTCCGCACACTACGCGGGCAGCAATGACCGGCCTTCGCAAAAAGGGCTACGTCATCGACAGCGACAAGATCGATGGTGTGCGCACCTATCGTGCGGTGGCGCCCGAATGATCGACATCGAGGAAAAGGTTGCTGCCCTGCCGACGCTCGGCAGGGCGGGGCTCCAGCAGCGCTGGCGCGAGGTGTTCAAGATCGCGCCGCCAGCGGCCTTCACGCCGGACCTATTAGCCCGGGGTCTAGCCCACCGCCTGCAGGAGAGAGCTCTGGGACGTCTGTATCCAGCTCTTGCTCGGCAGCTCAATTCGGCCGGAGAGGGCAGGGGCTCGGCCCGACCGAAGCTTCGACCGGGCAATCGCCTGGTCCGCCGCTGGCGCGGACGCACCTATGTCGTGGACGTTACTGAAGAAGGCCTCCGGTATGACGAACGGACCTACGGCTCGCTGAGCGAGATTGCGACCCTGATTACCGGGACTCGCTGGTCTGGCCCCCGCTTTTTCGGGCTACCCAAATGAGCAAGGTCCGCTGCGCGATCTATACCCGCAAGTCGAGCGACGAGGGGCTGGAGCAGGAGTTCAACAGCCTCGATGCGCAGTATGACTCCTGCGAGGCCTACATCCTAAGCCAAAAGCATGAGGGCTGGTCGGTCACCCGGGAGCGCTATGACGACGGCGGCTTTTCAGGCGGGAGCATGGAGCGGCCTGGACTTAAGCGTCTGCTGGCTGACATCGCGGCCGGCAAGGTCGATGTCGTCGTCATCTACAAGATTGATCGCCTAACCCGCAGCCTCGCTGACTTCGCGCGGATCATTGAGGTCATGGAGAAGCATGGGGCGAGCTTCGTCAGCGTGACGCAATCGTTCAACACCAAGACCAGCATGGGCCGGCTGATGCTCCACGTCCTGCTCTCCTTTGCCCAGTTCGAGCGGGAGGTCGGCGCCGAGCGGGTGCGCGACAAGATTGCTGCCTCCAAAGCCAAGGGCATGTGGATGGGCGGCACAGTGCCGCTTGGCTACGATGTCGTGGAGCGCAAGCTGGTGATCAATGAGGCTGAGGCGAAGACGGTACGGGCGGTCTTTGAGGCATTCGCCGAGCTTGGCTCAGTGCAGACGACGGTCCTCTGGTCGCGGGAGCAAGAGCTGACTACCAAGCTGCGACAGCGCGCCGGCAAGCCAATGGGCGGAACGCCATTCCACTACGGGGCGCTTCGCTGCCTGCTGAGCAATCGAACCTACATCGGTGAGGTGGAGCACAAGGGTAAGGCCTACCCTGGCCAGCACGAGGCGATTCTTGATCGAGCGCTGTTCGACCGTGCCCGGGCGATCCTGGCGACCCGCAGTACTGCACAGATGCGGGTTCCAAAGCTTGCATCAGCCAGCTTGCTGCAGGGCATGATCTTCGATCAGCACGGTCGTAAGATGAGTCCGGCGCATACCTGCAGGAATGGCCAGCGGTTCCGCTATTATGTGACCCACGCCAAGCAGATTAAGGTCGGCGGACCTGCCGCATACCGGGTCGCTGCCGAGCCGATGGAGCAGCACTGCGCATCACTGCTGGCAGAACATCTTGCGGCGAGAGTCACCAGTATCGACGATGCGGGTTCCTCCGAGCTCATTGGCACGGCCGGCGGCGAGCGGCGAACGGCTTTCCTTCAGCATATTCGTCGGGTCGTGATCGGCGACGCCGAGCTGACCATCGAACTCGCGGACGGATCGACCATCAAGCGCGCGCTCAATCGCATTCGGCATGGCAACGATGCCAAGCTGATCGTTGGTGAAAAGACCATCTCAAACCAGCCTGCGGGCAACCAGCAGCTGATCATTCTCCTGCAAGACGCAGCCCGTGCTCAGGCCTTCGCCCTGGCGAAGCCGAAGCTTTCGCTCGAGGAAGTTGCAGCCAAGTTCGGAAGGTCGACCGAGCGCTTCAAGCGCCTGATCCGGCTGAGCTACCTCTCACCGAAGATTGTCGAATCGATTCTGCAGGGTCGTCAGCCGTTGCAGCTGACCAGCAAAAGCCTGCAGAACCTGGACGGTCTTCCGCTCCGCTGGAGCGAGCAGGAAGCGTTGCTGCTCATCTGAGCTAGGCCACTCGTCTCAAGACATGCCAATGCCGCCCAAGAGAAAAAGCGCAGGTTTGCCACTCAGGAAAGCGCTCAGAGAAGTCTCTGGCATAGGCTCGCGGAAAAACACCGCTAACGGACGGCTGTTTTCCGCCATTTATACGGAAAGCCTCAGAGAACAAAACGCAATCAAATCAGAGACTTAGTCGCTGGTGACCCCTACGGGACTCGAACCCGTGTTTTCGCCGTGAGAGGGCGACGTCCTAGACCGCTAGACGAAGGGGCCGCTGCGGTGCGAGGCGCGCATATGGCCGCGTGGACCCTGTTCGTCAATCAGGCGATGAGGGCGTGGTCGGGCCGGCGCTGGCGGGCAAGCCATTGGCCGCACAGTTCGGCAATACGAGGGGCGGCCTTGCCGTCGCCGAAGGGCAGGGCAGGCACCGCCATGGCGCGGTAGGCGCTGGGATCGTCGAGCAGGCGGCGGACATTGTCGACGATGTCGTAGCGGTCGTTTCCGACCAGCAGGCTGTTGCCGCTGGCAATGCCTTCCGGGCGCTCGGTCGTGGAGCGGAGGACGAGCAGAGGGACGCCGAGCGCAGGGGCTTCCTCCTGGATGCCGCCGGAATCGCTAAGGAGGATGTGGGCGGTACGGATCGCCGCGACCATCGCGTGATGCTCCATCGGCTGCAGCAGGCGGATCCGCGGGTGACCGCCAAGGAGGAGGCGGGCCGCGGCCGCCATGGCCGGGTTGCTGTGCAGGACCATCTCGATCCGCAGCCAGGGAACCTGTGCAAGCTCGATCAGGGCGAGGCCGATCGGGGTGAACGCCGTTCCCCAGTTTTCGCGGCGGTGGCAGGTAACCAGCAGCCGCGGCAGGCCGTGGCCTTCGACCCTTGGGGGCAGGTCGTCGAGGATCGCGAAAAGGGCGTCGACCGCCGTGTTGCCGGTAACATGGATCTCGCCGCGGACCTTTTCCGCGACGAGATTGGCGGCATTTTCCTCGGTTGCCGCGAATAACAGGCTGGCAAGGCGGTCGATCTCGACCCGGTTGCCCTCCTCGGGCCACGGCAGGGCAAGGTCATGGCTGCGCAAGCCCGCTTCGACATGGGCGAGGGGGATCCCGGCCGCCACTGCTGCCAGCGCTCCGCCAAGCGCGCTCGAGGTGTCGCCCTGAACGATCATCAGGTCGGGTCGCGCCGCGCCGCGCAGGAAGGGCGCGAGGGTGCTGGCAACGGCTTCAGCGTGAAGGCGCGGATCCTCCTTTGACGGGCAATGAAGCCGAAGCGCGGGGTACGTACCGAGGCCGTATTCGGCGGGGTCGAGCAGACTGTGCTGACCGGTCACCACCAAGGTAGGCGTCAAGCCCGCTGCGGCGAGCGCGTGGGCCAGGGGCGCAAGCTTGATCGCTTCGGGACGCGTGCCGACAACAAGAAACAGGGATGGGGGCACCGGCGCTCTCCAACAGGAGGCGATCCGGCAAGAGGCAGCCTAACTCGTTACGGCTGCGCGAACAAGCCGCTTAGCGGAAGTTGTCGGCGTAGGCCTGCAGCTTGAGCTTTACCGGCGGCGCGGAGACGATGCGATACTCAAACCCATGCTTGTCGGCGTAGGCGATCGCCTGCTCCCGGGTGGCGAACGCCAGGCGCACCTGTGTCGCGGTGGTGGCATTGCCGACCCAGCCCGTCAGCGGGTCGTGGCGCTGGGCGCGCTCGTTTTCGAACTCCAGGGTCCACTTGCCGGCCTTGGCCCGGCCGGACTGGGTGGTCTTGCGATCCTGTTCGATGATGCGAGCGGTAGGCATGGGGCTGCGCACGTGGCGGAAGGAGCCTGCGAAATCAAGAGCGCGGTTTGGCGCGGAGGGTCGGGGGCGCGGAAGCTGGATCGTCCGGCCAGGGGTGCCGGGGGTAGCGGCCGCGCATTTCCTTGGCGACCTCGCGCCAGCTGCCGGCCCAGAAGGAGGGAAGGTCGCGGCTGGTCTGGATCGGCCGGCCCGCCGGCGAGGTGATGGCGAGGGTAAGCGGGACCTTGCCGCCAGCGACCGAAGGGTGGGCGGCCATACCGAATAGCGCCTGGGCTCGGACCTCGACCGTCGGCCCGCCTGGAGCCGAATAGTCGATCGGGTGGGCCGACCCGGCGGCAGAGCGAAAGTGGCTCGGCGCCTGCCGGTCCACGCGCTGCTGGCCGTCCCAGCCGAGCAGGTTCTGAAGGGCCTGGGTCAGGGCGCCGGGCGAGATGTCGGACAAGCGGCGCCGGCCCGTGACCAGTGGGGCCAGCCATTCATCGAGCGATGCGGTAAGGGCCTCGTCGGACAGATCCGGCAGCGTGGGATCGAAGGCGGCGGCAAAGGCGGCCCGGTGGCGGAGGGCCATCGCATCCTCGCTCCAGGGGAGAAGGTGGAGGCCGTGCTCGGCGACGCCTTCGAAAAGGGCGGCGGCGATGGCCAGCGGGTCGGGGCTCGGATCCGGGCCGGAAGCGAGGCGGATGGCGCCAAGTCGCCGGCTGCGGGTCGGGAGGACACTGCCGGTGGCCGGATCGAAGGCGCCGTCGTGGCGCGTCTCTATCCGTCCCGCAAAGAGCGCGAGGACCTGTTCCTCGCTGATCGCGGCGGCGGAAAGGATGCGCGCACCCGCGGCGGTCCCGGCGACTTCGGCGATGGCGAGCCATTGCGAGGAAGCCAGGGAGGAGCTGGGGTCGAGCCGAAAGCCGCGACCGCCGACCGACTGCCAATGCTCGCCCGAAGGATCGCGGCGGCGCGCGAGGCGGTCGGGGAAGGCGAGCGCGAGCGCTTCAGCGAGGTGGTCGCCGCCACCGTCCGACGCGCCGGCCAATCGCAGCCAGCGCTTGGCAAGGCCGCGGGCAGCGTCGGCGCGCCTGCCGCGATCGCTTCGCCAGCGGCGCAGGCGCAGTTCGAGGTCAGGGTCGTTACCGCCAAGGCCGCGTTCGGTGAGGAGGACGGCGGCATCCGCGGCGGATTGGCCGAACCCGCGGGCCGACGCGTCGATCATCATATGCGCTAGCCGGGGTTCCAGCGGAAGGCGGGCGATGGCCCGGCCGTGGTCGGTGAGGCGGCCATCCTCGGTAATGGCGCCGAGCGCGGTGAGACGCCGGCGGGCTTCGGAGAGGGCTGCGGCGGGGGGCGGATCGAGGAAGGGAAGCCGCGAAGGATCGGCTTCGCCCCAGCCTAGGCAGATGAGAAGGAGGCTGGAAAGGTCGGCTTCGAGGATTTCGGGCGGATCGTGGGCGGGAAGCGCGTTGAAGGCGGCTTCTTCCCACAGGCGGTAGGCAGTGCCGGGGCGCTGGCGGGCGGCGCGGCCCGCGCGCTGGGTGACAGCGGCGCGGCTGGCGCGTTCGGTAACGAGGCGGGTGAGGCCGGCGCCGCGATCGTAGCGGGGACGGCGGGCAAGGCCGCTGTCGACCACCGCGGCGACGTGATCGAGGGTGACGCTGGTTTCGGCGATCGCCGTCGAGAGCACCAGCTTGCGGGTGCCGGGAGCCGGAGCAGCGAGGGCAGCGCGCTGGGCCGAGGGGTCGATGGCGCCGTGGAGGCGGTGGAGGACGATGTCCGGGGACAGGGCGCCGAGCGCGTCGGCCGTGCGCTCGATCTCGGCGACGCCGGGGAGGAAGGCGAGGACCGAGGCATCGGTCTCGGCGAGGGCGCGGCGGCAGGCAGCCGCCACCTGCGGCTCGATCCGCGCGGCGGCGTCGCGTCCGAGGTGAACGAGGGTGAGCGGATGCGAGCGCCCTTCGGAACGGATCAGCGGTGGGTCGCCGAGAAGGGCCGCGAAGCGTTCGCCGTCGAGGGTGGCGCTCATCGCGAGGAGGCGGAGGTCGGGGCGGAGCGCCGCCGCTGCGTCGAGGGTGAGGGCGAGGGCGAGATCGCTGTCGAGGCTGCGTTCGTGGACTTCGTCGAACAGAACCGCTGAAACGCCGGCGAGTTCGGGATCGGCCTGCAGGCGGGAGAGAAAAACGCCGTGGGTCATGGCGATGAGGCGCGTGCCCTTGCCCACGCGGCTATCGAGCCGGGTCTGGTAGCCGACCGTGTCGCCGGGCTGCTCGCCACCCTGCCGGGCGATGAATTCGGCCGCGGCCCGGGCGGCGAGCCGGCGGGGGACGAGCAGCAGGACCTGGCCCGTGCACCACGGCTGATCGAGGAGCGCAGGCGGAACGGCGGTGGTCTTGCCG
Source organism: Sphingomonas humi (assembly GCF_039536725.1). Lineage (NCBI taxonomy): Bacteria > Pseudomonadati > Pseudomonadota > Alphaproteobacteria > Sphingomonadales > Sphingomonadaceae > Sphingomonas > Sphingomonas humi. Next base: position 1,478,016 of record NZ_BAAAZD010000001.1, read on the forward strand.
GCACCGGGCGGCGCGACGAGGAGGGCGCGCGGACCCTCGCGGAAGGCCGCGAGAAGGTCGGGCAGGACGTCGTGAATGGGAAGCGCGCTCACCGCCCGCTCCATGCGGGGCGGTGGGATCTTGTTCAAGATGCGCCGGCCGACGTGGGGAGCGCGAAGGCTCCGCTCTCCCCACCGCCCGCTCAGCCTATGCCGATATCCCAGGCGAGGATCAGCGCGGCGATGACGAGCACCCCGGTAAGCGACCAGAAAAGGCGTTGCCGCCAGCCCATCCGGAAGCGGGCGGGATGATCGCGACGATAGCGTTCGGCCTGCGGCCAGGCCGCTGCGTTGGCGGAAAGCAGGCCCATGTCGAGCGGCCCGGTTCGATGGAGAAGCGTGCCAATCTCCAATTTCTCGTCGGCGCTGACCGCGGGATAGCGGATAAGCAGGTCCTCGAGACGGGCAAGCGAAAGGGGGTCGTTCGCCACTCGGGCGCGACTTGCGGTGGTCATGATGTGGTCTCGCAAAAAAGGGCGCGGGCAGGGGTCGTGCCCCGCCCGCGCGTGTCAGTTGTTAGATCGTAAGAGCGGCTAGCGCCGGCGTCGGAACAGCCGGTTGAAGCGCTCCTTCAAGGTCGCGCGAACCTTGCGCAGACGGAAGATGCGCATTGGGTCGGGGCGCGATTTGCGCAATTCACCGTCGAGCGCGCGTTCGATGTCGTAACGCAGCGCGTTCAGCCTGATGGCGTACGTGCTCATGGCAATTCACTCCTTGCCTGCCGCGGGGCTTGGGCCGGCCGCGGCGTATGTCCGTATGGTCGATAGGGGATCGATCAGACGGTCGGCGGCGCTCGCGCATGGTAGGCAGGAAGGACGGTGCCGGCGTGCGGCGCGGCGATGGAGAAACTGGTGCGACCGACCGGGCGGGAAAGGCTGAGGCGAACCGGCGCTGCCGCGGTCGGGAGGAGCAACGGACCGGGCGAGGGGCGTTGGGCCTTGAGAAAGGACTTGCCGCTTTTGGCCGCGATGGCGACACCGGGGTGACCATCGAGGGTAAGGGCCACGGCCTGCGACCGCGCCTGGGCCGGCAGAGGGCTGAAGAAGATCCCGCCGTACAAGCCATAGAGGAGCGCTAGCAGCAGTGCTGCACCGCGGGCCCTGGTAGAGCGTGAAGGAGCGGGAGTGTCCATCGCGTCAGGGACATATGGCCGCCGGCGGATGAACCGCAAGTTCACGAAGCGCCAGTTTCGCCGGTCCGCCGCCGTGACGGGATCAGGCGCCCCTCAACCCATCGCCTCTGCGTCACAATGACCTCTGGCGCGTTGTGCTGGTGAAAAGGAAAGTTGCATTGGCGAGAAAAACGAAAACCGACCTCGGCATGGACGCAGCCGCGCTCGCCGCAGACGCCTCCACGGTCATCGGTCTCAGGATGACGCAGGCGGCGCTGGGAGGGCCACAGACCTCCGCGGAAGCCTGGCGCATGTGGAGTGAGAAGGTGACAGCGTTGAACGCGATCACCTGGAAAATCTGGGCAGCCGGCTGGAACGCGAGCCCGGAGCAGATCGCCAGCATCAGCCTCAGTCATTACCGCCCGATCGTGGCGGCAAACCGGCGCAGGCTGATGCGATCGCGCCAGGGCTGAGAAGGGCCTGGCGGGGAAGCGCCGCGAAACGTGCGGCGCTTCCCCCGAAATCCGATTATTCGGCGTCCGCCTCTTCGCTGCCGAGGCTGGCCATGTCGATGACGTAGCGGAAGCGGGCGTCTCGGTTCTCGACCTTCTTCATCGCCTTGTTGATGTCCTGGATCGGAATAACCTCGATCTCGGGCGCGATTCCATGCTCCGCGCAGAAGTCGATCACTTCCTGCGTCTCGGCGATCGAGCCGATCAGCGAGCCCGCGACCGAGCGGCGGTGGAAGGCGACCTGGCTGTTGTCGACGCCCGCCATCGGCTCTAGGGCGCCGACGATCACCAAAGTCCTGTCGCGCTTCAGAAGCGCGATGAAAGGGTTGATGTCGTGCTTTTCGGGCACGGTGGAGATGATGAAGTCGAAGGTGCCCGGCATGGCAGCCAGCTTCTCAGCCTTCTTGGCGACGTCCTTCTCGATGTTGACGTGGGTGGCGCCGAGCTTTTCGGCGTCGGCCTTCTTGTCCTCGCTGGTGGTGAAGACGGTGACTTCGGCTCCGAGCGCCTTCGCCAGCTTGACCGCCATGTGGCCAAGACCGCCCAGCCCGATCACGCCGACCTTGTCGCCGGCCTTTACGCCCCAGTGCTTCATTGGGGAGAAAGTGGTGACGCCGGCGCAGAGGATCGGCGCGGCCTCTTCGGGCTTCAGGGCATCGGGAATGCCGATCACGAATTCCTCGCGGCAGACGATGTTCGAGGAATAGCCGCCGTACGTGTTGTCGCGGCCATACATATTCTCCCCGGTCGAGGCCATTTGGGCGGGGATGAACGGGCCGTTGTAGGTGGCGAGGAAGCCGTTGGGGCCTTCGCAATAATTCTCGTCGCCTTCCTTGCAAGGCGCGCACGATTGGCAGCTGTCGACCATGCAGCCGACGCCGACGATGTCGCCGACCTTATACTTGCCGTTCGTCGCCGCCTTGCTGACGCGCCCGACGACTTCATGGCCGGGAACGCACGGATAGACGGTGTTCGACCACTCGTTCTTCACCTGATGGATGTCGGAGTGGCAGACGCCGCAGTAGAGGACGTCGATCAGCACCTCGTTGGGCTTAGGCTCCTCGCGTTCGAAGCGGAACGGCTTGAGGCGGCTGAAACTATGCTTTGCGGCGTAACCAATCGTGTCGACCATGGGAGCTCACTTCTCGTCGGGGGAAGTAAGCAGAGTGGTTAACGCGCGGCTTGGTTCCGGGGCTGGCCTTTATGACCTAGAGCGCGGCCAGCAGCAGCCCGAGCCCGGGCAGGCCATGCGCCGCCGAGAGGATTAGTAGGCGCGCGCGACCGCGAATTCGACCGCCTGGGTGAGCGCGGCCTTGGCCTTGCCGGCGGGAAAAGGAGCAAGATTGTCGAGCGCGCGGCGGGCGTAGGTGCGGGCGCGTTCCAGCGTGTCGGCGATGGCGCCGGTGGCATGGAACAGGCGAATGGCGTGGGCAAGGTCGTCGTCGGAGGTCCGGGTGCCGCCCACCGCTTCCTTCCAGAAGGCGCGGTCGTCGGCCGAGCCGCGGGCGTAGGCGAGGATGATCGGCAGGGTCATCTTGCCCTCGCGGAAATCGTCGCCGAGATCCTTGCCGCTGGTGGCGCTGGTCGAGGTATAGTCGATCGCGTCATCGACCAGCTGGAAGGCGATGCCGAGGTTGCGCCCGAAGCTGTTCAGCGCTTCTTCGGCTTCCTCGCCCGCTTCGGCCACGACGGGCGCGATATGGCAGGCAGCGGCGAACAGGGCCGCGGTCTTGGCCTCGATAATCGACAGATACGTGTCTTCCGACGTCGAAATCTGCCGCTGTGCGGTCAACTGCGCGACTTCGCCTTCGGCGATGACGGCGGAAGCGCGGCTGAGGATCTTCAGGACCTTGAGGCTGCCATCCTCGACCATCAGTTCGAACGCGCGAGAGAAAAGGAAATCGCCGACCAGCACGCTGGCGGGATTACCCCAGATGAGGTTGGCGGTCCGCTTGCCGCGCCGGGTCTCGCTGACGTCGACAACGTCGTCGTGGAGGAGGGTGGCAGTGTGGATAAATTCGACCGAGGCAGCGAGCTGGTGGTGGCGGGCGCCGGGATATTGGCACAGCGCCGCTGCCGCGCAGGTCAGCATCGGGCGCATCCGCTTGCCGCCGCCGGCGATGAGGTGGCCCGCAAGCTCCGGGATGAGGGGCACTTCGCTCTGCATCCGCGCAAGGATCACCCGGTTGACCGCATTCATGTCGGCGGCGGTGAGGGCGATCAGCGGATCGAGGCTGGGGGCCGGATTGAGCGGGTGGATCGAGGCAGTCATCGTCAGTCGCGGCGGTAGGAGCGGATGGCCGCGAGAGCAAGCTTGACCGGAACGCCCAGTTGGAACCATCTGCCTCGTGAGCCTTTGGAGCTCGAGTAGGGTACGGGGGCGGAACGATCAGGGCGGGGGGAAGATCGACATGGCTGATCGTGGCGGCATCGCTGGTGCCCGTGCTGCTGTTCGCCATCCTCCAGGTGGGGTTCGCCGCCCGTGAGCAGCGGCGCGAGCTGGAGAATCGCGCGCTTACTCGTGCCGACAAGCTGATCCTTGCCGCCGACGCGGAAGCAGTCCGCTACGGCACCCTGCTCGACGCGCTGGCGACCTCGCAGGGTCTTCGGAGCCGCAACTGGGAAGCGCTGGCGAGACGGTTTGGCGAGTTCCAGGCGCTCAATCCCGACCTTCGCGGGCTGACGATCAGCGATGGAAGCGACTCTGTCGTCGCGACGATCGGATTGCCGATCGTCCAGGCGACGGTCGTGGTTGATGGCGAGCCAACCAGCCGACCTGTCTTTGCCGGCTATGTGCGCACGGGCAATTGCCTGTGCCTGATGTTCGAGCGGGCCGGGCAGGCCAATAATGGACAGCGGCTGAAAGTCATTTTGCTAACCGACAGCGAGCCTTTCGTTCGCTTGCTACCGCCGACGAGCGAATATCCGGTCGTGGCGCTGGCGGGTCCGCGCGCACGCTTCATTGCCCGGAACGTGGGCACGGCGGAGCGGTTCGGAAGCCTCTCTTCGGTATATCTGCAGCGCGCTGTCATGTCCGGGAAGGACGGCGGTATCTATCGGGGCAGGACGCTTGAGGGATTCGAGAATTATTCCGCGTTCGCACGGTCAGAGCGGACCGGATGGACGGCGCACGTGGCGCTGGGGTCGGACTATATCGACAATCCATCGCGCCGGTTCCTTGGCTCGCTGATCATGGCGGCGATGCTGTCACTTCTGCTGGCCGCACTTCTGATCGCCTTCGCCATCCGCCAGATGCGCGAAGCGCGGCAGCTGGCTGAGCGGATGCAGCAGACGCAGAAGATGGAGGCGCTCGGGCAGCTGACCGGCGGTCTTGCGCATGACTTCAACAATTTGCTGACGCCGGTGATCGGCGTGCTCGACCAGCTGACCCGGCGTGACGCGCTTGACGACCGCGGCAAGAGGCTTGCGGCGGGTGCGCTGACCTCGGCGCAGCGGGCGGCCAAGCTGACCCAGCAATTGCTCGCTTTCTCGCGCCGGCAGCGGCTGACAGTCGGGCCAATCGACGTGCCGGCGCTGCTGAGCGGAGTGACGCAACTGGTCGAGCGGACGGTCAGCACCCGGCACCGGTTCCGGGTCGAAGCGGACTCCGATGCGCAATGTGTCCGAAGTGATTTGACACAGCTGGAGCTGGCGCTCCTCAACCTTGCCATCAACGCGCGTGACGCACTGCCGGACGGCGGCGAGATCCTGCTGCGCGTGACCCGCGAGAAGGCTGGTGAAGGGAACGAGCGGGTCAGGTTCGCGATGGTGGATGGCGGCACCGGGATGGACGAGCAGACCCGCCGCCGCGCGCTTGAACCCTTTTTCACCACCAAGCCCACGGGGCGCGGCACCGGACTTGGCCTCGCGCAGGTGTTCGGCGTGGTGGAGCAGTCGGGCGGGACGGTGGAGATCGAGTCGGCGCCCGGGGAGGGCACCACCGTATCGCTGCTGCTTCCCGAGTGCAGCGAGGAAGAGACGAGGTCGGCGCGGGCCGACGCCGCGCTTCCCGCCGCGGCATCCGCGCACTCGCTCCGGTTGCTGGTGGTCGACGACGAGGATGAAGTGCGAGCGACGATCGCGCAGATGCTGAGCGAGGCCGGTCACAAGGTGAGTTCGGCATCGAACGGGCGAAGCGCGCTGGCGTCGATCGGCAGCGAACAGTTCGATCTGGTGGTGACCGACTATCTGATGCCCGAGATGAGCGGCACCGAACTGATCGCGGCGGCGCGCGAGAAGAAGCCGCGCCAGGCGTTCCTGGTGGTCAGCGGCTTTGCCGACAGCGAGGAACTGGCACAGCGCTGCCCGGATGCGGCATTGGTGGCCAAGCCCTTCACCGCCGCCGAACTGCTGGTGGCAGTCGAACGGGCAGTTCAGCGGTGATCAGCCGAGCGGCAGGCTGAGACGGGCGAGGAGACCGCCGAGGTCCTCGCTTTCCTCCAGGCCGATCCTGCCGCCGTAGATTTCCGCGACGTCGCGAACGATCGCGAGGCCGAGCCCGGTGCCGGGCTTGCCGGTGGTGTCGAGGCGCTTGCCGCGTGTGAACAGTTCGGCGCGCTGTGCCTCGGGAATGCCGGGGCCGTCGTCCTCGACGATGATGTCCACGAACGGCGCCGATTTCTCGACCGTGACGAAGACCCGGCCCGAGCCATATTTGGCGGCATTCTCGACCAGGTTGCCGAGCATTTCGTCGAGGTCCTGGCGTTCGACCCGGACCTCCACCTTCTTGTCGCCGGCAATGTCCACGGTCGCGCCTTCGTGCATCCGGGTGACGGCGCGTTGCACGGCCTGGAGGCTTTCCCACACGGGTGCACGAGCCTGGGCAGAGGCGCGGCGACCGATCGCGCGGGCGCGGGCAAGGTGGTGGTCGACCTGGCGGCGCATCGTGGTCGCTTCGCGGCAGACGGTGTCGGCTAGGTCGGGCGAGCGCGCGGTGGCGGCGTTAGTGATAACGGTGAGCGGGGTCTTGAGCGCGTGCGCCAGGTTGCCGGCGTGGCGGCGGGCTTCCTCGGCCTGCTCTTCGTTGTGGGCGAGGAGCTGATTGATTTCCTCGGTCAGCGGCTGGAGCTCGTCGGGGAAATCGTCGGACACGCGGGTCTTGGCGCCCGAGCGGATGGCGACGACTTCGGAGCGAACCCGTCGCAGGGGCCAGAGGCCATAGACGGTCTGCAGCGCGGCGAGGATCACGAGGCCAAGGCCGAGGACGGCGAAGCTCCAGATCAGGGTCGTGCGCAATTCGCGCAGCTGGGCGTCGAGATTCTCGCGGCTTTGCGCGACCTGGAAACGCCATTTGAGCGGCGAGCCCGGCAGGATGATGTCGCGTTCGACGATGCGCAGCGGCTCTCCGGCGAACTGGTCGCTGTCATATTTGTGCGTGCTGGTGTCGCCGTGGACGGCATCGACCTTCAGCCGCCGGTCCCACAGCGAGCGCGAACGGTAGCAGAGGTCCTGTTCGGTATCGCTGAGGCAGCTGTTGCGCGGGACATCGGTGATCTGGAAATAGAAGCCGCTATAGGTTTCGATGAAGCGCTGGTCGGCGGGCGCACGGGAAAAGCGCACTTCCCCGACGGGCCCGATCTCGGACGCGCCAATCATCGAGCGGAGGACGAGCTCCAGCTGGTCGTCGAAATTGCGGACGAGGCTGTTGGTAAGCACCCGGTCGAGCGCGAAGCCGCCGGCGAACAGCAGGATGGCAATCCACACCGCCGCGACGACGATCATGCGCCGGGTGAGGGAGCCGGTGCCGGGTCTCGCCAAGGACGCCTTTTCAGCCGAGAGCCCGGGCTTGGCCGGGACGACGCTGCCCTGAGCCGTCATTGCGAGCGCAGCAAGGCGATCCAGGCGGTTGAGCCATGGATTGCCTCGCCTCCGGCCCGCAATGACGAGCGGGGGATCATGCAGGCTCCTCGAGGCTGTAGCCGAGCCCGCGGATGGTGGTGATGACGTCGGCGCCGAGCTTCTTGCGGATGCGGGTCACGAACACTTCGATGGTGTTGGAATCGCGGTCGAAGTCCTGGTCGTAGATATGCTCGATCAGCTCGGTGCGGCTGACGACCTTGCCCTTGTGGTGCATGAGGTAGCTCAACAGCTTGTATTCCTGCGCAGTGAGCTTCACCGGCTCGCCGTCCTTGGTGACCTTGCCCGAGCGAGTGTCGAGGCGGATGTCGCCGGCGATCAGTTCGGACGAGGCATTGCCCGACGCGCGGCGGATGAGGGCGCGGAGGCGGGCGATCAGCTCCTCCGTCTGGAAGGGCTTGGCAAGATAGTCGTCGGCGCCGGCATCGAGGCCCGCGACCTTGTCGGACCAGCTGTCACGGGCAGTGAGGACAAGGACGGGCATCCGCCGGCCTTCCTTGCGCCAGCGATCGAGCACAGTCAGGCCGTCGATTTCGGGCAGGCCGAGGTCGAGCACGACCGCGTCATAGCTTTCGGTCTGGCCGAGATAGTGACCGTCCTCGCCGTCGGTGGCGAGGTCGACCGCATAGCCGGCACCTTCCAGCGTGGAGCGAAGCTGGCGACCGAGCGAGGGTTCGTCTTCGACAATCAGGACGCGCATGAACGTGGTTCTCCCTTTGAGGGCTCTTAACACGCGCGAAGATGAACGGTTGCTTTGGCGAAATGAAGCCCCCGGCGCGATTACTCGCCGCTGCGCCTCACCACCCGGCCGGTCGCGGCGTCCACATCGACCCAGATCACCCGGCCGCCGCGCATGAACTTGAGGCGGTAGGTGCGCCCGTCAAATTCAGGACCGAGATAGTCGGCCCCGCCCATGAAGGGCATGACCCGGCGCTCGATCATCGGCAGCGGCATGGAGCGACCGTCGCGGGTTGCTTCGAACGCGCGATCCTGGTCGCGCGGACGCTCGGCCACCGCGGGGGTGCTGAAGGCGGCAACGGCCGCGAGGAGAGGAAGAATGATACGCATGTCTGTGTCCGGGGTGCGTTGTAGCACAAGGGTTTGAATGGGTTGTGAATGGCCTTTCGCAGCCGATCCCGTCACCCGGACCTGATGCCGGGTCCAGCATTCAGCGCTGAAGAGAAGAAGCGGCGTGCCGGGCCCGGCCCGGGATGACGGGAAGTGGCGGGTTCGCTAGAGCCCGGTCATGGCGCCACCCATCCTTTCGTTCGAAGATCTCGGCCTCGTCCAAGGCGAGGGCTGGCTGTTCCGGCATCTCGACGTTCATGTCGGCCCACGCGACCGGCTGGCGCTGATCGGCCGCAACGGAGCGGGCAAGACGACCCTGCTCAAATGCCTCGCGGGCGTGGTCGATACCGACGAGGGCAAGAGGATGGTCGTGCCCGGCAAGCGGATCGTGCTGCTCGAGCAGGATCCGCCGATGACCGGCCATGCGACGCTGGAGAACTGGGTGCTGGGCGGGGCCGATGCGCCGCTGCCGCACGAGGCGGCAGCGATCGCCGACCAGCTCGGGATTGACCTCGCGCGGCCGACCGCGACGGCGAGCGGGGGTGAACGGCGGCGCGCGGCGATCGTCCGGGCGCTGGCGCAGGAGCCGGACCTCCTGTTCCTCGACGAGCCGACCAATCACCTGGACCTTGCCGCGATCGACTGGCTGGAAAGCTGGCTGAACCGCTTCCAAGGCGCGTTCATCGTGATCAGCCACGACCGGACTTTCCTGACGCGGCTGACGAAAAGCTGCCTGTGGCTCGACCGCGGGCAGATCAGGCGGGCGGAGGTCGGGTTCGGCGGCTTCGATGCGTGGACCGAACGGGTCTATGCCGAGGAGGAACGCGCGGCCGAGAAGCTGGACGCCAAGCTCGCGATCGAGCTCCACTGGCTCCAGCGCGGCGTGACGGCACGGCGACGGCGCAACCAGGGGCGGCTGGCAAAGCTCGACGAAATGCGGGAAGCGCGGGCGGCGATGATCGGCGGGCCGGGCGTATCGAAACTCGGCCTCGCCAAGGACGATGCCAAGACCAAGACCGTGATCGACGCGGAGAAGGTGCTGAAGCGCTTCGGCGAGCGGACGGTCATCAAGGACTTTACCTTGCGCATCCAGCGCGGCGACCGGATCGGCATCGTCGGCGCGAACGGTGCGGGAAAGACGACGCTGCTGAAGCTGCTGACGGGCGAGATCCAGCCCGACGAGGGGCGGGTTACGCAGGCCAGGACGCTGAATGGGATCGTCATCGACCAGCAGCGCAAGCTGATGGCACCCGAGAAGAAGGTGCGCGACGTGCTGGCGGACGGGGGCGACTGGCTGGAGGTCCGCGGGGTCAAGAAACACATCAAGGGCTATCTGAAGGAATTCCTGTTCAGCCCCGAACTGACCGAGGCGCCGGTAGCCAGCCTGAGCGGCGGAGAGCGGTCGCGGTTGCTGCTGGCGCGGGAGTTCGCGCGGGCATCGAACCTCCTCGTGCTGGACGAGCCGACCAACGACCTCGACCTCGAGACGCTCGACCTTCTTCAGGAAGTCATCGCGGATTATGAGGGGACAGTGCTGATCGTCAGCCACGACCGCGACTTCCTCGACCGCACGGTGACGGTTACGCTGGGGCTGGACGGGTCCGGCCGGGTCGATGTGGTCGCAGGCGGCTATGAGGATTGGGCCAAGCGCCGGGCGGTCGCGAAGACTGCGGCCGCGGCTCCGAAGAAGAGGGTGGAAGAGACGGCTCCCAAGCCTTCCGCGCCTGCCCGCAAGCTCAGCTTCAAGGACCAGCGTGATCTCGACCGGCTTCCCGGCGAAATTGAGAAGCTGGAAGCGGGGATCGCTTCCGATGAGGCGGCGCTGGCCGATCCTGACCTTTATACCCGCGATCCCAAGCGGTTCGCGGCGCTGATGGCGGCGATCGAGAAGAAGCGCGCGGAAAAGGACGCGGCCGAGATGCGCTGGCTCGAGGTAGCGGAAATGGCCGAGGGGCTCGCGTGAAGGGAAGCCGGCTCGACGCGCCGCTGCTGACCGGGCTGGCGGCGCTGATCGCCTGGCTGATACTGTTTTGGTCGGGACCGCTGATCAACGATCCGGCGTGGCAGCTGTGGATCGGGCGGCAAATCAATGCCGGCGCGACGCTTTACGGCGACATCCTGGAGGTCAATCCGCCGCTGTGGTTCTGGATCGGCGCGGGGATCGAGCGATTGCCCGGATTGTCGGGCATCCACTGGCTGGCGGTGGCCTTCGCGGCCTATGGGGCAGCGGCGCTGACGGTGGCGTTGCGGCTGGTGGAGGATCGGGCGCAGCGCTGGGCTATTGTGCTGGGCCTTGCCGCGACCCTGTTCTTGACGTCCCCTTATGCACATCTGCAGCGCGAGCAGTTCCTGCTGATGAGCGTGCTGCCTTATCTGGCGCTGACGGCGCGGCGGGCGGAGGGCGAGCCGGTCGGACGCGGGATTGCGTTCACGGCCGGGCTGTTGGCGGCGCCGGGGCTGGCGCTGAAACATCATTTCCTGCTGTTTCCCGCGGTGCTGGAAGGCTGGCTGCTGTGGCGGCGGCGGCGCTTCGATATCCGCCCGGAGCATCTGGCACTGGCAGCGGGGGCGCTGGCCTATGCCGCCGCGGTGCTGCTGTTCGCGCCGACCTATCTCGGCACCATGCTACCGCTTCTGCGGGCGAGCTATCATGGCTACAATCCCCCGCTGTGGACGCTGTTCATCCAACCCGCGCTGGTGGTCGCCGTTTTCGCCCTGGTCGCGGCGTTGCTGCGGCGCGGAAAACTGTCGCCACTGGCGGGGGCCGCGGCGGCGGGGACCCTAGCGTTCGGGCTGGTCTTCATCCTGCAGGGCAAGGATTTCCATTACCAGGCGATCCCGGCGCTTGGCCTGGCGCTGGTGACGATGGTCGCGATCCTGCTGGACCGGCAGAGCCGCGACGGCAGACTGATCGCGCTGCTCGGCATCGCGGTCGCGCTGATGGTGCCGTTCAAGGCCGGCGGGGCGCGGCACGACCGGGTGTTCGTGGCCGCGGTGAGCGGGCTGAAGCCTGGCGAGGGAGTGGCGATGATCTCGGCGAGCCAGGCGCTGGCGTGGCCGGCGATGTACGAGCGCGACCTTCGCTACCGGGCGCGCACGATGGGGCTGTGGATGGTGCTGTCCCCCTGGCAGGCCGAGCTTGCACGATCGGGCGATCCGACCATGGCTGCGCTCGGCACGGCGGTGCGGCGCGAGCAAGCGGCCGAAATCGCCTGTCACCGCCCTGCGCTGGTGGTGATCGATACGCGCTACAAGGAAGAAGTGCCGGGCGGCGACCTGCTCAACTGGTTCCTGGCGGAGCCGCGGTTCCGCGACGCGCTGGCCGGGTATCGGGAGACACAGGCGACCGATTACTTGCGGCGGTTCGTTCCGGCAGGGGGGAGGGGCGGCACGTGTGTCGTGAGCGACTTGACGGCAGTGACGCGCCCGCTGCCGGGTCTTTGACGCAAAGGCGGTGGAGGACTGGCCTTGCGGCACGGCCCTCTACCGCCTGAATTCAGTGCTTAGGAGCCGAGGAAGGCGACAAGCTCGGGCTGGCTGACGCCGCCGCTATTGTCCTTGTCGGCCTTCTTGAAGGCGGAGGTCAGGTAGCCCTTGGTCGGGGCCTTGCCGCCGGAGGCGGACTGGAGCGCAGTCACCCACTTGTCGAATTCGGTCCGGCTGAGCGACTGGTTGTTGTTGGCGTCGTAGGTCGACCATTCGGCCGAGACGACCGAATCGACGCTTGTGCCGCCTTCGGTCGGAGCCAGGCTATCGGTCGTCGCCGGTGTGGCCGGGGTGGCCGGTGTCGCGGCGGTGCCGGTTGCCGGATCGGCGGGCGTTGCCGGGGTCGCGGGCTGCGTACCGCTCGGCGTGGTGACCGGCGTGGTGGCGGGCGTCGGGGTCACCGTCTGCGCGGCAGCAAGGGTGCTGCCGGCGACGAGTAGACCGAAAAGCGACGTCTTGATCATGTAAATTCTCCATCGTGCGATGCACTTTTCCCCCGCCGCGCGATGGGCGGCAGGGGTCAGGGAGAAGAACGAGGCAGGGAAGTTGCGGTGTCTCGGCCCAACCGCAAGGACCCGCAACCCGCCGTTAAGGGCCGAAAAACCGCCGATTAATGGTAACGACGAACCGTTGCGCGCTCTCAGGAATGGAGCTGGTATTGCTTCAGCAGGTCGTAAAGGGTCGGCCGGCTGATCCCGAGAAGCTTGGCGGCACCGGAGATATTATGCTCGGTCCGGACCAAGGCCTGGTGGATGGCGCGGCGGTCGGCCTTTTCGCGCGCGGCGCGCAGGTTGATGGCGTCGAACGCTTCTTCCGACAGGCCCGGCAGGTCGAGGTCGAGTGCGCCGACCAGCTTGCCTTCGGCCATGATGACCGCGCGCTTGATGCGGTTCTCAAGCTCTCGCACGTTGCCCGGCCAGCCGTAGCTGTCGACCGCGTCGACGGCGTCGGGGGCAAGGCCGGTGACCGGCACGTTCAGTTCCCGCGCGAAGCGGCGGGTGAAGTGGCGGGCGAGGAGGACAGCGTCACCCGGACGCTCGGCGAGCGAGGGGATGGCGACCACCATTTCGGCGAGGCGGTAGTAGAGATCCTCGCGGAAGCGGCCGTCAGCCTGCATCGTGTCGAGGTCCTGGTGGGTGGCGCAGACGATGCGCAGGTCGACCGGGATGGTCTGGCGCCCGCCGATCCGTTCGATGGTGCGTTCCTGGAGGAAGCGCAGCAGCTTGACCTGCAAGGGCAGCGGTACGTCGCCGATCTCGTCGAGGAAAAGGGTGCCGCCCGAGGCCATTTCGATCTTGCCAGGGGTGGTCTTGACCGCGCCGGTGAAGGCGCCGCGTTCGAAGCCGAACAGTTCGGCCTCGAGCAGGTTTTCAGGAATGGCGGCGCAATTGATGGCGACGAACGGACCCGATGCGCGGCGGCTCTTTTCGTGGACGGCGCGGGCGAGCAGTTCCTTGCCGGTGCCGCTGGCGCCCAGCAACATGACCGAGACGTCGGCAGGCGCGACGCGCTCGATCGTGCGGGCGACCTTCAGCATCGAAGGCGCGGCGGTGATGAGCGTGCCGAGCACGGTGCCGCCGTCGGATGCTTGCGCTTCGAGGCGATGGTTCTCGGCCTCGAGGGCATGGAGGTGGAAGGCGCGAGCGACGATCAGGCCGAGCTGATCGATATCGACCGGCTTGGCGTAGAAGTCATAGGCGCCGAGCGCGATGGCGTGGAGCGCGCTTTCACGGGCGCCGTGACCCGACGCGACGATGACCTTGGTGTCGGGCTTCAGGCGCAGGATCTCGGTCAGGGCCGCGAAGCCTTCGGTGGTGCCATCGGGGTCGGGCGGGAGGCCGAGGTCGAGAGTGACGACAGCAGGCTCGTGCAGGCGGAGCAGCTCAAGCGCTTCGGCGCGATTCAAGGCGCTGACGACCTTGTAGCCTTCGTAGGCCCAGCGGAGCTGGCGCTGCAAACCTTCGTCGTCCTCGACAACGAGCAGGACGGGGAGGGAGACGGGGTCGGTCATGCGATCAGTCTTTCGGGCATTTCGGCCGGCGGGGCCGGACTGAGGGGAAGCGTGATGGTGAAGCGGGTGCCGGCGCCGGGCCGGCTTTCGACGGTCAGGCGGCCGCCCATCGCCTGGACGAGGGTGCGCGCTTCGAAGGCGCCGATCCCGAACCCGTCCTGCTTGGTCGAGGCGAACGGGGTGAACAGGCGGGTGGCGATGAATTCGGCGTCCATCCCGACGCCCTGATCGCTGACCTCGATCCGCGCGTCGCAGTCGGTATGCGACACGCGCACCGACACGGGCTCACCGGCCGGGCTCGCATCGACCGCGTTCGCCAGGAGGTGGCGGATGGCCTGTTCGAGCGAATGGGAATCGGCGAGGACGTCGATCCCGCCATCGCCGAGCAAACGGACGTCATGATGGGCGCGGGGCGCGGCGATACAGCCGGCAAGCAGCGGACGAAGCTCGACCGGACCGAGCGGCGCGCGCCCCTGCGGCGTCGCTGCGGGGGCGAGGCGGGCGAGCAAGTCGTTCATCTTGCCGACGGAAGATTTGAGCGTCGCGACCATGTCGGCGCGCCATTCGGGATTGTCGGCGTGGCGCTCGGCGTTGCGGGCGATAAGGGTGAGCTGACTGACGAGGTTCTTCACGTCGTGAAGGATGAAGGCGAATCGGCGATTGAATTCGTCGAACCGGCGCGCGTCGCTTAGGCGCTGCTGTCCGGCCGCTTCGGCAAGACTTGCCGCAGCCTGGCGCCCGGCGGTGCGGAGGAGGTCGAAATCCTCCCAGTCGAGCGCGCGGCGAAGTTCGGGGGCGGCGAGCAAGACCAGGCCGACCGCGCGGTCACCGTGGACCAGGGGGACACCGACCCAGAGCGCAGGATCGTCGAGCAACCAGGCCGGAAGGGCGACCTTGCGCTGTTCGGACGAGGCCCAGCCGTGGCGATGCCCGTCGAATTCGAGAATGTGGCCGTCGCCGATCGCAGGCCATAGCGCGTCGAGTCCTTCGCCCGCGACCGCGCCGGCGGGCAGGCGATCGGCCCATTGCCACGAGCCGTTGACCACGAAGCGGCCCTCGTCAGGCACAAACAGGAGGCCGGCGGGTGCCTCGAGAATGTCGGCAAAGGCGCGGACGATCCGGCCCGAGAGGGGATCGTTCGTCCCGTCGACGCCGAGGGTCGCGGCGAAGCGCAGCCATTCAGCGCGATAGTCGTAGCGATGTTCGAAGAAATGCTTGGCGATCTTGACCCGCGCCCAGCTGCGCGCGCGGCGGCTGGGGAGGAGAACCGCAAGCGCCACGGTCATGCCGGCAAGGCCGAGGGTGGCGAGCCCGCGAAGCCAGTCGAAGGTGCCGACCCGAAGCGCCGCGGCGAGCAGCGCCATGACTGCGAAATAGGAGCAGATGGCGAGCAGCGAGAGGGACTGGAAGGTGGCGGCGCGGGACAATCGCGGGCGCCAGGCGGCGCTGTCGGCGCGGGTCAGGGCAAAGCAGGGCGCAGCGAGGACGACGACCACGCCCTTGAGATCGCCAAGCGTGGTGCCGAGCCCGAGCCCGAGCGCCTGCAAGGTATAGAGGTTGAGGTCGAACGCCCAAAGCAGCGCGAGGCCCAGCATCGGCAGGCGCATCGGTCCACGACTGGCGGCCGCTGCCTGGCCGTAGAGATTGTGCACCAGAACGAGCGCGCCGGCGGCGGTGATGGTGCGCAGAATCGTGCCGGTCGCCTCGAGCGCTTGGCGGTCGCCGGGGCGGGCGAAGGGGGCGAGGCTGTCGACCAGCGCCTGTGCGCCGAGGACCAGCGCGACCGCCCCATAGACGAGGCCGACGCCGCGCTGGCGGGCGCCGTCTTCGCCCGTGCTCGACAAGGCGTAGAGCATGGCGACCCAGACGAGGTTGCGCGCGGTTTCCGAATGATCGGCGAGCATGCTGCCGGCCATGACGCCGCCAAGCCAGGCCGAGGCGGCGGTGGTCAGCAGGCCGCCGAGCAGCAATTTCTGGGCGGGCCCCACGGCCCAGCCGCGCAGCTGCCACAGCAGGACGGTGGCCATCGCCACGGCGCCCAGTGCATGACTCCAGAAGGCGAGCAGGCTGTCCACGCCCGCACTGTCGGAGATATTTACAAAGGAAGCGTGAACAGCAGCGCGAGTAAACGCATCAGCCCGGCGGCGGTCGGAAACAGCCGGGGCTTAAGTGCCTCGGCCGGGTCGAGGTCAGCGCGGCTTGAACCCCTCGATCACGGCCGCTTCCATCGCGACCATGGCAGTGCCGATCACCTTTTCAGCATCGGGTGCCCACAAGGGCGAGTGAAGACCGGGCATCTTGGTCGTCACGCCGCCCGCTTCGTCCCACCGCGCCTGGGGAACGCCGCCGACCCAGAACAAAAGGCTGCGGCCCTGCGGATTGGCGATGAGGAAGCGGCTGAAGTCCTCGCCCACCATCGCGGCCGGGACCATCCGCACGCGGTCGGCGCCGAAGACATTGGTGAACAGCGTACGGCTCTCCGCCGTCAGATCGTCGCTGTTGACCGTGGCGGGGGTGTAGGGATCGCGCACGGTGACTACCGGCATGCGGTCGTCGGGCACCCCGGCGGCGATCGCCTCCCCGCGGGCGATACGGCGGATCCCGTCGAGGATGCTTTGCCTGACTTCGGGCGTGTAGCTGCGGACGGTGATCTGCAGCTTGGCCTCGTCCGGAATGATGTTGTGCGTGGCGCCGGCGTGGAAGCTGCCGACGGTGACGACGGCAGGATCGAACGGATTGCGTTCGCGGCTGACGAGGGTCTGCAATGTGGTGACGATGCGCGAAGCGACGACGATCGGGTCACGCCCGTTCTGCGGCGCCGCGCCGTGGCTGCCGACCCCGCGAACGGTGATGTCGACGCTGTCGACATTCGCCAGCGCCGGTCCGGGCGTCAGGCCGATGGTCCCGGCCGGAAGCGAGGCGCTGTTGTGGAAGGCAAGCATCGTGTCGGGCTTGGGAAAGCGAGTGAACAGGCCGTCGGCAAGCATCGCCGCGGCGCCTTCGCTCGTTTCCTCGCCCGGCTGGAGGATCAGGACGAGCGTGCCCTTCCACTTCGCCTTGTCACCGGCGAGGCGGCGGGCGGTGCCGATCAGCGCGGTCATGTGGGTGTCGTGGGCGCAGGCGTGCATGACGCCGGTATCGACGCCCGAGCGCGCCTTGGTGCGGACCTTCGACGCGAAGGGTAGCCCGGTCTTTTCCTCGAGCGGAAGGCCATCCATGTCGGCGCGGACGAGGACCGTCCGGCCCGGGCCATTGCGCATCACGGCAACGATGCCGGTGCCGCCGACCTTTTCCGTCACCTCATAGCCAAGCTTGCGCAGTTCGGGTGCGAGGCGGGCGGCGGTCTTCGTCTCGCTCATGGCGAGTTCGGGCGCGGCATGAAGCTCGCGGTAGAGGGCCATGAGCGGCGTGAGCTCGGCGGGAGACGGAGCCGGGGCAGGGGCCTGGGCGGCGAGGGCCGTGGCGGCGAGGAGGGTCAGCATGACCGCAAGCCTAGCGCGCTAGGAGGAGGGCACAAGCTCCACCACGTCGATCAGGCTTTCGAAGCGCGGATAGGGAAGAATAAGGCGCCATTTGCGTGGCCCTACCCGCTCGACGAAGCCGGCCAGGTCGCGGTCGTCGTCGGCACCGTAGGGAACGGCGCGGCGTTCGTCGCCGATCACCAGGGTGCCGAGGAACACCTCACGCAACTGGTCGTGCGGGAAGATGTAGCCGACCTGCCGCTGCGAGCCGCTGAGCTTGGTGAAGGCCTGCAGCTTGCCCGACTGGGCGATGCGGCAGTTGAAGGCAGGGTAGGAGACGAAAGGCAGCAGGCCTTCGGCGCGGGCGCCGAGCTTGATCACGCGGCAGCGATAGTCGCCGTTGGGAATGGTCCCGCCGACCGCCGCATCGGGTTCGAGGAGGAAGCCTTCGCGGGTGATGGCGACGGTGTTTCCCGATGCCCTGGCCTGGTTGAGACCCTGCACGAAGGCGGTGCGCCAGTTGCGCAGCCGCTCGCGGTCGTTCGGCGTCGCGACGGTCTGCCATGAGGCGGCATTGGCGACCGGGCCAGCGGTCGGACGCTCGTTGGGCGTGCAGGCCGCAAGGGGCAGGAGGGCGAGGAGCAGAAGGAGCTGTTTCATCGTCATCGCGAACGTAGCGGAGCAATTGGCGAGCGGGAACCGGATTGCTCCGCCTCTGGCGCGCAATGACGGATGGCCGTCACTGCGCGGTCCAGCCGCCGTCGACGCTGAGATTGGCGCCAGTCATGCTGCCCGCTTCCGGCCGGCAGAGGAAAAGGGCGAGCGCGGCAACCTCGATCGGCTCGACGAAGCGCTTGGTCGGCTGGGCGGCGAGGAGCACGTCGTTCATGACCTGCTCGCGGGTCATGTTGCGCGCCTTCATCGTGTCGGGGATCTGGTCCTCGACCAGCGTGGTCCAGACATAGCCGGGCGAGATGCAGTTGACGGTGATGCCATCCCGTGCGGCTTCCAGCGCCACCGACTTGGTGAAGCCGGCGACGCCATGCTTGGCTGCGACATAGGCGCTCTTGTTGGGCGACGCGACAAGGCTGTGGGCGCTGGCGGTGTTGATGATCCGCCCGAACCCGCGCTGGCGCATGGAGGGGAGGCAGAGGCGCGTGGTGTGGAAGACGGCGGAAAGGTTCACCGCCATGATCCAGTCCCACTTGTCGGGCGGGAAGCTTTCCACCGGCGAAACATGCTGGACGCCGGCATTGTTGACGAGGATCGACGGGCTTCCGAGCTCGTCTGTGCATTGTGCGACCAGCCCATCGATGGCGTCGGCGCTCGACAGGTCGGCGTCCGAAAAGCCGGCGCAATCTTGTGACAGGGCGGCAAGTTCGTCCTTGAGCGCGAGATTGGCTTCGCGGTCGCCAAAGCCGTGCAGCATGACGCGCGCGCCCTCAGCAGCGAGTGCGCGCGCGATGGCGAGGCCGATACCGCTGGTCGAGCCGGTCACCAGCGCGACCTTGTCCTTGAGGATCATCTTGCTTCTCACTCCTTAAGCATCGTCTTTGCGAGGAGCGCCGCGACGATGCAATCCATCTGGCGTCGCCCTATGGGATGCTTCACCCGCGGCCCGCAACGATGAAGTGCAGCCGCTTGCAACTTCGTGCCCTCACCGATCATTATGGGTCCGCAAGGGAGAGATATGCATGCGGCTGGATGGACCAGGCAGTTCGAACTTCGAGGACCGGACCGGCCAGAGCGGCGGCGGGTCGATCCTGGGTGGCGGCGGCGGCCTGCTCGGCATGCTGGTGCCGTTCGTGCTCAGCCGGTTCGGAATCGTCGGGCTGCTGATCCTCGCGCTTGGCTATTGCGCGCTGAGCGGGCTTGGCGGCGGCGGGATTCTTGGCGGCGGCGGTGGGAGCCCCACGGTCCAGCAGGGCGACAAGGAGGCAGCCTCGCGGCTTCCGCAGCAGACGCAGCAATTCCTGACCCAGGTGCTGGGATCGACCGAGCAGGTGTGGGGCAAGCTGTTTTCCGCTGCCGGCCAGCAATATCAGCCGACTACCCTGGTCGCCTACCGCGGCGGCACCTCGACCGGGTGCGGCGCGGGCCAGGCGGCGATGGGTCCGTTCTACTGCCCCAACGACAAAAGGGTCTACATCGACCCCGACTTCTTCAACGAGCTGTCGAAGCGCTTCGGCGCGCCGGGCGATTTCGCCCAGGCTTATGTGATCGCGCATGAGGTCGGGCACCATGTCCAGGACCTCGAAGGGACGCTCGACAAGGCGAGCCGGGCGCAGGCCTCGGTTGGCGGCGCGCAGGGCAATGCGATCCAGGTTGGCGTCGAACTCCAGGCCGATTGCTATGCCGGTGTGTGGGCCAAGAATGCCGTTCGGTCGGACGGGACCGCGGTGCTTGAGCAGGGCGATCTGGAGGAAGGCCTGACCGCCGCGCAGGCGATCGGCGACGACACGCTGCAAAGCGGCGCCGGGCAGGCGGTGCGGCCGGAAAGCTTCACCCACGGTACCAGCGCCCAGCGGGTCGAGGCGCTGCGACGCGGCTACAGCACCGGCAATCCGGCCAGCTGCAACTACAATCGCGTTTGACGTCGGTGCCAAGGTTGATGCCAGGTTCGGCATCGCCACGGCGTCAATTGACAGGTCGTTCGGCCTGACAGCGACAAGGGCCGTGCTGCATGGTGAATGCAGCACGGCCCTTGCGCGTGATCCCTACAGCTTGACGAGCATCTTGCCGGTGTTGGCGCCTTCGAACAGGCCGAGGAAGGCGTCGGGCGTCTTTTCGAGCCCTTCCATGATCGTGTCGCGGCCCTTGACCGCGCCGCTTGCTACCCACGGACCCATCTCGGCGTAGAATTCGCCGTTGCGTGGGAGGTAGTCGGTGTAGATGAAGCCCTTGAGCATGATGCGCATGGCGATGACCCGCATGATGTAGCGCAGCTGGGTCGGGGCGCCGCTGTTGTAGCCGTCGATCATGCCGCAAATGGCGAAGCGCGCGTCCTTGCGGGCCAGCGCCAGCGCAGCATCGAGATGCTCGCCGCCGACATTGTCGAAATAGACATCGATGCCCTTGGGCGCGACTTCGGACAGCGCCTTCACCAGCGGAACGCCAGCCTTGTAGTCGATGCATTCATCGGCGCCGAGAGACTTCACGAAGGCGACCTTGTCGGCCCCGCCGGCCGAGCCGATCACCGTCATGCCCTTGGCCTTGGCGATCTGCACCACCGCCGAACCGACCGCGCCGGCCGCGGCCGAAACGAACACGATGTCGCCGGCCTTGGCCTTGGCCGCATCGAGCAGGCCCCAGTAAGCGGTCCCGCCCGTCAGGCCGAGGTTACCGAGAAAGGCCTGCGGCTCGACGCCGGGGATGGTGGGCAGCTTGTTCAGCGCCTGGGCCGGGACGACGGCTTCATCGCGCCAGCCCGCCATGTGGAGGACCTTGTCGCCGGGCTGGAAGTCGGGCGAGCGGCTTTCGACCACCTCGCCGACCGCGCCGCCTTCGAGCGGTTCGCCGACCTGGAACGGAGGGACGTAGCTTTTCACGTCGTTCATCCGGCCGCGCATGTAGGGATCGACCGACAGCCAGTGATTGCGGACGTGGACCATGCCCTCGCCGAGTTCGGGGAGCTGGATGTCCTTGAACTCGAAATTGTCGCTGGTGGGGAGCCCGTTGGGGCGGCTCTTGAGGTGCCAGGCTTGGGGCATGGGATCGGGTCCTTCGGTGAAACGAAAAAGGCCCGGACACCGCTGGGGTGCCCGGGCCTCCTCGTCAAGCCGCTTGGGGCGGCTTACTTCTTGGTAGTGCGGCTGCCCGTAGTCGAGCTGTCGCCGTCCTCGTAAGTGCCCGAGAAGCTCTGGTCGAGGATGTGGGGACCCTCGCCCGTACTGGTCCCGGTGCCGGTCTGGCCCGACAGGCCGGTCGGCTGGTTGGTGGTCGCCTGCGGCGAACGACGATCGGTATCGTCGGTCGATCCGCCGAACAGCCCGCCGAGCATGCCACCGTCCTGCTTGCCTTCGTCACGCTCTTCGGTGAGACGCGAGCGGATCGAGTCCTTGGTGCCCGTCAGGTAGACCTTGCCGTCCTCGACGCGGTCGAGCAGCGAACAGGTGAAGCTGCGATGCACGCCATGCGCTTCGGGATCATTCTTGGTCAGAATGACCTTTTCGCCGCGGACCTTGTCGACAGTGCCGATGTGCTGGCCGGTTTCGTCCACCACTTCGGCATGCTCGCGGATGCTCTGCAGCAGCTGGCGCTTGGTCTGACGCTGCTGGCGGAAGCCCGAGAATTCATTCTCGAAGCGGCTCTGATGCTCGCGGCAATATTCGTCGTAATCGCGATCGAGATCCTCGATCTGGCGCTGGCGCCAGGACGAATAATGCTCGTCGTGGGGCGAGCGCATGCCCGACCCGCCGAATGCGGACTGGCCCGACTGGCCGAACGCCGACTGACCGCGGTCGGTCTGGCCGTAATAGGAGGCCGAGCGATGCTGGTCGCTGTCCTGGTCCTGGAAGCGATCCTGGCTGCCAAATTGCTGCTGCCCGAAGTCCTGGCCTCCCATGCCTGAACCCGAGCGGCCACCCTGGCCGAGCGAGCCGCGGCCATAATCGCCGGTCATCGGGCGATAACGGTCACTGCCCTGGCTCTGGAAACCGCGCTGCGAGCGGTCTTGGTCATAGCGGTTCTGGCCACCGCCAAGCGACTGGCCCTGGGTATCGCGGTAGGAGCCGCTACCTGTCTGGTTATAGCTGGACGGATAAGTGCGGTTCTGGCCGAGGCTCGAGGTGTCGCGATCCTGACGGCCGAAGCTGTCGTTGTTCTGGCTGCCGTAATCGCCGCGCCCGAAGCCGCCACTCTCACCGCCGCCACGGCCATATTGATTGCGATAGTCGCCTTCGTCGCGGCCGCGACCGAGGCTGCTCGACTGGCCGCCGCCGAAAAGCGCGCCGCGGTCCGAGCGTCCGAAGCGGTCGTCTTCGCGGCCACCGCGCTGGCGGCCTTCGTCCTGGTCATAGGCGCGCGGTTCGTAGCTCGAGCGGCCGGACTGCTGGGTCTGGCCGTAGCGCGTGCGGCTCTCGTCCTCGCGGCTGCCGCTATCGTCGTCGTTGAAGAAATTGGAAACGCTGTCGATGGCGCGGTCGAAAAATCCGCGGTCGTCATTGCCGCCGCTGCGCGTGCCGCGCTGGCGGTCGTCACGATAACCGCGGTTGTCGCGGTCGTCATACCGGTCGTAAGCCATCTACTGTCCTCCTTGGGGGCAACCGCGAAAGGGGGGCGCGGGTGCAGAGATGAAACGACAGGCACGGCTTGCCGTTCCTACGGCCAAAGGCAGGTCGAGGCCGCGCAGGGCCGAAACGAGGCTGGTTCGGTGGGCGCCAACAAAAGCGCGTTGCAAGGGTGGCAAAGCGCGGCTAGAGGCGCTGTCGCAACCGGTGCGGGGCTGTAGCTCAGATGGGAGAGCGCTGCAATCGCACTGCAGAGGTCAGGGGTTCGATTCCCCTCAGCTCCACCATCCGCGCCGGTAGAAAAATCGTAAGAATATCAGAGACTTAAGCCACAGCACGTTAACGGTGCCGTGGGTTGTTGCGGGTTTTCCGCTGCTGTGTGCCTAGCTGCAGCGCAGTAATTTTTGGCGGATATCTGACATTTTTTCTTCGGATGCCATGTACATATCTTTGTACATAACCCCAGTCGTATCTTTAATTGACGCGCAAACTCCGCAGAAGTTACGGAAAAACCTAAGCATTTTTCCGGTGAACCTCTACAGTGTCTAATGCCAGTCATAGCCGCAGCGGGGCGGCGTACACGAGCATACAGCGCCTCAATGATGATCTTCAGATCGCCCAGCGGGCCGATCAACGAAAAGGCACTTGGTATCTCCATCGGCTGGGACCCAACTGGATACGCCGCAGTCTCGGCACTTCCGATATCAGAGAGGCGCGAGCCAAGGCGTTTGAGGCGCATCGGCTTTGGTACGATGATCCGGCAGCTGATTGGATGGCTGCACTCGGCACGAGCCGCCTGCAGGTCAGTTTCAAGCATCTCGCCGAGGACTGGCTGAAAACGCAGACGAAGGACTATGACTACAAGGCTGCTGTCGTTCGAAAATTCCTGATCCCATTCTTCCATGACGAGCGGAACGTCGGCAACGTCGGCGCAATCGACGACGCGCTCCTCGACGACTATAAAGTTTGGCGGCTAAACTTTTGGAAGCAGGCACCTGCCAGTGCGCTGCGCAGCACCAAAGCTGGCTCGAAGCGGAGCAAACACTACGGCGTCCCGAGCGCGACGACCCTCAATCGAGAAAGTCCAACGCTTCGCCAAATCCTGAACTACGCAGCGAAAAAGGGTCATTTCAAGAACCGACCGGTGCCCGTCCTGGCTGTGGAAATTGGCAAGGCAAACCCACGCCCAGCTTTCTTGGGCGGTGATTTCGATAGGTTCGCAGCGGAAGCTGAAACGTGGATAGCGGAAGCGTCGGATGGCAAGCATCGGCAACGTCTTCAGCTGCTAGCTGATTGGATTTGGGTTGGACGTTATACCGGCATCCGCCTCCCTCATGAAGCGGACAAGCTAACGTGGGGGGATGTGAGGCTCGACACCAAGCTGCTTCATATTGCCGAGAACACCAAAACGGGGCGGCGCGATGTTCCGCTGAACGACGAAGCTGCATCGCGTTTAACCGAGATGCGCGGCAGGCGATCCAAGTTCCTCAGCATGGCGAAGCGAAAGTTCAACAATGCCGAGTGCGTCTTCGTCCAAGAGGACGGAACACCGTTCAGAGATTTGGGCGGCCTCTTCAATGAGCTGTTGAAACGCTGCAATTTCCCAACTCGCACGGATGGTGCAGCCTATTCTCCATATAGCTTGAGACACACGTTTGCGACGTTCTCACTGGCTGAGGGGATGACGGGTGATCACGTTGCCGAGATCATGGGCACGAGCGTCAAGATGCTAAACACCCACTATAAGCACGGTACGATCGAGCAGACGCGTCGCTACCTTGAGGAGCATCGTCGCGCGCTGGAAGTCGATACCGCCCATGCCGCTGCTCCGCTGACCTTGGACATCGTGGACATCGACGAACTCCCTCAAGGGGATTGGCGCAGAAAGCGGCTTGTACTTTCGCCGTCCTGACCCGTCCGTCGTCCTCTCCGCTGCTCATGCTTGGGCTGCCAAAGTCTCCGGTCGTTTGAGTGGCGGAGCGGCGTTACGAATGTAGCAACGTGCGTTGACAGGAGTGTCACTTGAGGTTCGTCGCATATTACCGAGTATCGACCGCCAAGCAGGGGCAAAGCGGGCTTGGACTTGAGGCGCAGCGCCAAACAGTGCTGCGAAGTGTCGGTGATGGTGAACTCCTTGAGGAGTTTACCGAAGTCGAGAGCGGCAAGCTCAACAGCCGCCCTCAATTGCAGGTCGCCCTCAAGCACGCGCGGCTCACCAAGAGCACGCTGATCGTTGCCAAGCTCGATCGGCTTAGCCGCAATGCCGCGTTCCTCAACGAACTATTTGATGCGGACGTGCCGATCCGCTGCGCCGATATGCCGTTCGCCGATCGCTTCACGGTCGGCATTCTCGCCCAAGTTGCCCAATGGGAGAGGGAACGGATTAGTGACCGCACCAAGTCTGCACTTGTGGTAGCGAAGGCCCGCGGGCGTATTTTGGGAGGCAAAAGGGTGAACCAGCGCTGCGTGGGCGCGGCTGAGCGTATCAAAGCCCTTGAGACAAGGCGGTTTGCATCAGAGCAGCGCAAGCTAGACGTGATGCCCTACGTCGAGGCAGCTCGTGCCGCCGGCCACACAAGCCTCCGAGGTATAGCGCGATATTTGAACGCCCGACGGATCGCAGCGCCGCGCGGCGGCAATTGGCAAGCTGCTCAGGTCGCAAGGCTGAAGACTGAAGCGAGCTGAATAAAGGGTGGCAACTTCATCGCTGATCCACCGTAAGAGCACTTGTTTGACTTGCGCGGCTCGCGGAGCGGGCGCTATTTCCGCAGTGTCGGCTCGTCTGGGGTAGTATGAAGTCATTCGCGTTTGAGGAACTTCCTACCAGCGACCTCCATGTCGATGCCCTTTACCATGGCGGAAGGCGCGGCAACGCGGGCGATGATCCGCTGGGCCCGCTACTTCGCGTGAGCAACAGTGGAGGCTTTCGTTACCGGGGCAATATGGACCGGTTCAGCCTTATCGTACTGACGACATCAATGTCGGACCATGACTGGCCTGACAGCATCGATCGGGAAACGGGCGTGTTCACGTATTATGGCGATAATAAAGTTGCCGGCCAGAAGCTGCACGCAACACCACGACGCGGGAATGAGCTCTTAAGACGCGTTTTTGCCGACAGTCACGCCGGCTTGGAAGGCCGCCGGCGAGTTCCGCCAATTCTGGTCTTTTCGACAGCCCACACCTTTCGCGATGTTCGCTTCCTCGGGCTGGTGGTGCCCGGCACACCAACTCTTACCAAAACCGAGGATCTGGTAGCGGTTTGGCATGACGGCGGCGCGGGAAGGTACCAGAATTACAGGGCGCGCTTTTCTGTTCTCAATGCAGCTGTCCTGTCTCGAGCCTGGCTGACGGACATCATCGAGGATCGGGATCCTTCCGCCAATGCTCCGCGAGCCTGGAAATTATGGGTTGAAACTGGACAGTACGATGCACTCAAGAGCAACCGGTCACGCCCCTGGCGAAACAAGAATGAACAGCTACCGGCGAGCGACGATGGAAGGGCTGTTCTTGCCGCTATTCACGGGCACTTTTCAGGCAGGCCCCATGCTTTTGAACATTGTGCGGCGAGGCTAGCCGAGCTGCTGCTCCCGAATGCGCACAATATTGACGTCACTAGGCCTTCGCGCGACGGCGGCCGTGACGCGCTTGGCAAACTAAAGATCGGTCGGCTGGGAAGCTCGATTGACGTCGACTTTGCACTTGAGGCCAAATGCTACGCTCCTGGAAACTCAGTAGGCGTTCGCGAGATGTCCCGCCTGATTTCGAGGCTCAGGCACCGACAGTTTGGTATCCTTGTCACGACCGGGTACGTCGACCAGCAGGCATACAAGGAAATCAAAGAAGACGAGCACCCAATCCTTGTCCTATCGGGTGGCGATATCGTGGACCTCTTGAAGGCAAGCGGCCACTCAACGGCAGCCCAGGTGTCACATTGGCTCCAAACTGAGTTTCCTGAAGGAGAAGAACAGCCCTGACAACGACAAAGGGACAGTCGCATGGGGCTGAAGTCCCCGGCCGTCTGCGAAGACCTGATTTCAGCGATACTTCGCCCGGCCGAAGACGAAACATGGCCGCCATACGGGGAACCGATACCCGACCCGAGCTTAGGGTACGCCGGCTCCTTCATCGTTTGGGCTATCGGTTCAGAGTTCACGCAAGAGACCTGCCTGGTCGCCCCGACATCGTCTGGCGTTCACGGCGCAAGGCAATCTTCGTAAACGGTTGTTTTTGGCACTTTCATCGATGCGCATCGTCCGTGCTGCCAAAGACGAGGCGGGACTGGTGGGAGCAGAAGCTTAGGCGCACCGTCGAGCGTGATGAGGTGAATATTCGAAAACTGATGGAACTCGGCTGGGAGGTTCTTACGATCTGGGAGTGCACGCTTGAGGACGAGGTCACGCTCAACGAGAAACTGATCGAGTTTCTGGGCCCCGTCAGGCTCGACGTCTCCCCGGCACCTGCTAAGACCAAGCATGGCAATAGGGCTCAGGGACTCGACTAAACGTGGCGGTTGATCGGTCAGACACGGCAGGGTTTAACCCGGTGGCCATCAGCCAAAAACTGGAGCGGATACGGCGTGGCGAGCGCCCTCGTGTACTCGACCTTTTTTCAGGTGCTGGCGGAATTAGCCTCGGCTTTCAAAGGGCCGGCTTCCAGATTGCTGGCGCCGTAGAGTTTGACCCGCTCGCCGCGCGCACCCACGCTCTCAATTTCCATCCCAATCACAAGTTTGCGGATGCGCATGCGAAGGCACGGGATATCACCAGGACCGAGCCGGCCGACCTTGTTCGAGACTTTGGCCTCGGCAGCGTAGAAGGGTCTATCGATGTACTGGTCGGCGGCCCGCCCTGTCAGGCTTATGCGCGCGTCGGACGCGCGAAGCTTCGGGAAATTGCAGTCCATCCCAATGCGTTCAAACTTGATGCGCGCGGCAATCTTTATCTGCGCTACCTGACTTATGTCCGCGCGTTTCAACCGCTTGCACTGTTGATCGAGAATGTCCCCGACATTCTTCACTATGCACATCACAATGTAGCCGAAGAGATCGTGGAGACGCTTGAAGGCTACGGCTATGTCGCAGCCTATTCGCTGATCAACGCGGCGTTCCACGGCGTCCCGCAAATGCGCGACAGGGTCTATCTCATCGCTTACCGGCGTGAGCTGGGCCAGGAGGTGACATTCCCGGCCGCAACCCGTCACATCACCTTGCCACCAGGTTATTCAGGTACCCGCGCCGTGGCGCTTCGTTATACCAATGCAGAGGCGGGATACCGCGAGCCGGACCTGGGCACCGAGGAACTTCCCTTCGCCGTGACCGCACAGGAGGCGATCGGTGACCTCCCCCCTATACAGGGCGAGTCCGTTCGCCGCGGCGCGAGAAAGTTCGACAAGCTGGCGCCCTACCGGGCGCCGTCCGACGCCGATGCATATGCGAACCTCATGCGGAACTGGCCGGGCTTTACGTCGTCTGAAGGCGTTTACGACCATGTGATCCGGTCATTGCCGCGAGACGGCCCGACATTCCGGGAAATGCCACACGGCGCCGAATACCCCGAGGCATTCGCAACAGCCGAAAGGATTTTCAACCGGACGGCGACGGAATTGAACATCAGCCCCGGAACGGTTGCGTATGCCGAGCTCAGGAAGACTATCGTTCCACCCTACGACGTCGCCAAGTTCCCAAACAAATGGTGGAAGCTACGACCTGATTTCCCTGTGCGCACATTGATGGCCCACATTGGCAAGGACACGTACTCGCACATTCATTATGACGGCGCGCAGCAACGGACCATCTCCGTTCGAGAAGCCGCACGCCTCCAGTCCTTCCCCGACGGCTTCCGCTTCGAAGGAGCCATGAACGCCGCCTTCAGACAAATTGGCAACGCGGTACCCCCGCTGATGGCGTTTGCACTGGCAGAGAAGATTGGGGAAGCGCTTGGTGCTCGTGCCAGCCAGAGTGCGAATGCGGACGCCAGCGAGCGCAAAACGGAGCGTGAGGCGGCGTGAGTTACGGCGCGTTTGCGGCCACGATGCGCTCCATGACTTCATCTTGGCCAAGGGACGGAAGATTTGCCAAGCTGACCGTGTAGCGCACCGATATGATACCGGATGGCAGCTCTAATTCGTCCGGCAAGCGAGGAAATTCATCGTCAACCTCGAACACGGCGATTGCACGGACGAAGAAGCGCATGAGCTCCGGAGACGGCCGCAACATATCCGACCAACCGACACGCTCCACTTTGTCGATAAACTCCGCCTGCGCAGTGAAGTCGTCCTGAATCTCGGCGAGGATCTCGTCGATTAATGTCGCAAGAGTGATGTTGCCGGCAATGGTCGATTCAAGTTGCACGGAGACGAGCAGCAGAGACTTGCCGTCAGGTGCATTAAGCTGGTCACCCCTTGAAATTTCATGTTCATGCTTGGATTTTCGCGTCGATTTGACCTCAATGTGAACGTCGCCGCTGACAAAGTCGTGGCGCTCAAAGTGTGGTCCGCTCCATTGATCAATTGCGCTCGGTCCCAGGAGCGGCAGCATCAGCTGCTTCAGTACGTAGAGTTCACCAACAAGACCAACCTGAGCCCTTTGCTCCATCATCGTCTTGCTGTTGCGAAGTGCTGCCTGCCACTTTCTGACGATTGCAGCTGTCGCCGCGGCGGGCTCCCGGCCCCGCACAGCAACCGCTTCGATTACTTCTGAGCACATACCTGAAAATACTCGTTCGTTTGAGGCGGGAGCAATCAGATCCAGGAAGGAACTTTCATCAATGAGGCGACGCCTCACCCGAATGCCGTTGAGGTCGGGCGGATCTTCTGCAGAGGCGGGCGCAGTGAGGCGGATCAGAAGGTGGAGGTCGCCACTACCATCAATTGCGAGAAGCATGCCGCGGTCAGCCCCGCCATCCGGGACGTCAAGGACTGCCATTTGATCGTCCGAAGGCGGCTTCCGCGACCTGAGGTCGGCCCAATTGTCCGGCCCTGGAAATTCAGGCATCGGCAACGCCGCGATTGACGACCCAAGAACCGGTCTCTGCTGTTTGCGGGAGGCTGAGGGCCAGGGCGATCACCGGGCCAGCAAATTCGGTACCTAGGTTGGCTGGATCGAGCGGATAGATGATGAGCAGCCCCTGGGTGCGCGGCCTTGCTGCACGCATCGCTTGAGAATCGTATGTGCCGCTCGCTCGCTTGTAGCCCTGCGGGCCGCCTGGAAGATCGACGCCTTCATGGCGCGGGTCGATCAATATTCCGATACTGTCACTGCTGACACGGGAGCGCGTCAGCATTCCCGTGTTGATACCGCCAATGATGGTTTTGCGTCCAACCCCTGAGCCGGCCAAAAACACCGACCAATCGACCAATTCCCCCGCCTCGTTCGATTGTTCAATCCACTCGGACAGCGCATCCGGCTGAAAAGCCAGAATGTCGTCATGAGTTTTGTACTCGCGAAGAAACCGGGCCACTGTTTCCGCCGGTACATCCTGGGCGAGCATACCGCCTTCAATTGAAAACGACGGCCTCAATTGTGCGATTAGCTGATCCGTAAGGTCGAAATTGCGTTGTAATTTTAAATGGTCAGAGACCGGTAGCAGAACCGTCTGCGGATGCTCTCCGGACCAGGATAGTTCGGCGTCAGCTGACATTCCGGACTTATTCCGCGAGGTTAGCAAAAGCTCGCTGTGGGCACGAAGTCTAATGGCCATTTCAGACGGGGGCTTTCCCGCCCGCGTCAATGCCTGAAGAGACTCACGGAGTGCATCTTCGACAAGTGCCAGCTCAGCAAACCAGCGGGCGATGGCGGGCGTTGTCCAGATACGGATCAAATCCTCATAGTCCGTCCTGAAGCCGTACCACCTTGCCATCTGAAGCAGCGTGTCGCTCATCGACGTGGTGCGGAGGAAATAGGAGATTGTCAGACCTTCGAGCGTCAACCCGCGCGAAAGCCGGTTCCCTCCAATTGCTACGATGTGCCGCCCAGGCCTTTCCTCGTACTCGAGATTCTCGCCCGTCTCGCTGTTTAGCTCGATGACCATCAACTCATTGAGGACATTTGTTGCGACCTCAATTACCCGCTCGTTGGACGCTGGAAGCGTAACGCCCCTAAAGTGGCTTTCCAGCATGTTGCCGAGCCATTCCTTGAAGTGGCCACCCTGGGCGACCTCACTTCGCCAAAGATCAATTTGTTCGCGTACAGCGCCGGAGATCCGGGCTTGGTCGGCAACAAGCTGACTGACGTGTACCAGCATCGTGTGAGAAGACGTGGCACCGTCGCGCCGTATTTGGCGGATGCCGCCGGCGATGCAGAATGCACCAAGAGCCTCGGCCAGCGTATCTGGAATGATGGGCGCGTCCGGATCGATCGTAACCTGTCGTCCCTTGCCCTTTTTCGACGACCGCAGGCGGACCACATCTTCTTCGGGGACAAAGCGCAGAACATCCCGTCCCTCTGCACCCACACCGAACAGCTCTTCGGTACCGGTATAGCCGTCGGGACGGGGCAGCTGCAGAGCGAAGTCGCGCGGAAACAGATCTTGGCCGACTTTCCGGTCCAAAGCGCTGGGGTCGATGAAAATATTGGCAAAGGGCGTAGCCGTGTAGGCCACGTAGGAGGCTCTCGGCAGACGATTTAAAATCGAGCGGATCATTGAGTTCGTAGCCGAGGGCTTAGACTCACCCGCTCTTTCGTCTTCTCCCTCCGAGACCATGGTATCGGGAGCGCGGTTACCCTTCGTATTGATCGAAGCTTGGTCGGCCTCGTCGTCGATCAATAACGTCGGGAGCCAATGCAGCCGATTACCCGCGCCCTCCAGCCACTCGTCT
Organism: Sphingomonas humi; assembly: GCF_039536725.1. Lineage (NCBI taxonomy): Bacteria > Pseudomonadati > Pseudomonadota > Alphaproteobacteria > Sphingomonadales > Sphingomonadaceae > Sphingomonas > Sphingomonas humi. The sequence continues at coordinate 1,509,604 of NZ_BAAAZD010000001.1, forward strand.
AGTCGCTTCAGAACGGGAACAATCTTTTTTGCAACGATCAGGAATGGTCCCGCGTGATCCAGCGTCTCGGGAGGCGGCGGGAAGAAATCAAGGTTGTTGCCTGTCAGAAGCTTCCATTGATGATGGGAGGTGCCGTCGCCTACTAGCTCACGCTCGAGGCGCTTTTGAGTTTGGTTTCGAAGCGCATCATGAATACCCGAGAGAATGATAATCAGACGATACCCAGCATCGACGGCTCGGGCGGCAACCGCTGTGTAGTTGGCGGTCTTCCCGCTTTGAACATAGCCGACAACGAGCCCGCGACCCTGAAAACCATTATTTGAGCGCGGATCGGGGAGATGACGCAGCACTCGCAAAGACTCAGCTGCGACTGAGTTGACCTGCTCCTCCTTCCATCTCGGGTCCTTACGCAGCAAACTCTCGAGACAGCTCCAACTGTCCCAGGCCTCATCATCAAGGCGGTCCGTCCAGTTCGGCAGGCCCGGCGCCGAAGCCACTATGCGCACTTCAGCCATAGTTTCAGGCCTTCCCGATCAGCTCATCCTGCGCTCCGATTTCGTCCAGCTGGGTTAGAAATGCAGCCAAATGCGTTGCCGCCTGAGTATTGGGAGCGAGAAGCCGCGCCAATTCAGCCAAGTCCGAGTTCACCCTGCTGACCTGCAGCTCCTCGGCACCGTTCAGGCTCCGCGATAACTTCCAGACAAACTTGGACGTTTCCACGGGCCGAACAACCAGCGCTGGCGGCGAGGGAGTCCGCGGCGCTGGAGCCGGCCCGGACCCTGGAGGCGATGTGGGGGGCACACTGATCTTGGGTCCGCCTGAGGGGGGCGTCGGGCTAGGCGGTGACGGGGCAGGAACCGGTGGTTGCGACCCTCGACGAAATTTCGCTTGGCTGTCGGTACGTGCAAATTTAGCAAGCGGTTTGATTGCATCCTGAAGCATGGGCGGCAGGTGCACGATCTGCTTACTGATGTTGATCTGGAATGCCTTGTCGAGCTCGGGTCCAAAATCGACCGTCACTCTAGCGAGCTTGGTTTTCTCGTCAGTGGTTGCCCAGATCTGGTGCCACCCACCCCAGCGGATGAGGCGACCATTTCGATAGATAAACAGCCCCTGCGTCTCGGTGCGCTTGCCGTGCAAACCAATCGCATCGATCGCCTTATCAGCGTCCCCTGTCGGGGCATGATATTGCTTCAGCTCATCTTCGCTGGGCAGCAGATAGGGAGCAATTACAACGGGGGCCGTACCGCCGCTCACGGGTACTTTGACGGTCTTAGTATCGTACTCGCGGACCAACGGATGACCCACTGGATTGTTGGGTGGAACCGGTTCGTCGTTGACGAGGATTTCGACCTTCTTTTTTCCGGGGACTTTGCCTTCAAGGAAGCGATGAAACACGAGCGCAAGATGGCGCTTAAGGTCGCGAACCTCAGCCACATAAGGCGAAGCTCCCGGGACGGATGGCGTGGATTCAGGCACCGTCATGTCACGCCACATCACAACTGTGCCGTGCTCGCCAGGATCGGTCGCATCCCTGACCCAGTCATCTAGCGGCCGGTTACAGGCGGTCCAGCTTTCGTCGATCTTGCTCTTGTCCCAGGTCAGATGAGACGCTTTTTCGCCAGCCTGCTTGGTAACAACAGTCAACAAGTTCGCTTGAGACCAGGAAGCACCTTTGAGGCCGAAGCCGTACTTACCCAGGCTGCCTTCCTCATAATCGGTTTCGCTCCCGATCCTCATGGCTTCCTTGAGCTCTTCCCAGCTCATTCCATCGCCGTTGTCGGCGATGGTCATCCAACGGCCATTCCCCTGATCAGGCCGACCGAAGTGGATGTTGATCTCGATGGCGTTGGCTGAGATCGAATTGTCGACCAGGTCAGAGACGGCCCCGGCGAAGGTGTGCCCGGTGTCCGCCAGCATCTCCGTAAGCCTCAGCGCGCGCGGCGGAAGGCTTACTCCGCCCTCGGATCCTGCATCATCTTGATCACTCATTTGTACTTCCTGTCCCGAGTCATCCGTAGAAGGGGCCGGCAAGGCTTCGGAGATCTTGCTCAACAAATGCGCGCTCTGCCGTCCGTGCAGGGCGATCATTCCAGCCGCAGCAAGGCCGCGCGTACCTCCGTCGGCCAGTATCTCTTGGGTCAGAGGGCTCTCGGCATCAAGCACCGTCCATGTCCCTTTGGCTGGGCTGATGCCGGCTTGGATCCGTAATACAAACAGGCTTCCGGCTGATACGAAAGAAAACTTCTTATCGTTTGGGCAGTGGCCTTCCAGCCGCCAGTTCTTGCCTTGGCGTTTTAGCGAGTGACTATACATCGCGGCACCGCTGTCTGTTTCGTACGTTAGCTCAAGCGGAATGCGGTCACTCTTAGTTGCGGCCGGGAAAACCCGCGCCACGACCTTGCCATCGAAATTGATGGCGCGCTGTTTCGACGTCTCTTTGCCTTGACGGCGATATTCATGAAAGAAGCCAAGCTCGCTCTGGGTGAGCGCACGCAGTATTAGGAATTCCATCGTTTCTGCGCGCGCCCCCGACCAAACAACAGATCCGGCCGAAAGAATGTAGCAGGCTGCTTCCCAAACGTGCAACCGTGCCGACACTCTGTGCGAGGCCAGACATTAAGGGCACCCGCCCATCGAACTGCCCGATATCCTCGGTTCTGGTGGAGGAATTATTTTCGGCCAGGAACCGGACTAACGTTTGCAGACGATCAGTGCGGAAAGTAGATCGCCTGTGCCAAACAAGACGCCATGGCGATCTCTGGTCACGTTTTGTCGTGCGTCGTACCAACCAACGACAGTGCCGGCTCTATCTTTGCCTTGGATAAGCCGCCCTTGCGGCTCAATCCAACCTAACAGCTGACCTTTTCGGTCGCGAAGGGCGTACGACCGCACGGATGCTTCCCGGAGAGAAGCTTGAGCTTGCTTGATCGCGTCATCACAAGCCTTCAACTGATCTTGGTAGCGGGTCGCTGCGGCCGATCGTTTCTCGTGCGCGTGCGCTATTCGATCACGTGCATTCCGCTGCTTCTGCTGTGCGCGTTGCGCTGCCGACTGCTCAGCACTTTCGATGATTTCAAAGTACCTCATATCACCCTCCCACTTTCAAGTATTTAAGCGGGACATTCAGCAGCCGGCGACGGGCTCACGGGGCTAGGAAATACTCCGCTGCAGCCCTTGGACGCGTCATGCAGGGCCTATGCGGTAGTAGAGCCATTTGCGTTACTGCTGATCGAAGACGGCCCTGCATGGCGCTCTTCGAACTTCACTGCACCGTGGAAGCTTACTTCAACGCCGCATTCGTCGCATTCACAAGCTTTGTCCAAGCAGCCCGTTCGCCGTCACTCAAGTCAGCCGCCTCGTGATCTCGGGTCCAGCGGACATACGCTTTGGCAAGCTTGTACTTCGAAAAATTCGGCCCTCCCTTTTGGGACAGAATGTCGACAATCGGCGAAGTTGGCGACGCCGCGACCTCCGCGGTCACGTCGATACCAAGCTCTGTCTTCGCGATTGGCACGAGAGTGTCCCGCAGAAGATCCTCGATCTCAGCTTTCGGGATGGCGGGCGAGGTATAGTCCATCGTTCGCAAGATGCGCTTTGCACCAAGGCGATGCACCAGGATCTCTTGTTTGGCTGCCTGATCACCTGCATTATCGGAGTCAAGTAGCGCCGCAACCTTGAGATTGTGCGCGGTGAGGATTGTCGCGAAGTACATCACCTTGCTTGCGGTGTTCGAAGGAATCAGTGCGATCTTCGCATTCAGGTCGGCGACGCCATCCTGACGCAACAAGTCAGCTGTCGCCTCGAAGTACCAGTAGTCCGTCAGTCCTTCGAGGATCAGATTCCGCTGCTGCGCAAATAAGCTCTGCGCAAGATCATACCCGAGCGCCTCCTGCAAGGGCAGCAGCGCTGCAGGATCGGCGGCGGTGACAGTCGTGTGTACTCTCGTACCCGTCCGCCGATCTTTCATTTCCACCACTCGCACCAGATCGAGTTCGTCTGGTCCGACTAAAAAGGGGGAGTGGGTGGTGTAGATTGTCTGATTTGTCTCAGCGAGGGTTCCGATCGTAGCTCGGAAGTCCCGCTGTTTGAGGGCATGAAGACTTAGCCCCGGCTCGTCCAACAACAGGATGGCGTTCGCGTGCTTGTCCTTGGCCTCCGCGAAAAACACGATGAAGAAGGATACAATCCACTGAAATCCCTCCGACCTTTGGTCGAGCTCGATTTCGACGCCAAGTTCGTCTTCGACGACCACCTTTAGATATTGCCCGTCTGCCGTGATCCTGAGGCGATTTGCTTCCGCGCGTTCTGGGTTCGGGTTCCAAATACGGACGATTTCGTCAGTCAGGCGAACGCTCGCCGCGTTCAGCTGATACGAACGTTTGTCGAGTTGATCACGATAGGCCCGGTGCGCATCGGCATCCTTGGCTCCGGGATCAGCTGCCTTGCCAAGGTTAGATAGCTCCCGTGCTGTGAAACCCAGCAACTTCAGCAAACACTGATTCCCATAATCATATTGGTCGTCATCAAGGAGCTTCTGCTCGATGCGTGTTGCCAGATGCTCGAGGTGAATGAGCGGTCGCACACGATAGTAATTACTGAATAGCACGAATATGGGACGTGCATTGGCCAACGCGCTGAGTGCGGCAGCCCGGCGGTCAGCAAAGCGGCACGCTTCAAGAAGCTTCGTGTAACGCGCTTCCTCTTTGTCGTTGTCCTCGTCGACCGTGGCGTAATGCTTTTCCAGCCAAGCTATAAGCTTTTTCGCGACCTCGCCTTGAACGTAGTAGTTCCCGCCGCTGTACTCTGTGAGCACAGCCTCTAAGCCGACCGAAGCCTTTTCCGCCCCCTCGGACTGACGCCCATCCACATGAGCTGCAAGCCGCCGTAGATCCTTGGCAAGCTCGCTGGTGGTGGGGCGCTCTGGGGCGCCTACAAAGTCGTGCCAAGCGGAATTGTCGAGACGACGGCCGTAAACGTACGTAGCGCCCGCGAATTCTAGTCCCACAGCCTCTTTGTCGGCCTCTTCAAGCGAGAAATGCGCGACGGCGACGTCAGTCTTGGTAGGATCCACCCGCTTCGTAGTTATGTCGTTGTAGTCCTTCCGAGGGTAATCGCGGAGAGGATCAATCTTCGGCGCGTCGTCGGGCGCGTTGATCTGTTGAAGAGCGCGCAGAAAAGCAGACTTCCCTGCTTCGTTAGGACCCACCATGATTGTCTTGTCGCGCTCGAATTCTACCCAGCCAGAATCCTTGATGCTGCGATAATTCGTGATGCGGGCCTTCTGCAGTCTCACACGCAACTCTCCCCTGTCAGTTAGCGCGATAACGCAGAGGCTTACCTAGGACAATGTCCGATGCTGCTAAGGCTGCTCTCGTAGCAGCGGCTTAGGCGAGGACAGCTAGCGCTATGAGGACGTATTCAACCGCGCAGTCCTGCTCTTCTGCCATCTACGAACGAGTTCGTTCACGTTCAGAGCAACACCAAATGCGCCGGGCTTAAGATCAATGATTGCGTTAGCGGCGTCGAGTAGGTTTTCCTTCTGCTCAAATTTCTTGACGAAATGATCGTTCTCGCCACGAACGAACGCGGAGAGAAGGGCGAAGAAGTTGTGCCATCCGCCGAACCGCGCTTCGGCGTCGCGCAGAGGAACGACGAGCCTTAAACTCCCCTGGCGAAGCTCTTCTGGATGGTCATTCGTTATCAGAAGCGCGGGCAGCATGTTCTGAAAACTGGCGTCAGAGTTACCCTCACCGAGGTACTTACGCGCGACGGATGTGGTGAACCGCTGCTTATCTGTGCCCACTGCGATAACGGCGTGATTGCCGATGCTGCGGGCAAGTTCCATGAAGTTCTGCTCGATCATATCGTATAGCGGTTCGCGGAACTGCCCGTTGACGACGAAAATGTAGAAATGAACATTTTCATCTACTGGCAAATTAGTGAGTTCATTCAAAACGTAGCCCATAACGCTCCCAATGATGCCATTTCTCAGTCCAACCTAGTTGTATTCAACTAGCGCTGAAAGGGGCGCGCGCAGGAACCTACCCAAGGTTTCCGGTTGTGCCATAGATAGCACTCGATCGCCCTGTATGACGCTCGCAGGGCGTGGGCGCGCTGGCGCAGCGGCTTTGCTAAGCTCCGATCTCATCCAGCCACGGCTGCCACTCGTCAACGCGTGCATGGAGCGCGGTAGGGCTCACGCCCCGGCCCAATTCTTCGAACAAGAGCCTCACCATTTCCGCGGCGGTTTTGATCGACAACGGCACGGCGGTTGGGTCCGGACGCAGGGGGTCGGAGCGGAAAAACAGAGCTTGCGCGGAGGAATGCGCGTCGAGCAGTGCCTGCACGTTATGATGGGTCAGAAGAATTCCGCCATCGGTGGACGGCATGCCGTCGGCACGCTGCATGTCGCTCAGATTGATGCTGCGGGAAACGAGCGTATCGGCGGAATAGATTTCGCAGCTGGCGCGGCTCCTGGTCTCCAACAGCTCACGCAGGATGTCGAACAGCAGGGCGTTGTTCGATCCGCCCAGCTGGGAGAATTTCTTATACTGAACCGACCACCCTTGAGCACCCAGCCTGCAGCCGGAGCACACCAGCCCGTTAGCGCTCGACAAGAATGGGGTGGCGCTGTCGAAGCTGAACTGCACCGCATTGCCTATTGCTTGCCGCACAGCCCGTTGAACAACCGTCAGCAGACATCCGATCTGCAATGATCCGACACCCAGCACGTGGATCCATTTGCAGTCGCGCAGCAGCCCGTCTGCATGCATGTCCAGCAGCCGGTGCACGATCAGACTGAAATGATCTCTGTGCGCCCCCGCGAGCGCCCATCCCTCAAAGGGTAGGTGCTTTACAGCGTCGTACCAATATTTGCTCTCACGCTTGTTCCTGCCTTGCAGCACGTTGAGGAGCCGCGTCTTGCCGGGTGTGCGCTGTGCAAGGAAGATGTCGTTGTTGAGCTTCGTTTGAGTTAGGCAGGCGTTGAAATCGATGCCGAGCCCGTTGGCCTTAGCCATGGCGGCGAGATCGTACCCCTCTTTCTCTAGCCGTTCGGCATGAGGCCGCATTGCGCCGCTGCTGATCCCGCCGGTCGGGAAGTCGAGCACCATCGACCAATCGGCAACCTGCTCCAGCCATTTCAGCATGGTCCTTGGAGTGCTGGCGGGATCGAATTCGATCTTTTGTGTCTGGATTTGGTAGCCGCCGCTGTCGCCTACGACGATTGTCTCGTCCCGATCCCGGCTCGTGACCATACACGGTGGAACATTGCCGCTTTTCGAAGCGGCTTGTCCGGCGCTGTACAGTGCGAACGGATAGAAGAACGAAGGATTCCCAGGATCGAGGAAGTTCAGGTGCCTCGCCGTCAGCGGCAACGACGGATCGAGGGTAGAGCGATGCACGGAGCGGGCGAACGTTTCGCTGATTGCCGGAAGATAGATCGCGCGGTTCTCAGCCAGATAGTCATTCTTGATCGACACGCCTGCACCCAACGAACGCTAACACAGACTACGATACCTTGCGGTTGTGATCGCTCTAGCAAGAACGTATCACCGCGAAAGTTTAGCGGCTAAACTTTTGAGGCCGATGTGCGTAGCGGTAAATTCACCGGAAATTCCACGGACCATCAGCTCCATGAGGCCGATGAACGGTTCCAGGCAGTAGAGCAAGCTGCGCGAGAGTATGAGCAACATCATGCCAGGTCCACCGACCTGCTGCGTTCGGCTCTGGCGAAACTCTATGTCTTTGGAGAGGACTTGCGATCACAAGCCTGTGAGCCAGGACGATCTCTGATCGGAGAGTTTGTGAGTTCGCGCGGCGTGCCGTGGAATTTGGCGACGCAGCGCAATCCCTACATCGCGCTGGTCAACATGACGTTCGCGCCGTCCGCCAGCTCGCGCTCCCAATATGCGGCGGTGCTCGCTTACGCGAGCAACTGTGGCGTGGACCCGACGGACTTGGGCGATTGGCTTCGGCAAGGCGGGATCAAAGGGCGCTATGCCGAGGCCGTGAGGCACTTCGCCAGTCCAAGGAAGCAACGCTACTCGCAAGAACGCGATAGCCGCCTCAAGGCTGCTCGGCAGCTGCTATTGGACCGAGCGCACTCCGAGGCGGTGGCATTGCCGGAAGGCATCAGCGCGGATGAGGGCTTCGTGACGCTGATCGCGAAGATTGGCGACGATGGCAAAGCGGCGATCATCGACGTGATCGGTGAAGCTGACGAAGTTGAGCCGATCCTGCTTCGCTATGCGCCGATCAAGGCAACCGGCAAAAGTGCGCTTGCGGGTGAGCCGCTGGGGAGGCTCTTCCGTGCCGTCGATCTTGTGCTCGGCTGTACGCCCGACAAGCCGAATAGCTCTCCTAGGCATGTACTCCTGCTCAACAGCTTGGAGCGAGGCAGGCCCGTGTGCCGGATCGAGGCCGTCGCGGAAGCTTACACTTATGCTTGGGCAGGCGTGAGCCTAGCGGGTCACGTCGACGGCTTGTCGGCTGAGATGGCCTACATTCTCGATAGCCGAGACGCGGCTTTCCTAAGGCGCGAGTTCCCGAACTATGATGGATGGAACATCAACGCTGGCGAGGTGCCGCGGATCGATGCGACTGGGCTAAGCTCCCCGCTCCAGCTTCTCCCGTTGCACGCCGATGCGGCTTATCGCGTCAGCCAGCCGGCCGACGTTCATCACAAGCCCGTCAGCATCACGCACGCAGAGCAAGTCGCCGTCTTGCAGTTTCTGGCTGATCGCAGGGTCGAGCATGATCGGCAGAACGCAAGGCGCAAGGAGCAGCGCAATTTTCCTGCTACGCTCAAGCTGACCTCGGATGGTGGAAAGCTGGAAGTCAGCTTGCCGAAGATGCCCAACATCGCCGTCGCATTCGGCTCTTCGTCGCCGGACCGGGATCTGAGCGACCGTGAGCTTTCGATCGAGGATGTGAAGCGGACGCTCGTCGCGCTCTGCCCTTACGAGACCAGCCTAGACGGCTCGTTCATCGATCTCGAGGTTGATGACGCGGCATTGTCCCTGCAGGCGCATTTCGGCGACGATCTGTTCTCCGTGGTGCTGCCGACGAGATCGGGCACTGCCTACAATCAGTCATGCGCTGACCTCATGCTCTAGTCCCGCGCAATCCAAGGAATCCTCAATGCCCCGCAAGACCAGTCGCTCGATCCGCGACGATCTCCCAACCCAAGCGGCGCTGATGGCAGCTGGCACCGACTTCGATGCGAAGCGCTGGAGTGATCCGCAATATCTCAACATCCGATCGGGCATCGTCGAGCTTGGATTACAGGATGGGCAGCGTGTGACGCGAGCCGATGTGTTTGACCTCATCGCTGCAAAGCCGCGTCTGGCGGTTATGCTGACGATTGTATGGGGTTATCCATCGGGCAAGATCAATCGACATAGAAAGCCGATTGACGCGTTGTTCAGCAATGCCGCTGTGGTTGCGGATCGATTGTCGGAACTGCAACAAGCGGAACCATTGCCCGCTGGTGCTCTGATCCGGGAACTCAACAACCTTTGCGGCAAAGGCATCTCCACGTCCACTACGTCGAAGCTTGCCTACTTCTTCGGGCTCACGACGCTGGAGGGCGCCTGTGTTATTTACGATCACAGGGTGATCAACACGATCATGGAGGGCACCCATTTGGAGTTCCGGGGGCTACGAACAACACTGCCGGTGGAGCGGCTCCGGAACTCGCGCGATCTCGCGATCCGGCTGGAAAATGCCCGCAACCAGCAGACGCGGAGCTTTGCAGACTACATCGCCACCGTGAACCGCCTGGCCAAACGGCTTAGCAAGCTTGGCCCCGACGTGGTTACCCCTGATCAGGTCGAATTGGCGTTGTTCGACAACGCGCCCCCAAGCAGCGAGCTTGGTGCCCGCACGCGAAGCTCGAAGCAGATCAGTGACCGAACGACGCGCAGGAAAGCCTTGCGTCCCACGAATATAGACGCGGCAAACCCTCAGGCAGCATAAGTATGACGGAAGCTGCGGGGCTCGAATTCTGTCGCTTCAGACAGTGAGCGTCGCCGCATCCCCCAAGGAAACCAAGCCCGCTGCACAGTTCGAGCCCGTGCAGCGGGTTTTTCTTTGGAGATTGTTATGACTAAACCTCAGGCGTCAGCAGGTACCGCAAGTTCAGCATCCAGCACCTACGCACCTCGCTGGATCAGTTTTGCATCGCGCATCTTGGATGGCCTATTCGACGGTACGCGGTCGATGGCCGATGATCTGACCACAAGCCGCATCATGCTCACGTCCTTAAAGACCTTGGCAAAGGGCCGGGCGCTGAGCGAGAAGCAGAAGGCAGTGTTCATCGACAGCATCCGAATTCGCCTCGGAAAGAGCGACTTTGACTGGCATGGTCCTGTGAAACTGACACGTAGCCAAACCGCCGGGGCGAATAGCCTGTTACTCGATCTCTGCACCAAGACGCTGGACGGAGCCGGTGCAGCAATCGAGCAGGATTGCATCGCAAAAGTGGAGCGACTGGAGGCGCAGCTCGCTAAATTGGAACGGGCGGTTGCTCAATTGCTGCACCAATCGCCACCAATTGCTGCATCAATCCTACGTAATTCCTGCACGAAAGCTGCACAACCAGACCCTGAACTGTTGGAAACACAGGCTTCTGCGAGCGCAACGAAACGGAACGAGACGAAACGAAATCATGATGGCGCCATGATTTTTCCCTTGGAGGCCATGACCGCGACCAGTGGTCGCCACCCAGCTGCAAATGACATTTCCTCATCCACTGCTGATACGACTGAGCGTAATGATGGCGTGGAGACAGGAAAAAGGCGCGACTTCAGCGATCACGCGGTGGTGAGCTTCTTTCGCAACGACCCCAACGCCGAACCCAGCGCAAACCTCGAACTGAAGGGAAAACGATACTCGCTGGTGTTTCACTCTGCCGATGTTGCCGAAGAGAGAATGTTTGCCTCTTCCAGCCGCGAATGGAGGCTTGCTTTCGACGCATCGCTTGGAGCCGCATTGCGCGAGCACAGCCGGGATCACGCCCGGTCTGACGAACGGTACGTGCTGTCACCGCTTTACGATGAGACAGACAGGTTCGGGCGGAAGAAGCCCGTGGCGGAGAATTGCGTAGCGGTCCTGGTGTGGACGGACGATATGCAGCCCAAGTCAGTCACAATCATCGATGGCGACACCGACATTGTCACGGTGCCGCTATCACGAGCGCAGCAGACAAAGCCAAAATCTCCCACGCATAAAGGTATGGTGAAGCTCGCAGCGTAGGAAAAACCGAGATGTTCAGACCGAAGGTACCAGCATAATCTGTGGTCCCGGTGGCAGATTTAATTTCGCGTATCTTCGGTCGCTCTGCAGGAAAACGGCATTACCGATTTCCATTACTACTACTTGGTAAGAGGAAATAGTATGTCGTTTTTGAAGAACCTGAAGCTGTCCAATGTTGCTCCGATCCGCTTCGTCGATCCCAAGCAGCATACCCGCACGCGGTTGCTGCGCTACCTCAATGAGCAGAAGGCCCTCGCTCAGGCAGAGGTCGAAGGTCGAGCCTACAACGCGACCAAGGTCGTGTTCCGGACTAACGAAGACGGTCAGCGCGTCCGCGCTGATGCTCCGCGTCATGTTCGGCGTGGCTGGTTTCAGAATGGCTCCAGCATGTTCTTCCAAGTTCGCTACGGCAACAAGCCTCTCGATCTTGGTAAGGGCATGACCGCTGTTGAGGTCAGCGGCGTTGATGCCATCCCTGCAATAATCGATGCGGTGGTTGAAGCCGTTAGCGCTGGTGAGCTGGACGAAGCTCTTGCGGCTGCTGCCGTTGAGCGGCGGGCCAACTTCAAGCGCCGCAACGCTAGCAAATGAGGTGCAAGTAGCGGGGTCAGCGCACAATTGCGCAGGCCCCGCAGTAGCGTGGCCCTCGTTTAACGTAGATCGCACAAGCGCAAATTTCTGGTCTAGGTACCAAGCCTATGTGGATCGTTGGCAAACGGCGGCTTTCCGTGAGCCTGTCGGAATGCAGCGATAAGCTCCGCCTCGACATCGACCGGCACTCGTGCGGGAGTCTCCATCCAAGCGACACTTAGAGCGTCGACGTTCGAAAGCTGCCAGATCAGGCGTCCGCCCCAATGACCTACGGGCTTGCCCGCGCCGAAATCAGCATATTGCGTAAGGCGACGCTTAAGCTGATCAGCCTTGCCGATGTATACGATCTCGGCACCTTCGACCCAATTAGCAATTAACGCTTCGCGCGAAACGGTTGGGTCCCTCTCCTTGAACCACCCGCCGCAGCTTTGCTCATCAAAGTCGGCCTTGCCGCTGTAGGTAACCACATAAACGCCGCCCGACGACGGACAGTCGCTCGTCCTGATCGCGTTGAAGGGAACCCAGCCGACGAACCCGGCTGCTCGTAGCGAGGAGCGTGTGAACTGCACTAGCGGGCTGCGCCGCCAGGCTTCTGACCCGACGACTTTAGGCTTTGAAATATCTTTAACGCCTCGGAAGAGGCGAGGTAGATGAACTGCTCGCTCCGAAGAGCCTCGATCTCCCTCTCAGAAGACACTTCCTTTCCGCCCACGTAGGCATAACAGCCCCCTCGAATGAATTTGAGGAGAAGTGGCTTCAATGTCTCGGACTTTCTCAGCTCATATTCCCTGTTCTCGAACCGTACCCAGCGCGATCGATTGCGATAGTGCACTGTGCGCTCCGCGCTCTCCGAGACATTGACCCAACTGCCAATCAGTTGAACGACATAGAACTTCGCTGAGTGAGTAACCCGTTCGCGCTTGTCGCCCTTAGGTAACTGCTGGGTATCTGAGGTGTACTGCCAGAAGGAACGTCCACCACGAACATCATCAGACACTACGGTCGGCCGCGCCTGAAACACCTCAGCATCAGGAGCCTTTCTCTTGCCAGGCATGATTTGAGGACCCCCTCTTGCGCGTCGTTGCGTCTGGCCGAATGTGGCATTGTTCGCAATGGCACACCAGCAGCCGCAAGGCTGGTGCACATGTACAAAGCCATGCACACGTCCGCAAAGGGGAGGAAATCTGCAGTCTAATCAGTGACTTAAAGCGACTGTGCTACAATCGCACTGCAGAGGTCAGGGGTTCGATTCCCCTCAGCTCCACCAGCCGCACCGGTTACGAAATCAAGGACTTTAGGAGATGGCGAAGCATTCGCCCGTCCTGCGGCACGCGGCGCATGTGAGCGCAGGCGCCGGTTCAGCCGGTTGCTGATGACGGTCAAATGACCCTTTTATATATCGACCTTGTGTGCGACCGCTAAACGACCGCCCCTGTGTCGGGAAGGATACGTTATTTCGGCCACCGTCGATCTCGCGGACCCGAACGCCGATACGGATGTTACGTCTCCGAACAGTTCGACCGGGATAAAGCCTCGTGAACAGCAATAAGCCGGTCAAGCACCGACCCGGCACACGATTTCTGTCGTTGATTGCCGTCACCGTTTCAGCAGCCACGACCAGCGGATGCTCGGACAAGGGCGACGCGCAAGGGCGTGGTGGCGCCGCCGCGCGCGGACCGGCGCAGGTCGGCTTCATCACGGCGACGACAACCTCGGTGCCGCTGATCAGCGAACTTGGCGGTCGCGCTGTCGCCTTTGAAACCTCTGAGGTGCGTCCGCAGGTCAGCGGTCTCATCCAGCGGCGACTGTTCTCCGAGGGAAGCTACGTCCGGCAGGGGCAGTCGCTCTATCAGGTCGATCCTAGCCTTTACCGCGCGGCGGTCAACGAGGCGTCAGCCAATGTCGCCAACGCGAGGGCGGCGGCCCAGGCGGCGCAGGCAAAGGCCAACCGCTATCGGCCCCTGGCGCAGATCGAGGCGGTCAGCCAGCAGGAATATACCGACGCCGCGGCGCAGGCACGGCAGGCAAGTGCCGCGGTTGCGCAGAACAATGCGCAGCTCGACACCGCCCGCATCAACCTGCGTTTCACCACCATTCGCGCGCCGATCAGTGGCCGCATCGGCCGCTCGCTGTTCACGCAGGGCGCGCTGGTGAGCCAGAGCCAGACCCAGCCGCTTGCGATCATTCAGCGGACCGATCCCATCTACGTCGACATCCAGCAGTCCGCGGCCGACCTGACGGCTCTCAAGCGGTCGCTGGCGACGGGAGGTGTCCAGCCGGGCAGCACCCAGGTGCGCCTCCAGCTGGATGACGGGAGCGATTATGGGTTCACCGGCACCGTCCAGTTCAGCGAAGTAGTGGTGAACGAAAGCACCGGCACCGTGACCCTCCGCGCCCGCTTCCCCAACCCGCAGGGAACCTTGCTGCCCGGAAGCTTTGTCAAGGCGCTCTTCACCCAGGCGGTCACCCCCAACGCCATCCTCGTGTCGCAAAGCGCGGTGCAGCGGGACATCGGCGGTGAAGCCTATGTCTTCGTCGTCGGCGCGCAGAACAAGGCCGAGCGGAGAGTGGTCAAGGCCGACCGGACCTACGGTACTGACTGGGTGGTCACCGGCGGGATCAAGGCCGGCGACAAGATCATCACGCAGGGCCTGAGCAACCTTCGCGACGGCGCGGCGGTCCGGCCGGTGCCGGCCTCAGCGCCGCAGAAGATCGCGCCGCGGCCCGCCGGCCAGGGTGGCGGTTCGGCCGGGGGCGAGCAGGCCAGGGGCGGCGGCCGCTAACGGATGTCGCAACTTTTCATCAACCGTCCGATCTTTGCTTGGGTGCTTGCGATCATCGTCATGCTTGCGGGTGTCGGGGCGATTTCCCAGCTTCCGATCGAGCAATATCCCGACGTCGCCCCGCCGCAGGTCAACATCCGCGCGACCTATCCCGGCGCGTCGGCCGAAACGGTCGAGAACAGCGTCACCCAGATCCTCGAGCAGCAGCTGACGGGCCTCGACGGGCTCCTCTACTTCAGCTCGACCTCGTCCTCTCGAGGAAGCGTCAGCATTTCCGCGGTGTTCGCCAAGGGGACCGATCCCGACACCGCGCAGGTCCAAGTCCAGAACCAGGTCCAGCAGGCCGTGTCCCGACTGCCGCAGCAGGTGCAGCAGCAGGGCATTCGGGTCACCAAGTCGAACGCCGATTCGCTGCTGCTCGTCGCGGTCTATGACGAGACTGACCGACGATCGAACATTGACGTGTCGGACTATCTGACCTCGAACCTCCAAGACCCGTTGTCGCGGGTGGAGGGCGTCGGCGACGTCAACGTATTCGGTTCGTCGCGGGCGATGCGGATCTGGCTGAATCCCCAGCGCCTGGCCGCGGTCAGCCTGATGCCGGGCGACGTGGTCACAGCGATCCAGAACCAGAATACCGAGGTCGCGGCGGGCGAGGTCGGAAGTCTTCCCTCGCCGCAGGGACAATTGCTCAACGCAACCGTCACCGCGCAGTCGCGCCTGCGTACGCCAGAGGAATTCAAGAACATCATCCTCAAGACCGAACCGAGCGGCGCGACGGTGCGGGTGGGGGATGTCGCGCGGGTCGAACTAGGCGCGGAAAGCTACAATTCGGTCAGCCGGGTCAATGGCCACCCCGGCGCGGGCATGTCGATCAGCCTCGCGCCTGGAGCCGACGCGCTGCGCACCGCCGACCTCATCAAGAAGCGCGTCAGCGAACTTTCCGGTTCACTGCCCGAGGGCCTCAAGGTCGCCTATGCCAACGACACCACGGCCTTCATCAGGCTGTCGGTCGAGGAAGTAGTGAAGACGCTGCTTGAGGCGGTGGTCCTGGTAGTCATCGTGATGTTCGTTTTCCTGCAGAGCTGGCGCGCCACCCTGGTCCCGGCGATCGCGGTGCCGGTGGTGCTGCTCGGCACGTTCGCAGTCTTCTATCTTGCGGGCTTCACCATCAATACGTTGACACTCTTCGGACTGGTGCTGGCGATCGGCCTCCTCGTCGACGACGCGATCGTCGTGGTCGAGAACGTTGAGCGCCTGATGGAGGAAAATCCGGGCATGAGCCCGCGCGAGGCTACTGAGCTCTCGATGAAGGAGATCCAGGTCGCGCTCGTCGCCATCGCCGTAGTGCTTTCGGCGGTGTTCCTGCCGATGGCCTTCTTCGGCGGCTCGACGGGCGTCATCTACCAGCAGTTCTCGCTGACGATCATCAGCTGCATGGTCCTGTCGGTGCTGGTCGCCCTGATCCTGAGCCCGGCGATCACCGCGTCGCTGCTCAAGGCGCGCAAGCCGGCGGAGGAAGAAGCCGCTGCCCGGCAGGACCATAATTTCTTCCAACGCGCCGCGCACCGCTTCCAGGACGGGTTCAACACCCGGTTCAACCGCGGGGTCGAACGCTACGGCAATGCCGTCACCCGCGTAATCGACCGCAAATGGCTGTTCCTTGGCATCTACGGCATCACTTGTGTCATCCTGGTGGTCCTGTTTCAACGGCTTCCCACGAGCTTCCTGCCGAGCGAGGACCAGGGCGCGGCCAGCATCCAGTTCCGCCTGCCCGCCGGCGCGACGCAGCAGCGCACACTCGACGTCCAGCGCCAGATCGAAGCCTATCTTCGCCAATATGAGCAGAAGAACCTCGCTACGGTCTTCACCGTTGCGGGCGGCGGCGGGGGTGGCGGCGCGACCGGTCAGAACACGGGGCAGGGCTTCATCAATCTCGCCCCGTGGGATGAGCGCAAAGGCAAGGAAAACAGTGCGAGCGGCATCGTCGAGCGGGCCTCGGGCGCGTTTCGCGGATTTCGCGATGCGCAGGTCTTTGCGCTGGTCCCGGGCGCCATCCGCGGGCTTGGCCAGACCAGCGGATTCAACATGCAGCTGCAGAATTCGAGCGGCATGTCGCGCGAGCAATTCCAGGCGGCACGCGAACGCCTCCTCGCGCTGGCGGCGGAAGATTCCAAGCTCGCGTCGGTTCGCCTCAGCGACCTGCCCGACGTCGCCAACCTCAAGGTCGACGTCGATCCGCAGCGCCTGACGGCCTATGGCCTCAATTCCTCCGACGTGAACAGCACGCTCGCGACCGCCTGGGGTGGCCGCTACGTCAACGACTTCATCGACAATGGCCGGGTCAAGCGTGTCTACGTGCAGGGGGACGCTCCCTATCGCGCCGATCCTTCCGACCTTGGCCAATGGTATGTGCGCGGCTCCGACGGACAGATGGCGCCCTTCTCCTCCTTCGCCCAGACTGGCTGGAGCACGGGCCCGAGCAGCCTGTCGCGCTTCCAGGGCGTGCCCTCCTTCGAGCTGCAAGGGACGCCTGCGCCTGGCGTCAGCTCGGGCGAGGCGATGATGCGGATGGAGGAGCTGGCCAAGCAGATTCCAGGGACCAGTGTGGCCTGGTCGGGGGCGAGTTTCCAGGAGCGGCTTTCCTCGGGACAGGCGCCCTTGCTCTACGCGCTGTCGCTGCTCGTCGTCTTTCTCTGCCTCGCGGCGCTGTATGAAAGCTGGTCGATCCCGGTCGCGGTGCTGCTGGTCATTCCGCTCGGGCTGGTCGGCGCGGTGTTCGCGGTGACGCTGCGCGGGCTGGAGAATGATGTCTACCTGCAGATCGGGCTGCTCACGACCATGGGTCTGGCCGCCAAGAACGCGATCCTGATGATCGAGTTCGCTGAACAGGCGGAGCGGGCCGGCAAGGGCGTGATGGAGGCTGCGCTGGAAGCCGCGCGGATCCGCCTCCGTCCGATCCTGATGACCAGCTTCGCCTTCATCTTCGGCGTGCTTCCGTTGGCGATCTCGACCGGCGCCGGCGCTAACAGCCGGATCGCGATCGGCACCGCTGTGATCGGCGGCATGATCACCGCGACCTTGCTGGCCTTGTTCTACATTCCGCTCTTCTTTGTGCTGGTGCGGCTGGGCGCCAAGAGGGGGATCCAGACCATTCGCGAACGCCTGTCGCGCAAGCGGCCGCCCGCGCCGGCCACGGAGGCGGCGGTATGACGCGTACACTAATGCCGTTTGCGGCGGCGGCCCTTCTTTCTGGCTGCGCCTCGCTCGACCCCGCCTATGTTCGCCCGGCGGCACCGGTCCCGACGGGCTTCCCCGTCGGCGACCCTTATCGTGCCGACGCACCGGCGCTGCCCGACTTCACCCATCGCGACGTCTTTCGCGACGTGCGGCTTCAGACCCTCATCGCGCAGGCCCTTCAGAACAATCGCGACCTTCGCATCGCCGCCGCCAATATCGCTTCTGCCCGCGCGCAGGTCCGGATCAGCCGCGGTGCGCAGCTTCCCCAGCTCGATGCCGCAGCAGGGGTCGATGTTACCCCGCGCCGAAGCGCCGACGGGGACATCAACGGGGTGCGGGTCGGCGGTTCGGCAAGCCTTTTGCCATCGTTCGAAGTCGACCTGTTTGGCCGACTGGCGTCGCTTACCCGCGCCGACCAGGCAAGGCTTCTGGCGACCACCGCGGCCGAGCGCGGGGTGCGTGTCGCGCTGATCGGCGACATTGCCGAAGCGTGGCTGACCTATGCCGCCGACAGCGACCTTCTTGCGATCGCCGAAAACACGGTACGCTCCGCCGAGCGTACCGCCGCGCTCACCGAAGCGCGCCTCAAAGGCGGGGTCGCGCCGCGCACCGATCTGCTGCAGGCCCAGCAGATCCTCGAAACGGCACGCGCCGACCTCGCCTCGCAAAAGGCTCTCCGGTCGCAGGACATCAACCTGCTGCAGCTGCTGGTCGGGGCGCCGATCGACCCGAGCCTGCTCGCGCCTTCGCTCGATCAGGCAGCGTCTAGCGTCGCGGCGCTTCCGGCCGGGCTCGACAGCCGCGTCCTGCTGCGCCGGCCCGACATCATCGAAGCCGAATATCGCCTCCGGGCCGCCAATGCCGAAATCGGCGCTGCCCGTGCCGCGCTTTTCCCCAGTATCTCGCTGACCGGGCTGCTCGGCCTTGCCAGCAACACGCTGACGAACCTCTTCACCGGCGGTGCACTTGCCTTTTCGGCCGCCGCCGATGCGCGCCAGTCGATCTTCTCAGGCGGTGCGGGGCGCGCCCGGGTCAGCCAGCGGCAGGCCGAGCGGGATGCCGCCGTGGCAAGTTATGAGCAGGCAATCCAGGTAGCCTTCCGCGAGACCGCCGATGCGCTTGCCGACAAGGGTACGCTTGGCGACCGCGTTGCCGCTAACCGCCGCAACTTCGGAGCAGCGAGCGAAACGCTGCGGCTTGTCCAGGCCCGCTACCGGGAAGGGATCGATCCCTTCCTCACCACCCTCGACGCCCAGCGATCCGCTTACGCTGCCGAGCGAAATCTGGTGGCCGGGCGGCTCGCCGAAGCGCGCAATGCGGTGACCCTTTATCGCGTGCTCGGTGGCGACGGCCGCTGAGACGCTGATCGCTTTCGAAGGTCGTCATTTCGAGGCGGGACAACGCAAGGAGGGCCCGGCATTGCTGCCGAGCCCTCCCGCCCATGCTCTCATAGGGAGGAGCTGAAGGCTTATGCGGCCTGGAGCAGCGCGCGCGGCGTGAAGCGGCGACGCTGGCGAAGCGAAGCGCCGACCGCACCGAAGCCGACCAACATCAGGGCCCAGGTACCCGGCTCCGGCACCGCGGCGGCAGTCGAGCGGTAGAGGACGGCGTTAGAATAGCCACCGGTGTCGGTCAGCGTGATGCTGCCCGGCGCCACATTGTCCCACATGTAGAAAGCGGAGACGTTGCCGGCCTCGCCAGGGACATTGCCCCAGTGCAGGCCGAGAATGACCTGGCCACCGGCGGTCGCCAGCAGATTGCCGAGCGCGATGAGGTCCTTGTTCGAGACGACCTTGCCGGCGTCCTTGAGCGCGTTCCAGTCGACGACGTAGGTCTGGCCGCTACCGGCTAGCAGGAGATTGATGGCGGCCTGCTGCTGACCGACGTTGTTCTGGCTGAACTGGTTGTCGGAATAGTAGCCGGCGCACCTGTCGGCACCGGGAGCAAGCGGTGCACTCGAGCAACCAGTGTTCGAGCCGCTCACCTCAACCGTGGCCGACGCGGGGGCTGCAACAGCGAAGAGGCCGGCGGCGATGATGGAAAAGAGCAGCTTGTTCATTGGAAAATCCCTCTGGTTCTGAGGGATTGTTAAACAGCGATTTAACAAGCTGCAATTAAACGATTATCGTTAAGAACAGCTTTCTGTTTCAAAGGGGGACACGCTGGCACGGAGGCCCGGTCACTGGACCGGCGCGTGACATCGCGGGCCCTAGTGCGATGTGGGCCTTGGGCCACGCCGCGGAACCAGCGTGACCTCGAGCCCGTTCCCTTCGCAAATCCATAGACTTGCGAGCAATAACATCATGGCGACGCGCTTTCGCTCGACCCTTTCCGGGTCGCAATTTTTCAACGACGTGTTCCAGCGTGCGCTCAGCCACTGGAATCGCGAACGGCTTGCGCCGGAGTTCCCGGGCGCGGAGGTCGCCAGCCGGATCGATCGCGACGCGCGGATGATGCGGCTCGAGCTTGGCTTCCTCGAGGACTTGCGCGCGGAGGTCGCCGACGAGGCAGCCGCCGCGCCGACCGATGCCGACGGCTTTATTGCCTGGTTCGAAGCGCTCGAGGAGAATGGTCCCGGCCAGCACGACCGCCTGTTCGACTGGCTGGAAAACGAGGCGAGCCTCGATGACCTCAAGATTTTCCTCAGGCAGGAAGCGGCCGGCGAGGCGGGTTTCGACGACCTCGTGGCGATGACGCAGGTGCGTCTGCCTGACCAGCCCAAGATGGAGATGGCGCGTAATTACTGGGACGAAATGGGCCGCGGCAATCCCAAGGGAATGCACGGTCCGATGCTGCACTTCGTCGTCGACGAGCTCGAGCTGGAACCCAGTATCGACACGACTTGCTGGGAGAGCCTGGCGCTTGCCAATGCCATGACTGCGATGGCGACCAACCGCAGCTACGCCTGGCATAGCGTCGGCGCGCTTGGTGCGATCGAGTTGACCGCACCTGCCCGTTCAGCGGCCGTTTCGAGGACGATGCGGCGGCTTGGCTTCGACGCCAGGATGCGGCGCTACTTCGATCTCCACGCCGTGCTCGATATCAAGCACAGCGAGGAGTGGAACAAGGAAGCGATCCGGCCCGCGGTCGAAGATCCGGTGGAAGGACCGGCCCGGGCACGGGCGATGGCCGAAGGCGCGCTCATGCGCTTGAAGTGCGGTGAGCGCTGCTTCGATCGCTATCGCGAGATGTTCGAAATCGCCTGAGGGCGGTCATCGCGCTTGCCTTGATGGTCCACTCGGCTACCCGCTTGCGCCATGACCTTTTCTCCCGAACCGCTCGCCGCCCTCCTGCAGGCCCTCGACGATGAGGGCTATGCCTTCACGACCGTTACCCCGGCGACCCACCAGCGCGTGCTGAACCGCCGGCCGCACGCCGCCGCGGCGGACCTGCGCGACATCTTCGGGTGGAGCCTGCCGTTCGCGCGCGAGACGTTGCCGGCCGACTTCCTCGATCTGCTGCGGGAGGGCGGGGCGCTCGACGAGCAGGGCGGCGCCTGTCGCAGTCTCGTGCGCGTCTCGTCGCTGTCCGGGCGATTGTTTCTCCACAGTGCTTATCCGACCGAAGCGGCGGACAGCGTGTTCTTCGGACCCGACACCTATCGCTTCGCGCGTTTCATCGAAGTCAGCGCTCAGGACCTCGAAGCGCCCGTGCACCTCGTCGATCTGGGTGCTGGTGCGGGACCCGGCGGGATTAGCGCCGCCGGCCTGCTCGAGCCCGAGCGGATCACGCTTGCCGACATCAATCCGCACGCAAATGCCCTGGCCTGCGCCAACGCGCTTGCCGCCGGGCTGGATGTCCACACGGTCGAGGGCGGGCTCGAGCAGGTCGAAGGCGAGATCGACCTCATCATCGCCAATCCGCCTTTCATCGCCGACGCCAGGGGCCGCGACTATCGTGATGGCGGCGCGATGCTGGGCACCGGCCGGTCACTCGACTGGGCGCGGCAGGGGCTGGCGCGGCTGAGCGCGGGCGGGACAATGCTGCTGTACACCGGAAGCCCGGTCATCGCCGGCGAGGACCGGCTGCTCGGTGCGCTGGCAGAACTGGCCGATGAGGCGGGCGCCCGCCTGCGCTACGAGGAGCTCGATCCCGACATCTTCGGTGAGGAGCTGGAGCAGCCGGCCTATGCCGAGGCCGGGGCCGAGCGGATCGCCGCGGTCGGCGCGATCCTTACCAAGGACTAGGCGGCGAGAGGAAGCTCGATTCGGGCCAGCGCGCCGCGGGTCGCGCCCGGCTTCAGCGAGAAGCTGCCGCCGAGCTGATCTGCAAGCATGGTCGCGATGCGAAGGCCGAGGCTATCGCTGTTGGCAAGGGTGAACCCGTCGGGGAGGCCCCGACCATTATCCTCGATCTCGACCGCCAGCCGGGCGTCGCGCAGCGGCTGGAGGCGGATCTGCAACATGCAGTCGCGCTGCTCCTTGGCAAAACCATGCTCGATCGCATTGGCGATGCTCTCGGCGACGACGAGCGCCAGCGGGATCGCGGCCTCTGGCGACAGGCCAGCGTCGGTAACGCCGCTGACGAGATGGCCGATGGGCCGATCGGTCGAGCTTTCGATCACGTCGCGGGCAAGCTGATCGAGGAACACGTCTAGCGCCTGGCCCGAACCGGCAGGATCGTAGAGCTGACGGCTGATCTTGCCGATGGTCTGCAGCCGCCGCGACGCTTCATCAAGCGCGGCCTTGGCACTTTCGTCGGCGATCTGGCGGCGCTGCACCGTCAGCAGGGCGGCGACCATCTGGAGGTTGTTCGAGACGCGGTGCTGAAGTTCGCGAAACAGAAGCTCGCGGGTCTCGGCCAGCCGGGCGGTCGCCTCACGCTGGCCAACAAGGAGGCGGTTGGAGCGCTGCATCCAGTGCACCAGCGCGATCTCGGTGCCGGTGATGAAGCTGTAGAAGGCCATGGCGATGGCGCCATTGTGCGTGAGGTCGAATGCACCGCCTGGATGCAGGAACCAGTAATAACTTGCGACGCCGGCCAGGATTGCGGTGATAATGCCCGCCCTGGTGCCGAGCACAAAGGCGGCGATCAGGACCACCGGGAAATAGGTCAGGAACGGGAAACCAGGCGGAAGCTGAGTGTCGATCGCGAAGCGCACACGGGTCGCGATCGCAACTCCGACCACCGCAACGGCAAAGTCAGCGGCAAAGCCCAGCCGTGCGAGCGGATAGCGCTCGGTCCATCGTCCGAGATTGTGGAAAGGCCCCGTCACGAGGGCACCCCTAGCACCCGAACGGTTAAATGGAAGCTGAACCCATGACAAAGGCCCTGCGGATTGCTCCACAGGGCCCCTGCCTTGTCGGACGTTTGGAGTGGGTCCGCCCTTTCGGGGTAAGCCCAGGCCCTTAGTCGTCGCTGTTGTTGCCGCCGGTCAGGAAGGCCGGAGCGAATTCCGGAGCCGGACCATTGTCGTCGCGGTTGCCGCCTTCACGGTCGCGGCGCGGGCCACGATCGCCACGGCCTTCGCCACCACGGCCTTCGCCGCGCGGACCACGATCGCCGCCTTCACGGCGCGGGCCACGGCCTTCGCGGCGACGGTCGCCACCACGATCGCCACGGTCGCCGCGGTCGCCGCGGTCGCCACGCGGGCCACGGTCGCCACCCTCACGCGGTTCGCGCGGGGGACGGGTGTCCTCCAGTTCGGCACCGGTTTCCTGGTCGACGACGCGCATCGACAGGCGAACCTTGCCGCGATTGTCGACCTCGAGCAGCTTGACCTTCACTTCCTGGCCTTCGGTCAGGACGTCACGGACGTTCTCAACGCGCTCGTTCTTGATTTCGGACACGTGGACCAGGCCATCTTTGCCGGGCATGAAGGTCACGAAGGCGCCGAAATCGACGATCGAGGCAACCTTGCCGGTGTAGATGGTGCCGGGTTCCGGCTCCTGGGTGATGCCCTGGATCCAGGCGCGAGCGGCTTCGATCTGCTTCACGTCGGACGAGCTGATCTTGATCAGGCCCTCGTCGTCGATGTCGACCTTGGCGCCGGTGGTGGCGACGATCTCGCGGATCACCTTGCCGCCGGTGCCGATCACTTCGCGGATCTTGTCCTTGGCGATCTGCATGGTCTCGATGCGCGGCGCGTGAGCGGAAAGCTCGGTGCGGGTGCTGTCGAGCGCCTTGGCCATTTCGCCGAGGATGTGCGCGCGGCCGTCCTTCGCCTGGGCGAGGGCGACCTGCATGATCTCCTTGGTGATGCCGGCGACCTTGATGTCCATCTGCATCGTGGTGATGCCCTGGTCGGTGCCGGCAACCTTGAAGTCCATGTCGCCGAGGTGATCCTCGTCGCCGAGGATGTCGCTGATCACCGCGAACTTCTCACCCTCGAGGATGAGGCCCATCGCGATACCGGCGACCGGACGGGTGAGCGGAACGCCCGCGTCCATCATCGACAACGAACCGCCGCAGACAGTGGCCATCGACGAGGAGCCGTTGCTCTCGGTGATGTCGCTGAGAACGCGGATCGTATACGGGAATTCTTCCGTCGTCGGGAGTACCGGGTGAAGCGCGCGCCAGGCGAGCTTGCCGTGACCGACTTCGCGGCGGCCCGGCGCACCGAAGCGGCCCACTTCGCCGACCGAATAGGGCGGGAAGTTATAGTGCAGCATGAAGCGCGAGTAGCTGAGGCCGTCGAGGCCGTCGATCATCTGCTCAGCGTCCTTGGTGCCAAGCGTGGTGGTGCAGATCGCCTGCGTTTCACCGCGGGTGAACAGCGCCGAACCATGGGTGCGCGGCAGGAAGCCGACCATCGCCTCGATCGGGCGAACGGTCTTGGTGTCGCGGCCGTCGATGCGGCGGCCTTCCTCGAGGATGGCGGTACGGACGATGTCCGCTTCCAGCACCTTGACGAGCTTGGCGGCAACGAGCTGCTCCTGCGGCTCGGCGTCGGCGAAGGCTTCCTTGGCCTTGGCGCGGGCCGCGTTGATGAGCGCCGAACGCTCGGCCTTGGCAGTGATCTTGTAGGCGGCAGCGATGTCGGCGCCAATCAGATCCTTGAGCTTGGCCTTGGTCGCGGCCTTGTCGTCCGCCTTGGCGAGATCCCACGGATCCTTGGCGGCCTTCTCAGCAAGGTCGCAGATCGCGTTGACGACCTTCTTGGACGCTTCGTGAGCGAACACGACGGCGCCGAGCATGACTTCTTCCGACAGCTCCTTGGCTTCGGATTCCACCATCATCACGGCATTGCCGGTGGCGGCGACGACGAGGTCGAGGTCACCTTCCTTCACCTGCTCGGGCGACGGATTCAGGATGTACTCGCCATTCTGATAGCCGACGCGGGCAGCGCCGATCGGGCCCATGAAGGGGACGCCCGACAGGGTGAGGGCGGCCGAGGCGGCGCACATGGCGACGATGTCGGGCTCGTTCTCGCCGTCATAGGACAGGACCTGGGCGATCACGAGGACTTCGTTGTAGAAGCCTTCGGGGAATAGCGGACGGATCGGGCGGTCGATGAGACGGCTGGTCAGCGTCTCCTTTTCGGTCGCGCCGCGCTCACGCTTGAAGAAGCCGCCCGGGATGCGCCCGGCTGCGGAGAACTTCTCCTGGTAGTGGACGGTCAGCGGGAAGAAGTCCTGGCCGGGCTTCACGCTCTTAGCGGCAGTGACGGCGCAAAGGACGACGGTTTCGCCCATGGTGGCGAGCACGGCGCCATCGGCCTGACGGGCGATGCGCCCGGTCTCGAGCTTCAGCGTCTTGCCGCCGAGATCGACTTCCACGGTGTTGATATTGAACATTCTGTTTCCTTGTGGCCCGCCGCCGGATGCGGACGGGTTCGGTCATTTGGCAGGCAATCCGGCCTGCCAGCGGGTGGAGCGTTCGTTTAAGCTCCCGGACTGCCCGCCGGATTGCGGTAGGCCCGATAAGCGAAGGGCGCCGCTCGGGCGCCCTTCGTATCTCGTTACTTGCGGAGGCCGAGGCGACCGATCAGATCGGTGTAGCGCTGGGCGTCTTCCTTCTTGAGGTAGGCCAGAAGCGAACGACGCTTGTTGACCATCATCAGCAGGCCGCGGCGCGAATGGTTGTCTTTCGCGTGGCTCTTGAAATGGTCGGTCAGCGTCTGGATGCGGCTGGTCAGGATGGCGACCTGGACCTCGGGCGAACCCGTGTCGTTCTCGTCGCGACGATATTCCTGAATGACTTCGGCCTTGCGCTCTGCGGTAATCGACATCGTGTTACTCCTATTCCTGAAGGTTGAACCCGCGTACGATCCGGTCTCCTTCGACCAGCGCGACAGGGGTGAGCCCATCGATGGCGACGTGGAGACCGCTTCGCGGCGGAACCCGGGAAAGCCGCTGTCCGAACCGGAGCAGGCGGGCTTCTTCGGGGGTGACGGGAAAGGCCGGGATGTCGTCCAGCCCTGCTTGCAATGGCAGAAGTGCCCCGTCGAGCGAGCCGCCCTTAGCGCATTCACCCAGAAAGTCCAGTGATATCGCCTGATCAAGGGCAAACGGCCCGGCGCGGGTTCGGCGCAACATGGTCACGTGGCCAACCGTGCCGAGCGCCAGCGCGAGGTCGCGCGCAAGACTACGAATGTAGGTCCCCTTGGACACGGTAGCCGAGAGGGTCACCTCATCCAGCAGGCCATCGCCGGCAGACACGATGTCGAGCGCATGGATGGTCACCGACCGGCTGTTGAGCGCGACTTCCTCGCCGGCGCGGGCCAGATCGTAGGCGCGCTTGCCGTCGACCTTGAGGGCCGAATAGGCAGGCGGAACCTGCTCGATCGGACCGGTGAAGGAGGGGAGGGCGGCTTCGACCTCGAAGCGGGTCGGCCGGTGCGGGCTGGTCGCGATCTCCTGCCCTTCAAGATCGAGCGTGTCGGTCTGGGCGCCGAAGCGGATCGTGAAGTCGTAGGCCTTCAGCGCGTCGAGCATCCGGCCGGCCAGCTTGGTCGCTTCGCCAAGCGCGATCGGGAGGACGCCGGTCGCAAGCGGGTCGAGCGTTCCGCCGTGTCCGACCCGGGTCTTCGCTTCCCCGGCATCGCGCAGAGCGCGCTTGACTGCGCTGACGCCTTGGGTGGAGCCGAGGCCGTGGGGCTTGTCGAGGATGATCCACCCCGAAAGGGGCCTGGTCACGCGGCGGCCCCGGCTTCCTCGGCCGACCGGAGGCGGGCAAAGAAGTGGCGGCGGCACAGCGCGACGTAGCGGTCGTTGCCGCCGATTTCGGTCTGCTGCCCGCGGGCCACCGCGCGTCCCTCGGCGTCGACGCGCAGGTTCATCGTTGCCTTGCGCCCACACTCACAGACCGCCTTCAGCTCGACGAGGGCGTCGGCCAGTGCCAGCAAGGCCGCGCTGCCGGGGAAGAGCGCGGCGCGGAAGTCGGTACGCAGACCATAGCAGAGGACGGGAATGTCCATCTCGTCGGCAAGGCGGCACAATTGCAGCACTTGTGCCTCAGTCAGGAACTGCGCTTCGTCGACCAGCACGCAATGCAGGCGGCGATGGGTCAGTTCGGCGCCGATCGTCTCGAGGAGGTCGGTGGTCGGGTCGAAGGCGTGGGCGTCCGCCCCGATCTCCAGCCGCGAGGAGATGCGCCCCGCGCCGGCACGATCATCGAGCGCCGCGGTCCACAGCATGGTCTCCATGCCGCGCTCGCGATAGTTGAAGTCCGCCTGCAGAAGGGTAGTCGATTTGCCGGCGTTCATCGCGGCATAATAGAAATAGAGCTTGGCCATGGACGGGCCATAGCCAAGATCGCCTCACCCGCGAAAGCTAGTGCTTCTTCGCCGCGGCCTTTCCGCCCTTCTTGCCGAGTTCGGCCTGCGCGGCGGACGACTTGCGGGGGTTTGATTTGCCTTCGTGGCTCGCCTTGGCGTTGGCCTTCTGGGCAGTGGCGCTGCCGCGGCCCTTCTTCTCGGTCATGTCGATCGGCTCCTGTCCTGGTGCAGGAGTTCAACGCGCAAGGCATCCGAGGTTGCTTACGGCCATTCGTCCCGGAGGATCGAGAAAAGCACGGTGTCGCGGACGTGGCCGTTCCAAGTGATGCGGTCAGCGCGGAGCAGGCCCTCGCGGGTCGCGCCGAGCTTCGCCATCGCCGCCTGGCTGCGGGCGTTGCGTGCATCGACGCGGAACTCGATCCGGCGGTAGCCACAGGCAAAGGAGCGGCGCAGCATCATGTCCTTGATCCGGCGGTTGAAGCCGGTCCCGCGCAGGTGAGGGCGGTAATAGGTGCCGCCGATCTCCAGAACGCCGCGGGCAGGCTCGATCGCGAGGAAGCTCGACATGCCGGCGAATTCGTCGCCCTCGAACAGGACGAACGTTTCCATGTCCGGGCGGGCGAGCCAGGCGTCCAGGCTGGCATCGAAGTGGTCGGGGTCGAAACTGGTCGAATAGATCGCCCAGATCTCGCGATCCTCGGCGCATGCGGACTTGAGCGCGGCGCGATAGGTTTCGGTAAAGGGAAGGGCGGAGCAGCCGTCGCCCTGCATCGGCGCGGCGAGGTCGCTCACTCCTCGGTGAGGTCCTGGCTGACGTGCGGGGTGCGCAGGATCTGGTCGATCTTGCCGCCTTCATCGAAGCTCTCGTCCGCGAGAAACTTGAGTTTGGCGGCATATTTGGTGTTCACCCGCCGCGCGACCTCGCCCTGGAAGAAGGCGGTGTTAGTGCGCAGCGCCTTCAGCACCACTTCCTCGTCCTGGCCGAGAAGCGGCTTCACGAACACGGTCGCGTGGCGAAGGTCGGGGCTCATCCGCACCTCGGTCACGCTGACGAGATGGCTCTGCAACGTCGCGTCATGGACATCGCCGCGCGCCAGCACCTCGCTCAGCACATGGCGCACCTGCTCGCCCACGCGGAGCAGGCGGACGGAGCGGCCTTCGGGGGACTCGATCTTCTTCATGTCTTATCTCGCGTCATCGCAAGCGGGGCGAAGCAATCGGGCCTGCGCCATTGATTGCCTCGCTTCCGTCTCGCAATGACCAACGCCCTAGAGCGTGCGCGCGCGCTCCTCGACCTCAAAGACTTCGAGGTTGTCGCCCGCCTTGATGTCGTTGGTATCGGCCAGCAGCACGCCGCACTCGAGGCCGGCGATGACCTGCGCCACGTCGTCCTTGAAGCGCCGCAGCGAGCTGATCGTCGTCTTGGAGACGATGACATCCTCGCGGGTGAGGCGGGCGTGGAGGCCCTTGCGAATGACGCCTTCGAGCACCAGCAGACCAGCGGCCTTGTCGCGCTTGCCGGCCGGGAAGACCTCCTGCACGCGGGCACGGCCGACGACCGTTTCGATGATCTCGGGCCCAAGCTCGCCCGCCATCGCACCCTTGGCCCAGTCGGTCAGGTGATAGATGACGTCGTAGTAGCGAAGCTCGGTCTTGTTGCGCGCCGCGACTTCACGAGCCTTGGCGTTCGGGCGGACGTTGAAGCCAATGATTGGCGCACCGGTGGCGGACGCCAGCGTGACGTCGCTCTCGGTGATCGCGCCGACACCCGAGTTGAGGATCCGAACCTTGATCTCGTCGGTCGACAGGCGGTTCAGCGCGTTGACGATCGCCTCGGCGGAGCCCTGCACGTCGGCCTTCACCACCAGCGGGAATTCGATCACGGTGGACGCCTTGTTGGCGAACATGTTCTCGAGGCTCATCGGTGCGGCGGTGGTCCGCTTGCGGTCGAGCACGCCCTGGCGATAGCTCGCGACCTCACGGGCGCGGGCCTCGTTCTCCACCACGGTGAGCTGGTCGCCTGCCGACGGCACCGAGCCGAGGCCGAGGACCTCGACCGGCATCGACGGACCAGCTTCCTTGACCTGCTTGCCATGATCGTCGGTCATCGCGCGGACCTTGCCCGATGCGGCGCCGACCACGAGGACGTCGCCGACCTTGAGCGTGCCGCGCTGAACCAGCACGGTCGCGAGCGGACCGCGGCCCTTGTCGAGCTTGGCTTCGATGACGGTGCCTTCGGCAGCGCGATCGGGATTCGCCCGAAGCTCGAGGATTTCGGCCTGAAGCGCGATGGCATCGAGCAGTCCGTCGAGGTTGGTGCCCTTGAGCGCCGACACTTCCACGTCCTGGACGTCGCCGCCCAGCTGTTCGACCACGATCTCGTGCTGCAGCAGCTCCTCACGGACCCGCTGGGCCCGGGCGTCGGGCTTGTCGATCTTGTTGATCGCAACGATCATCGGCACGCCCGCGGCCTTGGTGTGGTTGATCGCTTCCACCGTCTGGGGCTTCAGGCCGTCGTCGGCGGCAACCACCAGCACCACGATGTCGGTGACGTTGGCACCGCGCATCCGCATTTCGGTGAAGGCTTCGTGGCCCGGCGTGTCGAGGAAGGTGATGAGGTCGCCGCTCGGCACCTTCACCTGATAGGCGCCGATATGCTGGGTAATGCCGCCGGCCTCGCCCGACACCACGTTGGCACCGCGCAAGGCATCGAGCAGCGAGGTCTTGCCGTGATCGACGTGACCCATGATCGTGACCACCGGCGGACGCGCGGTCAGGGTCGCTTCGTCATCGACGTCGGCCGCGGTGTCGATATCCACGTCGCTGTCGCTGACGCGCTTGATGTTGTGTCCGAACTCGGTGACCAGAAGTTCGGCCGTATCCTGGTCGATCGTCTGGTTGACGGTGACGGGCGTGCCCATCTTGAACAGCGCCTTCACCAGATCCGCCGCCTTTTCGGCCATGCGATTGGCAAGCTCGCCGACGGTGATGCTCTCCGGCACCACGACGTCACGGACCTGCTTCTCGCGCGGGCCCGACTGGGCATAGGCACGCTTTTCCTTCTCGCGTGCCCGGCGAAGGGCGGCGAGGCTGCGTGAACGATCATCGTCGCCAGCAAGGGCGCGAGTGACGGTCAGCTTGCCCGAATGGCGGCGATCATCGCCGCGCGATCCGGCACCACCCGGACGAGCCGGACGGGCGGGCTCGGGGCGGCGCGAAGGCGATGCGGACGAACCGCCACCACCCGAAGGCGAGGACTGGGCCTGCGACTGCTGCGGCGCGCTCTGCTGCGGCGGCTGCTGCTGCTGGACGGGCTTGGCCGGGGTCGGCGGCGGGGGACGGCGCACCGGCTGGAACATCTGCCCCGGACGCGACGCGACCGTGCGGGTGGCAGGCGCGGCCGGCTGGGGCGCAGGCTCTTCGACTGCGGGGGCAGAAGCGGCGGCCGCAGCGGCAGCGGCATCGGCCTCGTCAGCCTTGCGGGCTTCCTCCTCGATCCGGCGCTTGGCGTCTTCCTCGGCCTTGCGGGCCGCGTCTTCCTCGGCCTTGCGCTTGTCTTCGGCGCGCTTCTTCTCGTCCTCGGTCGCGTTGACCTTGGCCTGCTCTTCGCGGCGGCGAGCATCCTCGAGCGCGGACATGCGGGCCTCTTCGGCCTCGCGCATCCGCCGTGCTGTTTCTTCCTTGCGGGCCGCGATGTCGTCAGCGGGCGAGCGGCGGGGCGCCGCGGGAGCGGGAGCAGGAGCGGCAACGGGCGCCGGGGCTGGCGCGGCGGCTTCCGGTTCGGGCGCAGCAACGGGCGCCTCGCCCGGGCGGCCGAGGATGCGGCGCTTCTTGACCTCGACCACCACCGTGTTCGAACGGCCATGGCTGAAGCTCTGCTTGACCTTGCCAGTCTCAACCGTGCGCTTGATTCCCAGCGGCGGCCGGGTACCCAGCTTCGGCTTGTCGGTCTGGTCGCTCATAAATTCCTTTATACTACTCGTCAGGCGTGCCCTGACCGACGGCACCATCGCCGCGGCCTAGCAAGCCAATTCCTACAATGAAAGCACGCCAGCGTTTGAGGGTGCCAAGCACGCGCGCGGCCGCTCTCGGGTCGGTCAGCGCCACATGTACCACATTTTCGCGGCCAAGCGCCATGCTCAAGATGGTGCGGTCGGCCGGAATTTCCAGCCCGCCGCGATAGCCCAGCTCCTCCGAACCGCCGACCCGCCAGGCCTGGTCGAGCTTGCGGCGTCCATCGGTACCGGCATCGGCGGCGAACAGGAGAAGGTGAACCTTGCCCATCCGCGCGGCCTGCTCGATCCGGTCAGAACCACTGGTCAGCGTCCCCGAACGCGCCTCCATCCCGAGCCGGTCGAGCGCGGCGCGCGCGAGCGCCTGCTCGATGCGATCGGGCAGGTCGGGCGCGATCTCGACCGCCTGCGTGCGGAAGGCACGGGCAAGCGCAGCCTTGAGCTTGCCCTTGGCCAGCGCGGTCTCAAGCTCGGGCCGGGTGACGCCGATCCACGCGCCGCGACCGGGCGCCTTGGCCCGAATGTCGGGATGAACCTGTCCGTCGGGACCGAGAACGAGGCGGATCAGCTCCGCCTTGTCCGCCGTCCGGCGCGTGAGGATGCAGGTGCGCTCGGGCGTATGCCCGCTCGCACCTACCTCGTCGGCCTCAGCTAGCGCGTCATTGCGAGGATTCCGCATCGGCGGCCTCCTCGGTCTGCGGCGCGTCGCCCGACGGCGACTGAGCCTGATCTTCGGCTTCGTCCTCGAACCAGTGGGCACGGGCAGCCATGATGATCTCGTTGCCCTGCTCTTCGGATAGGCCATATTCGGCCAGGATCCCGCCCTTGTCCTCGGTGCGCTGCGGCGCATTCTCCGCGCGGCGGCGCGGTTCGGGGCGCTTCTTCTGGATAAGCTCGTCGGTCGCCAGGTCAGCGAGGTCGTCGAGGGTCCGGATATTGGCCTTGCCCAGCGTCACCAGCATCTGCTCGGTGAGATGCGGCAGGTCGGCCAGCGCGTCTTCGACGCCAAGACCTTGACGCTCTTCGCGGGCAGCGGCTTCGCGGCGCTCCAGCGCTTCGCCCGCACGGCTCTGCAACTCGGCGGCGATGTCGTCGTCGAGCCCTTCGATCGAGGCGATTTCGTCGGCTTCGACGTAGGCGACTTCCTCGAGGCTGGTGAAGCCTTCGGCGACCAGCAGCTGGGCCAGCGTCTCGTCGACGTCGAGCTCGGTCTGGAACATCTCGGACCGCTCGACGAACTCGCGCTGGCGCTTCTCGGAAGCGTCGGCTTCGGTCAGGATGTCGATCTGGCTGCTGGTCAGCTGCGACGCCAGGCGAACATTCTGGCCGCGGCGGCCGATCGCCAGGCTGAGCTGGTCGTCGGGCACCACCACTTCGATCCGGCCTTCTTCCTCGTCGATGACGACGCGGGCGACGGTGGCCGGCTGGAGGGCGTTGACGACGAACGTCGCCGTGTCCTCGCTCCAGGGGATGATGTCGATCTTCTCGCCCTGCATTTCCTGGACGACCGCCTGAACGCGGCTGCCCTTCATGCCGACGCAGGCGCCGACCGGATCGATCGAGCTGTCGTAGCTGATGACGCCGATCTTGGCGCGGCTGCCCGGGTCGCGGGCGGCGGCCTTGATCTCGATGATGCCGTCGTAGATCTCGGGCACTTCCTGCGCGAACAGCTTCTTCATGAAGTCGGGATGGGCGCGTGACAGGAAGATCTGAGGCCCACGCGTTTCGCGGGCGACGCGCAGGATCAAGCTGCGGACGCGGTCGCCGACGCGGTGCATTTCGCGCGGGATCTGCGCGTCGCGGCGGATGACGCCCTCGGCGCGGCCGAGGTCGACGACCACGTGACCGAATTCGACCCGCTTGACGACGCCGGTGATGACCTCGCCGACGCGATCCTTGAACTCTTCATACTGGCGCTCGCGCTCGGCGTCGCGGACCTTCTGGAAGATGACCTGCTTGGCGGCCTGCGCGGCGATGCGGCCGAACTCGATCGGAGGGAGAGGATCGACGATGAAATCGCCAACCGCCGCGTCACCCTTGAGCTTCTGCGCGCCCTTGAGGTCGATCTGCTTGTAATAATCCTCGATGTCGCCGTCGACGACCTCGAGCACGCGCCACAGCCGAAGGTCGCCCGACTGCGGGTCAAGCTTGGCGCGGATGTCGTTTTCCTGGCCGTAACGGGCGCGGGCGGCACGCTGGATCGCGTCTTCCATCGCCTCGATGACGATGCCGCGGTCGATCAGCTTCTCGCGCGCGACGCTGTCGGCGATCGCAAGCAGCTCAGCCCGGTTGGCCGTTGCGGCAGCAGGAGCGGCGGTTGCCATGTTTTCAGTCTTCCTCTTGGGGTTCTAGTTCGTCGGCGCCCTCGGTAGAGAGGGGCATGGTGGCGGCAATCAGGCGGTCGGTCAGCAACAGCTTGGCCGAGTGGATGGCGTCGTACGGAATGCGGCGAGCACCCTGCGAACCGGAAATCTCGATGGTCTCACCCTCGACGCCGAGGATGTCGCCCGTCACCTGCTTGGCGCCGTCGACTTCGCGGGAAAGCCTGAGGCGGGCCTCGTGACCCTGCCAGTCGCTGTAATCCTTGAGCCGGGTCAGCGGTCGGTCGATCCCCGGCGAGCTGACTTCGAGGCGGTAGGCGCCCTCGACCGGGTCACGGCCTTCGGCCTCCATCGCGTCGAGAATGTCCGACACCCGCCGCGACAGGGCTTCGCAGTCGCCAAGGTCGAGCTGGCCGGTTTCGGGCCGCTCGGCCATGATCTGCAAGGTCGGGTCCGACTTGCCCCCCACCATCGCCACGCGCACGAGCTCAAACCCGAGCGCCTTGGCCTCGGTCTCGATCCGTGAAGTCAGCGTTGCGTCCATGCGGCTCCCATAGGCTCAAACCCCCTCGGACCGCCGCGGTGTCCCGGGCGGCCTCGCCAGCATCAACGATGTGAGGAGGAGATGCCTTGATAGGTGAGGGAAGAACCCAAGGCAAGGGTCGGACGCAGAATCCTCAGACCCGATACATTATGCAATCCATCTCAAGCAGGTCGGGAAAATGACCCTCATTATTCGGCAGCAGGCCCGAAATCTTGAAGCCGAGCGACTGATAGAAAGCGAGGCTTTGCGCGTAATCGGGGCTATTTTCGTAAAGCTTGGTGAAGGCAAGCTCGCTTTGGAGGCCGACAAAGTCGTTCATGACCGCGGCCCCGCCTCGAACCACTTCCATGTCGTGACCTTGGGTGTCCAGCTTCAGGAATGGCCGGCGAAAGCCATGCTCGGTACGCAGGTCGAGGAAGATCGCGTCGAGCGTCGTAGTCTGGATGGTGATCGAGCGCTGGTCATGCAAACCGTTCCAGAATCGCGTTTCACCTTCCAGCGTCGGGGAATGGAGTGAACTCATCTCCGATTGCTCTGAGACGTTAAAGGTGGTTTCCTTGGCAACACTATCGAGGGCGCGTTCGATGACGATCCACCGAGGGTCTCCCGCTGCTCGACTTTTCAGTATTCGCGTCATTCCTGGATGAGGTTCGAACGAGATGATCGTGCCCTTGAACCCCGCGCGCCTCAGTCGAAGCGCATATTGCCCCTCATTGGCGCCGACGTCAAAAACGCAATCGACGTCGAAATGGCGAAGGAATTGGACAACGAAACGGGACTCGATCCGCATCCATCTCGTCTTTTCACCCAGCAGGCGTGCGCGCGCCTTCATGAAAAACTCCTGCGGCGTCATCGCGTAACCCCCTTACGCCTTAGTTGCGTCGGACAGCACGTCCCCAACTGTGTTTGCAACTTCACGATCGAACGATTCTTCTCCGAAAACTTCAAGTGCGCGTCGACGACCTTCGCGGGACATGGAGATGAAGTCGTCGGGACGAAGCAAAATCTGCTCCAGCTTGTCCTTCCATTCCTCGGCGCCGTCGGCGACTATGAGGTGTTGTCCGTCCTCAATCAGGGTTGCGAAAGGCAGGTAAGAGAAGCGGGAGCACAAAACAGGGCGCTCGCTGATCAGCCCCTCGATCACCTTGATTTGCGTGCCGCCGCCGGACTGCACGGGGCAGATGACGACGTCTGCGAGCGCATATTCAGCGTGTAGGTCTTCGACGAAGCCGCGGATGCGTATCCGATCGCTCCCAAGCGCCTTCGATTCCTCCGTCGCAAGGCCCACGGCATGGAGTTCGACATGCCCAAGTTTGTCCGCGACAGGTCCGAAGACCTGCCCAGCAAACCATCGCAGCCCTTCCAGGTTGGGCGAATAGTTAAATGCGCCCACCATCATCACCCGCAGGCCGGAGCGGGACGCATGCGTTCGCGGCGTAAAGGGTGCAACGATGTTGCGCAGCAGGCTTGTCCCCGGATTGAGAGGGCGTGCGCGAGCCAGATCAGGCTCTGAGCAGAGCCAGACGTGCCTGACCTTTCCGATCAAGCGCTTCGTTGCGTATGTCCGCAATGAGTTGCGGACCTTCTGCCGGAAGGTCCCGCCTGCGAACGATTTGACGAAATCATCGCAATCCATGATGACCTTCGGGAAGAGGTTCTTCGGAACTACTAGCGTCGCGGCCGGCTGGCGGGTCACGATCACGTCATATCTGTTGGCCCGATACAGCTTGCCAATCTCGGACCGTCCGAACCGGTAGTTCTCAAGCCGCGTTTTGAGCGACCGCGGCGGCGGAAGCTGCAGGCAAGAAATGCATTCGCCGTCAGGTTCGGAAAGCAAGCGCTGGTCGCCCGCTGAGCGGATCCAAACGACATCTACCTTGCCGACCTTCCGAAGTGATCTCAGGATTTGCCGATTTCGCAGCGCCCCGCCGTAACCGGAGAAACTGGGGTCATCGTTGAGGACGTAAAGTATCTTCACCGCAACGCTACCACTCACTCCTGCTTCCTCTCACCGGTGGTCGTCCAATGTCCTTACACGGACGCCAGCGATTTGGCTTCAGGCAGCGCGGAAGACCCAGTACCGGTTGAGGAGGAAGCTCAGGACCGGTGTCGCGGCCATCATCAGCGGCACAGCCGCAAGTGGCGACAGCTTCAACTGCTGCACGGTAAGCCAGACCCAGAAACTGTTGATCAGGAAAGCAATTCCCGCTGCGATCAGGAAACGGCCGAGCTGCAGGGTCTCGCTGTCCTTATTGCCGCCTTTGAAGCTCCACCGGCTGTGGACGACATAGCCGACCAGCATTCCGCAGGCGGTGCTGCCGACGTTGGCTAGATACGGACTGATATGCTGCAGGACGAGGAGCGAATAGATCAGCGTCGAGAACTGAGTGACCATCAGCCCGGCGATGATATAGCGGATGAGCTGACGCGACGCGGGATGCGCGAGGAGCTTCTGCACCCGGCGGGTCTGCTCCTCCAGCAGGGAACGCGACATCAGGCGACCTCGGCAGGGACCGGTGCGGAGGACGAAACGGACTTCACGGCGTGGGCGGGCGCAAGCCGCTCGTCGCTGGTGAAGAGCCGCGAGGAAGTGACGCCCATCTTGCACAGGCGATAGAGGAAAGCGGTGCCAAGCACGCCGAAGCCGTAGGTGCAGCTGCGGCGGAAGTTGATGCTGGACGCTTCCTCAAAATAGCGGGTCGGGCAGCTGATCTCGCCGATCTGGAAATTTTTCCACATCGTCTGCGCGATCATCTGGTTGTCGAACACGAAGTCGTCAGAGCAGGCCGGCAGCGGGAGTTCTTCCAAGACCGTGCGGCTCCAGGCGCGATAACCGGTATGATATTCGCTGAGCTTCGCTCCCATGAGCAGGTTCTGCAGGGCCGTCAGGCAACGATTGGCGACATATTTGTAGAGCGGCATTCCGCCGGCGAGCGCGCCGTTGCCGAGGATGCGCGACGCGAACACCGCGTCATAATGGCCAGACGCAATCATGCCCGCCATCGCCGGAACAAGCTTCGGACTATATTGATAGTCGGGGTGGAGCATGATGACGATGTCGGCCCCGCGCTCCAGCGCGATGGAATAGCAGGTCTTCTGATTGCCGCCGTACCCGCGATTATTCTCATGCGTCGCGGTGAAGATGCCGAGTTCGCGGGCGAGGGCGGAGGTGCGATCCTTGCTGCAGTCATCGACCAGGATCACGTCATCGACAATGGTGAAGTCAATTTCGTTGTAGGTCCGTTCCAACGTTCGGTCGGCGTTGTACGCCGGAAGAACGACGGCAACCTTCTTCCCATTGATCACGAAAACGTCTCCCGAACCACCTGCCGCCCGCAACTCTTACAGAGTAAGGTTAACGAGAGTGTATGCGCTTGCAAAAAAAGAATTAGGGCGCGCATAGCAGCCGTGCTGCAGTGCGGCAAACCGGGGGATTAAGTGACGAGAAGGGTCGATCAGTGGCTTCGGCAGCCGCTCCTTGCCGAGCAGCCGACAACGGACAACCGACGTGCCCGCTGGATTCTGCTGCTGCTCTGGCTCGGGGTAACCCTTGTCCTTGCCGTGCATCACGTGCCGTGGCGGGACGAGGCGCGGGCCTGGTCATTGATGCAGATGGGGCAATCATGGCCCGACATGTTCCGCGTGGTTCAGGGGGAGGGACATCCTTACCTCTGGTATATCCTGCTGCGCGCTGGTTGGGACCTGTTCGGCGATCCGCTCGTGCTGAGGGTGATCGCGCTGTCGATCGGTATCGCCGCCACCGCGCTGCTGGTCCTGCGAGCCCCGTTCCGGATCGGCATACTCGCTTTGATAATCTTCAGCCTTCACCTCGGATTCGAATATACGGTGATGGCCCGCAACTATGGCATCTCGGCCCTCGTCATGCTGGCAATCGCCGCGCTGTGGCCGCGAATCCGCGACAGCCTCTGGTTGGGCGTGCTGCTGCTGTTGCTTGCCAATACCAACGTGCCGAGCGTTTTCATCGCGGGTTCTCTGGCCTTTTACCGGTTGCTCGAGCTGCTGGGAGAAAAGAGGGACTTGAGCGACCCGGAATGGCGCTGCTTTGCGCTTAATGGTGCATTGCTCCTCGCAGGCACCTTTCTCTGCTTCATCGCCGTCTATCCGCCGGCAAACACGGCGGCCGCGAGTACGTCTGCTGAGCCGCTGACCTTTCCTAACCTGCTTGCCGCTCTGTTTACCGCCAAGCGCTCGTTCACCGCGATCGGCTTCGGCAGTGGGTCCCTGCTGGGCCCGCTGACCGTCTTTGCGAGCCTGTTGCTATTCCTCGAAAGGCCAAAGGCCTTGGCTTCGGCCTTGCTTGCGCTTGTCTGTTTGAAGCTGTTCTTTTTCTTCGTTTATCCAGGCTACTCGCGGCACGTTGCCCTGTATTTTATTCTTACCTTCTCGCTTGCCTGGATCGAGGCGCAGAAGGGATGGGCTCGCGATTGGACCACGGAAAAGGCGCGGCCCCTACTCCTGCTGGGCTCGAGCGCTTTTATCATCCTTCTTTGCATGCAGACGGCACGGTACATCAGTTACCCAATTCAGAACTTGGCCCTCGGCCGCCCCTTTTCCCATGCCGAAGATCTCGCCCACATCATGGCTCGCCCGGAGTTGAAGGGCGCTATGCTTATGATCGATCCCGACACGATGGGCGAAGCGGTTGTCTATCAGACAGGCCGGCCCTACTGGCTGATCCGCCAGGATCGTCCGGCGACCATCACTCCGCTTGCATTGTCGGGCAACAAGCGCCTGACGCTCGACCGCCTGCTTCAGCAGGCGGAGGCCATTCGCTCTCGTACCGGGAAGCCGGTGGTGATTGGGCTTGCGCTCGACATCGACAGGAGCCGAAGTGGTAGCTGGGACGTCATGTATCATGACTATACGATCCTGACGCCGAGCTCCGTTGCGCGTTTCAAGGAAGGAACTCGCAAGATCGCGTCGCTTAGAAAGGGTGGCGGCGACGAAGAATATGACGTCTACGTCTACCCTCGCTGAAGGCGAACAAAGAGCGTCTGTTCGGCGCGATCCGCTGTTGCACCCGATAGGTGGGCCGCCTCTTTGGCAGCGATTGGCGCTGCTCGGTGGGTGGGTCCTGCTGGTCGCCTGGCTCGCCTCGATGCACGTGGTCTGGCGTGACGAGGCCCGCGCATTTGCCTTTGCGACGGGCGGCGACACGGTGGCGGAGATGTTGCGCGGCCTGCGCGGGGAGGGACATCCTTCCGTCTGGTATTTGATCCTGCGCGCCGGTTACGCGCTCACCGGCTCCCGCGAGGTGTTGAGCGGCGCCGGCCTGCTGTTCGGGTTTCTTGCCGCCGCCCTGTTCGCGCTCCGCGCCCCGTTTCGGATCGGGGTCGTATTCTGCACGCTGTTCAGCGCCTTCTTCGTGATGGATTACACCGTCATCGCCCGCAATTACGGAATTGCGGCCCTGCTGATCTTCGCGATTGCGGCCTTGTGGACGCGGATCAAGGACAGCCTGTGGTTCGGCTTCCTCCTGTTCGTGCTGTGCAACATCAACATGCCGGCGTTGATCTTCGCCGGCGCGCTGTTCGGCTATCGCGCGCTGGAAGTGCTCGGTGCCGGCTCCACCGACCGGCGCGACGAGTGGGCGCGGCTGGGGGCGAACGCGGTCCTTGCCGCAGGTGGCGCTCTTGTGTCGTTCCTTACCGTCTATCCTCCGTTCAACGATGCTGCGGTTGGCCTCGACAAGCGCCCTTTCACCGCTTGGAACCTAGTGCGGGCGGTGTTCCACCAGAAAACCTTCGTGCGTGACCTGGGGATCCCGCCCCCTGCGCAAACCATCAGCCTGGTGCTGATCACTGGCAGCCTGTCGATTTTCGCGCGTCACAAGCGAGCCTTCGCAACTGCACTGTTCGCCTTACTGGCGCTCAAATTCTTCTTTTTCTTCATCTACATGGCGTATCTTAGACACGTCGCGCTGCTGCTCGTTTTCCTGCTCGCGCTCGCCTGGATCGTTGCGCAGGACGGCGGTGAAGAAAATCTCCCCCACCACCATTGGCGGGCGAGGGCGGTGCCGGTCGGCAAATGGATGCTGGTGATCCTGCTTGCGGTGCAGGTGGTGACCCTTGTCCGAAAGCCGCTGGTGCAGGCGTTCCGCGGCGTGCCCTACAGCCGCGCTGCCGATCTAGCCGCGTTGCTGGAGCGACGGGGACTGGATGCTTCGCCGCTGATCGTGGATCCCGACATGGTCGGCGAAGCGATTGTCTATTACCGGGGCGGAAGACCGATGTGGCTACTTCGCCAGTCGCGGTTTGGGACCTGGGCGCCGTTCAGCAAGGGTGGGCGCGATCGGCTGAGCCTGGACGACATCCTCGCCGATGCCGCGCTGCTCAACCAGCGCACCGCGCAACCGGTCGTCATCGCGCTGCAAAAGCCGATCGGCGAGGACGGCGATTACCAGGTCATGTTCCAGAACCACACCGTCATCACGCCCGCGGGACGGCAGCGTTTCCATGCCGCGACGCGCCCCCTCGCTTCCCTCCGCCCGGCCCAGACCGACGAGGAATATGACGTCTTCGTCTACCCGCGCTGACTAGCCGCCAAGCGCGCTCATCTCTGCCCGGATCCGGATCGTCAGGACGAGGGCGTTGAGGACCGAGAAGAGCAGCGCCACCTGCCACAGGCCGAAGACAAGCGGGAGGACGGCGATCTCGCCGATCACCACGAGATAGTTGGGATGGCGCACGAAGCGGAACGGTCCACCGGTCACCAGCGGGGCGTTCGGCAAGACGATGATGCGCGTCGTCCACCGCGGCCCGAGGGTCCGCAGCACCCACAGGCGGCCGGCCTGCAAAAGCATGAACAAGGCAAATAGCGGCCAGTGAATGTCCCGGCCTGGCGCGAGCCAGAACAGGGTGGCGAGCCAGCCCGCATGGACCGCAACGATCAGCGGATAATGGCCCGGCGCGTGCTCGTACGCGCCCGCCGCAAGCAGTCGTCGGGTGTTCGACCGGGCGATCTGAAGTTCGGATAATCGCTGAAAGGTGACGAAGAACAATATGGCGTAGGCGGGCCAATGATGCTCGCTCATGCGCGGTCCAGCGTCAGTGCGGCGCAGGTGAAGCCGGGACCGAAGGCAGTCATGAGGGTCCGCTCGGGCAAGCCCCGCTCGATCAGCCGCTCGGCGACGAACATGACCGTCGGAGCGCTCATGTTGCCATGGTCGCGAAGCACCTCGCGTTCAAGGTCGAGGGTACCGGTCGGAAGGTCGAGCGCCTCCTCGATGGCGGTGATGACCTTGGCGCCGCCGGGATGCGAGCAAAGGCGGTCGATGTCGCCACGGGTAAGCTTAAGATCTGCAAGGATGCCGTCGACCGCGCCCGCCAGTTCGGCGGTGACGAAGGGCGGGATAGCCCGGTCGAACACCACCGCCAGGCCCGGATCCTCGACCCGCCAGCCCATGATGCCGAGCGTATCGGGCCACTGCCGCTCGCCTGCGCCGCCGATGGTGGCAGGCCCATTCCCTTCGGTCGAGACGATCGCCGCGGCCGCGCCGTCTCCGAACAGCGCGGTCGCGACCAGCGCCGCGGGGTCGTCCGTGTCGAGCCGGATCGAGATCGAACAGGTCTCGACGCAGACGAACAGCCAGCGTGAGCCCGGGTCGGCCGCGGCAAGCCGGGCAGCCGTCGCAAGCCCGCTGACGCCGCCAGCGCAGCCGAGCCCGAAAATGGGTACTCGCCGGACGTCGCTGCGAAAGCCCATGCGCGGCGCCACCCGCGCTTCAAGGCTCGGTGTCGCGATGCCGGTGGTCGAAACGAAGACGATGCCGTCGATGTCCTGGGCGCCAAGGCCGGCCCGCTTCAGCGCAGAGATTGCCGCGTCCTCGAACAATCGTTCGGAGGCATCGAGATACAGGCTGTTGCGCGATTCCCAGCGATGGTCGCCGCCATACCATTCGATCGGCGCGACGATATTCCGTCCGTCGATGCCGGCATTGTCGAACACGCCCGAAAGGCGATCGTAAAGGGCCTTGCGCCCGGAGAAGAGATCGCGGCCGATGCTCTTGGCTTCACCCTGGCTGATGCGATGGGGCGGAACGGCGGTGGCGAGGCTGAGCAGGGTGACTGGCTGCACTAAGTGTGGTGCTTCCTATATCGGAGCGAAGAGCTAGGGTTACCCCCATGTAACTCGCCTACGAGGAATTAGGATGCGATTTAAGACCTTTCATGGCGTGCTGGGCTTTGGTCTAGCGCTCTCTGCGTGCGGCACGGCCGCAGTTCCCGCCCAGGACAAGCCCGCAACCGGGGCGAAGCCGTTCGACGTGGCCGAGGTTGCCAAGTTCGAAACGCCGTGGGCGATGACCTTCCTGCCTGGCGGCCGCGAAGCGCTGGTAAGCGAGAAGAGTGGCAAATTGTGGGTGGTGAGCCCCGATACTGGAAGCAAGACCGCCGTGTCGGGCGTGCCTGCGGTCAAGGTCGCGGGGCAGGGGGGTCTCGGCGACGTGGTGGTCGGCCCTGACAACCGCATCTATCTCAGTTTCGTCGAAGGCGGTCCGGACGGGACGAGTGGCGCGGTCGTCGGATACGGCCGGCTCGCCCGCACCGGCGCCACCTATGCGCTGCAGGATTTCAAGATCGTCTGGCGTCAGTCGCCCAAGGCCGAGGGCAACGGCCACTTCTCGCACCGCATCGCATTCGGCCCCGATGGCGCGATGTATGTAACCTCGGGCGAGCGCCAGAAATTTCAGCCCGCGCAGGAAACCACCGGCAATCTCGGCAAGGTGCTGCGACTGACGCCGGAAGGACAACCATTCCCCGGCAATCCGTGGGCTGCGAAGGGCGGGCTACAGGCGCAATTCTATTCGACCGGGCACCGTAACCTCCTCGGGATGGCGTTCGCGCCCGATGGTCGCCTGTGGGAGCATGAGATGGGCCCGCAGGGCGGCGACGAGGTCAACCTCATCCAGCCGGGCAAGAATTATGGCTGGCCGGTCGTTTCCAACGGATCGAATTACGGCGGCGGGGACATTCCCGACCATCCGACCCGGGCAGAATTCGAAGCGCCCAAGGTGTGGTGGAACCCGAGCATCTCGCCGGCCGGGCTGATCGTCTACACTGGCAACCTCTTCCCGCAATGGAAGGGCGACCTGCTGCTGGGCGCGCTGTCGGGTGAATCGCTCATCCGGATTGATGTGACTGGCGACAAGGCCGCCAAGGCCGAACGCTGGCCGATGAATGCCCGCATTCGCGAGGTGGAGCAGGGTCCGAAGGGCGAAATCTATCTGCTGGAGGACAATGGCCGCCTGCTGCGGCTCACTCCGGCTTGAACATCACGATAAATGGGGCGGCCCCGAGCGGGCCGCCCCTGTTGGGTCAGGCGTTGCGGGTGTTTGCGCCCTTGCCACGCAGGCTATTGAAGATCGCGAGGCCGATCACGCCCGCGGCAGTGTAGCTGGCCGCCTTGTTGTTCTTCACGAAATCGCGGACCTGGCCGATGCCCTTGCGGACAGTGCCCGACAGCTGGTCGACAGCGCCGTCCTGCTGCAGCTTGGTGTCGCCGGTCAGGTCGCCGAGGCCAGCCTTGAGATCGCCCTTGGTGCGGGTGCCTTCGCCGGCGAGGGTGTCGATGTTCATGTTTATT
Source organism: Sphingomonas humi (assembly GCF_039536725.1). Classification (NCBI taxonomy): domain Bacteria; kingdom Pseudomonadati; phylum Pseudomonadota; class Alphaproteobacteria; order Sphingomonadales; family Sphingomonadaceae; genus Sphingomonas; species Sphingomonas humi. The sequence goes on from NZ_BAAAZD010000001.1 coordinate 1,553,616, forward strand.
CTCCGTGAATTGGGGATCGGTGCCATTAACGCGCCATTGGCGCGCTAGTGCCGAGCTTGTTTGCAGGCCCGTCCGCATCTGCCATGGGCGGCGGCGTGAACCGCCCTTTGCTCCTGCTCACCGCTTTCCCGCTGGGCCTGGTCTCCGCGCTGGCGTTCGCGCCGCTTGGCTGGTGGCCGCTGATGCCACTCGCCTTTGCCGCGCTTGCATTCCTGATCGGGCGGGCGGGCAGTCTTCCCAAGGCCCTGCTGACCGGCTGGCTGTTCGGGGTCGGGCAATTCGTCCTCGGCCTCAACTGGATCGCCACCGCCTTCACCTATCAGGCGGCGATGCCGGCCTGGCTTGGCTGGGTCGCGGTGGTGCTGCTGAGCTTCTATCTCGCAATCTACCCGGCGCTGGCGACCGGCCTTGCGTGGCGGTTCGGGCGACGGTCACGGACGGCCCTGGTTCTTGCGCTGGCGGCGGGTTGGACGCTTGCCGAATATCTGCGTGCGACGATGTTCACCGGCTTTGCCTGGAATCCGGTGGGCGTGGTTCTGATCGACACTTCCGCGCGGGGATGGGCGCAATTGGTCGGCACCTACGGACTTTCGGCTTTGGTAGTCCTGATCGGGGGACTTTTCCTGCAGCTTTTTGTTCGGCCTGAGCCGCGACAGGCCTCACCGCGCGTGATCGGACTGGTGGTGGCGGTCAGCGTCGGCATTGTCTGGCTGTTGCCCCTCTCTCTCGTTCAGAACCGCGCCTTTGGCCCGCGACCGGCGATCCGTGTCGTGCAACCCAACATCGGCCAGGAGGACAAGTGGCGCGAGGGGCTGGAGGAAGAAGCCTTCCAGCGCCTGGCAAGCCTGTCGCGCATCCCCGCCGGCTCGCCGCCGACGCTCCTCCTGTGGCCCGAGGTTGCCGTTCCGGTCGCCTTCCAACTCGAAGGTCCGCCGCCGCAACGCCTGACCACGCCCCTGCCGCCGGCGCGCCGTGCAGGCGGATTGCTGCGTCCCGGGTCCGACCTGCTCGTCACCGGCGCCTTCGCGCTTGTCGTGGATCGCAATGCGCGGCTGGTCGGAAGCACCAACAGCGTCATGCCCATCTCCGCCAGCGGGCAGATCGCCGGCCGCTACGACAAGGCGCATCTGGTGCCCTATGGCGAATATCTGCCGATGCGTCCCTTGCTGTCGGCGATCGGCCTCAGCCAGCTTGCGCCGGGCGAAGGGGACACGCTCGAAGGGCCCGGCCCGCGAAATCTCAGCCTCCCTGGCTGGGGCAGCATGGGCGTGCAGGTCTGCTACGAAATCATCTTCTCGGGCCAAGTGGTCGATCCCCGGCACCGCCCCGACTTCCTGTTCAATCCGTCAAATGATGCGTGGTTCGGGCGCTGGGGACCGCCGCAGCACCTTGCCCAAGCCCGCCTGCGCGCCGCGGAAGAGGGGCTGCCCATCATCCGTTCGACACCGACGGGCATCAGCGCGGTAATCGGCGCGGACGGCAGGTTGCTGCACTCCCTGCCGTGGCGCACCGCAGGCGCGATCGACGCCGACCTGCCAGCGCCGAGGCCGCCGACTTTCTTCAGCCGCCATGGCAATGCGATCCCGCTCACCCTTGCCCTCCTGCTCCTCATTCTGGCGGTTGGCATCGACGCGCGGGCTCGCTACAGGCGGCACATATAAAGCTTTCTTTATATCCTTATATCCGCCTTCCAGAACTGCCGGAGTCCCATGCGCCAGTCCTACCTGTTCACCTCTGAATCCGTCTCCGAGGGCCATCCCGACAAGGTCGCCGACCAGATCAGCGATGCGATCGTCGACCTTTTCCTGTCCAAGGATCCGGAAGCGCGCGTCGCCTGCGAAACGCTGACGACCACCAATCTCGTGGTCCTCGCCGGTGAAATCCGCGGCGAAGGCATCATGGACGAGGAGGGCAATTGGGCGCCCGGCATCGAAGACGAGATCGAAAAGGTCGTCCGCGCGACGGTCAGGAAGATCGGCTACGAGCAGGACGGCTTCCACTGGGAGAAGCTCCGCTTCGAGAACAACCTTCACCCGCAGTCCGCGCATATCGCGCAGGGCGTGGACGCCAGCGGTAACAAGGACGAAGGCGCGGGCGACCAAGGCATCATGTTCGGCTTCGCCTGCGACGAGACGCCCGACCTCATGCCGGCGACGCTCGATTACAGCCACAAGATCCTCGAGAAGCTGGCCGCCGACCGCCATTCGGGCGCCGCGCCTTTTCTCGAGCCCGATGCCAAGAGCCAGGTGACCCTGCGCTTCGAAAACGGAAAGCCGGTCGCTGCGACCGCGATCGTCGTTTCGACCCAGCACAAGAAGGGCTATGACGAAGGCGACCAGGATGCAGAGCTCAAGGCCTATGTCCGCGACGCGATCGCTTCGGTGATCCCCGCGGACCTGCTGAGCGACGAGACCGTCTACCACATCAACCCGACGGGTAGCTTCGAGATCGGCGGTCCGGATGGCGATTCGGGCCTGACCGGACGCAAGATCATCGTCGACACCTACGGCGGCGCTGCGCCGCACGGGGGTGGCGCCTTCTCGGGCAAGGATCCGACCAAGGTCGATCGCTCCGCCGCTTATGTCGCGCGTTACCTCGCCAAGAACATCGTCGCGGCCGGGCTTGCCACCCGCTGCACCATCCAGCTTTCCTATGCGATCGGCGTGTCCGAACCGTTGTCGCTCTACGTCGACACGCACGGCACCGGCACGGTCGGGGATGACCAGCTGGAGCAGGCGATCGGCAAGATCGATCGGCTTGGCCGACTGACCCCGCGCGGCATCCGCACCGCGCTTGGCCTCAACAAGCCGATCTATGGACCCACCGCCGCCTACGGCCATTTCGGGCGCAAGGCCGAGGGAGACTATTTCCCGTGGGAGAAGACCGACCTCGGCGACGACCTGAAGGCGCTGGTCGGCTAGACCACCTGCCTGGCGATCGGCTGGACCTTGCCCGACGGCTGGTCCGGCCGGCGCCCCATCGACCAGTTGGCTTGCATGCGGACCTGAGGATTGGGGACGCACCAGATGGCGCCGCCCTCGTCAAAGGCGACCACTCACAGAAGATCAAATTCAGGGCCATAGTCGATCACCGCCACGGCCGTCCCCTTTCCGCGATCGAGGACGTGGAGGGGGAGCGTGGGGTCGAGTTGCGTGAAAGCCATGCCGTCTGAACAACTCGCGGGGGGCTCAGGTTGCTGCGGCCCTTAGGTCAGGTCCCATGCCGATCAGCGGCGGTCGCGGCCGAACCTGTCGTCGGACAGCGGGCCGCGCGCGGCCGCAAGGTCATTTTCGGCCCCATCGTGCCCGGTGTCCTGAACACCCACCCGGTGCCGATAGACCAGTTCGCCGCCCAGCCAGCCTGAATAGGCGAGGATAAGCACGCTCGCGAAGCTGAGCCAGATGCCTATCGCGCCAATCTGTTCGGGCGTGCCGGTCAAGCGGATCACGAGGTTCACCGCCTCGAGTGTCAGGACGACGATGTTGGCGATCATGTGCTTCGTGGCCGCGCCGATCTTCCGGACGCGGTCGTCGCCGAAGTAATCGGCCATGCCCGCGGCGGCCGCGGCGAGGGCGGTGACGAGGCCGACACCTAGCAGCCAGTTGCTCGCCGTCGCCCAGCCCCCCTCGCGCGTCGACAGCCACATGACGTCGGTGACCAATGCCCCGATGAAGCTGACGATGGGGAAGGGGATCAACAGCGGATGAATGGGGTGACCCGCGATCTGGGCCGAGCTGCGGGGATTGTTGCCGTCCATCGTGCGTCCTCGTGCCTTCTCGCGGTTGTGGCCTGAACGCGGTGCAGTAAAGGCAGGTCCATGACCGCGTTCAAGTCGGGTGACCCGACCACCCTCAATCGATTGTACGGCCGCTCGAGCGGACACAAGCTCCGCCAGGGCCAGCAGGAACTCATCGACAGGCTGCTGCCCGAAGTCGCCGTGCCGACCGAAGGCGAGATCACCTCCCGGCGCCTGTTCGGCGACGACCGGCCGCTGCACTTCGAGATCGGGTTCGGGTCGGGCGAGCATCTGGCCTACCGCGCCGACCTGCTGCCCGAACATGGCTTTGTCGGGTGCGAGCCGTTTCTGAATGGGGTCGCGACGGCGTTGACGCATGTGCGGGACGGGGCGCTGCGCAACGTGCGGCTGCACATGAACGATGCGCTGGAGGTGCTCCGACGGGTGCCCGACGGAAGCCTGCTGATGATCTACCTGCTGCATCCCGACCCCTGGCCCAAGGCGCGGCATTCCAAGCGGCGGATGGTCAATGATGGGCCGGTCGGGCTGTTCGCCGACAAGCTCAAGCCGGGCGGCGAGCTCAGGATCGCGACCGATCATCCGGTCTATCTGGAGTGGACCCTGACCGTCATGCAGCGCCACACCGAGCGGTTCGAGTGGCTGGCGGAGAAGCCGGGCGACTTCCTCGATCCGCCCTCGGGCTGGATCGAGACCCGCTACGGCGCCAAGAGCCGGCGCGAGGGACGGCGGCCCTATTACCTGCGCTACCGCCGCACCTAGCTGTCGGCGATCTCCGTGCCTTCGGGAGCATGGAGGCGGAGGCGGATCATCTTGCGTTCGTCGGCCTCGACCGATTCGAGCCGCCAGCCGCTCGGATGGGCGATGCTTTCGCCAGGTTCGAGGATCCGGCCCGCGAGCAGGAACGCGAGCCCGCCCAGCGTATCGACCTCGTCGTCCTCGGCGATCAGGCGCTTGTCCACCGCCGCGGCGAGATCGTCGAGCTCGATCCTGGCGTCGGCTTCCCACAGGCCGTCGTCGAGGCGAGCGAGCAGCGCCTGCTCCTCCTCGTCATGCTCGTCGGCGATATCCCCGACGATCTCCTCGACCACATCCTCGATGGTGACGAGGCCCTCGGTGCCGCCGAATTCGTCGATGACCACGGCAAGGTGGATGCGTTCGGCGCGCATGCGGGCGAGGAGGTCGAGCACACCCATGCTTTCCGGCACGAACAAGGGCAGGCGAAGGATTTCCTCGACGCTCTTGCGCTCGGTCGCGTCGAAATAGGCGTTGAAGACGTCCTTGATGTGAACCATGCCGATGATCTCATCGAGGCTTTCGCCGGTGATCGGCAAACGGCTGTGGCCGGCTTCGGCGAAGATTCGGGCGAGCTCCTCCATGCTGCTGCCGTGCGGTGCCGAGATGATCTCGCCGCGGGTGACGCAGATGTCGCCGGCGGTGCGGTCGCCGAAGTGAAGCAGGTTCTTGAGCATCTGCCGTTCGAGCGGGCTCAGATCCCCCTGCTTGGGGCTGTCGTCCTCGGCGTCGTCGATCGCTTCCTCGATCTGGTCGCGCAGCGTGGTCTCGCCGTCGTCGCCGAACATCAGGCTGCGCAGGCCGCGCCACAGGCGCGAACCACTATCGGGCTGGGTCGCCATCAGGCCGCCACCTCATAAGGGTTGGCAAGGCCAAGGCGGGCGAGGGCGCGCACTTCGCGGGCTTCCATGTCTTCTGCGGTGTCGTCGTCCATGTGATCGTAGCCGAGGAGATGGAGCGTTCCGTGGACCAGCAGGTGCGCGGCATGGTCGTGCAGGCGGAGTGCCTTTTCCTCGGCCTCACGGACGCAGGTTTCGCGGGCGAGGACGATGTCGCCGAGCATCAGTTCGGGGCCAGGCGTGACGGCATCCTCGAGCTCATCCGCCTCGGCCTGCGGGAAGGACAGGACGTTGGTCGGCTTGTCCTTGCCGCGCCATTCGGCGTTCAGGGCGCGCACTTCCTCGTCGCTGGTGAGGACGATCGAAAGCTCGACCGGGCGCGCGGCCTTGGCGAGGGCGGGAAAGGCGCTTTCGGCGATGGCGGCCCGGGCAGCGCTCTCGGCAAGGCGCGCCCAGTCGGTGCTACTGTCCCATTCCTCGTCGGCGTCGATGCTGATGTCGAGCGTCACTTGCCCGGACCCTCATAGGCTTCGACGATCCGCCCGACGAGGGGATGGCGGACGACGTCGGCGGCGCTGAAGCGCACCGTCGCGAGGCGCGGGATGCCTTCGAGCTTGTCGACCGCGTCGGCAAGGCCGCTCTCGACCCCGCGGGGAAGGTCGGTCTGGTTGGGATCGCCGCAGATCACCATCCGGCTGCGCATGCCGAAGCGAGTGAGGAACATCTTCATCTGCTGCGGCGTCGTGTTCTGCGCTTCGTCGAGGATGATGAAGGCATCGCTGAGCGTCCGGCCGCGCATGAAGGCGATCGGCGCGATCTCGATCTCGCCGCTGGCGATGCGGCGTTCAACCTGCTCGGTCGGGAGCATGTCGTAGAGCGCATCGTAAAGCGGGCGGAGATAGGGATCGACCTTCTCCTTCATGTCGCCGGGCAGGAAGCCGAGCCGTTCGCCGGCCTCCACCGCGGGACGCGAGAGGATCAGCCGGTCGACCTGGCCGCCGATCAGCATCGACACCGCCTGCGCGACTGCGAGATAGGTCTTGCCGGTGCCCGCCGGCCCGAGCGCGAAGATCATGTCGTCCCGGGCCAGCGCCTCCATATAGGTGGTCTGGATGGTCGAGCGGGGGACGATGGTCTTCTTGCGGGTGCGGATCATCACCCGGTTGGGATTGCTGGCGGGCGCTTCGGCGTCGGGCACGATCCCGTCGAGCTGGCGCTGGGCGCCCATGCCGATGACGCTTTCGACCACCGCGAGGTCGACGTCCTGGCCGGCATCGAGCCTGCTGTAGAGATCGACCAGCACTTCGCGGGCGCGGGCGGCGCTGTCGGCTTCGCCCTCGATCTGGACGCGATTCCCGCGCGCGGCGATGTTCACGCCGAGGCGGTCCTCGATCACCACCAGGTGGCGGTCGTAATCGCCGAACAGCGGTCCCAGGAGGTAGGGCTGCTCGAACTCGATCTCGAGGCGGGCGCGGGTGGGATCATCCACGGCGCGAAGGTCGGGGCGCTTGGGCATCTAGCGGCGTGAAGCCATGGGGTGCGTCATCGTTCCCGAATGTAGTGGATCAATCGCGAGAGTCATCAGCAACGTGCGAGGAATTGCGTGAGCGCGGAAAAGCAAACTGCCTTGGATTTCACTTTGTCCACTTCGCCGCTTGAAGTGGCAGCACTGCGGGTAGTCCGATGCGGGGAGACGAAGGGAAACATTCGCCGCCACAATAACCCATTTGGCTCAAAATAGCAAGATGACCGCCGTCGTCAGGCGGTGCAGAGCACGCCGCCGAGGCTGTTGGGGAGGGCTTCGGTCATCCGTACGTCGACCATGTCGCCGATGCCGGCGTCGGTCTCGACGAATACCGACTGGAGCCAGGGCGATTTGCCGATCATTTGGCCCGGCTTGCGCCCGACCCGGTCGATCAGGATGCGGGTGGTTGCGCCGACCTTGGAATGGTTGAAGGCGCGGCTCTGCTCGGCAAGCAGAGCCTGGAGACGCTGCAGCCGCTCGTCCTTGATCGCCTCGGGGACCTGGCCGTCCATCGTCGCCGCTGGGGTCCCGGGCCGAGCGCTATACTTGAAGGAGAAAGCCGCGGCGTAGCCGATCTCGCGGACGAGGTTCAGCGTGGCGTCGAAATCCTCGTCGGTCTCGCCCGGGAAGCCGACGATGAAGTCGCCGCTGAGCGCGATCGCCGGGTTGGCGGCGCGAACTTTGGCGATGACGGCAAGGTAATCGCTGGCGGTGTGGTGGCGGTTCATCGCCTTCAAGATGCGATCGCTGCCGGCCTGCACGGGAAGGTGCAGGTAGGGCATCAGCTGCGGCACTTCGGCATGGGCGGCGATGAGGTCGTCGGCCATGTTGATGGGGTGCGAGGTGGTGTAGCGGACGCGCTCCAGGCCGGGCAGGGCGGCGAGGCGGCGGATCAGGGTCGCCAGCGTTTCGCGTCCGTCAGCCCAGGCGTTGACGTTCTGCCCGAGCAAGGTGAGCTCGCGGGTGCCGCCGTCGACCAACTGCTGCGCCTCGTCGAGGAGGTCGGCGAGCGGCCGGCTGACCTCGGCGCCGCGGGTGTAGGGGACCACGCAATAGGTGCAGAACTTGTCGCAGCCTTCCTGCACCGAGAGGAAGGCCGAGACGCCCGCGCGCCGGCGGCGGGGGAGGGCGGCGAACTTGTCGAGCGGCGGGAGGTCGGTATCGACCGGGCGGCCGCCCGCCTCGACCTCGCGCAGCAGTTGCGGCAGGCGGTGGTAGGCCTGCGGGCCGACGACGAGGTCGATCGCCTTCGAGCGGCGCTTCGCTTCGGCGCCTTCGGCCTGCGCGACGCAGCCGGCCAGCGCGATGACCGGGCGGCTGCCATCCTCGCGGCGCAGGCGGCCGACTTCGGAATAGGCCTTTTCGGCGGCCTTTTCGCGGATATGGCAGGTGTTGAGGACAACCACGTCGGCATCCGCGCCGGCCGCGGCGGGGGTCATGCCCTCGGCGCCGAGCAGCTCGGCCATCCGCTCGCCGTCATAGACGTTCATCTGGCATCCGAAGGACTTGATGGCGAAGGTGCGCGGGGCGTTCATGGCGCGCGGCCTATAGGCCGGGCGAAGCGGCTAGGCCAGTCAGGCAAGCCCCAGCGCCGCGCCAATCGCGCGATGCGACTGCGCGGCGAGCGCCTTGCGGTCCTGCCCATCGGCAAGCGGGGAGAGAAAGCGCAGGGTGACGTGGACCGTGCCCTTGCGGCCGAGCAGGCGAAGGAAGTTCGCCGTGCCCGTCTCGCCCGCCGGCCAGCCGAATTCGGGTGCGTCGCCCCGATAGTCGATGGCGACCGGCTGGATCTTGAGCGGCAGGGGCGGGTCTTCGGCCAGCTTCAGCAGGCTCGAGCGGAAGGGGAGGAGGCGGGTGCCGTCGCTGACCGTGCCTTCGGGGAACAAGCACAGGGGCTTGTGGCTGCGGATGGCGGCTTCCATCGCGGCGATCTGGTCGTGGAGCGAGCCGCGCCGGTCGCGCTCGACGAAGACGGTGCCGTTCTGCACGCACAGCCAGTGCATGAAGGGGTGGGAGCGCAGGCCGTCCTTGGCGACGAAGGCGCAGTCGGTCGCGCCGGCCAACATCGGAATGTCGAGCCAGCTGACATGATTGGCGACGATCAGGGTGCCGCCGCGCGGGCGCTCTCCCTGCGTGGCGACGCGGGCGCCGGCGATCCAGCCGACTCCGCGCAGCAGGCGCCGCGGCCAGGGCGAGGGCGTGAAGGGGCGGGTGATAAGGTGACAGGCGGCGCAGACCAGGAACCACAGCGCCATCAGGCCGAGGCGGACGAGTGCGCGGAAGGTCATGCGCGGGTCGTCAGAAAGGCTGGCGCCTAGCGGTCGCGATCAAGCGGGACGCCGTAGAGTTCCAGCCGGTGGTCGACGAGCTTGAAGCCAAGGCGTTCGGCGACGCGGGCCTTGAGCAGTTCGAGCTCCTCGTCGTGGAACTCGACCACGCTGCCGCTTTCGACGTCGATCAGGTGGTCGTGATGTTCATCCGACACCGCTTCGTAGCGCGAGCGGCCGTTGCCGAATTCGTGCCGTTCGAGGATCCCGGCTTCCTCGAACAGGCGGACGGTGCGGTAGACGGTGGCAATCGAGATGTTAGGATCGATTGCCGCCGCGCGCTCGTGCAGCGTCTCGACGTCGGGGTGGTCGGCGGATTCGCCGATGATCCGCGCGATGGTCCGGCGCTGCTCGGTGATCCGCAGCCCTTTTTCGGCGCAGAGCGCTTCGATGTCGATCGTGCGGTGCATGGCCAAGCGATTACGCGGGGAGAGGCGGGGCGTCTAGGCCCCGCCGGCCCGAGAATGACTACTTGGCGACGCGGCCGCCACGCTTGCGCTTGGTGCCGAGGCCGATGCTCTTGGCGAGCGTGCGGCGCTGCTCGGCGTAATTGGGAGCGACCATCGGATAGTCGGAAGCAAGGCTCCACTTCTGCCGATACTGGTCGGGCGTCATGTTGTAGTGCGTCATAAGATGCCGCTTCAACATCTTCAGTTTCTTGCCATCTTCAAGGCAGACGAGATAGTCGGGCTTGACCGATGAGCGGATCGGGACCTTGGGCTCGAGCTTTACTTCGGGCACTTCGGGCTTGTTGCCGAGGCCCGCGAGCGCGCCGTGCACGTTCTGGATCAATTGCGGCAAGTCGTTCACGGCAACGCTATTGTTGCTGACATGCGCGGCAACAATATCCGCGGTTAAAGTGATCAGGGTTTCCGAACCGTGGTCATTGTCGTTCATCTAAGGATTCCTACCGAGAAGGAAAACGCTTTACTGGCGGAATGCTCGATGGGCTTAACAATGATCGGCGGTGAATAACAAGCCGGAAAGACGCGAGACAGTACAAAGATCAGGAAGTAAGTACCATGGTCAGCGCGTCGAACCTGTCGCCGTCGGTGCCGCGGTAATAGTTGCTGCGGCGACCAGCGACGGTGAAGCCTTCGTGGCGATACAATTCGACTGCCGGGTTGCCGTCGCGCACCTCGAGGTGAAGGTGGCGGGCGCCGGCAAGCCGCTGGTCGGCCATGAAACGCTTCAACAGTTCGCGGCCGACCCCCTGGCGGGCCGCGTCGGGATGAACGGCGATCAGCAGCAACTCTGCCTCGTCGGCGGTGCGGCGCGAAAGACTGAAGCCGGCCGGCCTGCCATCCTGGCGCGCAAGTGTCAGCGAGACCCCGGCCATGGGAAGGATCCCGGCGCACTGGGGACGGGTCCAGGCCTCGCCGAAGCGCTTGTCGAAGGCGGCGCACATCACCGCCATGACATCGTCGAGGTCATCGCCCCCGGCGCGGGCGAGGACGAGCGAGGAGGGCGCAACGCTGCTCATGCGGCCTTCGGCTTGGCGTCGGGGGCGCGGGCGTAGACCGGGCGCGCGGGCAGCGAGCGAAGGCTTTCGGGCAGGCGCAGGGCATTGGCGGCGGCTGGGAGGGCATAGACCGCTTCGCCATGTCCACGCGCGGCAAGCAGGGCGTGCGCGCCCGAGCCGGCAACCAAAGGGGCGTCGATGACGGCGGCGGCGGCGGTCGGAGACAGGCTCTCGACCGGGGCGAGGGGACGGAGCGGGCCACGGTCGAACTGCTGGACGAACAATTCGCCATGCCCGCCGGTCAGCGCCACCGCGACCGGTCCGTCGCCTGGCAGGCCCGCGGCGAGGAGCGCAAGGGTCGACATGCCCGCCAGCGGGACGCCCCAGCCGATCGACAATCCATGGGCGGCGGCGATCCCGACCCTTAGGCCGGTAAAGCTTCCCGGCCCGCAGCCGACCAGGACCGACGTCGCCCGCCGACCATCGAGCAGACGGTCGAGGAGGGGCATGAGCTGTTCGGCATGGCCGCGCGCCATCACTTCGTCGACGCGGGCCAGCAGCGTCCCGTCCGCATCGAACAAAGCGGCGGTGCAGGCCGGCGTAGCGGTGTCGAGAGCGAGCAACATCGCGTGCAATTGGGCCACGAAACGGCGGATTAGGCAAGGAAAAGCGTCCTTTTCCGGACACGCTTCATCAGCCGGTGATGCCGTGGCGGCGCGAGTGTGCTCCCCACGGCCAAAGCGGCTTGGGCCCGGGCGAACGCTGCTCTTCCGCTATTTCATGGTCGGCGACTGGGGGTTCAGCCGCCGACCCGATAATCCTAATGCTTGTGCGCGGGCTCGGCCTTGCGGCCGGGCAAGGGCGAGCGGCTGGTTTCCCACCAATAGGCCTGCCGCTGGCGGGTGCCGGTCACTTCCTCGTTGAGGGTCGCCGCATCGTAGAGCCGCCCGCCGAGCATCACCTTGGCGACCTTTTCGGTATTGCGGATGTTGTCGAGCGGATTGGCGTCGAGCACCACCATGTCGGCCAGCTTGCCCGGTTCGAGCGAGCCCACGTCACGGTCGAGGCCGAGGGTGCGCGCGGGGTTCACCGTTGCCGCCTGCAGTGCCTGAAGGGGGGTCCAGCCGCCCTTGACGAAGCTCCACATTTCCCAGTGCGCGCCGATGCCGTCCTGCTGGCCATGGGCGCCGATGCTGACCGAGATGCCGCGGTCGGCCAGCTTGCGCGCCTCGCGCGCCGACCAGGTGTCGGAATAATCCTCCTCGGGCGCGATTTCGCGGCGGGCGTTGGCGGCGGCGAGCGTTCCGGGTGGAACGTGGCGGCGCAGCAGCGGCTGCTCGTAGACGTTGGTGTGCGAGCGCCAGTAGGGATCGCCGCCCGGCCCGCCATAGGTCACGACCAGGGTCGGGGTGTAGTTGGTCCTGGTCTGCGACCACATCTGCAGCACGTCCTGGTAGAAGGTGCTGCCCGGGACATTGTGTTCGACCGTGGCATTGCCGTCCTGGATTAGGCTCATGTCCATGTTGAACAGCGAACCGCCTTCGGGGACCACCAGCATGTTTTCGGCCTGGGCGGCGGCAACCACCATCTGGCGCTGTTCGCGGCGCGGCTGGTTGTAGTTCTTGACGCTCCACGCGCCCTGCGCCTTCAGGCGGCGGACGTGGGCCAGCGCGTCGTCGAACTTGCCGACCTCGGCGAAGGCGCCGGCGGCCCTGGCGCCGTAGATGATCTCCCCGGTCGAGAAGATGCGCGGGGCCAGGATCAGGCCCGCACGCTGCATTTCGGCGGCGGCGAAGATCTCCCGCGAGCTGTTGGAGGGATCGTGGATGGTGGTCGTCCCGAAGGCGAGGTTGGCCATGGTCGACCAGTTCTGCTGCGGCACGAAGCCGTCCTCGCCTTGCGGCCCGTGGGCGTGGGCGTCGATGAAGCCGGGGACGATGGTCTTGCCGGCCATGTCGACGCTTGGCGTGCCGGCGGGCACCTGCACCTCGCCGCGCTTGCCGACCGCGGCGATGCGGTCGCCCTGGATCAGCACCACGCCATCCTCGATGATCCCGCCATCAGCGCCGCGCATGGTGACGATCCGCGCGCCGGTCAGCGCGACGCTGCCGGTCGGCTTGGCCGCGCGCACCGTCTGCGAGAGGTTGAGGCTGGTCGCGGGAACCTTGTAGCCGCCGCTGTAGATGTTGGCCGTGCTGGCACCGTAGAGGTTGGCGCCGATGCTCCAATGGACCTCATTCCCGTTGTTCGAGAAGTGGATGAAGTCGCCCCCGCCCTGGCTGAGGCGGATGGCGGGGAGCGCGCCCTTGTCGGTCGCGGCGCTGACATCCTGCGCGCCCGGCAGAAGCGGCATCAGATAGGCTTCGTAATTCTGGCGGAAGGCGACCGAGCGCCCGTCGGGAGCGACCACGAAGTCGCTGGCAAGGTCGCCCGAGGCATGGTTGCGGCGCGCTTCGCCGTTAAGGTCCGTGCTGACGAGCTTGAGCTTGTCGTCCTCGCCGAGCGTCATGAACAGGCGGTCGTTGGCGGCGGCGAACTGCGGATTGCCCGCGCCGCGCTTCACCAGCCGCGGCTTGCCGCCGCTCACCGGGACGACATAGACGCCGCTGTCGCGGTTCCAATTGTCCGAGGTCAGCCCGCCGCCCGAGCCCACTTCGAGAGCGATGGTGCGGCCATCGGGCGAAAAGCGCGGCGTTTCGTAATGGCCGGGCTCGGTGGTCACGGCCTTCGCAGCGCCGCCGGCGGCACCGACCGTCATGACCTTGCCGAGGCCGGCGTCGGTCCAGTTGACGAAGGCGATGGTGCGACCGTCGCGCGACCAGCTCGGCCAGGCTTCGAAGCTGGCATCGTCGCCGCGGGTAAGGCGCCGGGGCGCACCGCCGGCGGCTGGCTTTAGCCACAGCTTGCCGAGCGATTCGAAGATCACCTGGCGTCCGTCGGGCGATACCTGCGCCCAGCGCACCATCTTGGTCTGGAAGCTGGCAGGAGACACCTCGACCTTGGGGTGGAGACTGTCGGCGACGACGCGGTCGTCGGTGACGTGGAAGGGGATGTCGCGCGCGCTGCCGTCGGCGACCGACAGGCGGCGGATCTTGCCGCCGGTCCACAGCACGATCTCGCGGCTGTCGGCGGTCCAGTCCATGTTCGGATAGACGCCGGTGACGGCCCAGGTCTCCTGCATGTCCTGGTCGGGGAGATCATACAGCTTGCGCTCGTTGCCGCTGGCGAGGTCGCGCACGTAGAGTTTCGACTGCGCGCGTTCCCGGCGGACGAAGGCGAGATACTTGCCGTCTGGCGAGGGGTTGGGACGCACCGCGCCGCCGTTGCCACCGGTCACTCGAAGTGTTTCGCCGGTGTCGATCTCGTAGCTTTCGATCGCGAACAGCGCCTTGTTCGAATCCTGCGCATATTGGAAGGTGCCGCCGGGCGTCACGTTGCGGGTGAAATAGACGTGCTTGCCGTCGGGCGCGAAGGTCGGTTCGCCCAGTTCCTTCTGCCACTTGTCGTTGACGCGCTTGACCAGCTGGACGCCGCTGCCGCCGTCGACGTGGTAGAGCCAGACTTCACCGGTGCCGAGCGAGCGGGTGGTAGTGAAATGCTTCTTGGCGACGATATATCGGCCGTCCGGGCTCCAGCTCGGCTGGTTCAAGAGCCGGAAGTCTTCCTTGGTCAGCTGCCGCTTGGCCGAGCCGTCGGCGTTCATGATCCAGATGTTGTCGCCGCCACCGCGATCCGAGACGAAGGCAAGGCGGGTGCCGTCGGGCGACCAGCGCGGCTGCTGTTCGTAGGAGAGGCCCTCGGCGATCCGGGTCGGAGTGCCGCCGCCGATCGGCATGACGTAGATGTCGCCCAGCATGTCGAACGCGATGCGGCTGCCGTCGGGCGACACGTCGACGTTCATCCACGTGCCTTCGGTGGTGTCGAGCTTGACCTTGCGCAGGGTCAGGCCGCGCGGCGCCTCGACGTTCCACTTGGCGGCATCGGCCTTGGTGCCCGATTCCTGCGCCGCGCCGGCGGGCGGGGCGTGCTGGCTCGCGGCCTCGCTCGGCGACGGGGAGGGCGGCTGCGTTTCCTGCGCGGCGGCGAGCGCGCTGCTCGCGAGAAGGGCGCAGGTGAGCGAAAGCCGGACGATCATAAAGGCAGCCTCATGCTGTGTGGCAGCCGCAGGCAGGAGCTGCCGGCGGCGGGAATGCGGGCACGATGGCGAAGCGTTTGCATCCGCGCAACAAGCGGGTCGGGGCAATTCCGCCGTTCGTCGAGGCGGGTCTTTCGACAAACGACACGGACGCCGCTTGCGCCTGCGCTACAAATGTAGCACACGCTACAAATGTAGCTTTCGGAGTCTGACCGTGCTGAACCGCCTGCCCCCCAAGGAACGCCAGATCGTCGACCTGCTCTATCAGCAGGGCGCGATGACCGCGTCCGACGTCACCGACAAGCTGCCGGGTTCGCCCAGCGGCTCGGCGGTGCGCACCATGCTGAAGCGCCTCGAGGACAAGGGCGCGGTCCAGCGCGAGGACAGTGATCGCGGCTTCCTCTACAGCCCCGCGGTGTCCGACCAGACCGCCCGCAAGTCGGCGCTGTCGGAGGTCGTCCGGGTCTTTTTCAACGGATCGCCGACCAGCGCCGCAAGCGCGCTCCTCGGCATGTCCGACGGGATCGATACAAAGGAGCTCGACGCGCTCGAACAGATGATCGCGCAAGCCCGCAAGGCCACGGGGAACTGAAATGGAGATGCTGGTCACCTTTGCCCTGAAATCGGTGCTGATTGCCGGCGCAACGCTCGGCCTGTTGCACCTGCTAAAGGGTCGCTCCGCCGCCGAACGCGGGATGGTCGCCCATCTCGGGCTGCTCGCGCTGGTCCTGTTCCCGCTCGGGTCGATGTTCCTGCCGCAGCTGGTGGTGAGCGCGCCGCTGCTGGAGGCGGCCCCGGTCGAGCCGGCGCAAATCGCGGTGGGTCCTATCAGCAATACGCCGCCGCTGCCCGCGGCCGAGCCGTTCCAGGCCGCTGCCGCAACGCCCGACCCGTGGTGGCCTTTGCTTTACGGCATCCCCGTCACGGTGCTGCTGATCGTCACCCTGGTCGCGGTGCTGCGGCTGGTCACGCTGCGCGCCAAGGCATCGGTGCTGGTCGAACCGTCGTGGCTGTCGGCGCTGGCCCATGCCCAGCGGCGGATGAACTTCAAGAACGGCACGGCGCTGCTGACCAGCAGCGAGCTCAAGTCCCCGATCAGCTGGGGGCTGTTCCGGCCGGTGATCCTGCTCAACGAAGAGACGCTCGACGCCAGGATCGAGGCGGAAGCGATCATCGCGCATGAACTGGCGCATGTCCGCGGGCTCGACTGGGCCAAGCTACTGCTCGGCCGCATTGCGACGGCGCTTTACTGGTTCAACCCCCTGGTCTGGGCGCTGGCCCGCGAAGCGCACCAGTTGCGCGAGGAGACCGCCGACGATGCGGTGCTCGCCGCCGATGTCGCGGGAGTGGACTATGCCCAGCTGCTGGTCGGCGTCGCCCGCCACGACTGCAAGGGCCTGCTGCTCGGCGCGCATGGCGTCGCACCGGGGAAGGGCAGCCTGACCCGCCGGGTCAAGCGCGTGCTCGACGGAACGCTGCCGCGCACCCCGATGGGCAAGGGCTTTGCCGCCGGCCTGTTCATGGGCGTGGTCGCCGCCGCGACGCCGCTTGCCGCGATCACCTTCAGCCCGCGCGCTGCCGAGAGTTCGGCCAGGTCCGGCCTGTCGGTTGCCGCCGCCAGCCCGTCGAATTCGCTGCCCTCCTTGGTCGCGGCATCGGTCGCCAAGGCGACGGTCGCCACCACCGAGGCCGTCACCATCGCCGTCGCGGGCGAGGAAGCGGCGCGGGCGGGCAAGCAGGCGTCCGAAGACGCCAGGGCGGTCGCCGCCGAAGCCAGCGCCGCCGCAGCCGAAGCGCGCCAGACTGCGTTCAAGGTCGCGATGGCCCACCCGCACAGCGCCTCGCTGCCACCCGCCGCGCCCGTGCCGCCGCTGCCGCCTTCGGCGCCGCGCTCGAGCATGGACGAGGCGATCGATCGTGCGATCGGCTACAGGATGCTGGGCGTCACCCCCGAATGGGCCGCCGCGATGCGCGCCGCTCTGCCCGGCAGCCGCGTCAGCGAAAACGACCTGCCGGGCCTGAAGGCCGTCGGCGCCACCCCCGACTGGCTGCGCGGCATGGGTCAGGCCGGCTATGGTCAGAGCAGCATCGGCGAACTGACCGGTGCCCGTGCGGTGGGGGTCAGCCCGGCCTATGTCGCCGATCTTGCTGCCGCGGGAATGCGCGGCGTCCCGCTCGGCGATCTTACCGCGATGCGCGCCATGGGCATTACCGGCAAGCTGGCAAAGCGCCTGCGGGACCAGAACCCGGGCATCACCCCGCGCCAGATGATCCGCCTCCACGCCGCCGGGATCACCGACTTCGCCGGGGGCAACGGACCGCTGCCGCCAGGCTGGTCGCCCAACATCAAGGTCAAGCGCGTGGTCCGGGTGGAAGCGCCCGAACCGCCCGAACCGCCAGAGCCGCCCGAGCCCGACGGCAACTGATCTAGCTCACCACGCCCACCATTGCCGCCCCCCTTAACGCTTCCGCGGGAGCGACCGGGACCGGCTTGCCTGAAGAACCACGCAGGAAGGAGCATCATCATGCATCGTTCGCTCGCCCTTTGCCTCGCCCTCATCCCGGCGTCGGCCAGCATCGCCACGACCGGCTTCGCAGCCGAGATCGGCCGCCTCGATTTCGATCTTAAGGACAACAGCCGCGACAAGCTGCAGCTCACCGTTCGCCGCAGCGACAGCGAGCGGAACCGGATATCGAGCACCTCCTTCGATGCCCGCGATCTTGCCGGGCTCGACCGGGCTGCGCTGAATGGTCGCGACGGAGCGCCGGTACGCTTCGCCATGGTGCGCGAGCCGGGCCGCCTCGACTGCACCGGCGCGACGCTGGCCAAGCGTGCCCGGGGCACCTGCCGCTTCACCGGCAATGCCGCCTTCGCCGACTATCTCGTCGCGTCTGGAATGCGCCGCCCGAGCGAGGAAGAGTGGCTGACGCTGACCATGGTCGGGGCGCGCCGCGACCTGGTCGAGGCGCTGAAGCAGGGCCGGTTCGAGATGCCGAGCCCCAAGACGCTCGCCGGGATGACCGCGCTCGACGTGACGCCGGCCTATATCCGCGACCTCGCCGCCTACGGCTATCGCCTGCGCAAGCCGGAGGATCTGCTGCCGCTCAAGGCAATGAACGTGTCGCCCGCCTATCTCCAATCACTGAAGAGCGTCGGCTATGATCGTGTGCCGGTCGAGGAGCTGATCCAGCTCAAGGCGCTCGGGGTCACTGCCGAGTTCATCGCCAGTTACCAGCGGCGCGGATTCAAGAACCTGTCGGTATCGCGGCTGGTCCAGCTGAAGGCGCTGGGGATCAGGCCCGACGACATCGGCCGCGCGCCGGACGCGGGAGGGGGCGGCACCTTCGCGATGGAAGGCGGCGCCTACTTCGTGTCGAGCTCGCTCATGCCCTGAGGGCGCACCACCGCCTTCCCGATCCCCACCGACGATTGCCGCACCTCAACCTTCGCCGGACCGCCGGGAGGGAAGGGCGGCCTGCAGCCCGAACCAACAGGAGAATGTTCATGCGTACCGGCAATCGTCGAGCGATATTGCTAGGCTTCGCGTCGCTGGGCGTGCTGGGGAACCCGGCCTTCGCGCAGACCGCGGGCCCGGCGACCGGGGATGCGCCTGCGCCGGTCGCCACGCCGGTGGGCACCAAGCGGGTGTTCACGCCTGCCGACTTCGCCCGCTTTGCCCCTCGCACCGCGCTCGACATGCTGAACCAGCTTCCGGGCTTCTCCATCCGCGGCGAGGACACCAGTTCGCGCGGGCTTGGCCAGGCGTCGGGGAACGTGCTGCTGAACGGCAAGCGGATTTCGGGAAAGTCGACCGACCCGGTTACCGCGCTGCAGGCGATTCCGGCCGGCAATGTCACGCGGATCGAGCTGGTCGATGCTGCCGAAGTCGATGTCCCGGGGCTGACGGGACAGGTCGCCAATGTCGTCTACGAAGCGAAGAAAAAGGTCAGCGGGCAGTTCACCTACCGGCCCGACATTCGCGCCCATTATGCCGATCCCAACTTCACCCGCGGCGATGTTTCGGTCAGCGGCACCGCCGGCAAGATCGAATATACGGTCAGCCTGAAAAACGATGCCAGCCGCAGCGCGGCGGGCGGACCGACCGTCATCACCCGCGCCGACGGCAGCCTGTTCGAAACCCGCAACGACGCCTGGCGCGGCAACTTCGACCAGCCGCAATTGAGCGGGCAGTTCAAGCTCGATGGGCCGGGGTCCTCGGTCGGCAACCTCAACCTGCTCGGCCGCCGGTTCGACTATCGTTATCGCGAGATCAGCCGGCGCGACCGGGTCACCGGACCCGACCTCGAACGGCGGCTGACGCAGGGCGAAAAGGGCTTCAATTATGAAGCGGGCGCCGATTACGAATTCGCGCTCGTCGGCGGGCGCCTGAAGCTGATCGGCCTGCTCCGTTCGGCCGACGAGCCGTTCATCCAGTCGACCCTGACGGCCTACAGCAACCTCAGTCCGAAGACCGGCGGCCGCTATGTGCAGGAGGGTACGTCGGCCGAGAAGATCGGGCGCGGCGAATATCGCTGGAAGTGGGGCAAGACCGACTTCCAGCTGTCGGGCGAAGCGGCGTTCAACAGCCTCGACCTGACGTCGCGCCTGTTCAACCTCAACCCCGACGGCAGCTATGCCGAGCAGCCGTTTCCGGGCGGCACCGGCAAGGTCAGCGAGGATCGCTACGAAGCGCTGGCGACGATCGGCCGACCGCTGTCCAAGGCGGTTTCGGTGCAGCTGGTGGCGGGGGGCGAATGGTCGACCATCGTCCAGGAAGGACCGGGCGGAAAGCAGCGCAGCTTCTTCCGGCCCAAGGGCTCGCTCAACATCGCGGCCCAATTGTCGCCGACCTTCAATGCCAACTTCAAGATCATCCGCCGCGTCGGCCAGCTCGATTTCCAGCAGTTCCTGGCCCGCGTCTTCCTCGACAATGACAACCAGAATGCCGGCAATCCGGACCTCGTGCCGACCCAGCAGTGGCGCTACGAGCTGGAGCTTGCCAAGGATCTCGGCCGCTTCGGCAAGACGCGCGTGAACCTCATCGCGGCACTGTTCGAGGATTTCGTCGACATCATCCCGATCGGCGCGACCGGCGAATCCCCCGGCAACATCGACAAGGCCCGGGCCTATGCGATCGACTGGAACAGCACTTTCCAGCTCGATCCCTTCGGGCTGAAGGGTGCGCGGATCAACCTGCGCGGGCTGATGCAGTTCAGCGCGATCCGCGACCCACTGACCGGCGAGAAGCGCGCGCTGTCGAGCTTCACCGACCGGTTGCTGGAAGGCGACTTTCGTCACGACATTCCGAAGAGCAACTGGGCGTACGGGTTCAACGCCAGCTATTCCCACGTCACCCGCGCCTTCCGCCTGAACGAGGTCGGCCGTCAGTTCGAGGGACCGGTGTGGGCGGGCCTGTTCATCGAGAACAAGGATGTGTTCGGCCTCACCGTCAAGGCGTCGGCCAGCAACCTCCTCAACGCGCGCAGCCGCTGGGACCGGATCGTCTACACCGGCCGCCGAAACAGCGCGCCGATCGACTTCGTCGAAACCCGCAACCGCCTGATCGGCCCGATCTTCACCTTGAGCGTGCGCGGGACGTTTTGAGGTCAGGCGGCGGCCGGGCAGTAGCGCGCGAGATAGTCGCCGTGCGCCGGCATCCGCTCGACCACGAAGCGAACCGATTTCTCGATCTCGTCGAACTCGCCGCGCAGCTTGTCGGGCGGGATCCGGGCGGCCATCGGGTTATGGCCTTCCATCGCGATCCCCTGTCCCATCATCACCGCCGCCCAGCTGGTTTCGGTAAACAGCTCGTCCTCTTCGCGGAAGATCTGGCCGTTGAGGCGGAACAGCTCCATCTTCTCGGTCAGCGTGTCGGGGACCGCCATCGTGCGGACGTGGTTCCAGAAGTCGGAATCGGTCCGCGCCGTGGCGTTATAGTGCAGCACCAGGAAGTCCCGGATGCGCGTATATTCCTTGGTCGTCAGGCGATTGAACGCTTCTTCCTGCACCGGCGTGATGCCGCTTAGCGAGAGCAACGAGATGAGCTTGTTCACGCCCGTGTTGATGAGGTGGATCGAGGTCGATTCAAGCGGCTCCATGAAGCCAGCGGCAAGGCCCAGCGCGACGACGTTGCCATTCCAGAACTTCTTTCGCCGTCCCGTCGTGAAGCGGAGGAAATTGGGGTCGGCCTGCGGCTTGCCTGCAAGGTTGTCGGTGAGGATGTCGAGCGCTTCGTCGTCGCCCATATATTCGCTGCAATAGACATGGCCGTTGCCGTTGCGGCGTTGCAGCGGAACGCACCATTGCCAGCCCGCCGAATGCGCCGTGGCGCGGGTGAACGGGGCAGGGGGCGAGCCGTCTTCGCGCAGGCACGGCAGAGCCACCGCGCGGTCGCACGGAAGATAGTGGCGCCAATCCTCGTAGCCGGTGTTGAGCGCCTGTTCGATGAGCAGCCCGCGAAAGCCCGAGCAGTCGACGAACAGGTCGCCGGCCACCACGGTCCCGTCGTGCATCGTGACCGACTGAACGAACCCCGTCTCGCCCTCGAGCGCGGTGTCGGCGACACGTCCTTCGCGCCGCACCACGCCGCGCTGCTCGGCAAAACCGCGCAGGTACCGGGCATAGCGCGAGGCGTCGATGTGATAGGCGTAATTGACCGGCGGAAGGTCCTCGCGGCGATAGTCGTCGGTGCGCGCGAAGCGGCCGAAATAGGCCGCCATGGTTTCAAGGTTGAAGGCCTGGATCGGCCGCGCATCGCCGAGCGAGCGAGCGCGGTGCCAGTGCTGCTGGAAACCGACCCCGTCGATCGGATAGCCATAGGCCCCGAACGGGTGGATGTAGCTGTCGCCCTGCTGGCCCCAGTTGGTGAACTGGATTCCCAGTTTGAACGTCGCCTGCGTCGCGGCCATCATCTCGCGCTCGTCGATGCCGAGCAATTGGTTGAATTCCACAAACGGCGGGATGGTCGCTTCGCCGACGCCGACGGTCCCGATCTCCTCGGATTCGATAAGGGTGATCTGAAGGTCGTTGCCTTCGCGCAGGCGGGAGAGGGCGGCCGCGGCCATCCATCCGGCCGTGCCGCCCCCGACGATGACGATGTGCCGGATTGGCTTCACGAAATTTCCCCCAGAAAGTGACACCGCAATGCTTCGCGCAGCGCCAAATCGAAGGCAAGATGTGAACGTTCATTATTTTGTTGTGAACGTTCACGAGGCGCGATATCCAGTGGCAATGCGAGGGGGAAGTACGCGCCCCTTTGCATTGCATTTTTGGCAGGGGGACTAACACATGATTCGCGGCCATCGGATCGGTCTTGACGCAATTCGCTGGTGCACGCTCGGAAGCGCTTCCGCGCTTGCCCTGATCGCGGCACAGCCGGCCTTCGCGCAGCAGAGTGCGCCCGCCAAATCGCCCCCGCCCAAGGAGGAAGAAGAGCCCGCTACCACGCCGGAAGCGACGGCCGATTCCGGCGACATCGTGGTGACCGGCTTCCGCGCCGCGCTGGGCAGCGCGCAGTCGCGCAAGAGGCGCGCCGACACGGTGGTCGACGTCATCACCGCCGAGGACATTGGCGCGCTTCCCGACCGCTCCGTCGCCGAGGCGCTGCAACGTGTTCCGGGCATCAACATCGGACGCTTCGAGAAGACCAGCGATCCCGACCGTTTCTCGGTCGAGGGCACCGGCGTCATCCTGCGCGGCCTTCCGTTCGTCCGTTCCGAGCTAAATGGCCGCGACATCTTTTCCGCCACCGGCGGGCGCGAACTGAGCTTCAACGACCTGTCGCCCGAACTGCTCGGCCGGGTCGAGGTGTTCAAGAACGTCACCGCCGACATGGTCGACGGCGGCATTTCGGGCACCGTCAACCTCGTCACCCGCAAGCCGCTCGACAAGCGTGGCCTGACCATCGCCGGAACGGTCGAAGCCAATTACGGCGACATGGCCAAGAAGTGGACGCCGGGCGTCTCGTTCCTGGTGTCGAACACCTTCGATACCGGCATCGGTACCTTCGGCCTCCAGGCCGGCTTTGCGGATTCCAAGCTGACGTCGCGCACCGACGCGTCGCAGCTGACCGACCCCTGCTACCGCAAGGCGTCGCTTGACGGGCCGTGCCTGCGCGTCGTCCCGGTCGATTCCGCGGGCTTTGGAAGCACTCCCAACTTCACCGAGGCGAACTTCCCGCCGCCGGGCACGGTCGTTGCGCCCAAGGGCGCCGGCGTCCGCACCACCGAACTCGAGCGCAAGCGCCGCGCCTATAATGCGAGCGTCCAGTGGGAAGCGCCGGGCGGCAATTTCGTCGCGACCGCCGAATGGCTGCGTTCCAAGACCACTTTCTTCACCGATGAATATGCGCTCCTCGCGCAGGTCAATGACGATGCCCTGTTCCCGGTCCCGCGCGCCGGAAGCACCTGGAAGTTCGATTCCAACAACATCTTCCAGAGCGGCATCCTGACCCAGCGTCCGGGCGATGCCTATGCCAATCCGTTCGGCCGCGGCGGCATCCCGCTCGAGAGCGTGCGCTTCCAGCGCAAGGCCAAGGGCACGACCGAGGATTTCTCGTTCGACGCCAAGTGGAACGTCACCGATCGCCTGCGCCTCAACTTCGAAGCGCAGCGCATCAAGTCCGACCTGTCGCGCGATTCGGTGATCGGCGCGATGAACACCTGGGCGGACGTTGCGATCGACGCGTCGGGCAAGACCCCGCAGGTCACCTTCCTTGCGCCGCAGGGCTCGCCGGCGGATTATTTCTCCAGCGGCTTTTCGACCTATTACTGGTTCCTCCTCGACAGCCTCGAGAAGAACGACGCCAAGCTCAGCAGCCTGCGCGCCGACGGCGAATTCGACATCAGCGAAACTGGCTTCTTCAAGAAGGCGCGGTTCGGCGCGCGGTGGGCCGATCGCGATCGCACCACCCGCAACACCAATTTCAGCACCTGGGGCAATCTGTCGGCCCCGTGGGCGGGCCGCGCCGGGTGCGCGCCGTGGAATGCGGGCCCCAATTGCCCGTTCGTCCCGGGCCGCTTCTTCACCGGGCTTCCAGGCCAGGAATTCGCGATCGCGGGCGGCGCCTACGTCAACGACTTCCCTAAATATTCGTCGGTGCGCAGCCCGTTCGCGGACAATTTCCAGCGCGGCAACGCGCCCATCCCGCTGCCGGGCGGATCGGCCTACTTCTTCGGCGGCGACGATTTCCTCGGCGAATATCTGGCCGGTATCTCGAAGAAGCAGGCGCAGGAGATCAACACCTTCTCGCAGACCCCCAACCCCTTCTTCGGGGTGCAGGGCCGGTCCTTCACGCAGATCGACGGCACGACCGTCACCTGCGGACCGTTCTGCCCGCCTGAAATCAGCGACGTCGGCGAAGTCACCAAGGCTGCCTACGGCCGCATCGATTTCGGGACGCAGCTGAGCGACGGGGTGAAGGTCGATGGCAACTTCGGCCTCCGCTACGTCCAGACCCGGGTCAAGACGGCGGGCCTGATCGGCTTCCCCAACGGCTTCTTCTTCGACAACGGGCCGGCCGGCAACAAGGACGGCAAGGTCCAGGTCGCCGAGATCACCGCGTCGTGCCAGCAGACCCCGCCGGGCCAGGCGCTGCCGGGCTATTGCAGCCTGTCGACCACCCGCCAGCAGGAATTCGCCGACGCCCATACGGGTGAGTTTCTGGTCGACGATCGCGCGATCACCTTCGACCACTTCCTGCCGAGCTTCAACGCGCGGTTCGATTTCGGACGCGGCATGCTGGCGCGCGTCGCGGTGTCCAAGGGCCTGTCGCGGCCGGACCTCAACCTGTTCTCTTCGGGCGGTTCGATCGGCGACAATACCAACGACCTTCGGGCGCAGGGCACGCTTGCCAACGGGCCGCTGTTCCAGCTGTTCACCGGCAACCGCAACGTGCGTCCGGTGACCTCGTGGAACTATGATCTCTCGCTCGAATGGTATTTCGCGCGGGTCGGGTCGCTGACCGCGGCGATGTTCTACAAGGACATCAAGGGCATAGTGAACGGCGGCATCGCGCTGGTGCCGTTCACCAGTCCCAAGGGCGTGACCATCCCGGTCGAGGTCAACGGCCCGATCAACAGCAGTGGCGGCAAGCTCAAGGGCTTCGAAATCGCCTACCAGCATGCTTGGGACTTCCTCCCCGGGCTGCTCAGCGGGTTCGGCACCCAGCTGACCTACACCTATGTGGATGGCGGCGACTTCACCAACACGCAGGTCGGCGGCGCTTCGCGCAGTTCTTTCGCCTCGCGCCAGCCGCTGGCGGGGATTTCCAAGCACACCGCCAACGCCGTCCTCTTCTACGAAAAGGGCAAGTTCGCGGCGCGCACGGCCTACAACTGGCGGTCGGACTTCCTGATCACGCCCCGCGACGACATCTTCCCCTTCTCGCCGATCTGGCAGGAAGGCGGCGGCCAGCTCGACGCATCGGTCTTCTATAACCTCAGCAAGCAGCTGAAGCTTGGCGTGCAGGGCGTAAACCTCCTCGACGAGGTGACCCGGACCACGCAGGTGATCGACTTCCAGGGCAACCGGGTGACCCGCTCGGCGTTCCGCAACGATCGCCGCTTCACCTTCCTCGCAAGGTTCGAATTCTGACGAACCGGAATTGGGTGGCCTTGCGTTGACCCTTTGGTCAATCCAGCAACGGCCACCCGTGCCGGAGGAGGTTGCCGGAGTGAGACTGCGTCCATCGTTCATCGCCCTGCCGGTCGCTCTCGCGCTTGGCGGCTCTTCCGCCGCGGCCGCCGCCCCGGCCGGCAGTTCGGCTCCGCCGCTCGGGCCCGACAGCCCGGCCAAGATCGTCGCCAAGGTCGCCCTGCCCTCCGCGGGCGCGGCGCGCGAACCGGGCGGTGAGGCGGGATGGCAGCTGGTCTGGGCGGACGAATTCGCAGGCTCGTCGATTGACCGGGCCAAGTGGGATTTCGACCGCGACTGCTGGGGCGGCGGCAACAGCGAACGGCAATGCTATACCGACCGGCCGGCCAATGCCGCGGTGGCGGGCGGCCTGCTGACGATCACCGCCCGCAAGGAGCGTTTCGCAGGGCCGGCGCTGCCCGCACATATGCGCACCGCGCCGGACAAGGCCGCCGAGCGCGCGACCCGCGACTATACCTCTGCCCGGATGGTGACCCGGGGCAAGGCGGCATGGCGCTACGGCCGGATCGAGATCCGCGCCAAGCTTCCGGCAGGGCAGGGAACGTGGCCCGCGATCTGGATGCTTCCCGAGGAACAGGCCTATGGGGCATGGGCTGCGTCGGGCGAGATCGACATCCTCGAAGCGGTCAATCTCGGCGTCGCGTGCAAGGAATGTCCTGGCGGGCGCGAGAACACGATCCTCGGTACGCTCCACTTTGGCGGGCAGTGGCCCAAGAATGCGTTCAACAGCACCGAGACCAATGCACCGGGCGTCCTCGATGGCTTTCACACCTTCGGCATCGTCTGGGCACCGGGCCGGATCGACTGGACCTACGACGGCCGGGTCTATGCGACCAAGCGCCGCGGCGAATGGTGGAGCGCCGCGTCGCGCGATCCCGATGCGCCGTTCGATCGGCCGTTCCACCTCATCCTCAACCTCGCGGTCGGGGGCGGGCTATCCGAGGAACGCGGGGTGAAGGGCGTCGACGAGACGATCTGGCCGCAGCGGATGCAGGTGGACTGGGTGCGGGTCTGGCAATGCCGGCCGGTCGCGGCTAGCGGGGCCTCCTGCAAGGGAGACCGCTGAACCGATGCCGAGAAGGCGCCAGGCCGTCACGATCAAGCATGTCGCCGCCGATGCGGGCGTATCGCTTCAGACGGTGAGCCGGGTGATCAACGCCGAGCCCAATGTCCGCGAGGAGATGCGCGAACGGGTTCAGGCCTCGATCGACCGGCTCGGCTACATTCCCTCGATCGCGGCGCAGCGGATGAGCGGGTCGCGTTCTTACCTCATCCTCGCGCTGAACGACCGCGACCGCACGCTCGAAGCGTGGCGCGCGCGACAGGGTTCGGACTGGGTCGACCAGATGCTGCTGGGTGGAATGCTCAAATGCGCAGAGCACGGCTATCGCATGCTGTTCGAACTGGTCGATACGCACGACGACCACGTCGAACGAGAACTGGCCGCGACGCTGGCGTCCCTGCAGCCCGACGGCGTCATCCTGACCCCGCCGCATTCGGACAATCCGCTGATCACGGGCTTTCTGCAAAGCCGCCGCGTGCCCTTCGCGCGGATCGGATCGAAGGGGAAGAATGGCGGGATCCCGATCGTCATGGGGGACGAGGACGCCGCCCGCGAGGCGACCCAGCGCCTGATCGCGCTTGGGCATCGGCGGATCGGCTTTATCGCGGGATCGAAGGAATATTCGCTGAGCGACTGGCGCAAGGCGGGGTGGCTGGGCGCGATGAAGGAGGCCGGACTGCCCGTCGACGGCCTCTGCCTGCGCGGCGACTTCAGCTACGATTCCGGGCTCGCCGCGGCCCGCGCGCTGCTCGAACTATCGCCCCGGCCGACCGCGATCATCGCCAGTAACGATCAGATGGCGCTGGCCGCGCTGGACGCCGCCGCGCAGATGGACATTGCCGTCCCGGCCGCCCTGTCGATCGTCAGTTTCGACAACACGCCCGTCACCACCTTCGCCAACCCGCCGCTGACGGCGATCGACCAGCCGATTGCCGAAACGGTGTCGTGCGCGGTCGAGCTGCTGATCGCCGAAAGCCGGGGAGAAGAACTGCTTGCGCGGCCGGTGAACATCCCCGCCCGCCTCATCGAGCGCGCTTCCACCGGGCCGGTGCCGGTTGCCGGCTGAGGCGGGCGGCGAAGCGCTCCAGTCGCGGCGTTTCCTCTGGTTGTACGCGCTGGCCGTGGCCGGGGGCGCGATCGCCTATGTTCCGTTCCTGACCATCCTCCTGCCGACCCGCGTCACCGCCATGGCCGGCACCGGCGATATCGCCCTGCTGGCCTATGCGACATTCGCAGGCGCGGTGGCGGCAAGCGTTTCGAACATCACCTTCGGCTGGGCGAGCGACGTGACCAGGGCACGCGTGCCGTGGATCGCGGCGGGGCTAGTGTCGTCGTGCCTGCTGCTTGGCGCTTTCGGCGCGGTGGTGAGCGCGTCGGCGGTCATCCTCCTGCTGGTCGCGTGGCAGGTCGCGCTCAACATGATGCTTGCGCCGCTCGCCGCCTGGGCGGGGGACGAGGTGCCCGACGCGCAGAAAGGGACGCTGGGCGGCCTCTTGTCCTTCGCCCCGGCGGCCGGGGCCGGGGCAGGGGTGCTGGTGACGGCTCCGGGCCTTGCCGCTGCCGACACGCGGCTGTGGCTGGTCGCGCTGCTGGTTGTGTTGTGTGTGACGCCCGTCCTGCTGGTCGGCCGCCCGCGGACCGTTGCGATCTCGAGCGTGGAAGGAAGTGTCGATCATGCCCGCCGCCGACCTCGCGGCGAGGTTGCGCGGATGTGGCTGGCGCGGCTGATGGTGCAGGTGTCGGAGGCCGCCTTGTTCGCCTATCTCCTGTTCTGGCTGCGCAGCATCGACCCGGGGATGAGCGACGCGCAGGTGGCGCAGATCTTCGGGCTGATCCTGCTTGGCGCCGTCCCGCTGGCGCTTGGCGCCGGCCGCTGGGCGGATCGCCACGACCGGCCCTTCACGCCGCTGGCCCTGTGCGCGGGGACCGCCGCGATCGGCTTGCTGGTCATGGCGGGAGCGCCGGGCCTTGGGACCGCGATCGCCGGATACATGCTGTTCGGACTTGCCGCGTCGGTCTTCCTGTCGCTGCACAGCGCGCAGACCTTGCGGGTGCTGCCGCGGGCCAGATCGCGCGGGCGCGACCTTGGCCTGTTCAACCTCACCAACACCGCGCCGTCGCTGGTGACGCCCTGGCTGACCCTCGCGCTGGTGCCCCATTTCGGCTTCACGGGACTGTTCATCGCACTGGCCGCCTTTGCCGCCGCCGCGACGATCCTGCTGATCGGCATGTCGCGCCCGGTTTAGTCGCTTGCAAAACCGTAAGGTGCATGCAAGACGTTCTTGAGAACGTTCTCAAGAGTGGGGCCGGTTGCGTGGCGGGACGAATGTGGAAATCGCTGGCGGTGCTCAGTGGGGCTAGCCTGATTGCGGCCTGCAACACTGCCGAGCGTCCGGCACCCGTTGCAGCAGTCCCTCCCGCCGCCACCCCTGAGCAACCGCAATCCGATGACGCACGCATCGCCGCGCTGCTGTCGCGCATGTCGCTCGAGCGCAAGGTCGCGCAGTTGATCCAGCCGCAGATCAATTCGGTCACGCCCGAGGAGATGCGGACCTACCGCTATGGCAGCTACCTGAATGGCGGCAATGGCGGACCCTATGGCGATGAGTTCGCCCCCGCGGCGGCGTGGCTGAAGCTTGCCGACGAGATGTGGGATGCCTCGACCGCGCCGCTTCCCGGTGGCGAGCCGGCGATTCCGGCGATCTGGGGAACCGACGCGGTCCACGGCCATACCAATGTCGTCGGCGCGACCATCTTCCCGCACAATATCGGCCTTGGCGCGGCGCGCGACCCCGACCTTGTCCGCCGGATCGGCGCTGCTACCGCGGCGGAGATTGCCGCCACCGGCATCGACTGGAATTTCTCGCCCACCGTGGCGGTCGCGCAGGACGATCGCTGGGGGCGGACCTACGAAAGCTATTCCGAAGATCCCGCGATCGTCGTCGAGCTGGGCGCGGCGCTGGTCGAGGGCCTGCAGGGCAAGACGAGCCCCACCGGCCACATCGGACAGGGCCATGTGATCGCCACCGCCAAGCATTTCTTCGGCGACGGCGGCACCGCGCAGGGTGTCGACCAGGGCAATGTCGATGGTGACATCGCCGCCCTCGAGGCGATCCACGCGCGTCCCTATCCGGCGGCGATCGCGTCGGGGGTCGAAGCGGTGATGGCCAGCTTCAATTCGATCAACGGCACCAAGATGCACGGCAACCAACCGCTGCTGACCGGCCTACTGCGCGGGAGGATGGGCTTCACGGGGGTCGTTGTCGGCGACTGGAACGGACATGCGCAGATCCCCGGCTGCACCAATTCCAACTGTCCCCAGGCGCTCCTCGCCGGGCTCGACATCTACATGGTGCCGGACGACGCGAAGGCACTTCACGCCAGCCTGCTGGCGCAGGTGAAGGACGGGACGATCCCGATGTCCCGGCTGGATGAAGCGGTCACCCGCGTGCTGCGGATGAAGCTTCGCGCCGGGCTGCTCGACGCTGGCGCAAAGCGGCCGTCGGAGCGGTTCGACGGCGGCAAGCTGTCGCTGCTCGGATCGCCCGAACATCGCGCGCTTGCCCGCGAAGCGGTGGCGAAGAGCCAGGTGCTGCTCAAGAACGATGGCGTGCTGCCGCTCAAGCCGGGGGCGTCGATCCTCGTTGCCGGCCGCGCGGCCGACGACATCGCGCAGGCCGCGGGCGGATGGACGCTGACCTGGCAGGGCGGCGAGGAACTGACCAACGCGCGCTTCCCCGGCGCCACGTCGATCTGGGCCGGGCTTCGCGACGCGGCGACGCAGGCCGGCGGGAAGGCGACGCTGTCGCCGGACGGCAGCTTTTCGGCCAGGCCCGACGTCGCGGTCGTGGTGTTCGGCGAGAAGCCCTATGCCGAGTTCGCAGGCGACCGGAAGGACCTCGTTTTCGCCGATAGCGAAGGGCTCGACCTGTTGCGCAAGTATCGCAAGGCCGGGATCCGGACCGTGGCGCTGTTCCTGTCGGGGCGCCCGTTGTGGATGAACCGCGAACTGAACGCCGCCGACGCCTTTGTCGCAAGCTGGCTTCCGGGCGGCGAAGGGGCGGGCGTTGCCGACATGCTTTATGGCCGCCGCGCGCCGACGGGACGGCTGTCGTTCAGCTGGCCTGCCGCCTGCACCGGCCAGCCGGTCAATGGGCCGCAGGGAGCGCTGTTCGAGCGCGGGTACGGCCTGTCGTTCGGTCAGCTGGGCGGACTGGCGAAACTGTCCGAAGCCTGCCCGATCCTCGATACGCGGTCGGCCGAATGGTTCGACCTCGGGCGACTTGGCGCCGGGATCACCGCCCGGGGCGGCGACGTCCTGCTGCCCAACCTACGCGGCACTGGCACCGGGATTGTTGCCAGGGGCATCGATCGCAATCGCCAGGAAGACGCGCGCGAGATCAGCTTTGCGCCAGGGTCGACGCTGACCTTTGCCGACGCTGCGCGCGGCAAGGGCGGGTTCCGCCTGGTGTACCAGATCGCCGATGCTCCGACTGCCGCGGTCACGCTGAGGACGGGTGGCAAGGCGATCGATATCACCGGTGGGCTCAAGGCATCGGCCGGCAAGGGCTGGCGAGAAATGGTGATCACCAGCGCCTGCGCGCCCGCGACGGGCCGGACGCTGTCGATCAGCAGCGCAGGTCCGCTCAACCTCAAGATTGCGCGGCTTGCGCGGCAGGATATGCCGGCAGGCATGGAGTGCTCATTCTAGCAGGCGGTCGCCGCGCTGCTGTTCGATACCAGGGGGAAACGACGACATGGCCGTAGCTGCACCAGCCGATC